>JBMDWT010000033.1:0-224385 GCA_048594665.1 Amaricoccus sp. | reverse complement strand
TCTCGGCGGCGTTGGTGTTCTGTTGCGTGACGGTGTCGAGCTGGCGGATCGCGGTATTGACCTGGCTCGCACCGGTGTCCAATTCCCGCGCCGCCGCCGAGATCTCCGCCACCAGTTCGGCCGTGCGCTGGATATCCGGGACCAGACGGGCCAGCATCTCGCCCGCCGATTGCGCCGCCGTGCCGGTTTCGCCCGAAAGGCTGGAGATTTCCGCCGCCGCCATCTGGCTGCGTTCCGCGAGCTTGCGGACCTCGGAGGCGACGACGGCGAAGCCGCGACCGTGCTCACCGGCCCGCGCGGCCTCGACGGCGGCGTTCAGGGCGAGCAGATCGGTCTGGCGGGCGATTTCCTGGACGATCATGATCTTCTCGGCGATCGTGGTCATCGCCGTCATCGCTCCGCGCACCGCTTCGCCGCTGGAGATGGCTTTGGATGCGGACTGGCGGGCGATGTGTTCGGTCTGGCCGGAATTGTCGGCGCTCTGCTTGATGGTGGCGGCCATCTGCTCCATCGCCGCCGAGGCTTCCTCGGTTGCCGAGGCCTGCTCGGTCGCGCCCTGCGAGAGCTGCTCGGCGGTCGAGGACAGATCCTCCATGCCGGCGGAGACATAGCGGGTCGCGGAGTTCGTCTCCGTGACCACGTCGCGCAGCTTGTGGCTCATGTCGTTGAGGGTCCTCACCAGATCGGAGATCTCGTCATTGCCGCGCACCACGGCGGTCTTGGTCAGATCCCCTTGCGCGACCGCTCGGGCGAGATCGGAGGCCTCGCGCACGGAGCGCGAAATCGCGCCGATGATCCATCCGGCGGTGATCACGGCGAACAGGATCGCAGCGACCACCGTCAGGATCATGAACATCCGGTTGCGGTTCGCCGACGCGGCCGCATCCTTGACCGACTGATCGAGATGGTCGGTCACCCGCTGGATGACGCCCTGAATGCGGGCAATGGCCGCCTCGCTCTCGGCTGTGCCCGCGCCAAAGACGAGGCTGTTCGCCGCGAGCGATGTGCGCTCCTGCGAAATGGCTACGGTCACCGAGATCGCGGCCTGATCCTCCTTGAACCGGGCCTGCGCCGCGTCCAGAAGCGGGGCCTCGGAGGGGCTCATGTCGGCCCGGATCCGGGTGAACAACTTGTCGATCCGGTCATAGGCGGCCGACAGTTTTTCCATCGCCTGGGCCTGTTTTTCCGGTGACTTGCTGGCCGTGAGCACCGAGGATTGCGCCCGGAAGGCATCGCGCTCGGCATTTTCGATCTCATGTGTCAACAGGACGCCGGACAGGGCGGAAATATCCCCGGCCATCACACGATTGGAGATCGCCTTGGTGAGCATCTCCAGGGCCTCCCGGAACGCATTGTCGAGCGGAACGACGACTTCGTCCCTGGATTTGAGGGCCCGGCCATCCGAATCGCTTCTGGCGAGCGCCATGGCCTGATCGACGGTGGCCGACCAGGCATCCACTTCCTGCCTGAAGCTGACAATATCCGCGTTGTTGGCCGGAAGGGCGAAGCTGCCTTCCACCTCGTTGACCAGTTCGGCCAGTCTGGCGCGGTGCTCCTTCATGTCCTTTTCGTTCTGTGTCCGCTTCCCGGCATCGGTTTCCACGACGAAGGCCAGCAGATGGCGGGAGATTTCCGGCATCAGCTCCTGCATCTCCTTGACCTTGAGCGCACGAATGGTTTGCGCGTTCAGCTGATCGAGATCATTGCTCATATGCTGTTGCAGGATCAGGGCCATGATCGCCGATCCGGACCACATGGTCAGGACAACCACGAAAACGGAGGCCAGTTTAACCGCGAGGGTGAGTCTCATGTATCCATCCTGCTGTGCGGGACGGATCAAGGCGGGAGACAAGCCGATCGTGCCCGCCCCTGACTCTGCGCCGCCATTATCTCGCATTCATTCAGTCCCGAATCCGGTTTCGCGCCGGATCTGGTTAGAAATTGTCGATTTTATTTAAGAATCGATGAGCACTCCCGCGATCGGGCTGGCCGAATGCCTCTCAGCCGCCGCGGGTGCCTAATCCTTCGCGAGGGCCAGCACGGGATCGAGCCGCGCCGCGCGCCGGGCGGGCAGATAGCCAAAGACGATACCGATCAGGCTGGAACTGACCAGTGCTATCAGGATCGAGGTCGGGGAATAGATCAGCGCGAATCCGGTCCCCAGCGCGTAAAATCCGGCCCCCAGCGCCAGCGCCCCCGCGACGCCGAGGACTCCCCCCACCATGCAGACCAGGACCGCCTCGACCAGGAACTGCCGCAGGATGTCGCCGCGCCGCGCGCCCACCGCCATGCGCACGCCGATCTCGCCCACGCGCTCGCTTACCGAGACCAGCATGATGTTCATCACCCCGATCCCCCCGACCACCAGCGAAATCCCCGCGATCGCCGCGATCAGCAGCGTCAGGGTCCGCGTCGTGCTGGTGATCGTATTGCGGATATCGTCGGTGTTGATGATGAAGAAATCCCGCGCATCATGCCGGTCGGCCAGAAGATGGGTCACATCCTCCTCGGCCTGTCGCATGTCGAAACCGTCCCTCACCCGCAGGATGATGCTGCGCAGCGTCGCGCCGCCGGTCAGGCGGGCCTGGACCGAGGTATAGGGCAGATAGGCGCTGAGCGCGCCGCCGCCGCCCATCGGCCCCTGCTCGGTCTTGACGATGCCGATCACCCGGGCCGGCATCCGGCCGATCAACAGGACCTTGCCAAGGGCGCTCCCCTCCGGACTGATCGCGTCGCGCAGGTTGACGTCGATCACCACCTCCTGCGCGACCTTTGCGACTTCCTCCGGACCGAACAGGCGCCCTTCGATCAGGGTCAGGGCCTTGGCCTCGAAATAGCCCGCGCCGACGCCATTCACCCGGGTCGTGGCCGCGACCGGGCCGACGCGGACGGTCTTGCTGGTCTGGACCGTCGGGGTGATCGCCTCGACATAGGGCTGCTCGCCGAGCGCGACCGCGTCCGCCGCCACCAGCGTCCGGATCCGACCCGAGCGCACGTCGCCCATGTCCCGGCCCGGCATGATTTCGAGCGTATTGGTCCCGAGCCCCGCGATATTGGCAAGCACCTCCCGCTGCGCACCGGAGCCGAGGGCCACGACATTCACCACCGAGGCGATGCCGATGATGATGCCGAGCATGGTCAGGACCATCCGGAGCCGGTTGGCATTCATCGCCTGGAGCGCCATGATCGCGGCCTCGCGCAGGCGGTTGACGCCGAGGCCGCCCCGACCCGGCGGGCGCGCGGCGATCCGGGGCAAGGCAAGGGTCCGGGGCGTGCCGCGATCCGAAATCACCGCCCCGTCGCGCATTTCGATGATCCGGCCGGCCCGCGCCGCCACGGCGGGATCGTGGGTGACGATGACGACGGTGCGGCCCTCGCGGTTCAGATCCTCCAGGATGCGCAGCACCTCCTCGCCCGACCGGCTGTCGAGCGCCCCCGTCGGCTCGTCGGCCAGGATCACCTGGGCATCGTTCATCAGGGCGCGCGCGATCGAGACCCGCTGCTGCTGGCCGCCGGACAACTGGCTGGGACGATGGGCGCGGCGCTCGCCCATGCCGAGCCGATCGAGCAGATCCTTTGCCCGCCCCTCCCGCCGGGCCGCGGGGATGCCCGCGTAGACCGCCGGGATTTCGACATTGGCCTGCGCGGAAATATCGCCGAGCAGGTGATAGCGCTGAAAGATGAAACCGAAATGCTCGCGCCGCAATTGCGCCAGCGCGTCCGGACCGAGCGCGCGGGTTTCCCGCCCGGCGATCCGGTAGATCCCGGCGGTCGGCCGATCCAGACAGCCGAGGATTGCCATCAAGGTCGATTTGCCCGATCCCGAGGCGCCGATGATCGCCACCATTTCACCGGCGGCGATCTTGATATCGACATCTCTCAGGGCCACGACGGTCTCGTCCCCGGCCTGGAACTCGCGCCGCACGCCGCGCAGGGACAGGATCGGTTCGCGCATCGCCCCTAGAACCCCATCGGCGGCGGACCATCGCCGGTCGTGGCGAGGACGACCTTTTCGCCTTCGCTTAAGCCGGAGCGGACCTCGACCGTCAGCGTGTCGTCGAGCCCGGGTGTGATTGCCCGCGTTTCGGTCTCGCCCTCCGGGAGCAGAACCTGAACCGCGCGCGTCCCGTCCGGGTTACGCGCACCCAGGGCCGCGACCGGGAGGGTCAGGACATCCTTCGCCTGCCCCAGGACGATATGGACCTCGGCGGTCATATAGGTGCGCAGCCGCCGGTCCGGGTTCGGCACCGAGAATTTACCGTTGTAATAGATCGCCTCGCTCGACGTCGTGTCGCTCGCCTCGCCGGTCAGGGCGCTGTCGCTGGTGATCGAAATCGGCGCGGGCGCGATCGAGGCCAGCGTCGCGGGATGGCGTGTCCCCGGATCGCCCAGGATCGTGAACCAGACCGGCTGGCCCGGGGTCACATGCACCACATCGGCCTCGGAGATCTCCGCCTCGATCGACATCACATCGAGCGCGCCCAGGACCACGAGCGTCGGCGCCGATTGCGTGGCATTCACCGTCTGTCCCTTTTGCGCCGAAACCGCGAGGATCGTGCCGTCGCTGGGCGCGGTCACCCGCGTATAGTCGAGATCGACCCGCGCGGTATCCACCGCGACCTGCGCCGCCTCGATCTGGGCATCGAGTGCCGCGATCCGCGCCAGGCTCACCGCCACATCCGCCTCCGCCAGATCGAGATCGGAGGCGGGAACCGTGTTCCTCGCGGCCAGCGCCCGCTGCCGGTCCAGCGTGCGGCGCAGGTTCGCCAGCGTCGCCTCCTGCTCCGCGCGCTCCGCCCGCGCCTGCGCCAGCGCCGCCTCGGCCTTGCGCAACGCGTTGATCTGCGGCGTGGAATCGATTTCGGCGATCAGGTCACCGGCCTTGACGGTCTGGCCCAGTTCCACCGCCAGATTGGTGATCCGGCCCGAGACCTGCGCGCCCACCGCCACCAGATCCGTGGGCTTGAGGATACCCGTCGCCAGCACCGCCGCCTCGATGGTGCCGCGCGTGACCGGCGCCGTGCGCAACGAGGACGAGGGCGCGGCACTCCAGTGCCCGCGCAGCCCCCAGGCCCCGAGCGCCACCGCCAGCGGAAGGAGCAGCCCGAGCCCATACCATTTCCACCGCCCACCGGCGGGCCGGGGCGGTCGCACCTCGGGGGGCGCCGGTTCCGAAGGATCGGTGCGCGCCGTCCGGTTCAAAACAGCGACCATCGCGTTCATCCTCTCTCGCGGTCCAGACTGGCAGGACATCCGCGTAAAGACAAACGAACTGGTGCGCCGGTTCCGTCGCGACGAGACGCGGGGTCAGAGGGCGCGGGACTCGGAGGCGATCGTCGGGCGCGGCTCACCGACCAGTCCCGCGACCACCTGTGCGACACAGGCGATCCGGCTCCGCAACGCGGGGCCGATCGCGCCGCTCTCGGAGAAATCGGCGCCCGTGCCATAGATCGTCGCAGCCACGGTCACCTCGTCGAAGAAATCGAAGCGCGGCCGGGATTGGCGTTCCAGCATCAGTTCATGGATATGAAACCCGAGGCTCGCACAGAGAAGCACCAGCTTGTCCCCGAGCAGCGACCGGTCGATCAGATCGAGAATCCGCTTGAAGGTCCCGGCGCAGTCGCCGCGAAAGATGGGGGTTCCCACCACGATCACATCGGCCGCCTCGATCCGGCGCAAAAGCGCCTCGCCGTCCGCGTCGAGATCGCAGCGCCGCGGGGCGCCCCCGAGACGCAAGGACGCCTCGCTCAATTCGACGAACTCCCCCGGACCCGCTCCATAACGCTCCAGTTGGCCCAAGGTGGCCTTCACGACCCGGGTTGTAAGAAAGGGCGTCGCGACCCCCGTGGAAATACCGATGACTGACATGCCGATGATCCTCGTCCACTCTGGCCTTGATCCACTCTGGCCCCGCGGCCAGGCTTGGAAACACGATACACGACAAATCAGATCGTGTATCTAGGATTTTCGTGTTTTATTAACGAAGCAAGGGGGATATGCATATTTCCCATGCTCCCGCCCCGAAGGCGATCCTCCCGGAGCCCTGTCCGACCCGCTTCGGGAACCCGGATGCCTTCCTTCCGATTCGCGCCCCTTTGGTCGAACTCCGATCCTGTCCGTCGCAATCCCCCCGGCGATCCTTCGGGGACAGGGTGGGAAACTTGCCCGAACCGCCGACTCCCGCTATGCGAGGCCATGGGCCTGTCCCTTGGGAGCGGCCCGGGACAGACCCGCGACAGTCCGGTTGAAACGTGAAACCAGGGATACCCCTCCAGAGATCGGATGCGCTGACCCGGCGGACGGCGCGGCTGCGGTTGCGTCCCCCCGATCCGGCGGACCTTGCCCGGGTGACCGAGATTTTTTCCCGGCCCGAGGTCGTCGCCCATCGTCCCGATCCCACGCCCGACACCCCGATCCAGAGCGCGACACGGCTCGCGCGCGATCTGGCGCACTGGAAGCTGCATGGTTTTGGCCGTTGGGCCATCGAGGCCGGACCCACGCTGATCGGTTTTGGCGGCGTCACCATGGGCCAGGGGTTCGAGGGATTGAACCTCTCCTATCATCTCGATCCTTCCGTCTGGGGACGGGGCTATGCGACGGAGCTGGTCGAGGAGACGATGGCGTTCGCCTTTGGCACGCTCAGGGCCCGGCGCGTGGTCGGCCTGGTGCGCAGCGCCAACATGGGCTCCCGCCGCGTCCTGGAAAAGACCGGCTTCGTCTTCGAACAGGAAGTGCCCCTGAGCGGCGCGCCGACGCGGCTCTATGCCCGGATGTCCGATCCCTAGGGCATTTTCAGCGAAGGCATATTCGGTTTCGCCACTCGAAAATGCGCACTATCAAAGGACGAGAGGGATTTCCGACCCGACGGGGTCAGGGTGCGCGCTCTATGCCTTTGTCTTGTCGCGGTTTCTGAACCGGCGGTTCGGTCCACCTGCCTGGATATCGCTCGAAACCGCGAAAGACTGTTGACGATCCGGTGCTGGATCGATCCCTCCCGCGCCCTTAGGTGAAGGCACGGAACAGGGAGGCGTGTCATGGAACTCGGGCTTTATACCTTCGGCGATGTGGGAACGGATCCGGTCACGGGCGCGCGGATCGACCCGTCGCAGCGGCTGCGGCATCTGGTGGAGGAAATCGAACTCGCCGATCAGGTGGGGCTCGATGTCTTCGGCCTCGGCGAGCATCATCGCCCCGATTACGCGGTGTCAGCGCCCGCCGTGGTTCTGGCCGCCGCCGCCACGCGCACCCGTCACATTCGCCTGACCAGCGCCGTCTCTGTCCTGAGCTCCGACGATCCGATCCGGATCTTTCAGCAATTCGCCACGCTCGACAATCTGAGCGAGGGCCGGGCCGAGATCATGGCCGGTCGCGGCTCCTTCATCGAATCCTTCCCGCTCTTCGGTTATGAGCTCGATCAATACGACAGCCTGTTCACCGAGAAGCTCCAGCTTCTGCTCCGGCTGAACGAGGCGGAGCAGTTGCGCTGGCCCGGCGGCGCGCATACCCCCGCCGTCAAGGGCAGCGGCGTCTATCCCCGCCCCTTCGGCACAAGGCTTCCGATCTGGATCGCCGTCGGCGGCTCGCCGGATTCGGTGATCCGGGCGGGCGCGCTCGGGGTTCCGATGGCGCTGGCGATCATCGGCGGGGAACCGGCCCGATTCGCGCCGCTGTTCGACCTCTATCGCCGGGCGGCGGCGCAGGCCGAAGTCGATCCCAAAGACCTGAAAACCTCGATCAATGTCCATGGCTTCGTCGGCGAGACGACGCGGGAGGCGGCGGATACCTTCTATGCGCCACAGGCCGAGGTGATGAACCGGATCGGTCGCGAACGCGGCTGGCCCCCCACCAGCCGCGCCCAGTTCGACGCATCCCGCGGTCCCCGGGGCGCCCTCTTCGTCGGAAGCCCGGCCGAGGTCACCGACAAGATCCTGGCCCATTACGAGATTTTCAAGTTCGACCGTTTCCTGATCCAGATGGCGATCGGGGTGATGGACCATGCCAGACTGATGAAGGCGATCGAACTCTTTGGCACCCGCGTGGCCCCGGAATTGCGCAAGGCCGCGGCCTAAAGCGCTCTGATCACTTGGTCCCGAACATCCGGTCCCCGGCATCGCCGAGGCCGGGCACGATATACCCCTTCTCGTTCAGCTTCCGGTCCAGGGACGCGGTGATGACCGGCACGTCGGGATGGGCCTCCTTCATCCGTGCAACCCCCTCGGGCGCGGCGAGAAGACAGAGGAACCGGATGTCGGTCGCGCCCTTCTCCTTTAACAGATCGACGGCGGCGGCGGAGGAATTGCCCGTCGCCAGCATCGGATCGAGCACGATCGTCACCCGCGCATCGAGATCGGCCGGAACCTTGGCGTAATATTGCACCGGCTTCAATGTCGCCTCGTCGCGGTACAATCCGATATACCCCACCCGCGCCGAGGGGATCAGCTCCAGCACCCCGTCGAGCAAGCCGTTCCCGGCGCGCAGGATCGAGATCAGCGCCAGCTTCTTGCCCTTGAGGACCGGCGCTTCCATCTCGGTCAGGGGCGTCTCGATGCTCTTGGTTGTCATCGGCAGATCCCGCGTCACCTCATAGGCGAGCAGCAGCGAAATCTCGCGCAGGAGCTGGCGAAACCCCGCCGTCGAGGTGTCCCTCTCCCGCATCAGGGTCAGTTTATGTTGCACCAGGGGATGATCGACGATGGTCAGATGGTCGGACATGGGCCTCCTTCAGGGTTCGGTACGTCCGCCGGGACGGCGGGCTTGTTGCAACGGCGGGACGGGAAAGGCGATGAAGCGGGAAATCGACCAGCGGCCATCGGGTTGGCGGGCAAAGACATCCATCCCCTCCTCCACCATCCTGTCCGTCTCACCCTTGAATTCGGTGACGAGGGTCCAGCTCAGCCGGACGACCGCGATCTCTCCCGAGAGGAGGATCTCGTGAATGTCGGGCGGATCATAACGGCCCCCGAAATCCGGCCGCGCCAGAACCGTGCCGAGCCTTGCGCACATCGTCGCGAAGGTCCCCTCCCCTACTTCGGGCACCGCGTAGCGCAGATCGGGCGCAAAAACGGCGCAGGCCCCGGCGGCGTCCCGGCGGTTGAAGGCGGTGGCGAAGCCGTCGAGCCGGTCCCGGATCGCCTGTTCCTCGCCGCCCGCGAGCGCCGGACCGGCCAGAAGCGCCAGAACCGCCCCCGTTGAAAACGCCCGAGGCGTCACAGCAGGGCCTTGCCATGCCGCCCCGGCGCCAGACCCAGATGCGCGGCCAGGGTCTCGCCCACATCGGCGAACCCGACCAATCCCAGCGCCCGCGCCGGTCCCACCCCCAGCACCGGAACCCGCTCGCGCGTGTGATCCGTGCCGGCCCATGTCGGATCGTTGCCGTGATCCGCCGTCAGGATCAGCAGATCGCCGTCGCGCAACCCCGCGAACACCTCCGGCAGGCGCGCATCGAACCGCTCCAACGCCCGCGCATAGCCCGACACATCGCGCTGATGGCCATGCAACGTGTCGAAATCGACGAAATTCGCAAAAATGAAATCGCCGTCCCCGGCCTCGCCCATCGCCGCGATCAACTGATCGACCAGGGCCATGTCGTCGCGCCCCTTGCGCGGGTCGGTGATCCCGCGGTGGGCAAAGATATCGCCGATCTTGCCGATGGCGAAGGTCCGCCCCCCCGCCGCCACCACCCGGTCGAGCAACGTCGGCTCCGGCGGGGCGATCGCCAGATCCCGCCGGTTCGCGGTTCGGGTAAAACTCTCCGGCGTCTCGCCGACGAAAGGCCGCGCGATCACCCGGCCCACCCGCAAAGGATGCACGATCCGCGCCGCCGCCTCGCAGACCTCCATCAGCCGGTCCAGACCAAAATGCACCTCGTGCCCCGCGATCTGGAGCACGGAGTCGGCGGAGGTATAGAGGATCGGCATCCCCGTCGCGATATGCTCCGTGCCATATTCCCGCAGCACCGGCATGCCCGACGAATGCCGGTTGCAGAGCGTCCCCGGCAGGCCCGTCCGCTCACAGAGTTCCAGCGTGATCTCGACCGGGATCGAAGGATCGCCTTGGGTGAAATAATGCCAGTCCCAGGGCACCGGCACCCCGGCCAGTTCCCAATGGCCCGAGGGCGTGTCCTTGCCCCGCGACACCTCGGTCGCCGCCCCCCAGATGCCCCGGGGCTCCGCCGCGAAGCCCGGCAGATCGATCCCCGAGGCCAGCCGGATCGCCGCTCCGAGCCCCAGCCCCTCCAGCACCGGCACCCGGAGCGGGCCCGTGCGCCCCTCCTCGGCCCGGCCCGCCGCGCAGGCCTCTATGATATGCCCGAGCGTATTGGCTCCTTCGTCGCCGAACGCCTCCGCGTCCGGCGCGCCGCCACAGCCGACCGAATCCATCACCAGAAGGATCGCACGCCCCATCAGAGGCGCTCCACGATCAGGGGGTTTTCAGAAACAGGTTTATCTTCAATATGATAGGCGGCGCGCACGCGTGCGCAGGCCCGCTCGAACCCCGCCTCGTCCGCCGCATGGACCCGCGCGAGAGGCGTTCCGACCTCGACCGCCGCCCCGAGCCCCAGCAGCCCTTCCAGCCCCACCGACGGGTCGATGACATCGGAGGCCACCCGCCGCCCGCCGCCCAGTTCCACCACCGCGAACCCCAGCCGCCGGGTGTCGATCGCCGTCACGAACCCCGGCGCCTCGGCCGTCACATCCGCCATCACCGGGGCCCGCCGCAGATGCCGCTCGAAATCGCGCAGGAAATCGCGCGGGCCGCCCAGCGCCACCACCATCCGCTCGAACCGCTCCGCCGCCGCCCCGGAGGCAAAGGCGCGCTCGATCCGCGCCGCCCCCTCCTCCACCGAGGCCGCGAGACCGGCCACCGCCAGCGCCTCCGCCCCGAGCGCCACCGTCACGTCCCAGAGCCGCCCGTCGATCGCCTCCCCGGTCAGGAACCGGACCGCGTTCGCCATCTCCAGCGCATTTCCGGCGGCGCTCGCCAGCGGTTCGTTCATGTCGGTGATCACCGCCCGGGTCGCACAGCCCGCGCCATTCGCCACATCGACCAGGGCCCGCGCCAGTCCCCGCGACTCCTCGACCGTCGCCATGAAGGCGCCCGAGCCGGTCTTGACATCGAGCACCAGCCCGCCGAGCCCCGCCGCCAGCTTCTTGGACAGGATCGAGGCGGTGATCAGGTCGATACTCTCGACCGTCGCCGTCACATCCCGGATGCCATAGAACCGCCGGTCGGCCGGGGCGATATCCGCCGTCTGGCCGATGATCGCGCAGCCGACCTCGGCGACCACGCGCCGGAACAGGGCCTCGTCCGGCTGGGTCACATAGCCCGGGATCGCGTCGAACTTGTCGAGCGTGCCCCCGGTGTGGCCCAATCCGCGCCCCGAGATCATCGGAACATAGGCGCCACAGGCCGCGAGCGCGGGCGCCAGCATCAGGCTGACATTGTCCCCGACCCCGCCGGTCGAATGTTTGTCCACCACCGGCCCCGGCAGGTCCCAGTCGAGCACCACCCCGCTGTCGCGCATCGCAAGGGTCAGCGCGACTCGCTCATCGACCGCCAGGCCCTTGAAGAACACCGCCATGGCAAAGGCCGCGACCTGTCCCTCGCTGATCGCCCCGGAGGTCAGCCCCTCGACCATGAACCGGATTTCGGTGGCCGACAGATGCCCGCCATCCCGTTTGATCGCAATGATTTCCTGCGGCAGCATCAGTAATCGTCGCCTTCGTCGGACTCTTCGTCGCCCTCCAGCGTCGCCAGCAAAGCATCGAGCAATCCCGAGGCGCCGATGCGGAAATGCCGCGGCCCCGCCCAGCCCGGTCCCATGATCCGGTCGGCGAGCGCGAAATAGGCCGCCGCATCCTCGGTCGTGCGCACCCCGCCGGAGGCCTTGAACCCCGCCGTGCCGCCCGCGCGCGCGATGGCCTCCAGCATGACCTCCGCCGCCTTCGGCGTGGCATTGACCGGAACCTTGCCGGTCGAGGTCTTGAGGAAATCCGCGCCGCCTTCGAGCGCGCGCATCGAGGCCACCCCGATCAGAGCCTCGTCCCTCAGCTCCCCGGTCTCAAGAATCGCCTTCAGGGTCGCCCCGCCACAGGCCGCCTTCACCTCGCGCACCGCCGCCGTCACCCCGGCCTCGTCGCCCGCGATCAGGGCCTTCCAGGGGATCACCATGTCGATCTCGTCCGCGCCCTCGGCCAGCGCGGTCCGGGTCATGGCCACGACATCCGCGATCGGCTCCGCTCCGCTCGGGAAATTCACCACCGTGGCGACATGGATGCCGGTATGAGCCAGCGCCTCCCGCGACTGGGCGACGAACCGGGGCCAGACACAGACCGCCGCGACCGAGCCATGTTCCGTCTGCGCCCGGTGACAGAGCGTCTCGATCGCGGCCCCGTCGCATCCGTCGTCCAGATTGGTCAGGTCGAGACAGACCAGCGCCCGTCGGGCGGTCGTCCGAAGATCGTCGGAATCCGTCATGTCCTTGTCCTCTCAAGATGCTCGGGCGTGAAGGCGCCCGGCAGCAATTCCCCCAGCGTATGGCGGGCTCGCGGGCCATCGAGCCCCGCGAGGATCACCGGCGTGTCGGGTGTGGCGAATTCCGCGAGTTTCTGGCGGCAGCCCCCGCAGGGCGTGATGATCCCTGGACCGTCGGCGATGACGAGGATTTCGACGATCCGGGTCTGGCCCGCCGCGACCATGGCCGCGATCGCCCCCGCCTCGGCACAGGTGCCCTGCGGATAGGCGACATTCTCGACATTGCATCCGGCAAAGACGCTGCCATCCGGACAGAGCAGCGCCGCCCCGACCTTGAAGCCGGAATAGGGCGCATAGGCTCTTTCCCGCACGCCTCTGGCCGTCTCGAACAGTGACATGAAGAGGCCCCGCTGATGTTTCCCGCGCCGACTATGATCCGCCCGCCCCGTCCTTGGCAAGCACGACCCCGCGGGGGGGGATGAACAGGGGGCCAGTGCAAGCGGATACCGCCCTTTGGATATGTCCGGGGGGGCGGATTTGGACACCTTTGGATTTATCAATCTATATCAACATGTTACCGGACGTCCAAGCACGGACAAAACCCAGGACGGCCTCAGGCCTCGGCCTGTCTCTGCGCCCCGGCCCAGCTTTCGAGCTTGCGATAGAGGGTCGAGGGCGAGACCTCCAGCATCCGCGCCGCCCTTGGAATCGAGCCGTCGCAGAATTCGATCGTCGCCTCGATCAATTCGCGCTCCACTTCCGCGAGCGGCGTCCCGACCAGGGCCGTCACCCGGTCCTTGGTCGTCAGTTTCGGCGCGGACCAGCCGGCCATCGCCCCGGCGCCCCTGCCCTGAGGCTCATAACCCGGGATGAGGGCGATATCCGCCGGCAGCATACCGGGAAGGACCAGCCGCCCCTCGTGCAGGACCACGATATTGCGTATCACATTCAGAAGCTGCCGCACATTCCCCGGCCAGGGCCTGCTCCGGAAGATCCGGGCCACGTCGGGATCGAAGCCGACGAAGGACTTGCCCTCCTCGGCCGAGAATTTCACGAGCATCGCCTGGGCGATCTCCATGATATCGTCCTGCCGGGCCCGGAGCGGAGGCATGTGGATCGGCACGACATGCAGGCGATAATAGAGGTCCTCCCGGAACCGCCCCTGCCGGACTTCCTCGGCCGGATCGCGGTTCGTGGCGCAGACGATCCGCACATCCACCGCCTGCGGCCGGGCCGCGCCCACCGGCTGGATGGTCGAGGTCTGGAGAAACCGCAGGAGCTTGGTCTGCAGCGACAGATCCATCTCGCAGATCTCGTCGAGAAAGAGCGACCCGCCATCCGCCACCGCCGCCGCCCCCGGCTTGTCGGACAAGGCCCCGGTGAAGGCTCCCTTGAGATGACCAAAGACCTCGGATTCCAGCAGGTCGCGGGGGATCGCCGCGCAATTCAGCGGAACGAACGGCTTCTTGGCCCGGGTCGAGACCGCGTGGATTGCCCGGGCGCAGACCTCCTTGCCGGTCCCGCTTTCCCCGGTGATGAAAACCGTCGCCGTTGACCGGCCAATCGACCGGACCATGCGGTAGATTTCCTGCATCGCGGCCGAGCGTCCCAGAAATCCCTGGAACGCCTCGCCTTCCTCCGGTCCCGCCAGCGTCTCACTGGCGGGGGGAGCCGAGGCCAGGGCATTGCGGACCGCGTTGAGCAGCCGGCTCTCATCGAAGGGCTTGACCAGAAAATCAAAGGCACCGGCCCGCATGGCCTGGATGGCACGATTGATCGACCCATTCGCGGTAATCACGATCACCAGCGTTTCGGGGCAATCCTTTCGCAGCGATTCCAGAAGCTCCAGCCCGTCCCCGTCCGGCAATTGAAGATCCAGCAGAACAAGGCGAGGCCGCGACCGTTCACATTCCGCCCGCGCATCGGCCAGCGAAAAGGCGCAGACCACCTCATGCCCATCCCGGGAGAGGACGGTCTTGTAGACCATCGACAAAGAGGAGGTATCCTCGACCAGCAACAATGGATCACTCATACTCAGTTACCTAGCTGCGAGATCGCTCATTGCGTGCAAACACCACGGCGGCGTCGATCTCGCTGAGACATTTTCCGAGCTGTAATAGAATATCGTCGGTGGTCCCGGAATGCGCAACCATATTCAGTTCCCGCGCCGAGGACTGCAATCGGGTCGCACCGATCGCTCCGGCGACGGAGATCAGAATGTGGGAAGCGGACCGGATCGCAGGCCGGTCGAGCAGCTCCTGGGCCGCGGTCAGGTTCCTCGCCGCGCTGAGAAGATCGGCGATCACCTTGTCCATCAATTCGGCCATCATGTCGTGGCCAATCGTCTGCCGCAACGCCTCGAACGTGGCGATATTGACCGCCGATCCGGCGGGGTCGTCCGGTTTGAGAGCCTGGTCCCCGGATATTATCTCTCCGCGGACCGGCACCAAATGCGCGGCAAGGGCCTTGCCGAGCGCCTCGATACTGCTGATCGGCTTGGAAATCAGTCCGTTTGCCCCGGCTTCGGCAATACGCTCCTGATGCTCGCGCATCGCATAGGCCGTCAAGGCAACGATCGGTGTGTTGGCGCGTCCGTCGCGTCGGCTCCGGATCGAACGGATCACGTCCAGGCCCGACAACCGCGGCATCTCGATATCCACCACCAGCAGATCAAAGGCCTCTGCTTCGAATTGCTCCAGCGCCTCGATGCCATCCGAAGCGATCGAGACCTGCGCCCGCAGTTTCGTCAGCATCTGCGTCGCGACCATCTGGTTTGTCGGATTATCCTCTGCCAGAAGAATTCGCACGCCGGAAAGATCAACGGTGGCGGGTCGCACGCTGGAAACGCCCCGGGCTGTCGGATTGGTATTCGAACACAGTCGGGAGGGGAACTGGAGAACGGCTTCGAATCCACCCTCCGGACGGTTGCCAAACGTGGTCTGAGCCGAATGCTTCTCCGCCAGTTCCCGAACAATCGCAAAGCCGATCCCGCTTTTTGAACGAACCGAGCCAAGCTGCCGGGTGCTTTTCCGAACGACCTGGTTCAGACGGGGCGCATCCATGCCCGGCCCTTCGTCCAATATCCGGAATGCCACTCCCTGGGACGGAGTGTTTTCGACCGACATCCGGACCGTGCCAGCCTTTCCGTGGCGGATGCCGTTGCTGATCAGGTTGCCCACCATTCGTGTCATGTCGATCATGCTGACCGTCAGAAATCTTGGAGTACCCGCCTCGACGGTAATGAACAGATTCATTCCGACCTGCCGCGCCTCACCGGTGAAACGCCGTCGGAGGAACTCAATCAGTTCTGCGATTTCAACGAGATCCTCCGGACCTGGCTTTTCTTCCAGCAAAGCCTCTACCAACCATGAAAGCTTGTCAGCCGCCGCCGCCGCGCGCACCAGCTGTTCCTGTTGAGCCGGTTTGAGGCTCTCAAGGTCGATAAGGGACAGCCCAGACATGATGCCGCTCAGATTTGACCGAATATCATGACCCAGCATTGCCTGGGTGCTCGACGGATAAACGATATCCCCTCCCGATCCTTCGAAGTGCCTTCGCATCATATCCAGATCGGGATCAATAGCTGTCATTTTGCTTCCCTGCGACTCTATTAAGAGCACGGTCTGCGCCGGGCGATTTGTAACTCATGGCTGTGCTGTCATCTGAGCTACTCACCTTATGATACATCAGCTCCTGATTTTTGGCAAAATCCATTCGCCTTTGGTGTCACGATGCCAACCGTCCGAGGATGCTGGAACGCAGGCTTCCCACATCATTCGGCTTTTCTACAATATCGTCAAAGAGATCCGGACTTTGCGGGCAGCCCAGCGATACAAACATGGCTCTGGGGTACTGCCCCCGCAATTGCGACATCAAATAATCGGAGCTGATGCTTGTCGCGTCGACAAGAACCATATCAACCTCCCCCGGCATATCGGGCGGGACAAAAATGACGCGCTCAGATCGGAGCGCTGCTTGGTAAATTGTTCTCATCGCCGAGGAACGGGTCTCCAGGTGAACCCGTATCTGTTGGAATTCCACGGCTTTGGTAGGAATGGTAACCCGGATAACCCGGCACTCGGTGCCCCTGTCGACCAGCGTCAGAACACCGTTCGCCGCCGTGATCAGATTGCGCATGATGATTGGGCGAAATGCCTCGCTCGAAACCTGATCCGCGCCACTCTCGGTCATCTCGGTCAGGAGGTCGAATTTCCAGCCAATCGCCCCCCTGTCCGCGACAAACGAGATCTCGCCGGTCAATTCCTCCCCTTGAAAACCAAACCGCAGGGAAACTGGCGCGCGCTTGCCGATCTCGGAGGCAAATTCGCAAAGATGAACAAAAATTTGACGAAACCGATCCATGTCACCGTAAAGGATTGTCGGAGTATCCGGATCGATCGAAACCGTGAAATTTCGAGGATGGTTTGCCTCAAGATCCTGCTCGATCAGACCTGCGAGTACATTGAGCCGAAGCGGCTCATGCCTGATCCGCATGCGGCCATCCTGCACTTCACCGTAATCAAGAAGACTCGACAGCATGCGCAGCATGCTCTGACCTGACTGATGCGCCTGTTCGACTAGACGCTTCTGACGTGGCGGAATATCGCTCTGGTCCAGAAGGGCAAGGGGGCCCAGGACGCCGTTCAGCGGATTGCGCAACTCGTGGCTCATCATCGTCAGGAAGCGGGACTTGGCCCGGTTCGCGGACTCCGCTTGCTCGGCGCTCAGACGGCTGAGTTCCGCGATAATCCTCTGTCTCCGGTTCTCCCGCAAAATCAGGAAGACCGAGAGCAAGCTGATCATGACCGCGATAAGACTGATCGTGGCAGTGGCCTGGGCGCTGGATTGAATCCGGTCGCGAACAATGCTGGCGGCGGAATTGTCAGACCGGACAACTTCGAGCGCATAAAGCCGGAGTGGCTGCTCGAATCGATGAAGCTCTCGCAAAAGTTGCTCTGCCTGAGCTGTATCTTCCGGCTTCAGTCCGGCAATCACCTCGTCCTTGGCCCGGAGAAAATCCGCTATCTTCTCCAGGGCCCCGCCAGTCTTGTCATATTGCCGCAGGAGTTTCCCCACTCTCCCGGTCTGCATCATCGCGACCCGGCTCCAGAGAATTTCGAACCGCTCGTGCACATCATCGAGCGCTTCCTGAGAACGCTCCACCACCAGATTCGCAACGCTCAATTCGAATCGAAGGAGCTCAACTTCCATCTGGTTGGCAGTCCAGAGCAGATTGTCATGGCTGATCGTCCGAAGGTCTTCGACATGACGATGAATGGTATTGTACCCGATCGCACCGATGACCGCTGTTACGAACAGCATCACCAATCCAACATATTTGGGAATCGGGCGCATTAAAGCTATTGGGACTCTATTCGGACGAGCTGCCAGATCAGCCGAGCCAAATAAACGTTGTCGTTCAGTTCCTTATGATCTGAGAGCGGGTACATTACCCAGAGCGGCCCCTTGTCCCTCCGAGACAGCGGTTTTCCGTCAGCGGACATCGCCAAGATCACGTCGTAATCCTGAAAGTCTTTTGTAGGTATATCGATATAATAATCATTCGCGGCCATGAACCGCAAAGTCGCCATCTGTTCGAGATTGAACAGTTTGAGGACATCGCGCATGAGTGGCCCTTTGTAGGCAACGCGGCCGTCACTCCATTCCGTCTCGGTCACGACCGTTTTTTGAGGAAGCGCTGCCAACTCTTTCAATGTCACTTCGCGGATCGCGTCATTCCCTGTGCCCCGGCTCAGGATCAAAGCCGCGTCCGCGGACACAGTTCCCGCGCAAAGGCAAAGGACTAGAATGCAAAATGCGAAGATGACAAATCGATATGCAGATGAAACAACAAACGTAGGATTCACTGCTGCAAACCCTCCCCTCCCCAAGGCAATCTCTCCACGATTCTCCCATCCGAGGAGTCGCCTCTGGATTGTTTATCGATCAGTCTACATAGGCGGTTGAAAATCAAGCTCAAAATTAATCGCTATGAGAACAAATTATCTGGAACCCCGGAGCGGCCCGCGCTCAAATTCAGCGGATCAGGAAATATGCAATCGAAACGGTATCTTATTCGCGAAGCCGAAAAATGCCTCTCGTGCCGCTATGGCTCCACCGCTTACCCGGAGATGTGGGTAAACAATGGAGCCTTCTTGTCGGATCAGGGAAGCCTATCCTTCGGCCAGGATATACGGGCTCAGCCGTAGCTCTGCACCGGAGCACAGGCGAGGGCCGCCATATTGATCAGTCCCCGCGTCGTGATCGAGGGCGTCACGATATGGGCCTTGTTGCCCATTCCCATCAGAATCGGGCCAACTTCCAGGCCCCCCGCGACGGCCTTGATGATGTTTCTCACCGCGCTCGCCGCGTCCGTATTGGCAAAGATCAACACGTTCGCCGGACCAGAGAACCGGGCATTCGGGAAAATCCGCGCCCGCAGGACCGGATCAAGCGCGGCGTCGGAATGCATTTCGCCCTCGTAGGCAAAATCCTGCCTTTCGGCATCCAGAAGAGCCAACGCTCCGCGCATCCTCTTTCCGGAATCCGTATCAAGGTTGCCGAATTGGGAGTGAGAACAAAGCGCCACTTTCGGCTCGATCCCGAACCGGCGGGCATGGCGTGCCGCGGCGATCGCCGCCGCAGCGATATCCTCCGATGAAGGCTCGGGATGAACCTGGGTATCGGCCACGAAAACGACCGTGCGCTCCGAGATCATCAGGGAAAGAGCCGCGATGGGCCGCAGGGCCGGGCTCGTCAACATCTGCTCTACATATTTGAGATGCCACAGATATTGCCCGAAAGTTCCGCAGATCAGGCTGTCCGCTTCTCCGCGATGGACCATGACCGCGCCGATCGCCGTGGTATTGCTCCGCATGATCGCGCGGGCCAGGTCGGGTGTTACCCCCCGCCGCTGCATCAGCTCGAAGTAGGTCCCCCAATATTCGCGGTAGCGCGGATCGTCGGCGGGATTCACGACATCGAATTCGCGTCCCGCCTTGATCGGCAAGGCGGCGCGTTCACAGCGCAAATCCATCACCTCGGGACGGCCGATCAGGATCGCACGACCCATGCCTTCCTCTTTCATGGCCTGCGCGGCCCGCAGGACCCGCTCGTCCTCACCTTCGGCGAACACCACCCTCCGGTTGCTCGCCCGGGCAACGTCGAACACCTGACGCATAAGAAACGCGGAGCGATAGACTGAGTCGTTGAGCTTGGCTTTGTAGGCTTCGATATCGGGAACCGGACGTGTCGCGACGCCGCTTTCGATCGCGGCCTGCGCAACAGCGCCCGCGACGATCGCGAGAAGCCGCGGATCAAACGGCTTGGGAATGAGATACTCCCTTCCGAAGCTCAGACGCTCCCCCTGATAGGCGGCGGCGGCCTCCGCCGAGGAAGAGGCACGCGCCAATGCGGCTATCCCCTCGACACAGGCGACCTCCATCGCATCGTTGATCGTCGTAGCCCCGACATCCAGCGCACCGCGAAAGATGAACGGAAAGCACAGCACATTGTTGACCTGGTTAGGATAATCCGATCGACCAGTTGCGATGATCACATCCGGATTCGCGACCTTTGCCACCGCGGGATCAATTTCGGGGTTCGGGTTGGCGAGGGCAAAGACAATCGGGTCGCGCGCCATGTCACTGACCATGTCGGCGGTCAGAACGCCCGGTCCCGACAGACCCAGGAACAGATCGGCACCCGGGATCACGTCCACGAGCTTGCGCAGGTCGGTTGTCTGTGCAAACGCGGCCTTTTCCGGGTTCATCTCCACTTCACGACCCGTATAGACCAATCCGTTGAGGTCGCAGAGCCAGATGTTTTCGCGCCGCGCTCCCAGCTTCAGCAGCATATTGAGACAGGCGATCCCCGCGGCCCCACCCCCGGTGGAAACGATCTTGATGTCACCAATGTTCTTTTTGGCAACACGCAAGGCATTGATAGCCGCCGCGCCAACCACGATGGCCGTGCCATGCTGATCATCGTGGAAAACCGGGATCTTCATTTTCTCCCGGCAGAGGCGCTCGACGATAAAACAATCCGGTGCCTTGATATCTTCGAGATTGATCGCACCAAAGGTTGGTTCAAGACTGGTGACGATCTCGGCCAGCTTGACCGGATCGCTTTCGTTCACCTCGATGTCGAAACAATCGATATTGGCAAACTTCTTGAAGAGGACAGCCTTGCCCTCCATGACGGGCTTGGACGCCAGCGCACCGATATTGCCGAGGCCGAGCACCGCGGTCCCGTTGGACACCACGGCCACCAGATTGCCCCGGGTCGTGTACCTGGCCGCCGCGGTTGGGTCCGCCTTGATTTCAAGGCAGGCCTCGGCAACGCCCGGGGAATAGGCGAGGGAGAGATCCCGCTGGTTCGCCATGGGCTTGGTTGCCCTGATCTCCAGTTTGCCCGGACTTGGATACTCGTGATAGTCGAGTGCCGCTTGCCGCGCGTTTTCGCTGGCTCCGTCGCTCATGGCACAGATGCTCCCCTTCTAAAGTCTTATTGCCCTTTGCACGTTTGACGGGCAAACGTCCCTCTGGTCATGCGCTGTGAGCACGCAGAAGGTCAAGGATCTCTCGTGCCGCCTGGGGAATATTGGTGCCCGGCCCAAAGATCGCCGCTACCCCGGCATCGCGCAGGAACGGGTAGTCCTGCTGAGGGATCACACCCCCGCAGATCACCAGGATTTCCCCCGCGCCCTGATCCCGCAAAGCTGCGATCAGTTTCGGCGCAAGGGTCTTGTGTCCCGCGGCCTGCGAGGAAATCCCCACGATATGGACATCATTGTCGATGGCATCGCGCGCGGCCTCCTCCGGCGTCTGGAACAGCGGCCCCACATCGACGTCGAACCCGATGTCCGCGAAGGCCGTGGCAATCACCTTCGCACCCCGATCGTGGCCGTCCTGGCCCATCTTGACCACCAGCATCCGCGGACGGCGGCCTTCCTCCTCGGCGAATTTCTCCACATCCGCCTGGATCGCGGCGAAACCGGCATCGCCCTCGTAGGCCGCTCCATACACCCCCGACAGCATCTTCACCTCGGCCCGATGGCGGCCAAATACCTTCTCCATGGCGTCCGAAATTTCCCCTACACTGGCCCGGGCACGGGCGGCCTCGACCGCCGCGGCGAGCAGGTTGCCGTTCGTTCGCGCAGCTTCCTCCAGGGCGGCGAGCGTCCGTTCCACCGCGCCCGCATCCCGTGAGGCGCGGATCCGGGCCAGTCGTGCAATCTGACTGTCGCGGACATTCATGTTGTCCACGTCCCTGATCTCGATCGCGTCCTCGCTTTCAAGTCGATATTTGTTGACGCCGACAATGACTTCCTCACCCCGGTCAACCGCGGCCTGACGGCGCGCGGCGGCTTCCTCGATCCGAAGCTTTGGCATGCCGGAGGCCACCGCCTTGGTCATTCCCCCCAGGGCCTCGACCTCCTCGATCAATTCCCATGCCTTCTGGGCCATGTCCGCCGTCAGGCTCTCGACATAATAGCTGCCGGCGAGGGGATCGATCACCTTGGTGATGCCCGTTTCTTCCTGAAGGATCAGCTGCGTGTTACGGGCAATCCGGGCCGAGAATTCCGTCGGTAGGGCAATGGCTTCATCCAAAGCGTTCGTGTGAAGCGACTGCGTGCCGCCCAGCGCCGCCGCCATGGCCTCGTAGGCGGTCCGAACGACGTTGTTGTAGGGGTCCTGCTCCTGCAGGCTGACGCCGCTCGTCTGGCTGTGGGTGCGCAGCATCGAACTCGACGGTTTTTTCGGCTGGAATTCCTCCATGATGCGGGCCCACAGCAGGCGGGCCGCGCGCATCTTGGCAATCTCCATGAAGAAGTTCATTCCGATTGCCCAGAAGAACGACAGGCGACCGGCGAAGTCATCCACGTCCAGCCCCGCGGCAATCGCGGCACGGACATACTCACGGCCATCCGCGAGCGTAAAGGCCAGTTCCTGGACGAGATTCGCCCCGGCCTCCTGCATGTGATAGCCCGAGATCGAAATCGAATTGAATTTCGGCATCTCGCGCGAGGTATAGGCGATGATGTCGGACACGATGCGCATGCTCGGCTCAGGTGGATAGACATACGTATTGCGAACCATGAACTCCTTGAGGATGTCGTTCTGGATCGTTCCGGACAATTGCGCGCGGGGAACGCCCTGTTCCTCGCCCGCGACGATGAAACTGGCGAGGATCGGGATCACCGCGCCGTTCATCGTCATGGAGACGCTGATCTTTTCCAACGGAATTCCGTCGAACAGGATCTTCATGTCCTCGACGGAATCGATCGCAACCCCGGCCTTGCCCACATCCCCCACGACACGCGGATGATCGCTGTCATATCCCCGATGGGTGGCGAGGTCGAAGGCCACCGAGACACCCTGCTGTCCGGCTGCCAAGGCCCGGCGATAGAAGGCATTACTCTCCTCGGCGGTCGAAAAACCGGCGTACTGCCGGATCGTCCAGGGACGTCCCGCGTACATCGTCGCCCGTGGTCCGCGGGTATAGGGGGCCAGGCCCGGCATTGAATCCAGGTGATCCAATCCCTTCAGATCCTCCGCCGTGTAGAGCGGCTTCACTGCAATCCCCTCGGGCGTATCCCAGGTGAGGCTCTCGGGTTCCGCGCCCCTCAGTTCGCGTCGTGCCAGTGCGCGCCAGGCATCCAGATCTGGTTTATCCATGCTCACCCTCGAATTCTCTCTCGCCTATCCCACTCCCGAACACTAGATCATCGCGACAGGGAGATTCCTATGATACGTCGACGCTTCATCATCCATGCGTTGCTTGTCAGCCTTGCCCCAGCCGCGAATGGCCAGACCGATCAACCGAATGCCTCCGTTCCCGAGGCTTCGACCGATTTGACCGAATATGTCGGAGTGGCCCGGCCCTTCGTCATCTTCAGCGATCGGCCCAACGATCCGGCCTTCGAGCAACAGATGCGCTGGATCGAAGCCGAGCCGAAGCCGCTTGAGGATCGCAGCGTTATCGTGCTGACCGATACCGATCCCGCCGCGAACAGCCCCCTTCGCCAAAGGCTTCGTCCCCATGGTTTTGGAATCGTGCTGATCGATATCGACGGCCAGATCGCTCATCGCCGCCCGTTTCCCGTTACCGTTCGAGAGATCACGAAAACCATCGATCGCAAACCCTCCCGCCGGTGATCGACCAGATCAGCCGCCGACCGCCTTTCCTGGCCCGAACCCGCGCGGAGCGGGCGCGGTTTGGTCGAACCCGCGGGCTCGGTCGCAACGACAGGGTTCATTTCAGTCGAATTCCATGATGACATCATCCACGGCCAGGCTGTCACCCGGCTTTGCGAGGATCTTTGTCACCCGAGCTTTGCGCTCGGCCCGGAGAACATTCTCCATCTTCATGGCCTCGACCATGGCAAGGGCCTGTCCGTCCTGAACCTCATCACCAACGGCGACATTGATCTGGACCACGAGTCCCGGCATTGGGCAGAGCAGCAATTTCGAGGTATCGGGCGGTGCCTTTTCCGGCATCAGGGCCGCGAGTTCCGCGAGACGGGGCGACAGCACAGAGACGATCAGATCAGCGCCGCGATGACGGATCCGAAGGCCCCCTTCGACGGTTGAGACCTTTGCGACCAGACCGACCCCTTCCACAACCGAGCGGATCAATGGCTCTCCCGGCTGCCATGCCGTGGAAACCCGCATCTCATGTCCATCCGCGAGAAAGGCAACACTGTCAAACCCATCCCGGTCGAGGGAAAGTTCGAAGCTCTGGTTTCCAATCCGGACCACCCAGTCACGGCCAAGCGACCGGCCATGATTCTGGATTGCGCCAAAAATCTTCGCGGCCCGGGTTTCGCGCAAAACGTGAAGATGGGCCGCCAGGGCGGCGATCCGGCGCAGGGTCTTGTCTGGCAGTGTCGCCCCGACAAAACCCTCGGGGAATTCCTCGGCGATGAAGGCCGTGGTGATTTCACCGGAAACGAACCGCGGATGGTCCATTACCGCTGAAAGAAAGGGCAGGTTATGACCGATGCCCTCGACCTGGAAGCCATCAAGGGCTTGTCGCATGGTTTCGATCGCCGACGCCCTGTCTGGACCCCAGGAGCAGAGCTTGGCAATCATCGGGTCGTAATACATTGAAATCTCGCCGCCTTCGAAGACGCCGGTGTCGTTGCGAACGACATGGTCCTGCGTTGCCTCCTCGGCGGGGGGGCGGTAGCGGGTCAGCCTCCCAATCGAGGGCAGAAAGTTCCGATAAGGATCCTCGGCATAGAGCCGGCTCTCCATCGCCCAGCCGTTCAGCTTCACATCATCCTGTCCGAAGGACAGTCTCTCATCGGCGGCGACGCGGATCATCTGCTCGACTAGATCAATGCCCGTGATCAGTTCGGTCACAGGATGCTCAACCTGCAAACGGGTGTTCATTTCAAGAAAATAGAAGTTCCGGTTGCCGTCCACGATGAATTCGACCGTACCGGCGGAGCAATAGTCCACGGCCTTGGCCAAGGCCACGGCCTGCTCTCCCATCGCCTTTCGGGTGGCGGCGTCGAGGAAAGGCGATGGCGCCTCTTCGATGACCTTCTGGTTGCGCCGCTGGATCGAACATTCCCGCTCGCCAAGATAGACGCAATTGCCGTATTTATCGCCAAGCACCTGAATTTCGATATGGCGGGGCTGAGTGACGAATTTCTCGATGAAGATCCGGTCGTCACCGAAACTGCTGGCCGCCTCGGATCGGGAGCGCTCGAACCCTTCCGCCGCCTCGGCGTCGTTCCAGGCAATGCGCATGCCCTTGCCGCCACCACCGGCGCTTGCCTTGATCATGACGGGATATCCGACCTGAGACGCGATCTTGACCGCGTGCGCGGCCCCGTCGATCAGGCCCATATATCCGGGAACCGTGGAAACCCCCGCCTCCGCCGCCAGTTTCTTGGAGGTGATCTTGTCACCCATCGCGTTGATCGCGCCGACCGGCGGGCCAATGAAGGCAATGCCCGCGTCGGCGAGGGCCTGGGCAAATTCTGCCCGCTCGGACAGGAAGCCATATCCCGGATGGACCGCCTCCGCCCCGGTCCGGCGGATCGCATCCAGAATCTTGTCGATCACGATATAGGATTGGTTGACCGGAGAGGGTCCGATATGGACGGCCTCGTCGGCCATTGCCACATGCATGGCGCCCGCGTCCGCGTCGGAATAGACCGCCACGGTCTTGATACCCATCTTGCGCGCGGTCTTGATGACCCGGCAGGCGATTTCGCCCCGATTTGCGATCAGGATCTTTTCAAACATGATTATTCTCGGGGAAAAGGCCGACAAACGGCGCCGTTTCAGGTTCAATCCGGCGCCGGAGCCCGAAGGCTCCGGCGGGCTTCAGTTGATTATCGAACCGCGCCGACCACGCCACCGACCGCGGCGCCGGCGAGGGGATCCTTGGCAATGACCTGACCCGCGACCGCGCCTCCGGCCGCGCCTGTGAGCACGCGCTCACCTCGAGTCGAGCCACAGGCCGCCAGTGACAACCCTGACAACAGGGCGACAATTGCGATGGTTTTTTGCACCTTCTTGTTCCTCCCCCTAAAGACACCTGAGTGAGGCCAGACCCCGCGGCCCGGCCTGGGGGAAAACGTTCGGACTTGCGATTCGATCCAGAACGAGATCGAGCGAAATCACTGGATGACCGAACCGACGCCTTCGTTGATCGCTCCGCCATCCTGGGGATCATCGCCCGACAAGGTTTCGGACGTCGCATCCGGCCCAGGCCCCCCGAGTTGCATGCCGCCACCGCAACCGGCAAGCGCAAGGCCTGCGAAGACAAGCAGAGCAGCCAATCTGAAATCCATTTTCTCTCTCCCCTTGGCCCAGTTCCCAAGACGTAACAGCCCATGGGTTGCCGATCCAGTTTCCTGAAAAGCGTCCCAGAATTTGCCCTATTCATCCTCGAAAATCCCGGGAAAGGTCTGGCGGGCCAGGTCGAGATTGACACGGAGCAGCGCCTCGTAACTCGCGGGATCGAAGGGATCCTCGGCCGGCACAAGCTCACGCCCGAGCAGCCACCCGATCCGGCCGGCGTCGAGATTGCCCCGCTCGAATGGTTCCTCGCCGAACTGTTCCCAGATCGCGGCCAGAAAAGCGGAATCCGCCGCCCGATCGATCGGCCGCCGATCGGCAAACCGTTCGCGCGCCTTCAAGGGCGTGGCCCCGCCGGCATTTGCCCGACGGATCACGAATTGCAGATCGGAGCCCGGCAAACGGCCTGGAAAACCGCGGTGTTTCAGCACGGGAAACCTCCCGTCAGTCTTCCCCGAGATTCATCACGGCCACACCCATCGATACCGCGCCGAAGGTGAGCGCCATCTGGAAGAAGAGCACGAAGGTTGCCAGTCCGCTCTGATCCTGCGCCGTTAGACGCGCCAGCCCGAAAATATCGAACCAGATCATGCCAAGAAGGGCCGCGCAGCCGATCGCCATCCCATTCGCAGTATGGATCAGCATGAAGCGCACCAGTTTTGGCAGTGCGAGCCATCGTCTTCTGATCATAGGACAAGACCCCTGACATCGACTCCATCAGTCTATCCTCTCGCAGAGTGTTCCCGCAACCCATCCGTTTGTCAGAGCGGGATGTTGTCGTGCTTCTTCCATGGATTGCTGAGGCGCTTGGTCCTGAGCGACGCCAGAGCCCGCGAGATGCGCTTGCGCGTCGAATGCGGCATGATCACTTCGTCAATGAACCCTTTTTCGGCGGCGACGAAGGGGTTTGCGAACCTCTTTTCGTAATCCTTGGTACGCGCCGCGATCTTTTCCGGGTCGCCGAGTTCATTGCGATAGAGGATTTCGACCGCCCCCTTCGCCCCCATCACGGCGATCTCCGCCGAGGGCCAGGCATAATTGAAATCCCCGCGCAGGTGCTTGGAACTCATCACGTCATAGGCACCGCCATAGGCCTTGCGGGTGATGACGGTGACCTTGGGCACGGTCGCTTCCCCAAAGGCAAAGAGCAGCTTCGCCCCATGCTTGATGATCCCGCCATATTCCTGGCCGGTTCCGGGCAGGAAGCCCGGCACGTCGACGAAGGTCACAATCGGAATCTCGAAGGCATCGCAAAAACGGACAAAACGCGCCGCCTTGCGCGCGGAATCGATATCGAGGCAACCGGCGAGGACCATCGGCTGGTTTGCCACCACCCCGACCGTCGAACCTTCGATCCGGACAAATCCCGTAAGGATATTGCGGGCGAACCCGGCCTGGATCTCATAGAAATCGCCTTCGTCCGCGACCTTCAGGATCAACTCCTTCATGTCGTAGGGTGTATTGGAGTTCGCCGGGATCAGGGTGTCGAGGCTCATGTCCAGCCGCTCCGGCTCGTCATAAAAGGGACGGACCGGGGGTTTTTCGCGATTGGAGAGCGGCAGAAAATCAATAAGCCGCCGGACTTCGAGAAGGGCGATCAGGTCATTCTCGAAAGCGCCATCCGCGACCGAGGATTTGGTCGTATGGGTTTTGGCCCCACCCAGTTCCTCCGCGGTGACGATCTCATTGGTCACGGTCTTGACCACGTCCGGCCCGGTCACGAACATGTAGGAACTGTCGCGCACCATGAAGATGAAATCGGTCATCGCAGGCGAATAGACCGCGCCACCCGCGCAGGGTCCCATGATGACGCTAATCTGCGGGATCACGCCGCTTGCCATGATGTTGCGCTGGAAAACATCGGCATAGCCCGCGAGCGAGGCAACGCCTTCCTGGATGCGGGCGCCGCCCGAGTCGTTCAGACCGATGACGGGTGCGCCATTCTGCACCGCCATATCCATGATCTTGCAGATTTTCTGGGCATGGGTCTCGGAGAGCGAGCCGCCGAAGACGGTAAAATCCTGACTGAAGACATAGACCTGACGGCCATTGATGGTGCCCCAGCCGGTGATCACGCCATCGCCGGGATAATGGATCTTTTCCATTCCGAACTCGGCGCAGCGGTGCGCCATGAACATGTCGAACTCTTCGAAACTGCCCTCGTCGAGCAGGACCTCAAGGCGCTCCCGGGCGGTCAGCTTGCCCTTGGCATGTTGTGCCTTGATCCGGTTCTGGCCGCCCCCGAGCCGGGCTTCCGATCTGCGATTTGAGAGTTCATCAAGGATTGCCTGCAACGCCCGCTCCCGTCGATTGACTAAAAGCGGGTTTGGCAGAAGGGCGAATGTGCCGCAAGACTTGCTTAGCGGATTTGCAAATATGATTGCAAACCTTCCCTGCGAATTGCAAAATTGCAAAATGACCCAGTCGCGAAAATTATATGTCGGTGTGAAGCTCAGAGAATTTCGGGCGCGTCTCGGACTGACCCAGGCGGAATATGCGCGAAAACTGGGGGTGTCCGTCTCCTATCTCAATCAGATGGAGAACAATCATCGTCCCATATCCGCCCGCGTGATCCTGTCTCTGGCGCAGGAATTCGGAATAAATGTGACGGAGTTGTCCGCTGGCACGACCGAGCGGATGGTTGCCGACATGCGCGAGGCCCTGGCCGATCCGGTGTTCGGTCCGGAAATACCACCGCTCGGAGATGTACAGTTGCTGGCCTCGAACGCACCGAACCTCGCCCGGGCGTTTCTGACACTGCACCGTGCTCACCGGCAGGGACAGGAGCGGCTGGCGCAGCTGAACGAGGCGCTTGGGCGGGAGGACAACCTTCTCAATCCGTTGCCCTGGGAAGAGGTTCGGGATTTTTTCCATTATTGCGACAATTACATCGATGCCGTGGATCGGGCCGCCGAGCATTTCGCGGGACAGCTTGGCTCGGGCGATCGGCTGGCGCGGCTCGCAACCTGGCTCGAATCGCGGCATGGGATCACCCTGCGATTTTCGCCGGAGGCGCGACACCGGTTCTACGATCCTTCCTCTCGCCATCTCATTGTGTCCTCGCGGGCGGGCTCGGCCAGCCAGACCTTCCAGATCCTTCATCAAATTGCCCTGATCGACCATCACGACCTCTTGGAAGCCACACTTGATCTTGCGCGATTCCGGAGCGAGACCTCCCGGGCGATCTGCAAGACCGGCCTTGCCAATCACTTCGCCGGCGCAGCCCTCCTGCCCTATGACCGGTTCCTGAATGAAGCACGGCGCCTGCGCCATGACCTGGAGGCACTGGCCCTTGCCTTCGATGCCTCGATCGAGCAGGTAGCCCAGAGGCTGTCCTCGATGCAGCGGATCGGAGCCAAGGGCGTGCCCTTCTATTTCATCCGCGTCGATCAGGCCGGCACCATCACGAAACGGCATTCGGCGACGCGCCTGCAATTCACCCGCTTCGGAGGAGCCTGCCCGCTCTGGAATGTCCATCAGGCCTTTGAAACGCCCGGCCGGTTCCTCCGCCAGCTCGCCGAAACCCCGGATGGCGCGCGCTATATCAGCCTCGCCCGGGATGTCTCCAAACCGGGCGGCGGCTTCCGCGCTCCCGTCCAGCGCTATGCCATCGGCCTGGGCTGTGAGATCACCCATGCGAACCAGATCATCTATGCCGACGATCTGGATATAAAGAATGACGCCGCCTATCAACCGATCGGCCTCTCCTGCCGGATTTGTGAGCGCAAGGACTGCCATCAAAGGGCGGTTCCTCCCCTCGGCCGGCCCCTCACCGTCGATCCGAACGAACGGGGCCTGCTGCCTTACCGGCTCGATTGAACCTGCCCGCCAAGGTCAATCCCTTGCATCCCGTGACCGCGCCTCCCGCCGTGGCTGCGCTGACCCCGCCCCTCAGATCCTGCCACGACCGACCTCGGCGGGACCCGCTGGCATGAAACGCCGACGCAATGCCGCCTAAAATCGATCCGTAAGCAGTTTGTCATGTTGACGTTGGATCACCCAGCGCATATTGAGCGCCACGCTCGGGCGTTAGCCTTGCGGCATCCTCTGGAGGGGTGGCTGAGCGGTCAAAAGCAACGGACTGTAAATCCGTCGGGGAAACCCTACACAGGTTCGAATCCTGTCCCCTCCACCACTGCCTTAGGGCGAAGGCTCCCATATGCAAAGGCACGGTTTGCAGACAGTTTGCAAGTCGCGCGCCGTTTGCACTCCTGTTTGTCCATCCTTCTGACGCTCCGCTGATATATCCCCTTACTCAGAACCATATCCATCTGGACCGATCCACGTTCCGAAGACTCTGGGACAACCCAAAGACGTCAGGCCCAGAGGCACTAGGGACGAGGGGGGGATTGATCGGACATGGGGCCGGGCGATGAGGGGCCGGGGGCGATTGGAATGAGGATCTCGTTGCGGCGGAAGGGGGGCAAGGTCCAAGGGGGATTGTAGCCAGCAACCTCGGCGGGACCAATCGGTTTCAAATCGTTGCGTTGCATCCAGTCCCGCAGACGTGCTTCCTCGGCACCAGCCTCCCCATCCATCGATCCGGAATAGCGCACCACCGCGACACGTCGTGGCGGGACCACGGAGAGTTGGACCAGGGGGTCGGTTGGCAAGGGCGCGGTTTCGATCGTCAAATCATCGCTCAGGACAAAGACCATCTCGCGACGGCCATCCGTTCCTTGCAGAACCGGAGCGGTCATTGCGATCTTCATGCCGGCATCGTCGGTCTTCAGAACCGGCGCAGTCATGGCAATATTCCTGGCGCCCTTGTTCTTCCCCGAAATATATCCGAACAGGCGCCCGAAGGCGGCGTTCTGGCCATCCGCCATTGGCGTCTTCGCAATCACCAGCGGGCCATAGTCACGGACTTCGAAGGGTGGCTCCGCGAGGACCGGTGTAAAACCGGGTTCCGGCGCCGCTTCGCTTCCGAAGACGGAACAGGCAGCGACGCCCAGGAGGAGGGAAAGACTGGCAGCCCTCCTGATTGCACGCAACATCGATCCGCTCTCCTTCGATACCCTCGCCAATTCTTCGTCGAAGCTAGCGCGATTTCGCGGGATGGCGAACCGGATTTCAGGAGGCCTCCGCGTTCAGACGATAACACCTTACGGTTGGACCGCGAAACTGGATGGGGATGGCACCGGGGACAGCGCGTTGACGCCCCCATGACGAGGCGCTAGATCGGAACTGACCGGTTCAGGCTCGTCTCCCCGGAAGGTTTAACGATTGCAAGCAATTTCGCCGGAGCCGACGCTCTTTCGTCATCGGCCCTTTCAGCTTTACATCGGCGGGCGCGGGTTCTCGCGGTTCGCGGCCCAGATCGCAGTCGTGGCCTTGGGATGGCAAGTCTATGCCATGACCAACAGCCCGCTCTGGCTTGGGCTGGTCGGGCTCGCGCAATTTCTGCCACAGGCGGCGCTGACCTTCTTCGCCGGTCATGTCGCGGACCGGTATGACCGGCAACATGTCGTTCAGGTCTGCCAGATCATCGAAGGATTGACGGCAGCTTTTCTGGCCTGGGGCAGTCTCGGGGGCTGGCTCACGGTTCCTCAGATTTTCACCTGTGTCGCAATATTGGGCAGCATGTCGGCCTTCGAATCACCGGCCTCCGCCGCGCTCCTGCCCGGAGTCGTGCCCGCGGGCACCCTGCAACGCGCCACGGCGGTTTCGACCGCCACCTTTCAGCTGACGGTGATCTGCGGTCCCGCGCTCGGCGGCTTCGCCTATGCCGTCTCTCCCGCCGCGCCTTATATCGGCATGGCGATCTTCTGGATCATCGCAAGTGTTCTGAACGGATCGATCCGCCTGGAGCGCCCGGTAGAGGCGCGTACACCGCCAAAACTCTCGGATCTCTTCGCAGGGGTTGGCTTTGTGCGGAACAATCCGGCAATCCTTGGAACGATATCTCTCGATCTCGTCGCGGTTCTGCTCGGCGGAGCCACCGCCCTGATGCCGATCTATGCCCGCGACATCCTTCATACCGGCCCCTGGGGCCTGGGTTTCCTGCGGGCGGCGCCGGCGGTGGGAGCGTTGCTGATGACAGCGGTCCTTGCCCGTCACTCCATCACCTCACGGGTTGGAATGCGGATGTTCCAGGCGGTCATCCTCTTCGGACTGGGGACAGTGGTTTTCGCGCTTTCGACCAACATCTGGCTTACACTCGGCGCGCTCGTCGTGATGGGCGCCGCCGACACGGTCAGCGTCGTGATCCGCACCTCCCTTGTGCAGCTTCAGACGCCCGACGAGATGCGGGGCCGGGTCGGGGCGGTGAATTTCCTGTTCATCGGCGCCTCGAACCAGTTGGGCGAATTTGAAAGCGGCGTCACCGCGGCGCTGATCGGCGCAATGCCCGCCGCGCTCGTCGGCGGGCTCGGCACCATCGGCGTGGCTCTGCTCTGGATGCGGCTGTTCCCGACGCTGCGCGATCTGGAACGGCTGGAATAGGCTCAGCCCCGGCGGCGTTTGCGCACGCGGCCCGGCTCATCCGCCCCCGATCCGTCGGACGCTGACGACAGGGCGCCGAGCGCCGCCGTGATGGTTTCGAGATCGGGTCGCGGGCCCCGCGGGGTCGCCTCAAGCGCCGCCTTCATCGCCGCGAGATGGGTTGGCGTGGTTCCGCAGCAACCGCCAATGATATCGGCTCCGCAGTCGCGAGCCAGCACGGCATAGCGGGCCATCAATTCGGGCGTCCCGTCATAGGTGATCGCACCATCGACATATTTTGGAATCCCGGCGTTGCCCTTGGCAATCAGCGGCAGTTTGGGATCGGCGGCGGCGAAGCCCAGCACGGATCGCAACAAGTCGGATGCGCCGACCCCACAGTTGGCCCCAAAGGCCAGTGGCGGCCAGGCGAGCCGTTCGACAAGGCGCACCATATCGACGGAGGTCAGGCCCATCATGGTGCGGCCAGCGGTATCAAAGCTCATCGTGCCACACCAAGGCGCGCCGGTCCGGGCAATGCCGATCGAAGCGGCCTCGAATTCCTCCGGCGCCGAGATGGTTTCGAGCCAAAGCAGATCGACGCCCCCGGCCAGCAGACCGCGGGCCTGTTCTTCGAACATGTCCGCCGCCGCCTCGATCGTCAGCGGGCCGAGCGGCGCCATGATCTCACCCGTGGGCCCCATCGAACCTGCGACAATGACCTCACGCCCCGAGGCATCCGCCACTTCGCGCCCGATCGCGGCCGCGATCCGGTTCAGTTCGAACACCCGGTCGGCGGCGTCGTGCAATCTGAGCCGCGCCGCATTGCCCCCGAAGCTGTTGGTAAGAAACAGATCGCTGCCCGCGCTGACAGCGCCCTGATAGAGCGCCCGAACCTTTTCCGGTTCGCTCTCGTTCCAGAGCTCCGGCGCCTCGCCCGCCTCCAGTCCCATATTGAACAGATTCGTCCCGGTCGCCCCATCGGCCATGAGCCAGTCGCGCGACCGCAGCAGGGTTTCAAATCGAGTCATGCGCGTCGTCTTTCTCAGGCCTGTTGCAAGGTCGTCTCGGCGATTGCCCGGATCCGGGAGACCATCGCACGCACGCCATTGGAGCGTTGCGCGGAGAGATGCTCGTCAAGTCCAAGACGAGCCAGTTCCTTCTGGGCATCAACCGCCAGAATGGCCTCCGGACCAAGACCGGCGTAGAGCGCATGGAGGATGGCAATCAGGCCCCGCACGATCATCGCATCGGACTCGCCCTGGAAATCGAAAGTCGCCGCGCGCCCCCTCCCGTCGAGGCGCGGAGCGATCCAGACCTGGCTCGCGCAGCCCTCGACCTTGGTCGCCGGCACTTTCAATGCCTCCGGCATCTCGGGCATTTCCCGACCAAGATCGATCACATAACGATAGCGGTCCTCCCATTCGTCAAGAAAGGAGAAATCCTCTGCGATGGCTTCAAAGCGCGGGCTGGCCAATGTCTGATCCGATCATCACGAGTCTCAGTCCGGATCTAGGCCCTCCCACCGGCGAGATCCAGTGTGCTTTCCCAAGGGGCGGGATTTCCTCTTTCCAACACCAGCGCCGCCGTCTATCCCCGAAGTCCTTGGACCAAGACGGGGCGATGATGCGGCAAGGTTTCCTGATTCTGGTGGGCCTGGCCCTGTTGTCGGCCTGTTCGATGCGGGTCCCCGATTTCCTGGGTCGGGAAGGAGGCGGTGGCGTCACCTACGGGCTCCGGGAGGAAGAACCGGATACGCCCGACCCGGTTGCCCTGCCCCTGCGGACGGCGCAGGCGGATCGGGCGCTCGACGGAACGATCCTGCGCGCGGAGGGTGTTTCACCGACGCAAGGATACTATGGGGCGCAGCTGAAACCCGCGAACGAGACACGATCAGACGCCAATGGCGTGGTTGTGCTGGATTTTGTCGCCATCCCGCCCTCCGGCCCCCAAAACATCGGCCCGGAACGCACCCGCGTCATGCGGGCGGCTCTGTTCTTTTCGGACGGCGAATTAAGGAAGATCAAGAGCTTCCAGATAAAGGGCGCGACCAATGCCATGACGATCGTCGCGCCTCGTCCGCCCGTGGCACCCCCGGTCCTGGCCACGGATATTCCCGGGCTGGAGCCTGAGCCGGACGATATCCAGCAAGCGCCGCTGACTCCCTGACCCTGCCGGGTCAGGTCAGCGGGACGACCTTCACGGCCCCATTCTCGGCGGACAGCGCAATTTCGCCGTTGCGCAGACGGACAGCATCGCGGCCGAAAACCTCGTAACGCCATCCTGACAGGGCCGGCACCTCCCGCATCTCGGCTTCGCTGGAAGCGGCCGCGATGGCATCGAGATCCGCGCCTGAGGCGATCAGGCGTTGCGCCACCCCCTCGGCATCGGCCCGTGCCTTGAGAAGAACCCGCAGCAGATCGGACAGAGCCTCCGATCCGGGCTTGCGCGCGGGTTGATCGTCCGGCTGCGGAATGGCGGACGCGGGCATGGCCTCGGCCGCGGCGATGGCGGCGAGGATGCCGTCCGCCACCTCGCCCCGCCGCGCCTCGCGCAACAGCAGCCGCGATTTGCCCAGATCGTCACTGGTGCGAGGCCGATTGGCCGCCAGTTCCAGCAAGGCATCATCCTTGAGGATCCGGCTGCGCGGAACATTCTTGGCCTGAGCCATCGCCTCCCGAAACCGCGCAAGTTCGACAAGGGCGGCGATAAACCGCGGCGCGGTCGAGCGTGTGCGCAGGCGCGTCCAGGCCAGATCCGGATCAGAGCGATAGGTGGCGGGATCGGTGAGGACCCGCAGCTCTTCCTCCACCCAGGCGGCGCGTCCGGTTTCCCTCAACCGCTTCGCCAACACTTCATAGACACGCCTCAGATGGGTTACATCGGCCAAGGCATAGCTCATCTGGGCGGCGCTGAGCGGCCGGTTGCTCCAGTCGGTGAACCGCGAGGATTTGTCGATATTGACCCGCGCAATCTGGCGAACCAGCGTCTCATAACCGACCTGATCGCCATATCCACAGACCATCGCCGCGACCTGGGTGTCAAAGAAGGGCGCGGGCAGAACACCGGCGTCGATCGAGAATATCTCCAGATCCTGGCGCGCGGCATGAAAGACCTTCACCACCCCCGGTGCCCGAAACAGGTCATAGAGTGGTTCGAGCGAAAGCCTGTCGGACAATGTATCGATCAGGATCGCGCTATCATCGCCTTTTCCCGGCCGTGCAAGTTGCACGAGGCAGAGCTGCGCATAATAGGTGCGTTCCCTCAGGAATTCGGTATCAACCGTCACGTAGGGCTGATCGACGCAAGTGGCGCAAAACCGTGCGAGCGCGTCCGTATCGGTGATCAGCGTCAAACCAGAATCCCACGGGACCGCCGGTCCACCGCCCCCCTTGGTCCAACCGAGTGCAACGCGCCTGGTTGCCCTGAAATAACAATGCGTTGCAACTTATCCCCGTCCTTGACACCTTTGTGTGTTGCATATCAACCCCTTCAAGGCAAGCGGGAAGACCATTCGAGAGGACTGGTCACGCGGTCCAGATTGCCTACATGGTTCGGCGCGGCCCGGTGGGCCTGCGAAACGATGCAATCGGAGAGGAAAGACATGAAACGCAGCGGATCAGCGGTCTGGAGCGGCGATCTGAAAAGCGGAAAGGGCTCGGTCTCGACCGAAAGCGGCGTGCTCGAGTCCGTGAGCTACAGTTTTGCCAAGAGGTTTGGCGAAGAAAAGGGCACCAATCCGGAGGAATTGCTCGGCGCCGCCCATGCCGCCTGTTTCTCGATGGCTCTTTCGGCGGTGCTGGGAGAGGCCGGGATGACCGCCGAGGAGATCAATACGACGGCGCAGGTCACGGTCGTACCCGACAATGGCGGATTTTCGATCACCGCCGTGCATCTGACGGTGCGCGCCAGGATTCCAGGCGCCGACGCGGAGGCCTTCAAGACGGCCGCCGAGGGAGCCAAGGCCGGTTGCCCGGTCTCGAAACTCTTCCGGGCCGACATTACACTGGACGCGGCCCTGACCTGACCTGTCCAGGGACATCAGTGAGCGCCAAGCCTATGGCCGCGCGCTCACAACCTCCCTCGGCACTGGGGATCGCATCCACCTTGGCAAATCATAAAAGAAACGAGCCTGCGCCGATCAGCGCTTGCGCAGGGACATTCTGACCCACTCGACAATCACCTTGCCCAGATGGATATCCTGTATCTTTCTGGCAAATTCCGGGTCATGGCCATTCTTGAAGACCCCATCGCCATACTCTGGCACTTCCTTGTCGCTGATCCCATCTGGCAGCGCTATCCACTCGTCAACAGTCAGCAGCTTTTCCTCCTGGCCGGCCATGGACCCTTTTGGCCTCTGTGGGCGCGCCACGGCGCGGACAGAGCCTTGTGTTAGCCGACGTTCATGATCCTATGCGATTTCCATGAGTTTTTGCGCCGAAACTTTCATCCGATGCTGTGCACTACGTCATACATTACCGGTTCGAAGCTCCGACACAATGAAGCAATCCGCCGATTGCGAACTCTCATATCCTCGGTTCTGAGCATTGCAAGAAAGTCTTCGCGCCGCCGCCATTGCGAGTAATTCGCAACCCGCGTCTGCGCATCGTTCACATGCAGGCCCATGGAAATGAATCCGGACTGATGCCGAATGAAATCGGCGTAGGCTTCAGTCAGCTCATCCAGCAAATCCTGACAGGTGCCGGGCGTCACCTCAAAAGTGGTGATGACCGTCTGCAGGTCCGCGCCCGTCGAAATACTCAGCATCGATTCCTCCCGAGGCAAGTCTAGCATATCTTCTCTGCAAGCGCATCCTTCTCGGCTATCGGCTTTCACCCGTAAGCGGCTGTTTACCGATTCGGCATCAGAACCATCTCAAAGGGGAGGTTTCGGATGCGTGCCATCATGGCCGGCCTGTTGCTCGTCGGCTTGGCCGGCCAAGCCTGCGCGGGTGCCTGGCCACGCCAAAAAGGTGAGACTTTCGTATCAATAAGCCAGACTTTCTCGACGGAAGCCAAAATCCTTCTGGCGCCGACCGAAAATCTCGATTCATACACGGCCCTCTATGCCGAATATGGACTGACCGAACGTTTGACGGTGGGCCTCGACGGGGCCTATGCGCTCGGGCCCGGTTCGAAGCTCCGAACCGGTCTGATCTTTGCCCGCTATCCGGTCTGGAGCAACGAATCAGGGAGCCGGGTCGCGGTCGACCTCGGCTTCGGTTATCGCCGGGGCAATGATGGCGAACAGGGCCCGCGCTTGCGGGCAGGCCTTTCCTGGGGCCGTGGCCTTGAAAGCCGATGGGGTCCTGGCTGGCTCGGATTCGAAACCTCGGTCGAGGCCCAGCCGCCAACGGATGATCGGATCTACAAGGCCGATTTCACCTTGGGATGGAAGCCGCGTGAGGATTGGATGGCTATCCTTCAGGTCCAGACAGGATTTTATCCCCACGCGGAGCCGCTCGTGCGGATCGCTCCCTCCATCGTCAAGGCCTTCGGTGCGCACAGCAATCTCGAGCTTGGAATCGTGTCCTCGGTCTATGGTGACGAATCGATTGGGGTAAAGATCGCCACCTGGATCCGCTTCTGAGCCCGAAAGCCAGCCCGGCTCAGGCAGTCGGACGGGACCGACGTAACGGCGTCGGAGGCTCAAATCCGGGGAGCACCGGGCCCTTCATTCCAAATTCAAGACTGATATCGCGAATAGAAATATCCTCGATTCGGACGATTCCGCCATCGGGTCCGGTCAGGTCGAGGCCGATATGGGCATAAAGCACCCGAGCATCCCAGACGATATCGACCCCCTGCCCCGCCATCGGACCGATCACGGCCCTGAGCCGCGTCGGCTCGCCACGCACGCTCAGCTTCTCCGAAGGAGCATGGGCCTGGACATCGGTCACGCACCGACCCTGCGCTCCTCCGGGCCAGGCCGCTATCCGTGCCAGCGGCGCCGCGCCACGCAGCAGCCTCAGCCGCGCCGTGACTTCAAGATAGCTGCCAAACCGGACTGGCACCTCGCCCATGTAACGCAGGCTCTGGATGGCTTCGACCTTGCGCAATTCGAGACAGGCGCCAAAATCCGGATCACCCGTCACGAGCCGGGCATGGCGAAAGAACATATAGGTCGGCGTTTCGGGTGTGCCGTCTCCCCGCGACCAATCATCCAGACCTTCGTGAAACGGTGGGGGCATCAGGTCGATTTGGGGGGCTTGGGTTAACGGCATGAACAAACCTTGTCTGGGGACTGTCGCCGCCGACAAGGGCCGGGCGGCACCGGAAGGTCGAGGCGCGGGTCAGCACTCGAACCGCCTTCCTGCCTACGCAGTTATGATTAACGGACCCTTACATGGGCAAGGAGCGGCGCCCTCAGGGAAGCGGGCCTGAATCCCATTGATTTTCCGACAGCTCCACTTGCCCGCTGTTTGGCCAGGACTGAAATGGCAACTGGCCTCGTCCCGCCATTCCACGCGGAGCGCTCAAGCACCCGACCCGCTTCCCCCGATGATATGCCACCCAGCGAGGAGAAGCCGATGTCTGCGATCAGGATGGCGACAGGCGGCGCTGACCGCCAGGGCGCGACATCGTTTCAAAAGCACTTGTGAGCGAACTTCCAGGCGGTCCCGAGCATGTCGTAAAAAAGACCGGCGCTGGCTTGGTTCCGGTACCCTGGCCTCGTACTCCCTGGCGCACATGCCAGCAACGGGCAGGAGTGGTGCCGGATGAGGGGATTGAACCCCCGACCTTCGGTTTACAAAACCGCTGCTCTACCGCTGAGCTAATCCGGCCCTCGGATGCCGATATCGGCACCCTCTTGGCAATCGATCGGATCAAGCGTGCCTGGAACGCATGACCCACTTCACCTGTTTCAAAGACCCGTGTCATTCAGATCAGATGAACACCGATCAATATCACCGGCGTTATAATCGCGAGGACGTGGCGGGATCAACCTCGGATTGGAGACGGATCGAGGGAATGACAGCGCCAGACAGGGTTCAATACACGCCCAAGGCGGGCGAGACCAAACCCACCTGCGACACCTATGAATCAGAGGGGAATGGTGCTGTGAGAGAGGATTGAACTCTCGACCTCACCCTTACCAAGGGTGTGCTCTACCACTGAGCTACCACAGCGAAAGAATTCCGAAACCAGAGCCATCGCTCTCAACACACGGAATTCGCAGTCAAACTTTACCAGTCTCGTTCCAAACGAAGCCAACGAGCGCGTGGACTTCCGTCTGGTCCGGGCCTTTTATCCGATTCATCGCGGCAAGCAAGCGCAATCTCGCATCCCAGACGGCGGATCGTACATCTTCCCCGCCCCGACAACCCTGTCGCGCACCGATCACGCGCGCCAGGCTTCGATGCGGGCGACCCCCAGGACGTCCAGGACCTTTGCCTCGATCTGTTCCGCGTTCATGCCCGCCACCGCGTACATCCGGGCCGGGCTGTCCTGGTCGATGAAGATGTCCGGCAAGACCATCGAGCGGAAGGCCAGCCCCTTGTCGAACATCCCCCGCTCGGCCAGGAGTTGCGCCACCTGCGAGCCGAACCCGCCAACCGCGCCTTCCTCGATCGTGATCAGGGCCCGATGCTCCCGGGCAAGACGCAGGATCAGATCCTCATCCAGCGGCTTGGCAAACCGCGCATCCGCGACGGTCGGGGCAATCCCGCGCGCGCCGAGCGATTCCGCCGCCTTCAGGCATTCGGCCAGGCGCGTGCCAAAAGAAAGGATCGCCACCCCGGCCCCTTCGCGCACGACACGCCCGCGGCCGATCTCCAACGGAACGCCCCGCTCCGGCATCTCGACGCCGACGCCTTCGCCGCGGGGAAACCGGAAGGCGCTGGGCCGATCGTCGAGCGCCGCCGCGGTCGCAACCATATGCGCCAATTCCGCCTCGTCCGCCGCGGCCATCACCACGAACCCGGGCAGGTTCGCCAGAAAGGCAATGTCAAAGGCGCCCGCGTGGGTGGGCCCGTCCGCGCCGACCAGTCCGGCGCGATCGATGGCAAACCGCACCGGAAGGCGCTGGATCGCCACGTCATGCACCACCTGATCGTAGCCGCGCTGCAGGAAGGTGGAATAGATCGCACAGAACGGCCTGAGGCCCGCCGCCGCGAGGCCGGCGCAGAAGGTCACGCCATGCTGCTCGGCGATACCCACATCAAAGCAACGCTTGGGAAAGCGTTCGGCAAAGAGGTTCAGTCCGGTCCCATCCGGCATGGCGGCCGTCACCGCGACGATCCGGTCGTCCGCTTCCGCCTCGCGAATCAGCGATTTCGCAAAAACCTTGGTATAGGCGGGCGCGTTGCTCGGCGCCTTCGCCTGGGCGCCCGTTACCACGTCGAACTTGGCCACACCGTGATATTTGTCGTCGGCGCGTTCGGCGGGCGCATAACCCTTGCCCTTGCGGGTCAGGGCATGGATCAGGATCGGCCCGTGCGCCCGGGCCTTGACCGCGCGCAGGATGGAGAGGAGCTGCTCCATGTCATGGCCGTCGATCGGACCGATATAGGAGAAGCCCAGATCCTCGAACAGGCGCCCCCCCACGGTCGCGGCCTTGACGAGATCACGCGCCCGCTTCGCCCCCTCGCGGAAAGGTCCGGGCAAAAGGCTGACCGCGCCCTTGGCGGCGGAATAGAGATCCTGAAACGGCTCGCCCGCGTAAATCCGCGACAGATAGGAGGACATCGCCCCGACGGGCGGCGCGATCGACATCTCGTTGTCGTTCAGGATCACGAACATCCGTTTTTTCATATGGCCGGCGTTGTTCAGCGCCTCATAGGCCATGCCCGCCGACATCGCGCCATCGCCAATGACGGCGACGACATCGCCGACATCGGAGGCCCCGAGATCGCGCGCCGCCGCATAGCCCAGAGCCGCCGAGATCGAGGTCGAGGAATGGGCCGCGCCGAACCCCACATCGACGCACTCGGCCCGCTTGGAGAAGCCGCTGAGGCCCCCGCCCGCCCGCAGGGTCCGGATGCGGTCGCGCCGCCCGGTCAGGATCTTGTGCGGATAACACTGATGCCCGACGTCCCAGATCAGCTTGTCCCGCGGCGTGTCGAAGACGGCGTGAATCGCGACCGTCAATTCCACGACCCCGAGCCCCGCGCCCAGATGGCCGCCGGTGACCGAGACCGCCGAAATCGTCTCGGCCCGCAGCTCCTCGGCCAGCCGGGTCAATTCGGCATTGCTCAGACCCCTGAGATCAGACGGTTCCCGGATCCTGTCCAGCAACGGCGTCGACGGACGATTGTCGGTCATGCGGTCCAAAGCCTCCAGACTGTCATACGCCGCGGCTGACGACGAATTCCGCCGCCAGTCGCAGATTGGCCGCCGCCGATCCATAGGGCGCCAGCGTGTCACAGGCCCGGGCCACGAGATCACGCGCCCGGCGCCGCGCCCCCTCCAAACCGAGCAGCGACACGAAAGTTGCCTTGCCGGCCGCCTCGTCCTTGCGCAACCGCTTGCCGGCGGCTTCCGGATCGCCTTCGAGGTCGAGGATGTCGTCGCGGATCTGAAAGGCGAGCCCGAGGTCGCTGGCATAGGCCCGCATCGGCGCGGCATCGGTCCGGCCGAGGATTGCCCCGGATTCCGCCGCCCACACGATCAGAGCCCCGGTCTTCAGCCCCTGAAGCGCCGTCGTCTGATCCAGATCGAGCGGCGTGGCCGCGGTTTCGGCGGCGATATCGAGCGCCTGCCCGCCGACCATTCCCATCGCCCCCGCCGCCGCCGCGAGACGCGCGATCAGGCGCACCTGCAATCTTGGCTCGATGGCGCCGCGGGAAGAGGCGAGGATCTCGAAGGCGAGCGCCTGAAGGGCATCCCCGGCCAGCACCGCCGTGGCCTCGTCCCATTTCACATGGACGGTGGGCTGTCCCCGGCGCAGGTCATCATCGTCCATACAGGGCAGATCGTCATGAATCAGGCTGTAGGCATGGATGCATTCCACCGCCGCCGCGGTCCGCAGAGCCTGGGTGAAGGGAACACGGAACAGGGACGCGCTTTCAAGCGCCAGATAGGCCCGGAGCCGCTTGCCCCCGGACAGGACACCGTGGCGCATGGCGGCGCCCAGCGTCGTGTCGTCCGACGGCAGCAACCCGGCCAACTCGGCCTCGACGGTCGCCGCGGCCTCGCTGAGCAGGGATTGGAACCTCTCGCCGCTCTCGTCCATTGGATCAGGGATATTCGACAGGACGGGATCCGATCGTGCCATCGGCGCCTTGGGTGATTTCCGCCACGCGAGCTTCCGCGGCCTTCAGACGGGCCTCGCAATGCGCCCTGAGCTCAGAGCCGCGCGCAAAGAGGGTTATGGACTCCTCCAGGGTCGCCTCGGCCGATTCAAGACGCGCGACGACCTGCTCCAGCTCGCGCAGCGCATCTTCGAAGCTCATTTCCGCGACCTCAGCCATATCCCCGTTCCATCAGAACCCGCACATGCGCCGCCGTCGACGACGCGAGCGCTGCCAGATCATATCCACCTTCCAATGTCGAGACGATCCGGCCATCGCAATGCACGTCCGCCAGATCACAGAGGCGGGAGGTGATCCAGGCAAAATCGGCCTCGGTGAGATTGAGATTGGCCAGGGGGTCGCGCGCATGCGCATCGAAGCCAGCCGAGATCAAAATCATCCGCGGCTTGAATGCTTCCAGCGCCGGCAGGATTTTTGCGATCATCCCAGCGCGAAAGACTCCCCCGCTCGCCCCCGCCGGCAGGGGCATGTTCACGATCTGCCCATGGGCACCGCATTCTTCCACGGCGCCGGTCCCGGGATAGAGCGGCATCTGCTGGGAAGAGCAGAACAGGATTCGCGCATCGTCCCAGACCAGATCCTGCGTGCCATTGCCATGGTGCACGTCGAAATCCACGATCGCGACCCGCTCAAGCCCATGAGCCTCGAGCGCATGCCTTGCCCCGATCACGACATTTCCAAAGAGGCAGAACCCCATCGCCGTCGAGGTCTCGGCATGATGCCCGGGCGGGCGGATCGCGCAGAAGGCATTCCGGACCTCGCCGGCCATCACCATGTCGACCGCCTTGACCACCGCCCCCGCGCCGCGCCGGGCGGCGATCAGCGATCCGGGACTGAGGAACGTGTCCCCGTCGACCACGGCGATTCCCTCCGACGGGACGCGGTCGGTCAGGCCCGCGAGATACGACGCGGGATGGGCGCGCAGGATATGGACATCCTCGGCCAGCGGGGCCTCCACCCGCACCAGATAGAGGAATTCCTCGGCCTCGAGCGCGGCGAGAACCGCCCGCAGCCGGTCGGCCTGTTCTGGATGACCATGCGGCGTCACATGTCCCAGACAATCGGAATGAGAAATCAGGGCGGTGCTCATGAACCGGAGTCTAGGCCGTCGCGAGCCCGGTTTCAAAGCGAAAAGCAGGGGTCCGACAAAGGTCGGAGCCGCGACTTGACTTCCCGCCCCCCGCGGCGACACACTCGGGTCCGATCCCCGATCAAGACCCATGGATGGGCCAGGGGACACGCGGAGGATGAAATGAACCGCCCCATTCCCAGCACCCCCCTCGGGGACAGATCCCCTCGACTCACCCGGCAAAGGACACGGCCATGAAGCTCGGAACCCTGCGCAACGGCACGCGCGACGGTCGGCTGGTCGTGGTCAGCGCCGACGTGACCTTCTGTTCGGATGCCCATCACATCGCCCCCACCCTTCAGAACGCGCTCGACAACTGGGAACGGGTGGCCCCGCATCTCGAACTGATCGCCCGCGGGCTGGAGAGCGGCGGCCAGCCGATGGAGCGCTTTCATGAGCGCGAGGCCCATGCCCCGCTGCCCCGCGCCTTCCAGTGGCTCGAAGCCGGTCCCGGCGCGGCCGATTTCCAGCAAAGGGTCTCCGACGGCTTCCTCGATCCGCGCTCGGCCATCCGCTGTTCGGGCGGATCAAAGCTGCGCGCGGGGCTCGCCGCGATCGTCGGGGATCTGAACCCCGGCGCGGACGAGGCGGAGGCGGCGGCGGCGATCCGGCTGGTGATGCTGGTCACCATCTGCGAGGGGTCCGGGCCGGGATCGGCCACCTTCTCGCCCGTCGCCGTCGCGCCGGAGGCGCTCGGCCGGTTCTGGGACCGGGGACGGATGTCGGGCACCCTGCTGCTCGAGGTCAATGGCCGGACCGGGCGCCGGGCCATTCCGACGGCGCTGGACTGCGATCTCGCGGCCCTGGTCGCCCGCGCCGCCCGCGCGCGCGCCCTGTCGGCGGGCCATCTCGTGAGTTCCGGAGCCCTCGTCGAGGTCGAAACGGCCCCCGGCGATACCGCCCGGATCGAAATGCGCGAGGCGGGGGGACATTCGGTCTTTGGCGCGATCGAGCAGAGCCTGCCCGGGATCGAGGTCGCCGCCTGAGGCCACCATGGCCCCGGCCGATGCGAAGGGGGCACCCTCGCACGGGGACTTTTTGCCGCCAGAGTGTCGCGGAACGGGGCGCCGCCCGTTCCGTCCGGGCCCGGACAAACCGCAAGATATTGAAAAATATGGCGTATTTGAAAATGGATGCGCGGACAGCGGCGCCCCCGGCTCTCAGGCGCCGGGTCGATAATCCCGGAACCATCCCAGCCCGTCGCGGGTCGCGCCCGCCGGCCGGTATTCGCAGCCGACAAATCCGCCATAGCCCAGCCGGTCCAGTTCGGCGAACAGGAAGGCATCGTTCAATTCCCCGCTCATCGGCTCCTGTCGCGCCGGAACACTGGCGATCTGGATATGGCCGATGACCGGCATCAGGCGCCGCAGCGCCATCGTCACGTCGCCGCGCAGGATCTGCCGGTGATAGATATCGAACTGGAGCTTGAGATTGGGAAGGCCGCTTTCTTCGATCAGATCCTCGGCGAGCGTGAAATCCCCGAGATAGTAACCCGGCATGTCGCGCGGATTGATCGGCTCGATCAGAAGGTCGATCCCCGCCGCCGCCACGGCCTCCGCCGTCCAGAGCACCGCCCGCCGCCACGAAGCCGCCGCCGCCGCCCCCGAGCCCAGGCCCGACATCAGATGCAGCCGCCGCGCCCCGGTCGCCTCGGCATAGCGCAGACCAAGGGCCACCCCGGCTTTCAGCTCCTCGAACCGGTCGGGCAAGGCGGCGAGCCCGCGCTCCCCCCCGGCCCAATCGCCGGGGGGAAGGTTGAACAGCACTTGCGTCAACCCATTCGCCCGCAGGCGTTCGGCAATGAAATCCGGGTCGAATTCATAGGGGAACAGAAATTCGACGGCCGTGAAGCCAGCATCCGCCGCTGCCGCGAAACGATCAGGAAACAACCATTCCGTGAACATCATCGAAAGATTAGCACAAAAACGCGGCATATTGCCTCCTCTCTCAAGACATATTATACTTCGTCGGGCGAACAGATAAGAATTATTTTTTGCTCCGTGGCCGGTCCTGAGTTTCTGTTGATTCAACCATCACGAGGCGCCGAGAGCGCCAATCATCCGGAAGTTGATTTTTCTTCCTGTTTGGTGTGCAAGATTCAAGGCGCCACCCTTTTGAGAATTTGGAACGGGAGAGCTTGATGTGGCAACCTTCGCGGATCGGCGCACCGGCGGTGACACTGGCCGATGTGGCGCGCCGCGCGGGGGTGGGGGAAAGCACGGTCTCGCGGGTCCTGCGGGGCCGGGGCTCGGTCTCGGCCGAGACGCGCGAACAGGTCCTCTCCGCCGCGCGCGATCTGGGATATGTGCCGAACCGGATCGCGGGCACGCTGGCCTCCACCGATTCGCGGCTGGTCGGGCTGGTCATTCCCTCGCTCACCAATATCGTCTTTCCGGAACTGCTGAGTTCGGCGAACGCGGTCCTGATCGAGGCGGGGCTCCAGCCGGTCATCGCCGTCACCGATTACAAGATCGAGCGCGAGGAGGCGGTGATCGAATCGCTGCTCAGCTGGCGCCCCTCGGCGATCCTGATCGCGGGGCTCGACCATACCGATCACGCGCATCTGATGCTGCGCAGCGCGGGGATCCGGATCGTGGAGCTGCTCGATACCGACGGGCCCGGGATCGACCTCGTCGTCGGCTATTCCAACCGCGAGGCCGGTCGTGTCACCGCCCGCCATCTGGTCGAACGCGGTTATCGGCGGATCGGTTATATCGGTCATCATCTCGACCATGACCGGCGCGCCACCAAGCGCTATGAGGGATTTCGCGACGCCCTCGCCGAAACCGGCCTCGGCATCGCCGCCACCGAGATCCTGCCCCAGGGTTCGTCGATCCGGGGCGGTCGCGACGGGCTGGAGCGCCTGCTCACCCTCGCCCCCGACCTCGACGCCATCTATTTTTCCAACGACGACATGGCGATGGGTGGATATTTCCATTGCCTGGCACAGGGGATCGCCATTCCGGACGAGCTTGCGATCGTCGGGTTCAATGGGCTCGATATCGGACAATACGCGCCCCAGCGGCTGACGACCATCCGCACCCCCCGCGCCGAGGTCGGCGAAACCGGCGCGCGTCTGATCGCCCTCAACGCACCGGCGACGACGCTCGACATGGGCTTTACCCTGATCGAAGGCGCGACCACATGAGGCTGACGCGGCTCCCGGGGGAGCCGCCGCCGGGATCAGAAGCTGTAGCTTGCGCCAAACAGCAGGTCGACCGTGCTGAAGCTGATGTCGCCCTGAAGGCCCTGATGCTTCACTTCGCTGGATTTGGTCGAGAAATAACGCGCCTCGCCCATCAGGGTGATGTTCGGGGTCACCGCGTAGCCGATGCCGGCCATCGCCTGATAGGCGAAATTGCCGGTGCTCTTGAAGTCGCCGAGATCGTCGGTCGCGAGATCGACGTTCGCGATACCGATGCCGCCGCCGGCGTAGGGCACGATCTGTCCGGTCGCGCCGATCGGATTGAACCGATAGATCGCATTGCCCATGATCGCGTTCGAGCTGGTATGGCCGCCGATGCTGCTGTCGGAATCAGCGTTGCGATAGGCATATTCCAGCTCGAGGGCGAGGCTGTTGGACACGGCATAGCCCGCCGCGACACCCAAGGTATAGCCGGTCTTGTAGTCCAGCGAATAATCCTGGTTGATGTTGGTTCCGACCTCGTTGAACGAGGTATTGTCGGAGAGCGGGAAGCTGAACCCGCCAAACCCCTTGACATACGGACCGCCGATCATCGCCTGGGCGTTGGCCATACCGGCGCCCGACGCGAGGGCCGCGACCGCCGCGGCGGCGGCGAATTTCATCATGCGAGTCAAGACAAAGACCTCCAGTCAATAGAATTCCTGTTCCCCACACCCGGACAGCGGGCTCTTTGCCCCGAGGGATCCCCGCCTTGTTCTCCGGATAGGTCGTCCGACCAAGTCGAACGTGCCTCGGGGGCGAGTTTGCCCGAGCGGCGGGCCGATCTCAAGCCCGGAAAGCCGTGACCTCGATCTCCACCTTCATCTCGGGGCGAATCAATCCGGCGATGACGGTCGAATTCGCCGGCCGGCTGTCGCCGAAGGCCGCGCGCAGGGCCGGGCCGATGGCGGGATGATCGGCGGGGTCGGTCAGATAGATCACCGTGCGCACCACGTCCCCGAAGGCGAAGCCCGCCTCCGCCAGCGCCTTGCCGATCGTGGCCAGCGCGTTCGTCGCCTGGGCGCCGACATCCTCGGGCATCGTCATCGCCTCGTAATCATATCCGGTCGTCCCGGCGACAAAGCACCAGTCGCCCTGGACCACCGCCCGGCTGTAGGCGAATTCCGTCTCGAAGGGCGATCCGGTCGTGACAAGTCTGCGCATTCCAAAGCCTCCCGCTGTCGCGCGGGCCTTCTCGCGCGAAGCCCTGGCGTGGTCAATGCGCCACGGCCGCGACTGCGACCTTTGGCGCGACAATCGACCGATTGCAGCCGCCGCGGATCGCTCTATGTTGTGCCCACGTCGGAAGAAAATGCCCGGGGAGGCCAGAGGCGGTCCGGGGTTCAACGGCAGTGACGGAAACGAAAGTTGGATGGGATGGAAATGCAAAACAAGATACTCGCGCTGTTCATGATCGGCTGCGGCGCCCTGGGCGCGCTGCCGGCCCTCGCACAGGACGACGCCGCCCTGGTCGCCGCGGGCGAAAAGATATTCAAGCGCTGCGCCGCCTGCCACATGATCGGCGAAGGCGCGGAGAACCGGGTCGGGCCGATGCTGACGGGCGTGGTCGGCCGCAAGGCGGGCAGCGTGCCGGACTTCAAATATTCGCCTGCGATGATCAAGGCGGGCGAGGATGGCGTCGTCTGGAACAATGACGAGCTGTTCATCTATCTCGAAAACCCCAAGAAGCTGGTTCCCGGCACCAAGATGGCCTTCGCGGGCCTGAAATCCGAGGACGACCGGCATGCCGTGATCGCCTATATCGATTCGCACGGCGGCGAGCAGTAATCGCGTCTTTGCAAGATCGCCAGGACCGGCTATGGGGCCGGTCCATGAGCCAGAACCCTCCCGACCTGCGGCCCGACCGCGCCGCCGCCCGTATCCCAGAGGCGCCCCGTCCGGGCCAGCCGCGCATCGGCATGGTCTCGCTCGGCTGCCCCAAGGCCTTGGTGGATTCCGAACGCATCCTGACCCGGCTGCGCGCCGAAGGATATGCGATCTCGCCCGATTATTCCGGCGCCGAGGTGGTGATCGTCAACACCTGCGGCTTTCTCGACAGCGCCAAGGCCGAGAGCCTGGATGCCATCGGCGAGGCGCTGGCCGAGAATGGCCGGGTGATCGTGACCGGCTGCCTCGGGGCGGACGAGACCTATATCCGGGGCACCCACCCTTCGGTTCTGGCGGTGACGGGCCCGCATCAATATGAACAGGTGCTGGACGCGGTCCACCGGGCGGTGCCGCCCGCGCCCGATCCGTTCATCGACCTTCTGCCCGCGACGGCGGTGCATCTGACGCCCCGGCATTACAGCTATCTCAAGATCTCCGAGGGCTGCGATCACAAATGCAAATTCTGCGTGATCCCGGACATGCGCGGCAAACTCCAGTCGCGTCCCGCCCATGCCGTCCTGCGCGAGGCCGAGAAGCTGGTCGAGGCCGGGGTGCGCGAATTGCTGGTGATCAGCCAGGACACCTCCGCCTATGGGCTCGACCGCCGGCATGACACCACCCTCTGGCACGACCGCCCGGTGCGCAGCCATCTCACCGATCTGGCGCGCGAACTCGGGACGCTCGGGGCCTGGGTCCGGCTCCATTACGTCTATCCCTATCCGCATGTGCGCGACCTGATCCCGCTGATGGCGGAGGGCGCGATCCTGCCCTATCTCGACATCCCGTTCCAGCACAGCCATCCGGCGGTGCTCAAACGCATGGCCCGTCCGGCGGCGAGCGCCAGGACCTTGGATGAAATCGCCCGCTGGCGCGCGGTCTGCCCCGACATCACCCTGCGCTCGACCTTCATCGTCGGATACCCGGGCGAGACCGAGGCGGAATTCCAGCATCTGCTCGACTGGCTGGGAGAGGCGCAACTCGACCGGGTCGGCTGTTTTCAGTACGAGAATGTCGCGGGCGCGCGGGCCAATGCCCTGCCCGACCATGTTCCGGCGGAGGTGAAGCAGGAGCGCTGGAACCGCTTCATGGAACGCTCGCAGGAGATCAGCGCGGCCAAGCTGGAGGCCAAGGTCGGACGCGTCCTGCGCGTGATCGTCGACGAGGTGGACGACGAGGGCGCCACCTGCCGGACCGAGGCGGATGCGCCGGAAATCGACGGCAATCTCTTCATCGACGAGGATTTCGAGGATCTGAAGCCCGGGGATATCCTCGCGGTGGAAGTCGAGGAAGCGGCGGATTATGATCTCTGGGGACGACGCGTCCAAAGCGATTTCCAGAGCGCAATCCGACCGGAGTGAAACGAGGATCGGAAAAATTCCTTCCAAATCATAGAGATAGAGCACGAGACCTGACCCCGTCAGGTTGTGCGCTCTAATCGAAGGGACTCCTTCGATGACTTGGAAATCGTGAAAGGTCGTACCGAGCGACCTCTGATCGGGCAAACGCCTTCGATGGCTCAGGAATGGCGGACGTTCAGACAGAGTGATTTCTGATCAAATGGCCCTTTCGATGCCCCGAAAATCGCGGGCCTTCAAACAAAACGATTGCCAAGGCGAGGGACTCATTCGAAGACTCGAGACATCGTGGATCGAAATGAAGTCAGCGGTGGAGGTGCGCGAAGTGCGACCGGACACCGCTCCCATTGCCGGAGAGACCCCGCCCATGGAAAAGCGCGCCTTCGCGGTTCAGGTGATCGGCCGGGTCCAGGGCGTGGGCTTTCGCGCCTGGACCGAGCGCCGCGCCCTTCGCCTCGGTCTGGACGGCTGGGTGGCCAATCATGCCGATGGATCGGTCCGCGCCGTCATCGCGGGGCCAGGGGAGGCGGTCCAGGAGATGATCGCGGCCTTCCACCAGGGCCCGCCCCAGGCCCGGGTCGATCAGGTGATCACCGAACCGACCGCCCCGGGCAGCGTGCCCGCCGGCTTCACGATCAGAGACTAGAGCGGTTTCCCGTTCGCACCGCCCTCATTCTCCAGTTTATCTATTTGAATCTAAACGACTTTCAATCGAATGAGCCTGTTCGATTGAAAGTCGCTCCAATGAGCGGTTTGATCCACTCGGCCGGACATCGCTCTGGTTTGTGTGCCGCGACTTCTTAATCGGCGGATGAATCCATCCGCCTGGACATCGCTCTGGCCAGAACCGCCTGCCCCCCGCGCCAGACCCCCCGCACTCCGAAATCAAAATCGAGATGCACGATATCGGCGGCGGCCCCGGGGGCCAGGCTGCCCAGACGATCGCCCCGACCGATACAGGCCGCGGGGATCGTGCTCGCCATGCGCAGCGCGGTCGAGACGGTCACGCCGACCCGCTCGACCAGAAATTTCACCGACCCCGGCATGTCGCAATCCGCCCCGGCCAGCGTCCCGTCCTCCAGCGTCAACCGTCCCTCGCGCCGCAGGATGCGCCGACCACCCAGGGCGAATTCCGGAAAATCGGTGCCCGCGATCGCCATCGCATCGGTTACGAGGAAGATCCGGTCGGGCTTGCGCTTGGCGGCGAGGGCGATCCGGATCACCTCCGGTGCGACATGGACGCCATCCGCGATCAATCCGGCATAGACCTCGCCTGCGTCGAGCGCCGCCCCCACCACCCCCGGCTCACGGTGACCGAGCGGGCTCATCGCATTGAAGAGATGGGTCACGGCCCGCGCCCCCGCCGCGAAGACGTCCCCGGCCTCGACCGCCGTCGCATCGCTGTGCCCGAGGCTGACGATCACCCCCGCCGCCCGCAGGGCCGCGATCTGGCGCAAGGTCACGCTCGCGGGGGCAAGTGTCACCATCAGGCTCGGCAACCGGCCCGCCGCCTCGATCAGGAGCGCGAGATCGGCCTCGGTCATCGGGCGGATCCGGGCGGGATCATGCGCCCCCTTGCGCGCCGGATCGAGATGCGGCCCTTCGAGATGGAGACCCAGGAAGCCCGGCACCCGCGCCCGGCCCGCTTCCACGCCCGCCTCGATCACCGCGCGGGTGACCTCGGGCGTGTCGCTGATCAGGGTCGGCAGGAGGCCCGTCGTGCCCGCCGGCGCATGGGCCGCGCAGATCGCCCTGATCCCCTCGACGCTCGCCGCGTCGTTCAACATTGCGCCGCCGCCGCCATTCACCTGAAGATCGATGAAGCCCGGCGCGATCAGGCCGCCGTCGAGTTCGATGACCGCGCCCTCGGCATCCATCCCCTCGGGCAGGATTTCGGCGACGGTTCCATCCTCGATCACCAGATCCGCGCCCTCGTGCAACCGCTCTCCGTCAAAGATCGTGGCCCCCGTCAGAATGATCCGAGTCATATCGTCTCCGTAACCTTGCGCAGATGCGGCGGCTGGTCGGGATTGAGGCCCCGCCGCCGCGCCAGCCCCTCGACACAGACATAGAACGAAACCACCAGCGCCAAGGGCGCCAGCAGCGGATGCAGATCCCCGACCGAGGGCAGCGCCGTCACCCGCGGTCCCGCCCCCTCGGCCGTCAGAAACACATCCGCGCCCTGCCCGGCCAGCCGCTCCGCCGTCGTCACCACGCCCGGCAGGGCCGCGTCCGCCACCCCGAGCGCCAGCACCGGGAACCGCGTCCGCACCAGCGCCGCCGGACCATGCAGGACCTCGGCCGCGCTGTAGCTCTCGGCATGGACCCCGCAGGTCTCCTTGAACTTGAGCGCCACCTCGTTCGCGATTGCAAATCCCGGACCGCGCCCGAGCACGAAGAGCGACCCCGCCGACACCAGCCGATCCGAGAGCGGCGTCCAGTCGCAGTCGAGCGCCCGCGCGAACGCCTCCGGCGCGTCCCGGACCGCCGCCGCCAGATCCACGTCCTCGCGCCAGTCCGCCACCAGCGCGAGCGCCGCCAGAACCGACACCACGAACGTCTTGGTCGCCGCCACGCTCTGCTCCGGCCCGACCCGGAGCGCCAGCGTATGATCGCAGGCCGCCGCCATCGGCGCCTGCGCGAAATTGGTGATGGCAAGCGTCAGGGCGCCGCCCGCCCTCGCCCCGCGCATCATCTCGACGATGTCCGGGCTCTGGCCCGATTGCGATATGCCGACGCAGGCCGCCCGCCCCAGCCGCAGCTTGCGCCCATAGACCGAGGCGATGGAAGGACCGACCGAGGCGACCGGCACGCCCGCCCCGAGCTCCACCGCGTATTTGAGATAGGTCGCCGCGTGATCCGACGATCCCCGCGCCACGGTCACCAGAAGCCCCGGATCGAGCGCGCGCATCGCCGCCGCCGCCGCCTCGATCTCGCCCCGCGCGCCCGCGAGAAACCGTTCGGCGGCGGCGGGGATATCCTCGACCTCCGCCCGCATGAACGTCCGATCGTCCCTCATGTCACCCCTTCCTCCGAACCCGCCGCCTCGGCGGGGATACGCAACTCGGCGGCGAAGTCATAGGCATCGCCGCGATAGACCGAACGGGTGAATTCCACCACCCGCCCGCTCGCGAGATAGGACAGCCGCTCGATCCGGAGCGCCGCCGACCCCACCGGCACCTCCAGCGGCCCCGCGTCGCGCGCCGTCAGGTTCATCGCCGAAATCCGCTGCACCGCCCGCACCGGCCTCAGGCCCCGTTCCGCGAGCGTGGCATAAAGCGAGCGCTCCACCGCCAGCGGATCGGGCAGATCGACCAGCGTCAGCGCCGCCCGCTCGATCGCCATCGCCACCCCGTCGGCGAGCCGGACCCGCTCCAGCCGGGCGACCCGGACCCGGGGACCGACGCCGAGCGCCATCATCTCCTCCGGCGAGGGCGCATGGATCGCGCGTGAGAGCCAGACCGATTCGACCCGCTTGCCACGCCGCGCCATATCCTCGGTGAAGGAGGTCAGCATCGAGAGCGCCTGTTCCACCCGCTCGACCTTCGGCGCCACGAAGGTCCCCGACCCCCGCCGTTGCACCAGCTGACCCGAGCGCACCAGCGCCTGCACCGCCTTGCGCACCGTGACCCGGCTCAGGCCGGTCAGCGCCGCCATCTCGCGCTCCGGCGGCAGGCCCTGCCCCGGCTTGAGGCCGCCGTTCAAAATTTCGCTGGCGATCCGGCGGCTGAGCTGGAGATAGAGCGGCCCGTCCTCTCCCGCGCCGAACGCCGCCGGTGAGAACAGCGCCGCCGTCACGGCAGCCCCCGCGCCAGCGCCAGCGCCCCGTCGAGCGCCGTGCCCTTCGGCTCCTGGATCAGGTCGGCATACCGGTCCCGGAGCCTCAGGGCAAAGACCCGGCCGAGTCCGCCGAGAAAACAGATCGGCACGTCCCCCTCGATGCGCAGATGATCGATCGCCGCGACGATATCGGCCTCGGCCCGATCCATCACCCAGCGCGCGCCCTCGTCGCCGTCGAGGTAATCCCCGACGATCCGTTTGGCATACCGCGCGAAATCCGCCGGGCTCGCGTCATGGGCGAAGGAGACCAGCGCCTCGGGGCCCCCCACCTCCACCACCACCTCGTCGAGCAGGGCCGAGCGCGGGCGCAATCCGTCATGGGCGAGCAGCGCCGCCTCCAGCAGGTCGCGCCCCATCCGCGCGCCGCTGCCCTGATCGCCGAGCCGGAAGCCCCAGCCGCCGATCGTGCGGATCACCCCGTCCCGCTGCGAGGCAAAGATCGAGCCGGTGCCGAGCGTCGCCGTGATCCCGTCCGCCTCGCCCAGCGCCCCCTTCAGGGCGATCACCGCGTCGCTCTCGATCCGGGCGGTGGCAAAGGGTAGGCGCGCCAGCAGCCGCTCCGCCGCCTCGGGCACATTCGCCCCCGCGAGGCCCAGAACCGCGCGCAGATCGCCCAGCTCCGCCTCGGCCCCGCTCGCGATCAGCGCCGCGCGCGCCGCCATCAATATGTTCTCGCATGCGCCGTCGGGATCGGACATGATGTTGGCGGAGGCGCCCTCGCCGGTGCCGAGCACCTGGCCGGTCCCGTCCGCCACGGCCGCCCGGCATCCTGTGCCGCCTCCATCCACGCCGAGATAAAGCTTCATGGGCGACTCCCTTCTCGGGGATAATACCAAAATGATACCAGTCTGCAAAGCCCCCGCTCGGTTGCGCGGAAAATTCCCCTTGCCGGGAAAAGTCTGGACAATTGGTATTTCTTTGGCATCCTCCCTGTCTGGAGAGGAATCAGCATGTCCCCCCGACACCCCGAGCCCAGACCCACTGAGCAACGACATCCCAAGGCCCCGGGACTCCAGGCGCTGCCCCCCGCCGAGGCCCTGAGCCATCTTCTCGATGCGCAACTGGCGGCGGCGGCCGAGGTGAGGTCCGCCCTGCCCGCGATCGCGAGCGCCGCCGAGGCCGGGGCGCGGGCCCTGCGCGCGGGCGGGCGGCTCGCCTATGCCGGAGCCGGCAGTTCGGGCCTGATGGCGCTCGCCGATGCGCTGGAACTGGCGGGGACGTTCGGGATACCGCCCGAACGCACGCCGATCCTGTTCGCGGGCGGCGCCTCGGCCCTGCTCGCGATGACCGGCGCGGTCGAGGATGACCCGGACCTGGCCGCCAGGGACCTCGCCGCCACCGCCTTCACCCCGGACGATTGCCTCGTCGCCGTGTCGGCCAGCGGCGGCACCCCCTATACACTCGCCGTCGCCGAGGGGGCCAAGGCGGCCGGGGCCACCCTGATCGCCCTCGTCAATGTTCCGGACGGCGCGCTGGCGCGGATCGCGGACATCCCGATCCTTATCGACACCGGCCCGGAACTGCTCGCGGGTTCGACCCGGATGGGCGCGGGCACGGCGGCCAAGATCGCCCTCAACATGCTCTCGACCCTGGCCGGCAGCCTGCTCGGCCATGTGCATGACGGTTTCATGGTCAATCTGGTCGCCGACAATGCCAAGCTGCGCGACCGCGCCGCCCGGATCACCGCCGAAATCTCGGGCGCCGATATCCTGAGCGCGACCAGCGCGCTCGATGCGAGCGGCGGCGAGGTCAAGCCCGCCGTCCTTCTGGCCGCGGGCGCCCCCGATCTCGAAACCGCCTATCGGCTGCTGGTGGAGAGCGGCGGCCATCTCGGTCCCGCCCTCGCCCGCCTGCGCGAGCCATAACCAGTGTCCCTCCGAGGGGCCCGCCACACCACCGGTCCCGCCAAGGACCGCCAACCGGGAGACGAAGCATGACGTGGTTCAACGCGCGGGGCTTTCTGCTCTGCACGACCCTCTTGGGCGCCAATGCCGCCTTTGCCGAGGATGTGACGCTCAATATCGAGAGCTGGCGCAACGACGACCTGACGATCTGGCAGGAAACGATCATCCCCGCCTTCGAGGCCTCGCATCCCGGGATCAAGCTCAAGTTCAATCCGACCGCGCCGACCGAATACAATGCCGCGCTGAATTCCAAGCTCGACGCAGGCAGCGCGGGCGATCTGATCACCTGCCGCCCGTTCGACGCCTCGCTCAATCTCTATGAGAAGAAACAGCTCGCCGACCTGACCGATCTCAAGGCCATGGCGAATTTCTCGCCCGTCGCCAGATCCGGCTGGTCCACCGACGATGGCAAGCACACCTTCTGCGTGCCGATCGCCTCGGTGATCCATGGCTTCATCTACAACAAGGCGATCTTCACCGAGCTTGGGATCGAGCCGCCCAAGACCGAGGAGGAATTCTTCGCCGCCCTCGCCAAGATCAAGGAAAACGGCACCTATGTCCCGATGGCGATGGGCACCAACGATCAGTGGGAAGCCGCGACGATGGGCTATCAGAACATCGGCCCGAACTACTGGAAGGGCGAGGACGGCCGCCTCGCCCTGATCGCGGGCTCGCAGAAGCTGACCGACGAGGATTGGGTCCAGCCGTTCCGCGAACTGGCCAAATGGAAGGATTATCTCGGCGACGGGTTCGAATCGCAGACCTATCCCGACAGCCAGAACCTCTTCACCCTCGGCCGCGCCGCGATCTATCCGGCGGGCTCGTGGGAGATCTCGGGCTTCCGCGCCCAGATCGGCGACTCATTCGAGATGGGCGCCTTCCCGCCGCCGGTCCCCAAGGCCGGGGACAGCTGCTATATCTCGGACCATGTCGATATCGCGCTGGGCATGAACGCCGCCACCAAGCATCCGGAGGAAGCCCGGACCTTCCTCGAATGGGTCGGCTCCCCGGAATTCGCCACGATCTATTCCAACGCCCTGCCCGGCTTCTTCTCGCTCTCCAGCACCCCGGTCAAACTCGACGATCCCCTGGCACAGGAAATGGTCGGCTGGCGTGAAACCTGCCAGAGCACGATCCGCTCGACCTATCAGATCCTGTCGCGCGGCACGCCCAATCTCGAAAACGAGACCTGGAACGCCGCCGCCAACGTGATCCGCGGCACCGAAACCCCGGAAGCCGCCGCCAAACGCCTCCAGGACGGCCTCGCCGCCTGGTATGCCCCGCAGCAATAATCCCCTCGGCCCCGCGTTCCGCGCGGGGTCCCTTTCGCCCGACCGCCGCCCTGGCGATCCAATGCCCTTCCGGCCCGAGGGACATCATGGCTGAACGCCGCCCGTTTCGCTGGCATATCGCGGTCTTTCTCGCCCCCGCGGTGCTGGTCTATACCGCGATCATGATCGTGCCACTGGCGGCCACGCTCAATCTCTCGCTTTTCACCACCACGCCCGAGCGCGAGAGCCTGTTCGTCGGTCTCGCCAACTTCCGCACCCTCTTCACCGATCCGCGCTGGTCGGCCAGCTTCTGGAACGCGCTCGCCAACAATGCCTGGTTCTTCTTGGTCCATATGCTGGTCCAGAACCCGATCGGCATCCTGCTCGCGGCCCTGCTCTCTTCCCCCCGGATGCGCTTTGCCGCCGTCTACCGCGCCGCGATCTTCATCCCCACGGTGCTCAGCTTCGTGATCGTTGGCTTCGCCTGGAAACTGATCCTCTCGCCGATCTGGGGCATCGCGCCCTCGATGTTCGACGCGGTCGGCCTCAAATCCCTGTTCATGCCCTTCCTCGGCAAGGAGGGCACGGCGCTCACCACCCTCGCCCTGATCTCGGTCTGGCAGTTCGTCGGCATCCCGATGATGCTGATCTACGCGGCCCTGCTCTCGATCCCCGACGAAATCATCGAGGCCGCCGAACTCGACGGCCTCACCGGCCCCGCGCAATTCTGGAAGATCAAGCTGCCGCTGATCCTGCCCTCGATCGGGATCATATCGATCCTGACCTTCGTCGGCAATTTCAACGCCTTCGACCTGATCTACGTCAGCCAGGGCGCACTCGCGGGGCCGAATTTCGCCACCGACATCCTCGGCACCTTCCTCTATCGCACCTTCTTCGGGTTCCAATTGCAACTGGGCGATCCGAACATGGGGGCGACCATCGCCACCGCCATGTTCTTCATCATCCTCGCCGGGGTCTCGGTCTATCTCTTCGGGGTCCAGACCCGCCTGCGCCGCTATCAGTTCTGAGGCGCCATGGATCCGATCCTCCCCTTTGATCCCTCCCCGGCCCTGCTGGCGCTCAACAATGCCCACGCGGCGGAACTCTCGTGGCTCCGGGCCGAGCGGATGCGCGACCTCGCGGCCTTCGCCTTCCGGGCCACCCGGATCGGGACCGAGGCGCTCCTGCTCGCCTTCGACCAGGACGCGCCCTATGACAGCCCGAATTTCCTCTGGTTCCGCGACCGCTTCCCGCGCTTCGTCTATGTCGACCGCGTCGTGGTCGCCCCCCGGGCGCGGGGACAGGGCCACGCCCGGCGCCTCTATGCCGACCTGATCGCCCACGCCCGCGCGCACCATCACGACCGGATCGTCTGCGAAATCAACGCCGACCCGCCGAACCCGGCCTCCGACGCCTTCCATGCCGCCCTCGGCTTCGAACCGGTCGGCACGGCCCACCTGACCAATGGCAAGATCGTCACCTATTATTCCCGCGCCCTCGGAGCCCGCGCATGAAACGCACCCTCGCCGCCCATGCGATCCTGCTGCTCTATACGGTGATCGCCCTGTTCCCGGTCTTCGTGATCGTCATCAACAGCTTCAAATCCCGCAAGGCGATCTTCTCCGATCCGCTCGGCCTCCCCGGCCCGGACAGCTTCGATCTCGTCGGCTACCGGACCGTGCTCGCCCAGGGCGATTTCCTGCATTACTTCCAGAACAGCCTCGTCGTGACCCTCGCCTCCCTCGCCGGGGTGCTGCTCTTCGGGGCGATGGCGGCCTTTGCCCTGTCGGAATACCGCTTCCGGGGCAACCGGCTGCTCGGCCTCTATCTCGCGCTCGGCATCATGATCCCCATCCGCCTCGGCACCGTCGCGATCCTTCAGCTGATGGTGGCCAGCCACCTCGTCAACACGCTCCTCGCCCTCATCCTCGTCTATACCGCGCAAGGTTTGCCGCTCGCGGTCTTCATCCTCTCGGAATTCATGCGCGGCGTGTCGGATGACCTCAAGAACGCGGGCCGCGTCGATGGCCTCTCGGAATACCGGATCTTCTTTACCCTGGTCCTGCCGCTGGTCCGCCCGGCGATGGCGACGGTGGCGGTCTTCACCATGATCCCGATCTGGAACGACCTCTGGTTTCCGCTGATCCTCGCGCCCGCCGAGGCGACCAAGACCGTCACCCTCGGCTCCCAGGTCTTCATCGGCCAGTTCGTCACCAACTGGAACGCGGTGCTCGCGGCGCTCAGCCTCGCGATTCTGCCGGTGCTCGTGCTCTATCTCGTCTTCTCGCGCCAACTGATCCGCGGCATCACCGCCGGAGCCGTCAAATGACGCCGCCCGGCGCCGGATCACCCGGCGGCGCGTCGGACGGGCTGGTCCAGCTCCTCCGCGATCCGGGCCGCCTCCGCGGCGGGCATGGGACGGCCGAGCAGATACCCTTGCGCGACATCACAGCCGATCCCCCTCAGCCATTCCATCTGCTCCCGTTCCTCGACCCCCTCGGCGGTCAAGGGGATGCCCAATCCACGACCAAGGCCGATGATGGCGCGAACGATCTCGCGCTGGTCGGGGCAGGCTCCGGAGCCGGAGATGAAGCTCCGGTCGATCTTGATCGCATCGAAGCGGAAATTGGCCAGCTGGGCGAGGCTGGAATAGCCGGTGCCGAAATCATCCAGGGCGATCCGGATGCCCATCGCCCGCATCTCGCCGATGATCTGTCTCGCGCGGTCGAGGTTCAGGGCCAGCGTGGTCTCGGTGATCTCGATCCAGAGGCGCGCGGGATCGAAATCCGTGGCATCGAGAATCCACATCATCCGCCGGGTCAGCATCCGGTCGTCGAGTTGCACCGCCGAGATGTTGAACGACAGCCTCAGATGCGCGGGCCAGCCCTTCGCATCGGCGCAGGCGCATCGGAGCAGATGATCCGACAGATCGAGGATCAGGCCGAGATCCTCGGCCATGGCGATGAACTCGTCCGGCGGCACGGAGCAGCCGTCCGGCCTCGTCCAGCGGGCCAGCGCCTCGAATCCGATCAGGGCGCCATCCCCGAGATTATAGAGCGGCTGGTAATGCGGCCGGATCGCGCCCGAATCGATCGCCTCCCTGAGGGCCGCCTCCGACGCCGCCCGGCGTTTCAGGGCCGTGCTCATCTCCATCGTGAATTCCGTGATGGTGCCCCGGCCCGTGCGTTTGGACGCATAGAGGGCATTGTCCGCGAAGACGATGGCCTCGTACAGACTGGCCGTATCCCGCGGCACCTCGGCGATACCGACGCAGGCGCCGATCTGGGCGGTGACGCCGCCCACCGTGACCGGCTCGCTCAGCCGCGCGACGATCTCGGCCGCGAGCGCCCGGCTCTCCGGGACACGGCGGCGGTCCGCGATCAGGATGAACTCATCGCCCCCCACGCGGGCACAGAGTTCAACCCCCTCGATTTCGGTCAGGCGGCGCGCGGTTTCGCACAGAATGGCATCGCCCCCGGCATGACCGATCAGGGTATTGACCTGCTTGAACCCGTCGAGATCGACCGCGAACACAAAATGGCCCAGCGGCGCCTCCTTGTTCCCGCCCGCCTCCACCTCCTCCAGAAAGATGTCGAGGAAATGGCGATTGCGCAGTCGGGTCAGCGGATCATGGAGGGCCAGAAACGCCGCGTCCCTCTCGGCCCCCAGGCGGAGCGCGACCTGCTGGGCGAGCCGCGACCGGGCGCGGGAGAGGACCACCATCGCCACGACGCCGACGCACAGGACGCTCCAGAGCATCTCGTCCAGCTCGTAGGCTTCATGCGTTTCGGCATAGCGCAGAAAGAGTTCCGTCGCGTCAAAATGGATTCCAACGCCCATTGCAATCACCGCGATGGCGCAGAACAGCGTCTTTTCCCGGACGAGAACCGCCGTGAGGCCGGACATTTTCCGCATCGTGACTCTCTGGTTCGAAATGTTCCCTTTTTGTCTAGATCGACCCCGTTAAGGAAATCGCCTTTCAAGGGAGACTCCGTGTCAATCCTGCCCCGGAAAATGCCTACAACTTTCGACTCACCTGGCGCAAAACCCGCCCGGCACGCGTCAGCCGCGCGCGATCGCCGCCGCCATCTCCAGCCCGACCTCGCGCACCATCGGATCGGCGTGCCGATGCACCACGCGCCAGGTTCCGCCGTCGCGCCGATAGACCTGCGTCACCCGCAGGGACCAGTCCTGTTCCGGCAGACCGCAGACCTCGCCCCGCTGCCGCTCGATCATCACCAGCACCAGCAGATCGCCCGAGGAATGCACCGACACGACTTCGATCGACGCCTCTCCGCCCTGGAAATACTCCGCCGCCGCCCGCACCGTCGTCGCCCGGTCCTCGTTGCGCACCGGCATCCCGCCGAACGGATGGACGAAGGTGAATCCCGGCGCACTGGGCATCAGTTCCAGATAGCGTTCCATCTCGCCCCGCATGAAGGCGCCCGTCGCCTCCTCGCAGCATTTCAACAAAGACGCCAGCTCCGCCTCGCCAATCCCGTCCATGACCAACCTCCAACCGCCGACGCGTCCCTGATGCGCCCGATCCCCCTAACAACCGGTTTCCCGCAATGAGCCCGATCCGCACCCTCGTCATCGGCCTTGGCACCATGGGCCGCTCCCACGCCCTCGCCTATCACCACAATCCCGCCTTCGAGATCGTCGGCCTCGTCAACCGCTCGCCCGTGGACCTGCCCCCCGAACTCGCGCATTATCCCCGCGGGATCCCCGACCGGACACCGGATCTGGTCTGCATCGCCACCTATTCCGACAGCCACGCCGACCTCGCCATCGCCGCGATGGAACAGGGCGCGCATGTCTTCGTGGAAAAGCCCCTGGCGACCACCGCCGCCGACGCCGCCCGGGTCGCGGATACCGCCCGGCGCCTCGGCCGCAAATGCGTCGTCGGCTATATCCTGCGCCACCACCCGTCCTGGATCCGCCTGATCGCCGAGGCGCGCGCGCTCGGCGGTCCTTACGTCTTCCGCCTCAACCTCAACCAGCAATCCTCCGGGCCGACCTGGGACACCCACAAGGCCTTGATGCGGACCACCTCGCCCATCGTCGACTGCGGCGTGCATTATGTCGATGTGATGTGCCAGATCACCGACGCCCCCGCCACCGAGGTCCGCGGCATGGGCCTGCGCCTGACCCCCGAAATCGCCGAGACTATGTACAATTACGGCCATTTCCAGGTGCTCTTCGCCGATGGCTCCCTCGGCTGGTACGAAGCGGGCTGGGGTCCGATGATGTCCGACACCGCCTTCTTCATCAAGGATGTGATCTCACCGAATGGCGCGGTCTCGATCCGGATGCCCGACAGCGCCCGCTCCGACGATATCGACACCCACACCCGCGCCGCGACCCTGCGGCTCCACCGACCCGGGCAGGACACCGACCTCGACATGAGCGACGAGCCCGGCCATCAACAGCTCTGCGACCGCGAGGCCGCCTTCGTTGCCCGCGCCATCACCGAGGATCTCGACCTCACCCGCCATCTCGCCGACGCGGTGGCCTCGCTGCGGATCTGTCTCGCCGCCGATGAGAGCATCCGGTCCGGCCGTCCCGTCACGCTCTGAGGAAACACCATGGGCGCGCTTACCCTCACAAACGTCACCAAATCCTTCGGCCCGACCGAAATCATCAAGGGCGTCGGCCTGACCGTGGCCGACGGCGAATTCCACGTCTTCGTCGGCCCCTCGGGCTGCGGCAAATCCACCCTGCTGCGCATCATCGCAGGGCTGGAGGACGCAACCTCCGGCGACATCTCCATCGACGGCGCGCGGGTCAATGCCACCCCGCCCAGTGCGCGCGAAATCGCCATGGTCTTTCAATCCTACGCGCTCTATCCGCACCTGACCGTGCGCGACAACATGAGCCTCGGGCTCAGACAATCGGGCGCGAAACCCGATCTCGTCGCGACCCGCGTCAAATCCGCCTCGGCCATGCTCTCGCTCGACGCCCTGCTCGACCGCCGCCCCGCCGAACTCTCAGGCGGCCAGCGCCAGCGCGTGGCGATCGGCCGGGCCATCGTCCGGACCCCGAAACTCTTCCTCTTCGACGAACCCCTCTCCAACCTCGACGCCGCCCTGCGCGTGAACACCCGGATCGAGATCGCCCGCCTGCACCGGGAACTGCGTGCCACGATGATCTATGTCACCCACGACCAGGTCGAGGCGATGACCCTCGCCGACCGCATCACCGTCCTCAACGCAGGGAGGATCGAACAATCCGGCCGGCCGATGGATCTCTACAACGACCCCGACAATCTCTTCGTGGCGGGCTTCATCGGCTCACCCCGGATGAATTTCCTCGATGCCGCCGCCCTTGGCGCTCCGGGGAAAACCCTCGGCATCCGTCCCGAACATCTCGACATCTCGCGCGAGCATGGCCAGATCCCCGGCACCATCAGCCATGTCGAGCATCTGGGCTCCGAAACCAACATCTTCATCCACGCCGCCCCGCACGGCCTCCTGACCGTGCGCAAATTCGGCGAGCATCCCTACGAGGTCGGCGCCCCCGTCCACCTGACCCCCGACCCCGCCCGCCAGTTCCTGTTCGACGACACCGGCAAACGCCTGCGGCCCTGAACCTCAGGCGGAGCGCACCGGCTCCAGCGTGATCTTCCACAATTCGACATCCTCGCGGTCCATCAACCGCACGGTCATCGCCTCGGTCGCGCCATCGATATCGACCAGACCAAAGAACTGCATCCCCGCGCTCGGGGGCAGATTGACCTGACCCGCCTCGGGCGCCTTCACGAACCGGACCTCGGGCCCGAAGGTCATGTCGAGCTCGTTGGGCCCGAACGTCCCGGCATGCAGCGGCCCCGATACAAATTCCCAGAACGGCTCGAACTCGGTGAACTTCGCCCGCGACGGATCGTAATGATGCGCGGCGGTGTAATGCACATCCGCCGTCAACCAGACGACGTTCGACACCCGCGCCGACTTGATGAACCGCAACAGGTCCGCGATCTCCAGCTCCCGGCCAAGCGGCGCCGTATCCTCGCCATTCGCCACGGCCTCGACATAGCGGGTATTGTCGTTGATCTTGTCCCAGACATTCAGGCTGATCGGCATGTCCGCCGCGATCACCTTCCAGGTCGCACGCGAATTGGCCAATTCGCGCATCAGCCAGGCCATCTGCTCGGCCCCGAGGATGCGCGACTCGGGCGTCATCTCCGCCTGCCTGCCCTCGCTGTTGGCCCCGCGATAGGTCCGCATGTCGAGAAAGAACACGTCGAGCAACGGACCATAGGCGATCTTGCGATAAACCCGGTCCGGCTCGGTCGGCATATAGCGGATCGGCGTCATCTCATGGAACGCCCGCCCGGCCCGCGCCGCCAGCACCGCGATCGACTTCTCGGCATAGCGCTCATCCGCGCTCAGATCCTTGCCCGGCGACCAGTTGTTGACCACCTCGTGGTCGTCCCACTGATAAAAGGTCGGCACCATCGCGTTCATCGCGCGCACATGCGCGTCCAGCATGTTGTATTTCCACTGGCCGCGATATTCGTCCAGCGTCTCCGCGACCTTGCGCTTCTCGTCGATCAGGACGACATTCTTCCAGACGCCGCCGCCCGGCAGATCGACGCTGTCCTTCATCGGACCGTCGGCATAGATCGTATCGCCCGAATGCAGGAAGAAATCCGGCTCGTGGCGGGCCATGGTGGCATAGGTCTTCATGCCGGTCTCATCGATGCCCCAGCCCTGTCCGGCGGTATCGCCCGACCAGACGAACCGCACCGACCGGCGCGAGGTGGGCGCGGTGCGAAACCGGCCGACGATCGGCTCGGAGACGAGGTTGATGTCCGCGAGATCCGCCGCCACCATCCGGTAAAAGATCTCCTGATCCGACGGCAACCGCTCCAGCAGCCGCTTCACCGCGAAATCGGTATCGGGCAGCGCATTGATGGGCGCGAGGCGGATCGCATCGGCGAAGCTCTCGGTGGTCGCGACCTCCATCATCACCCGCGACGGCCGGTCGACCCGCGTCCAGACCATTCCGCCGCGCGCATCCACATCGCCCGACTGTACTCCATGGGTGAATACCGGCCGCGCCGCCGACTGGCTCAGGCCCGGCATCGGAAAGAGGCTGACGGCGGCGCCGGTCGCCAGCAGGCGGCGGCGGGACAAACGGGTGCTGTCGGGAACAAAACGCATGAAGGGCCTCTGGCGCAAAAGCTGTCTCCACCGCCCCCTAAGCCGCTTGGGCAACGCCCGCTTGACGAACGAATTATGCTTTGATGACGCCCTCCGAACTCTCGGTGGATCAGCGTCAGCGCGTAGCGATCGGCCGGGCCATCGTGCGCACGCCCAAGCTATTTCTCTTCGGCGAACAGCTCTCCAACCTCGACGCCGCCCTGCGTGTGAACACCCGGATCGAGATCGCCCGCCTGCACCGGGAACTCAAATCCACGATGATCTATGTCACCCATGACCAGGTCGAGGCGATGACCCTTGCCGACCGCATCGTCGTCCTCAACGCTGGCCGGATTGAGCAGACTGGCCGGTCGATGGATTTCTACAACAATCCCGACAATCTATTCGTGGCGGGTTTCATCGGATTGCGGCGAACGCCATCTTTCTCAAACGAATGAATATCGCGGAGATCAGGGCACTTGACGTTCCAACGCCAAGTCATCACGATGAAGCGACGCAACTGTCGAGTGCATAGTATGACTCATGCGGTAAGACAGCTATTTCTGATTGGTGCATCCGTCATCGGCCCATGCTCGTCTTGTTATGCGGTCTCTCCCGAGGAACTTAATCGAAGTCTTTCACAATCCGTCATTGAAATTTGCAGAGGAGGCACTCTGAACGGGAAAAATTTTAAAATCGATGTCGAAGGAGATGCCCGCGGAACAATCGTCTTCTTGAAACGGCTCTTTGATGCCGGATTGGACGGTAGTATCATTCTTTCCCAAGAAGAATGGGAGGGTATCAAGCCACTTGTTTTCGAGAATGACAGTCGTGCCGGCTACAATGCCTGCGTAAAAGATATTCTAGACCGTTTGACACCGAAGGTTGAAGCTGCCAACCAGAATCGTCTTGGAGAACTGAAGATATATAACAACCAAAATGTAAAAATATGCGGATCCATGCACACAATAATGGTAGATGTATATAAGAAATCAGGCACACAAGCTGAAAATAAAGCAACTATTCACATTGAGGGATTTGAAAAAATTCATTTAGAGGTTGGAAATTCTCTAATCACGACGGATAACTGCAAGGTTACACTTTCCGGGACAGGGTTTGACTGGGGGCCATTTGCTTTGATTTCGTATGAAAAACAGGAAAAATAAAGTGCAAATCAAATCAATATTTTTCATATTTCTACTTACATCAGCATCATCCCAATCTTTCGCATGTGTTAACCCAATCAATTTTGGGCAAGAACAAGCTCTAGCACTTATTGATGAAATAAAGACTGCAGATTCTACTGATTACGATCTGATGTTGAATTATGAAAAACTTCTTTGTTCGGATCAACAGATCGTTCGAAATATCGCACAAGAAGTAGGATTAAATTCTTCTTTAATGCCGATCAGGTCAGCTGCGATCAAAAGTTCACTTTTTGAAAAAAATCTGATTGTCATTACGGTATTTTCAAAAGATGGGATGAACAAAGAAGAAGTTGAATTTATTAAAAAATATCCAATATTATCTTATCATATTGAGTTCCGTGATGACGAACACAACTGCATTTCATTATCAAATCCGCGAAAATGCACCAGCAATGCTTTGTTAAGCTTGTCAGGAAACGAAGTGGCTTTGAATTACAAACAAATAAATGCAAAGTTCAGACTTGAACAAGATGGCGTACTACGTGGCGTCTTAAACATCCCCAAAAGTCAAGTTTTCCTCCCAGTAGAACTTCTGCTTGATTAATTTATTAATAAGAAAAATCTTTCATTTATTATCGATCATGCAATGATTTCAAACCTGACCAAGCAGAAATTGTTCTCATAAAAGGGCTGGATCATTCAATGACGAAGCACGGAAAAGTAGGTCGACAAGTCGTGGATGCTGATCAAGCGCCTGTGGCAAAGCAGGCTAAGAGACAGTGACTTTCACCAGAGCCCGCCCCGGAGCCCGTCGTGCCGTGACGCCCTGGCCCGCGCAAAGGTAAACCAGAGACTAATGTTTTTGGGATTTCGTTTGATATCAAATGGATAACCCGGTGCGCACGTGTGCGCACCGACGGCTCAGAGGGTATAGAGCGCCCCATATTTGCGTTCGAGATATTCAAGCAGCGGGCCTTCGGTCGGGGGATGCCCGCAGGCCTCGGCGATCAGATCCTTCGCGGGCAGGAGCCGGCCCTTGCGGTGGATCCGGGTCCGCAGCCAGTCCACCACCGGCCCCAGCTCCCCCCGCGCCAGCAGCCGGTCGAGTTCCGGAAGATCGAGCCGGATCGCCGCGTGAAGCTCCGCCGAATAGATGTTGCCCAGGGTATAGGTCGGGAAATAGCCGAAGAGCCCCGCCGCCCAATGCACGTCCTGAAGCACCCCGAGCCGCGCCTCCGGCACTTCGAGCCCGAAGTCGGCGAAGAAGCGATCGTTCCAGGCGGCTTCGAGATCGGCCACCTCGAGATCCCCCGCGATCAGGGCCCGCTCCAGATCGAAGCGCATCATGACATGGAGATTGTAATGGACCTCGTCCGCGTCGGTCCGGATGAAGCCGGTCTCGACCGCGTTCACGGCGGCATAGAGGGACTCCGGCATGTCGACCCCGGTCGATCCGAACTGCGCGCCCAGGGCCAGCACCAGCCATTCGCAGAACGCCCGGCTCCGCCCGAACTGGTTCTCGAAGAGGCGCGACTGGCTCTCATGGACCCCCATCGACGCCGCCATTCCGACCGGCAGCAGGGCATGGTCGGGATCGAGCCCCTGTTCATAGACCGCGTGCCCGAGTTCATGGATCGTCGAATAGAGGCATTCGCGGGGATCGCTCTCCTTGACCCGCGTCGTGATCCGGACATCCCCGTTCGATCCGGAGGAGGAGGGATGGACCGCGAGATCGAGCCGTCCCGCCTCCCAGTCATAGCCGAAGACATCCCCGAGCCTGCGGGCGAGGGCGAGCTGCCCCCCCTTGGCGAAGGTTCCGAGGAACCGCGGCATTCGCCAGCCCGAGCCCGCGATCCGCTCGCGCAGGTTCGCAAGCCCCGGTCGCAGCCGCGCGAAGGTCGCCGCGAGTTCCTGCCCGGTCATCCCCGGCTCGAATTCGGTCAGGAGGGCGTCGTACCGGCTTTGCCCCGCCTCGGCGAGGCAATCCGCCTCGGCCCGCTTGAGCCCGATCACCCGTTCCAGGCTGGGGGCGAAATCCGCGAAGGAGCTGACCTCGCGCGCCGCCTGCCAGACGCTCTGGGCCTGCGCCGTGCCCCGGGCCAGATCGGTGGCGAGCGCCGCCGGAACCCTTGTGGCGCGCCGCAGGATCCGCTCCGCCTCGGCAAGATTGACCGACGCCTCCGGTCCCAGATCCACGCCGCGCAATTCCTCGATCCAGCCCGCGAAGGCCGGCGCGCTCGCCAGGGCATGGCTCGCCGCGGCGACGGCGGCGCACTGGTCCGCCCTCTGCCCCGCGCCCTTGGGCGGCATCTGTGTCTCCTGGTCCCAGTTCAGCAACCCCGAGACCTGGTCCAGGGCGGCGATCTGGCGGAGATGTTCCGTCATGTGCTGATAGGCGCTTGAGCCCTGCAAAACCGTCTCCTGTGAATTGTGGTGGACACTGGCCGCTCTGTCCACGTCTTGCTCGCGGGGCGGCTCTCATTTCTGCAAAGCCCGGACAAGGCCGGTCTCCCTTTATCCTGCTCTTAGAGCCCCCGACGACTTCCCGCAACCTCCAGACGGACCAAATTTCGTGTCCTTGCGCGGTCGTCTCCACCTATCGGCTTGACAGGGGGAAAGCGGGCTGCGCTCATTCACACAAGCTTCATCTCAGGCTCAGCCGCGACAGAACTCGAGCGATGGATTTCGCCATTTCGAACAGGATGTTCCGATGAAACAATTCCTCCGGATGATCATGCTGGCGGGTCTGGCCCTCGCCCCCCTGACCGCCCTCCCCGGCCGGGCGGAAACACCTCCCGACACCTTGATCCAGGCCTGGGCGATCGACGATATCATCTCCCTCGATCCGGCGGAGGTGTTCGAATTCACCGCCTCCGAGATGCTCGGCAACAGCTATCAGCCGCTGATCGGCTATAACGTCAAGAACGTCTCCGAAATCTTCGGCGTCGTCGCCGAGAGCTGGACCGTCTCGCCGGACGGCAAGACCATCAGCTTCAAGATCCGCCAAGGCAACAAATTCGCCTCCGGCAACCCCGTCACCGCCGCCGACGCGGTGTTCTCTCTGCAACGCGCGGTCAAACTCGACAAATCCCCGGCCTTCATCATCACCCAGTTCGGCATCACCGCGGACAATGTCGACACCGCGATCAAGCAGACCGGCGATTATTCCTTCGATTTCACGATGGACCGCCCCTATGCGCCGAGCCTGGTGCTCTATGCCCTGACCGCGACCGTCGCCTATGTCGTGGACAAGGAGCTGGTGATGAGCCATGCCTCCGGCGACGATTTCGGATATGACTGGCTCAAGACCCACTACGCGGGCTCCGGCCCCTTCACCATCCGCGAATGGCGGGCCAACGACGTCGTGGTGATGGAGCGCAATCCGAACTATGTCGGCGATCCGACCCCGATGGCCCGGGTGATCTATCGCCATATCCCGGAACCCGCGACCGAACGACTGCTCCTGGAAAAGGGCGACATCGACATCGCCCGCAAGCTCGGGCCGGAGGAGTTCAAGGCCCTCGCCTCGAACCCCGATATCGCCATCGACAGCGGCGTGAAGGGGTCGCTCTACTATCTCGGCCTCAACCAGAAGAACGAATATCTCGCCAAACCCGAAGTGCGGCAGGCGATGAAATATCTGGTGGACTATCAGACCATCGCCGACACCATCATGAATGGCGCGGTCACGGTGCATCAGGCCTTCCTGCCCGCGGGTTTTCTCGGAGCGATCAACGACAATCCCTTCTCGCTGAATGTCGCCAAGGCCAAGGAACTGCTGGCCCAGGCCGGCCTGCCCGATGGTTTCACGGTGACGATGGACACCCGCAATACCGCCGACATCACCGGGATCGCCCAGGCCATCCAGCAGACGATGGCCGAGGCCGGCATCAAGCTCGAAATCGTGCCGATGGATGAAAAGCAGGCGCTGACCCGGTATCGCGCCCGCGAGCATGACATCTACATCGGCCGCTGGGGTCCGGACTATCAGGATCCGCACACCAACGCCGATACCTTCGCCAGCAACCCGGACAACAGCGATGCCTCCGCCTCCAAGCCGCTCGCCTGGCGCAATGCCTGGGACATTCCGGACATGACCAAAACGACCCAGGCCGCGATGCTGGAACCCGACGCGACCAAGCGGGCCGCGATGTATGAAACCCTGCAACGCGAATCCCAGGAGACCGCGCCCTTTGTCATCATGTTCCAGGAAACCGAGCGCATCGCCCGCCGCTCCAACGTGCAGGGCTTCGTCATCGGCCCGTCCTTTCAGGACAACAACTACGCGCATGTGACCAAATAGGTGAGCAACGCGGTGGCCATCACCTCGCGGGAGCGCCTGACCACGCTCTCGGTCTGGCTCTGGCGGGCGGGCCGGCTGGTCGTCACCGTGCTCACGACCTTCCTCGGCCTGCTGCTGGTGACCTTCCTGATTGGCCGGGTCGTGCCCGTCGATCCGGTGCTGGCGGTCGTCGGCGATCACGCGAGCAAGGCCACCTATGACAAGGCCTATGTCGCGCTCGGCCTCGACAAGCCGATCTGGTGGCAGTTCTGGGTCTATGTCCGGGCCGCCGCCACCGGGGATTTCGGCACTTCCGTCCTGACCCAGAACCTGATCCTCGACGACATCCGCCGGGTGTTTCCCGCGACGCTCGAACTGGCCACCGTCGCGATCCTGATCGGCACTCTCATCGGCGTGCCGCTCGGCGTGCTCTCGGCCGTGCGCCAGGGTCAATTCATCGACCAGATCGCCCGCGTGGTCGGACTGATCGGCTATTCCGCGCCGATCTTCTGGCTGGGCCTGCTCGGCCTTCTGGTCTTCTACGCGGAACTGGGCTGGGTGGCGGGTCCGGGCCGGATCGACATCTCCTATGAATATTCGATCACGCCCTGGACCGGGCTCCTCCTGATCGACAGCGCGGCACAGGGCCAGTGGGATGCCTTCGGCAATGCGCTCAGCCATATCATCCTGCCCGCCGCCCTGCTCGGCTATCTCTCGCTCGCCTATATCAGCCGGATGACCCGCTCCTTCATGCTGCATGAACTGGGTCAGGAATATATCGTGGCCGCGCGGGTCAAGGGCCTCTCCGAGGCGCGGATCATCTGGGTCCATGCCCTGCGCAACGCGGCGGTGCCGCTGGTCACGGTGATCGCCCTTTCCTATGCGAACCTGCTCGAAGGCTCCGTCCTGACCGAAACCGTCTTTGCCTGGCCGGGGCTCGGCCAATATATCACCAACTCGCTCCAGAACGCCGACATGAACGCGGTGATGGGCGGCACCCTGGTGGTGGGTGCGATCTTCGTCGGCCTTAATCTTCTCTCCGACCTGCTCTATACGCTGCTCGATCCCCGGATCCGGAGGCGCAATTGACAGGCCGCGCCTGGTTGCTCACCGACCGGCCCGCCTCCCGCCGACAGGCGCGCCTCGGACAGGCCTATCGCGGCTGGATCGCCTTTACCTCCAACCGGCTGGCCATGGTCGGCCTCGGGATCGTGGTGCTCCTGATCCTTACCGCCCTTCTCGCGAATGTCCTTGCACCCTATGATCCGATCGTGGGCGGCGATCTGCGCACCGAGCGCCTGCTGCCGCCCTCCCTCGCCCATCCGATGGGAACCGACGATCAGGCCCGCGACATCCTCTCGCGCATCATCTTCGGCTCGCGCCTGACGCTCCTCGTGGTGATCCTGGTCGCGGTCATCGCCACGCCGATCGGCCTCCTGGTCGGCACCGTCGCCGGTTATTTCGGCGGCTGGACCGATACGATCCTGATGCGCATCACCGACATCTTCCTCGCCTTCCCCCGGCTGATCCTGGCCCTCGCCTTCGTCGCCGCCCTCGGGCCGGGGATCGAGAATGCGATCATCGCCATCGCCATCACCTCCTGGCCGCCCTATGCGCGTCTCTCCCGCGCCGAAACCCTTGGCATCCGGGACGCGGATTTCATCAACGCCGCCCGGCTTCAGGGCGCCTCCTCCGGGCGGATCATCTGGGGCCATGTCGTCCCGCTCTGTCTCTCCTCGGTCATCGTGCGGGTGACGCTCGACATGGCCGGGATCATCCTGACCGCCGCCGGGCTCGGCTTTCTCGGCCTCGGGGCACAGCCACCCCAACCGGAATGGGGCGCGATGATCGCCACCGGACGGCGGTTCCTCATCGATTACTGGTGGGTCGCCACCATGCCGGGCGTGGCCATCTTCATCGTGTCGCTGGGCTTCAACCTGCTCGGGGATGGATTGCGCGACGTGCTCGACCCTAAGGGCGTCTCATGAACCCGCTCCTGCGCGTCGAAGGCCTGACCGTGACCTTTCCCACCCGGCAGGGCCCCGTCGACGTCGTCCGGGGCGTGAGCTTCGATCTCGGCCGGGAGCGGCTCGGCATCGTCGGCGAGAGCGGCTCCGGCAAGTCCCAGACCGGCCGCGCGATCCTCGGCCTCACCCCCCGGCCGGGAAGCTTCCGGGCAGAGCGACTCGAATTCGACGGGATCGACCTGACCCGCGCCACCCCCGCCCAATGGCGCGGCCTGCGCGGCAAGCGGATCGGGATGGTGATGCAGGACCCCAAATTCTCCCTCAATCCGGTGATGACCATCGGCCGCCAGATCACCGAATCCTTGCGCGCCCATGTCTCCGCCTCCCGCGCCGAACTCAAGACCCGGGTGCTCGGCATGCTCGCCGCCGTCCAGATCACCGATCCAGAACGGGTCTATGCCGCCTATCCCCACGAACTTTCCGGCGGCATGGGACAGCGCGCGATGATCGCGATGATGCTGATCACCGAGCCCGACCTTCTGATCGCCGACGAACCGACCTCCGCCCTCGATGTGACGGTGCAACTGGAAGTGCTCGGCATCCTCGACCGTCTGGTCAGGGACCGCGGCATGGGGCTCATCTTCATCAGCCACGACCTGCGGCTGGTCTCCTCCTTCTGCGACCGGGTGCTGGTCATGTACGCGGGGCGCGTCGTCGAGCAATTGCGCGCGGCGGACCTGACCAGCGCCCGGCACCCCTATACCCGCGGCCTGCTCAATTGCCTGCCCCGGATCGACGGCGATGTCCGGCCCCTGCCGACACTCGACCGCCAGGCGGCCTGGGCGGAATGACGGCGATGATCGACATCGCCGGGCTCCGGGTCACCTACCGGACCGGCCGCCGGACGGTCCAGGCGATCGAGGGCCTCGATCTTCGCGTCGTGCAAGGCGAGAGCTTCGGCATCGTCGGCGAGAGCGGGTCCGGCAAATCCACCGTTCTGCGGGCGATCTGCGGTCTCGCGCCGGTCTCATCCGGCTCCATCGCGATCGCGGGAACCCCCGTCGCCACGCCCCGCGACGCCGCCTTTCACCGCCGGGTCCAGATGGTGTTTCAGGACCCCTATGCCTCGCTCCATCCGCGCCATACCGTGGACCGGGTGCTGAGCGAGCCCCTGGCCATCCATCGCTTCACCGACCGCGAAGCCCGCATCGAACGGGCGCTCGCCGATGTCGGCCTTGGGCAGGGCTTCCGGTTTCGCTACCCGCATCAGCTCTCCGGCGGCCAGCGACAGCGGATCGCAATCGCCCGCGCCCTGATCCTGGAACCGACGGTCCTGTTGCTCGACGAACCGACCTCCGCCCTCGACGCCTCGATCCAGGCCGAGGTCCTGAACCTGCTCGACCGCCTGCGATCCGAACGGGGCCTGACCTATCTTTTTGTCAGCCATGACCTCGCCGTCGTCTCGCATATGTGCGAACGTCTGCTGGTGATGCGCCATGGCAGGGCGGTCGAGGAACTCACCCGCGCCGATCTGCGGACCCGTTCCGCGCAGCAGCCCTATACCCGGCAACTTCTCACCGCTTCCCGCGGCTTTGACGCCCGCTCGACCCTCTGACCGGAACAAGCTCCATGACCCTGCCCGTTTTCGATGGCCATAACGATCTCCTTCTCCGACTCTGGCGCGCCGCCCCCGGCGACCGGGACCGGCTCTGGCTCGAAGGCGACGGAGGGGGCCATCTCGACCTGCCCCGGATGCGCAAGGGTGGCTTCGCAGGCGGATTCTTCGCGATCTACATTCCCTCCCCGGCCGAGCCCGGACTCGATTTCGAAACCCTGATGGACAACCCGCCCTACGAGGTCCCCCTGCCCGCCCTGATCGAAGCGGAAACCGCGCAACCGATCGCACTCGCAATGGCGGGCATTCTCATGCGCATGGAGCGCGTGTCCGAGGGCGCCTTGCGGATCTGCCACACCGCCCGCGAGATCGAGACCTGCGTCGAAGCGGGCGGGATCGCCGCCGTCATGCATATGGAGGGGGCGGAGGCGATCGGTCCCGATCTCGATGCGCTCCATGTCTTGCGCGCGGCCGGTCTGCGCTCGCTCGGCCCGGTCTGGAGCCGCCCGACGATCTTCGGGCACGGCGTCCCGTTCCAGTTCCCCGGCACGCCCGACACGGGAGAGGGCCTTACCCCCCTTGGTCGCGATCTGGTCCGGACCTGCGACGCCTTGCGCATTCTCGTGGACCTGTCGCATCTGAACGAGGCGGGGTTCAATGATGTCGCACGCCTGTCCCATGCGCCCCTGGTGGCCACCCATTCCTGCGCCCATGCCATCACGCCCTCGACCCGCAATCTGACGGACCGGCAGCTGGCGATGATCCGGGACTCCCGCGGGATGGTCGGCCTCAATTTTGCGACGGTTTTCCTGCGGCCCGATGGCAGACGATCGCCACGCATCAACTGGCAGCCGATCCTGCGCCATCTCGACCATCTGATCGAACATCTGGGCGAAGACTCGGTCGGCTTTGGCTCGGACTTCGACGGGGCGACGATTCCCGAGGGTATCCGCGACGTCGCCGGTCTGCCCGCGCTGCTCGATGCCCTGCGGGCGCATGGCTATGACGAGGCCCTGATCACCAAAATCCGCTTCGGCAACTGGATGCGGGTTCTGCGCGAAACCTGGGGGGACTGACCGCCCGGGGCTTTCAGGGCTCCGCGACCGGGACTTCCAGGGTCTGCAACTCCTCTGGCGGAACGCCCTGGATCGTCCGGACCACCGCGTCCGCCAGACCCATTCCGGCGGCGCGGAAATTCTCATGCACCACCACGACCTCCTTGCGGAACTTGCGCATCAGGTCGAAGGATTCCTTCACCGCCACGTCGAAATCCCGCCCGATCACCAGCCCGAGATCCTCGGCCGCCGAAATCGCCCCGATCGCCGCCGCCGCGCTGGCACAGACCCACCCGTCGGGCCGCCGCCGGGCCATCATCATCCGCCGCACCTCGGCCTGAAGCTCCTGGGGCGCGCTGTCGATGGTGATCCCATGGACAGGGATCTCCACCGCGTCATGTTGGTCCACCCCCTCGACGAAGCCTTCCGATATGTGCCGCGCATAGGTCAGATGCGCCGGCGGCGGCAGCAGGGCCAGATTGCGACGCCCCCGTCCCACCAGCCTGTCCACCGCGATCCGGGCAAAGGCGCCATTGTCGAAGTCGTAATAGGGATGCGCGAAATCGAGCAGCGTCCGGCCATGGGTCGCAAACGGAAACCCCCGCTCCCGCAGGTAACCGACGCGCGCATCCCAAGGCTCGGTCCGGGAAAAGATGACGCCGTCGGCCGACCCCGTCTCGACGATATATTTCAGCGGCTCCAGCGGATCCCCCCGACGCGAATAGGGCGTTACGATCAGATGGTAGGGCGAGCCCGCCAGATATTCCGAAATGCCATAGACGACATGGCTGGTCAGGCCGAGAACCTCCTCCTCGACCGGCAGGAGGAGGCTGATGACATTGGTCTTGCCCGTCCGCAGCCGCACTCCGGCGCGGTTGGGCCGATAGCCGATCTGCTTGGCCACCAGCCGCACACGGTCCTTGGTCGCCTGACCGATATCGGGCGCGTCGTTCAGGGCGCGTGAGACCGTCGTGACGCCCAGGCCGGTGATATAGGCGATGGTCTTCAGCGTCGGCCGCCGGCCCTGGTCCGGCGCGGCGCTCTCATCCTGTCGGGATTTGTTCATTCGCTTCGTACTCCAGCCCCCCGACAACCGCGCCAAAGCCCGAATCGCGCCGGAGAAGATTCATCATTCCTGATTTTACTGAAACGTTACAGTCTTTGCATCCGCTGATCCAGTCTTCTTTCTCTCTGACGCCAAAGCCCCACCACACAGACCCCCGGACGCAGTGCGACATTCCATTAACCATTTGCTTTCTATTTTATTTCAATCAAATCGGCTGCCATCCCTCTATTGGACTTTGTGCGGCGCAGCGTAATAGGATATCGGTCAGCCCTGTCACTCAATCAGTCGTTGCGTTTGCACAGCGCAACCGTTAACCTCTGACTATAACGATACAGAACGGGGAGGACTTCATGAAATTCTGGTCGATGGTCGCCGTACTGGCGAGCACCGCGGCTTTGCCCGCCTCACTGGCCGGCGCAACCGATCTCGAAGTCACGCATTGGTGGACATCGGGGGGCGAGGCGGCGGCGGTGGCCGAATTTGCCAAGGCCTTCGATGCGACGGGCAACCATTGGGTGGACGGTGCCATCGCCGGCGGCGGCTCCACGGCGCGCCCGATCATGATCAGCCGGATCACCGGCGGCGATCCGATGGGGGCCACCCAGTTCAACCATGGCCGTCAGGCCGAGGAACTGGTCCAGGCCGGCCTGATGCGGGACCTCGACGATGTCGCGGCCCGGGAAAACTGGAAAGCCGTCATCAACCCGCCCTCCCTCCTCGAAGGCTGCATGCTCGACGGCAAGGTCTATTGCGTCCCGGTGAACATCCATTCCTGGCAGTGGCTCTGGCTGTCGAACAAGGCTTTCGCCGACGCCGGGGTTCCGGTCCCCGCCAACTGGACCGAATTCGTCGCCGCCGCCCCGGCGCTGGAAAAGGCCGGAATCGTTCCGCTCGCCGTGGGCAAGCAGGGCTGGCAAACCGCCGGCGCCTTCAATGTGCTGGTCATGGCGGTGGGCGGCACCGACCTCTATCTGAAAATCTTCAAGGACAAGGACGCCGAAGCCGCCGCCGGCCCGGACCTCGCCGCCGTCTTCAAGGCCGCCGACGATGCCCGGAAAATGGCCAAGGACTCCAATGTCCAGGACTGGAACCAGGCCACCAACATGGTGATCACCGCCAAGGCGGGCGGCCAGATCATGGGCGACTGGGCACAGGGAGAATTCCAGGTCGCAAACCAGGTCGCAGGCAAGGATTACACCTGCCTGCCCGGTCTCGGATTGAACCCGACCCTCACGACGAACGGCGATTCCTTCTATTTCCCGGTCCTCTCCGATCCCGACAAGAGCAAGGCGCAGGAAGTGCTGGCCTCGGTCATGCTGTCTCCGGAAACCCAGGTCGCCTTCAATCTCAAGAAGGGCTCCCTCCCCGTCCGCGGCGATATCGACCTCAGCGCCGCGAACGACTGCATGAAGAAGGGTCTGGAGATCCTGAAGGCGGGCCAGATCACCCTCTCCACCGACGAGTTGATCAGCCCCGACACCAACACCCAGCTCGAAGACCTGTTCAGCCAGTTCTTCAGCGACATGAACATGACCCCGGAGGATGCGCAGAAGCGGTTCGCCGCGATCATCGCCAGCGCGGACTGATCCCCGCCGACCCGATCCGGTCCGGTCCGACCCCGCCAGGGGGTCGGACCCACCGGCCGTCCCGCGATGGCGCCAGAGCGGTTTGCGATCCGACACTACCCGAATCGCCCGCTCCATGACTTTGTTTCGCCGCGATTTCCACACCGGCGGGTGACTCCACCCGCCTTTGAAATCGCTCCAACCGAGGGGAGTGCAGCCTATGGCGGACCATGTCCGGCCGCGACGCTGGTCGCGCAATCTCAGCGCCAAGATCGCCTCAATTCCCATGGTCCTGACCGCCCTCGTGGTCTTCGTCGGCGGCACCCTCTGGACCGTGCTCTATTCCTTCACCGACTCAAAGCTCCTGCCCCGATTGCGCTTCGTCGGAATCGATCAATATGAACGGCTCTGGTCCTCGGAACGCTGGCTGGTCTCGATCGAGAATCTCGCGATCTACGGGATTCTCTCGCTGATCTTCCAGCTGGTGATCGGCTTTTGCCTCGCCGCCCTGCTCGATCAGAAGATCCGGTTCGAGGACACGTTCCGCACCATCTTCCTCTATCCCTTCGCGCTCAGCTTCATCGTGACCGGCCTCGTCTGGCAATGGATCCTGAACCCCGAGTTCGGCATTCAATCCATCATCCGCGGCCTCGGCTTCACCGGCTTCAATTTCGATCCGCTCTACAACGCCGACATCGTGATCTACGGCATCCTGATCGCGGGCCTCTGGCAGGGGACCGGCTTCATCATGTGCATCATGCTCGCCGGATTGCGCGGGATCGACGAGGATATCTGGAAGGCCGCCCGCGTCGATGGCATTCCGATGTGGAAGACCTATCTGCTCATCGTCATCCCGATGATGCGCCCGGTCTTCATCACCACCCTGGTCATCATCACCTCGGGCATCGTCAAGCTCTATGACCTCGTGGTGGCTCAGACCGGCGGCGGTCCCGGCCTCTCCTCCGAGGTGCCGGCAAAATATGTCTACGAATTCATGTTCAAGGCGCAGAACCTCGGCCAGGGCTTCGCCGCCTCGACGATGATGCTGCTCAGCGTCGCAATCGTGGTCGTCCCCTGGGCCTACCTCGAATTCGGAGGCAAGAAACATGGCTAATTCCGCGATTTCCGCCCCGGCGGCGCGCCCGTCCCGCACCATCAGCGGCCGCCGCCCTAAGCCGATCTTCTCGGCCCGCAACATCGCGCTCTATGGAACGCTGATCCTGATGGCGCTCTATTACCTGCTGCCGCTCTATGTGATGGTGGTGACATCGCTGAAGACCATGCCGGAGGTCCGCCTCGGCAATATCTTCTCGCCCCCCGTCGAGATCACCTTCGAGCCCTGGGTCAAGGCCTGGTCACAGGCCTGCACCGGCCTCAATTGCGACGGCCTCAGCCGCGGCTTCTGGAATTCCGTGCGCATCACTGTTCCTTCCGTGCTGATCTCGATCATCATCGCCTCGGTGAACGGCTATGCGCTGGCCAACTGGAAATTCAGGGGCGGGCAGCTCTTCTTCACGATCCTGATCTTCGGGGCCTTCATTCCCTATCAGGTGATGCTCTATCCGATCGTGATCATCCTGCGGAACATGGGCCTCTATGGCACGCTCTGGGGGCTGATCATCGTGCATACGATCTTCGGGATGCCGATCCTGACCCTGCTCTTTCGCAATTACTTCTCCTCGATCCCGGAAGAGCTGTTCAAGGCCGCCCGCGTCGACGGCGCCGGTTTCTGGGCGATCTATTTCAAGATCATGCTGCCGATGTCGCTGCCGATCTTCGTGGTCGCGATCATCCTCCAGGTCACCGGCATCTGGAACGACTTCCTGTTCGGCGTGGTCTATACCAAGCCCGACCTCTATCCGATGACGGTTCAGCTCAACAACATCGTCAATTCGGTCCAGGGCGTGAAGGAATACAACGTCAACATGGCCGCGACGATCCTGACCGGCCTGGTTCCGCTGATCGTCTATTTCATCTCAGGCAAACTCTTCGTTCGGGGCATCGCCGCCGGCGCGGTAAAAGGATAACCGCCATGACAAGCATCCTCGTCAAGGATCTCACCCTGACCTTCGGCGCCACCACGGTGCTCGACAAGATGAACATCGAAGTGGGCGACGGCGAATTCCTGGTCCTGCTCGGGCCCTCGGGCTGTGGCAAATCCACCCTGCTGAACTGCATCGCGGGCCTGCTCGACATCAGCGACGGCCAGATCTTCATCAAGGGCCGGAACGTCACCTGGGAGGAACCCAAGGATCGGGGCATCGGCATGGTCTTCCAGTCCTATGCGCTCTATCCCCAGATGTCGGTGCGGGGCAATCTCAGCTTCGGCCTCCGGAACGCGGGGCTGCCCAGGGCCGACATCGACCAGCGCATCGCCCGCGCCGCGAAGATCCTCCAGATCGAGCCCCTGCTCGAACGCAAACCCGCGGCCCTCTCGGGGGGTCAGCGCCAGCGCGTCGCGATCGGCCGGGCGCTGGTGCGCGACGTCGATGTGTTCCTGTTCGACGAGCCGCTGTCCAATCTCGATGCCAAGCTGCGCTCAGAACTCAGGGTCGAGATCAAGCGCCTGCATCAGCAGCTCAAAAACACCATGGTCTATGTGACCCATGACCAGATCGAGGCCCTGACGCTGGCCGATCGCATCGCCGTGCTGCGCGGAGGGTTCATCCAGCAGCTCGACGCACCCCAGACCATCTACAACAAACCCGCCAATCTCTTTGTGGCGGGCTTCATCGGCTCGCCGGCGATGTGCTTTCTCGAAGGCGAGATCGTCGCCGGGGGCGATGTCCCGGTGTTCCGCCGGGGCGAGATGACGGTCCCGCTGACCGGCTATGACGGCACGCTGTCCGGCGCGACGGGCCGGAAGGTGATCCTCGGGGTCCGGCCCGAGCATATCGCCATTCGTCCCGATACGGCGCAGGGCATCCCCGCGACGGTGGATATCGACGAGCCGATGGGGTCGGACAGCCTGATCTGGCTGACCATGGCGGGCAAGACCGTCTCGGTGCGCACCACCCCGAACCACGGGTTCAAGAGCGGGGATCCGGTCAAGCTCGGCCTCGACATCAGCAAGGCCTCGCTCTTTGACGCACAATCCGAGCAGCGACTCTGATCGGAGAGAATATGTTAGATTTATCAGGAACTTGGAAGTTGTCCGCGCCCGGACAATCCGAAACCGTCCCGATCCTCCTGCCCGGCGACATCCATTCCGCCCTGGTCGCGGCGCAACACCTGCCCGATCCCTATTTCGGGCGGAACGAATATGAGGCCCGCTGGGTGGCCGACCGGCCTTGGGTGATGGCACGGGACTTCGATCTTCCCGGTGGCGAGGAGCCCTGGACGCTCGTCCTCGACGAACTCGACACCGTGGCCGAGGTCTTCCTGAACGGTCGATCCGTCCTTTCCGCCGCGACCTGCTTTCGCGAACATGCGGTGGACGTGACCGCCGCCCTCCGGCCCGGCGCCAATCATATCGAGATCCATTTCGCCGCGACCCTTCAGGCCGCCAATGCGCTGCAGGCCGCCCAGCCTTTCAAGGTGCCCTATCACGCCGGCAACTGCCCGATCCCGAACGGCAACATGCTGCGCAAACCGCAGTGCGATTTCGGCTGGGACTGGAACATCGCCCTCGCCCCGGTCGGCCTGCATGGCCGGATCGCGCTGATCGACGGCGCGGGCGAGATCGCGGGCGTCAAGGTCGAGCAGATCCACACGCCGGGCTATGTCACCCTGACCGTCGGCCTGCGTCTGCGGGGTTTCGCGGCGGATCAGGCCGATTTCCGGATCGAGATCGGCAGTGCGATCGAAGCCGGTCCCATCGGGTTCACCAACGGGTCCGCGACCCTGACCGCGACGCTCGACCTCGCCGATCCGGACCTCTGGTGGCCGGTGGGCAGCGGCCCGCGGCCGCTCCATGCGCTGCGCATCCGGGTCGGGGGGGTCAGCCGAACGATCCGGATCGCTCTGCGCGACACCCGCCTCGTCACCGAGCAGGATGCCACCGGACTCGGCTTCAAGTTCCGCGTGAACGGCCGCGATATCTTTGCCCGGGGCGCGAACTGGATCCCGGCGGACGCGCTGCCCGCCCGGATCACGCCGGACAAGACCCGCGCCCTGCTCCGCTCCGCCGTCGAGGCCAACATGAACATGATCCGCGTCTGGGGCGGCGGGCGCTATGAACCGGACTGGTTCTACGAAATCTGCGACGAGTTGGGGCTCCTGGTCTGGCAGGATTGCATGTTCGCCTGCCATCTCTATCCCGCCACCCCCGACTTTCTCGACGAGGTCACGCGCGAGATCACCTATCAGGCCGAACGCCTGTCCCACCGGATAGCGCTCTGGTGCGGCGACAATGAACTGCTCGGGGCGCTGCGCTGGTTTGCCGAGTCGATCGAGAACCGGGACCGCTATCTGGTGATGTATGACCGCCTGAACCGGACGATCGAAACCGCCCTTGCGAGGGCGCTCCCGAGCGCCAACTGGTGGCCCTCCAGCCCCTCCCCCGGTCCGATGAGCTTCGGCGACACCTGGCATGACGACAGCTCGGGGGACATGCATTTCTGGTCGGTCTGGCACGAGGGGCGCGACTTCGAGCATTACCGGGACGTGCGCCCGCGGTTCTGCTCGGAATTCGGCTTCCAGTCCTATACGTCGCTCGACGTGATCCGGACCTTCGCCACGGCGGACGATCTCAACATCGCCTCGCCGGTGATGGAGAGCCATCAGAAGAACGCGGGCGGCAATGCCCGCATCGCCGAAACCATGTTCCGCTATTTCCGCTTCCCCAAGGATTTCGGGAATTTCGTCTGGCTTTCCCAGGTCCAGCAGGGGCTCGCGATCAAGACCGCCGTCGAATATTGGCGCAGTCTCAAGCCCCATTGCATGGGCACGCTGATCTGGCAGCTCAACGACACCTGGCCGGTGGCGAGCTGGTCCAGCCTCGATTACGGCGGCGGCTGGAAACTCCTCCACCATATGGCGCGGCGCTTCTTCCAGCCCGTCGCCGTGGCCGCCCTGCCCGAAGGCGATGGCTTCCGCCTGTCGGCCGTCAATGACACCGGCGCGGCGGTCACCGTCACCGCCGAGGTCTTCGCGGCCGCGATGGACGGCACGACCCGCCCCTTGGCTCACTTTCACCAAACCGTCCCCCCGGACCGGGCGCTCACGCTGGGCACCACCGAAGCACCGGCCCTGGGCGAGATGCTGGCGTTTCGCTGGCATGCCTCGGATGGAAGCCGGGGCGGGGATTGCGTCGCCCCGGCGCGCTACAAATCCCTCGACCTGCGCCCCGCCCGGCTCAGACTGGACACCCGTGTCGAAGGCGAGAGCCTTCATGCGACCATTGGCGCCGAGGCATTGGCCCTGTTCGTGACCCTGGAGGCCGATCGTCCCGGGCGCTTCTCCACCAATGCCGTGACGCTCTTTCCGGGCCATGACGCGGAAATCACCTTCACTCCGGACGATGGCGACCCGGCCTCCACCCGCCTGACGCTTCGTGACCTTCATTCCAGTTTTACCGCCTGAGGAGACGGACATGACCGATTTTTCCTACCAGCTCTACAGCTCGCGCAACTTCCCGCCCCTGGCGGATACGCTCACCCTGCTGGGCAAGCTCGGCTACAAATCCGTGGAAGGCTATGGCGCGCTCTATGCCGACAAGGCCAAGGTCGAGGAACTCAAGGCGCATCTGGGGAAGGCCGGGCTCACCATGCCGACCGGCCATTTCAGCATCGACATGCTGGAAAACGACGTGACCGGCGTGCTTGATATCGCGAGATCCCTCGATATCGAAAAGATCTATTGCCCCTATCTCCTCCCCGAGGCACGACCCGCCGATGCCGCGGGCTGGGCTGCCTTTGGCGCGCGGCTCCAGACCGCGGCCCAACCCTATCTCGACGCGGGCCTTGGCTTTGGCTGGCACAATCATGATTTCGAATTCCGCCCGCTGCCCGATGGCGTGATCCCGCAGGTGGCGATCTTCGAAGGCGGCCCGGATCTCGAATGGGAAGCCGATATCGCCTGGGTCATCAAGGGCGGTGGCGATCCGTTGCACTGGATCGCGACCTTCAAGAACCGGATCACCGCCGTCCATCTCAAGGATATCGCCGCCCCCGGCCAGAATTCCGACGAAGACGGCTGGGCCGATCTCGGACAGGGCACCGTGGACTGGAAGGCGTTGAAGGCGGCGCTTTCCTCGACCCCGGTGAAGTACTTCATCATGGAGCATGACAATCCCTCCGACCATGCCCGCTTCGCCGAACGCTCGCTCGCCGCGGCGAAATCTCTCTGACCGGAAGAACATCATGGCTCAACACCCTGTCCTGGGGATCGGCATCATCGGCTGCGGCAATATTTCCTCGGCCTATTTCCGCCTTGCCCCCCTGTTTCGCGGCCTCGAAGTGCGCGCCTGCGCCGATGTCAATCCCGCCGCCTCCGAGGCGCGCGCGCGGGAATTCAACGTCAAGGCCCAGACCGTCGATGCCCTGCTCGGCAATCCCGACATCGATGTGGTGATCAATCTCACCATTCCCGATGCCCATTTTGCCGTCACCAAACTCGGGCTGGAGGCGGGCAAGCATGTCTATTCCGAAAAACCCTTGGTCCTGACGCTCGAAGACGGTCTCGACCTGCGCGCACTTTCCGAAAAGATGGGCAAGCGGGTCGGCTGCGCGCCCGACACCTTCCTCGGCGGTTCCCATCAACAGGCCCGCGCCCTGATCGACGCGGGCGCGGTCGGCACCATCACCGCCGGCACCGCCCATGTCATGGGGCATGGCATGGAGCATTGGCACCCGAACCCGGACTTCTTCTTTCTGCCCGGCGGCGGCCCGATGCTCGATCTCGGACCCTATTACATCGCCAACCTCATCAACCTGATCGGCCCGGTGAAACGGGTCGCGGCCCTGACCTCCGCCGCCACCGCCACCCGCGTGATCCTGACCGAGGGTCCCCGCCAGGGCGAGGAAATCCCGGTCAGGACCCCGACCAACATTCATGCCTTGCTCGAATTCCACTCAGGCGCCACGGTCACGGTTTCGACCAGCTGGGATGTCTGGGCCCACCGCCACGGCAATATGGAGCTTTACGGCACCGAGGGCACCCTCTTCGTCCCGGACCCCAACTGGTTCGGCGGCACGCTGGAAATGGCGGGTCGCGACGGCGCGATCGCCGAGGTCACGCCCTGGGATCATCCGTTCGGGATCGTCAACGACACCCGCCCCAGCGGCGCTTACGCGAACTACCGCACGGCGGGTCTGGCCGACATGGCCGTGGCGATCCTTGAAAACCGCGACAACCGCTGCTCGCTCGACCGCGCCCTGCATGGCACGGAAGTGATGACCGCGATCCTTCGCTCAGGCGAAACCGGGGAGTTCGTCACCCTGCGCACCACCTGCTCACGCCCCGAACCGCTCGACCCCGCCGCCGCGCTGGCGCTTCTTCTCTGAGGATCCCATGACCTACACTCCCGCTCCAAACCGCTATCACTCGATGATCTACCGCCGATGCGGGGCCAGCGGGCTCAGGCTGCCGATCGTCTCGCTCGGGCTGTGGCATAATTTCGGCGAGGATACCCCGCACCAGACCAAGCGGGCGATCTGCCAGACCGCGTTCGATCTCGGCATCACCCATTTCGATCTCGCCAACAATTACGGGCCGCCGCCGGGCTCCGCCGAAACCGCCTTCGGCGAAATCCTGCGGACCGACTTCAAGGGACTGCGGGACGAGCTCATCATCTCGTCCAAGGCCGGCTACGAAATGTGGGACGGCCCCTATGGCGAATGGGGCAGCCGCAAATACCTGATCGCCTCCTGTGACCAATCCCTGAAACGGATGGGGCTCGACTATGTCGACATCTTCTATTCCCACCGCTTCGATCCCGACACGCCGCTGGAGGAAACCATGTCGGCGCTCGATCATATCGTACGGTCGGGCCGGGCGCTCTATGTCGGCCTCTCCTCCTACAATTCCGACCGGACCCGCGCGGCGGCGGCGATCCTCAAGGATCTCGGCACGCCCTGCCTCATCCATCAGCCGAGCTACAACATGATCAACCGCTGGGTCGAACGCGACGGGCTGAAGGATACGTTGCGCGACCTCGGGATCGGATCGATCGCCTTCACTCCGCTGGCGCAGGGCATGCTCACGGCGAAATATCTGCGGGGCATTCCGGAGGGCAGCCGCGCCACCCAAGGCAAGAGCCTGCGCCAGAGCTTCCTCAACCCCCAGACCATCGACAACCTGCGCGCCCTCAATGCCATGGCCGAGAACCGGGGGCAGACCCTCGCGCAGATGGCAATCGCCTGGGTTCTGCGGGACGGCGGCATCACCTCCGCCCTGATCGGCGCCTCCCGGCCGAGCCAGGTCACCGATTGCGTCGGCGTCCTCGGAAATCTCGACTTCACGCCGGAGGAGCTGGCCGAGATCGACCGTTACGCCGATGAGGAAAACGTCAATCTCTGGGCCCGCTCCGCCGAACAATCCGAAGGCGCTCCTGAATGATCCGCAACCCGATCCTGCCCGGCTTCAATCCCGACCCCTCGATCTGCCGGGTGGGGTCGGATTACTACATCGCCACCTCCACCTTCGAATGGTTTCCCGGTGTCCAGATTCACCACTCCCGCGATCTGGTGAACTGGACGCTGGTCCGCCGCCCGCTGGAGCGCGCCTCACAGCTCGACATGCGGGGCGAGCCCGACAGCTGCGGGATCTGGGCGCCCTGCCTCTCGCACGCCGACGGCCGGTTCTGGCTGATCTATACCGACGTCAAACGCTATGACGGCAACTTCAAGGACGCGCACAATTACCTCGTCACGGCGGAAACCATCGCCGATGCCTGGTCCGATCCGATCTACATGAATTCCTCGGGTTTCGATCCGTCCCTGTTCCACGACGACGACGGCCGCAAATGGTTCGTGAACCAGCAATGGAAACACACCACCGACAGCGTCGGCGGCGCCCCGAAACATCCCGCCTTCGACGGCATCCTGCTCCAGGAATATGATCCCGTCGCGCAACGCCTCACTGGCCCGATCCGCAACATCTTCCCCGGATCAACCCATGGCCTCGTCGAGGGCCCACATCTCTTCAAACGCGAGGGCTGGTACTATCTGACCACGGCGGAGGGCGGCACCGGTTATGACCATGCCGTGACCATGGCCCGGTCCCGCGACATCGCCGGTCCCTATGACCTCCATCCCGAAACCTTCCTGATGACCTCCAAGGACTCCCCCGCGGCGCCGTTGCAACGGGCGGGCCATGGCCAGATCGTCGAAACACCGGACGGGCTCACCTACCACACCCACCTGCTCGGCCGCCCGCTGCCCTCGATCCGCCGCTGCCCCCTGGGACGGGAAACCGGGCTTCAAAAACTGACCTGGCACGCGGATGGCTGGCCGCGCCTCGAACAGGGCGGCCTCGTGCCCGCCGTCGATGTCCCGAGCCCCCCGGGCGCACCCGAACCCGAACCCGCGCGGGCTCACCGCCGCCGCTTCGACACCGACACTCTGCCCCCCGAATTCCAGTGGTTGCGCACGCCCCAGCCGGAGCGCCTCTTTACCCTGACCGGCACCGCCCTGCGCCTCCATGGCCGCGAATCCGTCGGAAGCTGGTTCGAACAGGCCCTCGTCGCGCGTCGGCAGGAACATTTCCGCTATCGTGCCGAAACGGCGGTGACGTTCGATCCCGACACCTATCAACAGGTCGCGGGCCTCACGACCTATTACAACCGGAGCAAGTTTCATCTGCTCTGCGTCACTCTGGACGGCGGCGGAAACCGGGTCCTGACCCTGATGAGCTGCGCGGGCGACTGGCCCGATGGCCGCCTGTCCTTCCCGCTTACCACTCCGGTGCCGCTCGATACCACGACCGTGGAACTCGCCGTCACGGTCGAGGAGGACCGCCAGCAATTCCACTGGCGCACCCATGGCGACTGGCAGCCGATCGGTCCGGAACTGGATGCCAGCCTGATTTCGGACGAGGCCGGGCGCGGGGAACATGGCTCCTTCACCGGGGCCTTCGTCGGAATGCTGGCCTTTGACACCTCGGGCCGCGCCCGCCCCGCGGATTTCCACCATTTCCACTATCTGCCCGAGGACCACGCCCTCCCCTCGGGCCGCTGAACCCGCGGGGAACAGGGGTCCGTTCCCGGCACCACCCTGGTCCCGCTCAGGCGCCCGAGACGGCCTCGGCCAGGGGTGCGGGCAGATCGAATTCGGACAGGGCCCGGGCACGGGCCTCCGGCGACATCTTGCGGGCGGTCTTTTCCACGATGCGCAGGATGTCCTCCTCCGGATGCTTCGCCGCGAAATCCGCGAAATACCAGCGCAGGAAGACGAAGCAGATCACATCCTCCAACGCCTGCGTCTCCGGATTGCGCTTGATCCCTTCCTTGCGGAGCAGGGACGCGACACGGGCGCGGTCCTCCTCGCCATATCCCGCCTCGGCCATGAAACCATCCACCCGGGCCGCGTGCCGCCGGGCCTGTTCGGTGCGCCAGGCGAGATAGCCCGCCCGCCCCTCGGGATAGCTCTCCCGCGCCAGTTTCCAGCGCTCGACATGCTGCCCCCGCGCGGCGATGGCGAGATGGTCCGATGCGTCGGGAAACAGACGTTCCAGCTCCGAGGACATGCGGACCCCATAGATCAGCTCCACCGGCTGACCGTCGGGCCCGAGATGCGGATCGGCGGCATTGGCGGCGTCGATGGCTGCGATGACGCGATCGAGGCGCCCGGTCGGTACTGACTTCATCTCACTCCCTTTCCCGGATTGCACGGCGGCCTCCGGTTCATTTCCCTCAGAGCCAGGCCGCCCCCCGCACGCCGGAACTGTCGCCATGAACGTTCGGCACCAGCCGGGTCAGGAACTTGTCGCCGAACACATGCGCCTTGATCCTCGGCGGAACGGTTTCGTAGAAACGGCCGACATTCGACAGGCCGCCGCCCAGCACGATCACATCCGGATCGAGCACATTCACGATCACCGCCAGCGACCGCCCCAGCCGATCCTCGAACCGGACCAGCGTCTCCTCGGCCAGCGCATCCCCCGACGCCGCCATCTCGACGATCTCGGCGGATTTTGGACCGGTCTCGACCGCGATCCGCGCGCGACGCGCATAATCCGCCGCGAGATTGGGACCGGAGAGCCAGGCCTCGGTATGGCCCGCCACGCCACAGGAGCAGAGCGGCCCCGGTCGTTCATCGTCGAGCGGCGTCGGCAGGGGGATATGACCCCATTCCCCGCCGATCGCATTCACCCCCTCGACCAGCCGCCCATGCACGACGATCCCGCCGCCCACGCCGGTCCCGAGGATCACCCCGAACACCACCTGCGCCCCGGCCCCGCCGCCATCCACCGCTTCGGAGAGCGCAAAGCAATTGGCATCATTGGCGATCCTGACCGGGCGTTCGAGGGCCACCGAAAGATCCCCCCGCAGATCCCGGCCGTGCAGCCAGGTGGAATTGCCCATCGAGACATGGCCGGTGGCCCGGTCCACCGAACCCGGAACCCCGATCCCGACGGTTTCGATCCGTCCCCCGGCCTCGATCTCCAGCCGCTCCATCAGGCCGCGAATGGCCTGGATGCCGCCGTCGTAATCGAACCGCGGAGTGGGAACCCGCGCCCGCGCCCGCTCCGCGCCCTGATCGTCCAGGACGATGCCTTCGATCTTCGTCCCGCCGTAATCCAACCCAAGTCTCATAGGGTCCCCCATAATTTCCCGGGAGATTAGGGGGAGGACCGTGCAACCGCAACGGCCCTTTGCCAATCGCGGAAGGGGGTGTTAGACCGCCCGGGGAGTGTCGAGGGGTCGTCATGTTCTGGAAGCTGCCGGTCTTCGGAAAGATCAGCAAGATCGGCATCGTCCCGCCGCGCCCCGAGCCGGACCGTCGGGGTCTGGCCCTCGTCCTGATCGTGCGCAACGAGGAACGCCATATCGGCGAATGGGCCGAGTTCCACCGCTGCGCCGGCGTGCGCCATTTCATCGTCTATGACAATGGCTGCGCCGATCTGACCCTCCCGATCCTGCGCCAGACGCTGGAAGAGGACATGCTGACGATCATCCCCTGGCGCCAGGTCTTTTCCGACGCGCGGATGGGCCGCGAGATCCACAACCAGGTCCTCGCCTATGCCCATGCCGCCAGCAATTTCGGCGGCGCCTTTCGCTGGATGAGCTTCATCGATGTCGATGAATTCCTCATACCCACCGCCGAGACCAGCCTGCCCGCCGCGCTCGCCCGCGTCGGCGACCAGCGCAACATCTCGCTGCCCTGGCACATGTTCGGCCGCAACGGTCACCTGACCCCCCCGCCCGGCGGCATCCTGCGCAACTATCTGCGCCGCGCCGCCGATCCGATGAGCGACGTGCGCGGCATCCGGGCGTTCAAATGCATCGTCGATCCCTGCCATCTGACCGCGCTCCGGGTGCATTCGATGGAAACCGACGGCTCCGACCGGACCTCCAACGACCGGGGCGAGGTATTCCCTCTCAAGGATCGCGACCGTCCCGCCTTCTATTCGACCGATCATATCCAGTTGAACCATTATTACGCCCGCTCCGAGGAGGAACTGCTCGCCAAGATCGGTCGGGGTCCCAATCTCGTTGCCAAATCCCCCGAATATGAACGTAAAGTGCGCCGCACCGTCGAGAATATCGAAGCGGTCGAGGTCGAGGACCGCGCCGCCCTGCGCTTCCTGAACCGGATCGGCGCCTGAGATGCGCACCGAACTGATCGTGTCGACCTACAACAACCCGGCCGCCCTCGCCGCCTGCCTCGGCTCGGTCGCCCGCCAGTCGACAAGGCCCGATCTGATCACCATCGCCGACGACGGTTCCGGTCCCGAGACCGCCGCCCTGATCGCAGCCTCGGGCCACCGCCATGTCTGGCACCCCGACACCGGCTTCGAGAAGGGCGCGATCCTCAACAAGGCCATCGCCACCTCCACCGCCGACCTCCTGATCTTCATCGACGGGGATGTGCTGATCCACCCCTGCTTCATCGCCCGCCATATCGAACTCGGCCGCCCCGGACGCTTCTGCACCGGCAGCCTGATCCGCCTCGACCCCGACGCCACCCGCGCCGCCCTGGCCGCGCCGGAGGGTGTCTTCGATCGCCGCTGGCTGCGGGAAAACCGCGCGATCGACCGCTTCGGGACATGGCTCAAGACCATGCCGCTGCCGAAACCGATCCTCAACGCCCTTGAGATCGCCTCACCGGTGCAAAAGGCGCTCTGCGGGGCCAATGCCTCCGCCTTCCGCGCGGATCTGCTCAAGGTCAACGGCTATGACGAAACCATCAAATATGGCGGCGAGGACAAGGATCTGGGCGTCCGCCTGACCAATGCCGGGATCCGCGGCCGCCATCTGCGCTATACCGCGCCGCTCGTCCATCTCGATCATCCCCGCGGCTATGCGAACCCCGATCTGATCCGCCGCCACAAACAGATCATCCGCCAACGCCGCGCCGATGGCACCTCCTGGATCGCCAGCGGCATCACCGGGAGCGCCCCATGAAGGCCTATGTCATCAACCTCGACCGAAGCCCCGACCGCTGGGCCTTCGCCGAGGCGCAGGCCGCGCGCATCGGTCTCGACCTGGTCCGCGTCCCCGCCACCGACGGCGCCCGGATCCCGCCCGAGGAGCGCGCCCGCCTGTGCCCCCCGCCCTCCCGGATCACCGCCAGCGAACTGGCCTGCTACCTGAGCCACGTCCAGGCCTGGAGGGCGATCGCCGCCGGCCCCGACAGCCATGGCGCGGTGTTCGAAGACGACATCCTGCTCGCCCGGGACACCGGCGCCTTCCTGTCGACGAGCGAATGGCTGCCACCCGACGCCGATCTGGTGAAGCTCAATGCCACCCGGCGCCCGATCAGACTGCTGCGCACGGGCCAACCGGCCCTGAACGGTCGGAACCTCCATCGCCTCGTCACGCCGACCATCGACGCGGCGGCCTATGTCATTTCCGCCGCCCATGCCCGTCATCTGGTCGCAACGACCGAGCGCTATCTTCACGCGGTCGATAACGTCCTCTTCGACCCCGCCTCCGGCGCATCGGTCTATCAGTTGAATCCCGGCATCGCCGTTCAGCAGAAATTCAGCCAGATCGACTTCCTGCCTGCGTCCTGCCGGCCCAGCCAGGTCCAGGCGCATCGCATCAGGCCCCCCTTCAACCTGGCCGAGGACGTCTCGCTGACCAAACTGCGCAAGGAAGTGCGCAACCTCTATCGCAAGGAAATCTTCCCCCGCGTCTTTCCGGCTCTCAACCTGCTCCTGCCGCCCGAACGCCGCCTGAACTATATCGTCATCCCTTTCTCGCCTGGACCCACGCCATGACCCGCGGCCTTCTCTATGTCGCCACCGGCGCCGGCCATATCGCCGCCGCCGCCGCCTCGGCCCGGTCCGCGCGCCGCCATAATCCCGACCTCGCCATCGCGATCTTCTGCGACGCGCCCGCGCCCGACCCGGTCTTCGACCAGGTGGCTCCGGTCGAGGCCGCGCATGTCCGCTCCAAGGTCGACTACCTGCCCCGGACCCCGTTCGCCGAAACGCTCTATCTCGATACGGACACGCGGGTGCTCGGCGATCTGGGCGATCTCTTTCGCCTGCTCGAACGCTTCGACCTCGCCGCCGCGCACCGCGTCCGCGATCCGGAACGCCTCGCCCGCCCGCAACCGACGGATCTGCCCCCCGCCGCCTTCCCCGAGCACAATGGCGGAGTCATCCTCTATCGCTCCAATCCCATAACCCTCGATTTTCTGGAAACCTGGCGCACCGCCTATCACGCGGCGGGAACCGAGGCCGACCAGATCTCGTTCCGCCAGACCCTCTGGACCTCCCACATCCGCCTGACCGTGATGCCGCCCCGCTTCAACACCCGCCGCTACACCTGGATCGATCACTGGTTCTCGCCGCGCAAACGCCCGGTGATCCTGCATACCAACCGCTTCCACCCCTCCAAACAGGGCGGCCCGATCAAACGCCAGCTCGAACGGCTGGTCGGCCCGATGCCATGATCCTCGATATCCGCCACAATCCGCTGCTCGGACCCTTCGCGCTCACGCTCTGCGCGGTGGTGCATGACGAGATGTTCTTCCTGCCCGAATTCTTGCGCCACTACCGCGCCCTCGGGGTCACCCGCTTCATCTTCCTCGACGATGCCTCGACCGACGGCACCGCCGACTTCCTCAGGGCCCAAAGCGATTGCATGATCGTCGGCAGCCCCCACCGCTACTTCGACCAGATCGACGGCAAGCGGGCGATCTATGCCTGGCGTCAGGCGCTGCTCGATCAATTCTGCCGTGACCAATGGGCGATCTTCGCCGATGCCGACGAATTCCTCGCCCTGCCCGAGGGCGTCGCCGTCACCGATGTGATGACCCGGCTCGACCGCGCGCACAGCACATCGATCTGGGGGGTGATGGTCGATCTCTATCCCGAGCGCCCCGGTGCTCCCGGTCCGTTCTCGCTCTCGGATCCGTGGTATTTCGACGCCCGCCCGCATCTCTATGCCCGCCCGAACGGGGCCAAGCCCTTCACCCTCTATCGTGGCGCCCGCGCCCGCCTGCTCGCCGATTTCCGCATCGCCCGCCCGGGCAAGGGTCCGCTGCACCGGGCCCTGCTCCATCTGGGGCTCGGTGGCCTCATCAAGGTGAACAACCTCGCCAAGGTTCCGCTCGTGCGCTGGACCGAAGGCCACCGGTTCGACGGCTCCCACCGCGTCACTCCGCCCCCGGCGACGGGTGACATTCTGGCGATCATGCATTTCAAATTCGCCGGCGACCTCGGCCGCAAGGTCGCCTATGCCCTCGACACCAAGGGGTACGAGGGCGGATCGCGGCAATATCAGATGATGGGGGAACTGCTGACAAAAATGGAGGCCACGGGGCGCGGCTTCCTCGGCCCCCGCTCGCATAGGTTGAACTCTTCTTCGGACTTCTACACCACCGGGGTTGGTTACTTAACAGGACATTCACAAAAATGGAGATAATCATTTTAACATAGGCCGTTAATGTGCGTTGCATTAACTGATTACTGAATGCTAGGGTTTATCTTGCGCGTCGACGACCAATATCGACAAGCGGTGCGTGCTGTAACAGTAATACTTTGAGTAATCAGTGGAACAAAATCTCACGATTCGATCCAATCCCCTGCTGGATAAGTATCCTCTGAGCGTTTGTTCAATAATTCATAACGAAATGTACTTTCTTCCCGCGTTTCTGGCCTATTACCGCGAGCAAGGCGTGGAACGTTTCATTTTTGTCGACGACGCATCGACCGACGGGACCGCGGCCTATCTCGCCCAGCAGCCGGACTGCATGATCCTGGAAAGCCCGGTCCGATTCTTCGAACCGATCAACGGGGAACGGGCGGTCTATAGCTGGCGGCAAGAACTGATGGACCGGTTCTGCACCGGGCAATGGACGATCTTCGCCGATGCCGACGAATTCCTGGCCCCGCCACCGGGAGAAACCTTCGCATCGGTGATCGCCCATCTGGAGGCAACTGGGCGTGGCTCGATATGGGGCGTCCTGCTCGACATTTATCCGCGCGGAATCAAGGAAATCATGGAGCCGGGCTCCACGCCGTTCGATCCGGCGGGGCCGTGGTATTTCGATGCTGTGCCGCATTACCTGTCCATTCCGGGCAGGTCGCGTCCGATGGGAATCTATTCCGGAGCGCGGGCGCGGCTTGTCGCCGAAAACAAGATCAGCGTCATTCGCAGTCGAACGAACCGCGTCGCCGCCAGACTTGGGCTCACCCGGTTTCTCATGATCAACAATCTTGGCAAAGTCCCGTTGATAAAATGGAAAGCGGGAAACCGGTGGGATGGGGCGCACAGGATCATGCCGTTGCCCAGACCTGATGCCTTTCTGGTGATCCTCCATTACAAGTTCACCGCCGATCTCGGGCGTAAAATCCGTTATGCGATCGATACCGGCGGCTATGCCCAGGGATCGCGGCAATATGTGATGATGTCGCGGCTGCTCAAGAGGATGTGGGAGACCGACAGGAGCTTTGTCTGCCGATCGTCCCGCCGGGTCGGAGCCCACGCCCTCTATGAGAGCGGAGTCGGTCGCTGGAAACGCCGCCCCGGCGCTGCTTCGACCGGCGGCGCATCATCCCTTGCATCGGAATAGCACGGACCTCGGGCGCGTTGCACACCTGTGTGGCGGCCCCCAAGGGCCACGTCGGTCCGATCAGGTGAGGAGATCGTTCCGCGGGACCATCGACGGCGGCGCGGTTTCGCCCAGATGGGGCGCGAGGCTGATCTCGGCGGCGCGGCACAGGGCATCGAGCGGCAGGGCATTGAGGCCGGCGCCAAACGGATGGCTCAATTCCTCGGTCACCTCGGCCAGCCCGAGAAAGACATAGGCCACGATCCCGACAAAGACCGGAGTCAGGCGGCCCGCCGACGAAATCAGCGCCAAAGGCAACAGCAGGCAATAGGCATAGGTCGTGCGATAGATCAGCAGGGAATAGACATAAGGCAGCGGTGTACTGGCGATCCGTTCGCATCCCGCCTGTTGCAGGGCGATGGAGCCCAGGCGCGCGGACAGGGCCCGCGCCCCGAATCCGTCGATCCCGCCCGCGGCATGGGCCGCCGCGATCTCGGCATTGATCCGGTCGAGCGCGGCCGAGGCCGAATCGGGCCGTCCCACCAGATCGGGCGCGCGCCGCACAGCCTCCGCGTCGCCCGACAGGCCGCGCAGGTTGGCCCGATGCAGATGGAGAAAGGCCAATGCCCCGCGCAGGATCCCGTCCCGCGTCCCGGGATCGGGGACAAAGACCGCGCACTCCCGCGCCAGGGACCGCAGGTCGGCAAGCAGCCCGCCCCAGAGCTTGCGCGCCTCCCACCAGCGGTCATAGGCGGCATTGTTGCGAAACCCCAGAAAGAGCGACAGGGCGATTCCGAACACCGTAAAGGGCGTGCCATCGACCAGCGGCAGGACCGCGAAGGACTCGCTGAGCCAGACCATCGCCGCCGCCAGGGCCATCAGGACGGCGAGATTGACGCGGATATGGGGCAGCACCGACCCCCGCATGTTGGCCAACTGCCAGAACCGCGGTCTTTCGCGGATGATCATCCTCAGGCTCCCGTCGGCTGCTCCGCCGGGGGAGATGGTGCAACCGGAGCCTTGGGAATTGCAAGCCTCGGCGCGTGCCGTCCGCGTCGCGGATTCACACGACACTCGGAATAATGTAACTATATCAATATCTTGTGAGATGTCCGCGTGCGGACAAGTCGGGCGCCCCACAAGGGGGGCGCCCCGAGGCCCAAGGCTCAGGCGTCTTCCTTGATCTCGGCGCCGGTCGCCTGATCGACGACCTTCATCGAGAGCCGGACCTTGCCGCGATCGTCAAAGCCCATGAGCTTGACCTTCACGGCCTGACCTTCCTGGAGGATTTCCTTCGGATGCCCGATCCGCTCATTGGAGAGCTGGCTGACATGGACGAGCCCGTCCCGCTTGCCGAAGAAGTTCACGAAGGCACCGAAATCCATGATCTTGACGACCTTGCCGGTATAGACCTTGCCCACTTCCGGCTCGTCGACGATCGCCGAGATCAGCTCGCGGGCCTTTTCGATGGCCTCCGCGTTGGCGCTCGCGATCTTGATCGTGCCATCGTCATTGATATCGACCTTGGCGCCCGATTCCTCGACGATCGAGCGGATGACCTTGCCGCCCGATCCGATGACTTCGCGGATCTTGTCGACGGCGATCTGCATGGTCTCGATCCGCGGCGCATGGGCCGAGAATTCCGTCCGGCCCGAGGTCAGGGCATTCGCCATCTCGTTCAGGATATGCAATCGCCCGGCCTTGGCCTGCGCCAGCGCCTGCTCCATGATCTCCGGGGTGATGCCGGCGACCTTGATATCCATCTGGAGCGAGGTGATGCCGTTCGAGGTTCCCGCGACCTTGAAATCCATGTCGCCGAGATGGTCCTCGTCGCCAAGGATGTCGGTCAGGACCGCGAACTTCTCGCCTTCGAGGATCAGGCCCATCGCCACGCCCGCGACCGGCGCCTTGAGCGGCACCCCTGCGTCCATCATGCTGAGCGAACCGCCGCAGACCGATGCCATCGAGGAGGAGCCGTTCGACTCGGTGATCTCCGAGACGACGCGGATCGTGTAGGGGAAATCCGTCGTCGCCGGCAGGACCGCCTGAAGCGCGCGCCAGGCGAGCTTGCCATGGCCGATCTCGCGACGGCCCGGACCCGACATGCGGCCCGCCTCGCCCACCGAATAGGGGGGGAAGTTATAATGCAGCATGAAGTTCGAGCGGGTCGTGCCGTGGAGGGCATCGATCATCTGCTCGTCATCGCCGGTCCCGAGGGTCGCGATCACCAGGGCCTGGGTCTCGCCGCGGGTGAAGAGCGCCGAGCCATGGGTCCGGGGCAGGACGCCGACCTCCGACACGATCGGACGCACGGTGACCAGATCGCGGCCATCGATGCGGCGGCCATGGTTGAGGATATCCCAGCGGACGACCTCCGACTCCAGCTTCTTGATGCAGAGATCGAGATTGCCGTCTTCCAGATCCTCGGGGGAGAGCGCCGCCTTGATGATCGCCTTGGAGGCCGCGATCGCATCCTGACGCTCCAGCTTGTCGTGGATCGCGAAGGCCGCGCGCATCGATTCCTCGCCCGCGCCCTTCACCCGGTCATACAGCGCGGCATAGTCCGGCGCCTCGAAAGCGAAGGGTTCCTTGGCGGCCTCCTCGGCCATGTCGATGATCATGTCGATCACCGGCTGCATCTGTTCGTGGCCGAACTTCACCGCCCCGAGCATTTCGCTCTCAGAGAGTTCATAGGCTTCGGACTCGACCATCATGACCGCGTCCTTGGTGCCCGCGACGACGAGGTCGAGCCGCTGCTCCGGGCTTTCCCGCAGCTTTTCCATATCGTCGACGGCCGGGTTCAGAACATAGGAGCCATCGACGAACCCGACGCGGGCGGCGCCGATCGGCCCGAGGAAGGGCGCGCCGGACAGCGTCAACGCGGCCGATGCCGCGATCATTGCGACGATATCGGGATCGTTCTCCATGTCATAGGACAGGACGGTAACGATCACCTGGGTCTCGTTCTTGAACCCTTCGACGAACAGCGGACGGATCGGACGGTCGATCAGGCGCGAGGTCAGGGTTTCCTTCTCGGAGGGGCGCGCCTCGCGCTTGAAGAAGCCGCCCGGAATCTTGCCGGCGGCGTAGTACTTTTCCTGGTAGTGGACGGTCAGAGGGAAAAAATCGAAGCCGGGTTTCGGTTTCTTCTCATAGACAACGGCGGCCATCACGCTGGTCTCGCCATAGGTGGCGATCACGGTTGCATCGGCCTGCCGGGCAATCTTCCCTGTTTCGAGCGTGAGCGTGTCATGGCCCCACTCGATCGACTTCTTGACGATATTGAACATTTCTCTTCCTTGCATAACGACGCCGCCCCTTGGCAAACGCCGCGTGACGCGGGCTTCACCCCGCGGATCCCGTCGCATTCGGTCTGGGCTGAACTCCTCGGGATCGGGAGGAGGGCCCCGCGGACATAGATGGATTTCGGAAGACAACTCCCGCGCCCCACCCCGGCGCCAGAAAGGCGAAAGCGCGCCCGACAGGCGCGCTCCGGCAGTGTCAGCGGCGGATACCGAGACGGGTGATCAGGGACTGATACCGCGCCTCGTCCTTCTTCTTGACATAATCGAGAAGCTTGCGGCGCTGGGAAACCATCTTCAACAATCCGCGGCGCGAATGGTTGTCCTTGGTGTGCATCTTGAAATGCTCGGTCAGGGTGTTGATGCGGCTGGTCAGGATGGCAACCTGAACCTCGGGCGATCCGGTGTCGCCTTCCTTGGCCGCGAATTCCTTGATCAGCTTTTCTTTGACGTCTGGCGTGATCGACATCGCATATTCCTTCCTGCAACGGTGAAAATGCCGCTTCCTGCCACGGCCGCGGCCGGGATGTCGTCCAGCGGGGTCGATTGCAAGGCGGGCAGCCGGGGCAATCCCCGACGGCGCGGCCCCCATAGCCGATTTTGGGGGCAATGAAAAGGGCTGCCTGAGCGAAAGCCTCCCGGCCAAATGTCCCGGTCAGTTCTCATCCAGACGAAACACACGCAGGGGATGCAGCTCGCCGGCCTTGTAGACGCCAATCGCAATGGGCTGGCCCGCGTAGCTCGCCCAGGCCTCGTCCCCGTAATCGACGCTCGACGCCACAACCATCCCGGGATTTCCGTTGCCCAGACGCGCGGCTCCTTCCGCGGTCGCGGGCAGTTCCGGCAGTCCCGCCAGCCCCGCCTCCACCGGCAACAGATGATCCCAAAGCGCCGGCGTACGGGCCAGGGCATCGAGCTGTTCCAGCGACATGGCCTGTGCGACATCGAACGGCCCGGACCAGAGGCGACGCAATTCCACCACATGGGCCTGACAGCCCAGCATCGCTCCGAGATCCCGACCGATGCCGCGGACATAACCGCCCTTGCCACAGTCCATCTCGAAGATCGCCGTATCGGCATCCGGCAAGTCGATCAGCTCCAGCCGCGCCACATGCAGCGGACGCGCGGCCAACTCCATTTCGGCGCCCGCCCGCGCCAGATCATAGGCGCGCTGGCCATTGACCTTCACAGCCGAAACCCGCGGCGGGACCTGCATGATATCACCGGTGAAGGCCGGCAGGGCGGCGCGGATCGCGGCCTCGTCGGGGCGGGTATCACTGGTTGCGACAATCTCGCCCTCGGCATCGTCGGTACTCGTCGCAACCCCCCAGCGCAGGGTGAACCGATAGGATTTCTCCGCGTCGGTCACATAGGGCACTGTCTTGGTCGCTTCGCCCAGCGCGATCGCCAGCAAGCCGGTGGCGGCGGGATCGAGCGTTCCGGAATGCCCGGCCTTTTGCGCATCGAACGCCCATTTCACCTTGGACACCACCGGGGTAGAGCCGATACCCACCGGTTTGTCGATCAATACCCAGCCGTTGACCGGGCGGCCACGCTGCCGTCTCGCCATGAAATACGCCTTTGGATTTCAGTCTGTTTCAATGTCGCGGCGAACCGCCGGCAGATCCAGCAGATCACGGGTGCGATCCATCTGGTCGAACCGCGTGTCCGCCTGAAAACTCAGGTCTGGCGAGAATTTCAGATCGATCTGCGCGGTGACCTGCCGCCGGATCTCGAACTTGTTCCGGTTCAGGGCCTTGAGAACACCCTCGGTGTTCAACCCACCCAAAGGCAGGACATAGGCTGTCGCATGCCGCAGATCCGGTGACACACGAACCTCGGCCACCGTGATCGAAACCGACCCGAGTTCCGGATCATGAACATCGCCACGTGCGAGAATATCCGACAGGGCGCGCCGAATCACTTCGGCGACGCGGAGCTGCCGCTGGTTCGGCCCTGCGCCGGAAACGGGTCTTGTCTTTGCCATTCGCGTCACATCCTATCGCAGGCGCCCGGAGTCAAGGGCGCAGAGCAGGGAGAGAAGCCATGAAGGCCAGCATCGGGATCGCCGTCGTCGGAGCTTCGGGACGCATGGGGCGCATGTTGGTCCGGGCTGTGCTGGATTCGCCCGATGCCTCGCTGTCCGGAGTTACGGTCAGGGCGGGCCATGACTGGGTCGGCCAGGATATCGGCGCGGCACTCGGAGGGCCCGCGATCGGGGTCATCGTCGAGAGCGACCCGCTGGAGGTCTTTGCGAAATCGCAGGCCGTGCTTGACTTCACCTCGCCCGATGCGACCGTCGAATATGCGGATCTCGCGGCGCAGGCCCGGCTCACTCACGTGATTGGCACGACCGGGCTCGAACCCTCGCATCTCACCCGCCTCCGCGCGGCCGCCCGGCACGCCGTCCTCGTCCGCGCCGGCAACATGAGCGTCGGGGTCAATCTGTTGACCGACCTCACCCGCCGGATCGCGGCGACGCTCGGCCCCGAGTATGACATAGAAATCGTCGAGATGCATCACCGTCACAAGGTCGATGCCCCCTCGGGCACCGCGCTGATGCTGGGCGAAGCGGCGGCGCTCGGCCGGGATGTCTCGCTCGACACGAACTCCGAACGGGGCCGCGATGGCATCACCGGGGCGCGGCGCGAAGGAGCAATCGGCTTTGCCAGCCTGCGCGGCGGCGATGTGGTGGGAGAGCATCAGGTCATCTTCGCAGGTCCGGGGGAGCGTATCGTGCTCCAGCATATCGCCACCGATCGGATGCTCTTTGCCCGCGGGGCAATCCGCGCCGCGATCTGGGGTCAGGGCCGCGAGCCGGGAGAATATGACATGACGGATGTGCTCGATCTCGGTGGATCCAACTGATTCCTCCTCCTCCGCGCCGAGGCTTGCTCCTTGTTTTTCAGAGCCGTTTGAACTAGAGGGAGGGCTGCATGGTTGCATCTCCTGAGACCGCTGCTCGTTGTCATGCCGGCCAGACTGGATCATGAGAATTTGACTGTGCCACGACCGCCACATCACGTGGGCGGCGCACCCGGAGAAGAAAGAATGGCGAACGGCACCGTGAAATGGTTCAACCCGACCAAGGGCTTTGGGTTCATCCAGCCCGAGTCTGGCGGCAAGGACGTATTCCTGCATATCTCCGCGCTCGAGCGTGCCGGCCTGCGCGAGATCGCCGATGGCCAGAAGGTGACGTACGAACTCGAAACCGGCCGGGATGGCCGCAGCTCGGCGTCCGCCATTACACTCGTTCGCTGATCGGCTCCCTTCGCCAAGGCAGGAAACGCCTGGCGCGGCCCCGTTGCCGCGCACAGGTCCGGAAAGCGCCGAAGACCCGCGGGGTTGGACGCCCAATGGGACTTCTTCAATGTCTGGCCTTTCGGATAACATGCGCGCCGCCATCTTCATGATGGTCAGCATGGCTGGTTTTTCCTTCAACGACGCCTTCATCAAACTGGTCAGCGCCGACCTGCCCCTGTTCGAGGCGGTCTTCCTGCGCGGCCTGATCGCAAGCCTGCTGCTCGCAGGTCTCGCCCTGCGCTCCGGAGCGATCCATTTCCGACCCCTTCGCCAGGACCAACGCATGTTGGGCCTGCGCGTGATCGGTGAAATCGGCGGAACCGTCTGCTTCCTGACCGCCCTCTTCCATATGCCCATCGCCAATGCGACGGCGATCATGCAGAGCATGCCCCTCGCCGTTACCCTGGCCGCCGCCTTCTTCCTGGGCGAGCCGGTGGGCTGGCGGCGCTATATCGCCATCGGGATCGGCTTTTTCGGCGTCATGATCATCGTCCGTCCCGGAGCTGAGGGATTCAATGCCTATGCCCTCTGGGCCGTCGTCGCGATCGGCTTCATCGTCCTGCGCGATCTCTCGACCCGGGGCATGACGCCGGGCGCGCCCGCGCTGGCGGTCGCCCTGGTCACGTCGGTTGCTCTTACACTCGTCGCGGGCGTCGCCGCGCTCTTTACCGACCTTGCCCCCATCGCCTGGAGCCATGTTCCGCTTCTCGTGATCGCAGGTCTCGGCCTGCTCGTTGGATATGTCTTCAGCGTCAATGCGATGCGTCTCGGCGAAATCGGCTTTGCCCAGCCGTTTCGCTACACGCTCCTGCTCTGGGCCATCGTGAACGGCATCCTGCTGTTCGGGGAATGGCCGGATGTCTGGATGCTGACCGGCAGCGCCATCATCGTCGGCACGGGCATCTATACGTTCCATCGGGAGCGGCGCCGGTCCCATTGAACCCTTCGGGCATTTCGGCGAACGTCGGGCCAAAAGCAAAGGAAACGCCATGACGTCACCCGCCCTCCGGATCGCCTGTGTTGGCGAATGCATGATCGAACTGACCCTGCCAAGGGAAGGGGGCGCGGGAGGCATCGGTTTCGCGGGGGACAGCTTCAACGTCGCGGTCTATCTCAAACGGCGGGCCGGGGCATCGGTCGATGTTACCTATGTGACGGCGCTGGGGACCGATCCGCTTTCGAACCGGATGCTCGAATTTTTCCGAAACGAGGATCTCTCCACCGACCTTGTCGAACGCCGTCTCGACCGGGTGCCGGGCCTTTATGCGATCAGCCTCGATGACAAGGGCGAGCGCAGCTTTACCTATTGGCGCGACTCCTCCGCCGCCCGCACCCTCTTCCAGCGGCCCGCCGAGGTAACACCCGACCGGCTGGCCAATTGCGCGCTCATCTATCTTTCCGGCATTTCGGTCGCAATCCTCTCGCCGGAGGCACGTGCCGATCTTCGGGAATTTCTCGTGCGATACCGGGCGGCGGGGGGGCTGGTATCCTTCGATTCGAATTATCGTCCCCGGCTCTGGCCCGACCGCGACACCGCGCGGCGCGAGATTGCCTCATTCTGGTCCCTGACCGACATCGCCCTTCCCTCGATCGACGATGAGATGGCGCTGTTCGGAGACGGGGACGCGGAATCGGCGCTGGCCCGGCTCGCGGACTTCGGTGTCCGGCGCGGTGCCCTGAAACAGGGCGCGGAGGGTCCAAGATCCATCGGCGGAACCACCGCCCTGCCCGCCTTTCCGCCAGCGGCGCGCGTGGTGGATACGACCGCCGCCGGAGACAGCTTCAATGGCGCTTATCTCGCAGCACTTCTGTCCGGCGCCCCGGATGCGGATTGCCTGATGGCGGGACACCGCATGGCCTCCCAGGTCATCGGTTTCCCGGGTGCGATCATCCCCCGCGATGCCTGATCGTCAGGGGTGCCGCGCCGCGGCCTCCAGGATGACTTGCGCGGTCATCAGATCGAGATGGGCGCCCCCGCCGTTCTTGAAGACCGTGATATCCTCCGCGCTGCGTCGCCCGGCACGCCCGGCCACCAGATCATGCAAGTCGCCCAGAACATCCGCCCGCGTGATGACGCCGCGTGCCAACGGATCGATCAATTCGCCGATATGCTCGACGGTCGTCTCGAAACTGTCGACAAAGAGCCGCGAGCGCCGCAGGACTTCGTCATCCGCCTCGCGCATGTCGGCTTTGAAGGCGCCGATCAGATCGACATGCTGTCCGGGCCGCAGCCACTCGCCGCGCAGGATGGGTTCATGGGACATGGTGGCACAGGAAACGATATCCGTCCCCGCCACCGCCTCCGCCAGATCCCCGGCGACCCCGGCGCCATACGCCTCGGCCAGTTCCTCGGCGCGCGCCTGGGTGCGGTTCCAGAGGGTTACCTCGATGCCGGGAAATTCCGCGCGATAGGCCTCGATCAGGGAGCCCGCGACCGCCCCCGCGCCCACGACCACCAGCTTGCGCGGGTCGGGCCGCGCCAGCAGCCGCGCCCCAAGGATGGAATCGCTCGCGGTCTTCCAGCGCGTGATCAGCCCGCTGTCGATGACCGCGCGCACGTCGCCGGTCACATCCTCAAAGACCAGCATGGCCCCATTGATCGTCGGCAACGCCCGCGCCGCGTTCCCGGGCACCACGGTGACGGATTTCACCCCCACCCCCAACCCATCGACCCAGGCGGCGCGCGAGAGCAAGGTATCCTCCCCCCGGCTCAGGAACTGGTCGGTGATCAAGGCCCTTGGCCCACGATGACCCTCCGCCATCGCATCCGCCACCCGGCGCCAGTCGAGAAGACCCTCGACATCGGCCGCGGTGACATAGGGAACCTTGGTCATCAGGCTCCCACGGCGGCGATGGCGCTGGCCAGGCGGTCCAGACCCTGCGCGGGGAGTCCGGCGATATTGATCCGGCTGTCGCCGACCATATAGACTCCGTGATCGGCCCGCAAAGCCGCGACCTGTTCCGGCGTCGCGCCCAGGCGCGAGAACATCCCCCGGTGGACCGCCACGAAATCGTAGCGATCGGAATTGGTGGCTCGCCGCAAGGCCTCCGCCAGCCCCTGGCGCAGATTCAGCATACCCTGCCGCATCGACTCCAGTTCCTCGACCCAGTCCGCCCGCAACAGCGGATCGCCGAGAATCAGCGACACGACCTTTGCGCCATGGTCCGGCGGGAAGGAATAGTTCAACCGGTTCAGGGTCGCGAGATTGCCCCGCGTGACCGCTTCGAGATTAGGCGCCGAGGCGATGGCAAAGGCCGCCCCCACCCGATCCCGATAGAGCCCGAAATTCTTGGAGCAACTGGCGGCGAGCAGCATTTCCGGCACCTGCGTCGCCATATAACGCAGGCCTGCGACATCCGCCTCCAGCCCGTCGCCGAACCCCTGATAGGCGAGGTCGATCATCGGCACGAGCCCGCGCCTTACACAAAGATCGGTCAGGACCCGCCATTGCTCCAGCGTTGGATTGGCGCCGGTCGGATTGTGGCAGCAGCCATGGAGCAGGACGACATCCCCGACCTTCGCCCCGGCGAGATCGGCCAGCATCCCTTCGAAATCCACTCCCAGCGTGGCTGGATCGAAATAGCGATAGGTCCTGGACGGAATCCCGAGATAGTTCAGGATCGCCGGATGATTCGGCCAGGTCGGATCCGAATACCAGACCACCGCCTCCGGATTGGCCAGCCGTGCCAGCTCGAACAACTGCCGCACCGCGCCGGTCCCCCCCGGTGTCTGCGCCCCGGCGATCCGGTCGGCGGGCACCACGTCGCCGAAGATCAACTCACGCATCGCATCGACGAAGCCGAGATCCCCAAGCAGGCCGACATAGGATTTTGTCGTCTGCTCCTCCCAGAGCTTCTGCTCCGCCGCCTTGACCGCGCGCATGATCGGCGTCTTGCCTTGCGCATCCTTGTAGACACCGACACCGAGATCGAGCTTCTCCTCCCTCGGATCGGCGGCATAGAGCCCGATCAGTTCGATGATCTTGTCGGGAGCAGGGGCCTTGAGTGCCTCAAGCATCGGTCAATCCTCGGTATGGGGCGCATCGGCGCCAATCAGATCGCGGTCCCGGGTCAGGACCCGCTCATAGGTCTCACGCCGGACCGGCTCGAATCCGGCCTTCTGATAGAGCGGCAAGGCCCGGGGATGGTCCAGCGAATTGGTATTCACCGTCATGCGTGCCGTGCCCGGTCGATCCCAGGCCATATGCACCGCCGAATAGAGGAGAAAGGTTCCCAGGCCCCGGCCGATCGCCTCGGGCACCAACCCGAAATAGGAGAGGTTGCAGATCCCGCGGACCCGCCCGTCCAGGACAAAGAACCCATGTGGCCACCCCCCCCGCAGCAATGTGCAGAGCGTCACCTCGGGATCATGGAGAAACGCCTCCAGATCCTCGACCGGCCGCGTGTGCTGATCGGTCCATTCATAGTCCCGGCCGACCGCGTCATAGAGGTCGAGAAAATACCAGACCGGCGGAGCATCGGCCGCCACCAGCATCGACACCGCCCCCCCCGGCAGGTGGGGGCGTGGATGCGTTGGACGCGCGTCCATTTCCAGATAGGTGATCGTATAGCTGACCCGCTCGCCGGCCCGATGTTTCATCCGCGTTCCACCTTCAGATCGGGATAAGCACCCCATTCCGCCCAAGAGCCGTCATAAAGCGCATGAGACCGATTTCCGATCAACTCGAGCGCGAGACTGAGAATGGCCGCCGAAACACCCGAGCCACAACTCGTGACGACCGGCTTGCCGACATCGACTCCGGCGGCCTCGAAGATCGACCGCAATTCCGTGACCGGCTTCATTGTGCCGTCGGCATTCAACAACGCCTTGTAATGCACATTGACCGAACCGGGGATATGGCCCGGCCGCAATCCGGGGCGAGGTTCCGGATCCTCGCCGCGAAACCGACCGGGTGGCCGCGCATCGACAATCTGCGCGCCGCCCAGTTTTGCGATGGCCGCGACCTCGGTCACGTCCCGCACGAGGCCCGCGTTGCGTTGCGCGGTAAAATGCCGGTCCCGCAGCAGGGGCAAGAGATCCTCGACCGGGCGCCCCTCAGCGATCCATTTCGGCAACCCCCCGTCCAGAACCACCACGTCGGTCTTGCCGAACAGCCGGAACAACCACCAGACGCGCGGGGCGCTGAAAATCCCGACGCTGTCGTAGATCACCACGCGATGCCCGTCGCCGATGCCCATCGCCCGCATCCTGCTGATGAATTTCTCGACCGGCGGCGCCATATGCGGCAGGTCTGACTGATCGTCGGAAATCTCGTCGATATCGAAGAATCGCGCACCCGGAATATGGCCCGCCTTGTATTCCGCCAGGGCATCGCGCCCCGCGCCGGGCAAATGCCAGCTGGCATCGAGAATTCGCACATCGGGCGCGGTCAGATGGGCGGCGAGCCAGTCCGTCGAGACCAGAACATCCGGATCGCTGTTTGGCATGGAGAGGCTCCCGACGCGAGGATGAAGGTCTTTCGGAATAACGGCGAAAGCGCCGCGCGGCAAGGGCCGGAACCCGCGGAAATCCGCGATCCCGGCCCGCCTGTCAGCGTCCGGGAGCCGCCACGACCAATGACGTGATCCGCCGGACCAGCGGCAGCACGAGCAGAAGGGTCGGGAAGGCGACGAGCCAGGAGACGCCCCAGCTTCGCGCCCACTGGATCGGGAGGTCATGAACGAACCCGATGGCACGCACGGTCGAAATACCGGACACGATCAGGCACATGAACAGGGACAGGAAAAACGGGGTGACAATGGCCCCGTAACGAGCAGGAAGCTTGCGTACAGCAGGCATGATAAAACTCCGCATATCGTCGCCCCAAAGGGCCGACGAGTTGTGCGTTGCATCACGTTAACGCTTACGAAGCCCCGATGAAGGGTGCCAGTCTGTTACCGGACAAACATTCAAGGGTCAACTCTCCCAAGACAGCTTTCGTTCACATGACATCCGAACTGGTGAAAGAAACCCCGCCATGGCATTCGAAACCAAGGCAAATAAAGGAGAGGGTTCCGGAGCAGCGGGGAGTTGTCCGCAACGGCGAAAGGACGCTTACCGTAGGCATCCCTCTCGCTATGGCGACTTCCCTGCCCTACCGGAGCATGGGCCTGACCCCGGGTCTGGTCCTCCTGTTCTGTCTCGGTCGTGCCGGTTTCTGGTTAGTCCAAGGGCGCCGCCCGCGCCTTCGGTTTCGGCCTTACCTTTTACCCGACCGTCCTCGGCGCTGTCCTGTGCCTTGTGCTCCTTTCCTGAACATGGCTCAGTCCCTTGATCGCGGCGATGAGGATAGCTTAACCTCGGGCCATGCGTTTTCCCGCCCTTGCCCTGTTTCTCTCGCTGCTCCCGCCCGCTGGCTCGGCCGCGGAATGCGTGGTGCTGCTCCACGGCCTCGGCCGAAGCGAATCCTCCTTCCTGGTGATGGAGGAGATGCTCACCGCCGCGGGCTACAAGGTGGTGAACAATGGCTATCCCTCAACGGAAACCACCATCGAGGGGCTGCTCGATCATGTGAGCGACGCGGTCAGGGACTGCGGCGAGGACAAGGTGAATTTCGTCACCCATTCGATGGGCGGTATTCTGGTCCGGGGCTGGCTCGCGGAAAACCGTCCGGCGAATTTCGGGCGCGTGGTGATGCTTGCCCCCCCGAACCAGGGGTCGGAAATTTCCGACGCCCTCGCCGATCTGTCGTTCTATCGCAAGGTGACAGGTCCCGCCGGCCAGCAACTGGTCACCGGTCCGGACGGCATCGCAACCCGGCTCGGCCCCGTCGATTTCGATCTTGGCGTGATCGCCGGCAACCGGTCGCTCAATCCGCTTTTCTCCAGCATGATCCCCGGTCCCGACGATGGCACCGTCTCGGTCGAGAGCACCAGGATCGAGGGGATGGCAGATCATATCGTCCTGCCGGTCAGCCATACGTTCCTGATGAACAATCCCCTCGTCATCGCCCAGGTCGTCACCTTTTTGCGGACCGGAGCATTCGACCCTTCGCTGACCTATGTCGAAATGATGCGCCGGCTGACCCGGCGCTAAAGCATTTTCAGCAAAAGCGTATTCGGTTTCGCGACTCGAAAATGCGCAATATCAGACAGCTGGAGCGGTTTCCGGCCACCTGAACCAGATCTCCGATTAATAAATCCTTACAAAACAGGCACTTGAAGCAGGTTTCGATCCGAGGATCATGGGACGCGGGCCAGGACCGCCGCGCGCATCTCGTCCACGCGCCGGGGATAGTCGGGGGGAAAGGTCCAGTACTGGCCTCCGGATGGCCCTCTGTCCGCCTCAAGCCGCCGGGCCTCCGCCGGAAGGTGAAAGAGAAGCGCCGTGAGCAGGTCGGTGCTGACCCAAGGGTCATCGTACCAGAAGGTGTGGGACGAGGCCGCGAGCCCCGGCATGTTTTCCGGATGAACCTGCACGATCTCCAGCCCATCCTCCTTCGCCGCTCCGAACAGCCAGTCCGCGGCGTCCGGGCTCAACTCCCTCAGGTCCGGCCGTCCCGCCCTCGATCCGCGGTTGACCACCTGCGCCAGGCGCAGGGCACTGTCGCCCATGTTCACCGCCACCGTCACCCGGCGGGCATATCTGGCATAGTCCTTGAGATCGGACACGAATCCCCGAAAATCGGCATCGGGCGCGGCGTGATAGACCTCGCCCACCCTCCGCGCCGCTTCCGGATCCTCCCGGCCCAGACGGGCCAGCCCGTCGCTGCCGACCGTCGCACCGGCGCTGTAGGTCACCACGTCGATCTTTTCCGCCCTGGTCCCGCGCGCCAGCTTGCCGATCAGCTCCGCCAGATGCGGCGCCGCGCCAAAGGCATTGGCGATATCGCGGGGATAGCGGAGAAAATTTTCCGCCGTCGGCCAGGCGAACAGGACCACGACGGCGTTGCGGCCGGAGAAATGCCGCAATTGCGAGGCCTGCCCCGCCGCCCGTTCGACGGTGGTGTTGGCGCCATGCACATAGACCAGGATATCCTTGTCCCGGCTGCGCGCGAGTTCGGCATCGATCGTGGCGAGCCAGTCCGCCTCGGCCTCGCTCTCCCGCATCCGGTCGAGATAGAGAAACGGCCGATCCCCGGCATCCCCCCCCGTCGACCATTCCCGGATCTGATCGAAGGTCGATTCCTGCCCAATCCTCAGCTCCGCTTGGCCGACATGGAGCTGGCGATCCGGCACGACCGTATAGATCCGGTTGTCGCGTGGCCCCACTGGCAAACGGCTGGTCGCATAGAAAATATCCAGTCGTCCGCCCGCCTCCAGCGCCGGCTCCAGATCGAAGAGCCGCGCGCCATCGCCCTGAAAGATCAATGGCGCGGGCATCAAGCGCATCGGCGGATGATGATAGACGAAGAAGGCCGTCACCGCCGTGACCGACAAGACCAGAGCCAACGCGATCCAGCGGAACAACCGCCGTTTCCGCCGTGCCTGATGCCCCTGCCTCATTCCATTGCCCTGATCGCATCCAGAAAGGCGCGCCCGAACCGGTCGGCCCGCTGCGCATCCATTCCCGGGATCCGTTCCAGGGCCGCGAAATCCCGCGGTCGCGCCTCGGCGATCCGGGCCAGCGTCGAAGCAGTGCAGCTCAGCGGTTTCGCCCGGCCATCCGCCCCGCGGGCGAGCGCCACCTGCGCCGCCTGCAACTGGTCGAAGAGACCCCCCTGGGGCTGGCCCGCCAGTTTGCGCCGCGCCGGATGCATCGGCTCGACCGCGGCTCCGGTGATGACCTTCAGGAACAGCGGACCGAATTTCTCCAGCTTGACCGCGCCGACGCCGGTGATGCCGCGCATCGCATCGAGCGTCTCCGGCCGCGCCATGGCCATTTCGATCAGGGTGCGGTCGGGGAAGATCACATAGGCGGGCACGCCGCCCGCCTCCGCCAGTTCCCGCCGCTTTGCCTTGAGGGCCGAGAGCAGCCCCTCGTCCTCCTCCGGCACCTGGGCCATCGCCGGTCGCTGGGTCACCTTGCCGACCGTATCGGCCCGCAGCTCCAGCGGTTGCTCGCCGCGCAGGATGGGCCGCGCCGCCTCGGTCAGCCGCAGGGCACCGTGACGTGTCGGATCGGGGCGCACCAGATCGAGCCCCATCATCTGGCGAAAGATCGTCTGCCATTGAACCCGCGCCAGATCCTTGCCCACCCCGAAGGTTGGCAACTGGTCATGCCCCCGCCGCGCTACCTTTTCCGACTTCTCGCCGCGCAGGATCGCGATCAGGTGATCGACGCCGAAACTCTCTCCGGTCCGGAGCATCGCGGAAAAGGCCTTGCGCGCCGCCTCCGTCGCATCGAAGAGAGCGGGCCGGTCGCGACAGAGATCGCAATTCCCGCAAGGCTCGGCCATCACCTCGCCGAAATAGGCGAGCAGGGTCTGGCGCCGGCAATATTTCGCCTCCGCCAACCCGAGCAGCGCGTTCAGCCGCAGATGATCCGCCTCCTTGCGCTCCATCGGAGCCGTGCTTTCGTCGATCCTTGACCGCTGCAACCGGATGTCATCCGCGCCATAGAGGGTCAATGTATCGGCGGGAGCACCGTCCCGCCCGGCCCGTCCGATCTCCTGATAATAGCTCTCGACCGATTTCGGCAGGTCGGCATGGGCGACGAACCGGATGTCCGGCTTGTCCACCCCCATCCCGAAGGCCACGGTGGCACAGACCACCAGCCCATCCACCCGCTGGAACCGCGCCTCGCCCCGGCGGCGCTCCTCATCCTCCTGCCCGGCGTGATAGGCCATCGCCGCGTGGCCCGCATCGATCAGGGCGGCGGCCAGGCTCTCCGTCCGCGCCCGGCTGGAACAATAGACGATGCCCGACAATCCCTTGCGGGCGGCCACGAAATCGAGGATCTGCGCCCTCGGATTGGCCTTGCCCTGAAAGGCGAGGCTGAGGTTCGGGCGATCGAAGCCGCGCAGGAAGGTCCGGGGCGGATCGCCGAACAGACGCTTGGCGATTTCCTCGCGGGTCGCGGCATCGGCGGTGGCGGTGAGGGCGACGGTCTGCACGCCGCCGAGGCTGGCCCGCAATTCCCCGATCCTCAGGTAATCGGGGCGGAAATCATGGCCCCACTGGCTGACGCAATGCGCCTCGTCCACCGCCAGCAACCCGACACCGACCCGCTGGAACAGGGCCACGATCCCAGGCGTCGCCAATCGTTCCGGCGCGATATAGAGCAGCCTGAGCGCCCCGCTATTGAGATCCGCGCGGATCTCGGCATTTTCCTCCGGGCTGTTGCCGGAAGTCAGCGCGCCGGCGTTCACCCCCGCCGCCCGCAAGGCCCGCACCTGGTCCCGCATCAGGGCAATGAGCGGCGACACCACCAGCGTCACCCCCTCCCGCGTCAGGGCTGGCAATTGGAACAGCAGGGATTTGCCGCCGCCGGTCGGCATGATCGCCAGAACGTCCTCGCCCACCTCGACGGCGGCGACGATTTCCTCCTGGCCGGGCCGGAAATCGGGGAAGCCGAAAACCTCGCCCAGAAGGCGGCGGGCCTCGCCGGAGGCCTCGGTCATGACGCGGCGCGCAGGATATGGATCATCGTGTCTCCATAGCGACGTGCGTCGAGCGGGGTCAAGCCGGGCGGCACCGCGACCTGTGCGCTTTCCTCCCAGACGATCACCGCCCCCGCCGCGATCCATCCCCCCTCCAGGGCCGCCGCCAGAGCCTTCTCCCCCCATCCCTTGCCATAGGGCGGATCGAGAAACACGAGGGTGAACCCCTCCCCCGCCCGCGGTCCCAGTTTCAAGGCATCGCGCGCGATCACCTCGGTCTCGGCCTCGACGCGGAGCTTTGCAATGTTACGCCGCACAAGGTCGAGCGCCTTTGCGCCCCGGTCGACAAAAACGGCGCCCGCCGCCCCCCGCGACAGCGCCTCCAGCCCGAGTGCCCCGGTCCCTGCGAAAAGATCGAGCACCCGCGCCCCCGTGACCGGATCGCCATGGCCGCCATGGGCCAGCAGATTGAACAGGCTCTCGCGCACCCGGTCCGTCGTCGGCCGCAGATGGGCCGCCGCGTCCCCCGCGCCCAGGGCCGTCAGCGCCGTCCCGCGAAACCGTCCCGCGATGATGCGCATCAGACCAGCGTCTTGAGATCGCCGTCGGCCACCGCCTCCGGATCGGGCGACAGTCCCGCCTCGATCCAGCGCTTGCCGGTCATATAGGCGCGGGGGTCGTTCATCGCATCGACCGCGATCAATCGGCCTTCGCGGAAATACCAGACGGACTGGCTGCCCTCGCGCCCGCCCGCCCTTGTGACGGTCCGCTCGAACCCCGCCCCCAGTCCCGCGATCTGAAGCTTCACCTCATATTGATCGGACCAGAACCAGGGCCGCGCCTCGTAACGGACATCGCCCCCCATCATGGCCTCGGCCACCGCTTCCGCCTGATCGATGGCATGGGGCACGCTTTCCAGCCGGATGTACCCGCCGCGATGCGGAAAGCTCACACAATCCCCGGCGGCGAAGATCGCGGGATCGGAGGTGCGCCCGGCTTCGTCCACCCGGATCCCGTTTTCGACGACAAGTCCCGCCGCGCGCGCCAGTTCATCCCGCGGGGCGACGCCGATCCCGACCAGCACCAGATCGGCGGGCAGAACCCTTCCATCCGCCAGTTCCGCCCCGGTCACCCGCGCCGTCCCGGTCAGGCGGGTCAATCCCACACCCTCCAGGATCGTCACCCCCCGCGCGCGATGCAGGGCGCGGAAATAATCGGCCGTGGCGGGCGATGCGACCCGCGCCAGAATTCGGGGCGCCGCCTCGATCAGGGTCACCTCGATCCCCGCCTGCGACAGGACCGCCGCCGCTTCCAACCCGATATATCCTCCCCCGACAATGACCCCCCGCCGCGCGGCGGGAATCGCCCGCGCCAGCGCATCGGCGTCGGCGAGATCGCGCATCACCAGGACTCCGGGCAGATCCCCGCCAATCTCCGCCGGCAGGCGCCGCGGCTCCGCGCCGGTGGTCAGGGCCAGAAGATCATAGCCAAGCTCCCGCCCGTTCCCAAGATGGGCCACGCGCCGCGCCCGGTCGATCCCGGTCACCGCCACGCCACCGATCCAGTCGATCCGCTCCGCCTCATAGAAACTCGCGGGCCGCAGATGGAGACGCTCGCGCTCCAGTTCGCCCTTGAGATACGCCTTGGACAGGGGCGGCCGCTGATAGGGCGCCGCCGTCTCCGCCCCGACCAGTGTCAGGGTTCCCGCATATCCCAGGGCGCGCAGCCTGGCACAGAGCGCGGCGCCCGCCTGTCCCGCGCCCACCACCAGAATGCGTGCCACTGCCCCGTCCATCATCGCGCCTTTCCGGATTGGTCTTCCCTGATCGTCCGTCTATATCCGGCGGAGGGTCACCTACAACCATGGACAAGGTCTGACAGCATGACGATAGCAATTGGCGACAGCGCTCCTTCCGCGACCTTCATCGAAATGACCGAAAGCGGGCCGACGCAGGTTCCCTCCGACGCGCTCTTCAAGGGTCGCAAGGTCGTGGTCTTCGCCCTGCCCGGCGCCTATACCGGGGTCTGCTCCACCCAGCATGTGCCGAGCTTCATGCGCACCGCCGACGAGATCCGCGCCAAGGGCGTCGATGAGATCGTCTGCGTTTCGGTCAATGATCCCTTCGTGCTCAAGGCTTGGAACGAGGCGACCGGCGCGGGCAAGGAGGGGATCCGGTTTCTCGCCGATCCCGAGGCGACCTTCACCAAGGCGATCGGCATGGATTTCAGCGCTCCCGCCGTCGGCCTGATCGATCGCTCCAAACGCTATGCGATGCTGGTGGAGGATGGCGTGGTCAAGGTTCTCAATCTCGAAGCCAGCCCCGGCACCTGCGACATCAGCGGCGGCGAAACTCTTCTCGCCGCGATCTGATCCCCCGCCAGCCGAGATAGAGCGCGAGGGTCATTGCCATATCGAGGATCAGCCGCGTCCGGAAGGTCGCGGCATCGGTCGGATCCGCGAGCGAGAGCCACAGGCTGAGCCCCGACAGGGGCGAGGCCGTCGCCACCAACAGGAGCGCTGCGAAATTGTTGGCGAAATGCAGTCCCATCGCCAATGAGAGATTTCCGGTCCGCGCCGTCACATCCGCGAGGATGAGTCCGGTCAGGATCGCCGAGACCACCACCCAGCCGGCGTTGGCTCCATATTCCGGCCCATTCCAATGCAGGGTGCCGAACAGGACCGCCGGAACGCCCCACCAGATCCAGCGCGCGCGGAAGCGGACGGCCAGGCCCTGCGTCAGATAGCCCCGGAACATCAGTTCCTCCGCTCCGGTCTGCAAGGCGATCGCCGTCATGGCAAAGGGCAGCCAGATCACCCAGTCCCGGAGAGACAGGTGCCTGACGGGCGCATCGAGGAGGAAGGCGGTTGCAAGGCCCAGCGCGAGAATGACCGCGGCGCCCGCCAGGAACGGTCCGGGCCGCAATCCTCCGGGCCCGATCAGGGACATGAAATCGCGCCTCTGGAACAGGCGCGTGGCGAGCCAGAGCCCCAGGATCAGGGCTCCGAACGAGGCGAGATAGGTCAGGAGCACCGCCCGCCCCCCCTGATGCCCCGCCAGCCAAAGCAGGGGCGCGGCCGCGGCCATCCAGACCGCGATTGCGAGCACGAATCCCGCCGCCAGACGCCAAAGCTCCGGCCTGGTCCGGGCCGGAGCGATGAAATCCTCGAACCGCGCCTGATCAGGGGACAATATCCCTCCAAAATCCTGTCTCCCGCCGATGCCCTTGATAGGAACGGGCCCAGGTTTCGGCAAGAGACATGAGTCGGACGTTCGTGTGCCGGGTATGGCGCTCGCCCTTGCTCCGCAAAGTTCAGAGCACGAAATCCGCCGCCGTGTAGGTCACCGCCGTCACCGCGCCATCCTCGATCAGGATCTGGAAATCCGCTCCGGCCGTGGCGTTCGTATAACCGAGCACGGAAGTATTGCTGCCCGAGGTTACGCATTGCAAATGGCCAATCGTCGCGGCGCCGCCGAAGATGAAGGCCTGGTTTCCGGCAACGCTTTCGTTCGCATCGATCGCAGAGAGATTGATCCTGTCACCCACCGCGTTGCCCGCGCCCGCGAAGGCCGCGTTTGCCCCATCCGCGCGCAAGCGGTCACAGGTTGTCCCCCCGGCGGAAAACGTCGATTCCGACTTGTTGGTGAAGAAAAACGTGTCGTTCCCGGCGCCGCCGAACAGGATATCCGCGCCTTGATCACCATAGATGGAATCAGCGCCCGAATTGCCGAAGATGCTGTCCGCGCCCGCATTGCCCCGAAGCACATTGTTGCCAGTTGACCCGCGCAGCGTCTCGGCCCCGCCGGATCCAATGATATTCTCGAAGGCGATGATTGATTCGGTATTCCCGCCGCTGACCGAGGTCAGGCCGGTCGCAAGATTGATCGTCACAATGTTGTTGCCAAACGCAATACCGGAATAGTCGATCGTGTCGGTGCCCGTACCGCCATTGTAGCTGTCGAAATCCACGAAATCGGTATCGACGACGCGATCGTTACCCGAACCGCCATCCACCGTGTCGCGACCTGTCCCACCCAGGATCGTGTCATCGCCTCCCGCTCCGAGGATCGAGTTCGCGCCCGACGTCCCACGAATGGTCTCGCCACCCTGCGACCCCCAGGCATTCTCGAAATTCAGAATGGTCTCGGTATTGCCGCCCGAAACACTGGTCAGCCCCGCCGCGAGATCGATCGTAACCACACCCGTGGCGAAGCTCACGTTTGCATAGCTGATCGTATCCGAACCGTCTCCACCATCCATGAAATCGAAATTGACAAGGTCATTGTCGGCGATCCGGTCGTTGCCCGTGCCGCCATAGACCGTATCGGTTCCCCCATTTCCGCCGGTCAGGGTATCGGCGCCTCTCATGCCATAGATCAGATTGTTCCCAAGGCCTCCTGCGATATTGTCGGCGCCGTCGCCACCGATGGCATTCTCAATATTGGCAAATGTCACAGCCACGCCATCGATCGTGCTGACGGCGCCATTGAGGCGGATGATCGATCCGGTGCCGACGGCGGCCGCGTTCACTGTATCGATGCCACCATTCGCATCGCTGACATTGGTGTCATGCCCGAACAGCCCGGCATAATCGGAATATTCGTTCGTGAAGATATACCGGTCATCCGATGAAAACGCGCCGAAAGTGCGGATCACGATATCGGACACGGTCAATGTGTCCCCACCCGCGTCGTCCACGACCCGGACCGTCCAGGCGCCGGCCGCCCGCTCGCCCCGGAACGCCTGGCTTTCGAAGGTCCAGGTCCCGTTGAAATCATTGCCGCCCCCGGTGTCCGCGATCAACTGGCTCACGGTGCCGTCCGGAGACGTCAGATAGACTTCGAGGTCGCCCGTGAATGTCGTTGAAAACGTCATCTGGACGGTCACGCGCTCCACATAATCATCAAAAGTCGCGTTGCCGACGAAGGTCAGCCCGGTGGTATTCCCATCGGGCACGACCACGGCCGAATTCAACACATCCATCGTATTGGTAAACTGGTTGCCGGTGGTGGCCGCGGCCGTCCCGGTCAGATGCCATGTCTCGGCCAACCGGACCGCCGCCAGCGCATCGACCAGACCATAACCATAGTCATTGCTGAAATGCTGGCCGCCCCCGTTCCAGGTCTCGGCATGGTTGAAGTTCCAGGCGAACCGCTCCGATCCCCCGGTTCCGAAACCGACGTCGGTTCCGACATGCCGCGCGGAAACCCCGAGGATGGTCTGCACATCGCGCCAGCCGAGCCCGGCGTTGGCATCGTACATCAGGGAAACGACACCCGTGACCATCGGCGCCGCCGCCGAGGTGCCGTTGAACCCACTCGTGAAATCCGTGCTGTTGTAACCGGCCGACCCCACGCGGTCCGTGGTCACCACCTGTCCCGGGGTTCCGAAGGCCGACACCAGGACCGCCGCGCCATAGCTGGAATAGGAGGAGACAAAACCGTTCTGATCGACCGCCGCGACCACGACCTGACGTGTGTCATTGGTCCAGTCGTCGGCATTGACGTCATAATCCGCGCTCCGCGAATTGCCCGCCGACTTGACGATCGTAGCCCCGAGGCCGCCCCGGCCGTCATTGACCGCGTCGCCGATCGAGGCTTCGATCTCGTCGAAGCGGACGGCATTGTATCCCACCCCGAATTCGCTGCTCGTGTCGTTGGCGATACCCTGGCTGATGTTCATCACATCGCCGTCGCGGCCCGGGGTGGCAAAGAAATGGATGCCGTCGCGGACATCCTGAAGCCAGGCGTCGTTGATGAATTGCGCGGTGCGATATCCAACCAGATTGGTCTGATAGGCAACGCCGACCGCGCCGGTTCCATTGGCCGCCGCCCCGATGATGCCGGCCACGGCGGTTCCGTGGGACTCGGTGTCACTTCCGAAGGCGCTGAGCGCCCCGGTCTCAAAATCGAAATCGAGGACGGTATTGTAGTTGGGCGCAAGGTCCGGATGGTTGAAATCGATTCCGCTGTCGAGCACGAAGGTCCGGGTGCCCAGGCCCGTATAGGCGAGCCCCTCGACCGGATTCCACACGCCGAACACATTCAGGTCCAGCAAGGCGGGGTTCGGATTGTGAAGATGCCACTGACTGGCGAGGAGCGGATCCGTTGGTAGTGCCATGACTCTTTTCCCCTTCTGTTGGTTTTTCTGTCCAGACTTGATTTGGCCTCAGGGTCCGGGAACCAGTTCCTCGACATGGATCACCTTGCCCAGGCAGGTCGTCAGGATGACGAGCGGTCCTCGGACCGAAACCGGCGAACCGATCGGGATCGATGGCGGCAGATAGGAAACGGCATATTCCCGTCCGGAGGCGTCCCTGATCCTCGGGCATTCGACCCCGTCGCCCTGCGTCACCCGCACCCCGGACACCGAAACGGTCCCGGATGGGCTCTCCTCGGCCCACGCGGGGCCGGTCCGGACAAGATCCGGAAAGACTATCAAGGCAAAGACAAATAAAAAACGGGGGGAAATCCCTAAGAAACAACCTGACATGCCACCATCCATTCGATAGGACACCCAAGAAACACCGCTCTTGAATCTATCGTCGATATAATCATCAAAACACGGCGCTTCTTTTTGATCTTATTGTTACATCATATTATCACAATCTAGACACATCCTAAAAATATATTATAGTATGGTTCTTGAAAATATTTCCCTTTGATATTTCCGCATTCCACCAGAAATCTCGTGGAGATACCTTCACGAGCCTGCCCCTGTGAACCGGATCATCTTTGGAGGGTTATATGTCTTTCAAACTCACCGAACCCGGAATCCGGGACGATACTCGTAAATAGATTGGATTCTCTGGATCAGTTGATAGATCAACGAACGCATTATGTGAATTTTAGCAGATTCTCGCAAGCGCGCCTAGCGATTCGCGTCACCGTCCGGCGGCCTCCGAAAAACAACCAGCTGGCCGGGTGCTTGAGATTTCCCGCGCGCTCGCCTACGAGACGCAATGACTTTGCCGCCGGAGGAAAGGTAAGCCCGATGGACGCCCCGAAATTCGACAAAAGCAAGCTGCCCAGCCGCCATGTGACCGAAGGACCGGAACGGGCGCCGCATCGCAGCTATCTCTATGCCATGGGCATTTCCGAAGCGGAAATCCATCAGCCCCTCGTCGGCGTCGCCACCTGCTGGAACGAGGCCGCGCCCTGCAACATCGCGCTGAACCGCCAGGCCCAGGCCGCCAAGCTCGGGGTCAAGCAGGCGCTCGGCACCCCGCGCGAATTCACCACCATCACCGTCACCGACGGCATCGCCATGGGCCACGAGGGGATGCGCTCCTCGCTCGCCAGCCGGGATGCCATCGCCGACACGGTCGAACTGACCATGCGCGGCCATTGCTACGATGCGCTGGTCGGGCTCGCGGGCTGTGACAAGAGCCTGCCCGGCATGATGATGGCGATGGTCCGCCTCAACGTTCCCTCCGTCTTCATGTATGGCGGCTCGATCCTGCCCGGCAAGCTGAACGGCCGCGACGTGGTGGTTCAGGATGTTTTCGAGGCGGTCGGCCGGCATCAGGCCGGAGAGATGTCGGACGCCGAACTCGATATCATCGAGCGGATCGCCTGCCCCTCCTCCGGGGCCTGCGGCGGTCAGTATACCGCGAACACCATGGCCTGCGTCTCGGAGGCGATCGGCCTTGCGCTCTTCAATTCCTCCGGCGCCCCCGCCCCCTATGAGAGCCGCGACCAGTATGGTGTGGCGAGCGGCATCGCCGTCATGAACCTGCTGGAAAAGAACATCCGCGCCCGCGACATCGTCACCCGCAAGAGCCTCGAGAACGCCGCCCGCGTCGTCGCCTGCACCGGCGGCTCGACCAACGGCGGCCTGCATCTTCCGGCCATCGCCCATGAGGCGGGCATCGACTTCACGCTGGGGGACGTCTGCGACATCTTCCGCGACACGCCCTATTTCGTGAATCTGCGGCCGGGCGGCGCCTATGTGGCCAAGGATCTGTTCGAGGCGGGCGGCGTGCCCGTGGTGCTCAAGGAGCTGCGCAAGGCGGGCCTCCTGCACGAGGACTGCGTTACCGCGAGCGGGCGCACGATGGGCGAGGAGCTCGACCTGATCCGGGGCGAACCCGATGGCAAGGTGATCTATCCGATCGAGACGCCGATTTCGGCGACGGGCGGCGTCGTCGGCCTGACCGGCAATCTCGCGCCCGAGGGGGCGATCGTGAAGGTCGCCGGCATGAGCCCCGAGGAGCAGGTCTTCACCGGCCCGGCCCGGGTCTTCGAATGCGAGGAGGACGCCTTCGCAGCCGTGCAGAAGCGGAGCTACAAGGAGGGCGAGGTCATCGTCATCCGCAACGAAGGCCCCGTCGGCGGCCCCGGCATGCGCGAGATGCTCTCGACCACCGCCGCGCTTTCCGGCCAGGGCATGGGCAAGAAGGTCGCGCTGATCACCGACGGGCGCTTCTCGGGGGCGACCCGGGGCTTCTGCGTCGGCCATGTCGGCCCGGAGGCGGCGAAGGGCGGCCCCATCGCGCTCCTGCGCGACGGCGACATGATCACCCTCGACGCGATCAAGGGCGAGATCAGCGTTGCCTTGACCGATGAGGAACTGGCCGAACGGGCCAAGGGCTGGAACGGCCCGCGCCCGACGATCTATGCCAGCGGCGCGCTCTGGAAATATGCCCAGCTCGTCGGGTCCACCTACCTCGGCGCCGTCACTCATCCGGGTGCGAAGGCGGAGCGCCATGTCTATTCGGATCTCTAAGGTCCTCGCGGCGGCGCTGCTGGTCGCCGCCTGCGATCCCGCCGGGGTCTCGGGCTCCGGCGCCACCCGCGTCACCGTCAACGCGGGCGGCCAGAACGTGACGATCGCGGCGCCCGCGGGCTTCTGCGTGGACCAGCGCAGCACCAGCGTCACCTCGACCGGCGCCTTCGTGCTGGTCGGCGACTGCGCCTTGCTCGGCCAGCCGACCCCTGGCGCGAAACCCGCCCCCGAGGCGCTGACCGCGGCCGTCTCGATCAGCGGGCTCGGCACGGGTGGCGAGGCGACGCAATCGCTCGCCAATCTGGAGCGCTATGTCGCGACACCGTCCGGTCGCGCCCAGCTCAGCCGTGGCGGCCGGGCGGCCAGTACGCGGATCCTGAACACCCAGACCCAGGGCAACGTGCTCTATGTCCTGGTCGAGGACAAAGGCCCGCAACCGATCGCCGGCATTAACCGCCGCTTCTGGCGCGCCTTCCTCGAAGTGAACGGCCGCCTCATCGCGCTCTCGGAAATCGGCTTCGATGGCGCCGCGAACGACCCCCAGCAGGGCCTCGACGCCCTCGCCTCCTTCGCCGCCGCGATAGAGGCCGCCAACCCCGCCGCCAGCTGATCCCCGTCCCATGCGTCCTCCCGCCTATCCCCATCTCTTCACGCCGCTCGACCTCGGGTTCCTGACCCTGCCGAACCGCGTGATGATGGGCTCGATGCACACCGGGCTCGAGGAAATCGGCGACGACGACCGCCTCGCCGCCTTCTACGGCGAACGGGCAACCGCTGGCCTGATCGTCACCGGCGGCATGGCCCCCAATGCCGAGGGCGTGGTCCTGCCCGGCGCCGCCGGCCTCTTCACCCCCACCGATATCGCCCGCCACCGCCGGATCACCCGCGCGGTCCAGGGCAACGGCGGCCGGATCGCGATGCAGATCCTCCATGCCGGCCGTTATGCCATGTCCCCGCGCGCCGTCGCCCCCTCGCCGATCCGGTCCCCGATTTCCCGCTTCACCCCCGCCGAACTCGACGCCGCCGGGATCGAAAAACAGATCACCGATATCGCCACCGCCGCCGCCCGCGCCCGCGAGGCCGGATATGACGGCGTCGAGATCATGGGCTCCGAAGGCTATCTCCTGAACCAGTTCCTCGCCCGCCACACCAACCACCGCGCCGATGCCTGGGGCGGCCCGTATGAGAACCGGATGCGCTTCGCGGTCGAAACCGTGGAACGGACCCGCGCCGCCACCGGCCCCGACTTCCTCCTCATCTTTCGCCTCTCGCTCATCGACCTCGTGCCCGACGGCCAGAGCTGGGAGGAAATCGCCACCCTCGCCCGCGCCATCGAATCCGCCGGCGCCACGATCCTCAACACCGGCATCGGCTGGCACGAGGCGCGCGTCCCCACCATCGCCACCTCGGTCCCGCGCGCCGCCTTCGCCTGGCTCACCCGCCGCCTCAAATCCGAAGTCACGATCCCGGTCATCGCCTCGAACCGGATCAACACCCCCGATCTCGCGGAACAATTGCTGGCCGACGGCACGGCGGATATCGTCTCGATGGCCCGCCCCTTCCTTGCCGACCCCGCCTTCGTCGCCAAATCCCGCGCGGGACGGGCCGACACCATCACCCCCTGCATCGCCTGCAACCAGGCCTGCCTCGACCACACGTTCGAGCTCAAGGTGGCAAGCTGCCTCGTCAATCCCCGCGCCGCCCATGAAACCCTGCTGCGCATCGACCCGGCCGCCACCGCGAAACGCCTCGCCATCGTCGGCGCCGGTCCCGCCGGCATCGCCGCCACCCTGACCGCCGCCGCGCGCGGCCACGCCGTGACCCTGTTCGAACACGGCTCCGAAATCGGCGGCCAGCTCAATCTGGCCAAACGGATCCCCGGCAAGGAGGAATTCCGCGGCCTCGTCGACTATTACACCCGCGCCCTCGCCGCCGCCCCGATCACGCTCCGGCTCAATCATGCCCCCACGCCCGCCGATCTCGCGGGCTTTGACGAGGTCATCCTCGCAACCGGCGTCCTGCCGCGCGACCCCGGCATCCCCGGCCAGAGCCTTCCGCATGTTCTGTCCTATGTCGATGTCCTGCGGGGGGCCGCGGTCGGCCCCCGGGTCGCCATCATCGGCGCGGGCGGGATCGGATTCGATGTCGCGGAATTTCTCGCGCAGTCCGGCCCCTCGGCCAGCGAAAACCCCGATCTCTGGCGCCGCGAATGGGGGGTCGGCGATCCCGCCGTGACTCCGGGCGGCCTCGTCTCCGCCGAACCCGAACCAGCCGCCCGCGAGATCACCCTCCTGCAACGCAAGGGCTCGAAACCCGGCGCGGCCTTGGGCAGGACCACCGGCTGGATCCATCGCCTCTCCCTCCAGGCCAGGGGCGTGACGATGCTGGGCGGCGTGAATTACGAGGGCATCACGCCGGAGGGACTCGTCCTGTCCAGCGGCCCCGACCGCACCAACCGGCGCCTGCTCGCGGTCGATACCATCGTCCTCTGCGCGGGCCAGATCTCCAACCGCGCCCTGGCCGAGGATCTCGCCGCGCAAGGCATCGCCTGTCACCGGATCGGCGGCGCGGATCTCGCCCAGGAACTCGACGCCAAACGCGCGATCGACCAGGCCACGCGCCTCGCCGCCCGCCTCTGACCTCCGGCGAGGCTCAGGCGGGAACGTAGGTCAACCTGACCACATCCGCGCCAACAGCATCCGTCGCGATCAGGCGCAGGCGCGGCACCGGCCCCGTGAAAAACGGCTGGCCACCCCCGAGCACGACCGGATGGTAATAGAGACGATATTCATCGATCAGGCCGAGACGGCTCAGGCTCCCGGCGAGGTCCGGCCCGCCGACCTCGATCTCTCCCGAAAACCGGGCCCTGAGATCCCGCGCCGCCGTTTCGAGATCGCCCGAAACCAGGCTGGCGTTCGGACCGACGCAGACCAGCGAGCGGGACACCACCCATTTGGGATGATTGCGCCAGGCCATTGCAAAATCCCGATGGTCCGGCGGCCAGTCCGGATCGTCCTCGTCCCAGTAGCGCATAATCTCATAGAGACGTCTGCCATAGAGACTGCCGGTCAGGCCCCTCACATAATCGATCCAATGCCGAAAAAGCGGCGGATCGGGCGCGAAATGCGTGTGATCCACATAACCGTCCAGAGACAGGTTCATTCCGAAGACGATCTTTGCCATGATCCGAAACCTCCGCTCCGGGCCATCAGGATAGCCTGAAAGGCCCCGTCCCGAAAGGGAGGAACGCGAAGGCTCCCCGGTTCAGGGAGCCTTGACCGCCGAATAGATCTGGACCACCGCCGGGATCCGGATACCGTCCGGAGCGACATAAGGCGCGAAGGCCTCCCCCACGTCGCTCAGGATCGCGCGCAGGTCCTCCTCCGTGCCGCCCATGTCGCGGATATGGCGCGGCACCCCTCCGATATGGCCGAGCAGCGTCTGGACCGCCGGTGCTCCGCCCGGATGAAAGAGATCCACCGCGACCCGTTGCGCCCGGGGCTCGGCAAAGCCCGATCGCAGCAGGATGCCCACCACCCGCTCGGGGTTGCGAAATGCCATCGGCCCGGGCGCGTCCGGATCGCCCGGTGCCGCGCGCCCGAGGCGCTCCACCGCGATCCGGCCCGGCACCGAAAAGAACGGATTGGCCTCGGTTTCGGCCCAGGCCGCCATGACCAGCCGCCCGCCGGGCCGCAAGGCGCCGAGCAGGTTGTGAAAGGCCGCGACCGGATCCTCGAAGAACATGACGCCAAAACGGGACAGGATCAGGTCCCGGTCCGAATCGAACGGACAGGTCTGCGCATCCGCCAGCTGGAATCGCACCTGTGACAGGCCGAGGTCGCGGGCCCGCTCCCGCGCCCGCTCGATCAGGGGCGTGGAAAGATCGACCCCGAGCGCTTCGCCCCCGGCCCCGATCCCGGTGGCGGCTGCGAATGTCAGGGCGCCCGCGCCACAGCCGACATCGAGGATTCGCTCGTCTCGGGATGGTTGTGCCGCTTGCAGGACCAGATCCGAGACGGAGGCCAGCAACAGATCCATATCCGGCTGAAACCGTGCCCAGTTCCGCCCGGGCGCGGCGTTCCAGAGATCTTCCTGTCCGGCATTTGCCTTACTCGTCATGCGCGTGTCTCCTGTGTCAGGACTTTTTGACAGGGCTCCAGCTCCCCGATCCGCGCCGCGCGGCTTAACCATTCTTGTGCGTCGCAATAAGATGGAGCCTGTGAACCGCCTTGGCCAATCCGATGCTTCTGAGATGAATTTGATATAAACACCAATTGGTTATACTTGACCAAGGAACATTTTCCGCGGCAAACCGTTAATCAGGACAGGGCAAATGAGAGCCAAGCCGTCCCGGCGGCATGGATCGAACGGCTTTGATCCACAACGAAGGGCTTTGCCATGAAACTGTCCACTGTGACCGCTCCGTCCCTGACCTTGATGATTTCCCGCGAGGAGATCGAGGACAGAAACCTGTCCAGCGCGCTCGCCTCCCTCACGATCCTTCTCCAGAATTCGGCTTCGGTCCGTAAGGCCTGTGAACAGGTCGAAGTCCAGTTCGAGGGATATGAGGACGACCCGCGCGAGGTTTTCGAGATCGAGGAGGTGCGGGCCTTCGTGCGGCGGCTGGACGAGAAATTCCCGTTCTGGCTCTATTTCCTGGACAAGCGCACGACCGGGCTTCAGGCGATCACCATGTGTTTCATGCCCACCCATCTGCCGGCCCGGAACCGTCACGAGGTTTACCCCGGACAGTTGAACCGTTTGCTCTCTAAACGCTGGTTTCCGGCCCTGAACCATGTCTGCGCCTACGCGGGCTTTGACGAGGCCGGGATCGACGCCCTGACCTCGCGGGCCATGCAGTACCTGACCGTCGGCCCCAGCCCGACGCTGCACTGACCGGGACGCCAAACGAAGCTTTTTGAATTTCCTATACATATCAAATGGTTGCCCGCTCGCCAAGCGCGGACAATTCCAAGGCTAGCCGCGCAGGCGATCCATGATCGCCACCAGTTCGGCGCTGATCCCCGGCTCGGACAGCGCATGACCCGCCGTCGGGATCATGCTCAGCTCCGACGCGGGCCAGGCCTGATGCAGGGCATAGGCCGTATGGGGGGGACAGATCATGTCATACCTGCCCTGAACGATATATCCCGGCAGATCCGCGATCCTCGGCATATTCCGCAGGATATGGCCGTCCCCCTCCAGGAAGCCGCCATTGATGAAATAATGATTCTCCAGCCGGGAGAAGGCGAGCGCATAGGAGCCGGACGGATAGCCCCGCCCCTCGCCCGGATCGAGGACCGCGAGCGCGCTCTCCCATCCCGCCCAGGCCCGGGCAAACCGCGCCTGTTCGACGGAATCCTCGCCGAACAGCCGGACATGATAGGCCGCGATCAGGTCGGCCCGCTCCTCTCTCGGAACCATGTTCGAGAAGGAGGCCCATTGTTCCGGCCAGAACGCCCCGGCCCCGCCGCCATAGAACCAGTCGAGTTCCCCTTGGGTCATCGTGAAGACCCCCCTGAGGACCAGGGCCTTGACCCGATCCGGATGGGTCTGGGCATAGATCAGGGCAAGGCATGCCCCCCACGAGCCGCCAAAGACCGTCCAGGCCGGTATCCCGAGTTCGACCCGGATCCGCTCGATATCCGCCACCAGATCCCAGGTCGTATTGTTCTCGACCGAGGCGCTCGGCCCTGACCGGCCACATCCGCGTTGATCGAAGAGGATCACCCGATAGTGGGAGGGATCGAAGAAGCGCCGCATCCCCGGCGAGCAGCCGCCTCCGGGCCCGCCATGCAGCACCACGACGGGATCGCCATCGGGCCGGCCACATTGCTCCACATAGACGCGATGCCCCCCCGGCATGTCCAGTATCTGCTGACGAAAGGGTTCGATCGGCGGATAGAGACCGCTGCGAGGACCACTTCCGCCCGGGTTTGGGTTTTCTTTCATGACCGCACTATGTATCTCGACGAGAGTCTAGACAATCGCAGGTTGGCAAAATGGTTGCAACGTCCTCCACGGGAACGATCGACGCGGGCGAGGTCGCGAAGTTCGAGGCGATGGCCGCCGAATGGTGGGATCCGAACGGCAAGTTCAAGCCCCTGCACATGCTCAACCCCTGCCGTCTGGATTATGTGATCGACCAGATCTGCGCGGAATTCGGGCGCGACGCCAAGGCATCCCGCCCGTTCGAAGGCTTGCGGCTTCTCGATATCGGTTGCGGCGGCGGGCTGCTTTCGGAACCGATGGCCCGGCTGGGCGCGGAGGTGGTGGGAGCGGACGCGGCCCCGCGAAACATTCCCGTGGCCCGGCTCCATGCCGAACAGTCCGGCCTTGCCATCGATTACCGGCACACGACCGCGGAGGCTCTGGCCGAGGCCGGGGAACGGTTCGACGTGGTTCTGAACATGGAGGTAGTCGAACATGTGGCCGATCCGCTGGCCTACCTGACCGCCTGTCACGATCTGTTGAAACCGGGCGGGCTGATGATCTGCTCGACGCTGAACCGAAATCCCAAAAGCTTCGTCATGGCGATCATCGGCGCGGAACATGTGATGCGCTGGCTGCCCAAGGGAACCCACGACTGGCGCAGGTTTCTGACGCCCGACGAACTCTTCGATCTTATCACCCGGGCGGGGCTTGAGCCGGTCGATCGCAAGGGCTTTGTCTTCAATCCCATTGCCTGGAGCTGGCGGATATCCGACCGTGATCTTTCGGTGAATTATGTCACTGCCAGTGTCCGCCCCCGGGCCTGACGGCATCTCAAGCCGCCGCCCATTTGATCCTTGCCTCGAACGCCGAGAACGCGGCGAGCCATTGATCGTCTATGGACCGCAAAAGCTTCGGATCAAAGCGCCTGAGTTCTTCCCAATATTTTCCGGATGGAGCATCATAGCCGAGACTGTTTTCGGCCCTTCGAATATTCCCAATCGTCGCCCGAACTCCCCCGCCAAGAATATGGCTGTAATAGTCCTGAGTGTCCGCCGGGGTCCATTCCGCAAGCTCCTCGTGCTGTAACCGAGGAAAGACCAGGCGGCTGGTTTCGTTTTCGGAGAGATTGACGATGGCACACCCCTGCGAAGCGGCCAGCAAGTGGAGCCGGGCAGATTTTGCCTCGAGACTTTGGAGCGTTGGATCGGGCCGGATGGGGTCCGGATTGCCGATCCCATAGAAATGCGTGTTTCCCGACTGTGTATAATTCATGTCACAGCCGAAATAGGCAATCAGTTGGGGACGAAGAGCCCGAAGGGCCCAATAGCCGACAGTGAAGGCCATCGTACCGCCACAAAAGACAAATCCCCCAAAGTCATTCACCGCGGGTACATAGTCCAGATAAGTGTGTATGACCTGAGCCTTGCGCAGACGGGTCGGCCGTCGCTCGATAGGAAAATCCTCCGGATGCAGCAACCTATCCCAGTCATCGCGAACCCGCCAAGCGTTGTTGATGGCGACGATCTGATCGATTCCATCGCGGCCCCACTCTCGGGCATCCAATACATCTGGCGCGCTTCCAAGTATCAGGACAGTTTTGATATTGCTCACCTCTGCCCCTCTTCAAATTAATCCGATAATATAAGCGTATTCTATTGCCCGCTTACCGAACTCACCTCGGGGTTAATGCACTTTCATCCGCCCCAAGTATAGCCCTTATTGCCCTAAGCGCCGGCAAAGCACTTCTTAGACTTTGAACTCCAAGCACTGCCAAAACATCGTCAAACACGGGTGCCATCGCGATAACTGCGCGATCGCGCGCCGCCTGTCCAGCCGGGCTAATACTCACCCATTTTCGCCGTGCGTCGTCCCAATCAGGGCGAATATGGATATAGCCAGCATCTTCCAGCCGTTGCATTGTATTCGTCATTGCGCCTTTTGAAACGTGAAAAATGCGGGCAAGTTGCGCAGGCGTTTTTTCGCCACCCAGGCGTGCAAAGTGATTCAAGACCATGAAATGGGACAGCTCCATGCCTTTGGGTAGAGCCCGAGACAGGCGACTGCGTGCAAGCTGTTCGATCATTACGATTTCACTGAAGAAAACAATGACCATCGGGTCACGAGTCGTGTCTTGAGTCACGAAACTTCCAAAACGAGAGGGATGGCTGCCTCGTACACGCGATCGTGCTCAAGGGAGGGGATCATCCTCCGGGCCTTGTTGACCTCTGAGAGATCGAGATCAACCAGCGTCAGGCCAATTCCTTCCTGCCCATCCGCGATCACCTCGCCCCAAGGCGACACGGCAAGGCTATGCCCATAGGTTCGGCGCGATACCCCTTCCACCGCCGCATGTGTGCCGGACTGGGCCGGTGCGAGCACAAAACAGCCTGTTTCGATCGCACGGGCGCGCAACAGGGCATGCCAGTGGGCTTGCCCCGTCGGTACCGTGAACGCGGCCGGAATTGCGAGCACGGTCGCGCCCGCCTGGGCGAGAGTCCGATACAGCCCGGGGAACCGAATATCATAGCAGATGCTAAGGCCCAATGCGACGTCATCCGCCCGGGCCACCACGGCTCGCTCTCCCGGCCGGAAGCCCGCCGACTCACGGTAGCTCTCTCCTCCGGCCAGTTCGACATCGAACATATGGATCTTGTCGTACTTCGCCACGATCTCTCCACCGGGATCGATCAGGAAGGACCGGTTGGCAAAACGTCCATCGGGATCATCGGTCTTGACGGCGAGACTACCCAGGAGAAGCCACACGCCCAACGCCTCCGCCACCTCTCGCAGTCGGGCCAGGGTTTCGTCCTCGGTTTCGATCGCGAGAACCGCGCGTTGCCGCGCTCTGCTGGATGACACGATATTCGTGACCTCCGGAGTCAGGATCAGCCGTGCGCCAGCGGCGGCGGCTTCCCGGATCAGGCCTTCGGTGACGGGGAGATTCGCCTTCGGATCGTCGGATGCACAAAGCTGGACGAGCCCCACCCGCACAGGTTCAATCCGCCAGGAGAGGATCGAGCTTTCCCGACCGCTCAAGCGCGTTCATATCGTCGAACCCCCCGATATGTCTCTCGCCAAAAAAGATCTGCGGAACCGTCCGACCGCCGCCCGACCGTTTCACCATCTCCGCCCGGCGTTCCGGGTCCTCGGATACGTCGATTTCGGTATAACTGACGCCTTTCTGCGCCAATAGACGCTTCGCGGCCGCGCAATACCCGCAAAAAGGGGTCGTATAAAGTGTGATCAGGGGCATTCGGTGTCCTGACTGTGAGGTTGCCTGAGTATACTCACCTGTTCATCCATGGCAACGCGTGCAAGGGCCAGAACGTCGACCCGGATCACTCCCGCCTCGCGGAGCGCATCGGCGCAGGAGGACAAGGTGGCGCCGGTCGTCAGAACGTCGTCAATCAACACTATCGATTTGCCCGTCACCAGGGCGCGATGCCGTCGTGTCACTTCGAACGCCCCGGCCTGATTCTTCCGGCGTTCCTCTGGGCCCATATGCTCCTGAGGGGTCGTGAACCGACGCCGCGTCAGGAGATCCGGAACCGTGCGCCGATGCGACAGCGCCCCGAGATGCCGCGCCAGTTCGGCGGACTGGTTGTACCGACGTTTCAGCAACCTGCGCCAATGAAGCGGCACCGGGGCGATCAGGTCGGCCGCCTCCAGCAACTCGGCTCCGGCGGTCCGGAGCCATCCCGCGAGAGGCCTGACCATATCCAGCCGATCTCCGTGCTTGAGCCCCAGGATCACCGACCGCGCCGAGCCGCGGTAAAGCACCGCGGCCGCGCCCCGATCCCAGGAGGGGGGGGTTGTCGCGCAGGTCTCGCAGCAATCCCCTGCTCCACCGTCCCCGACCAGCGGCACGCCACATTTCAGGCAGGCGGGCCCCGAGATGAAATGGGTCTCCCGCCAGCAGGTCGCGCACAATCCATGCGCCGCGTCGGTTTGCCCGGCGCAGGCGATGCACCGCGGCGGATAGATCGTGTTGATAACCGCGGTTTTCACCGCATCCAGCATGGCAAAGCGCGTCATAAGCCCCTATGTCCCGCGGCGTGAGGTAAGTCCGATGCAGTCACCGCCCACCCTGTTCGATCCCGAATTGCTCGCCCGCCGCCGGGACCGCGCGGCGCGGGGACCCGGAAAGGCCGACTTCCTGCGCGAAGCGGTCGCACATGAGGTGTCAGAAAGGCTCAGCGAGATTAACAGGAGCTTTCGCGATCCGGTCGTCATCGGGCCACGCGGACCACTCTGGGCTGAAATCCTCGGGAACGCGGGACTCCCCCCTCCCCGCCTCATTCCCGACACGGACACGCTCGATCTGCGGCCCGAGAGCGCGGATCTCGTGGTCCATGCGCTTGCGCTGCACTGGGCCAATGATCCCGTCGGCCAACTGGCGCAATCGCGCCGCGCCCTCCGGCCCGACGGTCTGTTGATCGCAGCGCTCTTCGCGGGCGAAACATTGCAGGAATTGCGCCAATCATTAGCCGCCGCCGAAATCGAATGCCTCGGCGGACTCAGCCCGCGAATCGCGCCCATGGGGGAAATCCGTGAGCTTGGGGGGCTGCTGGGGCGGGCCGGATTCGCAATGCCGGTCGCCGATTCGTCCCGCTACGACGTGACCTATCCCTCCGCCGTCGATCTGATGCGGGATCTGCGGGCAATGGGGGAAACCAATGTGATGACCGAGCGCCTGCGCCGCCCGATGCGCCGCGATATGCTGGCCCTTGCCGCGCGGACTTACGCAGAACGATTCGGGACGGCGGACGGAAGAGTGCCGGCGACCTTCGAAGTGGTGTTTCTGACGGGTTGGGCACCCTCTCCCGATCAGCCACGCGCCCTGCGACCCGGATCGGCCAAGGCACGCCTCGCCGATGCACTCGGAACCCATGAGCAGGGCACGGACGGCAAGCCCCGCCCCTGAACCAAAATTGAACGGCATTGTCGAGGATACCGCCCCCATGTATGACGCAGCCATGAGCAGAAACCCCGTCGACGATGATCGTCCCGCCCATGCCGCTCCCGACCATCCGCGGCTTCCGGCCGCCCGAATCGGGGTGGTGCTCTCCAATCTTGGCACGCCCGATGCCACCGACTACTGGTCGATGCGGCGCTATCTGAGCGAATTTCTCTCGGATCGCAGGGTCATCGATTATTCGCCCTGGCTCTGGCAGCCTCTGCTGCAACTGGTGATCCTGAGCAAGCGCCCGCGCAGCTCCGGCCGGAACTACGCGGGGATCTGGAACACCGAGCTGAATGAGAGCCCTCTCCTGACCACGACGCGGGCCCAGGCCGAGGCGGTGGCCGCGCGCATGGCCGAACGTCATGGCGACCGGGTGCGGGTCGATTTCGCCATGCGCTATGGCAATCCTTCGACGGAATCGGTCATCCGAAAGCTCAAGGACCAGGGGTGCGAGCGAATCGTCTTTTTCCCGCTCTATCCGCAATATTCCGCGCCGACGACCGCGACCGCCAATGACCAGGCCTTCCGGGCGCTGATGAAGATGAAATGGCAGCCGAGCATCCGGACCGTGCCCGCCTATCACGACCATCCGCTCTATATTGAGGCGCTGGCGCAGTCCGTCGAGCGTACCTATGCCAAGCTCGACCATCGCCCCGATATCCTGTTGACCAGCTATCATGGGATGCCGGAGCGTTATCTGACCGAGGGCGATCCCTATCATTGCCATTGCCGCAAGACGACGCGATTGCTCCGCGCCCGGCTGGGTTTCACCGAGGCGGAAGTCGCCGTGACCTTCCAGTCGAAATTCGGACCCGAGGAATGGTTGAAACCCTATACCGTCGAGGAGGTCGCCCGGCTCGCCTCGACCGGGGTCAAACGCATCGCGGTGATGGCGCCTGCCTTCTCCTCGGACTGCGTGGAGACTCTGGAAGAAATCAATGGCGAGATTCAGGAGAGCTTCCACCACGCGGGCGGTGGGGAATTCACCTATATCCCCTGCCTGAACGACGATTCCGCGCATATCGACATGATCATGGCGATTCTCGAACGCGAGATGTCGGGCTGGGTGTAACGCCTCCGGGGGCCCCCGCTGGGTCGTCGGATGGGCTTCATTCGATTGAGGATAGCTTAAAAACAATCGGCCGACGAGGGTGCGCCTTTATCGCGCATCTGTCGGCCGCTTCAAAGTCCTGGTCGTCTGGGAGCAAGTAGACCTCGCTCCTCGGTTTTAAGTTGGCTTAGATATGCTCCGGAGCTGCGCGACCGATGTCCATGCGGACGATCAGGGGAGCGGCGGCGCCGGCCTTGAGACGCGAGATCGGACGACCGCGATATTCGGTGCCACCATCCCGGACGATGATTTCGCCGGAGGCAAGCGTTTCGACGAACTCACCCTGGATCGAGATACAGCTGGAAACCTGGATAGTCTGGTACATTTTATGTCCACCCCTTGGAGGCCCGAGGCCGTTTGTTATCGGGCTGAGCTGCCCGCTGTTGGGTCAGCAATAAAGTATGTTTAACAAACTGTCACGAATAATTCGTTAACGCTGTATCCAACCTTCGTACCGATCGGACGCCATGCTGCGACTGCGCACGAAAATAATGAGAAGAATCCAATATGCGAAATTTCGTAAGGGATTTTCGCTTGAACAAAACCGAAGGTTGTAGGATTTTCTGCTATCTGAGAGCCTTCGCAGCCTTGGAACAGCGCTTATCAAGAAAATAAAGATGAAATTCAAGTAACCTACAAGTTACTACAGAAATATATTGATTTAATGAAACGATTTCTAAGCGACAGATATGCAACAGGAGGAGTGCGAATCTGCCGGTTGTCAGAGCCAATCCCGCAGGATCGGAATAATCGGACGGTCCGCGGGGGGCATGGGATAGCGCGAAAGCTCCTCAACCCGAACCCAGCGCAGAACCTGATGTTCGCGCGCGCGCGGTATGCCTTCCCACTTCCGGCAGGCAAACAAAGGCATCAGCAGGTGGAAATCCTCATAGGCATGGCTCGCAAAAGTCAGGGGTGCGAGACAGCTTGCCCAGGTTCCGATCCCGAGTTCCTCCTCGAGTTCGCGAATCAGGGCGGCCTCGGGCGTTTCCCCTGATTCGATCTTGCCGCCGGGGAACTCCCAAAGGCCCGCCATCGACCGCCCCTCGGGACGCTGTGCAAGCAGCACGCGCCCGTCGGGATCGATCAGGGCAACAGCCGCGACCAGAACCAGCTTCACGGCGACAGCCTTTTCACGAACGATAGTCCGCGTTGATTTCGATATATCGGTGCGTCAGGTCGCAGGTCCAGACCGTCGCCGCCCCGGATCCGATGCCAATATCGACCCCGATCACCAGATCCGACTGTTTCATATAGGCCGCTCCCGCGGCTTCGGCATAGTCCGGCGCCACCGCGCCGTTTTCGGCCACGCGGATATCACCGAACCTGATGGCAAGCCGATCCCGGTCCGCGGCCTCGCCGGATTTGCCGACCGCCATGACGATACGACCCCAGTTCGGATCCTCGCCCGCGATCGCCGTCTTGACCAGGGGTGAATTCGCAATCGCCATGCCGATCTTCCAGGCGGCCTGATCGGATGCCGCCCCGGTTACCGCGACCTCGACAAACTTCGTGGCCCCCTCGCCATCGCGAACGACCTGATGGGCGAGATCCCGCATGACCGTTGCCAGACCTTCCCGGAAAGCGGCGGCGCGGGGATCGTCCAAAGTCTCGATCGTTGCCATTCCGGCCTTGCCGGTCGCGGCCAGGATCAGGCTGTCGGAGGTGGATGTATCGCCATCGACGGTGATGCAGTTGAAGGTCGTCGCATTCAGTTCCGACACCATCGCCTGAAGCGGTTCCCGCGCAATCGCGGCATCGGTAAAGATGAAGACGAGCATCGTCGCCATGTCGGGAGCGATCATACCCGACCCCTTGGCAAAGCCGGAGATCAGGACCTGGGTTCCCTCTATCTCGACCGCGACCGTGGCGCCCTTGGGAAAGGTGTCGGTGGTCATGATCGCGCGCGCCGCCTGCTCCGCCGCCCCGGCCTCCAGCCGGTCCCGCAGGGCGGGAAGCTGAGAGGTGATGCGTTCAAAGGGCAGCGGCTCGCCGATGACGCCGGTCGAGGCGATGAACACATGCCCGGGCGGGATCCCCAGGGCGGCGGAGGTGGCCTCGACCGTCTCCTGCACGGCACGCCGCCCGACCGCTCCGGTAAAGGCATTGGAGTTGCCGGAATTCACCAGAATGGCAAAGCCCGAGGGGGTCGCATCCTCGCCGAGCGTCGCCAGATTTTCCTCGCACCAGAGCACGGGCGCGGAGCGCGTGGCCGAGCGGGTGAAGACACCGGCGATTGACGCGCCCGCCTCCACCTCCGCCAGCATCAGATCCAGTCGGCCGGGATAACGCACCCCGGCCTCGATGGCGGCGAAACGGACACCGGCGATGACCGGCAGATCCGGAAAACCCTCCGCCGGTGCCAGGGGCGAAACGGCGGGCTTCTGCTTCGTTTGGGTCATCGCGCCTCGCCCTTACTGGACCAGTTTCACGTCGCGGATCGCGGTGGCCGGAATGGTCGCCGGGTTCATCTCGATCTTGGCCTGCCCGCGCAGGCTATCGATCTCGGACTTCAGCGCCTCCTGATGCAGCTGCGCCTCGATCTGCGGACGCACCGTGTCGAGCGCGGGGGGCGCGCTGTCACGCTTGGCGTTCAGCTTGATGATATGCCAGCCGAATTGCGTCTTGATCGGACCGGCCACCTCGCCGGGCGTCAGCTTCACCACCGCGGCCTCGAACTCGGGCACCATCTGGCCCTCGCTGAACCAGCCGAGCTCGCCACCCGCCTGCGCCGATCCGTCCGTCGAATTCGCCTTGGCGACGGTCGCGAAATCCGCCCCGCCCTTGATCTCCGCCAGAAGCTTGTTCGCCTCCTCCTCGGTCTTCACGAGAATATGCGATGCGTCGAACTCCGGGACCGGTTTGAAATCGGCGATGGACTTCTCATAGGCGGCCTTGATGGCCGCGTCGTCGACCGGCTCCGCCATCTTGGCGGCCGCGACATCGCCCGCCAGGGCGCCGCGCCGCTCGTTTTCCAGATGCAGCTTGATCGACAGCGGGTCGGTCTCCGGCGATTTCGAAATGGTGTCGGCCAGCAGCGACTGATCGATCAGCTGCTGAAGAATACCGTTCATCAATGTCTCGTCCGGCAACTGCTGATACTGCTCGGGAAGACGCTCGCGCATCACGATGATATTGCCCAAGGTGATCTTCGTGCCATTCACCGTCGCCAGCACGGTCGATGCATCATAGGCGGCATCCGCGGCCAGGACGGGCGAGACCAGTGCCGAGCCGGCCAGTAGCCCGGCGATGAAAATCCTGCGCATCAAGTTCTCCTGTTCACGCCAACCCCCCGAGGGGCCGCGCATCCCTTTACCAAAGCTGCCCGGCCGGACCCTCTTGGCCCGGGAGGCGCCGTTGACAGGCACGACCGCTCCGCTTACATCCCTAGCCGGTAGATGGTCGCTGGATCGCGCAGGGCGCAGGTTTAGACCGTTAGGCGCCAGTGAACAAGCGCCCCCGTCATGACATTTCGGTGGGCTGGTTGACGCCTGGGAACGAGGACGGCCCGACGCAACGGCGGCGTGCCATGGGGTTTAAGGACGACAGTCGATGCTTGGATTAGGCAACATTGCCCGAAAGGTCTTCGGGACACCGAACGATCGCAGAGTCAAGGCAACGCGCCCGATAGTCGAGCGCATAAATGCCCTTGAGCCGGAATTCAAGGCGCTGTCCGCCGAGGGGATCCGGGCCAAGACCGCGGAATTCAAGGAGCGCCTTCAAAAGGGCGAAACCCTCGACGACCTGCTCCCCGAAGCCTTTGCCAACGCACGCGAGGCGGCGCATCGCGCCCTCGGCCTGCGCCCCTTCGATGTCCAGCTGATCGGTGGGATCTTCCTCCATCAGGGCAACATATCCGAGATGAAGACCGGCGAGGGCAAGACCCTCATGGCCACCCTGCCCGTCTATCTCAACGCGCTGACCGGGCGCGGCGTGCATGTCGTCACCGTCAACGACTATCTCGCCAAACGCGACGCGGAATGGATGGCCAAGGTCTATCACTTCCTCGGCCTGTCGGTGGGGGTGGTCGTCCCCGGCATGACCGAGCCCGACAAGAAGATCGCCTACGACGCCGACGTGACCTATGCCACCAACAACGAACTCGGCTTCGACTATCTGCGCGACAACATGAAGTCGGAACTGAGCCAGGTGCTCCAGCGCGATCACTATTTCGCCATCGTCGACGAGGTGGACTCGATCCTGATCGACGAGGCGCGCACGCCGCTGATCATTTCGGGGCCGAGCCAGGACCGCTCCGAACTCTATTCGACCATCGACCGGGTGATCCCGGAACTGACCGCCGCCCATTACGATCTCGATGAAAAACAGCGCACCACCACGCTGACCGAGGAAGGCAACGAATTTCTTGAACAGCGCCTGCATGAACTGGGGCTGCTGAAACCCGAGGATTCGCTCTACGACCCCGAGAGCACCACCATCGTCCATCATGTGACGCAGGCGCTCAAGGCGCATGTGCTCTTCAAGCGCGACAAGGATTATATCGTCCGCGGCGACGAGGTGATGCTGATCGACGAATTCACCGGCCGCATGATGACGGGCCGGCGCCTGTCCGAGGGCCTGCATCAGGCGATCGAGGCCAAGGAGGGCGTGCCGATCCGCCCGGAAAACGTCACCCTCGCCTCGGTGACCTTCCAGAACTACTTCCGTCTCTATGAGAAGCTCGCCGGCATGACCGGCACCGCCGCCACCGAGGCGGAGGAATTCTTTGAAATCTACAAGCTCGGCGTGGTGGAAATCCCGACCAACAAGCCGGTGATCCGCAAGGACAACGACGACCAGGTCTTTCGCAGCGCCAAGGAAAAATACGCCGCCATCGTCGAGGAGATCGGGCGGGCGCACAAGGCGGGCCAGCCGATCCTCGTCGGGACGACCTCGATCGAGAAATCCGAAATGCTGTCCGGCCTGCTCAAGGCCGCCGGCGTTCCGCACAATGTTCTGAACGCGCGCTATCACGAGCAGGAAGCCCGGATCATCGCCGAGGCGGGCGTGCCGGGCGCCGTGACGATCGCCACCAACATGGCGGGCCGCGGAACCGACATCCAGCTCGGCGGCAATGTCGAGATGCATGTGATCGACGCGCTCGAACAGGATGAGGAAGGCACCGATCCCGCCGCGATCCGCGCCCGGGTCGAGGTGGAGGTCGCCGAGCGCAAGCAACGCGCGCTGGAGGCGGGCGGGCTCTATGTTCTGGCCACCGAGCGCCACGAGAGCCGCCGCATCGACAACCAGCTCCGGGGCCGCTCGGGGCGTCAGGGCGACCCGGGGCGCACCAATTTCTATCTCAGCCTCGAAGACGATCTGATGCGGATCTTCGGCTCGGACCGGCTCGACACCATGCTGCACCGGCTGGGCATGAAGGAGGGCGAGGCGATCATTCACCCTTGGGTGAACAAGGCATTGGAAAAGGCCCAGGGCAAGGTCGAGGCGCGCAACTTCGACATCCGCAAGAACCTGCTGAAATTCGACGACGTGATGAACGACCAGCGCAAGGCGATCTTTGCCCAGCGCCGCGAGATCATGGAATCGGCGGATCTGTCCGAGGTGGTGGACGACATGCGCCATCAGGTCATCGACGATCTGGTGACCGAGCATATTCCCGCCCGCGCCTATGCCGACCAATGGGATGTGGAGGGGTTGAGGGAGAAGGTCAGCCAGATCTTCAATCTCGACCTGCCGGTTCCGGCCTGGGCCGAGGAGGAAGGGGTCGATGACGAGGCGATCCGCGAGCGCCTGACCACCGCCGCCGATGCGAAGATGATCGAGAAACTCGCCCGCTATGGCGAGGAAACCATGCGCTCGATCGAAAAGCAGGTTCTGCTCCAGACCATCGACCAGAACTGGCGCGACCATCTGGTGACGCTCGACCATCTGCGCAGCGTCGTCGGCTTCCGCGGCTACGCCCAGCGCGATCCGCTGAACGAATACAAGTCGGAGGCGTTCCAGCTTTTCGAGGGGCTCCTGAACAAGCTCCGGGTGGAAGTGACGCGGATGCTCGCGCATGTGCAGGTCATGACCGTCGAGGAACAGCAGGCGATGATCGCCGAGATGCAAACCCGTGCCCAGCAGGCCGCCGCCGCCGCGCAGCCGGTCCCGGCTCCGGCTCCGGCGCCGCGGGAACCCGCGATGGCCGAGGTCGGGGCGGCTCCGGCGCCGGTCGGCCTCTCGGCGATGGGGGGGGTCGATGCCAACGATCCCGCGACCTGGGCCCGCAGCGGACGCAACGATCCCTGCCCCTGCGGTTCGGGCAAGAAATACAAGCACTGCCACGGCAAGGTCTGAAACGCCCGCCGGGGCCGCCGCGAAGGGTGCAAGGATGTCACCTGAACAGATCGACGCCTACCTGACCTTCTTTCGCGCCGCCGAGGCGCTGAAGGACACGATGCGCAGCGGCTTCACCAGCGGCGGCCGACCGGAAAGCACGGCCGAGCACAGCTGGCGGCTGTGCCTGATGGCCGTGGCCCTGGAGGATGACCTGCCGGGGATCGATGTCGGCCATCTCCTGCGCCTTCTGGTGGTGCATGACCTGGCCGAGGCGGTCGGCGGCGACATTCCCGCGCCTTTGCAAACCGGCGACAAGACCGCCGATGAGCGGGCGGATCTTCTGGGCCTGCTCGCCTCCCTGCCCGGCCCGGCGAGGGATCGCCTGCTTGGGCTCTGGGAGGAATACAACGCCTTGCGAACGCCTGCGTCGCGTCTGGCCAAGGGCCTCGACCGGCTGGAAACCGTGCTTCAGCATACACAAGGGGCCAATCCGCCGGATTTCGACTATGCCTTCAATCTTGAATATGGCCAGTCGCATACCGCCGCCCATCCCCTGATCGCCGCGCTGCGCGCACCCGTCGACGCCGAAACCCGGCGGCTGGCGGGGTCGCGATGAAAACCGATCTGGATCGTTTCGTAACCGCCCAGGCCCCGGTCTGGTCCTCGGTCACGGCGGAACTCGCCGCCGGACAGAAGCGCAGTCACTGGATGTGGTTCATCTTTCCGCAACTGCTGGGTCTTGGGCGGAGTGGCATGTCCGTCCGCTATGCCCTTGCCGGCCTCGGGGAGGCCCGCGACTATCTCGCCCATCCCCTGCTCGGGCCGCGGCTTGGGGAGGCGAGCGATCTGGTCCTGCGACATCCGGACCGGACGATTCAGGCGATTTTCGGACAAGTGGATGCCTTGAAATTCCACTCTTGCATGACGCTCTTCGCCGCCGCCGCGCCCGATCGCCCCGTTTTCCAGAGTACGCTGGATGTATTCTTCGACGGCAAGTCTGATTCCCTGACGCTTTCGCTCCTCGCGGCGCAATCGGGGGTTCCCGATTCAGACGGATCACGCTGAAAATTTGGGCCCGGGGGGTAACCAACTGCCTTGCCCGGGCCGTTTCACCGGAGGGATGATGCAAATGCGCCGTCAAGGCGACAAACCTTCTGGCTGAAACGCGCGCGGGACGGTAAACAGGAGAGAAGCATATTCGAGCAGATCACCGCGGCCGCGTTTGATCCAGGCTCGATCGACGGCGAATCTCCCCTCGCCGGACGAGTCAAACGCGGCGACATACGCCTGGACTGTTCGAAGCCTGCGAATGTTGTTGTAAAAGAAGTGGTGGTTTTGGGTGAACAGTCTGTTTTCAACGGTTTCTCTGATGAAAGAGGATCCCGCGGTCGTTGCCCAGTTTATTAAGTATTACCGGGCTCTCGGCGCTGGGCATATGCACATCTACCATGACGGTCCGACTGACCAGCTCTCGGATCTCCGGGCCGAGGATGTGACGATCACGGAATGCGACGACGACTTCTGGAACAGCCGGGGCGGCAGGCCCGCCGGCATCGAGGAGCGTCAATACGCCGTCTACAGGGAAGGCCAGATGGCCTGCCAGACCGAATGGATGCTGGTGGTGGATGCCGACGAATTCGTCTTCGGAGACCGCCCGGTCGCCCAATTCCTCGACTGGCTGCCGGAAAATGTCGATTCGGTCCGGCTCCCGACGGCGGAGGCGGTCTGGGGCCCCGGGGACGATATCAACACCCCCTACGGAAGCAGCTATTTCCGGCTCGTCTGGCGCAATGATCTGGTCTGGCGGTTCACACGACGCCTGATCTATGGCAAGATCACGCCCTATCTGCGCAATGGACTGGCCGGGCATATCGCTGGCAAACAGTTCGTACGCACCAACCGCCGCTACTCCAGGATCAGCAACCACACCGCCGAACGCAACGACAAACTCATTTCCGTCTGGGCCGCGAGCCTCGGGCACGCGGGGTCCGAAATGTATGTCGGACATTTCGACGCGATCGCCTATGACCGCTGGAAACAGAAATGGCTCCGCCGGATCAATGGCGAAACCGAGGTAAGCAACCTTTCCGGAACCCGCAAGTCCCAGATGCGCGCCATCGCCGCCGCTTTCGCGCAGGGAGACGCCGCCTCCCGCGCCATATTCACCGAACTCTATGGCCTGTCCCGGAGCCGCTTTCGCGTGCTCACCGCCCTGAACTGCGCCTTCCGCCGCGACATCTTCAGCCCCCTCGCCTGGACCGAGGGCATAGATACCACCTTCCTGGAAGAGGCGAACACCGCCCACCCCTGACGGGGCGAAGTCGCCCGTGACACGGGTTGGCCCTTCGTCGCATACTGTCGGAACCCGATCGAATGTAAGGTTCGGGATAAAAATGGGAGGAGCACGAAAATGATGCGCATCGGCATGTTCGCGGCATGCCTCGCGATCGCGACACTGACAAGCGCGGGAGTCATGGCGGCGCCGCCAGTCCTGAGGATCGCCTCGCAGAAGTCCGGCACCGTGAACTGGGAACTGGACACGATCAAGGCCAACAAACTCGACGAGGCCAACGGCTTTACCCTCGAAATCATGGATGTCGCCGCCGGTCCGGCGGCCCAGATCGCCTTTCAGGGCAAAGAGGCCGATGCCATCGTCTCGGACTGGATCTGGGTGGCGCGCCAACGCGCGGCTGGCGATGACTTCATCTTCATCCCCTATTCCAAGGCGGTCGGCGGACTGATGGTCCCCGAGTTCAGCGAGGCCAAAACCCTTCAGGATCTCAAGGGCCACTCGATCGGCGTGGCCGGCGGCCCGCTCGACAAGAGCTGGATCCTGCTGCGCGCCTATGCCCAGAAGGAGTACGGCTTCGACCTTAAGGCCGAAACCGAACAGGTCTTCGGGGCCCCGCCCCTGATCGCGGAAGTCGGAGAGATCGGACAGGTCGCCGGGGCGATCAACTTCTGGCACTTCCTCGCCAAGATGAAAGTCGCCGGCATGCGCGAACTGATCAGCGTCGATACCGCCGCCACCGCGCTCGGCCTCGACCCCGCCACGCCCCTGCTCGGCTATGTCCTGCGCGGCGATCTTCAGCGTGAGCATCCTGAAATCGTCTCCGGTCTCGCCAATGCCTCACGCGAGGCCAAGGCGCTGCTGGCCAAGGATCCCACCGCCTGGGATCGCCTGCGCCCGATGATGAACGCGGCGAATGACGAGGAGTTCGAAGCCCTCAAGGCTGGCTTCATCGCCGGAATCCCCGATCCCGGCCCCGTGAATGAAAAGGCCGCCAACGACATGCTCGTCCTCATGGCCCGCATCGGCGGCGCGGAACTCGTCGGCACCGCGACAACCCTCCCGAAAGGTCTCTTTGTCCAACCGGGAACCTGACACCGATCGCTGGATCGCCGCGGCCTCCATCGCGGCGCTCCTCGCCCTCTGGTCGGTCGCAGCCCTCCTCCAGACCAATCCCCGCCTGCTGCCCGGTCCCTGGGTCGTCGGACCCCTGATGCTGCGCGAGGCGGCCTCGGGCGCGCTCTTCGCCAACCTCGCCGCGACCCTGACCCGCGTCCTGCTCTCCTTCGCCCTGGCGATGAGCCTCGGCCTTGCCATCGGCCTTCTGATGGGCCGGAACCGGCGCGCCGACCGCTGGCTCGACCCCTGGCTCACGGTGTTCCTCAACCTTCCGGCGCTGGTGACGATCGTGCTCGCCTATCTCTGGATCGGCCTCAACGAGACCGCCGCCGTGCTCGCGGTCGCCGCCAACAAGATCCCGACGGTCGTCGTCACCATCCGCGAGGGGGCGCGCGCTCTCGATCCCCGGCTCGACGACATGGCGCGGGTCTTTCGCATGTCGCGCCGCGCCCGCCTGCGCCATGTCGTCATACCGCAGCTTGCGCCCTATGGGGTCGCCGCTGGCCGCTCGGGCATTTCGCTGATCTGGAAGATCGTGCTTGTCGTCGAATTCCTCGGCCGCTCGAACGGCGTCGGCTTCCAGATCCACCTTTATTTCCAGCTGTTCGATGTCGGAATGGTGCTCGTCTATGCGCTCTCCTTCGTGGCGGTGATGCTCCTGATCGAAGCGCTGATCTTCCGGCCCTGGGAAAAGGCGGTGAGCGCATGGCGCCGCCCGTGATCACCCTGGCCCTGCGCGGGAAAAGTTTCGGACAGACGCCGATCCTCGGCCCGCTCTCCCTCTCGCTCGCCCCGCGCGAGGTCGTCGCCCTGACCGGCCCCTCCGGCATCGGCAAGACCACTCTCCTGCGCATCCTCGCCGGTCTCGACGAGGATTTCACCGGCGACATCCAGCGCCCGCCCCGCGCCGCGATGGTGTTTCAGGAACCCACTCTGCTGCCTTGGCGCTCGGCGCGGGACAATATCCGTCTTGCGACCGGCGCGACGGCGGAGGTCGCCGACCGCCTGCTGGGCGAAGTCGGGCTCGGGGGCCGCGGGCCCGCCCTGCCCGGCCAATTGTCGCTGGGCCAGCAACGCCGCCTCGCCCTGGCCCGGGCCCTCGCCGCCGATCCGGATCTGTTGCTGATGGACGAACCTTTCGTCTCGCTCGACGCGGCTCTGGTCGAGGAGATGCTGGCCCTGACCGCGCGCCTTCTCGCCCCCCGGGCGACGGCGACGGTGATCGTGACCCATTCCGAAACCGAGGCCCGACGCCTCGCCACCCGCGTCCTGCGCCTCGAAGGCCGCCCGGCCCGGATTGCAAGCGACCAGCCGAACGCCCCGTCCTCCTGACTTCTCCTCCGCTCTCGCGCGTTCCGGCCCGGCGGGGTCAGGTCGCGCGCTCCAGCTCTATGATTTGATGCACAATCTGTCCGATCCTCGTTTCATTCCGGTCGGATCGCGCTCTCACCTCCGAAGCTCCGACAGGCTCCTGTGAACATCAAGCGGCGCGGGGGGCAAAGAGGATGATCGCCGCCGCGACCAATGCCAGCCCCGCGCCGATCATGTCCCAGCGGTCAGGGGGGCTCCCCTCGGCCAGCCAGGACCACAGGACGGAGGCCGCGATATAGACGCCGCCATAGAGCGATTTCCAGGCAGGTGGATCACCTGCGGATTAAGAAATCGTGACAAAACAAAGTCATGGATCGGACGATCCGGCGCAGTCAGATCGTCCGATCTATGCTGCGTAGGCCCGTCCGGCATGGTCGCTTGGCGCGAGGGTGAGCAGCGTAGCGAAGGCGATCAGCCCGGCGAGACCCGGCAGGACCCACCATGCGGATTTGCCGAGGCGAAGCCATGCCCAGAAGGCGAAGCACCCGACAATTTCCGCGAGGGCGGCGCCCGCGTAAATCAAGGCGGTGGACAGATAAACCCGCATGATTCCCTTTCCGGACAGACACAGGACAGGCGCCCGCGACTGATCCCGTCGCTTCTGGGGTTTTGTCCCCGGGGGGCCATTTCGCCTCAATATCCTCAGGTCAAAGACCCTTCGAGGGATAGGTCTTCCCACATTGGCGGGCCTTGCCTCCCGGCCTTCGGTCTTTCCCGGATGCCCGCTTGTGTCTGTCCGCGCGACGCCGATGCGTCCCGGACAGCGCCATGGGGGATAATCCATTGAAATCAACAGCTTAATCCTATGCCCGAGCGCGGACAGATCGCGGCGCGGTACTGGATCCGAGATTTTCAGGGGAATGGAGCGGGTGAAGGGAATCGAACCCTCGTCACTTGCTTGGGAAGCAAAAGCTCTACCATTGAGCTACACCCGCCTGTCCGCTCCGGTTAGCCCGAAATCAGGGCCGGGTCAAGATCAGACCGCCCGTCCGACCAGCGCCCCGATCCCCGCCGAGCAGCCCATGGCGAGCGCGCCCCAGAAGGTGACCCTCGCCATGGCCTTGAAGACCCCCGCCCCGCCAAAATGCGCCCCGATCGCCCCCAGCAGGGCCAGAGCCAGCAGCGAGGCCAGGGAGACGGCGAGCCCGAGCCAGTCCTTGGGGGCGATCAGAACCGTCAGGAGCGGCATCGCCGCCCCCGCCGCGAAGGTGGCGGCCGAGGTCAGCGCCGCCTGGATCGGCCGGGCCGTCGAGATTTCGGAGATCCCCAGTTCGTCCCGCGCATGGGCCCCGAGCGCGTCCTTGGCCATCAACTGCCCCGCCACCGCGTCGGCGAGTTCGGGGGTCAGGCCCCGTTTCACATAGATCGCCGCGAGTTCGGCCCGTTCCTCCCGGGGTTGGGTTTCGAGCTCCAGTTTCTCGCGGGCGAGGTCGGCCCGTTCGGTATCCGACTGGGAGCTGACCGAGACATATTCCCCCGCCGCCATGGAAAAGGCTCCCGCGACCAGGCCTGCGACGCCTGCGATCAGGACTTCGCTGGCGGAATTGGCCGCCGCCGCGACCCCGACGATCAGGCTGCCGGTCGAGAGGATCCCGTCATTCGCCCCCAGCACAGCCGCCCGGAGCCAACCGATCCGCGAGACGAGATGATGTTCGGAGTGACGCGGTCGCATGGGGTTCCTTTCCGGGCTCCGGTTCTGTCCATAGGCCAAGTCCATCGCCCGAACAATGTCCGGATTTTGGAAGCGTCGATCATCGCCGGCGCCGCCCTCCTTGGGGGCGTTGATTGAAGGAAACATCGGGGAGCGTCACCGCTTCCAACAGCCGCGGAAAGGCATCGGTCGCATGAGGGATCGCGCTGGCGTTGATGAAATGCTCCTGGAATCGGGGCTCGATCGCGGTCTCGACTTTGTGGATACGGGTGACGAGGGTTTCGACCTCGCGGCGGGCGGCCCGGCTCAGGAGGGCGATACGGGCCCCCGTGCCCGCCGCGTTGCCAGCGGATGTGACGCGCGAGAGGTCGCAATCGGGGATCATACCGAGGACCATCGCATGTTTCGGGCTGATATGCGCCCCAAAGGCTCCCGCGAGCACGATCCGGTCGACGTGATCGACCCCCCGCTGGTCCATCAACAGCCGCGCCCCGGCATAGAGCGCCGATTTGGCCAGCTGGATCGCCCGGACATCCCCCTGGGTCACCAGAATGCGAGGATCGCCGTCGTAGAGCAGATAGGCGTGGGTGCGGCCTTCGGGAACACAGCGGTCGGTGCCGGTCTGGGCGGCGGAACCGATCAGGCCGCTTGCATCCAGGAGACCGGCCAGACGCATCTCGGCGATGACCTCGATGATGCCAGAGCCGCAGATACCGGTCACGGCGGCGGTGAAAGCCGGGTCGTCGGACCAGAGGTCGCAGCCGATCACCTTGAAGCGGGGCTCGCGGGTGACCGGATCGATCTCGACCCGCTCGATGGCACCGGGGGCGGCGCGCTGACCGGAGGAGATCTGGGCGCCCTCGAACGCGGGACCGGTGGGCGAGGAACAGGCGAGAACCCGGGTCCGGTCTCCGAGCAGGATCTCCGCGTTGGTCCCGACATCGACGATCAGCATCAGATCATCCGACTGCTGCGGGGCCTCGCTCAGGGCGACGGCGGCGGCATCGGCCCCGACATGACCGGCGATGCAGGGCGGGATATATATCCAGGCGCCCGGATGGAGCCGCAGATCGATCTCGACGGCCCGCGCCACCACCCTCCCGGCGGTCGCCAGGGCAAACGGCGCCTGCCCCAGCTCCACCGGATCGATCCCGAGCAGGAGATGATGCATCACCGGATTACAGACGATCACCGCCTCGAAGATCGTCTCCGGCGCGACACGGGCCTCGGCGGCGCACTGCGCGACGAGGGCGTTCAGCGCCTCCCGGACCACCCGGGTCATGTCGGCCGCCCCGCCGGGGTTCATCATCGCATAACTGACCCGGCTCATCAGATCCTCTCCGAAACGGATCTGGGGGTTCATCAGGCCGGCGGAGGCCAGCACCTCTCCGGTCACGAGGTCGCAGAGATGGCCCGCGATCGTGGTCGAGCCGAGATCGATGGCAAGCCCATGGATCGGCCCCTCGTGAAACCCCGGCCAGATGTCGAGGATCCGCGCCCCCTCCTCCCCCGAATGGATCGCGCAGGTAACGGTCCAGTCGCCCTCCCGCAGCGCGGGCTGAAGGCGCCGGAGGAGACGGAGGTCCGCCGTCACCCCGGTCAGGCCCCATTGCCCGGTCAACGCCCGCCGGAGGCGCTCGAAATCCCCCGAAGGATCGCGCATGTCGGGAGGGGCGACCTCGACGAGACAGAGACGGGTGGCGGGGTCCATCACGACCTGTCGGGCCTCGGCGCGCTTGCGGATGACCTGCCGGTGGAGCTGGGATTCAGGGGGCACATCGATCACCACGTCCCCGAGGATCAGGGCCTGACAGCCGAGCCTGCGCCCCTCCCCCAGGCCGCGCTTCGATCGGTAGCGCTCCTCGACGGCGTTCCAGGGCGAGAGGGCCCCCTCCGACACCGTCACCCCATGCCGGGGGAAGGCCCCGGGGGAGGGGGTCACCTGACAGCGCGAGCAGATCCCGCGCCCCCCGCAGACGGACTCGAGATCGACCCCGAGGCTCCGGGCGGCGGACAGGACCGATGTCCCCGCCGGAACCCGGCCCCGCTTGCCGGAGGGGGTGAAGATCACCAGGGGATCAGACACCGTCATCCCCCCGCCCCCTGGTGGGCGCGCACGCGTGCGCACCTATCTATGTATTTGAAATAAAACATTTTCTCTTCTAGCGCTCATAAAGTTTTAACCGGAATGGGCACGCATATCCCTCGCGCTCCAGACACCCGGCTTCAGCGCGCGCATTGACGGGAGGAGGTCCGCTCCGCGAGCACCGTTGTTTGAAATTTACGATAGCCAATATTAGATCCGCATCGTACCCTCAAAAAATATGGAACGATCGATTAGAATCGTAAGTTGAGGGATACGCAAAAGCATGATGACCGCCAAGCGGTGGAACGAGCATGTCAAGCTCGTGGTGACCGCGCTGAACACGACAGCGATCGGCACGTTCGGCTTGGCTGTCATCGCGCCGATTGTGACCAAATTGAGTGAAGCGAGAGGGAAGCCAAGCGGGGACATGTTATCAGGTCTTTCATTCCTGAAAGATGTAATATGGCCTGCGTTGATAGCCGCGCTGGTGCTTCATTGTTTCGCACATGCGGTTTTATCGTACCTGGAACCGGAGGGTTAGCCTATGGGATACATCGTCGGTCTGTCGGTCTTTCTGGTCGCGCTGGGCGCCATCGCAACGGGGATCATGGCTCTGGCTTATCGCATCAGGCATAGGAACGTGAGCCGCATGGAGCCCGAGTTGCCTCTGGAAGGGGGCAGTCTGAACTCCAGCCGGAGGGCGGCCTAGGTCTTGGCGCATGATTTGGCGCGAAATGTCGCATCCAAACCCGGATTGAGGCGGCGAGATCGTTTCTCACGTGTTTTTTCCTATCACATAGCGACTGATCATAGGCGCCTAAGATTACTGAAGACCGCTTGGTCCGTCCTAGTCATGACTGCGTGAGCAGAGCGAGGCGAGTGTCGAGACCCTCGCCCATGAGGCGCAGGCGCTTGAGGCGGGAGTGGTCGCCGGACAGGATCGTGATCGCGGATTTGGGCAGGCCCAGCGCCTTGGACAGAAACAGGATCAGGGCGGCGTTGGCCGCCCCCTCGACCGGCGGGGCCGCGACGCGCAGGCGCAGACAGGGTTGGCCGTCCCACTCCGCGATGCCGTCGATGCCGGACTTGCCCCCGCGCGGGGTCAACCGCACGGCCAGCTCCACGCCACCGGGAACCTCACGCCACGGCGGCGGGGTCATTCGCGCCGACGCCTTCGGCCCTCGCGGGCGCCGGGGCGGGCTTCGCCCTCCGCCAGCGGCGGCTTGTTCGTCCGGATCCAGACCGCGCCATGCGCATCCCGGTTCATCAGCAGATTGGCGGCGCGCACCGCCTCCATCTCGCGCGGATTGACCGGATTGAGAATCGCCGAGGTCATCCCGCTCGCGATCGCCATCGGAAGAAAAGCCGCGTTGATCGCATGACGATTGGGCAGGCCGAAGGAGACGTTCGAAGCGCCGCAGATGGTGTTTACCCCGAGTTCCTCACGCAGGCGGCGGACCAGCGCGAAGACCTGGAGACCCGCGTCGGCCAAGGCCCCCACCGGCATCATCAGCGGATCGACCACGATATCGGCGGCCGCAATGCCATGGTCGGCGGCGCGCTCGACGATCTTCCTGGCGACGGCGAAGCGCACGTCGGGATCCATCGAAATCCCGCTGTCGTCATTGGAGATTGCAACGACGGGGACGTTGAACTTGCGCACCAGCGGCAGGACGCGCTCCAGCCGCTCCTCCTCGCCGGTGACGGAATTGAGCAGGGGGCGGCCCTCGCAGGCTTCGAGCCCCGCCCGCAGCGCCTCCGGCACGCTCGAATCGATGCAGAGCGGCGCATCGACCAGAGATTGGATGCGCCGGATCATTTCGGCCAGAAGCGGCGGCTCGGTCTCGTTCGGGTTCGGGTTCGAATGATAGACCACGCCCGCGTTCACATCGAGCAGGCTGGCACCACAGGCGACCTGCTCCAGCGCATCGCGTTCCACCGTCGAGAAATCCCCGGCCTCCAGCTCGGCGGCGAGACGCTTGCGCCCCGTGGGATTGATCCGCTCGCCGATGACGCAGAACGGCTGATCGAAGCCGATGATGGCGGAGCGGGTTTTCGACTCGACGACGGTGCGGGTCATCCGGCGCTCTTGAGCGTTTCGAGGCGGTCCCAGAGCGCGGGATCGGTATAGTCGGCGATCGTCCGGTGCGCGCCCGCGCCGATCAGGGTTTCGGGCGAAAGACCGGTGGTCAGGCCAAAGACATAGGCGCCCGAGGCGCGGGCGGCGCGCAGGCCCGAGGGGCTGTCCTCGAAGGCGATGGAGCGGGAGGGGGTCACGCCGAGGCGCCGCATCGCGGTCTGGTAGGGCAGCGGGTCCGGTTTGGCGCGTTCGCATTCGTCCCCGATCACCAGCGTCGGGAACCGGTCGGTGAGACCTGCGGCGCGCAGCATCGCCTCGGCATTGGTGCGCGGGGCATTGGTGACGACGGCCATCCCGATGTCATGGGCCACCGCCCAGTCGAGCACGGCCGCGAGCCCGTGGAGCGGCGGAACGGACGTGCCCAGTTTTTCCAGAAAGAGCGATTCCTTGCGATGCACCAGAGCCTCGGCGTCGGGAGCGTCCGGGAAATAGCGCGCCACGATATCGGCGTTGGGTTTGCCCATGATATGCTGGCGGTATTCATCGAGCGTGAGATCGCGCCCGCGTTCGGCCATCACGGTAACATAGGCGGCGTGGTGCAACAGGTCGGTGTCGATCAGCGTGCCGTCGAGGTCGAAGAGCAGGGCCGCGGTCATGCGCGCGCCCGCCGGGGCCGGACCGCGTGGCGGGCGGCGAAATCGGTGGTGGCGGTGATGCCCCCGAGCGGGAAGAGATGGACACGTTCCACGGCGAACTCCGGATGGGCGGCCTTGTGGCGCGCGAGGGTTGCCAGCAGGTCGGTGGGTTCAAACGGCAGCATCAGCCGGGAGAGATCGGCGGCCCGGCGATGCAGGACGGACAATGAGGGTCCGATGCCACAGGTCATGGCGAATTTCAACAAGGTCTGGAGCTTGGCGGGACCGGCGATGCCGATATGGACCGGCAGGGTGATGCCCTGGTCGCGGATCCGTTCGGCCCAGTCGATGATCGGTTGCGCCTCGAAGCAGAACTGGGTGGTGAGGGCCATGCGGGCGTCGGTGCGGGTCTGGAAGTCGTTCTTCCAGCGCAGGGCGGCGGCCGGATCGGCGATGTCGCGCGACCCCTCCGGATGGCCCGCGACATGCAGGTCGGTGAAGCCGTACCGGTCGAAGATCCCGGTTTCGAGCAGCTGCATCGAATCCGAGAAGTCGCCGCGCGGGCGGGGGATGCCGCCCGCGATCACCAGCGCCTGATGCACGCCGACGTCCGAATAGGCGGCGATCCGGTTGCGCAGTTCGGAGCGGTCGCGAATTCCGCGGGCCGGGACATGCGGCATGACGGCGAAGCCATCGTCGACCAGGCGGCGGGCGGTGGCCAGCATGTCGGCGAGATTGGTGCCATCGATATGGGCGACATAGACGCGGGTGCCCCTCGGCAGCAGGTCGCGGAAATTTTCGACCCGGGCGGCGGTGCGCGGCGTGACCTCGATCGAGAAGCCGGAGAGGAAGTGCGACAGATCCTGGGCGGCGACGCGCGACCGGCGGAGGAAGGGGATGATTTCGGCCATTCGGATCTCCTTCAACGGGATGTGTGCCAGCCACCCCGGGCGAGCAGGTCCTGTAGCATGGTCTGGTTAAACTCGACTTCCAGTCGCGCCGCCTCTCTGGATGCGACATCGGCGGGCTCGCCTTCGACGTCATAGGGGTCGCTCTTGCGCCAATCGGCGAGATAGGCGTCGGAGTCCCGGGCACCAACCTTCATCGCACATCGGTCGATGGCCTGTTCGAAGCGTTCGGGCAATTGGACCTTGGTGGCACGGCGGCCCGCCCCCACGATGACCTGCGCCGGGATATCGCGCCAGTAGACGATGGTGACCTGTGGCATAACTGTCCGTTCCAATGCGTTTGAGGCAGATAAACATTGCCGGGAATCGATTCCAGACATATGTTGCCCCTTGCAAACTTCATTGTCGGTATGGACCGGTGCAGATGTCAGAGAACAAAGGGGCTCTTCCGAGCCTGTCTTTCGAATTTTTCCCCCCTCATTCCCCGGAAGCGAGCCTCAGGCTCTGGCGCTCCGTCGAGCGTCTGGCGCCCCTGGGGCCGCGGTTCGTGTCGGTGACCTATGGGGCCGGCGGGACCACCCGGGATCGGACCAATGTCGCGATCCAGACCATCCTGGAGCGGGCGCGCCTCAATGTGGCGGGGCATCTGACCTGCGTCGGGGCCAGCCGCGAGGAAACGCTGGAGGTGGCGCGGGGCTATGCGCGGCTCGGCGTGCGGCGGATCGTGGCGCTGCGCGGGGACGCGCCCAAGGGCCAGACGCATTTCACGCCGCATCCGGACGGATTTGCGAGCGCCGCGGAACTGGTGGCCGGGTTGCGGTCGGTCGGGGATTTCGAGATTTCCGTGGGCGCCTACCCCGAGAAGCATCCGGAGGCTCTGTCGCTGGCGGCGGATATCGACAATCTCAAGCGCAAGCTCGACGCGGGGGCCGCGAACGCGATCACGCAGTTCTTCTTTGACAACGAGGATTTCCTGCGGTTCCGCGACGCCTGCGCGGCGGCGGGAATCCATGCGCCGATCCTGCCCGGGCTGCTGCCGGTCGAGAATTTCGCCAAGATGGTGAATTTCGCGGGACGCTGTCAGGCGCGGGTGCCGGAGTGGATGCACGCGGCCTTCGCCCGGGCGGAAACCCCGGAGGAAGCCTATACCCTCTCGGTGTCGATCGCCTGCGAACAGGTCGATGGACTGATCGCCGCCGGGGTCGAGCATCTGCATGTCTATACCCTCAACAATCCGAATCTGACCTTCGACGTCTGTCAGGCGCTGGGCTACGCGGCGGCGCCGCTCTCTCAGGTGGCCGAGGCCTGAGGCCCGCTCCACCGCGGGATGTTCACGGGGAGTGGCGCACGGCGATACTCCCCGTGAAATCATCGCATTGGCAGGCGTATTTCCCCCCTGCCCCGAAAATCGGCGACATCAACGGAATTTGTTCGGAGACCGCGCGGTCCTCCGCGATTGTTGCTTTGCGGCAATCCGTCATGTAACGTTCATCCAAACGGCGGAAGGCTCCGCATGATCTGGAATTGGCTGTTGTATGGCGCAGGACTGTCCCGAGTCCGCGCAGGAAAATGTCGCACTGGCGCTTCGGCGCCCAAGCTATAGGCCTGCGCAGGCTGAACCCGAACTGTTCGCGGCCCTTGATCTGGGAACGAACAGTTGTCGGATGTTGATTGCTACCCCGGAAGCCGGCCACTTCCGGGTGGTCGATGCTTTTGCAAAATCCGTCCGGCTTGGCTCGGGACTGGAACGCACCGGACATCTGTCACGCGGCTCGATCAGCCGTACCCTCTCCGCCCTCGAAATCTGCGCCGAGAAACTGCGGCGCTATCATGTCAAGAATGCGCGGCTGGTCGCGACCGAGGCCTGTCGCCGGGCCCGCAACGGCTCGCATTTCCTGGCCATGGTGACGCGCGAAACCGGCCTCAGGCTCGAAGTGATCCGCCCCGAGGAGGAAGCGCGGCTCGCGGTGATCTCCTGCGCGCCGCTCGTGTCACAGGATGCGAGCCAGGTGCTGGTCTTCGATATCGGCGGCGGCTCGACCGAACTGGTCTGGATCGATCTCGGCGACGTGCCGCCGGAAAAACGGGCGGAGGCCATCCTCAATCTCGAAGTCAATGGCGGCAAATGCATGCCGGGCGGGGCGCGCACCGTCGATTTCATCTCCGTCCCGCTCGGGGTCGCCACCCTGCACGAGCGGTTCGCCGATGTGGTGGACGACAGCGCGCGATTTGCCCTGATGTCCTGGTATTTCGAGGAACAGATCGTCGGCTTCAAACCCTATCTCGAAACCCTGGGCGAGGCCGATGCCTCGCGGTTCCAGATGATCGGCACCTCGGGGACGGTGACCACGGTCGGGGCCGCGCATCTCGGCCTCAAGCGCTATGACCGGCGCAAGGTCGATGGCATGTGCCTGACCTCGCGCGCCATCGAGGAGGTGATCAGCCGGTTCCTGCGGCTGGGGCCGGAGGGGCGGCGCAATGACATCGGACTGGGGCGCGACCGGTCGGAACTGATCATGTCGGGGGCCGCGATCCTCCAGACCCTGCTCCGGATCTGGCCCACCGAATCGATGCGGGTGGCGGACCGGGGCCTGCGCGAGGGCATGCTCTTTGCGATGATGAGCGCCAAGGGCGTGTTCCAGGGCGGAATGCGCGCTGAATAAAGCGATTTCGAGGCAGGTGATCTCACCTGCCGGTTAAGAAATCGCGACAGGCAAAGGCGCGCGATTTCGAGGCAGGCGGGATCGCCTGCCGGTCAAGAAATCGCGACAGGCAATGGCGTGCGATTTCGAGGCAGGTGATCTCACCTGCCGGTCAGGAAATCGCGGCGAACACAGGCGGGCTCGGCGGACGGTCGGCGCCAAGCGGACTCTCCCGCGGGGCGCTCCCGCGATCGGCCCTTGACCTTGGCGGGCGGTCGCGGCCAAGAGGCGGGATCAGGGGGAGCATGACGTGAGCGACGACAAGAAGCCCAATTCCGGCCGGGGTCGGCGCGATCTGCGCGTCCGGGTCAAGACCGCCAAGGGGCGCAAGCTCTCCTCCACGCTCTGGCTCGCCCGGCAGCTCAACGATCCCTATGTCGCCCGGGCCAAGGCCGAGGGCTATCGCGGGCGGGCGGCCTACAAGATCATCGAACTGGATGACAAATACCGGTTCCTGAAACCGGGGGCGCGGGTGGTCGATCTCGGCCATGCGCCGGGCGGCTGGAGCCAGGTCGCGGTGGCCCGGGTCAATGCGCTCGGCGAGACGCGCGGCAAGCCGGTGGGCCGGGTGCTCGGGATCGACCTGCGCGAGGTGGAGCCGATCGCGGGCGCCGATCTGCATGTGCTCGATTTCCTGAGCGAAGGGGCGGATGCCCAGGTGCGCGAGTGGCTGGGCGGGCGGGCCGATGTGGTGATGTCGGACATGGCGGCGGCTTCCTCCGGTCATCAGCCGACGGATCATCTGCGGATCATGGCGCTCTGCGAGGCGGCGCTCGATTTCGCGGTCGAAGTGCTGGAGCCGGGCGGAACCTTCGTGGCCAAGGTTCTGGCCGGGGGCGCGGAGATCGGTCTGGTGCGGCGGCTGAACCTCGCCTTTGCCAAGGTCGCCCAGGTGAAGCCCCCTGCCAGCCGGTCGGATTCGTCGGAAAAATATGTCGTCGCCACCGGATTCAGGAAGGCGCCCGGCGCGGGGTGAGGGTTTTCTTTTGTCGCCGTCCATGGAATAGGACGGTCTTGATTCGTGCCGCCTGGAGGGCTTTGAAATGGAACTGCGCGAGGCCCTGACCTTTGACGATGTGCTGTTGGTGCCGGGGGCGTCCGACGTGATGCCGGCGCAGGCCGATACCCATACCCGGATCACGCGTGACATCGTCCTGAGCATCCCCCTGATCAGCGCCGCGATGGATACGGTGACCGAATCGCGGATGGCGATCGCCATGGCGCAGGCGGGCGGTCTGGGCGTGATCCATCGCAATCTCGATATCGAGACACAGGCGGCCGAGGTTCAGCGGGTCAAGCGCTTCGTGTCGGGCGTGGTCTATTCGCCGGTGACGCTGCGCCCCGATCAGACCTTGGGCGATGCCAAGGCGCTGCAGGAGCGCTATCGGATCACCGGGTTCCCGGTGGTGGACGAGCGGGGCGTGGTGCTGGGGATCGTGACCAACCGCGACATGCGGTTTGCGAGCGACGATGCGACGCCGGTGCGTGTGATGATGACGGCCGAGAAGCTGGCGATGTTGCGCGAGCCCGCCGATCTCGGCGAGGCGAAGAGCCTGATGGAAGCGCGGCGGATCGAGAAGCTGCTGGTGGTGGACGATGCGGGGCGCCTGACCGGGTTGCTGACGATCAAGGATATCGAGCAGGCGGTGTTGAACCCCCATGCCGCGAAGGACGAAAAGGGGCGGCTGCGGGTGGCGGCGGCCTCGACGGTCGGGGATGCCGGATTCGAGCGGTCGCAGGCCCTGATCGAGTCGGGGGTCGATCTGCTCGTGATCGATACGGCGCATGGCCATTCGCTGAGCGTGTTGAAGGCGGTGGAGCGGTTGAAGGTCTTTGCCCCGGATGTCCAGATCCTCGCGGGCAATGTGGCGACCGCCGCCGGGACGCGCGCCTTGATCGAGGCGGGGGCGGACGCGGTCAAGGTCGGGATCGGGCCGGGATCGATCTGTACGACGCGGATCGTGGCGGGAGTCGGTGTGCCGCAGATGACGGCGATCCTCGATTGCGCGCGGGAGGCGGCGAAGACGGGTCACGCGGTGATCGCGGATGGCGGGATCAAGTTCTCGGGCGATTTCGCCAAGGCGATCGGGGCCGGGGCGAGTTGCGCGATGGTGGGATCGATCCTGGCGGGGACCGACGAGGCGCCGGGCGAGGTGTTCCTCTATCAGGGGCGCAGTTTCAAATCCTATCGCGGGATGGGCAGTCTGGGCGCCATGGCGCGCGGGTCAGCGGATCGGTATTTCCAGAAGGAAGCCAGTCTCGACAAGCTGGTGCCCGAGGGGATCGAGGGTCAGGTGCCCTACAAGGGTCCGGTCGGGGCGGTGTTGCATCAGATGGTCGGTGGATTGCGGGCGGCGATGGGGTACACCGGCCATGCGACGATCGATGCGATGCGGGGCAATTGCGATTTCGTGAGGATCACCGGCGCGGGCCTGCGCGAGAGCCACGTGCATGACGTGCAGATCACGCGGGAGAGCCCGAATTATCGGGTGGGGTGACAGAGGCCTGGGCCGGCGGACCCTCGCCGGACCGGGAGCGGAACGTAGCGGGGCAGACTGAAGCGGTTTTTCCAGACTGCTTCAGGACTCTTCCACAGCCGATTGCGCAGGGTCTCTGCGATCTGATCGCGGCGAGATTGACCCGGTTGGACCGGCCTTCGGTTCATACGATGTGACGTTGCCTGGAATGAGTCTCTCCATCGGGCGTCGGAATTTGAGCGCGGGCGGCGACGGCCCGGCCTCTGGTAAGCCTGGAGGCGAACAGCCGCTTTCCCGCGGCTCCGGACGACTGACATGGCCATCGACCGCGCACGACCAACTCAGGGCCGGATTCGTCCCTCCGAAACCGGACACGCGGCTCAGATTCGAACTTCGCAGCCAGGATTTACCAGGGACCGAAAAGTTTTTGACTACGCGTTCCGCTCGGCTATTCTTGATCTCACGGTGGCATTCATCGGCACAGGGCAAGCTGCCTCGGAAGCTTTCGCCAAAAGAATATCCTTTCGATCATTCGTGCATTTTCGCGACCGACTTTGGCCAAGGCCCTTGCAATCGTTAACGGCTCACCGGACCGTACAGTTCTTTAAGGGGAATTTTGACCCATGACCATTGATCGTCGTTCCAGACTTCTTCGACCTGCCCGAGCCGTGCCAGAGCCCGTGATCCTCGCGCGGGCAGACCTGGCGCATCGGCGGCGAATCCTCCTGCTTGATCTGAACAATTTCGCGACCTTCCCGACTCATGCCATCGGGCTGATCGTGGCGGCGCTCCGCGAGCGCGGCCATCAGGTCGAGGTGATCTGTCCGCTCGCCCACGACGTACCGGCCGCGCAGCGGGAGCGCCGGGAGACCTGGCTCGATCACGTCAAACGCCGGGTTCATCTCTCGACCTATCCACTCGTCCGGCTTCCGCGCGACGGATTGCGCGATCTGCGGACATGGCAACGGGAGCAACCGCATCCGGTGGTCCTGCGCGAAGTGCGGCGCGCGCTGGACCGAAGGCCGGACGCGGTTCTGCTGTCGGCCTATCTCCAGCATTTCCACACCGTCCAGGAGATCGGAAAGCTCTGCGCCGGGGCAAATGTCCCGATCCTGCTCGGAGGAGGCATGTTCAACCTCGAGGATGTCACCGACGCCTGGCGCTCCCTGCCCGGGCTGGCCGCCATTGTCGGGGCCGAAGTGGATCGCGACATTCCCGCCCTCGTCGAAACCCTTTGCGACGGCGGAGATCTCACCCGGTTCGCCGGCGTGACCCTGCCGGACGGTCGTCGCGGACCCAAGGCGCCGCCGCTGCGCCAGCTCGACCAGACACCGGTCCCCGATTACACCGACTTTCCCTGGGACCGGTATCCGGTACGCATCGTACCCCTGATGACCGGGCGCGGCTGTCAGTGGGACAAATGCCTCTTCTGCAGCGATGTGATCTCGGTCAGCGGTCGAACCTTCCGGACGCGCTCGGTCCAGAACGTGCTGCTCGAAATGCAGGAACAGTCCCGCCGCCATGCGACGACCAATTTCCTGTTTCTGGATCTCAAGCTCAATTCCTATCCCGACATGATCCGCGGCATCGCCTCCGAGATCCAGGGCTATGTCCAGGGCGCCGAATGGGTCGGCACCGTCCATGTCGACCTGCGCGCCGACAATGGCCTTTCCCGTCGGGATCTCGCGCTCGCGGTCGCAGGCGGCATGCGCCGGATCAGCTTCGGCCTCGAAAGCGGCAGCCAGCGCCTGCTCGACCTGATGGTCAAAGGCTCGAATGTGGAGCGTAACTCCCAGTTCATCCGCGAGGCGCACGAGGCGGGCCTGAGCGTGCGCTGCTCGATGTTCAAGGGCTTCCCCGGCGAGACCGCGGATGACATGGAGGCCACGGCCCGCTTCCTGGAGGACCACGTTCCTTATCTCGACCGTGTTCGGTTCAACGAATTCTCGCTGCTCCAGGATACACCGATTTATGACGCGGTCGTGGGCAGGCAGTCGCTCCCGGGCATGGAGGTGACCCGCCTCACCGCCCGCCGGGGCCGCGCGGAATACCGATCCGCGGGCGCGGGCGACGCCGCCTACCGACGCGCCAAGGCCCGGGCCCTGCGCGCGGTTTTCGAGATCAACCGCCGGGAAATCCGACCCGCCGCCCGGCAGTTCGATGGGCTGATGTAGCGCATGTCCTTCGAACGCTGGTCCGCCTTCGCCGCCCGTCTGTCCTATGTCGAGCCCTCCAGCTCTCTCGAGCGGCGGTTGCGGTGGCTCTCGCGCCGCGAAAGACGCGAGGAAGCCCACGCGTTCCTCGAAACCTTCCATCGCGAGGGCGGGCTCGGAGACCCGGCCCTGCGCCGGCGGCGGAGCGAGGTGGACCGCGCGTTGCGCCGCTCTGGCAGCTATGACCACACACCCGAGGAACTGGCCTTCGGGGCCCGCCTGGCCTGGCGCAACCACGGGCGCTGTATCGGGCGGCGATTCTGGGAAAGCCTCGAGGTCTTCGACTGCCGCGGGATCGACCAGCCCGAGGCAATGGCCGCGCAGATTGCGCGCCACATGACGACGGCCCTGGGAGATGGGCGCATCCGTTCGGTCATCTCCGTCTTTTCCCCGGTCCGGGGCACCGCCTTGCCTTCCTATGTCGAAAGCGCGCAGATCACCCAATACGCGGGCTACCTCCGGCCGGACGGATCGATCCTTGGCGACCGGCAGAATGTCGAGGCGACCCGCGTTGCCCGCTCGCTGGGATGGCAGCCACCCGGGACGCCCGGCCGGTTCGACCTCCTGCCCTATGTCATCCGCGACAGGCAGGATCGCCGGTCGATCCATATGCCGCCGGAGCCAGCCTTTCGCGAAATCCCGATCGCCCATCCGACGGTGCCCGGACTCGCGGAGCTCGGCCTGCGCTGGTATGCCGTTCCCTGTGTCAGCGGGATGATCCTGACCATCGGCGGGATCGACTATCCCTGCGCGCCCTTCAATGGTTTTTACATGTGCACCGAGATCGCCTCGCGCGATTTCGCCGACCGCAAGCGCTACGACCTGTTGCCCGACGTCGCCCGCGCCCTCGGCCTCGATCCATCGCGCGCGGATCCCTTCTGGCGGGATACGGCGCTCACGGAGCTTAATCGCGCGGTGCTGCATTCCTATCGCGCGGCCGGGGTCACGATGATCGACCATCACGAGGCGAGCGAGCAGTTCATGGAGTTCCACCAGCGCGAACAGGGCCGGGGCCGCCGGGTGGCGGCGGACTGGCGCTGGATCGTGCCGCCCCAGGCGGGCGCCGGCTGCGGAGTGTTTCATCTCCCGATGCGAAACTTCCATCCGGTGCCGAATTTCTACAATGCCCGTGCGGCGGATGGCTGGCGGCTCATGCCGTTTTATGGCGATGGACGGCAGAACCTGTTCCAGCGCAGCCTGGATCGGATCCACCGGCGCTGGAAACTCTGGCGACGGATGCCATGGTAGTCCCGCCCTACAGCGTGGTCGTGCCGGTCCACGACGAGGCACGCATCCTGGGACGAACAGTTCCGTCTCTTCTGGCCGCGACGGAAGGAGATGGCGCGGAGGTTATCTTCGTTTGCAACGGATGCGAGGATGACAGCGCCGATCTTCTTCGCGCCCTGTGCATCGGTCGCCCCGACATCAGGGTGCTCGAACTGCCGGAGGCGGGCAAAACCGCCGCGCTCGACGCGGGCGATGCCGTGGCCACCCTGTTCCCACGGTTCTATCTCGACGCGGATGTCGAAGCGCGGCCGGGGATTTTCCAGGAGCTGTGCGCCGTTCTGGAGTCCGGCGGTGCCGATCTCGTCTCTCCGGCGATCCGCTGGGATCTCACGAATGCCACGACGTCGAGCCGGATGCTGGCCAGAACCTGGCTTGCCCTCCCACATGCGAGAACGAATGCCTATCACCACCTGCTTGGCCTCAGCGCATCGGGTCGTGCGCGCTGGGGCCGGTTTCCCCGGACCTTCGGCGACGACAATTTCATCGAGGCGATGATCCCGGCGGAGCGTCGTCGGGTGGTGCCCGCGGCCGTGATCACGACACGTCCGCCGAACAGTTTCCGGGATTGGGTTTATGTCCGCGCCCGGTGGCGCACCGGAGAGCGCGAACTGGCTCGGTTGGGTCTCGATCTGACCAGAACAGCCGGACAGCGCCGCGCGGTCCTGTCCGGCCTGACATCCCGCGACACCGCCGCCGGGGTCGCGCTCCATATCATCGTCCGCGTCTGCGCCGAAGCCCTCAGTCGAACCGCCATTGGACGAACCTGGCACCAGAGGCGCTGAGAGCGCGGTCGGGTCAGTTGCTTGGATTCACGGGCGGCCCGGCCGTTCCGCCCGGCGCATCTCGCGCGCGCAGAGAACGGCGCTCCGCCGCATGAGCCAGATCTGTCGCAAGAGCCGCGGCGGAGCGACGGTCCGGCCCAAATCGAGGATCATCCGCAGATCCGCCATCACCCCCGCCGCGAGCCCGTATTTCCGGTTCTTGAGGGGGCTTGCCACCGTCGGCCAGGGCACCACCGCGATCCGCGCCCGCGCCCGGATCGAGAGCCGGTTCATCCAGACCTCGAACCCGAATCGTGGCAGGGAGTTGAGCTCACTCAGGTTCGCCGCGATCAGGTCGCGCCGCAGCATCCGCTCGCCGGAGATATAATCGATCCCGAGCCACCGCCAGGGCGCCGGCGCATTGCCCCGCAGGCTGATCGCAAGATCGGCCTGTCCGTTCAGAACCGGCCGGATCAAGGCGGTCAGATCGGCGGGACCAAGACCCTGCAGATCGGAATCGACGAGAAGCAGGTAGGGGTGAGCCGCCGCTTCGATCCCCGTCGCAAGCGCCCGGGTCTTGCCGCCGTTCCGCGGCTGTCGGATCAGGCGGGCCCCGGGGAAGGTCGAGGCGACGGCGCCGGTGTTGTCGGTCGAGCCGTCATCCACGACCACCACCTCGGATATCAGCGGATGGTTGGTGGTGATTTCAAGGACGGCGGCGATCCGGGGACCTTCGTTGAAGGCCGGGATCACGCAGGAGACCCCCGTCGTCACAGGCCGCCCCGTTTGCGCCGCCGAACATACCAGATCCCAACGATCACCAGGCTGAGCACCAGGCCCACGAGCGAGGCCCGCCAGATCCAGTTCCCGATCATGCCATGCGCCTGACCCAAGGCATAGCCGATCAGAACGAAGACCAGCGTCTTTGGCAGGGTGCCGAGCAGGTTGAACCAGAGGAACCGCGAGACCGGCATGCGCCCCGCGCCCGCCGCCACCAGCGCCGCGAAGCCCAGGGTGTGGGTCAGCTTGGCCACGATCAGGGTGCGGCCCCCCTCCTCTTCGAAATGCGCCGAGAGGGCCGAGAGCCGGTTTTCGGTGAGACCGAGCCGTTCCCGCCATCGTTCGGGAAAGAGCCCGAGCCCCCCGCGGCCCAGCGCGTAAAAGCCCACGTCCCCGACGAGATCGGCCATGACCAGCAGGACATAGGCCCAGACGAGCGAGACATATCCAAGCTTGGAAAGCCAGCCCGCGATCACCGAGACGATCGGGCCTTCGAGGATGGCGAGCGGAAAGAGCAGCGCCATGCCCTGGGTCTCGACCGTCTGAACGATCCATTCGGTTCCCGCGGTCACGAGCGGACCGAATCTTTGACGGGGGGATGCTCAGGATCCGCCGACATTTCGTTGCCCCTCCAGACAAAGTCCCGGGTTCCGAGCGAGGTCAGCCAGATGACCGGCATCATGAGATCGCGCAAAAGCCAGGCCGGGATTTGTGCGATCGACGCGGGCCAGCCCGCCCGGCGGACGAGGAGCCATTCCAGCCCGTACCACAGGACGGCCGAGGCCAGCGCCACCGTCGCGGGAACGGTCCCGGCGCCCACCAGTGCCCCGCCCGCCAGTGCCGGAAGGAGGGCGAAGCTGAGCGGCTCGAGCGCGAAGAGTGCCGGAAAGCCATCGCGTCGCAGGCAGGCCCAGCGTTTCTGCCGGGACCAGACCTCGCGCGCCGATCGTTTGTACAAAGGTTGCGGGAACGGACGCGGCAGGACCCGCACCTTCAATCCCGCCGCGCGGACCAGTTTGGTCGAAGCGACATCCTCGGCCAGATCGCTGCCCAGCATGGCGATGCCGCCCGCCCGGTCGAGAAGCTCGCGTCGCCACATCAGCACCTTGCCTTGCGCGAAGCCGAGGCCGATCTGGTCGGCCGCGAGTTGCCAGCGCGCCTGATAGCCGTTCAGAAACCCGGCCTCGACCGAGGCCCAGAAGCCAAGGGCGCGCACGCCCGCCGGGGGCGAGGTGACAAGGCCGGTGCCCTTGGTCCAGGTTCCAAAGAGCGTCTGGACATAGTCGGTCGGCAGGAGCACGTTGCTGTCGATCATGACCACCCAGTCATGACGCGCCGCCGCCCAGCCCTTGGCCATGTTGTTGAGTTTGGGGTTGGCGCTGATCCGGTCGTCGCCGATCAGAAGACGCGCTCGCCCCTCGCCGTATTTCGCAACGATCGCCCGGCAGAGCGGCACCGCCGGATCATCGGCGTCGGCGACGCAGAACAGCACCTCGTAGTCGATGGCCTGCGCGGAGAAACTGGAGGTCAGCGCCTCCTCCAGTCCCGCGTCGAGACCGCGCACCGGCCTGAGAACCGTCAGCGCCGGGAGATCCGCGACAGGAGCACGCCGCCCTGCCCCGCGCCACCGCCACAGGACCAGCGAAACCGTGGCGACCTGAAGCGCGATCACCAGGGCGAGGATCACAAGAAGCAAGGAGACGGGACTGACAGACACTTTCCACCCTGAGCGTCGACCCATCCTCCCGAACGGGAATTCCAAGCGCGCGGCACCCTGGAGCGAGATCGGACCTGTTTCTCCGACCAGCCCTAATGAACCGGCCAGTTGGCTTCAACCCCGGACGCGACGACTTTTGCCTTCTGTTTTGCCTCTCTCACCTTCAGGTTGTTTCATTTTCCCGCTCCACGACCGATTTACGGGTTTTCCAGAATCGCGGCCAGGCGCTGGAAACTCTCGGCGACGCCCTCGGGCGAGCGGGTGGTGAAATAGGCGTCGAGCCGGGGCCAGAGCCGGATCGCCTCGTCGATGGCCGGATCGCTGCCCGGCGCATAGAGGCCGGTCTGGATCATCAGCGCCGCGTTCTCGTAGGCGGTCAGGATCCGCCGGAGCCGCGAGAGCTGGGTGTTCTCCTCGGGCGTGGCAATGCCCGGCAGGCTGCGCGAGACCGAGCGGCGGACATCGATCGCCGGGAACCGGCCGCGTTCCGCGATCCCGCGGTCGAGCACCACATGCCCGTCGAGCACGCCCCGGCTGATATCCGCGATCGGCTCGTCCATGTCCGATCCCGCCACCAGGACGCTGAAGATGCCAGTGATGTCGCCCTTGCCGTAAGGCCCCGGACCCGCCCGCTCGCACAGGCCCGCGATCAGGTTCGCGGTCGAGGGTGGAAAGCCCCGCAGCGACGGCGCCTCGCCGGCGGTCAGGGCAATCTCGCGATGGGCCTCGGCGAAACGGGTCAGCGAGTCGATCAGGAGCAGCACATGCTTGCCCTGGTCGCGAAAGACCTCGGCGGTGGCCATGGCCATCCAGGCGGCGCGGCGCTTGATCAGGGGGGCCTGGTCGGAGGTCGCCGCGACCACGACGGAGCGCCGCATTCCGGTCTCGCCGAGGACATTGTCGACAAAGTCGCGCAGCTCGCGGCCCCGTTCGCCGATCAGCGCCAGGACCACCACATCCGCCTCGATCCCGCGGGCGAGATCGGCGAGCAGCATCGACTTGCCGATCCCTGAGCCTGCGAAAACGCCGATGCGCTGACCCCGGGCAATGGGCAGGGCGGTGTCGAAAACGGAGAGACCGGTGGCGAGCCGCCCCCCCAGCCCCTTGCGCGTGGCGGGAGGAGGCGGGGCGCGCCGCAGGGCCGCGCTGGCCGAGCCCGAGGTCAGGGGGCGGCCATCCAGCGATTGGCCGAAGGCATCCACGATCCGGCCCACCCAGCTTTCGTCCGGATGCACTCCGGCGCGCCCGAGCAGGGTCACGATATTGCCCACCGCCGCGCCGTCGCTCGGCTGATAGGTCATCGCCCGCGCGTTCTGGGCGGAGATGGCGACGATCTCGCCCCCCAGCGGATTGGCGGATTTCATCGTGATGGCGACCTGGTCGCCGATCCGCGCCTGATGGGTGAGGCCTGCGATTTCCAGCGAGGCCGTGCTGACCGCCGCCACCCGGCCCACCCTCCTGTGGTTTGAAATCCGGGAGAACTCGGCCTCGAGGGCGTTGAAATTGGTAAACATCTGGTCCTGTCCGGTTAACGGGCTTCGCTTACACTTTATCAACCATCAAGGGTTAAATCCTCGTTGCATCTGTTGAGTTTGGAGAGTTCGCGGGATGGATCTTAACCTAAATGTGCTGCGCCTCGCGAGCGGGCTTGCGTCCTACTCCTCGACCCGGCAAGCGATCATTTCGGAAAACATCGCCAATTCCGACACGCCCGGCTTTCGGGCGCGTGATGTCGAGGAATTCAGTTCGGCGCTCGGCGACCGGCTCGCCCCGCTCTCGGCACGAATGACCCGGCCCCAGCATATTCCATTCACCACCGAGAGCCAGTTCCGCGTTCTGGACGCGACGATTCCAGGGGCCGAATCGCCGAACGGGAACTCGGTGTCACTTGAAGATCAGATGATGCGGGCCGCCGAGGTCCGGCAGAGCCACGATATGGCGTTGGGCGTCTATCAGAAATCGCTCGACATCCTGCGCGGCTCACTCGGACGGTAGTTCACTTGGGCGGTAACGGAGGTGCATGATGAATGAGATGACCAAGACAATGGCGACCTCGGCCAGTGGCATGCAGGCCCAGGCCGCGCGGATGCGTCTGAGTTCGGAGAATATCGCGAACGCCGATACTCCCGGCTATCGGCGCAAGACCGTCACCTTCGAGGATGTGCTGACGCGGCCGGGCGAGCCCGCGCGCGTCGAGACGGGTCCGGTCACGCTGGATCAGAAGGAGTTGAACTTCATCTATGCGCCGAGCAATCCGCTCGCGAACAAGGATGGCTATCTCGAAAGCTCCAATGTCGATCTGATGATCGAGATCGCCGACGCACGGGAAGCCAACCGTTCCTACGAGGCGAATTTGCGCATGTTCGATCAGGCCCGGCAGATGGCGAGCTCGCTGCTCGATCTGCTCAGGCGCTGAAATTTCCCTGTTCCCGGAGCGGTCTCCGGTCCGAGCATCGGATCGCCCGCTCTGTAACGTTGCTTTGTCGCGATTCTTGATCGGCAGGTGAGTTCACCTGACCTGAAATCGCCCTCGGAAAGGCCGATGAACTATGGATATACGTTCCACCCTGGCGTCCCAGCTCTATTCGCAAACCCAGACCGCCGCGCGTCCCGCCGAGGTTCCCGGCCAGACCGCCGGGGCCGCCTTCCGGTCGGCCGCCAGCGATTTCATGGAGACAATGCGCTCCGGCGAGGAAACGGTGAAGGCGGGTCTGGCGGGGCGCGCTGATCCGCAGGCCGTCGTCGAGGCGCTGGCCGCGACGGAATTCGCCGTCCAGACGGCGGTGGCGGTGCGCGACAAGGTTGTGGAAGCCTATCAGGAAATCCTGCGGATGCCGGTTTGACCCAGCCATCAGGGGGGACCGGCGCGCCATGACGGAAGCCGGGATCCTCGATATCCTGCGCTCCGCGCTCTGGACGGCGTTGATGGTGTCGACGCCGATCCTCGCGGTGGCCCTGGTCGTGGGTCTCGCGATCGGTCTGGTGCAGGCGCTGACCTCGGTTCAGGAAATGACGCTGACCTTCGTTCCCAAGCTGGGGGCGATTCTCGTGGTCTTCTGGGCAACCATGAGCTTCTCCGGCCATACGCTGACGCAGTTCTATCAGAACGAAATCATCCCGCTGATCGCACAGCGTTGATCACAATCGCAATCTGATCTCTCAGTCAGAGTTCAACATGATCGTGAACAGAGGAATCATGAGTTAAATCATGCGCCTCTGGTTTCGTTAATATCTCCCGGAAAAATGCCCGGTTCTTTACAAGCATCCTTGAGGAATTATTTACCATGGCCCCCGCATTGTTCCCGGCAAGCGCAAAGGGTTGCGCGAAGCACACAGCAGGCTGGAGTGAGTAGATGGATCTTGCAGGGTATGTCGCGCTGAGCCGCCAGTCGGGTCTGCTTCGGGAAATGCAGTCCGTTGCCAACAACATCGCCAATGCCTCGACCACGGGCTACCGCCGCGAGGGCATCATGTTCTCCGAGGAGGTCAAGGCCCTGCCGGCGGAGGGCGGCTCCGTCGCGATGACCGATGCCCGGGCACGCTACACCGACGAGTTGCAGGGATCGCTGCAGCAGACCAACGGCCGGCTGGACATGGCGATCGAGGGCGACGGCTTCTTTATGGTCCAGACCCCGGCGGGTCAGCGCCTGACCCGGGCCGGTGCCTTCATGCGCAACAACAATGGCGATGTCGTCAACGCCGAGGGAGATCTCCTGCTCGACGAGGGCGGTGGCAGCATCACCATCCCACCCGAGGCAAAGAGCATCGGCATCGCCACCGACGGCACGATGTCGGTGGACGGATCACCCCTCGCCAAGATCGGCGTTGTTCGGGTCGAGGACCAGACCAAGCTCTTTCGCGAGGCCGGTGTGCTCTTCCGCTCGGACGGCGGCACGGTGCCGGTCGAGAATGGCCGGGTGCTCCAAGGCTTTGTCGAGCAGTCCAACGTCAATCCCATTCGGGAAATCTCACGCATGATCGAAGTGCAGCGTGCCTATGAATACGGCCAGAAACTGCTCGACCAGGAGGACGAGCGCATCCGCGAGGTTGTGCGTGTCCTCGGAACGAACGCCTGAGCCACCGGTATCGGAAGGAGAGTAAGATGCGTGCACTGAATATCGCGGCGACGGGCATGGCGGCGCAGCAGCAGCGGGTCGAGGTGATTTCGAACAACCTCTCGAACATGAGCACCACCGCCTATAACCCGCGCAGGGCCGAGTTCACCGATCTGCATTACCAGCAGGTCGAACGGCCGGGCACGATCAACTCGACGGACGGGACGATCCTGCCGGCGGGCATCCAGCTCGGGCTCGGCGTACGGACCTCCGCCGTCGCGGTGGAGCTGGGGCAGGGCTCGCTCACGCAGACCGGCGGATCTCTCGATCTCGCGATCGAGGGCGACGGTTATCTGGAGGTGACGCTGCCCAGCGGCGATACAGCCTATACTCGCGACGGAGCGCTGAAGCGCAGTCCGGACGGGGTGATCGTGACCTCCGACGGCTTTCCGGTCGCACCGGACATTACCATTCCGCAGGATGCCACCGAAGTCTCGATCAATTCGGCGGGCGAGGTCTATGCCTATTTCAATGGCCAGGTGCAGCCGCAGTTGCTCGGCCAGTTCAACCTCACCACATTCGTGAATGCGCAAGGACTCGAAGCGACGGGGAACAACCTGTTCAAGGAAACCGAGGCGTCCGGTCAGCCCAATCCGGGCGCGGCGGGAGAAGACGGGCGCGGCACGATCCGCCAGGGTTATCTCGAAAGCTCCTCGGTCGACGCGGTTCGCGAGATCACCGGCCTCATCGAAGCCCAGCGCGGCTATGAGATGAACGCCAAGGTGATCACCGCCGCCGACGAGATGCTCTCCGCGACCGTTCAGGTCCGCTGATGAAAATCCGCGCGACAATCCTGGCCTTGTCCCTGCTGTCCGCCGCCGAGGTTGCCGCGCAGACCGTGGTTCCCATCCGGCCCATCCGGGTCCATACGATGCTGGTGGCCTCCGATCTCACGACGGTGGACGAAGCCACTCCCGGTGCCCTCACCGACATCAATGCGGCGGTGGGCCGCGAGGCGAAAGTCACGCTCTATACCGGTCGGCCGATCCTCGAAAGTCAGATCGGCGCCCCGGCCGTGGTCGAGCGCAATCAGCTGGTGCGGATGACGTATGTCTCGGGCCCGCTCCGGATCACGGCGGAGGGGCGCGCGCTTGATCGCGCCGGGGTGGGCGAAGCAGTCCGGGTCATGAACCTGACCTCCAAACAAACGGTGACCGGCGCCGTGGCAGCCGATGGAAGCGTCGAGGTGAAATGATGAACCGTGCTTTGCGCCTGCTCCCGGCCCTGTTCTGCGCCCTGTCCGCCTGTGGCATTGGCCAGCCTCCGGAAATGACCACCATCGGGAAGGTCGCGGAGAATGCGCCGCCGCTCCTGACGCCCGAGCGCGCCGCCCTGGCGGTCCCGCCGCCCGAGGCGGCCCGGTACAATTACCAGCAGGCCTCGCTCTGGAGCACCGGCCCCACCGGTCTTCTGGGCGACAAGCGGGCAAGCAAGCTCGGCGATCTTCTGACCGTCAATATTTCGATCGACGATGAAGGCGAGATGAAGAACACCACCACCCGCACCCGGTCGGGCAGCGAACAGGCAGGGCTCAACGCGGCCTTCGGGCTGGAGAAGATCCTGCCCTTCAAGGTGGACATGCTCTCGCCCACCCTCGATGTGTCAGGAGATTCGCAATACAAGGGCAATGGCTCGACCAAACGGAACGAAAAGCTGCAGCTGCGGGTCGCCGCCACCGTGGTCGAAGTGCTTCCCAATGGGCAACTGGTGATCCAGGGTGATCAGGAAGTCCGGCTGAACAACGAACTGCGCGATCTTCAGGTCTCCGGTATCGTCCAGCCCGGCGACATCTCGCGCTATAACGAAGTCGATTATGACCGGATCGCAGGCGCACGCATTTCCTATGGCGGCCGTGGACAATTGACCAGCGCGCAACAGCCCCGGCTGGTTCAACAAGGGACGGACGTCGTCCTGCCCTATTGAGGAGAACGCGTTGAAACTGCTCATACCCATAGTGCTCGTGCTCGTCGGTCTGGGAGCCGGCGCCGGCGCCGGATTGATGCTGAAACCCCCGCCGCCCGTCGAGGAGCCCCATGACGCGGCCAAGGCAGCCTGCCCGGAGGGCTCGACCGAGCATTGCGACCCGGCCGCCGCCGCCGATCCCTACGAAGCGCCCGCGAAAGAAGGGGAACATGGGAAAAGCGAGGAGGAGCAGATCTATGTCGCCTTCGAAAAACCCTTCGTGATTCCGATCTTCAAGGATGACAAGGTCGTGGCGATGGTGGTTGTTTCCCTGTCGAACGCGGTTGGCAAGGAATCCGAATCCGCCGTGAAGGCCGCGGAGCCGCTGTTGCGCGATGCCTATCTCAAGGTGATGTTCCGTCACGCCAACTCGGGCGGTTTCGATGGCAGCTTTACCGCAGGCCAGAAGATGCGCGACCTGAAATCCGGCCTTCTGGAGGCCGCGAAAAACACCCTTCCCGAGCCGCCGATTTCCGAAGTCCTGATCACCGACATCGCCCGTCAGGACACCTGACTCCCCTCCCCCCGGGGGAGAATGGCCGCTCTCCCGGCAAAGGGGAGAGCGGCCTTTTCAGTCTTTTCAGTCTTTTCAATCTTGCCCGGGCTTCTCCCCTTCCGAGTCCGGTGGCGGAGTTTCGCGCTCGACGCGCGCCGCCAGGGCTTGGCGCTCCGTGCGTTCCGCTCTCTCGGCCAGGGTCTCCAGCGCCTTGTGCTTGCCCAGCCCCTGGATGGCCGCGCTTCGGGCCGCGGCGATGGCCGGGGCAAGCGCCGCGATCCGCCGCCGCGCCAGGGCGATCCTCTGGTCCACCCAGGCGGATCTGCGGGCGAGCTGGGCCATGGGTGTTTCCTGCTGTTCCGCGAAATCCCGGGCGAAGGTCTGTTCGGCGTCGATGATCTCCGCCTCGCAGGCGCGGACCTGCGCCATCAGGATTTCCAGACGCGCCAGCGCCCCGGTCTTGCGGGCCTCGGCCAGCCGCACCAGGATTTCCATCTTGTCGCGTTGCATCACACGCCCCTTTCCTTGCTGGCCCGGCGAATCCGGTCGGCGAACCGGACGGCCGCGGCCACCGGCTTGTAATGCTCGGGCCGGATTTCCTGCCCGATTTCCACGGTGGCATTGAGCGCCCTCGCGGTGGGAGGATCGCTGTGGATCGGGATCCGCGCCGTTTCCGCGATCTCGCGGATGCGCAGGGCGATCTCGTCCTCGCCCTTGGCAACACAGACCGGCGCGCTTCCCCGCGCCCGGCTCCATTTCAAGGCAACGGCGTAGTGGGTTGGGTTGACGATGATCACATCCGCCTTGGGAACATCGAGCAGCATCCGGTTCATCGCGATTTCCTGGCCCCGCTGACGACGGAGACTCTTCGCATGCGGATCGCCTTCAAGATGCTTGTGCTCGTCTCGCATATCCTGAAGCGACATACGCAATTTCCGGGCATGATTGAATCGCTGCCACAGGACATCGGCGCTGGCGATCACGATCGAGATCACAGTGGTGATCGCGAGCAGCATATAGAGCGTTTTCATCATCAGCGACGGCACTTCACCGGCGTCCATGGTCGCCGCGCCGATCATCTTGTCCAGCTCGCGCGACAGATAGACAAACAGGGCAATCGCGATGGCCACGAGTTTGAGCGTCGACTTGCCGAACTCGACCAGGCCCGAGGGACCGAACTTGTTCTTCGCCGCCACCAGCATCGACAGCCGCGACAGTTTCGGCATCAGTTTCTCGCCGGAAAAAACGACCGCCCGTTGGGCGAGGAGGCCGATCAGCACCGCGAGCAGGGGGAAAAGGAAGATCGGCGACAGTCCGACCATCACATCGCCGATCCAGGTGGCGGAAAGGCCGGGACCGCCCGGCCCCAGGAACAGGTGCGCCAGCCGGTCTGGCTGGGCGATCAAAGCCACCAAGGGGGTGCCCGCCGTTCGCACCGCGTAGGCCCCCCCTGCGCCGATCGCGATCAGCAGCGCGAGATAGGCGAGCGCCGCGCTGACATCCATCGACCTTGGCACATCGCCCCGACGCCGGGCCTCAAGCAGCTTCTGGGGCGTTGGGTCGAATACCTTTTCGCCGCTGTCGCCTTCACTGCTCATCGCAGGACACTCAGGGGGTCCGCGAGCGTGGCATCGAGCCTGCCCTGCCAGTAGTGCAGCATCACGGGGGAGGCCAGGATCAGAAGCAGAAGCCCGCCCGCCGTGATCGCGGGCGCGCCGATAAAGGCGACCATGAGCTGCGGCATCGCGCGGTTGATGGCCCCGAGCGCGAGGTTATAGGCAAAGGCCGCGATCACGAACGGCGCCGACAACGAAAAGCCCAGGGCAAAGGCCGAGGCGATCCGCTCCGTGGCCCAGGCGGCGACGTCCGACCCGGCCGGCATCAGACCCATCGGCAGGATCTCGTAGGATCGCGCCATGAGGATCGCAACCTTGACATGCAGGCCGGCGGCGACGGCGAGGGTAACACCGGTCAGCATCAGGATGCTGCCGATGGCGGGCATCGGATCCGGTGCGACCCCGGCGCCAAAAATCTGGGTCAGGGCGGTGGATTGCGCAATGACCGAACCTGCGAATTGCAGGGCAAACACCATCAGCCGGATCGAAAGGCCCAGCAACAGGCCGATCGCCGCCTCTATCAGCATCATCCGGAGCATGTCGCGCCCGGCCTCGGCCGCCGGGGCCTGTGCGAGGACCATCGGCCAGACCACCATGGTAAAAGCCACCGTGATCCCGAGCCGCACCCGCGCCGGGATCATCTGTTCGCCAAATCCGGGCAAGAGGGCGACGATCGCGCCCACCCGCGTGAAGACCATGATCGCCACGAAGAAACCGGCTTCGCTCCTGTCGAGCAGGGCGGCGAGTCCTTGGATCATGCGAGTCCGAGCACGGCCGGGCGCGCCGTCGTGCCGATTTCCTCGAAACTGAGCACGGGGTTGCGGATGCCCTTGGCGCTCAGCACCGTATGGAGGAATCGCCGCCGCTTGGTCGATGTCACCACCGCCGGATAGCGCCCCTGTGCCCCGGCCTTGGCGATCTTCTCGGCGATCGCATTGGCCAGCCGGTTGAATTCCCCCGGTGGCAGGGCGACATCGACGATCCCTGAGCCTTCCGGCAACTGGTATTTCTGGAACATCTCCTCCCAGGAGGGTGAGAGCTGGATCAGAGGCAGGGCGCCGTCCGCCTCCTGAACCTCGGAAACGAGCTGGAAGCCCAGGCGGTGACGCACATGCTCACAGATCACCGCCGGGCTGTTCTGTGGAGCATAAACCTCGGCGATGGCCTCGAAAATCAGGGGAAGGTTCCGGATCGATACCCTCTCCTCCAGGAGCAGCCTCAGAACCGCCTGCAGACTGTCGATGGGAAACTTGTCCGGAATGAAATCGTCGATCATACGCCGGTTGGCCTCGGCCCGCTTGGTGTCCGAGAGAGTCACGAACTCGTCGAGCAGCTTACGCAGGGCCCGGCGGTTGAACAGGCGCCCGAAATTCTGCTTCACGATCTCCATGAGATGGGTCGCCACCACTTCCGTCGGGGTGATGACATTAAGCCCCATCAGCGCCGCCTCCTCCTGGAGGTTGCTCGCGATCCAGCGGGCGGGAGCGCCATAGACCGGCTCGGCGACGCTGCGGCCCTCCGGCGCCGGCGTGGTTTCGTCATGCAGAAGGACCAGAACCTGATCCGTTTCGATCCGGCTCCGCGCGGCCTCCACACCCTGGATGCGGATACAATAGGTGCCGGGGGACAGGCCAGGATTATCCGTCAGGCGAATCTCGGGCATGATCAGGCCGAAGGACTGGGCGATATGATTGCGCATGTTCAGGATCCGCGCATCAAGGCCGGTCGCCGCGTCCATCACCACCGGCACCAGATTCGGCGCGAATTCCATGTGGATTTCGTCGACATCGAGAAGATCGCCGAGGGTCTTTTTCGGGGCCTGGGCCGCCTGCTCCTCCGGCTTGGCCTGCTCGGCGGCCTCCTTTTTCATCGTGTTCTGTGAGACCCAGGCCGCCCCGCCAAGGCATCCCGCGCCAATGATGAAGGGAATGAAGGGGAGGCCAGGCACGAAGGCGAAGAACGCCATCAGCACCGCCACCGTGGCCAGCGCCACCGGATAGCCGCCGAGCTGCTTGATCAGGGCGCGGTCGGTGGAGCCGACCGCCCCACCCTTTGAGAGCAGCATGGCGCTGGCGATGGAAATGATCACAGCCGGAATCTGGGTCACCAGACCATCGCCAACCGTCAGGATCGAATAGGTCTCGAAGGCATCGCCGACCGGCATCCCATGGACGAAGACCCCCATCGCCAGGCCGACGACCAGGTTCAGGAGCGTGATCAGCAGGCCAGCCACCGCGTCGCCCTTGACGAATTTCGAGGCGCCGTCGAGCGAACCGAAGAAGGTGGTTTCCTCCTGCTCGATCCGCCGCCGCTCGCGCGCCTGTTCGTGGGTGATCGCCCCGGCGGCCATGTCGCTGTCAATGGCAAGCTGCTTGCCGGGCATGGCATCGAGGGCGAAGCGGGCGCTGACCTCGGCCATGCGACCGGCGCCCTTGGTGATGACGATGAAGTTGACGATCAGGAGAACACCGAACACCACAAGCCCGAGAAACACCGAGCCGCCCATGATGAAATTGGCAAAGCCCTCGATCACGTGGCCAGCCGCGTCGGTACCCTTGTAACCCTGGCCGATGATCAGCTTGGTCGAGGAGACGTTGAGCGACAGGCGCAGCATCAGGCTCGCCAGCAGGATCGTCGGGAACGACGAAAAATCGAGCGGGCGCTGGATGAAGAGCGTGATGGTGAAGATCAGGATCGCGATCGCGAACGAAGCCGCGAGCCCCATGTCGAGCACCCAGATGGGCATCGGCAGGATCATCATCGCGATGACGGCCATGAGCGCCATCGCAAGCAGAACGGTCGGGTGAAAGACTGCCCGCATGTTCAACTGATTGGTCATTGCAGCCTGCATCAGAACAATCCCCCTTTGGGAGCGGAGAACATCGGTTTCCCGGGGGTCAGCAACGGGTTGCCCTGAATCAACAGGGCACCGGCCGGTCGGGTCGGCACCGCCGCGACCGACCCCATGATCGGATCCGGCGGCGGCCCCGCGCTGGCGATCCGCGTTGCCAGTTCCAACCGCTGAGCCTCGCGCCGTTCCTGTCGGGTGCTCAGCCGATCGATCGGCGTCGCCGTGGCCACCAGTGTTTCGGGGTCAGGCAGCGTGCCCGGTTCCAGCTCCGCCAGCACCTGGTCGAAGCGCTTTCGGTAGATCGCGGCCTTGTCGGGCGTCAGGGAATGATAGGCGCCGGCGGCCTCCGACCAGTTGCCGCGCTCCTCATAGAGATTGCGGATGAACTGCGCCGCGTAGGTCGCCGTATATTCGGGATTGAACATCTGTTCGAGCGAGGGGAAGGCACGGCCATGCCAGCGGTAATTGATCTGGACGCAACCGACGTCGAAACTTGTCCGGCCGGCGGCCAAGCTCTCCTTGCCGAAGGCAAGCGCCTCTTCCTCGGTCTTGAACCAGTAGCCCTTGCCCTCGCGATTGATCGCCCAGGGCCAGGGACGCAATCGCCCCTCTGACCTGCGGCCCGTCTCGGTCAGGGCGACGGCGAGCAGGACATCCGGCGGCACACCGCCCCGGCGCGCGGCATTGGCAATCGCCTGCTCGCAGCGCGTGGCATCGGCATCGTCCATATCCTGCCCCATCGCCGGGACAAGGGACGACAGGAGCACCATCAGGATGAGTGGCACTGTTCTGAGCCGGGGCGTCATCGCAAGGCCTCTCCTCGAACCGCCGTATCCGCAAGCTCTAGGCAGTCAAGGTTACCGAGACGTTAGCGGAGCACCGGGAGAGTCATTTGACATTTCCCCCCGACCGGTCATTTGCTTCAGGAAGATCCGAGGGAGAGAATAATGGCCTGGATGAATTCAAGCGCGCCGGTCTGGTTCGCGCTGCTGGCTTATATGGCCGCGACCTTCAGCGCGGCTGCGACCGGGGCGTTCTTCAAGCCCGGGCCCTGGTACCGGACCCTGTCCAAGCCGGTCTGGACCCCGCCCGACTGGCTCTTCCCCATCGCCTGGACCTTGCTCTATATCCTGATGGCCATCGCAGTCTGGTGGGTTTCGATGACCAGTTCGATCTGGACCCTGCCCGCCGTTGCACTCTGGAGCTGGCAGATGGTTCTCAATGCCCTCTGGAGCCCGGTGTTCTTCGGCCTGCGCCAGCTCGGCTCGGCATTGGTGGTGATCCTGTTCCTCTGGCTCGCCATCGCGCTGACGATTCTTGCCTTCTGGCAGGTGTCCCATTTCGCGGCATATCTGATGCTGCCCTATCTGGTCTGGGTATCCTATGCCTCGGCGCTGAACTTTTCCGTCTGGAACCGCAATCGCGGGGTTCAGGCGCTGGCCTGATCCCTTCAAACGCCCGGGGGGGACTCAGAGGGATTTCCATGATCTCCGCTTCATGAAAATCCCTCTGGCTGTTTGATATTGCGCATTTTCGAATTGCGAAACCGAATACACTTTCGCCGAAGATGCCCTAGCCCCGGATCGCCCGCAGCATGACATCCACATGCGCCGGGTTCGCGTCCGGCGTGATACCATGTCCAAGGTTGAAGATATGTGGACCGCCGGAGAAGGCCTCGACGCAGGCCCGTGTCGCCCGCGTCAGGGCATCTCCGCCCACGACCATCAGCAACGGATCGAGATTGCCCTGGACGCAGACCGAGGGTTGCAGCGCCTCCGCCGCCCAGGTGGGATCGACCCCGGTATCGAGCGCGCAGCCCGAAACCCCGGTGCCCTTCACGAAGGCGGCGTAATTGCCCCCTGCTCCGCGCGGAAAGCCGATCACCGGAACCCCGGGCGCGGCAAGGCGGACTGCCTCGACAATTCGCCGCGCGGGTTGAATGCAATAGGCTTCGAACAGGGCGCCGGGCAGGGCCCCGGCCCAGCTGTCGAAGAGTTTGACCACCTCGGCGCCCGCCTCGATCTGGCGCAACAGATAGGCGATCGTTGCCTCGGTGATCAGGTTCATCAGCGCGTTGAAGGTATCGGGATCACGATAGATCAACTCGCGCGCGGGTGCCTGATCCGGGGTCCCACGGCCAGCGATCATGTAGGTCGCCACTGTCCAGGGCGCGCCTGCGAAGCCGATCAGGGTCGTCTCGACCGGGAGTTCCTCGCGCAGGCGGGCAACGGTTTCGTAGACCGGCGACAAGGTTTCATGGATCAGCTCGACCGGCCGCAGCTTTGCCAGATCCCCGGCATGGCGAATGGTCGAAAGCCGCGGGCCCTCTCCTTCGACAAACCGTAATTCCGCGCCCAATGCCTGCGGCACCAGCAGAATGTCCGCGAAGAGGATGGCCGCGTCGAACCCGTAGCGACGGATGGGTTGAAGTGTGACCTCGACTGCGAAATCGGGAGTATAACACAGGTCAAGAAAACTGCCCGCCTTTGCGCGCGTTTCCCGGTATTCGGGCAGGTAGCGGCCCGCCTGCCGCATCAGCCAGACCGGCGGAACATCGAGCCGTTCCCCCGACAGCGCCCGCAATATCCGTTTGGTCCCGGCCGCCATATCCTGCTCCGCTTTCCATTTGTCTTGGCCAGACCTTACAGATAAACCTCCGAAAGAAAAGGGACGCACATCCGACAATGACCCAGGATATCTTCACCGCCGCGTCGCCGCTCCGGATCGGGACGCGCGGTAGCCCACTGGCGCTTGCTCAGGCCCATGAAACCAAGATCCGTCTCATGGCGGCCCATGGGCTTTCCGACACCGCCATCGAAATCGTCGTCATCCGGACAACCGGGGACGCTGTCACCGACCGGCCGTTGCGGGATCTGGGCGGAAAAGGCCTCTTCACCCGGGAAATCGAGGATGCCCTGCTGGCCCGGACGATCGATATCGCCGTCCATTCGATGAAGGACATGCCGACCGAGTTCCCGGAGGGCCTCGATATTTCCTGTTATCTCCCGCGCGAGGATGTCCGGGACGCATTTGTCGGGACCGACAGCCGGACCTTGTCCTCGCTGCCGCCCGATAGCGTGGTCGGGACCTCCTCCCTGCGCCGGGCGGCCCAGCTTCGGCACCGGCGCCCGGATCTGCGGGTCGTGGAGTTTCGGGGAAATGTCCAGACGCGGTTGCGCAAGCTTTCGGAGGGAGTGGCCGATGCGACGTTTCTTGCAATGGCCGGCCTGCGCCGCCTGGGTCTGACCGAACTGACCCGCGCCCCGATTTCGGTCGAGGAAATGCTGCCCGCCGTCGCCCAGGGCGCGATCGGGGTTCAGCAAAGGATCGGCGAGGATCAGATATCCGAGCTTCTGCTGGCCATCCACGACCCGGACACCTGTTATCGGCTCCGGGCCGAGCGTGCCTTTCTGGCCGGACTGGATGGCTCCTGTCAGACGCCGATCGCCGGTCTTGCCGAACTCTCGGACGGAGAGCTGCGGCTCAGAGGGGAGATCCTGCGTCCCGACGGATCGGAAAGCCTGCGAGACGAGATCTCCGGCGGAATCGGCGATGCCGAGAGGCTCGGCAGCGAACTGGCCGCCCGGCTGCGAGGCCGCGCGGGTCCTGGGTTCTTTGAGACAGCCGATTAGGCCGAAGGCCGGTCAGACGCGCTCGATGGTCACCTTGCTCGGATAAAAGGCAACGTGGCCCGCGATCCGCTCCGCGTCGTCCGTCGGATTTTCATAGGACCAGCCCGCGTCGGCGATCATGCCGTTGTGGGTAGAAATGCTGAAATAACTCGCCTTTCCCTTGAAGGGACAGGTTGAGGTTGTCGCAGACCGGTCGAAGAAGGCCATGCCGAGGTCTTCCTTGGGGAAGTAGATGACCGGGAGGTAGTTTTCCTCCCGCAACTCCAAAGCGCGTCTCGATTCTCCAATGACTGCTCCGCCTGCCCGAATGACCCAGGTCCCCTCGGCGGGATGAATGGAAAGTCTTTGTGTCAGCATCGTGAAGCCCCCTGAGTTATTCATATGATGTGCCCCCGTGACCGGTAATCGGCCAGGGGCGCGCAGGCTGTTTCGAGCCATCCTCGGGTTTCCGCGTCGAGGTCTCCGGCCAATTCCGAAAATACCCGCCCGTGATAATCGTCGAGCCAAGCCTGTTCCGTCACATTCAACAAACTCACGTCAATAAGCCGCCTGTCAATGGGCGCGAGCGTCAGCGTCTCGAAGCCGAGCATTTCCCGATCCCCACCCGGCGGAATTTCCGCCGCCCGCGCGACAACCAGATTTTCGATCCGGATGCCGAAAGCGCCTTCCCGATAGTAGCCCGGTTCGATCGAAACCACCATGCCGGGAAGAATCGGCTCCAGCCCCCGGCGGGAGATATTCTGCGGACCCTCATGGACGCCGAGATAGCTGCCGACACCATGTCCGGTCCCGTGGTCATAATCCAGCCCCGCCTGCCAGAGCGCCGCCCGGGCGAGAGGGTCGAGATCCCGGCCGGCGAGACCCGAGGGCCAGCGCTGCCGGGACAGGGCCACGAGCCCCTTCAGGACCAGGGTGAACGCTCGGACCGCGTCCGCTGGCGGGTCGCCGATGGCAAGGGTCCGGGTGATGTCCGTGGTTCCGTCGACATATTGGCCGCCACTGTCGACCAGAAGCAGCGTGCCGGGCAGGATGGGGCGATTGCTCTCCTCGGTCACCCGGTAATGAACGATGGCGCCGTTGGATCCGGCCCCGCAGATCGTGTCAAAGGAAATGTCCCGCAGCGCCCCGGACTCCGCCCGAAACGCCTCAAGCCGCGCGACCACGTCGATTTCCGTCAGCGCCCCCTCGGGAGCCGCGCCCTCCAGCCAGCGGAGAAACCGGGCCATGGCCAGCCCGTCGCGGCGATGGGCGGAGCGCGCGCCCGCGACCTCGGCGGGCGTCTTGCACGCCTTGGGCAGGATACAGGGATCGGTCTCCCAGACGATCTCGACCCGGCCCGAGGCGCCGAGGCGGTCGGAGACACTGACCGGCGCGCGGGCCTTGTCGAGGCTGACCCGACCGGAGAGACGATCAAGGCCCTCGGGGAACGCCTCGCGCGGGGCAAGGCGGACGTCGGGGCCGAGATGGGCGCGCAGGGCCTCGTCGTCCTGGCCGGGGGCGACGAACAAAGTGGCCGTTCCATCCGAGGCCAGGATCGCGAAGCCAAGCGGAACCGGGGTCCGGGCAATGTCGCTGCCCCGGATATTGAAGAGCCAGGCAATGGAATCCGGCAGGGTCAGCACCAGGGCTGCGAGATTGCGCGCGGTCAGGGCGCTTGCGATCTCGGCGCGCTTGTCCCCGGCACTTCGCCCGGCGAGGGTTTCGGGATGCGGCACGATCGGTTCGGCCGGGGCGGGCGGCTGGTCGTCCCAGATCCGGTCGATCAGGTTTTCGACGCGGGCCAGGGTGATCCGGTGCGGTCCCAGGGCTTGCTCCATCCCCTCGATCTGGGAGGCGGTGTGAAGCCAGGGATCGAAACCGATCCGCCCGCCGCCCGGCAAAACGGATTTCAGCCAATCCTCCGGCTTGTCCTCGGGCTGACGGAGCGGTTCGAAATGGTTGAGATCGACCTGATCGCGGACCTGCAACCGATAGCGGCCGTCCACGAAAATCGCGGCCTTGTCCCGGGTCGCGATGCTGAGCCCCGCCGAGCCGGTGAAGCCGGTCAGCCAGGCCAGGCGCTCGTCCCGGGCGGCGACATTCTCGCCCTGATGCGCGTCGGAGCGGGGGATCAGGAAAGCATCCACCCCGGCCTCGCTCATGGCCGCGCGCAGGGCCCCGAGGCGAGGCCCGCCGGTCTCCGGGGTGGTCCGACGTCGAAAGTCCTGAAACATGTGGAAAGGCCCCCGATCCGGTATCCCGGACTTGAGTTATCGATGGTTTGCCCGCGAGGTCAATGAAGGTTAGACTCCGGCGGCGGTCAAGAGAGGTTCGGTCAGGGGTGGGATGCGGTCGCTGGTGGTTCTGATCCTGCTCGGCCTCGGGATCTGGCAGGCGGTGGCGGACTGGCGCGCCACGATCGGCCAAGGGTATGCCTATCGGCTGACGCCCCTCGGACAGGTCTGGGCCGACGCGGCGCCTGCGCGCTATGAATCCATGGTCTCGGTTCTGAAGTCCTCTCCCCTGCCCCTCCTGTGGGATCCGATCGGGGCGACCCTTCTCGGCCTGCCGCTGGCGCTCCTGTCGATCGGACTGGCCGGGGTGCTCTGGGTCACCCGGCGACGCCGGAGGTGAATTCCCTTTGTCCGCGCATGTGTCCGCGCCCGGACGCATTATAACATATTGTTTTTAAAATGTTTTTCAAAAAACGTGTCTTGGCGCGTTCTGTCCGCGCCGCCCGGTCCCCTGGGCCTTTGGGCCGATCCGGGGCAGATCCCGTCAGGGGCAATGGCATCGCCATCGGTGGGATCGAAGCCCCGGCCTCGGGGCTCCCGATGCTTGCGCAAAGGGGGGGGCGTCATCCTGCCCCGTGAAGCCGGGGCAGGACCGTCCGGTTACGCGGACTTGGCGAGCGGCTGCTCCTCGATGCGCACCGCGTCCGCGATCAGTTTGTGGATGAAACGCAGCTTCTCGATCACCGGCGCGGTCAGCGTGAAGGGATAGAGGTCCGGCTGTCCCATGCTGCGGTTCAGGCTGTTCACCGCCACGGTCAGCGGCAGCCAGGCATTGACCAGATCGTAGATTCCCGGCGCGGCATAGGGGTCGAAGGAAATGCGCGCATTGAAGGCGGGATTCTCGGTCACGACCGGATCGACCGCGAGGCCAAAGCTCGCCGCGGTGTCCAGCGTATCGACCATATGCAGGTAATGCGTCCAGGTTTCCGCGAAATCCTCCCACGGATGCATGGTGGAATAGGCGCTGATATAATTCATCGCCCAGTCGGCGGGAGCGCCGTTTTCATAGTGCTTCTTCAGCGCTTCGTTATAGTCGAACGATTCATCGCCAAAGACCGCGCGGAATTCATTGATCTTGCCGCCATCGCGGACCAGCAGATCCCAGTAATAATGTCCGACCTCGTGCCGCATGTGGCCGAGCATGGTGCGATAGGGTTCGCCCAGCGCCAGACGGCGCTTCTCGCGCTCGGCGGAATCGGCCTCGGCGATGTTGATGGTGATCAGCCCTTCGTCATGGCCGGTCAGGACCGGGGCATCGGGCGTGTCGGCGAGAAAATCGAAGGCAAGACCGGTACGCACGCCCTCGTCTCCCGGTGTCTGAACCGGCAGGCCAAACCGCAGGAGCGCATAGACCAGACGCCGCTTGGCATTTTCGATCAACTGCCAGCGTTCGAGATTGCCCTCGACCGAGAGGTCCGGAATGGTCCGGTTCAGCCGGCAGGATTCACAATAGGAATCGACGGCGCCGGCGGGCAGCAGCCAGTTGCAGCCGATCGTGGCCGCGTTGGCGCAGGGATGCCAGGATTCATCGGGGCGCGCCCGGGGATTGAGCTGGCCATCGTCGCGCCGGATCAGCGCAGTGAGATCGAGGGAGGACGGAAGGAACCCGAGCGGCGCGGAGCAGCTCAGGCAGATCGAGTTCTCGAAATGAACGAGTTGGCCGCAGTTCTGGCAGGCAACGACTTTCATGAAAGTTGCTTTCCAAGTTGGAGGAGAGTTTGCCCGCCGCCGGATGTCAGCGTGAGGCGCGGGGTCCGGCGAACAGCCAGACGATGAAGCCGAGCAATGGCAAAAGCAGGATGGCCAGGGTCCAGAGCACCTTGTTGAGCGTCGGGGCATTCGATCCGATCACGGAAATGATCGCCCAGATGTCCAGGGCCAGCAGAATGAGCCCACCGATCCCGGTGAAGTTTGCATGCATCGTCGTCTCCAAGGTTAGGCCATCTTGCTTGGCCGCGGGGTACAGGCATGGCAGTGCCAAAGGCGCCATGCCATGCGCCAGCCGACATTAACGCGAACGGAGACGGTTCGTTCCGAAAAAGTTAACGCGCGTCCAATCGCAGCGGATCCGCTCCATGACTTGTCTTGCCGCGATTTCGGGGCGCGGTGCCCGTTCACACTGGCCCCCGCTCACCACCCTATCGTTTGAATTTGCGCGATCCTCTCGTCATCGAATGACTCCATTCGATCGTGAATCGCTCCATGGGGCGGTTCGGCGCAGTTGGCCGGAAATCGCCCTGGAGGGATTTCCATGACCCCCTGTTCATGAAAATCCCGCTAGCTATTTGATATTACGCATTTTCGAGTCGCGAAACCGAATTCACTTCCGCTGAAAATGCTTTACCGTCCCCCGCGACGGCGGGCTTCGCGGCCCTGGCGCAGGGGATTGTCATCGAAGAGCGAGGCGAGCTGTTCGGTCATTGCCCCCGCCAGCTGCTCGACATCGGTGATCGTCACGGCGCGGCTATAATAGCGGGTGACGTCATGGCCGATGCCGATGGCGATCAGTTGCACCGCCCGCCTGCGTTCGATCATGGCGATCACGTCGCGCAGGTGTTTTTCGAGATAGTTCGCCGGATTGACCGAGAGGGTGCTGTCATCCACCGGGGCGCCGTCCGAGATCACCATCAGGATGCGGCGCGCCTCCGGCCGCGCGGTCAGGCGGCGGTGAGCCCATTCGAGAGCCTCGCCGTCGATGTTCTCCTTGAGCAACCCTTCCTTCATCATCAGGCCGAGGTTGGGCCTTGCCCGCCGCCAGGGCGCCTCGGCGGATTTGTAGATGATATGGCGCAGGTCGTTCAGGCGGCCGGGCAGCGCCGGGCGCTGGGCGGCGAGCCAGCTTTCGCGGCTCTGGCCGCCCTTCCAGGCGCGGGTGGTGAAGCCGAGGATTTCGACCTTGACCTGACAACGTTCCAGCGTCCGCGCCAGCACATCGGCGCAGATCGCGGCGATCGAGATCGGCCGGCCCCGCATCGAACCGGAATTGTCGAGGAGCAGGGTCACGACCGTATCGCGGAAATCGGTATCGCGCTCGCGCTTGAAGCTGAGCGGGGTCATCGGATTGGCGATCACCCGGGCGAGGCGTCCGGCGTCGAGCGTGCCTTCTTCAAGATCGAACTCCCAGGCGCGGTTCTGCTGAGCCTGGAGCCTACGTTGCAAGCGGTTCGCCAGACGCGAGACCGCCCCCTTCAGCGGTTCGAGCTGCTGGTCGAGATAGGTGCGCAGGCGGGCAAGCTCGGCCGGGTCGGCGAGATCCTCGGCGCCGATTTCCTCGTCGAAGCGGGTGGCATAGACCTTGTATTCCGGATCGGCGTCGGACACCGGGGGGGGAGCCCGGTCGGCGGGGGGCTCGCCTTCGTCCATATCGACATCCTCGGCCAGATCGGCATCCTCGGACTCCTGAAGCGAGGCCTGCGCCTGCTGGGTGTCGGTGCTCTGGTCGGAGGCCTGATCGTCGGAAGAGTCCTGGGGGTCGGAGGAGTCCTGTGCCTCGCCGCCCGAGGAATCGGGTTCCTCGTTCTGCTCCTCGGCCTGATCGTCCTCTTCCTCGTCGTCGCCGCCGTCGGGATCCTCGCCCAGCTGGTCGCCGTAGCCCAGATCCTCGATCACCTGGCGGGCGAACCGCGCGAAGGCCTGCTGATCCTCCAGAACGGCGTCGAGCCCTTCAAAGGTGCCGCCCGCGTGGGATTCGAGGAATCCGCGCCAGAGGTCCATCACGTTGCGCGCCCCGGCGGGCAGATCCCGGCCGGTTGCCAAATGCCGCACGAGATAGCCGGCGGCCTGCGCCATCGGCGCCTTGCCGGGATCGGTGATCTCGGCATAGCCGAACCGGCGGGCCTCGTCGGCGATCTTGGCATCGATATTGCCGGCGGTGCCGGGCATGGCCCGTGCGCCCACCGCTTCGCAGCGCGCGGTTTCCATGGAGTCAAAAAGGGCGGAGGCGATTTCCCCCTCCGGCGCATAGCGGCGATGCACGCCGTCGTCGTGATAGCGCAGCCGCAGGGCATAGGCATCCGCCGTGCCGCGGGCGAGCATGACCTCCTCCCGCGTCAGGCGGCGCGTGACCTGGGGCAGGCGCATCGCGGCGTTCGAAACACCGGGGGGATCGACGGTGAAGGCAACGGTCAGTTCGGCCTGACCGGCCATGGCCCGGGTCGCCTCGGTCAAAGCCTTCTTGAACGGCTCCGCGGGATTGTCGTTCGGTTTGCTCATGGGCAGGTGAAATCATGACCCGCGCCCGCGCGCAAGTCCGACCCGAGGCGGATGGCCGAATTCGGGTGGAGGATGCCCCCGGCCGGACGTCCGGGCCGAGGCCGCTGGTCATTGGCCGATGCCACGGGGGAAGACAGGCATTCCACCGCTGTCCGAGAGGATCAGGGCAATCCCGATCCGGGCGGCGACCCCAAACGGGATGCATTGAGCGCCCAAGGCAGCATGGAGCAGGACCGTCGACCCGGACGGCGGAATTGCGCGCCGAGGCGTGGGAGGAGGTGGCGCCCCTTCCGAGGACGCCGCGGGGCCGGCACAGGGGGTGAGTGACCCTGCGTTGGGATAGAGCGGCTCCCATCCGACCGCGGTGGGCCATCCGCTCCATGATCTGCTGCGCCGCGACTTGTTCATCGGCGGCTGGGTCCATCTGGCCGGAAATCGCTCTAAACCCTCGGATGCGGAAGCCCCCCCGACAGGACGGCTCTCCTGGAACGGATAAGGGATACGACCGCGCGCGGGATCAGGCGACACGGCCCGTGGCGAACTGGTCATAGGCGCGCAGGGCATCGGCGGCGTACATCAGCGCCGGACCACCCCCCATATAGACACAGGTGCCCAGAACCTCCGCCACCTCCTCCCGGGTCGCACCAAGTTCGACCAGAGCCTTGCTGTGGAATCCGATACAGCCATCGCAATGCTGGGTGACGCCGATGGCCAGGGCGACCAGCTCCTTGGTCTTGGCATCGACCGCGCCAGAGGCACCGGAGGATTTCGAGAGCGCCCCGAACGCCTGCATCACCGGCGGAACCTCCCGCCGCAGTTCCGCCGCGTAGGCGCCGATATTGGCGATGATGGCACGATAGTCCTTTTCACTGGTCATTTTCCAAACTCCATGGCTTGTCATTTCATGTTTATATGATATCATGATTATATGAAATGTAAAGAGGGTGCGATGGACTGGACAGTGGATATGGCGTCAAAGGCGGAAGGGGTGGCCGGATTCCTGAAGGGATTGGCCAATCCGCATCGGCTGCTGATCCTGTGCTGTCTGGTGGAGGGCGAGAAGAACGTCACGGACCTGATCGCCCTGACCGGGATTGCCCAGACCTCGATGTCGCAGCATCTCGGGAAGCTGAGGGACGAGGGCATTGTCGCCGTCCGTCGCGACCATCGCAGCCTGTATTACCGGATCGACCATGCGGCGGTGAGGGAGATCATGCCCCTGCTTTACCGCCATTTTTGTCAGGAGGACTTGAAATGACGCCGAATATCATAACCGCCGCCGAGGCCGCGCGCTGGATCGCGGAGGGCGAGGCCCTGCTGGTGGATGTGCGCACGCCGGATGAGTTTCGCGCCGAACATATCGCGGCGGCGATTTCCCTGCCCCTCGACAGCCTGCCCGGCGCCCTGTCGGCCTTGAATCTGGCTCCGGGACGCAAGCTGGTCTTTCAATGCCAGAAGGGCGGGCGGGGAGCCTCGGCCTGCGCCCTGGCGGGGGACGCCTGGCCGGAGCGGTACAATCTGGAGGGCGGGATCGAGAGCTGGAAAGCGGCGGACCTGCCGGTGGTCCGGGCCACGCGCGCAGCCCTGCCGATCTTTCGTCAGGTCCAGATCGCGGTCGGCCTGATCGTCCTGACGCTGGTGTTGGCGGGATTTGCCTTCGGCCCGGTGTTTTTCGGGATCGCGGGATTGATCGGCGGCATGCTGGCCCTGGCCGGCGTGACCGGCTGGTGCGGCATGGGGCTGTTGCTTCAGCGGATGCCCTGGAACCGGGTGGCGTCAGCCTAGGCTGACGCTGACCGCCGATTCGGGGAGGTCCTTGTCAAAGCAGCGCTGATAGAATTCCGCCACCGTCTGGCGCTCCAGCTCATCGCATTTGTTCAGGAACGTCAGGCGGAAGGCAAAGCCGACATCCCCGAAAATCCGCGCGTTCTCGGCCCAGGCCAGGACCGTGCGCGGCGACATGACCGTGGACAGGTCGCCGTTCATGAAGGCCGAGCGGCTGAGGTCGGCGACGGTCACCATCCGGCTGACGGTCTTGCGCCCCTCGGGCGTCGCATAGGACGGATTTTTCGCAAGCACGATCTCGACTTCGGAATCGTGCGGCAGGTAGTTCAGCGTCACCACCATCGACCAGCGGTCCATCTGGCCCTGGTTGATCTGTTGCGTGCCGTGATAGAGGCCGGTCGTATCGCCGAGGCCCACCGTGTTGGCGGTGGCGAACAGGCGGAAGAAGGGATGCGGGCGGAGCACCTTGTTCTGGTCGAGCAGGGTGAGCTTGCCGTCCACTTCGAGCACGCGCTGGATGACGAACATCACATCCGGGCGGCCCGCGTCATATTCGTCAAAACAGATTGCGACCGGATTGCGCAGGGCCCAGGGCAGGATGCCTTCCTGGAATTCCGTGACCTGCACGCCGTCCTTGAGCCGGATCGCATCCTTGCCGATCAGGTCGATGCGGGAGATATGACTGTCGAGATTGACGCGCACGCAGGGCCAGTTCAGCCGGGCGGCGACCTGTTCGATATGGGTCGATTTGCCGGTGCCGTGATAGCCCTGGATCATCACACGGCGGTTGTGCGCGAACCCCGCGAGAATCGCCAGCGTGGTCTCGCGATCGAAGCGATAGGTGGGATCGGGATCGGGGACGCGGTCGGACCCTTCCGCGAAACCGCGGACGGTCATGTCGCTGTCGATGCCGAAGAGATCCCGCACGCTGAAATCCACGCTCGGTTCCGAACTCATCTCCAACCCGCCATCCGCCATGATCACCACTCCATAGGTCCGAACCCTTCGCGTATGTGTCGCAATTACCGCCCCGATGCAAGCCGCGGAGGTCAGTCGCGGAAGCTGCGGCTGCCGCGGATTTGCTCCCAGGCCCAGACGACCTCGCTGAGCCGTGCCTCGTCGTCGCGGCGGCCGCCATTCATGTCGGGATGCAGATCCTTGACCAACGCCTTGTAAATCTTGCGGATCTCCGCCTTGGTCTGGTGATCCTGGGCATCGAGGATTTCGAGCGCCTTGCGTTCGGTGGGGGGCAGGCGGCGTTGCGCGCGCGCACCGCTGCGCGAGCCGGGATTGAGGGTCGCATTGCTGCCCAGCACTTCCATCGGATCGGAAAACCCGAACCGTTGCCAGGCGCGCCCCTCGGCATGGGACTGGTCGCCGGGACGGTTCACCGTGCCGCTGAAGGGTTGCGTCGGGCGCTCCCAGACGCGATCGGCGGCGAATTGCTGCTCCAGATCGGCATCCGAGCGGGAGTCAAAAAAGTTCCACTGCAGGTTATATTCGCGGATATGATCCATGCAGAACCAGAGGAAATCCTCCAGATGATCCGGGGACTTCGGGGCGCGGAACTTGCCCGGGCGATCACAACCGGGCTTGTCACAGACACGACTCGAACTCTCGATCGCACCGGACAGGCCGCGGGACCGCGCCCGACGCTTCTTGTCGGCGGAGACGGATATGTCGAATTCAAAGGGCGAGCGACGGCTCATCTCAGGCCGAACCTTTCAACTTTGCGACTCGGAGGCATAACTCTAATGTTTTGGCCGGGCGGGCCAAGCCCCGACGTGCGGAGGATTTGAAATTGACGACGACCAAGCCAATCACGGCCGAGGATCTCCATGCCAAACTCACGGCCAGTTTCGCGCCGGACTATCTCGATGTGATTGACGAAAGCGACCAGCACCGCGGCCATGGGGGCTGGCGCGAAGGCGGCGGGACACATTTCAGAGTGGTGATGCGGACCCCGGCTTTCAATGGCATCAGCCGGGTCGCGCGGGGGCGGGCGGTTCACAAGGTTCTGGGCGACGAGCTGGCGGGCGGGGTCCATGCCCTCGCCCTGGAGCTGGCCGGAACCTGATCAGGGTTTCTCCGCCGGACCCAGACGCGGACCGTTGCGCAAGGGAATGGGCGCGGGGATATCGGCGAGGACCGGCTCCGCCCGCGCGACGGGCTCGCGCCGGATGATCTCGCGCGGCCTTGGCTCCTCCTCCGGCTCGGCGGCGAGGCGGGGGCTGAGCTGTTCGCGCTCGCGCCGGAAGATCAGGACCACCTGCTCCTCGGACGAGGGCCGCTTGAACCAGCCGGCTGGGCCCTCGACCATCAGGGATTCGCAGCGGTAATATTCCCACCCCTGCCGGGCGACCTCGTTGATCGCATCCATCAGCGTCAGGGCAAAGAGTTCGGGGGCGCCGGTGACGCCCTTGACCTTCCTGGCCCGGCGCGGCGCCGGTACCACCTTGTAATCATAATAGGTCATTGGCCCCCCCCTCGGATCGAAATCAGGGCCGGAGGCTGGTCCGGCCCGATGGATGTCTAGCATCTTGATGCCCGATCGGGAAACCGCCGGGACGGCTTTCCGATCCCCCTGCCCCGCCTATTCGAGCCCGAGTTTCGCGCGGACCAGGGCGTTCACCGCCTGCGGATTCGACTTGCCGCCAGATGCCTTGATCGCCTGGCCGACGAACCAGCCCGCCATGGCCGGTTTTTCCCGGGCCTGCGCCGCCTTGTCAGGGTTGGCGGCGATCACCGCGTCGACGGCCGCCTCGATGGCGCCGGTGTCGGTCACCTGTCGCAGGCCGCGGGCCTCGACGATCGCCGCCGGCTCGCCGCCCTCGGTCCAGAGGATTTCGAAGACTTCCTTGGCGATCTTGCCGTTGATCTCGTTGCTGGCCACCAGATCGAGCAGCCCCCCGAGCTGCGCCGGGCTGATCGGGCTTGCATCGACGGCGAGGCCCTCCTTGTTCAGGCGGCCGAACAGTTCGTTGATCACCCAGTTCGCCGCCTGCTTGCCATCCCGCCCCGCCGCGACCGCTTCGAAATAGTCGGCACTCGCGGTCTCGGCGGTCAGAACGCCCGCGTCATATTCGGTCATGCCGTAATCGAGCACGAACCGCGCCTTCTTGGCATCGGGCAGTTCCGGAAGGGAGGCGGCGATATCGTCGATCCAGGAGTCCGTGAGTTCCACCGGCAAAAGGTCGGGATCGGGGAAATAGCGATAATCGTGGGCCTCTTCCTTGGAACGCATCGAACGGGTTTCGCCGCGATTAGGATCATAGAGCCGGGTTTCCTGCTCCACCACGCCGCCGTCCTCGAGAATCGCGATCTGGCGCCGGGCCTCGTACTCGATGGCCTGGATGATGAAGCGCATCGAGTTCATGTTCTTGATTTCGCAGCGGGTGCCGAGTTCGGTCGATCCCTTGGGCCGGACGCTGACATTCACGTCGGCGCGCAGCGAGCCCTCCTGCATGTTGCCATCGCAGGTGCCGAGATAACGCAGGATCTGGCGCAGCTTGCGGACATATTCCGCCGCTTCCTCCGGTCCCCGGATATCGGGTTTGGAGACGATCTCCATCAGGGCGACGCCGGACCGGTTCAGATCGACATAGGAGAGCGCCGGATCGAGATCGTGGATCGATTTCCCGGCGTCCTGTTCGAGATGGATGCGCTCGACCCGGACCTTGCGCGCGATGCCGGGCGCCATGTCGACGAGGATTTCGCCCTCGCCCACGATCGGGTGATAGAGCTGGCTGATCTGATAGCCCTGCGGCAGGTCGGGATAGAAATAGTTCTTGCGGTCGAAGCGCGAGACCCGGTTGATCCGGGCCTTGAGGCCGAGGCCGGTGCGCACCGCCTGCTCGATGCAAAAGCCGTTGACGACCGGCAGCATGCCCGGCATCGCCGCGTCGACCAGGCTGACGTTGGAATTGGGTTCGGCGCCGAAGGTGGTCGAGGCGCCGGAAAAGAGCTTGGAGTTCGAGCTGACCTGGGCATGGACCTCAAGTCCGATGACCAGTTCCCAGTCACCCTTCATCCCGGCGATGACCTTGGGCGCGGGCTCGGTATAGGCAAGCTCAGCCATGCTGTCTTCCGTCCTGACTATCGCAAAATCGATGCGGTCTCTTAGCGGTCCCGGTCGCGCCGGACAAGGGCGCGTGCCGGGATCGCCTCATCGGCGGAAGATCTGGCGACGGGACGGGCGTTACTGGACGATGAACTCCGCCTGCAACGCGCCCGCCGCCTTGATCGATTTCAGGATATCGATCATGTCGCGCGCCGATACGCCCAGGGCATTGAGGCCCGCCACGACCTGCGGCAGCGATACCGAGGTTTCGACGATGGCCAGACCATTGCCGGGTTTTTCGTTGATCGAGGCGGTCGTCCTCGGGATCACGACGGTCTCTCCATTGGCGAAGGGATTGGGCTGCACGACCAGGGGATCCTCCTGGACCTGGAGAGTCAGGCTGCCTTGGGTGACCGCGACCCGCGATATCCGCACATCCGACCCCAGAATGATCGTCCCGGACCGCTGATCCACGACAACCCGCGCCTTTGTCGAGGTCATGACCTCGAGATTTTCGATCTGGGCCATCAGAAGCGCCGGCGTATCGATGCCCGCCTTGGCCAGATCGAGCCGCACGGTGCCCGAATCGAGCATTTCGGCGACCTTGGTTCCGACATTCTTGTTGATCGCCGCGGCGATCCGCGCGGCCGTCGTGAAATCCGGATTGCGCAGCGCGAGGCGCATTTCCCGAACCGCCGTCAGGTCGAAGGCGACTTCGCGCTCGACCCGCGCGCCCGAGGGAATCAGTCCCGACGTCGGCACGCCTTGCGTCACCGAGGCGGCGTCTCCCTTCGCCGTGACACCGCCCGCGATCAGGGATCCTTGCGCCACCGCATAGATCTGGCCGTCGGCCGCGTTCAGGGGTGTCATGACCAGCGTACCGCCAAGAAGGCTGCTGGCATCGCCGATCGCCGAGACCGACACGTCGATCTGGCTTCCGGCGCGGGCAAAGGGCGGCAGGGTCGCGGTCACCAGAACCGCCGCGACATTGCGTGCCCTGATCTGCTCTCCGGTGACATTGACGCCCAGCCGTTCGAGCAGGTTGACGATCGCATCCTCGGTGAAGGGCGAGTTGCGCAAGGAGTCGCCGGAGTTGTTCAGACCGACGACAAGACCATAGCCGAGAAGATCGTTGCCCCGCACGCCGTCCATTTCGACGAGGTCCTTGATTCGGGCGGGTCCGGCCAATCCGGGGGTCGACAAGCCTCCGAACCAGAGCACGAGAAGGAGAGTGGACAGGAGGAGGCTTTTGAGGGTCATGGCGGCATCAACGCAGGAATTGAGCATAGCTCAGCTTCGAGAGCCGCGCCGTGACCGTGTATATTGCTTCCAGCTGTGCCCCCAGCGCCTGATAGAGCGCGGCGGATTCGGTCTGGTCGACACCCATGACCTTGTTGCGCGCCAGTTCCAATGTATCCCTTTCCGCGAGCCTGCCGGCCTTGGCATCCTCCAGAATGCTTTGCGAGACCCCGACTCCGGTCTGCAATTCGAGCACGCCGTTCTTTGCCTCGATCATCGCGCGACCCGACGCCCGGAGCATTTCCAGTTGCGACTCCTTGTCATTCGCGAAGGCACCGCCGTCCACGACCGCCGCGAGCGCGTGGGCGCGCAGGACCGCGACGAATTTGTCATTGTCGGCGCGAAGGCCGTAGTCGAGCCGGCGCCCCTCTCCGACATCGACGCCCGCCGTGTCATCCGTGGAACCGGTATAGCCATCGCTGTAGAAGGCGCCGGCGGGATCGGGCTCCTTGCGGAAATAATCGTCGATCGCCGCGATCGCATCCGACGCCGTCGAAGCCCCCTGCGCCAGCGCGTCAAGTTGCGCGAGAATGTCGTCGGCGGGCGCGATGGCCGAACCGTCGGTCGCGGTTCCGGCAAAGAGGGACAGTCCACCCGCCTGGGCATTGAGCGCGGCCACAGTGTCCTTGAAGGCGAATCGCGCGGCCTTGGCGTGCAGCAGACTGGAGCCGAGATCATTCATCGTCGCGGTGCTGGTCAGATTGGCCGAGAGGCTCTCGAGCGGCGAGAGGATAAGGCCGAGCGTCGACTGCATCGTATCGACGCGGACGACGGTCAGGTTGATCGCCTGGCTGAAGGCCTCGTTCCGGTCGAGCGAGCGGTCGATGGCAAAGATGCGCGTCAGGTTTCCCTGGGTCGCCTCGTAACGACTGGTGTTCTCACCGGTCGTCATCTCGGTCGAGGCCCGGTTCAACTGCTCCCGGGTCTCCGCGGCGCGGTTCTGCAGGCTGGCCAGACGACCGAGGTCAGATGTGGCAATGACTTTCATGTCTAGATGTCCAGAAGCAGTTTCATGAGGGAATCAACGGTCGTCAGAACCTTGGCATTCGCCGAGTAGGCCTGTTCGACGACGGAGAGGAATTCGAGTTCGCCATCGGTATCGACCCCGACGACATTGGTTTCCTGTTCCGCGAGCGTTGCCTGGCGCGCCGACAGGAAGGCGAGGTCATCGTCGCTGCGCGCCGACTTGCCCGCGAAGAAGGCGGATATCTCGGACGCCATGGTGGCGCTGTTGCCGCGCGCGTTCTGGGAGGCGAAGTTCAACGGCTGGCGCGCGGCGCCCATGGCATCGGACATGGCCTGGAGCACAGTGCCGTTGCCCGCGTGACTCTCGACGGTCGCGGACAGACCGTCGCGAAGCCGCCAGATCTCTCCCCCATTGGCGGGATCGATCGCGGTATTGACGCTGATCCGGCCAGACATGCCCACCAGCGGCCCCGATTGCGTATCGACAAACAGGCCGTTGCCCGACGAATCGAGCGCGGAGGCCGGCATGAGATCGCGGAACCGTTCGATCAGGTCGTTGGCGAAGGCATCGACGTCCTGGGTGAATTCCGGGACGACCTTGTCGCGCACATTGAACAGGGCGGCGAGCGATCCGGTGTCCATGGCGCCCGATCCCGTCGCAATCACCACGGTGCCGGTCGTGGCGCCCAGAACCTGTCCCAAGGTCGAGAGCTGCCCCCCCTGGAGGGTCATTTCCGGCGTGACCGTGGTCGGGCTCGGCTCGAAGCTCAGTTCCCAGACCGATCCGTCGAGCAGCGCCACGCCACTGCTGGTATAGATCGAGACCTGGCCGTTGGGCCGGGAGACCGTGCGCACCGGGATGATCTTGGAAATGCCATCGATGATCTGGCCCCGCTCGTCCTGGAGCGAGAGGGTGTCCATTCCCTGCAGTCCAAGGTTCTTGATCTTGATATTGAGGTCATCGACCTTGTGCAGGGTCTCGTTCACCTTGGCGACCTGACGCCCGATCTCGGCCTCGGCATCGGTGCGGATATTGATGGCCTCGTCCGAGATCGCGTTCAGGGATTGGGCGAGGTTGCTGGCCGCCGAGGCGACATCGGTCAGAAGAGTGGTCGACTGCGGCATGGTCGTCGCCCGCAACAGGGACGATTCGAGCGCCGTCGCATTCGCCGAGAGGGAATCGGCGACGCCCGACTCCCCCATGACGCCCATCAGCCGGTCATAGGCGTCCGAGCGCGTGCTGACCGCCGCCATGGAGGCATCGGCCAGCCGCCTTTCGCCGGTCAGCTGCGGGCTCTCGACCCGGGTCGTGGCCTCGATGCGCACGCCCGTTCCGGCGACGCCCCCGGATATGGAAGAGAGATCCGTTGACCGTTTGGCGTATCCTGGCGTCAAGGCATTGGATACATTGTTCGAAATCGTGTTTGCCAACCTCGAGGCCGCCCGAAGTCCGGAGGCGGCATTGTTCAAGGCGTCGGAAATGCTCATCGGGCGGACCTTTCGTCAGGCGGAGATCAACGTTTGAGGTTGGTGATTTCTTGCATCATCTCGTCCACCGTCTGGATGATCTTGGCATTGGACGAATAGGCACGCTGGGTCTGGATCAACTGGGTCAGCTCCGTCGCGGTGTCCGTCGTCGACTGCTCGATCGCAAAGGCCTGGATGTTGCCCGTGGGGCCCGCGCCGGCGTCATAGAAGAAGACTCCGCCGCTCTCGTTCGAAACAGTGAAGGTCTGCCCGTCCCGCGGCTGGAGACCGTTCATGTTCGGAACGTCCGCGATCGGAACCTGATACAGGACGCGCGAGAAGCCGCTCGAATAATTCGCGCTTACGAGGCCCTTGTCATTGATGCTGAGATTGGTGAAGACACCGGCCTGATTGCCATCCCGCGTCACGCCCGCGGAGGTAAATGGCGAAGACAGTTCCGTCAGATGATGAGGACCGCTGGAACTGGTCGATCCCATCTGGATCGCGACGGTCTGCTGATCCAGGGACAGTGTGAGCTCGCCCGTCGCATCGTCATAGGTGGTCGAGGGCGGGGAGGCTCCGGCGGAGGTCTGGGTGACCGAACTCAGATTGCCGGCATTCGCTTCGGTGGAATCGAACACGATTTCATAGGTGCCCGCGGACAGACCGGTCACCTGATCGGTGATCTCCAGAGTCCAGGTATGGCTCTGCGGATCGCCCGTTGCCGGCACCGTGGGCGTGAAGGCCATTGAGAGGGTGCGCGGCTCGCCGAAATTGTCGATATAGGCGGTGTTGACGGTTTTTGTCTCTCCGGTCTTCCCGGCCTGCGTCTCATAGGCGGGCAGGTTCACGTTGAGCACCATGCTGCTGGTCGCATGGGCCGCGGTATCGGAGACATTGACCTTGATCGGTTCGAGACCCGCCGCCGTTTCCCGCGGCTGGGCCGGAATGTCGCCGTTATCGTCCGCCGCCCAACCGAGCAGGACAAGTCCACTCGGCGTCTTGAGATAACCTTCGGCGTCCAGATTGAACGAACCGGTCGAAGACAGCAGCAACTCCCGTTCGGACGCCGTTTCATTGACCGAGGTGATATTGGTCACAGGCAACAGCCCACGCCCTGCGATGGCAATGTCGGTGGCATTGTTCGTGCCGACGATTGAACCCTTGTTTTCGACATTATGGACAACGGTCGTGGTAACACCGCCGGCGGTGAATGTCCGCCCGGCCCCCCCGCCATAGGACGTGCGCGATCCGACGGTCGTCAGGGCCGCGAAATCGATGTCGGAGCGTTTGTAACCGGCGGTCTGGGAGTTCGAGACGTTGTCGGCAATGGTGGACAACTTGTTCGCGTTGGCGTTCAACCCGGCAACGCCGGCATTCATTGAAGAAGAGATACCCATTAATCAGTCCTTTGTCCGTGAGGGGTCGACGCAGTCAGCTCCGCGGTCGGTGGGCTTTGGTAAGGAGCATCCTTCCCCGCCGGAACTTAAGATCCTGCTAACGATGAATCCGTGGAACCCGACATGCCCGCCGCGTGAGGGGAACCCGAGCCGCGACAGGAAAAATGCCCATTCCTTCGAGGTCTTTAACCTTTTCTGCGATCCATGGGGGTCAATGGCAAAATAAACGGCAATATCGGCTTGACCGCAAATTAGGAAAAAACTAATGAATCCACGTTTTTGGCGACGTGGCGGAGTGGTTACGCAGCGGATTGCAAATCCGTCTATCCCGGTTCGATTCCGGGCGTCGCCTCCATTCCCCTCCTTGACACGTCATGCTCGGCTCCGCCCCGAAGCCAGTGCAATGATCTGTGCGTGACACGATTTTGTTATTTCAGACCACGACCAGGAGCGGCGGCCTTAACCAGATGCTCTCCTATGCTTTGCAATTGAAACGAGTTTTTCCGATATTTTGACCAGCGGATGTGAAATCGTTCCGGAGCCATTGTCGCTGCCGGGCGGGCGCGATTTTTTGAGTGGTGAATAAAGTGATATCCTTCAGACCGGGCCTTGATATCATGCGGCGTGCGTTCGGGCGGGAACTGGACGATATCGAGATGTCCGCCCTTGAAAGATGGGAGATCTCTCCCCCGGAACGGCGCTGGATCGGTCCGGCGCGGTTCCTGCCGGACCAGCTGGATCGCATTCGGGCAACCGCCTTCGGGTCGAAGGATACGATCCTGCGCGATTTCCGCGGCGATTTTGAATCGTCGCAGGAAGCGACGATCGGCTTTCGTTTGCGCCAGGTCGATCTGATCGATGGCGTGCTTTACGCACCCCATTCGAGCCGACATTTGCGCCGCAGACAACATCGGATGCCCTTTCAGTTCACTCCGACGGAGATCGTGAAGGGCGCCCTGTACGAGAGCTGGATCGGCAATCGCTGGTTTGGCAACTGGTTGATGAACGACTGCCTGACATATCGGTTGGCCGAGCAATATGGATCGCCTGTCACAAGCGGCGCACAGACGAAGGGTCACCAGGCGGAATACGAGCAGTTGCTCGGGATGAGCCCGCGCCGCGTCGGCAATGTGCATTTCGACGAATTGGTCCTCTTTCGTGACAGCGCGCACAACGGCGGCTCCCGCGAGCGGGCCGATGATTTCCGGCGGCGACTGGTAGGCCCCCTGGATGTCACGCCCCATGCCGGCACCTATATTCTCCGGGGCTCGGACGGCGACAAGCGGCTCCTCAGAAACGAGAGGGCGATCGCGGAGCATCTGGCCAGCACAAGAGGGTTCCGCGTTCTGGATCCCATGAGATGCTCGGTGGAACACATCGTCGCGACCTGCGCCGGCGCGCGCGTGATCGCCGGGGTGGAAGGCAGTCATCTGGTCCATGGATTGATGGTCATGCCGCCGGAAGCCAGTCTTCTGGTCATTCAGCCGCCAACCCGGGTGGTATCGGTCCTGAAGGCCAATACCGATCGGCAAGGCCAGACCTACGCATTCGTCGTAGGAACGGGAGACGAGAGTTCGTTTCAGGTCGATATCCAGGACATCGATCGAACGCTTGACCTGCTCAATCCCTGAGAGGGCGGTCGTAATTCCTTCTTAAGGCCCTGCTGCGATCACACGCCAGGATCGGCGCTCGCCGCGGATTGCGCGTGTCCCGCCGTGGCATCAAAGGAAATCGCACATGAATTTGAGGCTTCTCCGTGATGATTATGCAAGACACGGCCGAAGCCTGAAAAATCCGGCCTTCATCGCGCTTGCCACCTATCGTCTTGGCCGCTGGGCCTTCGAACGCGAGCAGCCGGTCGGCCGCTGGTTCGCGGTCAAGCTCTATAACTTCGTCAATTTTTTCGTGGCGAACATCACGAAGGTCTGGATGCCTCCCAAGGTGACGATTGGCGAGGGGTTCCACATCATCCATGCCGATGGCTCCCTGTCGATCCACCCCGACGTTGTCATCGGCGATCGGCTGGGCGTCATGCACAACGTGACGATCGGCACCAATATGGGAGAAGGCGTGCCGCGGATCGGAAACGATGTCTTCATCGGCGTCAATTCCACTGTCCTGGGGGCCATCACCATCGGCGACCGCGTCCGGATCGCGGCGAATACGGCGGTGACCACGAATGTTCCCTCCGATTCCATCGTCGTGGGATCGCCGGGAAAGATATTCCCGCGCCTCATGCCCTTTGCGCCGGAGGCGGAGCCCAGGCCCCTCCTGGTGCGCGATCTGCCGGGATGGAACGAAACGCGGGTCGAATATGATCGCGATCGCTGCGTACATCAGCGGTTCGAAGCACAGGTGGCCCGCGCGCCCGAGGCCACGGCCCTCGTCTTCGGGGCCGAGACTCTCTCCTATGCCGATCTCGATACCCGGGCCAATCAGGTCGCGCATGTCCTGCGGGGTCTTGGCGTGGGGCCGGATCATCTGGTCGGACTGGCGCTGCCGCGCTCTCTTGATCTGGTGGTCGCAGCCATCGCAATCCACAAGGCGGGCGGCGCCTATGTGCCCATCGATCCCGCCTATCCCGGTGAGCGGATCGCGCTCTATATCGCCGACAGCCAGGCGAGCGTGATCGTGACCCGCTCGGAAATTTCGGCCTCCCTGCCCGCGCATGGCGCCCAGACGCTCCTGATCGATCGGGATCCGCGGATCGCGGCCGCGCCCATGACGAGTCCGCGCACCGATGTCGCCCCGCATCATCTGGCCTATGTCATCTAGACCTCCGGTTCGACCGGGCGCCCCAAGGGCGTGATGGTCGAACATCGCAACGTGTCGAACTTCTTTACCGGCATGGATGCGCGGATCGGAACCAGTCCTGGCGTCTGGCTCGCCGTCACCAGTCTTTCCTTTGACATCTCGGTGCTGGAACTGTTCTGGACGCTGGCGCGCGGTTTCAAGGTCGTGCTGGCCAGCGAGGGCAATCGCGCTCTGGTCTCGGCGGGTCACATCGCCAGCGGCGATATCACCGTGGCGGAGGACGACTTTTCACCGGCGGCGCAGATCCTGCGCCATGGCGTGACGCATCTGCAATGCACGCCCAGCATGATCCGGATGTTCCTCTTCCTGAACGACGACATGCGTTTCGCGCTGGGCAAGGTTGGAACGCTCCTGTTGGGGGGGGAACCCTTGCCCGGAACTCTGGTCGCGGAAATCGCAAAGGTGACTTCGGCGCGGGTTGAAAACATGTATGGCCCGACCGAGACCACCGTCTGGTCCTCGACGGCGCGGGCGAGCGCGGGGGAGTCGATCGTCAATATCGGCACGCCGATCGCAAACACCCAGTTCCACGTGCTGGACGAAACCGGCGCGGAGGTACCTGTGGGAGGGGCGGGAGAGCTCTATATCGGGGGCGACGGCGTCACGCGCGGCTATCTTCATCGCCCCGACCTGACCGCGGAGCGTTTTCCGCCCGATCCGGCGGGGGGCACGGGGGCGCGTCTGTATCGGACGGGCGATCTTGTCCGGGTTCGGTCGGACGGTGCCCTGGATTTCATCGGCCGCGCGGATCATCAGGTCAAGATCCTTGGCCATCGCATCGAACTGGGCGAAATCGAGGCCCGGCTGGAGGCGATCGAGGAGATCAGGCAGGCCGTGGTCGTGGCCCGCGAAGTCTCGCGCGGGGACACACGTCTGATTGCCTATCTGACGGTGATCCAGCCCGTGGAGGAAGGAATTCTGCGCCAGCGGCTGGCCGAACATCTTCCCGACTTCATGATCCCGGCCTATTTCATGACGCTTGACGCGTTTCCCCTGACACCGAACAAGAAAGTCGACCGGAACGCCCTGCCCCCGCCAGGCAACTGGGGCGCGGCTCCGGCGCGACCCGCCGATGACCCGGGCCACCGTATCCTCGCCTATTTGGGCCAGGCCCTCGGTACCATGACGGAACCGGAGCCCGGACAGAGGCTCTTTTCCTCGGGCGCGCTCGATTCGGTGGCCATGTTCAACCTCATCGCCTTTGTCGAGGAAACCGGTGGCCTTCACGTCAAACCCGAGGATGTCACATTGGCAAATTTTGATACGCCCGAGCGGATCCTGCGCTTTCTCGCCCATCGCCCCTGAGGCCGCCCGGACACTCGGTATCCGCCTGAGAGTTGCCGAGAGGAGGAGTTCCCAGCGACTTTCCGCCATTTTCCGGTCGATTTACACGGAACATTGCACAACACAAATCCGAAACAATGCTATGCTCGTCTCTCAAGCGCCCACGATTCGCATAAAAACAGGGGCGCAGGGAGACGCTTGTTGGATATTATCTCGAAACGGTCGGGTCCCCGGCGCGAGGACGCGCAAGCGCGTTCGCTGATTGAGAAAAACCGGGGAACAATTGAAAAGCTCGCTGATCAGATCAGCAATGGTCAATATTCCGCGTCGCGGAGGGCAAAACCCCGCGCGGAGCCGGAGCCATCCGGACTGATCATCTCGGACCTCAAACCTCCCCGCCAGAATGATCAACCGCGACCCTATGTGCGCGTCAGTCCCAACCACCGTGTCGTGGTCGTGGACGAGGAAACCAGCCGACAGATGCATTACCTGGGCGAGGTTCGCAGGCTCGATGGCGTCTGGAAATTCGTTCTCGCAACCCAGGCGAATGGCTTCTTTTCCCCCTTGGACCCTGACATTGCCGAGCGGTTGGCTTCGCTGGACGGAGTGCCCATGGGCGGCTCCCGTACCGACGAGGTGCTCGCGTCCGACATAAGTGACCTGTTGGGCTATAATTCGCGCGACAAATAGCAGCCGATACGAATGTCCGGGGAGTTTTGGACTTGAGTTCAAGGAAGGATGCAATGCCTTCGAACGAACGGCGCGACATCAAGCCCTCGGAGTTGGGGATGGATAGCAGCAAGATCAATCGCGCGTGGGAACGCCACCAGTCCGGTGACCTTGAGCGCGAGGAGATGGAGGCCAGCGTGCGCTCGGCCATCCACAAGTCCTGGGTCCGGAGCACCAGCGCCGGGATCGATCCCACCCGCCAACGCGCCCCCTCGGCGGATCAGGAATCCGTCGAGCCGATGCGCTTTGCCAATACGGAGCTTTGCAAGGCGGCCAGTAAATCCATCGAGAAGATCGGCCGGATGCTGCACGGCTCGGAGGCCATGCTGATCCTGACAGACGACACCGGCCTGGTGATCGAAGCCATCGGCGATCCCAAGACCATGGCCGCCGGCCGGAAGATCAATCTCTACAAGGGTGGTCTGTGGAACGAGCATGCCATCGGGACCAATGGCATCGGCACGGCGCTTTTCGCCGGAGAGCCGATGTTCGTCCACGGCAGCGAACATTATGTCGAAACCCTGAAGGACTGGAGTTGCGCCGCCGCGCCCATCCGCAATCCAATCGATCAGTCGGTGGTCGGGGTCGTTGATCTGTCCGGCCTGACCAAGATTTTCCGGCATCACAATACCGCATTCGCCGCCGCCGCCGCCGGGGAGATTCAGGCCGCGCTGGCCCAGGCGGCCAACGAGGAGCGGATCCGCCTGCTGGATGCGCTGATCGAGCAAGGGCCGGTCACCGGCAGCGAGGATGGAATCGTGATCCTCGATCGCTCGGGACGGGTCCTGCATCGCAGCGGGTTCGAACGGCTGATCCTGGCCGACGGAACCGAGATCGATACGCGCATCGGTCAGAAACTGATCAATCTCAAAGGCAATCCGACCCCGGATTCCGTCGCGGCGGCGCTGCCGCCGGCCCTGGGGTGCCGGGGGGTCAGCGCCTTGCGAATCGATGGGGAATTGCGCGGACTGGCCGTGGTCCTGCGCGCCGGTCGCGCCGCGCGGAGCAGTCCCACCCCGGCGGTCACACGAGGAGGAGCAAGGCCGGTGCCCGGTTCCCAGATTGTCGCCGAAAGTCCGGGAATGCTGGAGGCAATCGATCTCGCGCGCCGGGTCGCCCGCGTCAACGCGCCGGTGCTGGTTCAGGGCGAGACCGGCACGGGCAAGGAACTCTTCGCAAAACTGATCCACGCCGAATATGTCGGCAGCCGGGACAAGCCATTCGTCGCCATCAACTGCGGCGCCATCAGCCGGGAATTGTTCGGGGGGGAATTGTTCGGCCATGTGAACGGCGCCTTCACCGGCGCGGTCAAGGAGGGCAAGGCCGGCAAGCTCGAACAGGCGAATGGCGGGGTGTTCTGCCTCGATGAAATCGGCGAGATGCCGCTGGAAATTCAACCCTATCTGCTGCGGGTCCTGGAGGAGCGGGTCATCTATCGGATCGGGGACAGCCGGGCGCGCCCGTTCGATGCGCGCCTCGTGGCCCTGACAAACCGCGACCTGCGGGCCGAGGCCGAGGCGGGGCGGTTCCGGCGCGACCTCTATTACCGGATCGGCGCGGTCACCGTGCATGTGCCGCCCCTGCGGGACCGGGGCGAGGACGTGCTGCTGTTGCTGGAGCATTTCAATCACACGATCGGCGCGGAATTCGGATTGGACCCCCTGCGGTTCTCGCCGGAAATCCGGGATCTCTTCCTGAAATACCGCTGGCCGGGCAATGTGCGTGAACTGCGCAACCTCGTCCAGCGGCTCCATCCCGTCTCCCGGCACCGGGATATCTCGATTTCCGACCTGCCGCCGGAATTCGCCGCCGAGGATATCGGCTCGAAGGATCCGCTCGCGGCGCCCTCAAGCCTCAAGGAGGCCGAGAAGGCCGTCATCCTGCGCACGATCGCGGAACATAACGGCAATCTCAGCCGCGTGGCCGAGGCGCTCGGGATCACCCGGCCGACGCTGTATCGCAAGCTCCGGATCTATAATATCAATCGCGGATTTCAGTAGGGCCAGGCCGGCTCTCCACCGCTGAGATTGACTTGGGCCCCGCGCGCCTCACACTGTCCGGTGAAGCGTCTTTGCGGAGCCTGAAGTGTTGGAAGCATCGCGTAACGGGTTGGATTGGCATTATGTGGGGGTCTCGCCGCAACTTCTCGCGCGGGTCCGGTTGAACTGGTCGGCTCAGGGGCTCGATCTCGATGCCTTCTGGCGGGAATCGATCCAGCGAATGCCGGGATTTCGGGATATCGAACAGCCGGGACTGTTCCAGGACAGCCGCCCGGTCGATCTTCTCCTCCTGTTCGATCAGGGATGCATCTGGGTCGACAGCCTGCGCCGGGTCTGTCTGGCTCTGGCCGAGCTTGCCGACGGGGGATCGCTCGCGATCGAGCAGGTGCGCGGGCTCGCGGCGGTGACGACCCGGCTGCGAGAGGAACTGGCGGCGGTCCGGACGCTCGCCCTGTCCGGGCTGGCGCTTCCGGCGATGCAGATCAGCCGGTCGATCTCGGAGGATGTCGATCTCGGCCTGGCCCTGCTCGTGCGCCGAAAGATCGCCCAGGCCTTTGTCGAATGCCAGGGGCCGGAGGACGCGGCGGAATTCTGGCGGCGGCATGTGGCGGGGGGACGAAGCTTTCGGCTGGTGGCCCAGGCCCTCTACCGGTTCGGGCTCGATTATTCGGAAGACAGCGACTATGTCCGCTGGCGCAAGGAGGTGCTGGTCTTCCTCGGCAGCGCCGTCCATACCTCCTTTCCGGGACAGAATACCGATCGGGCGGGCGAGGCCGGCCTCAATCCGACCGCCCAGGAATGCCTGAATTTCGCCACGATCCGGGTCCAGGAAATGTGCGCCTATGCGATGGTGCTCGGCCGGGACCTGCGACGCGATCTGGAGCGGCTTCCAGTGGAGGATCAGGGCACGGCCAGGCGGGCCCGGTTCCTCAGGACGGGCGGAGAGATCATCATCGATCAGATGCGATGGTTGACCGGCGGCCCGGGGACCGCGAGCCCCTCCACGCGGACTCCGCTGAACTGAGACCCGCGGCTGTCCGCGCCCGGACAAGAGATAACGCATTGATATAGAACAAAATTCTCTCCAAACCCTGTTTCGGACGGAATGCGGTCGGACCAAGGGGCGCGCAGTTCGACCCGAGGGGAACAAGGATCGAAAGAGTGCGCATCACATCATAATGCCGGAGCGCGCGACCTGACTCCGCCGGGTCGGATAACGCCCTACTCCTCAAACGGCTGGCGGTCCTGGGCGCACCAGCTGTCCGGCCGGGGCAAGGTCCGGTCGCGCAGATAGGCCGCGATCACATCATTGGCGCAACTGCTCCGGTTGAGCAGGGTCGTGTGACCATAACCGTTGACCCGCAGCAGGACGGCGTTGGGCAGAAGGTTGGCCATCGCCCGGGCGTTCTGCATCGGTGTCGAAGGGTCATGGGTCGTGTTCACGATCAGGGGCGCGGCGCTGAGCGGCTTGGTCCAGGGGCCGAGATAGGGATCGCTGGCCCGTATCTTCCAGCTCGCACAGGCAAACTCGCCATAGGAGGTCGACAGCCCGAAATAGCCGGATCGCAGCATCACCTCGGACGCCAGGGTGGGAAACCGGCCGAGGGACACCGGGGCGGTGTCGCCGCACATGATGGCGGTCACCCCCTCGACCCCGTCATAGGCGGCGATCGCCGAATCGGGCGCGGGGGCCGCGGGCTTGGCGGATGCCTTGGCCGGAGGGGTCTTTTCCGCCTTCTGGCCCGCCTCGTAGATCGTCTGGAGCGCCTGACCGACGGCGGCCCAGCCGCTGGCGCCCGGCAGGGGCCAGACGATATCCATGCCGTCGGACACCTCTCCGACAAGGGTGGCGAGGGTGATTTCCCGCGTGCCCGCGGCGGTCCCGAGCTCGATCGGACCGGCGCTGAGCCGGTTCAGAAGCTCATCCCATTTTTGCCGCGTCAGGTCATAGCTGCTGGCGGCGAAGCCGCAGCGGTCCGGTCCGGCGGCGGCGCAGAGTTGCAGGAAGTGCTGGAACACGTTCTCCACTTCATAGGAGCCGATCCGGTCGCCGAGGGTTCGTTGCGGTGTGGGATTCCCGCCCGCCGTCCAGGCCAGCGGCGACAGATTGCCATCGAGCACCAGGGTCCGGATATGGTCCGGAAACAGGTTGGCATAGGTTGCGCCGAGAAAGGTCCCATAGGACACCCCCCAGTAATTCAGCGGGGCGCCGCCACTGGCCAGGCGCAGCTGTTCGAGGTCGCGCGCCGTGTCCGCCGTCGAGATATGGGCGAGCAGATCCCCCGCCTTTCGGGCACAGGCATCGGCGAAGGTCGCATAGGCCTCGGTCCAGGCGTGCTGTTCGTCGAAGCTGACCGGAAATGCGCCGAGAACGCCGATCAGGCTGGCTTCCTCGTTCCCGTTCGCAAAACATTGCCCCTGGGTGGAGGCGCCGATGCCGCGCGGATCCCAGCTGATGATATCGAAGGACTGGCGGACCTGGGCGGGAAACTGGTCGTACCATTCGGGGAACTGGATGCTGCCGGTGCCCCCCGGTCCGCCGGGATTGAAGAAGAGGATCCCCTTGCTCTCTCCCCCCGCCGGCATCCGGCGCAGCGCGAGCGTGATCGTCGGACCCTCGGCCCGGCGATAGTCGAGCGGAACCTTGTAGCTGGCGCATTCAAGACCCTTGATCGCCGGATCGGGACAGGCCGCCCAGACAATGGGTTCGGTTCGGAAAACCGGATCCGCCGCCGCGACCGGACCCGAGCCGACCAGGGTCAGAAAGGCCAGAAGGCCATATGAAACCTTTGCGTTCCCGTTCATGGGCCTCTCCTTCTTTCAAGGCCCACGAAGGGGGTTGTCCCTCTGGCCCGCCCGCTTGGCCGGAATTTTTGCCAGCCGGACGGGCACCGGTCAATGGAGCGCGCGGCCCGAACCGGCGGACGGCGTCAAAGGTCAGTTCGGCTTGCCGGCGGGCGGCGGTGTGACCCGGCCATCGGCGACCCAGCGCGCGGCGAGAACCAGCGCGCCGGTGGCGAAATCCTTGCCATGGGCCGCGACCATCGCCTGGGCGACATCGGCGATCTGGCGGAAAAAGGCATCCTTGCTTTCTTCCTCGGGGCTGAGGCGGGTTTCGGTTGTCATGAACGGTTCCCTCACTTGAACATGTTGGGCGGAAAGGACATCAGCGCGGCGGTGCCATCGGCGCATCCAAACCCGAGATGCGCGCCATCGGGCGACCAGTCCAGCGCCGTGACGGGCGCGCCATCGGTGCGCAGGACCATTTCGTCCCGGGCCCCGATCTTGGCGAGGCAGATGAGGCCGCTGGCATAGGCGACCGCGACCAGGGGACGGGTCGGGCATACGGCGACGCGGTCGACGATCACCAGACCGGCGCGGCCGACCTCGACCGGCTCCCCCCGGCCGAGGGAGGACATCTCCCAGGCGACGGTGCGGAAGGCCCCGGAGGTGACAAGGACCTGGGCACTGGAACTCCAGCCGAAGGAGCGGACCTCGGTCGGATAGTCGGGCACCAGGTCGATCCCCCCCTCCTCCGCCCGGATCAGGGCAAACCCGGGCGCATCGAACCCGCAGGCGAGGAAGGCGCCGTCCAGGCTCCAGGAGATCACCCGGGGCGCCTGCGCCAGACCCACGTCGCACAGGCGATTGCCCTGTTTCCAGAGGAAGAGGCCGCCCTCATGACCGACGGCGAGCGTCCCGCCCCCGGGGGCGAAGGCCAGTGCCGTGACCGGAGCGGGGCTGTCGAACCCGGAGCTTTCGGAGTCGGAGACGAGCGTGACGCGGGAGCCGCCGGCGGCGGCGATGGTGGAGGAGGCAGGATCGCGGGCCAGCGCCGTGACCGCGCCCGAAAGACCGGCGGAGACCGGCACGACCTGACCGCGGGGGGTGACGGAGACCAGGGGATCCTTCGCCCCCCCGGTCACGAAGCTCTTGGCGCCGAAGCTGGCAAGGGGGCCTTGCGTCCTGTCGGCCCTGGCCAGCGGCCGGACCGGGGATTGCCGGGGCAGGATCGTCGCGCGCCCGGTATCGGCGGCGACCCGGATCCGGGTCTCGGGGCGCTCGGGATCGGCGATCGGCGCAATCCCGAGCGCGCCGCCGCCGGCGAAGGCGATCGAGCTGGCCTCGGCATTGAAGCAGAGCGCCGTGACCGGGCCGGACAGGCTCCAGCCGCGGGCGAGCAGATCGAAGAGGGTCGGTGCGACCGGGGTATCGTAGGACATCGGTCCTCCTTTCAGCGGGACAGGTCCGCGATTTCGCGGTCCAGCAGATCAAGCTCCGCGTCCAGCGCGGCGATCCGTGCCTCGATCTCGGCCATGCGGGCACGGGCGACATCGTCGCGACCCTGGGCCTCGGCGAGCGCCTCCGGATCGGGGCCGTCGTCCTCGATGCTCATGACATCGAGCCGCGCGCCGTTCGATTGCGATTGCGCCAGGCGCAGCGCCGCGTTCGCCTCGGTCAGGGCCAGAACCGTGCGCAGACGGTCCCCGAGTATGTCGGCCGGGGCCCGGGTCATCGCCCGGCGATCCGTTCGGCGTCGGCCTCGATCGCCGCGAGCTGATCGGGCAGGCTGTCGGCCTCGGCCAGGAACCGGCTCTCGACCGTGTCGATATGATTGCGCAGGGCATCCCAGACATCGCCGCGGAACACCTTGGTCGAGTCACCCATCATCCGCTCGATCTCCTCGATCCGGATCGGGCGCGACAGGGCGACGCCGGAGAAGACGAAATCCCGCATCTCGGTCGCATGCCGGTCGATGAAGATCTGGAGCAGGGCATTGTCCTCGCGCCGGATACCGCGCGCCTCCAGCTCGCGGATCACCAGATCCTGGAAATACCTCAGGACGCGGTACTGGGTTTCGCCGACGAACTGCATCACGAAGACAAGGTCGCGCGAGGCATTCGCCACGATCTGCTGGGCGAGCGCGGCCCCGCCGGTACCGTCGCCACCACGGATATCGTCGAGTTTTGGCATCGGAAGACCTGATGTTCCTTGAAGATCGGTCGCCCCGCGGCCGGGTGCGACACTCTGTATCACCCGCCAGTAGAAGGGGGTTTCAGGTGTAAATCAACCATATTTTTCAAGTACTTTCATCTGTAAAGCGACAAATCACCGCACTATACATCTGTAAAAGATTTTTACATCGCGGGACGAACACGGACGCGTGAGCCTTGCGATAAATGCAGGCCCGGCTTGCATATGCTTATTTTCGGTTAAGTTGGCACGAAATTTGCATTGTGGTGGGGACAAGAAAGGCTGACCTAGGACGGTCCGCCAAAAAGAACAAAGGAAGGGAGAATCGGACTTGGATCACACTCCGCGCTGTTTGGTGAAATCAGACACCCGCCCGGATCTGTCCTGTCCGATGGAAACGACTCCGCTGACCTTTGCCGACGAACCTGAGCCGGGTGAACCGGCATTCCCAAAATCAAGAACAGATGGAAGGGTGAACGGCTGATGTCGACGTTAACACTGAACAAGATCACGGCCCAGAGGGGTATCTCCGTGGGCGAAGCGGCGAAGAAGATCGCCGATCTGGGGTGGAACCCCTCCTATGTGCAGGAGGCGATGACCTATCCCACCGACTATACCATCGCCAAGGCACCGCGCGACCCGATGAAGCAGGTGCTGCGCTCCTACTTCCCGATGCAGGAAGAAAAGGACAACCGCGTCTATGGCGCACTCGACGCGGCGCTGCGCGGCGACATGTTCCGCAATGTGGAACCGCGCTGGGTCGAATGGATGAAGCTGTTCCTGGCGATCATCCCCTTCCCGGAAATCTCCGCCGCCCGCTCGATGGCGATGGTGGCGCGGCTGGCACCGGGTGAGGATCTGCGCACCGGTTTCACCATGCAGATGGTCGACGAGTTCCGCCATTCCACGATCCAGATGAACCTGAAGAAGTGGTATATGGAGAACTATATCGACCCGGCCGGGTTCGATATCACCGAGGAAGCCTTCGGCAAGTGCTATGCGACCACCATCGGACGTCAGTTCGGCGAGGGTTTCATCACCGGCGATGCGATCACCTCGGCGAACGTCTATCTGACCATCGTCGCGGAAACCGCCTTCACCAACACGCTGTTTGTCGCGATGCCGTCGGAAGCGGCCCGTAACGGCGACTATGCGCTGCCGACCGTGTTCCTCTCGGTCCAGTCGGACGAGAGCCGCCATATCGGCAATGGTCACTCGCTGCTGATGGCGACGCTGAAGGATCCGGCGAACCACCTGCTGCTGGAGCGCGACATGCGCTATGCCTTCTGGCAGAACCATGCGATCGTCGACGCGGCCATCGGCACCTTTATCGAGTACGGCACCACCAACCGCGACAAGGACAAGGAATCCTACGCGGAAATGTGGCACCGCTGGATTTACGAGGATTACTACCGGACCTACATGCTGCCGCTCGAAAAGTACGGCATCAAGATCCATCACGACGACGTCCAGGCCGCCTGGGACCGGATCACCAAGAAGAACTATGTCCACAAGGTCGCGCAATTCTTCGCGGTCGGCTGGCCGGTGAACTTCTGGCGGATCGAGGCCCAGACCGACAAGGACTTCGAATGGTTCGAGGCCAAGTATCCGGGCTGGTATGCCGAGTTCGGCGAGTTCTGGAAATGGTACGAGAAGCTGAGCCACAAGGGCCAGAAGGTTCTCCTGTTCAACTCGGATGTCGGGTATGTCTATCCGCATCGCTGCTGGTCCTGCCTCGTGCCCTGCCTCATCCGCGAGGATATGGTGGTGGACGAGATCGACGGCGAGCTGCACACCTTCGCCCACGAACTCGACCGCTGGACGGCGGTGGAAGCCTTCGCGGACGAATACCAGGGCCGCCCCACCCCCGCGATGGGTCGCTTCAGCGGCAAGCGCGAGTGGGAAACCCTCTATGACGGCTGGGATCTGGCCGACGCCATCACCGACCTCAACTTCGTGCGTCCCGATGGCAAGACCCTGATCCCGCAGCCGCATCTGCGGTTCGACGACAAGGAAATGTGGACGCTGGACGATGTGCGCGGCAATACGCTGGGCTCGCCGCTCAAGGCGCTGCGCGCCATGTCGCCGGAAGCCCGCGAGCAGCACCTCGCCGAGTACCGCGCCGGGTTCAAGATCAATCCCTGCAACTGATCGACCAAGGGGGGCGGGACAGCCCGCCCCCTGCCTGCCAACGGGGGTTATCCATGACGGACGTTTATACGGTGCGGCTCAATCCGGTCGGGGTGGAGTTCGAGGTCGAGGATGGCGAGACGGTTCTGAACGCCGCATTCCGCCAGGGGATCTCGCTGCCGCACGGATGCAAGGAAGGGCAATGCTCGGCCTGCAAATGCAACCTGATCGAGGGCGATGTGGAGATGCTGAAATACTCCACCTTCGCGCTTTCCGATCCGGAGAAGGAACAGGGCGGAATATTGCTCTGTCGAACCATTGCCTACAGTGACATGGAAGTCGAGCTTCTGAACTTCGACGAGGAGCTCCTGTCCAAGTCCATCGCGGTCAAGGAATACAAGGGACGCATCACGGGAATCGAGCGGCTGACCCATGATATCCGGGCCATCGAGATCGCCCTGTCCGCGCCGATGAAGTTCTGGGCGGGGCAATATGCCGACATCACAGTCACAACGAAAACGGGGGAGACGATTACGCGCTCGTTTTCCATGGCAAATACGCCAGAGCAAACCGAGAAGCTCCAGTTCATCATCAAGAAATATCCCGAAGGACGGTTCTCCGCCGAGCTCGACGGCGGCGGAATCGATGTCGGAGCCGAGGTCACCGTCCGCGGCCCCTTCGGAAGCTGCTTCCGGCGGGAAGACCGAGACGGAGCCATGATCCTGGTGGCGGCGGGCTCGGGCATGTCGCCGATCTGGTCGATCCTGCGCGACCATATCGCCAGCGGCGAGAACCGGCCGGTGCATTTCTTCTATGGCGCGCGCACGCAGGCCGATCTCTTCTATCTCGACCGGATCCGCGAGCTGACGGAGCAGCACGACAACATCACCTTCACCCCGGTGCTCAGCCACGCGGGTGACGACGGCACCTGGAACGGCGCGCGCGGCTTTGTCCATGAGGTGGTGAAGCAGAAGCTCGAGGAGCTTGGCATCGAGGGCGAGGGCGATGTCTATGCCTGCGGTCCGCCTCCGATGATCGATGCGCTCTCGCCGGTCCTGTTCATGCAGGATTTCGACCCTGACCGGATTCACTTCGACAAGTTCACGCCTTCTACCGGTTCGTCGACCCATTGACCCTGGTCGACCGCTAGCACGCTGAACTGTTCAAAAATAAAGGGAGGATACCCTATGCCAGCAACTTCAAGCTCCGTCGGCTCGGGCGCCGCGGGCGCCGCGACTTTCGCGGGGTCTGACAGCCGCCGGTACAACTACTTCACCCCGAAGGGCAAACGCGCGACGCATTACGAGGATGTGACCTGCGACGTTCAGCCCGATCCGGAACGTTATTTGATCCAGAACTGGATCATCTCCTTCCCGAATGGCGACGGGGCCTATGTGAAGGGGTCCACCCGTGCCTTGTCCTCGAACTGGCACGCCTTCCGCGCCCCGGATCAGGAATGGGAGCGGACCCACTACCAACGTCAATCGAAAATCGAAACCATGGTGCAAAGCGTCATCCAGAACGCCCGCCGCTCGGGGGCCCCGCTGGCGCTGGACCGGGCCTGGACCCGGATTTTGATGGTCCATCTGGGGGCCTGGAAACACGCGGAATTCGGCCTGGGCACGTCGCTGATGCAGGCGCAGCGCTATGGCTATACTCAGATGATCAACAATGCCACGCTGACGAATTCCTCCTACAAGCTGCGGCTGGCCCAGGACATCACCCTCTATCTCGCCGAAATCGGGATGGATCTGGACGGCTGGGACGACGAGGCCGGCAAGCGGGCCTGGATGGAGGATCCGATCTGGCAGGGCACCCGCGAGACGGTCGAGACCATCATGGGATCGACCGACTATGTCGAGCAATATCTGGCGATCAACCTGCTCTTTGAACCCCTGGTCGGGGAACTCTTCCGCTCGGGCTTCATGATGCAGGTCGCCGCGGCCAATTCCGACTTTGCGACACCCTCGGTGATCTCGGCGGCGGAGGCGGATTACGAGCGCAACCTCGCGAATGCGATCGATTTCGCCTATCTGCTCGTGAACGACGAGAAACACGGGGCCGAGAACCGCGCCCTGTTCCAGAGCTGGATCTCGAAATACGGCGATCTCTGCGACAAGGCCGCGAACGGCCTGCGCCCGATCTGGTCCCAGCCGCATTCCAAGCCGATTTCCTATGACGATGCGCGCGCGACCTCGCTCGAACGTCTGGGGAATATCCTCGGCGAACTTGGCCTCAGCCGCTGAACCCTGAAGGAACCGATCCATGAGCACAGTTGCACGCGACGCGTCTCACCAGAACATCTTCAAGGAAATGAAGGATATCACCTTCAACCAGACGATTTCCCACCAATGCGGTGTCACCATGAACGACTCGGTCGAGGCCCGCGCCATCGCCGAATTCATGGGCAGCAAACCCGGGATCACCGTCACCTATGCGCCGGCGATGATCCGGATCGACGGCGAGGGCAAGCTGATCTTCAAGATGGACGAGATCAGCGAATATCTCGGCCGCGACATGACGGCCGAAATCTTCGAGGTGAATACCTCGACCCACTATGGCCGCATGGTCCGGGTGGATGACAACACCGTCATCCTCTTCGGCGATATGGACGAGGTGATGGAGTACATCTGACCGGCTTCGATCCCGGGGGCCGGGCTCCGGCCCCCCTCAGTCCAAGGCCCGTGACACGGGCTTCTGAAGCAAGGACCAATCCATGACGACCGAAACGCTCGCCGAGAAGCCAAGGCACAGATCGACCGCGAAAATGAAGGCGGCCTGCTTTGTGGAAAAGGGACGCATCGTTCTCGAGGACAAGCCGATCCCGGACATCGGACCCGAGGATGCGCTGATCCGGGTCACGACCACCACGATCTGCGGCACCGATGTCCATATCCTGAAGGGCGAATATCCGGTGGCAAAGGGCCTGACCATTGGGCACGAGCCGGTCGGGATCATTGAAAAGCTCGGCTCCTCGGTGCGGGGATTTCACGAGGGGCAGCGGGTGATCGCCGGGGCCATCACGCCCTCGGGCTGGAGCAATGCCTGTCTCTGCGGCTTCTGCTCACAGGACGGGGCGGGCACCAAACACGGCTGGCAGGCCATCGGCGGCTGGAAGTTCGGCAATACCATCGACGGCGCGCAGGCGGATTATCTGCGGATCCCCGATGCGATGGCCAATCTCGCGCCGATCCCCGATGCTCTGACCGACGAACAGGTGCTGATGTGTCCCGACATCATGTCCACCGGTTTCGCCGGTGCCGAGAATGGCGGGATCCGGATCGGCGACACCGTCGCGGTCTTTGCCCAGGGGCCGATCGGCCTTTGTGCGACGGCGGGCGCGAAGCTGATGGGGGCGACCCGGATCTTCACCGTCGACGCGGTTCCCGCGCGCATGGAAATGTCACGCCGGATGGGGGCGGACACCGTCATCGACTTCAAGGCCCAGGATCCGGTCGATGCGATCATGGAAGCCACCGACGGCCGCGGCGTCGATGTCGCGATCGAGGCGCTGGGCACCCAGGCGACCTTCGAGGCGGCGCTGAGGGTCATCCGGCCGGGCGGCACCCTCTCCAGCCTCGGGGTCTATTCCACCGACCTGAAAATCCCGCTCGACGCCTATGCCGCCGGGCTGGGCGAGAAGACGATCAAGACCGCGCTCTGTCCCGGCGGCAAGGAGCGGATGCGGCGGATGCTGGAAGTGATCGGCTCGGGCCGGGTCGATCTCGGCGGGCTCGTCACCCATCGCTTCAAGCTCGACCAGATCGAGGAGGCCTATGACCTCTTCGCCAATCAAAGGGACGGCGTGCTCAAGGTCGCGATCACGAACTAGGGCGCTTTCCGGCCAGGTGGACCCAACCGCCGGTCCGGCAATCGCGCCAACAAGGTCATGGAGCGGACGATCCGGGGCAACCGGATCGGAAACCGCTCTGAAATCAGGGAGCAAGACATGTTCAAGACACCGGAAGGCAAGGAAATCTTTGTCATCGACGGCCACACCCACTTCTGGGACGGCAGTCCGGAGAACCAGCGCAACATCCACGGCAAGCAGTTCATCGACTGCTTCTATGCCTATCACCACAATCTGAGCCCCGCCGAGGAACGCTGGGAAAAGTCGAAGTTCGAGAAATATTCCGAGGACGACATCTACAACGATCTGTTCGTCGATGGCCCGGACGACATGGCGATCGTCCAGACCACGGTCCTGGGGGATTTCTACAAGAACGGCTTTGGGAATATCGAACGCACGACCAAGATGGCCTCGCGTCATCCCGAGCGGTTCATCGTCAATGGCGCCTATGATCCGCGCGATGGCGAGAAGGCTCTGGAATATATTCACTACATGAAGGAAACCTACGATATCAAAGGCGTGAAGCTCTATACCGCCGAATGGAACGGCGAGTCCAAGGGCTACAAGCTGAACGATCCGGCGTCCTACAAATGCCTCGAACTCTGCGACAAGCTCGGGATCAGGAACGTTCATATCCACAAGGGCCCGACGATCATCCCGCTCAACAAGGATGCCTTCGACGTTCATGACGTGGATTACGCGGCGACCGACTTCCAGAACCTGAACTTCATCGTGGAACATTGCGGCCTGCCGCGGCTCGATGATTTCTGCTGGATCGCGGTGCAGGAAACCAACGTCTATGGCGGACTGGCGGTCGCCCTGCCCTTCATCCACACGCGGCCGCGGTATTTCGGCGAGGTGATCGCGGAGCTTCTGTTCTGGGTCGGGCCGGAGAAGATCCTGTTCGGATCGGATTATGCGATCTGGACGCCGAAATGGCTGGTGGAGAAGTTCTGGAACTTCCAGATCCCCGAGGATATCGCCGCCGAACGCGGTGTGCAGCTGACGGACGAGATCAAGGAGAAGATCCTCGGCCAGAACGCGGCGCGGCTTTACGGGATCGATATCGAGGCGGCCAAGGCCCGTCTGGCCAACGCGCCCGTCTCGATCGCGGCGGAGTGAGGCTGTCATGCAAGAGCGGGAACGGGAGGTCCGGGCACGCCTGGACCTGGTGACCGATCCGGAGCTGGACGAGCCGATCACCGACATGGGCTTTGTCGAGGATGTGGCGGTGGAGGGAGACGATGTTCTCGTCTGCTTCCGTCTGCCGACCTATTGGTGCAGTCCGAATTTCGCGTTCCTGATGGCGGAGGGCATCCGGCGCGAAGTCGGACGCCTGCCCTGGGCCGGGCGCGTGACCGTCCGGCTCGAGGACCATATGTGCGCCGAGGAAATGAACGCGACGGTGAACGCGGGCGGCAGTTTCGCCGAAGCCTTTTCTCTGCGGGAGGAGGGCGGCAATCTCGACGAGGTCCGCCGCAAGTTCGACGGCAAGGCGTTTCACCGGCGCCAGGAGGCCGTTCTTCTGGGCCTGAGAGCCAAGCGGATGGCACCGCGCCAGGTGGCGGCGATGACGCTGGCGGAATTGCGCGAGGTCGAGTTCGCCGATCCCGACACGCATCGGCAACAGGGCCGGTATCTCGCGATCCTGGGGACGCTCGGTCTCGCCTTCCGGCCCGAGGATCCGGCCTTTCCGGATCTGGAGGGGCGGCCCCTGACCGAGGCGGGCTATGCCGACCGGATGAGCGCCTTGCGCGCGGTGCGGATCAACATGGAATTCGGGGGCGCCCTGTGCCGGGGGTTGAAGGCCAGCCGGTATCAGGAGGTCGCGAAGACCAGCGGAGAACCCACCCTCGTCGATTTCATCCTGGAGCGGGTGCCAAGCCGGGTCGCCGGCTGAGGCAAACCTCAACAAGACATAATGACTGTCCGCGGGGACAGCTGGAGGAAGACATGCCTAAAATCCTGTTGCACGGCAACGATGCGCGGCAGGCGCTGGCACGCGGGGTGAAACGCCTCGCCGCCGCCGTCGAGCCCACCCTGGGGCCGAAGGGAATGAATGCGATGGTGGACCGGCCGATCGGCACGCCGCTGATCACCCGGGACGGGGTTTCCATCGCGCAGGAGATCGAGCTGTTCGACCGTTTCGAGAACATGGGCGCGCAGGTGGTGCGCGAAGTCTCGATGCAGACCAACGAAGTCGCGGGCGACGGGACGACCACCTCCATCGTGCTGGCCAACGGCATCGTGCAGGGCGGGGTCGAGCTGACCTCGCGCGGGGCCAAGGCGGTGGATCTCTGCCAGGGGATCGAAGCCGCCGTCGCCGTGGTCGACGCGGCCCTGCGCAAAAGCGCGTTCCAGGTCGAGGGCGACATCCTCGATTCCGTCGCCAATATCGCGGCGACCAACCGGGGGCTGGGGGCCCTGGTCGCGCAGGCCTTCAAGGCGGTCGGGGCAAAGGGCGTGATCACCGCCGATTATGCCATCGGCGACGAGAGCCATGTCGAGGTCATCGAGGGCATGAGCTTTGACCGGGGCTATATCTCGCACCATCTGGTCACCGATCAGGAGAACATGAAGGCCGAGCTGGCGGTGCCCTATATCGTCATGACCGACCTGAAACTGACCTCGGTGGACCAGCTCCGGGCGGCCCGCGAGATCGCGGAGGGCGACGGCCACCCGCTCCTGATCATCTGCGAGGAGTGCGCGCCCGAGGTTCTGCAATCGCTGCTCGGGGCCGATGCGCCGGGGAAATTCCTCGTGGTGCATCCGCCGGAATATGGCCAGTGGCGCAAGGCGATGATGGAGGATCTTGCGATCCTGACCGGGGGCCGGGTGATCCAGCGCGACCTCGGCGGCAAGCTCGAAAACATCACGCGCGAGGATCTGGGATCGGCGGACGCCGTCGTGTCGACCGGCTCGGATACCACGATCATCCGGGGTCATGGCTATCCGGACCTGATCGAGGCCCGGCGCGGCCAGGTCCAGCGGCTCTATGACCGCGCGCCGCCGAACATCGAACAGGACAAGCTGCGCGAACGTCTGGCGAAACTCTGCGGCGGGACGGCGATCATCTACGCGGGCGGGGCGACGCCGGTTGAAAAGAAACGCACCGCGCAATTGCTCGATGATGCGCTGGCGGCGGTGCGGGCCGCGATGGAGGAAGGCGTGGTCGTCGGCGGCGGCGTGGCGCTCGCCCGGATCTCTCCCGCGCTCGACGCCCCGATCGCAGAGGCCCGTGGCGATGTCGAGGCCGGCATGAAGCTGGTGCAATCCGTGCTCTCGCGGCCCCTCTCCCGCATCGCGCTCAACGCGGGGCGTGACCCGAACGAAGTGGTGCGCAAGGTGGCGGCCCTGTCCGGCGCCGAAGGCTTCAACGCGGAAACCGGGCAGTTCGGCAACCTGCTGGAAGCGGGGGTGGTCGATCCCCTGCGCGTCACCTCGGCGGCGCTGCGCAACGCGGCCTCGGTCGCGACCCTGATCCTGACCACCGAAACCCTGATCGGCGATCATGCCGAGGAAGAGGATCCGACCGCCGGGGCGGCGCTCGGCGGCGGCGCGGAAAAGCTCGGGCGCAAATAGGAACGGCGCCGCGCCTTCGGGCGCGGCGGAATGAACCGGGGAGGATAAAATGAAAGCTGCGCGTCTCTATGAATACGATGCCGCCATGGCGGTCGATCTCAAGATCGAAAACGTGGCCCCGCCCACGATCAACAAACCCGACGAGGTGATTGTCAAGGTCGGCGCGGCCGGGCTCTGCCGGACGGATCTCCATATCATCGAAGGTGTCTGGAAGGACATCATGGACACCCATGGCACGCTCCTGCCCTATATCATGGGCCATGAGAATGCCGGCTGGGTCGAGGATGTCGGCTCGGGCGTGACCTCGGTCAAGCCGGGCGACGCGGTGATCTGCCACCCGCACCGGACCTGCGGCATCTGCCTCGCCTGCCGCTATGGCGAGGACATGCATTGTGAGCATTCGCTGTTCCCCGGGCTTGGGCTCGATGGCGGCTTCGCGGAATATTTCCTGACCAACGAACGGGCGCTCATCAAGCTCAACACCGGGATCACGCCGCTCGACGTGGCGCCGATGGCCGATGCCGGGATCACCGCCTATCGCGCGGCGAAAAAGGCCGCGAAACTGCTCAGGCCCGGCGCCTATTGCGTGATCGTCGGCGTCGGCGGCCTCGGCCATATCGCGCTCCAGAGCCTCAAGGCCATCTGCGGCGCGCGCATCATCGCGGTCGACCGCGAACCGGCGGCGCAGGTATTGGCCAAGGAACTCGGCGCGGATTTCGTGCTCGACGGCGGGCCGAACGTGATCGAGGAGGTCCGCGAGATCAGCCGGGGCGGCGCACAGGTGGTGATCGATTTCGTCGGCGAACTCGGGGTCGAGAACATCTGCTGGAAAATGGTCCGCAAGGGCGGCCAGATGCTGGTGATCGGCTATGGCGGCAAGGTCGAGGTTCCGACCGTCCATCTGGTGATCGAGGAAATCAATGTCGGCGGCAGTCTGGTGGGCAATTACACCGAGCTGGTCGAACTGATGGAGCTGAACGCCGATGGCAAGGTGAAGATGCATTACACCCAATACAGCCTCGACAACATCAACACCGCGCTGGACGATTTCAAGCATCGCCGCTTCACCGGCCGCGGTGTGATCGTTCCCTGAAGCGGCGACGGCGTCCGGGAAACCGGGCGCCGTCATTTCAGGCGAAGGTTTTTTCCACCCGCCGCGCGACCAGAAAGGCCCGGATCGACGCGCTCACGCGGGCCGGGTCCTCCTCATGCAGGAGATGGCCAAATCCGGCAAAACGCTCGCGCCGGGCATCCCGAAGCCGCGCCGCGGCCTGGTCGGAGACCTCGGGCGGCACCGCCTGATCCTGATCCCCGGTCAGGAGCAGACAGGGCGCCCGAAGCCGCGGCAGGGCATCGATCAGGCCGGTCAGGTTCCATTGCGACATCATGCGCAGCGTCGCATCGACATGGCCGCGGTCCGAGACCAGCAGCCGATAGAGCTCGATCCCCTCCGCGTCGATCTGGCTGCCGGTCGAGGCGATCAGCTTGCGCACCCGCTCGGTCGTCCCGGCGATCCGGGAAAAGGCCGCCGCCGTCAGGGGATTGAGCGCGAGCAGCTTGGCCAGGCTCTGGAACAAGGGACCCGCCGGGCCGCGATAGGCATTGAGCGCCCCGTTGATTGCCACGACCGGACAGGGGGCATCGAGCGCCATGCGACAGGCGATGGCGGCCCCCGCCGAATGTCCGACGATCGCATCGGGGGTGATGGCCTGCGACCGCAGCATCGCCGCGATATCCGCCGCCATCGCCTCCACCCCGCAGCGCGACCGGTCGCCGAGGCGGGTGAAACCCTGACCCGGCAGGTCGATGGCCACCACATGATGATCCCGGGCGAGGTCGGGCAGGAGCGCGCGCCAGGAATGGGTCGAGGCCCCTGCCCCATGCAGCAGAAGCAGCGTCGGACCCGCGCCCGCCTCCTGGAGATGCCAGCGATGCGGGGCGACGGTGACGAAACGGCTGGCCGCCGCATTGGGCCAGAAGGAGGCGTAGTTTTTCCAGTTCATGTCCTGAGGGCCAGGTTGACCTTGTCGGCGAGGTTTCGGGACGTGGCGCGCGGCAAGGGCTGACAGGGGGCACGCATCGCCGCCGCGAGTTCGGCCAGCGGGGGGCGCGGTCGATTGCCGGTATCGAGAACCAGCGCCGGGATCTGGCGCGCGCGAATCGCACGGGCGAGCAGGAGGGCATCCTCGGCCGCGCGGGTCCGGTCGGGTGCGCCGTCGAGCGCGATATTCGCCCGGCCATCGGTCAGGAGCGCGAGGGTCGGCGTCAATCCATGCCCCCGCGCCGAGTCCGCGAGCAGGAGCGCCATGCGCAGACCGGAGGCGAGCGGCGTTCCGCCCCCTCCGGGCAGGGTGGCCAGACGCCGTTTCGCCTGAACCAGCGAGCGCGTGGGCGGCAGCAGGGTCTCCGCCTTCTCGCCGCGAAAGGCGATGAGGGCGACATGATCCCGGCGGGAATAGGCCTCGGCCAGCAGCAGTTCCACCGCGCCCTTGGCCTCGGCGAGGCGGGCGACGGCGGCGGACCCGCTGGCATCGACGGCGAAGATCAGCAGCCGGTCGGAGCGTTCCTCGAACCGGCGCAGGCGGATATCGGCGCGGGTGATGACGAGGAACCGGTCCGAGGCGCGGCGGCGCAGGGTCTGCCAGGGGGCGGCGGCGCGCAGGGTGGCCATCAGATCGACGCGCCCCTGATCCGGACGCCCCGGTTGCGCGGCCAGCGGTCGTCCCCGCCGGTTGCCGCGCCGTCGAGCGCCCGCTCCGGCGCCCTTGGCCGATTTCGGCGCGCCCGTCTGGGACAGCCGGTCGAGCAGGTCGGGCGGCAGGACGGTTTTCGCCGCTTCGAGCAGCATATCGCGCGGGGGCGCCTCGCCGGGGGTCGGATCCTCCTGGGCCGGATCCTCGGGGCCCGGGTCATCGGGGGGCTGTTCCGTTGGCGGCTCCGCTGGCAGGGTCAGGGCGCGGGGACCGAGCACGAGGGCGGCGGCGAGAGCGAGATCCTCGGGCAGGATTTCGGCGCGCCCCGCCCGGGCGGCGGCGGCGCGGGCCGCGCGCAGGGCAAAGAGCGGAGGACGCAGGCTCGTGATCCCGAGGCGCGCCGCGAGGGTGACGAGATCCGCGATGGCGTCGGGCGGCGTTCGCACCTCTGCCAGCCGGTCCCGGGCGGCGGAGAGGTCGGGACGGACAAAGGCGGGGCAATCGCCGATGGCGAGCCCGTCGAGATCGAGGCAAAGCCCGAGCCGTTCGGCGAGGACAGAGGGGAGCGCCTCATCGGGTCCATTTGATTCGTCTATTGAAATCAATATATTACCGGATTGCCAAGCGCGGACAAGACAGGCGGCGGTGGCGGCGTGCGTGCGTTCGGCCATCGGCAGGATCAGGCATCGCGGCGTTTTTCCGAGCAGCCCCTCGCTTCGGACCAGGGTCCCGGCGGCGAGCGTGGCCAGGGAATCGATCCCGCCGAACAGGGCCTCCTCGGTGATATTGGGCGAGATCCGGAGCCCGTCGGGCAGGGCCGCGAGCAGGCGATCCAGGACCGGCCCCGCCCGCGAGCGCAGCCAGATCCCGCCGAGGCCCGTCGGATCGATCAGCAGGAGGTCCAGCGCCAGCGCGGCGCGCGACCAGGGCCGCCCGAGGTCGGTCATGGCAGGGTTTCTTCGACGATCCGCAGCACCCGGGCGGTCGATCCCGCCTCGTCCAGCGGATCGCGGCGCAGACGATGGCGCAGGGCGACGGGGGCCAGCGCCCGGATATGGGACCGCCCGATCGCGGGATCCCCGAGGAAGGCCGCGAGGGCGCGGGCAGCCCGGATGAGGGTAAGTTCCCCCCGCAATCCGTCCGAGCCGAGCGCGATGCAGAGCGCCGCGCAATCCCGGAGCGCCGAATCGGGGGTGGTGATGGCGCCGAGACGGTCCCGGGCCGAGAGGATGGCGGAGCGGAGCCGCGCATCCTCGCTCCACCAGCGTTCCAGAAAAGCCTCGCGGTCGGTTTCATAGGCGTCCCGCCGGCGGATGACTTCGATCCGGTCCTCGATCTCGGTGGGGGAGGCGACCTCGACCGAGAGGCCGAACCGGTCGAGCAGTTGCGGGCGAAGCTCGCCCTCCTCCGGATTTCCCGACCCCACGAGCACGAACCGCGCGGGATGACGGATCGAGAGCCCCTCGCGCTCGACCAGATTTTCCCCCGAGGCCGCGACATCGAGCAGGAGGTCGACGATATGATCCTCCAGCAGATTGACCTCGTCGACATAGAGATAGCCGCGATTCGCGCGGGCGAGGAGGCCCGGCTCGAACGCCTTCTCTCCCCGCGTCAGCGCCCGTTCGATATCGAGCGCGCCGACGACGCGGTCCTCGGTGGCTCCCAGCGGCAGGTCGACGACGGGGGTGGGACGATCGATCACCCGGGCGGACCGAAGCGCGACCCAGTCCGGCACATCCTCGGGACGCGCGCTGTTCACCGGACATCCTTCCACGGCCCGCAGCGGGGGCAGGAGCGCCGCCAATCCGCGGACGGCGGTGGATTTGCCCGTCCCCCGATCGCCGAACACCAGCACGCCGCCGATGCCGGGATCGATCGCCGTCAGGACGAGGGCCCGTTTCATTTCGTCCTGGCCGACGATCGCGGTGAAGGGATAGGCCTGGGTCATGGCTCTGCAAGCTCCGTTCTGGTCGGGACAAGGGGGGAGATCCCGCCCCAGCTGCCCATTTCGCCCGCGACGCGGAACCGGGCGTAAAGTTCTTCGGAAAACCATCCCCCGGCGCGGACGGCACGGATCGCCTCGGCATGACAGCCCCGCCGCGCAAAGGCGGCCATGCTGGCCTCGTCGGGCCAGATCGAGAAGGTGACCTGACGCAGCCAGGGAACCTCTCCCACGCCGATCCGGAACATCACATTGGGATCCGTCCCGATCCGGCGGCTGATGTCCGGAACTCGGCCCCAGAACCGCGACAGGACCCGGGGCCGGACGGAGGCGCGTGTCAGGGCCGCCAGGGGTCCCGCGCTGGTCGAAGGCTCAGGCAGAAAGGGATGCTCACCGCTCCAGAACCCGCGCACCGAAATCGGATCGAGGAACAGGGTCCAGCTCTCGCTGGCCCGGGCGCGGTAGCGGCGAAAGACAGGGGCCTCGTCGATGCGGCGGCGCGCGGTCCCGGTTTCCGGCCAGGTGGCCAGAATGGCATAGACCGAGACATCGGGCAGCGGCGTGAAGCCTTCTCCCGTGCCGGATCCGAACAGCTTCCAAAAGCCGATATCCTCGACGCGGGTCAGGCCGCGACGGGCGAGAAGCATCTGGGCGAGGGCCCAGAGGCGATCCGACACCCGGCCGAAACGGAAAAAACTGAGGCTGACGCTTTGGATCTTTCCATCCTCCGCCGACGGGATCTGTCTATATGTTCTGACATGAATCTTCCTCCCTGCAAAGCCATGTTGACAGCGCTGCCTTGAGAGACTTGTATTTTAGTTGTAAACAAAACTGGACATAGATAGGCTGGCCCCATGCTGACAAGAATGGATGCCAAACTGGCGGTTGCCCTGGAACGCGCGATGCGGCCACCCGCGGTGGTGATTGGCGCGGGCTTCGGGGGTCTGGCGGCGGCGATGCGCCTCGGGGCAAAGGGCTATCGGGCGACGGTCATCGACCGGCTCGACATGCCGGGGGGCCGGGCCAGTGCGATCCATCAAAACGGCCACAGGTTCGACCTCGGACCCACCATCGTCACCGTCCCGCATGTCCTGCGTAAACTCTGGGCCGACTGTGGCCGTGATTTCGACGCCGATGTGGATTTGCGCCCGCTCGATCCGTTTTACGAAATCCGCTTTGACGATGGGTCCCGCATCGCCGCCTGCGCCGAGGCGGCGGCGATGCGGGCGGAGGTGGCACGGGTGGCCCCTTCGGATCTGTCCGGATATGACCGGTTCCTTGAGGACAGCGCCGAGCGCTACAGGGTCGGCTTCGAGGATCTCGGTCAAAAACCGATGCACCGGCTGCGCGATCTGTTCAAGGTTCTGCCCAGCTTTGCCCGTCTGCGCGCGGACCGGTCGGTCCATGTCCATGCGTCAAGGCGGGTGCGGGATCCGCGGCTGCGCATGGCCCTGTCGTTTCACCCCCTGTTCATAGGCGGGGACCCGTCGCGGGTCACGTCGATCTATTCGCTGGTTTCGCATCTCGAACGGGAATTCGGTGTCCATTATGCGATGGGCGGAACCGGAGCGATCGCCGCGGCGATGGCACGGGTGATCGAGGATCAGGGCGGACAGGTTCTGCTCAATCGCGACGTGACCGAGATCATCACCAAGGACGGGGCGGTTCGCGGCGCCCGGACCAGCGATGGCACGGTTTTCGAGGCGGACGTGGTGGTATCGAACGCCGATCCGAGCGTCACATACGGCAGCCTGCTGCGCCACACGCGCAAACGGCGCTGGACCGAGACGAAGATGACCCGCCAACGCTGGTCGATGGGATTGTTCGTCTGGTATTTCGGAACCCGGGGCACCCGGGGGATGTGGGGCGATGTCGGACATCACACCATCCTGAATGGTCCAAGGTACGAGGGGCTGCTTCACGATATCTTCCGGGCCGGCACGCTGGCCGAGGATTTCAGCCTCTATCTGCACCGGCCAAGCGTCACCGATCCCGGCGTGGCACCGGAAGACGGCGACACATTCTATGCCCTGTCGCCGGTTCCCCATCTGGGCTTTGCCAAGCCGGTGGATTGGTCGCGGATGGCAGAGCCCTATCGGCTCCGCATCGAGGCGACCCTGGAGAAGATGATGCCCGGCCTGCGCGACAGGATATCGGCCAGTCTGGTCTTCACGCCCGAGGATTTCCGCGACCGGTATCTGAGCCCGCATGGCTGTGGATTTTCCATCGAGCCGCGGATCCTGCAGAGCGCCTGGTTTCGGCCGCACAATATTTCGGAGGAGGCGCGGGGCTTGTATCTGGTCGGTGCCGGAACCCATCCGGGGGCGGGATTGCCGGGTGTGATCGCCTCGGCCGAGGTGATGGGCCAGCTGGTGCCGGAGGCGGCGCGGTGATCCCGGCGGAGGATCTGGCGTCCTGTCGCGCCGCGATCCGACAGGGGTCGAAGTCCTTTTACGCGGCCTCGCTCCTGATGCCGGCCCGGGTGCGGGATCCGGCGCTGGCGCTCTATGCCTTCTGTCGCGTAGCGGATGACGCGGTTGACCTGCGGCGGGACAAGCGGGCGGCGGTTCAGGATCTGCGGAACCGG
>JBMDWT010000032.1:0-3900 GCA_048594665.1 Amaricoccus sp. | reverse complement strand
TTGTCCCAAGCGATTTGGCCATCTTTGATATGCTGACCTGCAATCAAAAAAGGGCCATCCTCGGTATATTCCGCTGATGAGAGGCCGCGCCACCCGATGCGCGCCTTGATGTAACATATCTTGCCGAGGCGCTCTGGCTCCCAGACCTTAGACATACCCCAACCCCTTGAGGAACCCGGCCAGCTTGCCTGTCGCTTCGGCCCGCGCGCCTTCGATCTCGGTCAGGGTCACGCGATACTTGTCCCACCAGTTTTCAAACGCCGCCACGATCCGCCCGCGCTGCGCCGCGACATAGCGCGTCAGGATCTTTTCCATGTCGTCATGCAGGATCTTCAGGATCAGCGCTGCCGCATCCGCATCGCTCAGCCCATCGACGGCCCCGTTGATCGCCTCGGTGAACTGCGCATGCCTGGCCTTCAGCGTCTTCCTGACCTCGGTCAGTTCCTTTTTCCAGCGCTTCACCTGCGCCTCGTCCACCGGCTCGGCGTCGTCCTCTTCCTCCTCGCCCTCCTCGGGCGTGACGGTCGCAACCTTGATCTGGGCCTCGAGCTCCGCCTTGCGCGCCTCCAGCTCCGCGATCTCGCGCACGAAGCCACCCATCAAAAAGCTGACCAGCTTGTGGTCCAGTGGGCTATCCTTGTGGCCCTTGTCCTCCAGCGCCGTGACGATGGAAATGCGCCAGGCATCGACCACCCCCCGCGTGTCGCGCGCCATGAGGGTGAGGAAGTCAAAGCGCGTGGCCTGCCAGAACTGCGCGATGATGCCCCGCACGGTGAAGGGATCAAGCATGGCAAGCCCCTCCAGCGTTTCCGAGAAGCTGGACAGAAGTTCATCGCGGAGACGGATCAGGGCGGCGGCCTGATCCGCCCCGGCCAGCGCGACGATCCCGTCGCGATGCGCGTCCCACCAGGTGTTGAAGGCGGCCCTGATTTCCGGTCTTAGGTAGCAAATGCACCAGATTGCTGGCTGGATCGCAGGCCGCGGTTCGAATTCAATGGCGGGATGGCCGAGCTGCTGGTTGTCCAAACTCTAACGGAAAAGCGTGCTGAGATCCTCGGGCGGATCAGAGCCTACGAGGCTCAGATCGCCCAGGCGAAGCACGACTTGGCGCATGTGAACGCGACGATTGAGCTGTTCACCGCACCGGAACGGCAACGGGCCCGGTACCTCGTCAGCCACCGCTTCTTCAAGAAAGGCGAAATCTCCGATATCTGCGCCAGCCATCTCGGCATCGACGGGGAGTTGACGACGCGCGAACTCGCCGAGCGGGTGATGGCGGAGCGAGGCATGGACATCTCTGACACGGCACTTCGCAATTCGGTCGTGTTCAAGGTCGTGCAGGCGCTCCGTCATGCCAAACGCCGAAAGTTCGTCCGCATGGTGGAAAAGCGCAAGGGCATGTGCATCTGGGCGCCGGGGGACGCCATCACGCTGCGCGTCGCTGCCAATAGCCGCTCCATGTCCGGCTGACCAGAGCGGCCAACGCTCCGCCGATCAGCCGATCGGCCATGCGCCCGTTGCTCTCAACACGATGATCCTCGAGCCAGGCCGCATGAGTCGCGTAGGCGTCGAGATATCTTGCATCGACCCTCAGATGCTGGCCGCCGATCATTCGCCGCAGCCGCGAGAAGAAGCTTTCGGCGAGATTGGTATGGGCGCCATCCCGACTGTAAGCCTCTGAATGATTGATCCTTTGCATATCGAAATCAGATTCAAGCAGATCCCAGTGTGCCACTTCGTCAGCCGCGACAGTAGACCCTGGAGTGATCATATCTCGAGCAAACTCCACGCCTTGGGCTTCCCTCAGGAAGGTCCGGACCACCGTCCGGCCATGTCTCCGCCGTAGAACCACCACCACGCGGCGCTTGCCACTCCGATGGCCAAGAAGCCGGCGATCGACGCGGTCTTCGCGCAGATTGGCCGGCCGGACATGACCGCCAAAAGCCGCGCCATCGATTTCGATCATGCCGGACAGGCGAGCTTCGCGTGTCTCAGCTGCCATTGCCTCGCGCAGTTTGTGCATCAACACGAACGCTGTCTTGTGCTGCACGTCGAGGTCTCGTGACAGCTGCACCGCGGATAGCCCCTTCGAAGCATTCACAAACAGGCAAATTGCCCCGAGCAGGTCCACGAAAGAAAGCTGGCGCGACGCAAAGATTGTTCCGGACGTCACGCTGAACTGTCGGTAACAGGCCGCGCATTTGTAACGCCGCCGGGACGTCAGATGATAAACATCGACGCAGCCGCATAAAGGGCAGATCGGGGCGCCATCCGTCTCCGGCCAGCACAGTCGGCAGAATCGCTGATAGGTGGCATCCTCGCCTTCCGAGAAGATCGACTTCAGCGACAGGGTCCTCACCGCTGCCGACAGAAGAAAATGCTGCGCCATCATCGCTCCTCGGCTTCATAATGTTCGCTTTATGTTCTATTTTTGAACAGAAAGCAAGCCTTGGTGCATTTGCTACCTAAGACCGCTGATTTCGGCCTCGCGCGCTTGCAGGCCCGCGTTGCCCTCGATGGCCGGTTTCAGGTCGGATTTCGCGGTCAGGTTCGGCGCGAAGTCGAGATACCGGTCATCGCGGGGTACGAGCAGGTCCATCGGGTTCAGACCATGGGCGCGGAACAGATCGGCTTTGGCCGCGACCTCGGCCCGCGGGATGCCGCCGACCAGATGGGCCCGCACGTCGTGCGGTTCAGGCGGCGGCGCGTTGTCGGCGTAGCGCCGAATATTCAGGTTGAAATCGTTGTCGCGCAGCGTGTCGATGTCGACGATGGCCGAGAAGCTAGGGATCTCCCAATACTCCTCGAAAGTGTTGACGATCTTCTCGATGTGTTCGGGCATCAGGTGGTTTTGCGCCCGACCTTCGAAGTATTCGCGGTCGGCGTTGATGAAGATGACCTTCCCTTGGCGATCCTTCGGTTTGCCGGAGACACGGTTCGCGCCTTGATTGACCTGCTGGCGCAGAACCATGATGCAAGCCGGAGTGCCGGTTCCATAAAACAGCTGCGGATCAAGCCCGATGACGGTCTCAATCTGGTCATCTTCTATGATCCTCTTACGGATTTTGCCCTCATCTCCAGCACGAAACAGGACGCCATGCGGCATGACGGTCGCCATTATGCCGCCGTCCCGGCTGATGATATGCAGCATGTGCTGGAGGAACATGAGGTCGGCCTTCTTGGCTCCGCGCGGGACCTCGTGGAAGAAGCGTTCGGGAAACTTGCGCTGCCAAGGTATTCGCCAGACCGGTCCTTTCTTTCGATCCCCATGGCAGGGAAAAGGGCGGGTTGGTCAAGATGCGGTCAAACCGATGAAGTTCGCCGTTCTCGACGGTACGCTTCGGCTCTGCGAGTGTATCGTCGTTGTGAAGGTTGGCACTGCAGATGCCATGGAGCAGCATGTTCATCTTGGCGATCGACCAGACGGTGCCTGCGTTTTCTTGCCCGAACAGGTTGGCCTTGCGCCCGCCCTGCCCGTGTTCGTCGATGAATTCCTTGGCGGCGATAAGCATACCGCCAGACCCGCAGCAGGAATCATATATGTCATATTCCAGTGTCAATCTCAAAAGGCGCACCATCATCCGGACGACGGACCGCGGGGTGTAAAATTCGCCGATCTTCTTGCCGGCAGAGTCCGCGAATTTGGCAATCAGGTATTCATAGGCCGCGCCGAGAAGATCGGGGAACTCGAAATCCTTGTTGCGGAGGGAGATTGCACCAGAACGGATATTATTGATGAGACAACCATACATGACGCCCTCAAGCGCCATGTGTGGACGGTCTCTGGTTTGCAAGGAGATTCTTTCGTGACGCAGTGACAGTGGGTGCAGTCATGTGTCCGGCCTGTTTGCGCGACACTGTATGGCCGCTGGCCCCGATGTGATCCGCGGATCAGGTCCC
>JBMDWT010000031.1:0-27142 GCA_048594665.1 Amaricoccus sp. | reverse complement strand
CGCCGCGCTGTCGACCTCTGTCATCGACGATCTGACCGCGACCAATGCCGCCGGCCTGACCTCGGCTCAGTTCGCCGCACTGACCTCGGCGCAGATCGCCGCGATGGAAACCGCCGATCTCGCCGCCGTCACCACCACGGCCATCGCGGGAATGACCTCGACCCAGAGCGCCGCCCTCACCAGCGCGCAGGTCGCAAACCTGACCTCGGATCAGATCGCCGCCCTGTCAACCGGCGCGATCGCCGCGCTGACGACCGGCGTCATCGATGACCTGACCGCGACCAACGCCGCCGGCCTGACCTCCGCTCAGGTCGCTGCTTTGACCTCGGCGCAGATCGCCGCGATGGAAACCGCCGATCTCGCCGCCGTCACCACCACGGCCATCGCGGCGATGACCTCGATCCAGAGCGCCGCCCTCACCAGCGCGCAGGTCGCAGGCCTGACTTCGTCTCAGGTTGCCGCATTGTCGACCACCGCGATCAAGGGCTTCACGTCCACCCAGGCAGGGGCTCTGACCTCGGCCCATGTCGCGTCTCTATCCTCCGCCCAGGTGGCGGCCCTGACCACCGCCGCCATCGCGGCATTGGGCACCGGCGTGATCGACGACCTGACCGCGAGCAACGCCGTCGGCCTCAGCTCCACCCAGATCGCAGCCATGTCCACGGGACAGATCGCGGCATTGGAAACCGCCGATCTCGTCGCGGTTTCGAGCACGGCGCTCAAGGGTCTTACCTCGACCCAGGCGGCGGCCCTGACCTCGGCGCAGGTCGCCAACCTGACCTCGGATCAGATCGCCGCGCTTTCGACGAGCGCGATCGCGGCGCTGGCCACCGGTGTCATTGATGACCTGACCGCGACCAATGCCGCTGGTCTCACCTCGGCGCAGATCGGCGCCATGACCTCGGGCCAGATCGCAGCCATGGAAACCGCCGATCTCGTAGCGGTGACGACCGCCGCGATCAAGGGCATGACCTCGGTTCAGGCGGCCGCCCTGACCTCGGCGCAGGTCGCCGCCCTGACCTCTGATCAGGTCGGGGCGCTCTCGACCGCGGCCATCGCCGCGCTGAGCACGTCTGTGATCGACGATCTGACCGCGACAAACGCCGCCGGCCTGACTTCCGCCCAGATGGGGGCCATGACCTCGGCGCAGATCGCGGCGATGCAGACGGCCGATCTGGTCGCCGTGACCACCGCCGCCATCGCGGGGCTGAAATCGACCCAGGCGGCCGCCCTGACCTCGGCGCAGGTCGCCGCCCTGACCTCCGATCAGGTCGCGGCTCTCTCGACCGCGGCCATCGCCGCGCTGGGAACAGATGTGATCGACGACCTGACGGCGACGAACGCCGCCGGCCTGACCTCGGCCCAGATCGGCGCCATGACCACGGCGCAGATCGCGGCGATGCAGACGGCGGATCTGGTGGCCGTGACCACCGCCGCTCTCGCGGGCCTGAAATCGACCCAAGCCGCGGTTCTGACCGCGGCGCAGGTGGCAGGCCTGACCACGGATCAGATCGCGGCTCTTTCGACCGGCACGGTCAAGGGGTTCACCACCATCCAGGCGGCGGCCCTGACCTCGGGCCAGGTTGCCGCGCTCTCTTCTGCGCAGGTGGCTTCCCTCTCGTCAACGGCGATCGCCGCGCTGACGACCGGCGTCATCGACGATCTGACCGCGTCGAACGCGGCCGGCCTGACATCGACCCAGATCATGGCGATGAGCACCGGCCAGATCGCGGCCATTGAAACCGCCGACCTCGTTGCAATCTCCTCCGCGGCGATCAAGGGGCTCACCTCGACCCAGGCGGCGGTTCTGACCTCCGCGCAGGTCGCTAACCTGACCTCCGATCAGGTCGCCGCTCTCTCGACCGCGGCCATCGCCGCGCTGAGCACGGCTGTGATCGACGATCTGACCACGACCAATGCCGCGGGCCTCACCTCGGCGCAGATCGGCGCCATGACCTCGGGCCAGATCGCGGCCATGGAAACCGCCGATCTCGCAGCGGTGACCACCGCCGCCATCGCGGGTATGAAATCGACCCAGGCGGCCGCCCTGACCTCGGCGCAGGTGGCGGCTCTCACCTCCGAGCAGGTCGCCGCTCTCTCGACGGCTGCCATCGCCGCGCTGAGCACGTCTGTGATCGACGATCTGACCGCGACAAACGCCGCCGGTCTGACCTCCGCCCAGATGGGGGCCATGACCTCGGCGCAGATCGCGGCGATGCAGACGGCCGATCTGGTCGCCGTGACCACCGCCGCCATCGCCGGCATGAAATCGACCCAGGCCGCGGCCCTGACCTCGCCGCAGGTCGCCGCCCTGACCGCCGCTCAGGTCGCCGCCCTCTCGACCGCGGCGATCGCCGCGCTGGGCACGGGTGTGATCGACGACCTGACTGCGACCAATGCCGCCGGCCTGACTTCCATCCAGGTCGCCGCCCTGACCTCGGCGCAGATCGCGGCGATGCAGACGGCGGATCTGGCGGCGGTGACGTCCGATGCCTTCGCCGGCATAACTTCGACGCAGGCCGCGGCCCTGACCTCCGCGCAGGTGGCCAACCTCACGACCGCGCAGATCGCCGCTCTGTCCACCGCCGCGGTCAAGGGCTTTGGCTCGATCCAGGCGGGTGCCTTGACCTCCTCGCAGGTGGCAAATCTCACCTCCGAGCAAGTCACGGCCCTGTCGACGGCGGCGATCGCGGCCCTGAGCACGGCTGTGATCGACGATCTGACCGAGTCCAACGCCGCTGGCCTCACCTCCGCCCAGATCGGAGCCATGACCTCGGCTCAGATCGCGGCGATGCAGACGGCGGATCTCGCTGTCGTGACGACCGCCGCCATCAAGGGCATGACCTCGGTTCAAGCCGCGGCCCTGACCTCGGCGCAGGTGGCAGGCCTGTCCTCCGAGCAGGTCGCAGCGCTCTCGACCGCTGCCATCGCCGCCTTGAACACCTCTGTGATCGACGACCTGACCGCGACCAATGCCGCGGGCCTGACCTCCGCTCAGATGGCGGCCTTCACCTCGGCGCAGATCGCGGCGATGCAGACGGCGGATCTGGTGGCGGTGACCACCGAAGCCATCGCCGGCATGACCTCGACCCAGGCGGCGGCCCTGACCTCGGCGCAGGTCGCCGCCCTGACTTCCGATCAGGTCGCTGCCCTGTCGACGGCTGCCATCGCGGCCCTGAGCAAATCTGTGATCGACGATCTGACCGCGACCAACGCCGCGGGCCTGACCTCGGCGCAGATCGCGGCCCTCACCTCGGCGCAGATCGCGGCGATGCAGACGGCGGATCTCGTGGCGGTGACCACGAGTGCGATCGCCGGCATGACCTCGACCCAGGCCGCGGCCCTGACCTCGACCCAGGTCGCGGGTATGACCTCCGACCAGCTTGCGGCGCTCTCTACAGCTGACCTCGCCGCGCTGAGCACGGCTGTGATCGACGACCTGACCGCGACCAATATCGCGGGCCTGAGCTCCAGACAGGTCGCGGCCCTGACCTCGGCCCAGATCGCGGCGATGCAGACGGCGGATCTCGTGGCGGTCACGACCGATGCCATCGCGGGCCTCACCTCGACCCAGGCCGCCGCCCTCACGTCGGCGCAGGTTGCGAACCTTACCACCGGCCAAGTCGCGGCTCTGACCACGGCCGCCTTCAAGGGCATGACCTCGACCCAGGCGGCGGCTCTCACCTCGGCGCAGGTCGCGGCCCTGACCTCCGATCAGTTGGCATCCCTGTCGACGGCGGCGATCGCGGCCCTGAGCACGTCGGTGATCGACGATCTGACCACCGGCAACATCGCTGGCCTTGGCTCCGCGCAGGTCGCCGCCCTGACCTCCGCTCAGGTCGCCGCTCTGCAAACAGCGGATTTCGCATCGATTTCAACCAGCGCGATCAAGGGCCTCGGCTCGACGGGTCTCGCCGGCCTGACAACCGATGGCGTTGTCGCTCTCACCACCGAGCAGGCGGCGGCGCTCACCTCGTCCCAGCTGGCGGCTTTGTCCACCGCGCAGGTCGCGGCGATGCAAACCGCCGATTTCGCGGCTCTTTCAAAGACAGCGGTCGCAGGCCTGACCACGGCCGGGATCGTTGCCATCACCACGGCCCATGCGGCGGCTCTCTCTTCCGAACAGCTCGCGGGCCTTGGCACGGCGCAGATCGCGGCGCTTCAGACCGCTGATCTCGCCGCGATCACGACCGGAGCAATCGCCGGCCTGACCTCGGCCCAGGCGGCGGCCCTGACCACCGCCCAGGTGGCCAACCTGACCACTGCTCAGGTCGCGGCTCTCACGACCTCGGCTCTCACGGGGCTCTCCTCGACGGGAGTGGCCGCGCTGGCCACCGGCGCCATCGTCGCCCTGTCGACCGATCAGGCCGCGGCTCTGACCTCGGCCCAGCTGGCGGCCCTGACCACCGCGCAGATCGCGGCGATGGAGACGGCTGATTTCGCGGCATTGTCCAAGACGGCGATCGCGGGTCTGACCACGGCCGGTGTCGTCGCCATCACCACGGCCCATGCGGCGGCTCTCTCCTCCGAGCAGGTCGCGGCCCTGACCACGGCCCAGATCGCGGCCATGCAGACCGCCGATCTCGCCGCGATCACGACCGACGCCATCGCGGGCCTCACCTCGGCCCAGGCGGCGGCCCTGAGCTCGACCCAGGCGGCGGCCCTGACCGTCAGCCAGCTCACGGCGCTCAGCACGGGGGCCCTGGCGGGAATCGCCGCGAGCGGTCTTGCCGGCTTCACGACCGCCGGCATCGTCGCCCTCACCACCGATCAGGCGGCGGCCCTGACCTCGGCCCAGCTCGCGGTTCTCGGCACCGCGCAGATCGCGGCCTTCGAAACCGCCGATTTCGCGGCCCTCTCGACCAGTGCGATCCCGGGCCTGACCACGGCCGGCATCGTCGCGATCACCACAGCCCAGGCGGCGGCGCTCTCCTCGGAGCAGGTCGCGGCCTTGGGAACCGCTCAGGTCGCGGCTCTCCAGACGGTCGATCTCGCTGCGATCACAACCGACGCCATCGCGGGCCTCGGCTCGGCCCAGGCGGCGGCCCTGACCTCCGCTCAGGTTGCCAACCTGACCACGGCGCAAATCGCGGCCTTGGCAACCTCGGCCATCGCGGCCCTCTCGACGACGGGGGTGGCCGGTCTGAGCACCAACGGTGTCGTTGCCCTGACCACCGACCAGGCGGCGGCCCTGACCTCCACTCAGCTGGCGGCCATGACCACCGCCCAGGTCGCGGCGTTTGCAACGGACGACTTTGCCGCCCTGTCCTCGACGGCGATCAAGGGGCTGACCACCGCCGGAATTGTCGCAATGACGACCGCGCAGGCGGCGGCTCTGTCGTCCGACCAAGTCGCGGCGCTCGGAACGGCGCAGGTCGCGGCATTGCAGACGGATGATCTGGCGGCGATTTCGACCGAAGCCATCGCCAGCCTCGGCTCGGCGCAGGCGGCGGCCCTGACCTCGGCACAGGTCGCAAGCCTCGGCACCGCCCAGGTCGTGACCCTGTCGACGGCGGCCATCAAGGGCCTGTCCACCGCCGGAGTTTCCGGCCTGACGACGGACGGCATTGTCGCCCTCACGACCGACCAGGCGGCGGCCCTCAGCTCCACGCAGCTCGCGGCCCTGAGAACGTCGCAGGTCGCTGCGATGGAAACGGGGGATGTCGCTTCCTTGGCCACCGGCGCAATCGCCGGCCTGACCACCGCTGGCATCGTGGCAATCACCAGTTCGCAGGCGGCGGCTCTGACCTCGAGCCAGGTCGCCATGCTGGGAACCGCCCAGGTCGCGGCGCTTCAGACCGTCGATCTGTCCTCGATTGCCACCGACGCGATCGCCGGTCTGACCTCGGTCCAGGTGGCTGCCCTGACGACGGCGCAGGTCGCAAGCCTGACGACGGGCCAGCTCGCGGCTCTCACGACATCGGCGATCAAGGGATTGACCTCCGCCGGTGTCGCAGCCCTCACGACGGAGCAGATACAGTCGATCTCCTCTGACCAGATCGCGTCCCTGAGTTCGGTTCAGACAGCGGGGCTCTCGACGGCGAACATCGCGCTCCTGACCACGGACCAGATCGGCGCTCTGTCGACCACTGCCATCGAAGGCTTCACGACCGCGGGGATCGTGGCGCTCACCTCCACCCAGACCGCGGCTCTGTCCTCGGGTCAGGTGGCGGCTTTGACCACCACCCAGATCGCGAGCATGCAGACCGCCGACCTCGCGGCGATTTCAACGACGGCGATCGCGGCCTTGTCGTCGAAACAGACGGCGGTCCTTACGACGGCGCAGGTTGCAAACCTGACGACCGACCAGGTTGGGGCGCTTTCGGCGTCCGCCATGTCGGGGCTGACCTCCTCGGGTATCGTCGCCCTTGGGACCGCTCAGATGGCGGTGATTTCGTCCGGCCAGCTCGCCGCCCTCACCACGGCGCAGATCTCTGCCCTGCAGACCGTGGATCTGGCGTCGATCGGGACGGATGCGATCGCCGCGCTGTCCTCCACTCAGCTCGGCGCGATGACGTCGGCTCAGACGGCCAGCCTGACGACGGATCAGGTCGCGGCGCTGACCTCCACCGCGGTGAAAGGTCTTAGCTCGACGGCGATCGCGGCCTTGACAACGGCCCAGATCGCAGCGCTCTCCACCGAGCAGGTGGCCGCGCTGGGCTCGACACAGACCGCTGGCCTGACCACGGCGGGACTCGCGGCACTGTCGACGGATCAGATCGCCGCCCTGGGCACCCAGGCGATCAAGGGTCTGACCACCGCCGGTATCGCCGCCTTGACCACTGGCCAGGCCGCCAGCCTGTCCTCCGCCCAGGTGAGCGCGCTGACCAGCACCCAGGTGCCGGCCCTTACGACGGCGAATCTTGCGCTCATCGACAGCGCCACCGCCATCCCGGGCCTTGGATCGGCGCATATCGCGGCGATGACGACCGCCCAGGTCGCCGCGCTGACGACAGGCCAGATCGAAGCGCTGACGACCGGAGCCATCAAGGGGCTCACCTCGTCGGGAATGGCCGCGCTGACCACCGCGCAGATCGTCGCCCTGTCGACCGATCAGGTCGCGGTCCTGACCTCTACCCAGGCCGCTGGCATGGAAACCGTGGACATCGCCTCGTTGACCACGGATCAGGTGGCGTCCCTGTCGGCCAAGACGATGACCGGCTTCACGACCGCCGGGATCGTTGCACTGACGACCGCCCAGATGGCGACCATCTCGTCCGCTCAGGTGGCCGCTCTGTCGTCTCTCCAGGTGGCGGCCCTGCAAACGGCCGATCTCGCGGCGATTTCCACCGAGGCGATCATCGGTCTGGGGTCGACACAGACGGCCGCGCTGACCTCGGCACAGGCGAGGAGCTTGACGACCGATCAGATCGGGGCGCTTTCCACCTCTGCGATCAAGGGGTTCTCGACCGCCGCGGTTTCGGGGCTGTCCACCGGCTCGATCGCAAATCTGACGTCCGAGCAATTCGCCGCGCTGTCCTCGGCGCAGATCGCAGCGCTCGGCAGTGCCCAGGTCGTCGCAATCTCGACCTCCAACCTGCCCGCTCTGTCCTCGGCGGCCATCGCAGGCTTCTCGACTGCGACGGTCAAGGCTCTGTCCACGGATCAGGTCGCGGTCCTGACCACCAAGCAGGTCGCGTCCCTGAGCTCGACCCAGCTCTCGGTCCTGACCACGGCACAGGTCGCATCGCTCTCGTCCGAACAGGTCGCCGCGCTCTCCACGGCCAGCATCGGCGGCTTGACGACGGCATCGATCGTGGCCTTCACCACCGCTCAGACGCCGGCGCTTACCTCGGCGCAGGTCGCGGCCCTCGGCAGTGCGCAGGTCGCGGCGATGCAGGCCGCCGACTTCGGTGAACTCAGCACCACGGCAATGCGCGGCATCACCTCCGCCCAGGCCGCTGTGCTCACCTCCGCCCAGCTCGCGGCGATCGACACCGCTCAGGTGGCGCAACTCTCGACCGCCGCGATCGGGGGGCTCTCCACCTCGGCGATCCGGGGGCTGGGCACCGATGACATCGCCGCCCTGACCACCGCCCAGGCCGGCGCCCTGTCCTCGGCTCAGACCGCCGCGATGACGACCGCGCAAGTCCAGGGCATCGAGAGCGCGGACTTCGCGAGCCTCGGCGCCTCGGCGATCGCGGGCTTCACCACCGCAGGGATCGTGGCCTTCGGCACCGACCAGGCCGCCGTCCTGACTTCCAAGCAGATCGCAAGCCTGACCACCGCGCAGATCGCCGCTCTGCAAACCGCTGATCTCGCGGCGATCTCCACCCTGGCCATCAAGGGCCTGACCTCTCAACAGGTCGCGGCCCTGACGACCGCGCAGGTCCAGGCCCTGACGACGGCCCAGCTGCCCGCTCTCTCGACGGCGGCGGTCCAGGGGCTGTCAACGGCGGCGATCGTGGCGATGACCTCGTCACAGGTGGGGGCGCTGAACTCCAGCCAGATCGGCATCCTGTCCTCGACTCAGGTCACCGCGCTCCAGACCGAGGATATCGCCGCGCTGTCCACCGCCGCGCTGACCGGCCTCGGCTCGGTTCAGGCCAAGGCGCTGAGCTCGGTCCAGGTGGCCTCGCTCGGTTCGGATCAGGTGGCGGCCTTGTCCACGGCGGCGGTCGGTGCGATTTCCTCCGTCGGGATCAGAGGTCTGACGACGGCGGCGATCGGGGCGCTGACCACCAAACAGGCAGCTGTGTTGAGTTCGACCCAGATCAGCGCCATGTCCACGGCGCAGGTTTCGAGCCTCGACACGGCCGACTTCTCCCGCCTGTCCACGTCGGCGATCCGGGGCCTCAGCACGGCCCAGGTCAGGGCCCTGACCACCTCCCAGGTCGCTTCCCTGACAACGGCTCAGGTACCGGCCCTGTCGACCGGCGCCATCGCCGCCTTGACGACCTCGCAACTGGTGAACCTGACGGCGCCGGCGGTGACGGCCCTGACGACCAGCCAGATGCCGGCCCTGACCAACAGCCAGATCTCGCACTTCACGACGGCGCAGATCGCGGCGCTCCAGACCCAGGACATCAAGGCCCTGACCACCGCCCAGGTGGCGGCGTTCACCACCTCCCAGTTGGCGGCGATGTCAACATCGCAAACCAACGCGCTCTACATGTAATCCGCGCCGCCAGGACATTGCGCGGTCCCCTCTGACAGGTTCTGGCACTCCTCCCCGCGAGGGGAGGGACGGCTCGGCACAGTGAGCAAACTCTGATCGGCGGCGGCATCGGAAACGGTGCCGCCGCCGATCCGTTGAATCGATCCGGCCAGGGACGCGACCCCGCCCGATGGCCCACCCAGGAAACGCTGTTTTCCGAAATACGGGATGGTCATCGAACCCGGCGGCCGGCCCACCGCGCGGCAATTCACGGATCCTCACGGCGCTCCGGACATCGCGCCGGCGCACTTGGCCATTCGACACTTTGGCCCGCCCTCCTGCTTGACCAGGGGGGAATGACGTTGCGCGGCGGCGGTGGGACTGCGAGGATGATCCGTGTTCTTGTCCAATGGTGGGCCGATGCATTTTTTTGAACGTTGGGGCGGGGCGCCCCAATGGGCCCTGTTGATTCCCCTGTCGGTGGTCCTTGTTGGCCTCTTCGATCATATGGGGATCCCCTCCGCGCCGCTGCTGGGGCCCGTCGTGGTATCGGCGGTGATGGGCATTCGTGGAACCGGTATCCGGGTCCCGCGCCCTGTCCATGAATTCGCGCAAGGCATCGCGGGCTGCCTGATCGCCCATTATCTCTCGCCGGAAATCTTCCAGGCGATGGCGCTGATCTGGCCGACGGTGCTGGTGTTCGTGCTGATGACGCTGTTGATCGCCTGCCTGGTGGGATGGCTCGTCGGAAGCCTGACCTCCATCGATGGAGAGGTCGCGATCTGGGGATTTCTGCCCGGAATGGCCGGGGCGGTGATTGCCATGAGCCATGACCGCGGGCTCGACAGCCGGATGGTCGCCTTCATCCAGATCCTGCGGCTGATCCTGGTGATCCTGATCATGTCGCTGGTGTCCTGGGCACTGGTGGGGGGCACGCCGATGGCCGCGCCCCGGGGCGGGACGGCGCCGCTCTGGCCGGGCCTGCCGATGACGCTCCTGATCGCGGCCTGCGGACCTCTGGTCGGGCGGTACGCGCCGATGATCCCGGCGGGGGCGACGCTCGTGCCGCTCCTGCTCGCGGGCGCGCTCCAGGGGTCGGGCACGGCGGAACTGGCCCTGCCGGGCTGGTTGCTGATCTGTGGCTATTTCGTGCTCGGGGCGCAGGTCGGGCTCCGCTTCACGCCCGAGATCATCCGGCATGGGATCCGGGCGCTGCCCACGCTGATACTCGCGGTTCTGGGGGTCATGGCGCTGTGCGCGCTCTCGGGTCTTGTTCTCTCGATGATGCTCGGACTCGATATCCTGACGGGTGTGCTGGCGACGGTCCCGGGCAGCATCGATTCCATCGCCCTGCTGGCGATCACCGGACATGCCGATGTTTCCTTCGTGATGACCATGCAGGTGGCGCGGCTCTTCGCCGTCGTGCTGGCGGGGCCGTTCCTGGCGCGGCTGCTCTGCCGCTGGGCCTTCCCCTCGATCTGACGGATTTCGCTCGGCAAGGCGCCTTGCCTTGGGATAAAGTGGATGTCGTGACCCAGATTGGACCGCCCGGATGGAAGACCCCTACAAGACCCTCGGCTTGACCAGGGAGGCGACGGACAAGGACATCCGGTCGGCCTTCAAGAAACTGACCCGCAAGTATCATCCCGACCTTCACCCCGGCGACAAGGCGGCCGAGGAGAAGTTCAAGCAGATTTCCGTTGCGAACGATCTGTTGGGTGATCCCGAAAAGCGCCGGCGGTATGACGCCGGCGAGATCGATGCCACGGGCGCGGAGAAACCCCGACAGCAATATTATCGCGATTTCGCCGAGGGACCGGGCTATTCCTCGCATGCCGCGCAGGATGGCTTCACCTCGCCGGAGGATCTGGAGGAATTTCTGGCGCAGGCCTTTGGCGGGCGAAGCCGGCGGGCACAGGCGGACTTCAAGGCGCGGGGACAGGATGTGAGCTATAGCCTGCCGGTCGGTTTTCTGGAGGCGGTCAACGGCGGCGTCCGCACCGTGACTTTGCCCGATGGCAAGACTCTGCGCGTGACGATCCCCGAGGGCGCGGAGGATCGCCAGACCCTGCGCCTGCGCGGGCAGGGGGGGCCGGGCTTCAACGGCGGTCCGGCGGGGGATGCCTATGTCGAACTCCATATCGACCCGCATCCTTTCTTTCACCGCAAGGATGACGATATCCATATCGAGGTCCCGGTCACTCTGAAGGAGGCCGTTCTGGGGGCGCGGATCGAGGTCCCGACCATCCGGGGACCAGTTTCGGTCACCATTCCGAAGGGTTCGAACACCGGCAAGGTGATGCGGTTGCGCGACAAGGGCGTGCGCAACGCCAAATCCGGTGTGAACGGGCATCAGCTGATCACCCTCAAGGTGATCCTGCCCCTGTCCGAGGAGCCGGAACTGGCGGCGTTTCTGGAAGGATGGAAGCCGAGCACGGCGCAGAATCCGCGCAAGGAGATGTTGGGATGACCCGCGACGACGAATTGCTGGCAACGATCACGGTCCTGCGGCGCGCGGACCTGGAGTTCTGGGTGCGCGAGGAACTGGTGACGGCGACCTACGAGGGCGATGCCTGGATCTTTTCCGACATGCAATGCGCCCGTGTCCGCCTGCTCTGCACCCTGCGCTACGAGATGGAGATCGAGAGCGACAGCCTGCCGGTGGTGATGTCCCTGCTCGATGAGTTGTACGAAACGCGGCGCAAGCTGCTGTCCCTGACCGCGGCGGTCTCGGCGCTCGATCCCGAGGGGCGCCGGCGCGTGCTGGAAACGATCGATTCCGGCACCAGGCCGCGGTAGAGCCCACTTCGGCCAGACTGAGACAAGGATCGTTGCGCCGTCTCCCTCCATCGGGAGGGGGCTGATCCTGTCGGGCCAGAAAGCTCACACCCGGCCCGACCACGCTTTACAAAACCCACCCCTCGGCCTCAGGATCATCCTCAACGAGAAGCACCCGCCATAAAACGGCGGGGCCAAGGGAGGCTTGCATGGGGGACTGGGCGGTTCCGCTGGTGTCGCTTGCGTATCTGTCGCTGCTGTTTGTCGTGGCCTGGATCGGGGACCGGTATGCGCGCAAGGAGACGCGGTCGCGCGCGCCGATCGTCTATCCCCTCAGCATCGCGGTCTATTGCAGCTCCTGGACCCTCTATGGCGCCGTTGGCGAGGCGGCGACCAGCGGCTTCAATTACCTCGCGATCTATGTCGGGCCCGCGCTGGTGATGATGCTCGGCTGGCCCCTGATCCAGCGCATGATCCGGATCGCCCGCGCGGAAAACAGCGTCTCCATCTCGGACTTCATCTCGGCGCGCTATGGCAAGAGCCGCGCGCTCGCCGCCCTGATCACCCTCACCGCCCTGATCGGGCTCCTGCCTTACTTCGCCCTCCAGCTCAAGGCGATCACCATCAGCTTCGAAACCCTGACCGGGGGAGGGGGGGCGGCTCCCGGCGGGACGACCTTTGTCGTGGCGGTGGCGATGGCGGCCTTCGCGGTGCTCTTCGGGGTGCGCGGCGTCAATGCCAACGAACATCACCGCGGCCTGATGCTGGCCGTCGCCACGGAATCGGTGGTCAAACTGACCGCCGCCGTCCTGGTGGGGGCCGCGATCGTCTTCCTGAGCGGCCCGAGCGGCGGACCGCCGCGAATAACGCCCCTCGATCCCGAACTTGCCCGGCTGACCGGCTTTGACGCCGCGAACCCGGTCTGGTGGGCGACCTGCCTGCTCTCGGCGCTCGCCTTTCTCTGCCTGCCCCGCCAGTTCCATGTCGCCATCGTCGAAAACACGCATCTCGCCGATGTCCGCGCGGCCGCCTGGGCGTTTCCGGCCTATCTCGTGGCGATCAACCTCTTCGTCCTGCCGGTCGCCCTCGCGGGTATGCGCCTGTTTCCCGATGGCACGGTTCAGCCGGACAGCTTCCTCGTCGCAATCCCCCTGGCGCTCGGCTGGAACGGCCTCGCCTTCATAGCCTTTCTCGGCGGTCTCTCGGCGGCGACCGGAATGATCATCGTGGCAACGCTGGCGCTCGGAACGATGCTCAGCAACGATGTGATCCTGCCGATGCTCTCCTGGTCCCGGCGGCTGCGGGCGCGGCTGGAAATCAATCCGGTTCCGTTGGTGATTCTCGCGCGCAGGCTCGCCGTTGTCGGCACCATCGCGCTCGCCTATCTCTGCTATCTCGTCATCGGTCCCGCCTTTCCGCTGGCCAAGATCGGGCTCATGTCCTTCGCCGCCGTCGCCCAGTTTTCCCCCGCCCTGCTCGGGGGCCTGTTCTGGCGCCGGGCGACGGGGCGGGGGGCCTTCGCCGGGATCACGGCCGGCTTTGCCGGATGGGTCTATGCCATCGCGGTTCCGGCCTTCATCGCGGCGGGCTGGCTGCCGGCGGATTGGGTCACATCGGGCCCGGCCGGGCTCGCGGCCCTCAATCCCGTGGCGATCGGCGGCCTCCCTCTCGACCCGATGCTGAACGGAATGCTCTGGACCCTCGGCCCCAATCTCGCCTTCTTCGTGGGCGTCTCGGTGATGACCCGCCCCGGACCGAAGGAGAGCCTTCAGGCCGAACGCTTCGTCGTAACCCTGCCGGCGACGGTCGAACGCGACGGCGGGACGGGGGTGGCGACGCTCGCCGACCTGCATGCCCTCGCGGCGCGGTATGTCGGGCGGGAGCGGGCGGACGAAACCTTCAACGCACTCGCCCTGACCCGGCAGGGACCGCTGGCCAGCACCGAGGACAGGCTTCTCGCCCGCGCCGATGCCGAAAGCGCGCAGGTCACCGAACGGCTGCTCGCCGGGGCGATCGGCGCCGCCTCGGCCCGGGTGGTGGTGGCGAGCCTCATCTCGGACAAGGGCTTCTCGCGCGGTAACGCCCGCGGCCTGATCGACGAGGCGTCGCGCGCGATCCTCAGCACCCATGAACTGATGCGCGACACGCTTCAGAACATCCGTCAGGGCCTCTGCGCATTCGACGCGGAGGAACGCGTGACGCTCTGGAACCGGCGCTTTCTCGAACTGATCGACCTGCCCCGCGATCTCGTCCGGGTCGGCACGCCGCTTGAAGAGATCGTGCGTTTCAACGCGGCCCGGCACGAATATGGGTTGAACGATGAATATGAGACCCTGCTGGCGCGGCGGCGGAATCCGGACCGGCGCGACCGGCTTGATATTTTCGAGCGGCGGCGCCCCGATGGCACGGTCCTCGAAATCGCCACCACCCCGCTGCCGAGCGGCGGTTTCGTCGCCGTCTATACCGATGTTAGCGACCGCTACCGGGCGGCGGCGGCGCTGCGCGAGGCGAACGAGACCCTCGAACAGAGGATCGCCGAGCGCACCCATGCCCTGCTCGATGCCAAGGCCGAGGCCGAGCGGGCCAATCTCGGCAAGACCCGGTTCCTCGCCGCCGCCGGTCATGATCTTCTGCAACCGATGCAGGCCGCGCATCTCTTTCTGTCGGCCATGTCCGAACGGGTCCAGGATCCCGCGATTGCCCAGATCGACGCCGCGCTGCGCTCCGTCGAGCATCTCCTGGGGGAATTGCTGGAGGTCTCCAAGATCGACAGCGGCGTGACCCTGCCGGTCTTTACCGATTTCCGGATCAGCGACCTGCTGCGGCCGCTCGGCGAGGAATTCTCGGTTCTTGCGACCCGCGCCGATCTCGGCTTCCGGCTCGTGCCCTCTTCGGCGACGGTGCGCAGCGATCCGGCGCTGCTGCGCCGCATTCTTCAGAACTTCCTCTCCAACGCGGTGCGCTATACCCCCCGGGGCCGGATTCTGCTCGGCTGCCGCCACCGGGGCGGAGAGCTGGAAATCGAGGTCTGGGATACAGGCGAAGGCATTCCGGACGAAAAACAACGCGAAATCTTCATCGAATTCCGCAGGCTCGACAGCACTGCGACGGAGCAGGGCCTCGGGCTTGGGCTTGCGATCGTCGAACGGCTGGCGGGCCTGTTGGGACACGGGGTCTCCGTGCGCTCGACGCGGGGCAGGGGGAGCTGTTTCTCGGTCCGGGTGCCGCTCGCCGTCGCCCCGGCGGCGGAATTGCCGATGATCGAGCGGCCGCGCCCGCGCAACTTCGGCGGCGCCCTTGTCGTCTTCGTCGAAAACGAGCCGGCGATCGCCGGAGCCATGTCCGATCTTCTGACCGGCTGGTCCTGCGAGGTGATCACCGCGCCGACCGCGACGGCGGCGCTCGCCGAACTGCGGGGCCGGCGCCCGCATGTGGTTCTGAGCGATTATCATCTCGACCATGGCCGCACCGGCCTCGACGCCCTGGCCTCGATCCGGGCCGCGCTCGGTCCCCACATGTCGGCGGCACTTCTGACCGCCGACCGCGATCCCGCCCTTCGGGCGGCGGCGGAACAGGCCGGATACCGGGTGCTCCACAAGCCGATCCGCCCCGGAGCTCTGCGCGCCCTGCTCGGCCAGATGCTGACCGAGCAGGCCGATCAGGCGGCGGAATAAGCGAGCCAGACGGAGCAGGTCTTTTCCGCCCGCCATGGCAGCCAGTCGGTTTTGGCATGGCCGATGCCTTGCGCGGGGACATGAAAGTGCCTATTTCGTACGCATGGGTGACGGGCTCCAGAATCGGAGCCTGAGCCCGGTTCGGTCGACGATGTCCCGATCCCCGCCGCCTTCGTGCTCATGATCGCCGCGCCACCCTTTTGGGTGTGTCGCGGATTTCGGTCGTGATGTCGCCTCGGCCGGCGGAGCAACCCGAGGAGAGTGACCATGTTTTGTCTGTTGAAATCTTCCCCGCGCAAAAGCGAGCGGGAGCGTCTGATCCGCGATTACCTCGCGATCCTGCGGCTGGAGCCTTATCTCGTCCGCGATATCGGTCTTGACCGGAGCGAAATCCACGCCCGCCTCGATGCTTTGAACGTCCCGGTGTGATCCCGCGGGCCGGGGGCATCCGGCACCGCACGACAGCGGCCGGATGCCCCCCGGCCTTGGGTGGTTCAAGGCCGCGGACAGCGAGCCAATAAACAGGGGGCATTTGAAAATACCTATGTATTTCAGGTGCTTGTCTCTTTGCCAAGCGCGGACAAACCCGCGACGCCGAGGGTGCGAGCCCCGTCGCGGGGGTTCGGTCACCCGATGGTCGCGGCGATTTGCTCGATGGTCATGCCTTCCTTGATTTCCCGGAGGCGGGCATAGATCAGGGCGGTGAAGATTGCGCCCAGGGAATAATAGAGGGCCGAGGCAAAGGCGCCGATCACCGTGAGGGCGAAGCCGGAGTCGGCGGCGCTGACCAGGAGCGGGGTGATCAGAAGGAACAGGCCGAACACGATCATCCCCATCAGCAGGACCGCGCCGGCGAGGGGCCAGCGATAGCCTTCGGTCAATTGCTGGGCGCGACCGAGGCCGGACCAGCCCGCGTCCTCGAAGACCACCGCCTCCACCCAGGGCAGGAACCGCGCGAAGACATAGAGGCCCGGGACGATGAACAAGGCGAGCGCGAGCCCGCCCAGGAGGGTGATGAGCAGGCCGAGGACCGCGATCGGCAGGATCTGGCGGAGGGTCTGGCGGGTATATTCGGCGATCGTGTGCCGGCGGCCCATCACCGCGTCGAGGGCGGCGAGGCACATGAAGCCGGTGATGAAGAAGCCGAGCACGCTGGTCGCGATCCCGACCCCGAGTTCGGCATAGGACGGGGTGGGGAGCCCGTTGACCGCCGGATCGTAATTCTCCGGCAGCGGCGCGGAGGTTCCCCAGTCGAGCAGGGCCAGCGCGAGGGCCGGAAAGAAGGCCAGCGGAAAGAGCATGGTGAAGCGTGTGAAGAGCAGCCGGAAGGTCTGGGCGATCAGACCGCCGATCCGGAGGGACGGTCGTGGAGCGGCGGTTTCCGGGTGCCAGGGATTGGTCATGGTCGGTCCTATTGGATCAGGCAAAGGCCTCGGGTCGTGCCTCGTGTGCCATGTGATCGAGCACGCCATTCACGAATTTGGATTCCTTGCCCGACGGATAGAAGGCCTTGGCCACGTCGACATATTCGGTGATCGTGACCTTTGGGGGCGTATCGGTGGCCAGCAGTTCGGCCCCCGCCGCCCGGAACAGGGCCCGCAAGGTGGGATCGATGCGATCGATCGGCCAGCGGGCGACCAGGGCCCGGTGGGTCAGCTGATCGATCCGGCCCTGATGCTCGACCGTGGCCGCGAGGAGAGCACGGAAATGCGCCAGATCCGGGGCATTGAAGGCGACTCCGTCGATCACCGCGCCCAGCCGGTGAGTTTCGAACTCCTCCTGGATCGCCTCCAGACCGACATCGGCCGCTTCCATCTGAAAGAGCGCCTGCACCACATAGAATCGGGCGGCCGAGCGCATCCGTCTTCCCTGGGCGGCGGTGATCCTGGGTTCGGACATCAGGCGAAATCCCGATCAGGGTCGCCAGCCATATGGAACCCCCGCTTGGGGGCGGCGCGGTCGGATCGCCCGAACCGACGGGCGATCTGGATGAGATGCATGGCAGCCTCGGCGGCTCCTCCACCCTTGTTCTGGCCGGCGGCCTCGGCCCGGATGGCGGCCTGGGAGTGGTTTTCAACCGTGAGAATGCCGTTGCCGATGCAGATACCATTCAGGCCAAGCAGGGTAAGGGCCCGGGAACTGTCATTGCAAACGGTGTCGTAATGGGTGGTTTCCCCCCGGATGACGCAGCCGAGGGCCACGAATCCATCGTACTCCGCGGCGCCGCTGGCGAACCGGATCGCGGTCGGAATTTCCAGGGCTCCCGGCACTTCGAGCAGGTCATGGGTCGCTCCCGCCGCCTCGATCACCGTCCGCGCTCCGAGAACGAGCTGATCCGCGATGTCCCGGTAATAGGGCGCCACGACGATCAACAGGCGGGTGGGTCGATCGAACCGCGTCAGCGGCAGGGATTGATGTGCTTCCGAACTGGCCATGTCAGCTCCTCGAAACCGGGATGGGGCGGGTGCCGGAGATGGTGAGACCGTAGCCTTCGAGGCCTACGACCTTGGGAATGGGCGAATTGGTCAGGAGGATCAGATCGGTCAAGCCGAGGGAATTCAGAATCTGCGCGCCGACACCATATTGGCGCAGCTTGTTGGGAGAGACATGATCGCCAATGTCCAGCTTGGCGGACATGTCGCGCAACAGGACCACCACGCCGCGACCCTCTTCCGCGATCGCAAGCATGGAGTCGCGCAACTGATGGGTTCGGCCCGCATGCAAGCCAAGCAAGTCTTCCATGGCATTGACCGCGTGCATCCGAACCAGGACTGGGTCCGTGGTCGTAAGATCGCCCTTGGAAAGAATGATATGCTCGCCTCCTCCGGTGATGTCGGAGAAGATTCGCATCTGCCAGTCGCCGCCGTATTCGGACTGCACTGCCCGAACCGCCGTTTCGCGGACCAGGTTATCGTAACGGCGACGATAGGCAATGAGATCCGTTATGGTACCGATCTTCAAGCCGTGCCGCTGGGCAAAGGCGACCAGATCGGGCAGACGGGCCATCGAGCCGTCGTCCTTCATCACCTCGCAGATCACCCCGGCGGGATTGAGACCCGCGAGCCGCGCGATATCAGTGGCCGCTTCGGTATGGCCGGCACGAACCAGCACGCCACCATCCCGGGCCCGCAGCGGAAAGATATGGCCCGGCGTTGCAATATCCTGCGGACGAGATCGCGGATCGATGGCGACGGCGACTGTCCTGGCCCGGTCATGAGCGGAGATGCCGGTCGTCACCCCCTCCCGCGCCTCGATCGAAACGGTGAAGGCGGTTTCGTGACGCGAGGAGTTGCTGGCAGCCATCAGGGGAAGCCCAAGCGCGTCCAGCCGTTCGCCGGGCAGGGTCAGACAGATCAGACCTCTCCCATGCGTTGCCATGAAATTGATCGCATCCGGCGTGCACATCTGCGCGGGAATAACAAGATCGCCTTCGTTTTCGCGGTCCTCATGATCCACCAGCAAGAACATCCGGCCGTTGCGCGCGTCGTTAATGATCTCCTCGATCGAGGAGATCGCATCGTGATAGTGGCTCTGCGAATCCTGGGCCATGATGTCCCGCCATGTTTTATTTCGCGTCGGATACCGCGGCGCCGGGCGGAAGGCCAGAGCCGACGCGCGCGGGTCAGGTCAGGACAGTCTGTTTCCCGTCAATTCGCTTCGACTGAAAAATAGCTGTCAGCGGAGAGGTATCCGGCGAGACGTCCCGCCTGTGACCATTCGCGCTCGGCAGCTGTGTCACCCACCATGACAACACCGCTCCGTGGTATGCGGGCGTCCGCGAGGATCGCCTGAATTTCCGCACGCAAAATGTTCCATGGGCAAGAAAATTTCGGGGCGTGGGCTGTTGCGTCGAACCCTATGCCTTGCGCGGACGCGATGTCAGCCGCCATCCGAGCAGGATCAATCGGAGCATGAACCAAGGCCAGGCGACCGCATTTGACAAGCGCCGAAAGCTTTCCAGCCCGGTCTTCGGGGAGGATTTGCGCGGGCCGGAAGATACGGAGCGCATTTGAGGAAAACAGGAATGCAATGATGTCGCAGTTGGTTCCCGCGCGGACGCTGGCATAGGACCGATAGCTGAGGCCGAGTTCACGTGCGCGTTGAACGCGGAAACGTATCACTTCCAGGGGCAGGGTCGGCAGGAGTTCCCGTCGCGCCTCTGTCCAGCAATGTTTGCGCCAGGCATGGCCACTTTCCATCGTCGGGCCGCCATTGTGGCCGGGGCGGGTCATTCGACCGTCTCGGCCAGGCGAGCGACGTAACGGGCGAGGGTGTCAATTTCGAGATTGACGATATCGCCGGGCTGGACATCGCCCCATGTGGTATGAGCTCGGGTGTGTGGAATGAAGTTCACGCCGAAATCGCAACCCTCCACGCCGTTCACCGTCAGGGATGTCCCATTCAACGCAACCGATCCCTTGGGCGCGATAAACCGTGCGAGTTCCCTTGGCGCCCGGAAAATCACGCGCGTACTGTCGCCTTCATCCGTGACTGAAATGACCTCGGCTCTGCCATCGACATGACCAGAAACGATATGTCCCCCCAACTCGTCACCAAGCCGGAGTGCCCGTTCAAGGTTGATCCTGGTTCCCGGCTCCCAGAGCTTCCGGTTTGCGCGGATGTTGGTCTTGGACAGGGTCTCGGCGGATATGTCGACATCGAACCATGCCCCATCCCTGAGCGGGCCCCGGTCGATCACGGTCAGGCAGACGCCATCGCAACTGATCGACGCACCGATCGCAATGGTTTCGGCTGGATAGGCGGTCTGAATACGAGCGCGCAGATCACCGCGATTCTCAATCCTTTCGATTTCACCAATGTCAGTGACGATCCCTGTGAACATGTCGCGGCACCTCTGAACCCGGGCCTGATCCCCTGAGACGAGAACTGGCACAGGCGGACCGATTTTGCCATCCCCGTCGGGCAGCGGGACGGTGCGCCGCGGCAACATTCTACGCAGCAATCCCAAGGCCCCGCGTTCGTTCTGGCCCCCGGCAATGCAAAGCGTTAGATTGCCTGCAAAAGCTGGAAAAAAGTCGGGCAAGAGGCATTCGATGCGGTTGTTGCAAAGGGCGGTTGGGCTCGGTGGCCTTCTGGTCATGGCTGGCATGATGACGGCATGCACCTTGCCGCGATCCGGGCCGACAGCCGGAGAGATTCGCGCGGCCGCGAACGCGCCCGGCTATGACATGAAGGTCATCACAGTAACGCCCGCCGTCGCAGCCCAGACCCGCGAAGTTGAACCGCTCGGTTTTGGAGCATCCTTTACCGGGGCGGGTCCGCTGTCACCGGACATGATCAGTCCCGGTGATCGCCTTTCGGTAACGGTCTGGGAAAATGTTGAAAACGGTATTCTGTCGGGAGTGGGTCGCAGCGCCTCGGTTCTTGGGGATTTGCAGGTCGATCAGAAGGGCGAGATCTATGTTCCCTATGCAGGCAATCTAAAGGCAGCGGGGTTGACTCCCGACATGCTGCGGGGAGAAATCATCCGCAGTCTTCAGGGAAAGACCCCGGATCCCCAAGTCGAAGTGCGTCGAATTGCCGGTGATGGAGCAACTGTCAGCGTGATGGGTGGTGTCCAGTCGCCTGGCGTTTATCCAATCGATACACCGACGCGGCGCCTCTCGGCTATGCTGGCGCGGGCGGGTGGAGTGAGGTTGCTTCCAGACTCTGCGCAAGTAAAGGTCGAGCGAAACGGCAAGACGGGCATCGTCTGGCTGCAGGATCTCTATGACATTCCACGCTACGACATCGCCCTGAGGGCAAACGACCGCATCATCGTCGAGGAGGACCGCCGGTCGTTCACCGCGCTTGGAGCTTCGACACGGCAATCCCGGGTCACATTCCCGAAACACAATCTGTCGGCCTTGGAGGCGATCGCCGCCGCCGGTGGCTTGAATGAACTCATCGCGGATCCCACCGGGATCTTCATCTTCCGACAGGAAACCTCGGCCATCACCAATTCTGTTCTGGGCAGAACGGATCTGGTCGGCCCGCAGCGAGTGGCCTATCTTTTTGATCTCACCAAACCCGATGGTTTGTTCTCCGCACGGGAGTTCATGATCCGGGACAACGACACCGTTTATGTGACTGAGGCGCCGCTCGCAGCTTGGGGCAAGATCCTGTCACTTGCCGGACGAACGGTCAATTTTGCCGGATCGGTAGATCAACTCGCCAATTAAGATCACTCATTCGTCAATCTGATTGATTGAGATTCATGCGTTGGCATAAGGCCGACCCTGAAAATAAGATCTCTAGGCTGTGGTGACGATTTAACGATCTGGGATGCCCTTCGCGGTTCAGACCAGATTCAAAGCTGACTTTTGGGAGTTGGCGATGGATGCCGAGATACTTCAAGACGATCCGCGAGATTTGCCGAAGCCGTTTGTTCCCGGTGGTCGTAAAGGCCGACGCGGCCCGCGAAGTGATGGGTGCCGTTTCTTTGAGGCAGTATTCTGGCTTGCCCATTCCAGAGCACGCTGAGGAGATCTGCCCAAGGATCGCTTCGGTTCCTATAAGACGATTAAGCAGCGCTACTATTGCTGGATCGAACAGGGCATATTCGACCAGATTTTCAAAACTGGCTGTCCATCGACACCACAGTTATCCGGGCGCAGGTGCAAGCCGCTGGCGGGCTTCGAAAAGGGGGGGATGCAAGCCCAGGCTCTCGGCCGTTCCCGTGGCGGATCTGGCAACAAGATCCATAATGTAATCTATGCTTTGGGGTTGCCCGTCCGTTTCCAGCTTGCTCGCGGACAACAAAACGACATGGCACCGGCCTGCGATTTTGTTCGAGGGACGCGAGCCGGGCAGGTGCTTGCCGGTCGCGCCTACAATGCCGACAGCCTGCATGACATCATTCTGACCAAGGCGGCGAACCGGTCATACCGCCGCCGTCATCGCAAATATCAGCACGGTTACGATCGTGCCGCTTACCGCTAACGATGGGGCATAGAGAGCTTCTTTGCCAAGCTCAAACAATGGCGGCGCATTGCGACAAGCTTGCGGCCAATTTCCTGGGCTTCATCAAGCTCGCAAGCATCATGCTATGGATCAAATAGTTAAATCGTCACCACAAACCTGGCGTCGTGAGTTTTCGGAGCCGTCTGATTTTTCGGGGTCCGAAGTGGTACGACATCTGATCATCCCACTCTCTTCAAAGGTTTTTTGGACATGCTTCCTTTGATCCGAGCACGGGATCGCATGAAATCGTGGCTTTATCGGATCGGCTCTTTTGGGCGACCACCCGCGGCAATCCTCAGTGGCGGATTTACGGATGCCTAACCCATAGATGCGATCAGGGCCGCATGAATATTTCAGACAGTCGGCTCACACCCCAGCTATCGGCGCTCGCACCGCAGCTCACCGCGCTGCGCTGCACGTTCCTGATCGCGCTTCATCATGGCCAGCATCTCGCGCCCGAGGCCTTGCCGGCGGTTGTCGAGGGCAGCATGGTTGCCTCCATTCAGACCGCGTTCACGCAGGCGGGGTTCAAGACCCGGCTGCTTTCGTCCTGTGGCTGGAAGAAGGCGACATCATTGGGTTCGGCAATGCCAGCCCTCGCCGAGATGCGTGGTGGGAACTGGGTCATTCTAGTAGGAGCTCTGCCCGCGGAGAACGGGGGAGTGGCTCTGGCGGTCCTGGATCCCCGCCGTGAAGCCGACGGCGTCCATCGCACCGAAAGGGCGGAGTTTGAAGCGGAATGGACCGGGACCTTGATCCTTGCCCGCCGTGCTCCCGCGCTGACCGACGAGGGGCAACCCTTCGGCTTGAGATGGTTCATTCCGGAATTGCTGCGCCAGAAGCGCCTGCTGGCGGGTGTGGCGATGGCTGCGATCGTAGCCAATCTGATTGCTTTTGCCATACCGCTTCTGCTGCAGGTCCTGATTGATCGGGTCGTGTCGCATCAGGCCTGGAATACGCTCGCGGTCGTGGTCAGCATCTTCGTGATCCTCGCAACGTTCGATGCCATTTTTACCTATGTCCGACAGCGGCTGATGCTGATCGCCGGTGGCAAGGTCGATGCGCGGCTTGGTGCCCGCGCGTTTTCTCATCTCTTGTCGCTTCCGCTTTCAGTGTTTGAAAGCACCCCAGCCGGTGTGCTCGCACGGCATATCCAGCAGACCGAGAAGCTGAGAAACTTTCTCACCGGCAGGTTGTTTCAGACTCTGATCGACGCGTTGCTGCTCCCGGTTCTGATTACCTTGCTGATCATCTATTCGCCGTTGCTGACGGCGGTCGTCCTGGTCTTCGCCTTCCTGATCGCAGCCTGCATTGGTATGCTGTTGCCGGTGTTTCGGTCCCGGCTGACGCGTCTTTACACCGCCGAGGCTGAAAAGCAGGCACAGATCATAGAAACCCTCCATAATATGCGCGCGGTCAAGGCCCTCGTACTGGAGCCAAATCGGCAGAAGAATTGGGATGCAAGTCTTGTTGCCTGTGTGCGGCGGCAGTGGGAGGTCGGTACGATCGCCGCGGTAGCGGCGGCGGTGACAGGTTGGCTGGAAAAGGCCATGCAGATTTCGGTTCTCGCCTTGGGCGCTGTAGAGGTTTTCGAGGGGAACCTGGGTCTCGGAGCCTTGGTCGCCTTCACGATGTTATCTGCCAAGGTCACGGGGCCGTTGATCCAAATCGTTGGATTGATCAACGAATATCAGGAAGCCGCGCTTTCGGTTCGAATGCTAGCCACGATCATGGACCGGCCGAGCGAGAGCGCGGGGCAAGCGCGTCCGTCGCGTCCGAATATCACGGGTCATCTGCGGTTCACGGACGTAGGCTTTTCGTATCCCGGCGCCTCCACCCCGGCTTTGAACGGAATCAGTTTCGAGATCGTGCCCGATCAGATCATCGGCGTCGTTGGTCGATCTGGTTCGGGCAAGACGACGGTTACTCGGTTGATTCAGGGTATAGAAGCTCCGGGTTCGGGAAGCATTAGCCTGGACGGCGTAGATCTCAGGCACATCGACATTCCCCACCTTCGCCGCAACGTGGGCGTCGTTCTCCAGGAAAATCTCCTGTTCCGGGGGACTGTACGCGACAATATCGCGGCCGCGAGACCAGCTTCGAGCCTTGAGTCAATCGTGATGGCGGCGCGACTCGCCGGAGCCGAGGAGTTCATCCAGAAGCTGCCGATGTCTTACGAGACACCGATCGAAGAGGGCGGCGCCAATCTCTCCGGCGGTCAGCGCCAACGCATAGCTATAGCGAGGGCGCTTCTGACAGCTCCGCGTCTGTTAATTTTCGACGAGGCTACCAGTGCACTCGATCCAGAAAGTGAGGCCATCGTCAACAAGAACCTGAAAGACATGGCCTTCGGGAGAACACTGATCATTGTTTCGCATCGTCTTTCATCCTTGGTGAAATCGGATGCCATCCTGGTTCTGGATGCTGGCAAGGTCGTGGATATGGCACCGCATAATGTCCTTTTGCAGCGCTGCGAGATCTACAGAAGCCTCTGGCTGCAACAGACGGAGTATGCCGCATGATGCGGAAAGCATTTCGAAAGAGGCATAGCTCAGAGGCCAACTCCAGTGATATCACCGAGTTTCAGAGTGATCTGGATGCGCTGGTCGGCGAGCCGGTGCCATGGATTCTTCGATATTGGCCCTTTATCGCCGCGAGCCTGATTGCCAGTATCGTGCTCTGCTCCTCTTTGACGAAAATAGACGTGGTTGTGGTGGCATCGGGGAGAATTCTTTCCGACGTGCCGCCCGTGGTGCTTCAGCCATTGGGAAGCGCGGTCCTGCGTGAGGTCAGGGTCAAGGCTGGGGAGACAGTTGAGGAAGGGCAGGTGCTGGCCGTTCTGGATTCCACCTTCACATCCGCCGACCGTGACTCCCTGGAAGCGCAAAAGCGGTCTCTCTCCGCACAAGAGATGAGGCTGCGATCCGAATTGTCAGATCGTCCGACGCCGCAGGCCAATATCAATAGCGAGACAAACCTTCAGAACGAGCTTCAGACACAACGTAAATCCTTCATGGCCGCTCGAAAGGCCGCGCTCGATGCGGATCTTCATTCCATTGATGCCGCGCTCCGTTCCGAAAGAGAATCCGGCGTGTCACTGGAAGAGAAACTCTCTCTTGCACGCGAGGTGGAGCAGATGCGCAGCAAGCTCGCGGAAACCCAGGTGGGTTCGAAACTCAGCCTTCTCGAGGCCCGGGCGGCCCGCTTGGCTGTTGAGGAAGAAGCAAGGCAGCACAATGGTCGTCTAGATGAGCTTAACTATCGCGCAATTGCGAAGAGAGCGGAAATGGACGCGTTTATTCGTGACTGGAGCCGACAAAATTTTGAGGAACTGGCCAGGGTTGGACCAGAACTTGCCAGGGTTGAAGAGCAACTTGCGAAGGCCGAGCGACTTGATGCTCTAACGCTCCTACGTGCGCCTCGGGCAGGTACTGTTCTTGAGGTGGCCAGGCGTGCGCCTGGCTCTCTGGTCAGGGAGGGAGAGCCTGTGATCACCCTTGTTCCTTCCGACGTGCCTCTCATCGCCGAGGTTGCATTGCATTCGTCCGATATCGGTAATTTGCAGCCAGGAGGCGAGGTGACCCTGAAGATCGACTCTTATCCCTGGCGTCGCTACGGTACGCTTTCGGGAAAGTTGCGAGCCGTCAGCCAAGAGTCATACCCTGAAAACCAGGCTGGAACTGGTGGTGCAATTCACAAAGGTCAAATCGTTATAGAAACGGACAGCATCAAGAACCTAAAAGAGGGATCAATTATATTGCCTGGTATGACATTGACTGCAGAGCTGAAAGTCGGATCAAGAAGTGTCATGGGTTTTTTTCTTGAGCCTTTGGTTCGTGGTATTCAAGAAAGTATGAGAGAACCCTGATAATAGGCACAAGATATTTTGAAAAAGTGGACGTTAAAATGTGTTGGAAGAAACCTGCGAGAGTTGGGGTACCCTGAAGGAAGGTTATTGTGGCGGTGTGGAGGGTCGTTAATTGGCCGTGACGTGACCCCTTGTTTTTCCTCCACTGATCTTTCCCCCGTGATCCGGGCCGCTCGCGCAGCCAGCTGAGCACTCGCATTAACCCGTCGCTCTTGGCGGTTTCCGCGATTCACAGGCGTCGTCGGTCAGGCGGGAGGGGTCATGGAGCAGAGATCTCTAATTTGGACTTCAGGAGCATCTTGGCGGCTGAGCGCAATCGGCGATTCGCTTGAGGGGCTGCAAGCCACCATTGACTTCGAGTTTTTTGGTCCTGGTTGGTGGAAGGGCTCGGATAGGGCGACGGTGCCATGGGTGGGCGGCGGGCGTTCGACCCTGTCTCGATGTTCAAACTGCTGATCCTGCGGACAAAGAACAACTTGTCGGACGGGCGCATGGAGTTCATGATCCAGGATCGGCTGTCCTGGATGCGGTCCGCCAGCTTTGGTCTGGGGCAGAAGACGCCCGATGTAAACACCATCTGGTTGTTCAAAAACAAACTGACCCAAACCTGAACGCTCAAGGGGTGATGAAGGCTTTCGACTGGCAGCTTCGGAAGAAAGGCTACATCCCGATGTCGGGGCAGATCGTCGACGCAAGCCTCGTTCCAGCGCCGAAGCAGCGAAATACCGAGGGCGAGCGGGAAGCGATCAAGGCGGACGAATC
>JBMDWT010000030.1:0-4769 GCA_048594665.1 Amaricoccus sp. | reverse complement strand
GGTGATGCCGGGCGACAACCTGAAGTTCGAGGTCACGCTGATCTCGCCCATCGCGATGGAAGAAAAGCTCCGCTTCGCCATCCGCGAAGGCGGCCGCACCGTCGGCGCAGGCGTCGTCTCCAAAATCATCGAGTAATTCCGAACCGACGCGGTTCGGCGGGACCGGGGTCCGATACCCCGGTCCTCTTTCGTTTCAACCTGACAGCCCGAGAGGCGCCCAAATGCAAGGTCAGACTATCCGCATCCGGCTGAAGGCCTTCGATTACCGTGTGCTGGACGCCAGCACAGCGGAGATCGTCAATACGGCCAAGCGGACCGGTGCGCGTGTGCGGGGGCCGATCCCGCTGCCAAACAAGATCGAGAAGTTCACTGTGCTTCGCGGCCCGCATATCGACAAGAAGAGCCGCGAGCAGTTCGAAATCCGGACGCACAAGCGCCTTCTGGACATCGTCGATCCGACGCCGCAGACCGTGGACGCGCTCATGAAGCTCGACCTCGCCGCTGGCGTGGACGTTGAAATCAAGCTCTGAGGGAACTGAAGAAGATGCGTTCCGGAGTACTCGCAAAGAAGCTGGGAATGACCCGGCTGTTCATGGAAGACGGACGGCAGGTGCCGGTGACCGTTCTCCACATGGAAAACGTGCAGGTCGTGGCCCAGCGGACCGGCGAGCGTGACGGTTATACCGCCGTGCAGCTCGGCGCGGGCGCGGCCAAGGCCAAGCGCACCAGCCAGGCCATGCGCGGACATTTCGCCGCCGCGAAGGTCGAGCCCAAGCGCAAGCTGGCCGAATTCCGCGTCAGCCCCGACAACCTGATCGAAGTTGGCGAGGAAATCACCGCCGACCATTATTTCGCGGGCCAGTATGTCGATATCGCGGGCACCTCGATCGGTAAGGGTTTCGCGGGCGGCATGAAGCGGCACAACTTCGGTGGTCTTCGCGCCACCCATGGTGTGTCGGTCAGCCACCGCAGCCACGGCTCCATCGGTCAGTGCCAGGACCCGGGCAAGGTGTTCAAGGGCAAGAAGATGGCCGGCCACATGGGCGCCGTCCGCGTGACCACGCAGAACCTCGAAGTTGTGCGCACCGACGCCGACCGTGGCCTGATCATGGTCAAGGGCGCGGTTCCCGGTTCCAAGGGTGGCTGGGTCACGATCAAGGATGCCGTCAAGAAGGCGGTTCCCGAGAACGTCATCCGTCCGGCGGCTCTGCGGTCGGCGGCCGCGGCGGCGCATGCCGCGGCCCTGAAGGCGGCCGAGGAAGCGGCTGAGGAAGCTCAGCGCGCGGCCGAGCAGGCAGCCGCCGAACAGGCCGCCGCCGAGGAAGCGGCACTTGAGCAGGCACAGGCCGAGATCAAGGCGGGCAATGTCGGTGGTGAAGCCGGACCCGAGGGGAACGAAGAGAAATGAAGACCGATGTGATCAACCTCGACTCGACGGCGGCCGGGTCGATCGAACTCGACGATGCGATCTTCGGGCTCGTTCCGCGCGCCGACATCCTGCATCGCATGGTCCGCTATCAGCTGGCCAAGCGCCAGGCGGGCACCCATGCCACGCTCGGCAAGTCGGACGTGTCCTATTCGACCAAGAAGATCTATCGCCAGAAGGGCACCGGCGGCGCGCGGCATGGTTCGCGCAAGGCGCCGACCTTCCGCAAGGGCGGTACCTACAAGGGTCCGGTTCCGCGCAGCCATGCGCATGACCTGACCAAGAAGTTCCGGGCGCTTGGCCTTCGCCATGCGCTTTCGGCCAAGGCGGTCGCCGGCAATCTCGTCGTCATCGAAAACGCGGATCTGTCGGAAGCCAAGACCAAGGCGCTCGCCCAGACCGTTCGCAACCTCGGTTGGAAGCGGGCTCTGGTGATCGATGGCGCCGAGGTGAACGCGAATTTCGCGCTGGCCGCGCGCAACATCGAAGGCCTCGACGTGCTGCCGAGCATCGGTGCGAATGTCTATGACATCCTGCGCCGCGACACGCTCGTGCTCACCAAGGCCGCTGTGGAAGCGCTGGAGGCGCGGTTGAAATGAGCGTGAAGCCTGAGCACTACGACCTGATCCGCAAGCCGATCATCACCGAAAAGGCGACGATGGCTTCGGAACATGGCGCGGTGGTTTTCGAAGTCCACATGGACGCCACCAAGCCGCAGATCAAGGAAGCCGTGGAAAAGCTCTTCAATGTCAAGGTCAAGGCGGTGAACACCACCGTGACCAAGGGCAAGGTGAAGAAGTTCCGCGGCCGTCCCGGAACCCGGCGCGACGTCAAAAAAGCGTATGTGACCCTTGTAGAGGGCAACACAATCGACGTATCGACCGGCCTCTGAGTCGCAAACTGAAAGAACGCCCCACAAGGGCGAATAAGCAAACGGAAGACAGCAAGTCATGGCGTTAAAATCGTATAAACCTACGACGCCGGGCCAGCGTGGGCTGGTTCTGATCGACCGTTCGGAGCTTTGGAAAGGCCGCCCTGTCAAGTCCCTCACCGAGGGTCTGAGCAGCCAGGGCGGACGGAACAATACCGGGCGGATCACGATGCGTCGTCGCGGCGGCGGGGCCAAGCGGCTCTACCGCATCGTGGACTTCAAGCGCGCGAAGTTCGACATCCCCGCCAAGGTGATCCGGATCGAATATGACCCGAACCGCACGGCCTTCATCGCGCTGATCGGCTACGCGGACGGGGAGCAGGCCTATATCCTGGCGCCTCAGCGGCTCGCCGTCGGCGACACCGTGATCGCCAGCGCCAAGGCCGACATCAAGCCGGGCAATGCGATGCCCTTTCTCGCGCTGCCGATCGGAACGATCGTGCATAACGTGGAAATGAAGGCAGGCAAGGGTGGCCAGATCGCCCGCGCCGCCGGCACCTATGCCCAGTTCGTCGGTCGCGACGGCGGCTATGCGCAGATCCGGCTCTCCTCGGGCGAATTGCGTCTGGTCCGCCAGGAATGCATGGCGACGGTTGGCGCGGTGTCCAACCCGGACAATTCGAACCAGAACTTCGGCAAGGCGGGCCGCATGCGGCACAAGGGCCTGCGTCCGAAGGTGCGTGGTGTCGTCATGAACCCGATCGACCACCCGCACGGCGGTGGTGAGGGACGGACCTCGGGCGGCCGGCATCCGGTGACGCCGTGGGGCAAGCCGACCAAGGGCGCGCGTACGCGGTCCAACAAGGCGACCACGAAGTTCATTCTTCGCTCGCGTCACCAGAAGAAGAACAAGCGGTAAGGAGCCCTCATGTCACGTTCAGTTTGGAAAGGCCCCTTCGTCGATTCCTTCGTCCTGAAAAAGGCGGAAAAAGCACGGGAATCGGGCCGCAACGAAGTCATCAAGATCTGGTCGCGTCGTTCGACCATTCTCCCGCAGTTTGTCGGGCTGACCTTCGGTGTCTATAACGGCAAGAAGCACATCCCGGTGAATGTCTCGGAAGACATGATCGGTCAGAAGTTCGGTGAATACAGCCCGACCCGTACCTATTACGGACACGCGGCCGACAAGAAAGCGAAGCGGAAGTAAGCCATGTCCAAGGAGAAAAATCCCCGCCGCGTGGCTGACAACGAGGCGATGGCCGTGAGCCGGATGCTGCGCACGAGCCCGCAGAAGCTGAATCTCGTCGCCGCGATGATCCGGAACAAACCGGTCGGCAAGGCGCTGAGCGATCTGACCTTCTCCAAGAAGCGTATCGCCGAGGACGTCAAGAAGACGCTCCAGTCCGCGATCGCCAATGCCGAGAACAATCACGATCTCGACGTCGATGAGCTGATCGTGGCCGAGGCCTATGTCGGCAAGAACATGGTGCTGAAGCGCGGTCGCCCGCGCGCCCGCGGCCGGTTCGGCAAGATCCTGAAGCCGTTCAGCCAGGTAACAATCAAGGTGCGGCAAGTGACCAACGAGGAGCACGCCTGATGGGTCAGAAGATCAATCCGATCGGCCTTCGTCTGCAGGTCAACCGCACCTGGGACAGCCGCTGGTTCGCCGATGGCAAGGAATATGGCAAGCTGCTTCACGAGGATCTCGCGATCCGCGAATATGTGAAGAAGAACGCCGCGCAGGCTGGCATCAGCCGCGTGATCATCGAGCGCCCGCACCGCAAGTGCCGGGTGACGATCCACGCCGCCCGTCCCGGTGTGATCATCGGCAAGAAGGGCGCGGACATCGAGACTCTGCGCAAGGCTCTGTCGCAGTTCACCAAGTCCGAGCTGCACCTGAACATCGTCGAAGTGCGCAAGCCCGAGATCGACGCGGCTCTGGTCGCCGAGAATATCGCGCAGCAGCTCGAGCGTCGTGTGTCCTTCCGGCGGGCCATGAAGCGCGCCGTGCAGAATGCGATGCGCATGGGTGCCCTCGGGATCCGCGTGAACGTTGGTGGCCGTCTCGGCGGCGCCGAAATCGCCCGGACCGAATGGTACCGCGAGGGTCGGGTTCCGCTGCACACCCTGCGCGCGGATATCGACTATGCGCTCGCCGAAGCGAAGACCGCTTACGGCATCATCGGGATCAAGGTCTGGATCTTCAAAGGTGAGATCCTCGAACACGATCCGCAGGCCCGCGACCGTCGTCAGGCCGAATTGCAGGAAGGCGGCGGCGGTCAGCGCCCGCAGCGTTCCCGCGACGCGCGCTGACCTGGGAGAGAAGAGATGCTTTCACCAAAGCGCACCAAGTTCCGCAAGCAGTTCAAGGGCCGCATCCATGGCGAGGCCAAGGGTGGCACCGAGATCACCTTCGGTCACTATGGCCTGAAGGCGACCGAGCCGGAGCGCATCACCGCGCGCCAGATCGAA
>JBMDWT010000003.1:0-5253 GCA_048594665.1 Amaricoccus sp. | reverse complement strand
ATCGCATCCTTCGGATAATGCACACCTTTGAAATCAATCGGCACGTCCTGGTCCCTGTCAGCAATCGCAAAGGCTCCGAGTATCACAGGCAGTGCCACGGGCGCACCCGCTCAAATGTTTGCGACAGAACCGTATTCGGGCAGGGCGTTGCGGGTGATAGCCTTGCGCAAGTCCCTAGCGAACTGGCCATAGGGCTGGGCGGATCCGCTCCGAGTGTGCAAGTCCCGAAAGGTGAATATCCACCCGGCTTGCTTACCCACATGGCGACGGGCGAGGGGATACAAGAACCGATCAAGGCCGCTCGTCAGATCGAAATACTTGGGCGAGATCGACAGAATGTCCCGATCCTTTGTCACCGCCTCGAAAAGCCACATGGGCAATTCCAGCCATGCCGCCTTAGCTTGGCCCTCGTCCGTTTCCTCGATCTTGAATGCCGATAGCAGGTTGAACCGCCCGAGGTTCCGGCGATTGCTTTTAAGTGAAGGGCTTTCATAAGCTACGGACGTTGACCCGAGGCGATGCAAAGCGGCTTTCAGCTCGCCATACCCCTTGCCTCCAGTGTCGCGCCCTACCGCCTTTAGTAGGCTGTAAAGGTGAAACTCGATTCTGGCTGAGACGGGCAGCCCAGCATTCACCGCCTCGTTGATCTGCGACACCGCCCATAGGAGCACGTCATAATCCCAGATCGTCGCAATACCCGTATCATCTGGGGCCGTAACAAGCACTTTCTGGCCGCTGGGGCCGTCCCATTCGATCCGGGTACGCTTGTTCTTCGAGAGGGCGACGAGGGGGGCACTCATGGCCTCCCGCTCATCCCGGAACGGCACATCCCCGATCAGGGCGACGAATAGGTCAAGCTGGCGGTTGGTGCTCATGCGGCTTGGGCCTCGATCTTGTTTTCCCGCGCTATGATGTTCCGCACCGTGCCCGCATACCACAAGCCACCCCGCGCCGTCTTGATCCCTCGCGTGTTCAGCTCGTCCGCGATCTGCCGCAGAGACGCGCCGCCCGCCGCGATCTGGCGGATTACGGGCAGGACGTTCGCAGCATGCATGCATGCCTTTTGGGAATTTTTGGCCGCGCCTTTAAGGGATGCCTGCCGTTGTTCCTCATGCCGCTCAGGCATGGACCAGCCCAGCGCAACGCCGCGAGCCTTAGCCGCCGCCAAAGCTGCTCGGGTGCGATCCGATATGGCTTGCGCCTCATGCTCCGCTACCGCCGCCATGACGTGCAACAGGAAGCGGTTTGCCTCTGGCATGTCCGCCGCCGCGATCTCGACCCCTGCTTCTAGCAGATTGGCAATAAAGGCCACGTTGCGGGCAAGGCGATCCAGCTTGGCGATCAGAAGAACCGCGCCGATCCGCTTGGCCTCTGCCAGGGCGCGGGCGAGTTGGGGGCGATCATTCTTCTTGCCACTTTCGATCTCGACATATTCCGCGGCGATCTCGCCCTTGCCCGCGACATGATCCGCCACCGCCTTGCGCTGCGCATCCAAGCCAAGACCGCTCTTGCCTTGGCGATCGGTGCTGACCCGCAGATAGCTGACGTAATGCATGGCCGGTCCTTCATGACCTCGGGGTGATCCAGAGGCGTATAATCACCCTGCCTCGTAGAGTCTTTATACACCTATGCGTATTTACGCATTTCCGCAAGAGCGGATGTATGATTTTATGCGTTTGCGACCTTGCGGAACTGCAGTAACGTCTGCCCATGAAAACGATAGTCATAGCCGCCCAGAAAGGCGGGTCCGGGAAAACTACCCTCGCCCGCAACCTTGCCGTTGCTGCCTCGCAAGATGGCCGCAACGTCCTTTGTCTCGATCTTGACCCCCAAGGCTCACTGCGCGCTTGGTGGGAAGGCCGTGCAGCGGATGCACCGGCCATGCTCGACCGTGACCCCGCGCCGCATACTCTCAGGGCGACGCTGAACGGGGCACAGGCGCAATTCGATCTGTGCATCATAGACACCCCACCCGCCGCGCCGGAATGGCTGGCCGAGGCGCTAGGAGCCGCTGACCTGGTGCTCATCCCTGTCCGCCCATCCCCCGACGATCTGCGCGCCGTGGGGGCGACGATTGCCGCCGTAAACGCTGCCCGCGTCCCGTTCGCCTTTGCCCTGTCACAGACCCCCCGCGCCAAGATCACCGACGAGGCCGCCCGCGTTCTCGCGCAGCACGGCCGGGTCGCGCCGGTGAACATTGCGCAGCGGGTCAGCTATGCGGAGACAGGCGCGACCGGGCAGGGCGTGCTTGAGACGAGCGACGACAGGGCGGGAGCAGAGATTGCCGCCATCTGGGATTATGTGAAGGGTATATTGAATGGTTAAGAAGCCTGTCGCCCTTGATGGCCTGCTGAACACGCAAAGCCGCCCGACCGATACCGGGATACCGCAGCGCGGGGCCGCGCCATCAGGCGCAGGGGCAAAACCTGCGCCGAAGAAGCGGGAAGGAGAAAAGCGCCTGACGCTGGCCCTTGATGGCGACACCTACCGCCGCCTGCGGATACATGCCGCCGAAACCGACCAGACCCATCAGGCCATTCTGGAGGCTGCCCTTGCTGACTACCTTAACCGCGCAAACGCGTAAATACGCAAATCCGCTTTCGCGTAAACGCGCTATTATGCGATGTGCGTTCGGTTCGGTGGGGCACCGACCGGCGCTGCGAGGTGTGTGATCCCATGCCGGTTGTATTGCGGGTCGAAGGATTGAAGTTCATGTTCTACTCGAACGAGGGTGACCCCCGCGAACCTGCGCATATCCACGTACGGCAAGGCGCGGATGAAGCGAAGTTTTGGCTTCGCCCCGATGTGGTTCTGGCCTATAATGATGGCTTCAACGCTCGGATGCTGAACCGCATCCAGATGCTGACAGAGCACCACCGCGACGAACTTGAAAGGGCATGGGATGAGTATTTCGCCTAAATCTCTGCGCTTTGATGAGGACGCGATGTGGGTCGAGTTGGAAGACGGGCGCACCCTCGGAGTGCCGCTGGCCTGGTTTCCACGGCTTCTGCATGCAACCCCGGCGCAGCGCGAGGACTTTGAGTTGAGCCGTCGCGGAATGCACTGGGATGCGCTGGACGAAGATATCTCCGTCGAAGGGCTCCTGGAGGGGCGGGGGGATCAGACCCGTCGCCGCTCGCAAGCGGCCTGAGGCCGCGCTCTTTTCAGCGGGATCTCAAGCCTGGCCGATCAGATCGGCAGAGTGTCGCCCTTCATTCTCGCAATCGATTCTACGTAAACGCGCATTTATGCAAAGGCGCAAATGCGCGTTTGCGCAATTATGCTCTATCCCAACCGTGACCCCGGCCCGATGTTGACTTGTTCCGGCCTTTGCGTAAAGCCGGCGCCAAAAGTGACGTTAAGAATATTCAATGAAATCAATTTGATATGAGGTGATCCTTTGGGTAAATATCTAATTTTGTTCATTTTTCAGGTTTTGTCAGCGTTGCTGGGTTTTCAAGTGCTCTGCCGGGGCCAATGAGGTGCCTGGCGAGCCTGTCGCGGCGAAAGGTAATGGTGCCGCGCATGTTGATGTGTGTGTATGTGATCGGGGCGAGTTGGGATGCAATCCTGTCCGTAAACCCGTCCGAACTCTGATCCATTGCCCTTTGAATGTGATGTGTGTTCCAGCCCATGACAATATTGGTCAGGAGCGCCAGCGCGCCGGAAATGGCCTGCATCTGGTCGAGAGAGCGGCCACGTCGCGGGCCAATGGGGCCGGGATGGATGGCGCGCTGAAGGCTGTGAACGGCCTCACCCTGGTTGAGCAGATCGAGAATGCCGTTGCGGAAGTCAGGCATGGCGAAATAGTCGCAGAGATAAACCGAACGCAGCAGTTTTCCGATTGCCACGCCGGTGGCATGAATGGGATCGCCCTGGGAGACGGAGCCGAATTGATCGAGAGCGGTTGTCGCCGGATACCAGCCGTCCCGGATTGATGCCGCCAGGCGCACGAAACCGTCCCAGCCGCGGGCCACGGTTTTCGGCGCGATGATTTCCGGGGCGATGACGGTCTTCAATGTTGCGGGAGGTGAACCGGCAAGGGAGCGGGGCAGATAGAGCTTTCGGGTCCTGATCTGTGCGAGCCGCGGACAGAGATCAAAGCCGCGGAATTTCCCGACAGCCATGGCGAAATGGGAGAACCCGTGGGTGTCAACGGCTACGCGCTCCAGTTTCTCCACGACCCTTTGGCGGAGCGCCCCTTCGATAGCCGCACCGGCCTGCCCCGCGGCCCAGTATGATCGGCTGGTCATGGAAGATTGACCACTGGTCGAGCACATGCGGATAGGTACCGATCGCCGGACCCTTACGCCTGGGATCGAGCCGGGCATTCCAAAGATGACGGGATGCATCGAGGCTCATCATGTCGGCCGAGGCGTAGAGGCCTTGCCCCCAAAGCCGGGCGACCCGATGCTGGCGCATGAAACCGACGACGCGTCATTGGCGGCAGGCAGCCGGGGAAAAGCCTCGATCCGTTCGATCATTGTGCTCAGGGCGCCAGCTTCGATATCGGGCACCATCCGATCGAGGGTGGCGGCGGACAAACCCGACCCCAAGGCCATGAGTGCGACGTAAACCGTGATCAGCTCGTCTTCCGATCTCGCCCGCCGCCCCAGAATCACGGAGGAAAACTGCGTGTAACCATCGATCTCGACCATGATATCGGCGAGATGATGTGTGCCGAAGCGCGACGCCAGGGCCCTGCGCGCCGATGATACTGCCGGATCCTTCGGGGCGGGTTTTCGGCGCGGCAGATGTACGCCCGTCTCATCGACCGTCACCAGTCCGGCACCGATAGCCTCGTCCAATCGGACCATTCCTGCCCTCAGGGCTACGCTCAGACGGTCGAGCCAGGCATCGGCTGTCCCGGGCAGCGAGAGGTCGCGCAGGTAGCGGCCGCGATCGCGGTTCCAAAGTGCCGGCGGGATGAGCCGCGTTTCCGCAGGTCTGTGCGCCAGGCTGTCCGGCGCCACGACCGAACGGTTCTTCAGGGCGCGCTTGAGTAACATCACCGTCGCGGCCCTGTAGCTTTTCAACGCCGCCGCTCGATCGGGCTGTTCGACCAGCGGGCTCCAGGATTGACCGAAAGGGTTCCCACTCAGAGGCGGCAGTTGCGAGGCTGCCATCGACCGGTCCAGTGTCGCGAAGGCTGTCGCCAGCCGGTGACCCCGGGGTATTTCCATATCAACACGACGCGCAGCCTTCAACAGATTTCCGAGTTCGCGAGAACGCTACGACAGTTCCTTGCGGATC
>JBMDWT010000029.1:0-53813 GCA_048594665.1 Amaricoccus sp. | reverse complement strand
GGTGATGCCGGGCGACAACCTGAAGTTCGAGGTCACGCTGATCTCGCCCATCGCGATGGAAGAAAAGCTCCGCTTCGCCATCCGCGAAGGCGGCCGCACCGTCGGCGCAGGCGTCGTCTCCAAAATCATCGAGTAATTCCGGACATCGGACCGGATATGTCTTCGATCACGGGCGCCCCAACGGGCGCCCGCTGCGTTTGCGGGGAACGGAGGCTTGCGTTACAGGGCAGGTCGGATGATCTTCCCGGTGTTGAACAGGTGAATGGGTAAGGGGCGGCAATCATGGCTGATTTGACCGATGGAAAACGGATCTACGCGATCGGGGACGTCCACGGCATGCGGGAAACCCTTGGCAAGATGCTGGCCCGGATCCGGGCTGATCTGATGGCCCGCCCCCATTCCGATCCGCTCCTGATCTGCCTTGGGGATTATTGTGACCGCGGGCCGGATACGAAGGGTGTCTATGACGACCTGATCGCTCTCGAAACCTCCGATCTTCCCACGACGTTTCTGCTGGGAAATCACGACAGCTATATCCCGGCCTACCTCCGCGATCCGGACTGGTACGACCGGACCTATCACTGGCTCCATTCGGCGATGGGGGGGAACAAGACCCTCGAATCCTACGGGGTGATCGGTGCGAGCGATCAGCATCCCTCGTCCACGCGCGATGCCTTCGCCCTGGCCTTTCCAAAGGAACATATGGCGTTTCTCGAACGCTGCCTGCTCTGGAAACGGATCGGAGGCTATGTCTTCGCCCATGCTGGAATTCGACCCAAAATCCGGATGGAGGACCAGGTCAAAGACGACCTGATCTGGATCCGCGACGGGTTTCTCAATGTGGATACGGATTTCGGCTTCAAGGTTGTCCATGGTCATACGATCGTGCCGATGGTCGAGCATCATCCGAACCGGATCGCCGTCGATACCGGGGCCTTCCGCACGGGGGTCCTGTCCTGCGTGGTCCTGGAGGGAGAGGATGTCTCACTGCTGGAACCGGGTGGCCTTCGTCCCTGGCCAGAAGGATCGGGCCTCTCCCGGGGCGGAATTGGCGATGTCCTGAAATCCGGACTCAAGGCGATCTGGCCACGCTGACCCACTCTCTCCGCGCGGCGCCATGGGCTTGGCTCTCCTCCCGACACCCCATCGCACGCGCCGATGCCACAGCGAGCCCCTATTCCACCTGAGGAACAGCATCACCACGGAGGGATGGCCGACCGGTTGATGTAAAACGCTCGGAGCCGGACCTGATTCGAAATCGGGACGGGGCAAGCAAGAAGAAGGGGAACGCCATGGCCGGGACCGCCAAAAAGCGTGTGCTCGTATTGGGTGGGGGATTTGCCGGAATGTTCGCGGCCAAGGAACTGCGGCGACATGCCGGAAGCCTGGCCGAAATCGAATTGATCAACGACGTGAATTATTTCGTCTTCCAACCGCTCTTGCCAGAGGTCGCGGCGGGGGGCATTTCGATCCGGGACGCGGTCTCTCCCCTCAGGCGGCTGTTACCCGGCGTGCGGGTCCGTCAGGCGCAGATCTACTCCGTCGATCTCGAGCGCAAGGTGGTGGTGATCTTCCAGGGTCTGCAACGGCGCTATACCGAAGTGCCCTACGATCATCTGGTGCTGGCGCTGGGACAGGTCATCGACCTCGGCCGCTTCCCGGGCCTCGCCGATCATGCGCTGGCGATGAAGACCCTGAGCGACGCCCTGGCCCTGCGCAACCATGTGATCGACAAGCTGGAGCACGCGGATATCACCTCCCTGCCCGAGGTGAAGAAGGAGCTCCTGACCTTTACCGTGATCGGCGGCGGATTTTCCGGGGTCGAGACGCTGGGCGAGATGAAGGAACTGATCGACCGCTCGCTGTCCTTCTATCCCAATATCGACCCCTCCGAGGTCCGGATGCTGCTGATCGAATTCGCGGACCGGCTGCTCGGGGAACTGCCGGAATCGCTCGGAACCTATGCGCGGGAATTCTTCGAGAAACGCGGCATCGAGGTCCTGCTCCGGACCGGCGTGCGCGAGGCGACGGGAACCGCGATCGTCACCTCCGCCGGCGAGGTCATCGGCACGCGCACGGTGGTGGCCACCATCGGCAATGCCCCCTCGCCGATGGTGGCAAAGCTCGGCCTGCCCAATGAGCGCGGTCGGGTGCGGACGGAACGATCCATGCGGGTCGAAGGACAGGAGGCGATCTGGGCGCTCGGGGACGCCGCCCTGATCCCGCTGGTCGACCAGCCTTCGGAGCGGGATCACTATGCCCCTCCGACCGCCCAGTTCGCCGTGCGCGAGGCGCGGCAACTGGCGCTCAATATCGCGGCGAGCCTGAAGGGTGAGGCATTGACCGCCTTTGCCTATAAATCCAAGGGCTCCCTGGCCTCGCTCGGGGGCGGACGCGGCGTGGCGGAAGTCTTTGGCGTGCGGTTGTCGGGATTTCCCGCCTGGCTGCTCTGGCGCTGCTACTATCTGTCCTTCGTGCCCGGCTTTGCCACCAAGGTCCGCATCCTGACCCAATGGCTCCTTGATGCGATTGTCGGGCGCAGCACGGTCCAGACCAAGGGGCCGAGCACTCCCGCCACGCGCTATATGCGTTATCGGGCCGGGGACCGGGTTTTCGAGATCGGCAATCGCGCGGATGGTTTCTATTCCGTGATCGAAGGGGCCTTTCAACAGACCATTCCCCATCCCGATGGTGGCGAGACCCGGCGGCGGATCGAGGCCGGTGGCCATTTCGGCGAGAGGGTGCTGCTCGGCGAGGGTTTGCGGACCGGCAGCGTTCAGGCGCTGGAGGATTCGGTCGTGCTTTTCGTCCCGGCGGAGGATTTCAAGCGGCTGACCAATGCCCTGCCGCCGCTTCGGTCCTATTTCGATCAATATGTGGAGGAGGCGTTTCACACGCCTCCCACCGTGGGTTCGAACTGATTATCGACACTTCCCAAGGCCGATCGCACCGACCCGCCTCGGGTCGGTGACCCCAGGCGGAGCCGGCCCCTCCAAGCGACCCGGCCAATACCAGCGATCCCCCTCCACGACAGGCCCCGAAAACAGAAAGGGCGCGGTTTCCCGCGCCCCCTCCGATCCTGTGCCCGCCGCCGATCATTCGGCGTCGTTGATGACCACCGACGGCTGCATGTCCACCGTCAGAACCGCGGCCGCTTCGTGACGGCGCTCCTCGATGATCTTGGCGTCGCGCTCCGCGGCGATCCGCTTGATCTTGTGGGTGGCGCCACCGGTTCCGGCCGGGATCAGGCGGCCGACGATGACGTTTTCCTTCAGTCCAACCAGCTTGTCGCGCTTGCCCTGCGTCGCCGCCTCGGTCAGCACGCGGGTCGTCTCCTGGAACGAGGCCGCCGAGATGAACGAACGCGTCTGCAGGGACGCCTTGGTGATGCCGAGCAGGATCGGCGCGCCCTTGGCCGCCTCGCGCCCCTGGGCCATCGCCTTCTCGTTCTCCTCGTCGAACTCGATCTTGTCGACCTGTTCGCCCTTCAACAGGGTCGTGCCGCCGGACTCCGAGATCTCCCACTTCTGCAGCATCTGGCGAACGATCACCTCGATATGCTTGTCGTTGATCTTCACGCCCTGCAGCCGGTAGACCTCCTGAACTTCCTCGATCAGGTAATCCGCCAGCGCCTCGACGCCCAGAATGGACAGTATGTCATGGGGGGCGGGATTGCCATCCATGATATACTCGCCCTTCTGGATGAAGTCGCCTTCCTGGACCGGAATATGCTTGCCCTTGGGCACCATATATTCGATCGGCTCGGCGCCTTCCTCGGTCGGAACGATGGTGATCCGGCGCTTGTTCTTGAAGTCCTTGCCGAAATGCACGTGCCCCGAGATTTCCGCGATGATCGCGTGATCCTTGGGCCGCCGCGCCTCGAACAATTCCGCCACTCGGGGAAGACCACCGGTGATGTCCTTGGTCTTCGCACCTTCGCGCGGAATACGCGCCAGAACGTCGCCGGGCCGGACCGCCTGGCCATCCTCGACCGAGAGAATGGCGTCCACCGACATGGCATGGACCTCCGGATTGCCGTTGGCCAGACGCACGGGCTCGCCGGTCAGCGGATCCATGACGATGATCTCGGGCTTGAGATCATTGCCGCGGGGTGCCGCGCGCCAGTCGGACACGATCTTCTGGCTGATGCCGGTGGCATCGTCGGTTTCCTCGCGCACCGAGAAACCGGCCACGAGATCGACGAACTTCGCCACACCCGCCTTTTCGGCGATGATCGGCAGGGTATAGGGATCCCATTCCGTCAGCTTGTCGCCGCGGGTGATGGTCGCCCCTTCCTTGGCCAGCAGCTTCGAGCCATAGGCGAGCTTGTGCACCGCCCGCTCGACGCCGTTCTCGTCGGTGATGACCAGTTCCATGTTGCGGGCCATGACGATCTGATCGCCATCCGCGTTGGTCAGCAGGTTGCCGTTGCGGACGGTGAGCTTGCCCTCCTGGCTGGCTTCGAGGAACGACTGCGATCCACCCTGGGCGATGCCGCCGATGTGGAAGGTGCGCATCGTCAGCTGCGTGCCGGGCTCACCGATCGACTGCGCCGCGATGATGCCCACCGCCTCGCCCGGGTTGACCTTGGTGCCGCGGGCCAGATCGCGCCCATAGCACTGGGCGCAGATGCCGTCCTCGGCCTCGCAGGTCAGCGGCGAGCGGATCAGGAATTCGAGCACACCCGCGCTCTCGATCATGTCGGCCGCCCGCTCGTCGATCAGGTCGTTCCGGCGGAAGATCACGGCTTGCGTCTTGGGATCGAGCACATCCTCGGCCGCGACACGACCGAGAATCCGTTCGCTCAGCGAGGACACGACCTCGCCATCGCTGATCGCGGCCCGGGCGGTGATCGCCCGGTCGGTTCCGCAATCGTCGATCTTGACGATGCAATCCTGCGCCACGTCCACCAGACGCCGCGTCAGATACCCCGAGTTCGCCGTCTTCAAGGCGGTATCGGCCAGACCCTTGCGGGCGCCGTGGGTCGAGTTGAAGTACTCGAGCACGGTCAGGCCTTCCTTGAAGTTCGACACGATCGGCGTCTCGATGATCTCACCCGACGGCTTGGCCATCAGACCGCGCATCCCGCCGAGCTGCTTCATCTGGGCGGGCGAACCGCGGGCCCCGGAGTGCGACATCATATAGACCGAGTTCGGCTCCTTCTCCGCCCCGGCATCGTCGCGCCGCACGGCCGAGATTTCGCCCATCATCGCGTCCGCGACGACGTCCGAGCATTTCGACCAGGCATCGACCACCTTGTTGTACTTCTCACCTTGGGTGATCAGGCCGTCCATGTACTGCTGCTCGAATTCCTTCACCTGATCGCGGGTGGCATTCACCAGATCCCACTTGGTGCGCGGAACCACCATATCGTCCTTGCCGAACGAGATGCCGGCCTTGAAGGCCTCGGTGAAGCCGAGCGTCATGATCTGGTCACAGAAGATCACGCTCTCCTTCTGACCGCAGTGACGATAGACGCTGTCGATGACCTCGCCCACTTCCTTCTTGCGCAGCAGACGGTTGACGATGTCGAACGGCGTCTTGAAGTTCTTGGGCAGCAGCGCGCCAAGCCGCAACCGGCCGGGCGTGGTCTCGAACCGCTTCTGGATCGAATTGCCGTTCTCGTCGATCTGCTCGATCCGGGCGACAATCTTGGAATGCAGGTTCACGAGCCCGCTCTGGAGCGCATGGTCCACTTCCTCGATCGAGGCGAATTTCATGCCCTCGCCCGGCTGACCGTCCCGCGCGATCGACAGGTAATAGAGCCCGAGGATCATGTCCTGCGACGGCACGATGATCGGCTTGCCGTTCGCGGGGCTGAGCACGTTGTTCGTCGACATCATCAGGACGCGCGCCTCAAGCTGCGCCTCCAGCGACAAGGGCACGTGCACGGCCATCTGGTCGCCGTCGAAGTCCGCGTTGAAGGCCGAGCAGACCAGCGGATGCAGCTGGATCGCCTTGCCCTCGATCAACACCGGCTCGAACGCCTGGATCCCCAGACGGTGCAGGGTCGGCGCGCGGTTCAACAGCACCGGATGCTCGCGGATGACCTCGTCGAGGATATCCCAGACCTCGGGCCGCTCCTTCTCCACCAGCTTCTTGGCCTGCTTGACGGTCGAGGACAGACCCTTGGCATCGAGCCGCGCATAGATGAACGGCTTGAACAGCTCCAACGCCATCTTCTTGGGCAAACCGCACTGATGCAGCTTCAGCTCCGGTCCGGTCACGATGACCGACCGGCCCGAGAAGTCCACGCGCTTGCCGAGCAGGTTCTGGCGGAACCGGCCCTGCTTGCCCTTGAGCATGTCACTGAGCGACTTCAGCGGCCGCTTGTTCGTCCCGGTGATGACCCGGCCGCGACGACCGTTGTCAAACAGCGCATCGACCGATTCCTGCAACATCCGCTTCTCGTTGCGGATGATGATATCGGGCGCGCGCAGCTCGATCAGCCGCTTCAAACGGTTGTTCCGGTTGATCACGCGACGGTACAAATCGTTCAGATCCGATGTCGCGAACCGACCCCCATCGAGCGGCACCAGCGGACGCAGCTCCGGCGGAATAACCGGGATCACGGTCAGGACCATCCATTCCGGACGGTTGCCGGACTCGCGGAAGGATTCCACCAGCTTCAGCCGCTTGATGATCTTCTTCGGCTTCAATTCGCCGGTGGCCTCGGCGAGATCGGCGCGCAGGGTCTCGGCCTCGGAATCGAGGTCGATGGCGGCCAGCATCTCGCGGATCGCCTCGGCGCCGATCCCGGCCCGGAAGGCGTCATCGCCATAACGGTCCTGCGCGTCGAGATACTCCTCCTCGCCCAGCAACTGCCCGTGCTTGAGGTCGGTCAGACCCGGCTCGATCACGACATACTGTTCGAAATAGAGAATCCGCTCCAGATCCCGCAGCGTCATGTCGAGCATCAGACCGATGCGGCTCGGCAGCGACTTCAGGAACCAGATATGCGCCACCGGCGAGGCCAGCTCGATATGGCCCATGCGCTCGCGCCGGACCTTCTGCAGCGTGACTTCCACACCGCACTTTTCGCAGACGACGCCGCGATACTTCATCCGCTTGTACTTGCCGCACAAGCATTCGTAGTCCTTGATCGGGCCAAAGATCCGGGCGCAGAACAGACCGTCCCGCTCCGGCTTGAAGGTCCGGTAGTTGATGGTTTCCGGCTTCTTGATCTCGCCATAGGACCAAGACAGGATCCGCTCCGGGCTGGCCAGAGAGATCTTGATCTCATCGAACGTGCGCAGCGGAGCGACCGGAGTAAACGGGTTCGGGTTGGTGATTTCCTGATTCATCTGAATTCAATCCTCAATCGCGTTTCAGGGAGGGCGACGACCGCCCTCACTCCGCTTCCGAATCCAGAAGCTCGATGTTCAATCCAAGCGAACGGATCTCCTTCACCAGAACGTTGAACGATTCCGGGACCCCAGCCTCGAAATTATCCTCGCCCTTGACGATGGATTCATAAACCTTGGTCCGGCCCGCCACGTCGTCCGACTTCACCGTCAGCATTTCCTGCAGGGTATAGGCGGCGCCATAGGCTTCCAGGGCCCAGACCTCCATCTCTCCGAAACGCTGCCCGCCGAACGGCGCCTTGCCGCCCAGGGGCTGCTGCGTGACCAGCGAGTACGGGCCCGTCGAACGTGCGTGGATCTTGTCATCGACCAGATGGTGCAGCTTCAGCAGGTATTTCACGCCGACCGTGACCGGCCGGGTGAACTGCTCGCCGGTGCGCCCGTCATAGACGATGCTCTGCCCCGACGTGTCGAATCCGGCACGCCGCAGCGCGTCGTTGACATCCGCTTCCTTGGCCCCGTCGAAGACCGGCGTCGCGATCGGCACCCCGGAGGTGACATTGCCCGCCGCTTCCAGGAACTCCGCGTCGTCCATCTCGGAGATCACCTCGTTATAGAGGCTCTCGCCATAGGCGATCTTCATCGCCTCCCGGACCGGCGCCATGTTCCCGTTCCGCCGGTATTCCTGCAGACCCTGGTCGATCGCCTTGCCCAGGCCGCGCGCGGCCCAGCCCATATGCGTTTCCAGAATCTGCCCGACGTTCATGCGCGACGGCACACCGAGCGGGTTCAGAACGAAATCGACCGGGGTCCCGTCCGCGAGGAACGGCATGTCCGCCTCGGGCACCACCTTGGAGATGACACCCTTGTTCCCGTGCCGACCGGCCATCTTGTCGCCCGGCTGAAGCTTGCGCTTCACCGCGATGAAGACCTTGACCATCTTCATCACGCCCGGCGGCAGATCGTCGCCGCGACGCACCTTCTCGACCTTGTCCTCGAACCGCCGGTCGAGCGCCTTCTTCTGGAGCTCGTACTGGCCATGCAGGGCTTCCTGGCTCTGGGCGTCGATTTCCTCGCCCATGGCAAGCTGCCACCACTGGCCGCGGCTCAGACTGGAGAGCAGCTCCTCGGTGACTTCCGTCCCGGCCTTCACACCCTTCGGACCCTTTACCGCGATCTTGCCGAGCAGCATCTCCCGGAGGCGCGAATAGATGTTGCGCTCCAGGATCGCCAGCTCGTCGTCCCGGTCCCGGCTCAGCCGTTCGACGATCTCACGCTCGATCTGGAGCGCGCGCTCGTCCTTGTCGACGCCATGCCGGTTGAACACCCGCACTTCCACGACCGTGCCGTAATCACCCGGCGGCAGCCGCAGCGAGGTATCCCGGACATCCGAAGCCTTCTCGCCGAAGATGGCGCGGAGCAGCTTTTCCTCCGGCGTCATCGGGCTCTCACCCTTGGGCGTGATCTTGCCCACCAGGATATCCGCCGGGCCCACCTCCGCGCCGATATAGACGATTCCCGCCTCGTCGAGATTGCGCAGGGCTTCCTCGCCGACATTGGGAATATCGCGGGTGATTTCCTCCGGCCCGAGCTTGGTATCGCGGGCCGCGACCTCGAATTCCTCAATATGGATGGAGGTGAACACATCCTCCTTCACGATCCGCTCGGAGATCAGGATCGAGTCCTCGTAGTTATAGCCGTTCCAGGGCATGAAGGCGACGAGCACGTTCTTGCCCAGCGCCAGCTCGCCGAGATCGGTCGAGGGGCCGTCCGCGATGAATTCGCCGCGCGCGACCACGTCGCCCACCTTCACCAGCGGGCGCTGGTTGATGCAGGTGTTCTGGTTCGAACGCTGGAACTTGCGCAGACGATAGATATCCACGCCCGGATCGCCCGGCGCCACATCGTCGGTCGCCCGGATCACGATACGCATCGCATCCACCTGATCGACGATGCCGCCCCGGCGCGCGGTATGGGCGGCGCCGGAATCGCGGGCGACCTTCTCTTCGATGCCGGTCCCGACGTAAGGAGCCTCAGCCCGCAGGAGCGGAACCGCCTGACGCTGCATGTTCGATCCCATCAGGGCGCGGTTGGCGTCGTCATTCTCCAGGAAGGGAATGAGCGAGGCCGCCACCGACACGAGCTGCTTGGGCGAAACGTCGATCAGGTCGATGTTGGCGGGCGGGTTCAACATGAACTCGCCGCTCTTGCGGGTGGAGATCAGGTCCGAGGTGAACCGGCCCTCCGCGTCGAGATCGGCGTTCGCCTGTGCGATCGTGTGGCGCATTTCCTCGGTCGCGGACATGTACTGGACATCATCCGTCACCTTCCCGTCGCGCACATGGCGATAGGGGGTCTCGATGAAGCCATACTTGTTCACGCGGGCGAACGAGGCCAGAGAGTTGATCAGGCCGATGTTCGGACCTTCCGGCGTCTCGATCGGGCACATCCGGCCATAATGGGTCGGATGGACGTCGCGCACCTCGAAGCCCGCGCGCTCGCGGGTCAGACCGCCCGGCCCGAGCGCCGAGAGACGGCGCTTGTGGGTGACTTCCGAGAGCGGATTGGTCTGGTCCATGAACTGGCTGAGCTGGCTTGAGCCGAAGAACTCGCGCACCGCCGCCGCCGCCGGTTTGGCGTTGATCAGATCCTGCGGCATCACCGTATCGATCTCGACCGAGGACATGCGTTCCCGGATCGCCCGCTCCATGCGGAGCAGGCCGACGCGGTACTGGTTCTCCATCAGCTCGCCGACCGACCGCACCCGGCGGTTGCCGAGATGGTCGATATCGTCGATATCGCCCCGGCCGTCGCGCAGATCGACCAGCGCCTTGATGACGGCGATGATATCCTCGCGGCGCAGGGTGCGCATCGTGTCCGGCGCATCGAGATCGAGGCGCATGTTCATCTTGACCCGGCCCACCGCCGACAGATCATAGCGTTCGGAATCAAAGAACAGGCTGTTGAACAAGGCACTGGCCGCGTCGACCGTCGGCGGCTCGCCCGGACGCATGACGCGATAGATATCCATCAGCGACTGGTCGCGGTTGTAGTTCTTGTCCACCGCCATGGTCGTGCGGATATAGCCGCCGACATTGACGTTATCGATGTCGAGCGTCGGGAATTCGGTGATCCCGTTGTCGAGCAGGGTCTTGAGCGTGCCGCCGATGATGTCGCCGGTCTTGGCATCGACCTCCCAGGTCAGCTCATCGCCCGCCTCGACCCAGATCTCGCCGGTCTGTTCGTTGATGATATCCTTGGCCGAGAAGCGCCCGATGATCGTGTCGAACGGCATCAGAACTTCGAGGATATCGCCCCGGTTCTGCCATTCCTTGACCATGCGCGGGGTGATCTTCTTGCCGGCCTCGGCGATCACTTCGCCAGTGGCGGCGTTGATGATGTCATGCGTCGGCTTGGAGCCGCGGGTGCGCTCCGGGAAGAACTTCGTCGCCCAGGAATTGCCTTCCTTGCGGAAAGTCACGGTGTCGTAATAGGCGTCGCAGATCGCTTCCTGATCGAGGCCCAGCGCATAGAGCAGCGTCGTCACCGGCAGCTTCCGGCGGCGGTCGATGCGGGCGAACACGATATCCTTGGCGTCGAATTCGAAATCGAGCCAGGAACCGCGATAGGGAATGATCCGGCTGGTGAACAGGAGCTTGCCCGACGAATGGGTCTTGCCGCGGTCGTGGTCAAAGAACACGCCGGGGCTGCGGTGCATCTGGGAAACGATCACCCGCTCGGTGCCGTTTACCACAAATGTACCATTGGGTGTCATAAGGGGCATGTCGCCCATATAGACGTCCTGCTCCTTGATATCCTTGACCGAGCGCGCGCCGGTCTCCTCGTCGACCTCGAACACGATCAGGCGCAGCGTCACCTTCAACGGCGCGGCATAGGTCATGTCCCGCTGCATGCATTCGTCGACGTCGTACTTCGGCGCCTCAAGCTCGTATTTCACGAATTCGAGGGTCGCGGTCTCGTTGAAATCCCGGATCGGGAAGACGGACTGGAACACCCCCTTGATGCCTTCGCCATCCTGCGGGGTATCCTGGTCGCCCGACTGCAGAAACAGGTCATAGCTTGACTTCTGAACCTCGATGAGGTTCGGCATCTCGGCGACCTCGCGGATCGAGCCGTAGTATTTCCGAATGCGCTTGTGACCTGAATGCGTCTGAGCCATGCTCTCGTACCTCTTGCCTGCATGCGAGCCACCCGGCGGGGAACGGGTCGCTCGACTGTGCCCGACGATTTTGTCCCATGCTTGTGCGACGTCCCAATCCGCACACCCGGACAAAATGCGCCTGTCGGGAGATCCGGATGCTCCGGACCTTCGGAAAGACACATTTCAACGCATGTGGCCGGACCCACGCGACGCGGATCCAGCCCAATCGTTTAACGCAACATAATGTTGCGTTGCGTCACTTCAACTCGATTTCGGCGCCGGCTTCAACCAGCTTTGCCTTGATCGCCTCGGCTTCCGCCTTGGAGACGCCTTCCTTCACGGCCTTGCCACCGGCTTCGACCAGATCCTTGGCTTCCTTCAGGCCAAGACCGGTGATCGCGCGGACTTCCTTGATCACGTTGATCTTCTGGGCCCCGGCGGACTTCAGGATCACGTCGAATTCGGTCTGCTCTTCCACCACTTCCGCGGCGGCGGCCGGACCCGCGGCCATCATGACGGCGCCACCGGCGGCCGGCTCGATGCCGTAGTCGTTCTTCAGGATATTTTTCAGCTCGGACGCCTCGAGAAGGGTCAGACCCACGATCTCTTCGGCAAGTTTCTTCAGATCAGCCATTTTTTCCGTTTCCAATCAGGTGTTGTATCGTCCGGTGTCGTGCCTTGCGCACCACCGGCCGGGATTGCCTCAGATCAAGCCGCCTCGCGCTCTTCGAGCGTCGTGAGGATGCCCGCGATATTCGACGCGGGCGCGCCAATGGCCGCGACCAGGTTGCCCCCCGGAGCGCCGATGCAAGCCACGATCGAAGCGATAAGCTCCTCGCGCGACGGCATCGAAGCCACGGCTTTCACACCGGCCTCGTCCAGCGGCGTCGCCCCCATGGCCCCCCCGAGAACAACAAGCTTCTTGTTGTCCTTGGCATAAGCCTCCACCACTTTCGCGGCGGCGACCGGGTCCTCGGAATAGGCGAGCACCGTCATGCCCTTCAGCAGATCTCCCATCTTCTCGGCGGGAGTCCCCTTCAGAGCGATCTTGGCGAGCTTGTTCTTGGCGACGCGAACCGCTCCACCGGCGTCTTTCATACGCAGGCGGAAGTTCGTCATCTCGGCAACCGTCAGGCCTTCGTAGTGCGCGACCACGACGACACCAGAGTCCGCGAAGATCCGGCCAAGATCGGCGACCACATCTTCTTTTTGGGCTCTATCCACTCTGTTGCTCCAAGTTCATGGCGAAGGCTCTCCCTCCGCCGGCTCAGTTTCGCCGGTTGCCCGGCGCCTCGGGTCCGTTTCGGGTCCCGCCAAAATCACCCGGAGACATAGCCCCGTTCGATCCTGATCGTTTCCCATCTCAGGCAGGATTTCCGTGGTCGAAACCACCACCCACCGTCTCGGACAGAACGGCGGATCGCTCCGCCGGTAACCTCCCCCGGTCACCCGGGGGAATTCCTCACTCCAGCGCGCTGGAAATGTCGATCGTGACGCCCGGGCCCATGGTCGAGGACAGAGCGATCTTGCGCAGATACTGCCCCTTGGCCCCGGCCGGCTTCGCCCGGTTCACCGCCGACACGAAGGCACGCACATTCTCGGCCAGCTTTTCGGCGTCGAACGAGGTCTTGCCCACGCCGCCATGCAGCACACCGGCCTTCTCGACCTTGAACTGCACTTCGCCGCCCTTGGCATTCTTGATCGCGGTCGCGACATCCATCGTCACCGTGCCCACCTTGGGGTTCGGCATCAGGTTGCGCGGCCCGAGGATCTTGCCCAGACGGCCGACGATCGGCATCATGTCCGGCGTCGCGATGCAACGGTCGAACTCGATCTTGCCGCTCTGGATCGTTTCCATCAGATCCTCGGCCCCGACGATATCGGCACCCGCCGCCGTCGCCTCGTCCGCCTTGGCGCCACGTGCGAAGACCGCGACGCGCACGGTCTTGCCGGTGCCGTTCGGCAGCGAGACAACGCCACGCACCATCTGGTCGGCGTGCCGGGGATCGACCCCGAGGTTCATCGCGATTTCCAGCGTCTCGTCGAACTTGGCGGTGGCATTCGCCTTCACCAACTCGACCGCTTCGATCAGCGCGAGATTTTCCTTGCCCTCGAAATTCTTGCGGGCAGCGGCTGTCCGTTTTGCAACTTTTGCCATGATGCTTACCCCTTGATCTCGATGCCCATCGACCGGGCGGAGCCGGCGATGATCAGCATGGCGGCGTCGATGTCGGTCGCGTTCAGATCCTTCATCTTCGCCTGGGCGATTTCCTTCACCTGCGCGAGGGTCACGGTCCCGGCGACGGTCTTGCCCGGTGCCTTGGACGCGGACTTGAGGCCAGCGGCCTTCTTCAACAGGAACGACGCCGGCGGCGTCTTGATTTCCATCGTGAAGGACTTGTCGGTGTAATAGGTGATGATCACCGGCGTCGGCGAGCCGATTTCCATGTCCTGCGTCTTGGCGTTGAACGCCTTGCAGAATTCCATGATATTGATCCCGCGCTGACCCAGGGCGGGGCCGACGGGCGGGGACGGGTTCGCCTTGCCGGCGGCGACCTGCAGCTTGAGGCTGCCTGCGACTTTCTTGGCCATCATGGCCTCCTTTGTCTCGGCCCTCGGATCGCGATCCTCGGGCGTTCAAACACCGTGGTCCGGTCCGGACGGCGCGCCGCCCCGACCTCCCACGAACTTGGTTTCGGGGCATGATGAGCCGGAAAAGTGCGTCCCACTTTTCCTGATCATGCTCCCGGACTCACGAGGCCTTCTGGACCTGCGTGAACTCCAGCTCGACCGGGGTGGCCCGGCCAAAGATCGACACCGACACCTTCAGGCGGCTGGCGGCCTGATCGACTTCCTCGACCATGCCTGCGAATCCTTCGAACGGGCCGTCGGTGACATTGACCTGTTCGCCGGTCTGGAAGGTGATGATCGAGCGCGGTCGCTCGATCCCCGCCTCGACCTGATTCATGATCCGCGCGACTTCCTCGTCGCGCATCGCGGAGGGTTTGCCCTGCGGCCCGAGGAACCCGGTCACGCGGTTGATCGAATTGATCAGGTGATAGGACCGGTCGGTCAGCTCCATCCGGACGAGGACATAGCCGGGCATGAACCTCTTTTCGGTCTGCACCTTCTTGCCACGGCGAATTTCGATGACTTCCTCGGTCGGGACCAGAATCTCGGAGATTTCATCCTGGAGATTCTGCGTTTCCACAGCCTCGCGGATCGCCTCGGCGACCTTCTTTTCGAAATTCGACAGGACGCTCACCGAATACCAGCGCATCGCCATGTTGTCCGTCACCCCAATCCTGGAGCGGCACGGGTCCGCTCGCTGACAGGCCGCCCGCTTGCGTCACGGGTCGGCTCTGCGAAATAGAAACGGCGCACGACCGAATCGGCGTGCGCCCCTGTTCGTCCCAGAGCGGACCGCTTACTCCCCGCGGGGACCGGCTTCAAGAGGCCATCTGAAGAATCATCTCAAGTCCGGTGCGGATCAGAAGGTCGATCGTGAAGAAGAAGGTGGCGAAGATCGTCGCCATGATCATGACCATGACCGTGGTCAATCCGGTCTCACGCCGGCTGGGCCAGGCGACCTTGGCGGTCTCCGCGCGCACCTGCTGGATGAATTGCAGTGGATTTGTTCGTGCCATGCTCGCTACCATCCCCCGAGGTTGGGCCGCGTTTAATCCAACCCCGGACCCATTGCAACCCCGCCCCCCTCAGGCCACCTGATAGCTCAGAGAGACCGAAAGGCCGCTTCCGGGGCCGAAATTCTCCGCCCTCAGGTCCCGCCCGCCCTCCGGCCCGACCTCGCGCAGGCGCAGGCGGTCCGTCCCCGCCTCCAGCTCGCACAGGAACCCGAGATACCCCGCGCTGTTGGCCACCCCGTCGGCGGACACGAGGCCAACCTGCCGCCGGGGCGTGGAGGCCGCCGGAAACGGCAGTCCGGTGATCGAGACCGGCCCGTCCAGACCGCGCGCATTCTCAAGCTCGATATGGATGCTGACATGGCACATCCTGCCCTCGATCCGCCAGGCGCCCTGACGCGCCGCGTAATTGCGCGCATCGCCCAGCGCAACCTCCATCACGCCCCCGGCGAAACGCTCGTTCCCCTCGCCCTGCACGACATCCGGATTCAGGACATCGGCATAGATATTCGGACCGAAGACATTGTCGGTCGCATTCACGCTGGCGAGGATCCCCCCGAAGGCGCCGACCACCACGCATCCCGAAATCACGTTGAAGCGGCTCGGGACCGTGCCTTGCGCGCCGGGATAATCGACCAGGGCAAAACCATAGGCCCGCGCCTTGGGATCCGTGGGCGCCTGCCACTCCTCGAAACCGACGGAGCATCCGGTGATCGAGCACCGGCTGGCCCCGCGCAGCCGGACCGCCGCCCCGACATTCGCCTCGACGGCGGTCTTGCCGTCCGAGACGAGGCGCCGGTAATCGCGGATCACGCAACCCGTCACCGTCCAGTCCCCACCATTCTCCAGCGCGATGGGATTGCCCTGGATCCGCCGCATGACCAGAGGACCGATGGTGCCGCTGGTGCCCTGGTCGTCGTGGCCGGTGTCGCCGCAGAGCACGCCGTTCCCGCAATCCTCGACGAGGATATTGGACACCATCGTCGCAATCGCGCGCCGCTTGATCGAGACGGCGTTCCCACACCGGCGGAACACGCATCCCGTGACCGTCGCGCCGATCGCACGGCGCCCCTCGCCGTTGTCACCGGAGAGATAGACGCCGCTGTCCCGCGCTCCGAAGAAGGCACAGCCTTCGAGCAGCAGATGCTCGTATTCCTTGACGAAGATCGAACTGTCGCCGCCGCCGCCGCCGAGGGACTTGCCCTCCGCCCGGGTCTCGCCATGGTCGAACACGATGCCCGAGAGCGTGACATGCCCGAATTTGGGACCGATCGACAACAGGTCGATCCCATATTGCGCGGGCGGCAGGGCCTGTCCGTCGAATCGCCCGCCCGTCCAGCGCAGCGCCTGACCGGTGTTCCGCCCCGCGCGTCCCGACTGGACCCGGATCAACCAGCCGGACCCGTCGATTCCGCTGGCAAAATTCGCGCCGCCGAGGATCACGCCATCGCAGCGCACCGTGATATCGTCCTCGGATTGGATCAAGAGGCCCGCGCGCTCCACCGAACTGTCGATCAGATATCGCCCGGCGGGCAAATGGATCGGCAGCCCGGCCGCGAGCGAGGCATCGATCAGGGCCTGAAGCGCGGCCCGATCATCGGTGATTCCATCGCATTTCGCTCCGAACGCCCTCGGATCCAGGGCACGCCCCCCGTCCGGTTCCGGCCCCGCCGCCTGAACCTCGTCCGCCAGGGCCGCGTCCGAAAGCTGCGCCAGCGCGGCGACGGGCACCGTCGCGGCCAGACCCACCACGGGCGCGGCGCGCAGCAAACCGCGGCGGGACAGCGAAATCGGCGTCACTTTGAAGACCTCGAACAGGGCGAGCGGACATCCCGTCCCTCGTCGGATGCGCCAAGCCAAAATGGTCCGCTCGTCGCCTTGCTCCGGTCGGATTGCGCCCTGGCCGATAAATTTTCGCGCAATTTTTCGATCCTCGCTTCGCTCCGGTCGGATTGCGCCCTGGCCAATAAATTTTCGCGCAATTTTCCGATCCTCGCTTCGCTCCGGTCGGATTGCGCTTCAAGCACGAAATTTCTTGGATCCAGAGGTCGTATACGTCGACCGCCGCATACTGGCAGGGGCGATAGGACTCGAACCTACGACCCTCGGTTTTGGAGACCGATGCTCTACCAACTGAGCTACACCCCTAAGTATGCGCGCTCCATTTACGGCCCGGACGCGCCAGATGCAAGGGGACTCATCACCCCGAACGGTCGAGAAGATGCGCCGCCATCGGGCGACCGGCTCGAATCGATATCCCGAAAATCGAGAAAGGCGACCAAGCCCCCCATCGTCCGGCGTCGAGGGGTGCGCCGCCGCCCTTTGTCCTTGAAACGCCGTCCATGGGGGAACGAGGCCCCGCGGTGGGGCCCCTGCCCGCCCAGACAAGCCCGCGCGTCATCCTCAGGAAAGCTGGCCCAGATGCGCCTCCAGCGCCTCCTTCAGGTCGGACACCACAAAGGGCTTTGCCACGAAATGATCCACACTGTCGTTGGCCTGGTCCCGATAGGCGTTCGAGGTCGCCAGAAACACCGGCGTCGCCTTCAACGCGGGATGACCCTTGATCCGCTGCGCCAATTCGGCACCGGACATGCCCGGCATGTTCAGGTCGGAGATGACGATGTCAAAACGACGTGTCATCATCGTATCCAGCGCGGCCTCCGCGCTGGCGGCAAGGGCCACGTCGATCACACCGATCTGTTTCAGCACCTGACGCGCCATCGCACGCATCGACTGCTGATCGTCCACTACCAGGACGGCGACGCTCCGGGCTGCCGGCATGTCCTCACTCCTCTTGTTATCGCTTGCCGCACCTTCGTACGGAACCGTTAACAACAGGAAAACGAACCCGCCCCAGGCTCGGCACACCCTTTCCACTTCCTGAAGAGGAGGCCCGGCGCTTCGTCACAGAAACGCGATCGTTCGAATTTATTGTTTCATTGAATAGACTTACAAGGCGTCCGCGCGCGGACAGCTAGCGCGCGGCCACCATGTAGCGATTGTACCGGTTCTCCAGCAGGCGGAAGAATCGGGTAATCAGAAGGGTCAGCGCATAATAGATCACCCCCGCGATCGCAAAGACCTGAATCGGCTGGTAGGTGGCCGAGGCCGCGAGCTGGCTCTGTCCCATCAACTCCAGGAGGGTGATCGTCGAGGCGAGCGAGGTTCCCTTCATCAGGATGATGACCTCGTTCGAATAGGCCGGCAGGATGATCGAGAGCGCGCGGGGAATGATCACCAGCCGATAGCAGGTAAAGGCCGACATGCCGGCCGCCCGCGCCGCCTCGACCTCGCCGCGCGGAACCGCGAGGATGCCCCCGCGCAGGATCTCGCCGGAATAGGCCGCCGTATTGAGGGTGAAGGTGATCAGGGCGCAGACATAGGCCTCGCGCAGGAACGGCCACAGAAACGAGCTTCGGACGAAACCGAACTGCCCGAGCCCGTAATAGACCAGAAAGATCTGGACGAGCAGCGGCGTGCCCCGAAAGAACATCGAATAGCCGGTGGCGATGCTTCGCAGGATCAGGTTGGGAGAGAGCCGGGCCAGCGCCACCGGAAGGGCGAGACAGAGCCCGAGAACCCCCGAGATCACCACCAGCTGAACGGTCAGCCAGGCGCCGGTGAGGAATTTGGGGCCATATTGCGTCAGGATATCGATCATGGCCTAGCCTCTCCGCATGCCGCGATTGGCCCGGCGTTCGAGCCCGGCGATCACCGCCATCGACACCAGCGTGATCGCCAGATAGGCCAGCGAGGCCGCGAAATAAAAGACGAAGGGCTCGCGCGTCGCCGTCGCCGCCTGGTTCGCCTTGCGCATCAGATCCTCAAGCCCGATGATCGAGACGAGCGCGGTATCCTTGACCACGCTCTGCCAGAGATTGCCGAGGCCGGGGATCGCAACCCGCAGGATCTGGGGGAGCTGGATATAGCGAAAGGTCTGGAAAGTGGTGAAACCATAGGCCCGCCCCGCCTCGACCTGTCCCTTGTGGACCGAGAGAAACGCGCCCCGGAACGTCTCGGAGGCATAGGAGCCAAAGATGATGGTCAGGGCGACGAGGCCCGCGACCCAGGGGCTGACCTCGATCGCATTCCCGGCGAACAAGGTACCCAGAAGCTGGGTGCCGCCATAATAGATGACCAGCAGCACCAGGAATTCCGGAATCCCGCGAAGGAAGTTGGTCAGGACATAGGCCGGGCGGGAGAGCCAGGCATGGCGCGACAGCTTTGCCAGCGCCAGGCCCATCCCGAGGATCAGGCCAAGCACGACGGTGCTGAGGGCCAGAAGCAGCGTCGTCCGAAGCCCCAGCAGAAGCAGCGGGATATATTCAACCAGATGATCCATCGCCCTGTCCCGCCGTCACTTCGGCAGGATGTCGATCGGAATGTATTTCTCGTTGATCTTCTTGTATTCGCCCGAGGCGATGATCGCGGCGAGCGCCTCGTTGAATTTGGCCTTCAGGGCTTCGTCATCCTTGCGGATGCCGATGCCCGCGCCTGAGCCGAGGGTCGCCTTGTCATAGACCGGCTCTCCGACGGCGGCGAACCCCTCGCCGTCCTTGGAGGCGAGGAAGTCGCTCAACACGACCGAATCCGCGAACACCAGATCGACCCGTCCGCTGCCGAGATCGAGCACCGCGGCCTCGACCGTGTCATAGGCCTGGACCTTGGCGCCGGGGAATTTGGCGGTCACGTAATTGGACATGGTGCTGCCGCGCTGCACGCCGACATATTTTCCGTCGAGTCCCGACTCGCTGATCTCGATCCCCGCGTCCTTCGGCCCGATGAACATGGCGGGCACGAGATAATAGGGGCCCGCGAAACCGATGGTCTTCTCGCGCTCCTCGGTAATCGACATCGAGGCGATGATCGCATCGATCTTCTTGACGTTCAGGGCGGGGATCAGGCCGTCGAAGGCCTGGTTGACGATCGTGCAGTCGGCCTTCATCTGGGCGCAGAGCGCCTTGGTGATATCGATATCGAAACCGGTCAGCTCGCCCGAGGGCAGGACCCAGGCGAAGGGCTTGTAGGCCGCCTCGGTTCCGATCCTGAGCTTCTCCTGGGCCAGCGTCGGCGCTGCGAGCGAAACAACGAGTGCCCCGAGGGCCAGAGCGCGACTGATCGATCTGTTCATGCGTATCATTCCTGTTGGAGTGTCCTTGGAGCGGGTCTCACTTGAGGCTGCCGGACAGAAACTGGCGGAACCTCTCGGAGCGGGGGTTGGCCATGACCTCCCGCGGATCGCCTTCGTCCTCGACCAGCCCCTGATGAAGAAAGAGCAGGTGGTTGGCCGCCTCGCGCGCGAACCCCATTTCGTGGGTGACGACCAGCATCGTGCGCCCCTCGGCCGCGAGATCGCGCATCACCTTGAGAACCTCGTTGACCAGTTCGGGATCGAGCGCCGAGGTGGGCTCGTCGAACAGCATCACCTCCGGATCCATGGCCAGGGCACGGGCGATCGCCACGCGCTGCTGCTGGCCGCCGGAGAGCTGACTGGGGTAATGGCCGCGCTTGTCGGCCACGCCGACCTTGGCCAGCATCGCCTCGGCCTTGTCGATCGCGGTCTTCTTGTCGCGCCCGAGCACATGGATCTGCGCGGCGGTGACATTCTCCAGCACGGTCATATGCTGCCAGAGATTGAACTGCTGAAAAACCATGGCGAGCTTGGCCCGCATCCGATCGACCTGTTTCATGTCGGCGGGCCAGGGGAGACCACCGCGCGTGGTCATCTTCATCAGTTCGCCCTTGAGGCGAACCTCGCCGCTGTTGGGCATTTCGAGAAGATTGATACAGCGCAGGAACGTGGACTTGCCCGATCCGGAAGAGCCGAGGATGGCCACGACATCATGCTCGCGCGCGGTGAGCGAGATGCCCTTGAGCACCTCATGCGTGCCGAATTTCTTGCAGACGGATTTGACCTCAAGGGCAATCGGAGTTTCGTGTGTCGCCACAGCCCCGTTTACCACCATCACTCAACCCCCGCGATACCCCAGTGCATTGGAAATCATCACCCCCCGGTCACCCCGACCAAGATGAAGGCAGATTCCCCCTGCGTGCTTTCCCTATGCTCACCTTATCCGCGGGAATTTCAAGTGCAATAGAAACCCGCTTCGGCGGGTTCGCGCGAGGGCGGTCGGGATTATTCGACGGCGCGCCGGGGCGGCGCAAATCCGCTGGGCCGGCCGCGCAGATAATGGCGCTCAGGCCGATACCGCCGCCGCGGACGCTGCAATTGCGAAAAGACCGCGCTGAAAAACCGGATCAAACCGTTCGCCCGTGCCCTGCCCTGACCCATTGCCTGCCCCTTCCGCTCCAACGACTTGGACATTTGGCAAGGGAAAGGTGACCGAATCCTTTACGCGCGCGGCCCCGATTCACGAAATTCACCATTATCATGACAATGTGGTAAACAGGCGACAGGCCTCGCATTTCCTCCCGCGGCCCGGAGGTTCCGCCTGGGCTGTTCGCGACCGCGAAAGCCATGCTAGGGGTGTGCCGACACTCCCGAAAGGAACAGCATGACAGACACCTTCACGCGCTTCGTGCTCGGAGTCCTGCTGGCGGTGATGATCTGCTGGATCCTGATCGTCGGGCAAGTCATCATCCTGCCCTTCGTCGCCGGCATCATCGCGGCCTATGTCATCCATGGCCTGGCGCAACGGATCGCGCGCCTGCCGGGAATCGACGCCCTACCCCCGGGCCTTCCGAACCTGCTGTCGGTTCTGGTGATCAGCGCCGTGATCGTCGGGGGCTCCTGGCTGATCCTGCGCAACCTCGGCCAGGTGCTCACCCTCGACCCACAGGAACAGGCGCGCCTCACGGCATTGCTCCAGATCGTCGCAAAACGTCTGGGCATCGAGTCCGAGCCGAGCTGGATAGCACTCCGATCCGACCTCATGTCCTATCTCGGCCCCCGGCGCGTGATCGGAATGTCGGCGGGGCCGATCCTGTCGCTCGCCGCGACCTTTGTCGTCATCCTCGTCTACAGCGGCTTTCTCGTGCTCGAACGCGACTCCTTCGCGCGCAAGATCGCGATGATGTCCGAGGACCCCGCCCAGGTCGCGCGCCTCCAGCGCATCATCCACGACATCAACAACCGGATCGGCACCTATCTGGTGATGAAGACGATGATCAACATCGGCCTCGCACTCCTCAGCTACGCCATCATGCGCCTCTTCGGAATCCCGTTCGCAGGCTTCTGGGCGGTCCTGATCGGCCTCTTCAACTACATCCCCTATGTGGGATCCTATCTCGGCGTCGGCTTTCCCGCGCTCATGGCCGGGGTGCAGTTCGGCGCGCTCTGGCCGTTCGCCCTGTTCGTGCTGGCCATGTCGGCGGCGCAGATCCTGCTCGGGACCTTCATCGAACCCTGGCTCATGGGAAAATCCCTCAACCTCAGCCGCGTGGTCATTCTGCTCAGCCTGGTGGTCTGGAGCTCGATCTGGGGCATCCCGGGCGCAATTCTCTCGGTTCCGATCATGGCGATGCTCGTCATCGTCTTCTCGGAGTTCCGCGGCACACGCCCCCTCGCCATCCTGCTCTCGCAGGACGGCGATGTCGGCGGCGGTCCTTCGAGCCCCTAGGACGAGGCCGACCCCACCCCGAGCTCCGCCGGCTCGAAATCGTAATGCGCCCCGCAGAACTGGCAATCGGCGGTGACCGTTCCCTCGGGGGTGATCATCGTCGCAATCTCCTCCGGCGAATAGATCGACAGCGATTGCACCACCTTCTCCGGCCCGCAGGTACAACCGAACCGCACGGGCTGGGGCGTATAGACCCGCGGGCCCTCCTCATGGAACAGACGCAGCAGGAGCTGGTCGGGACCGACGAACGGCCCGATCAGCTCGGTCTCCTCCACCGTCCCGAGCAACAGCACCGCCCTGCGCCAATTGTCGGCCTCGACGCCGTCGAGCATGTCCTCGGCCGCCAACAGACCATCGAACCCCGTCGCGTCCTGCTTGGCATGGGGAGAGGCCACCGGCATATGCTGCAGCATGACACCGCCCGCCCGCCACCGCGCCACCTCGCCGGGCTGGAGCGCCTCGCCCATCGCCAGCGCGAATTTGGTCGGCAACTGCTCGGACTGCGCAAAATAGGTCTCGGCGCAATCCGCCAGGGAATGTCCGGCGATCGGCGTGATCCCCTGATACGGCCTGTTGCCCGGACCCTGATCGATCAGGATCGCAAAGAGCCCCCCGCCGAGCATGTCGAACGGCTTGGCCCCGGCCCCGGCCCCGGCGACCGCCTCCGCGTCGAATCCGGCATAGGCGCGCATCAGGGCCGGCTCCCCCTCGGCCGTCGGTCCGAAATAATCCGTGGCGATCAACCGGATCGCCCCCTGCCCGCGCAGTTGCAGGCTGAGCTTCCAGCCCTGCTTGACGGTCTGGCCGATCAGCGCGGTCAACAGGGTTGCCTCCGCGACCAGGGCCGCCACCGGCGCGGGATAGGAATGCTGCCCCAGGATCGACTCGAGCACGGAATCGAGCCGCGCGACCCGTCCGCGGATATCGGCGCGGTCCAGTTGAAAAGGCAGGATGGTGTCGTCCCAGGCGATCTTGCTGGCGATGCTCATGGCGGTGTCCCGTTTGCTAAGCCTTGGACATAGGGACTCCCTGCGCCCAGTGCAAATGGCGCGCTGCAATGCGATGGGGGCGGCGGGGCTTTTGCCCCGGAGCGGACGATCCCGTCGCACCCGCGTCCTTGCGCTCCATGAGTCTGGTTTGCCGCGATTTCCTGATCGGCGGGTGATGTCACCTGCGCGGAATCGCTTTAAGCCAGATGCAACCTCTTCTGGAACAAGGTCAGGCCATGCGGCGATTCGGCGAACCCATCGATCCAACCCGACACTACCGGGACCGACCAGGGGCCTATGGAATCATAGCGCGGCGGGGGCAGATGCTGATCACCGAACAGCGGGCCCCCGAACGGGAATTCCAGCTCCCCGGCGGCGGCATCGATCCCGGCGAGAGCCCCGTGCGCGCCCTCCATCGCGAATGTCTGGAGGAAACCGGCTGGAGCATCCAAATCCTGCGCCATCTCGGGGTCTATCAGAGGTTCTGCTACATGCCGGAATATGATCTCTGGGCGCACAAGATTTGCCATATCTATCTCTGTCGCCCGGGACTTCGCCAGGACGAGCCGTCCGAGGCCGGACATCGGGCGCTCTGGCTGCCCGTCGAGCTGGCCAGCCGTGCCCTGAGCGTCGCGGGCGACCGGCATTTTGTCCAGACGCTGCTCCGGAGGTTCTGAATGATCCGCCTCTCCCCTCTGTGCGTCCCTCTGCTCGCGGGCCTTGTCGCCTCCTGCGCCAGCCTCTCGGAAGAGGCCTGCCGGGTCGGCGACTGGCAGGGCATCGGCTACCGCGACGGCGCCGCCGGACGGGACAGCTCCTATGTTGCCAACCATGCCGAGGCCTGCGGCAAGATCGGCATCGCCCCCGACCTCGCCGCCTGGAAGGAGGGCCGGGTGGCGGGCCTGCGGCAATATTGCACCCCGCGCAATGCCTACAAGGTGGGTCAGCGCGGCTCCGCCCTCAATCCGGTCTGTCAGGGGTACGACCTCGGGCAACTGGAAAGGGCGAATGCCCAGGGGCGGCGCTATCACGAGGTCGACATGGAAATGTCCCGCGTCCAGTTCGAGATCGACCAGAACAACGCCGAGATCGACAATCTTCTGGAGGGCAAGGTGACGTCCGCCGACAAACGCCGGATCCGGGGCCTGCGCCGCGACATCGAGCGGGGCCAATCCATGCTCCGCCGCCTGGAGAGCGAGCAACGTCTCTACGCTTATTTTCCCTGACACCGCGGGCAAGGCGCCGGGTTCCGGGGACCGGGCGCGAGGATCCGGAATGCCCCTTGGGATCATGGAGCGGTCTGCCATCGAATGGACCCCTTCTATGGCTCGGAAATCGCGTCAATTCAAACGGAGTGAGCGTGGATGGGGGCCAATGCGAACGGGCACCGCTCTGGATCAGAAGGATGTCTGAGGGAAACATCCCCCTGATTTCGTTTCTGGCTGCTTGCGTGATTGACGAGACAAACCGGAGTCCCCTTTTCCTCATCCCGCTCTAAAGACAGGAGAGTTTGGTCAGAGCGGTTTTCAGACAACCGCCCTTATCCGCCGGTTCAGAAATCGTCATGGAACGGGCGCCGTCCGCTCTCTTCCGAGGTCCGCGAGGGGGAGCGGGGGATGGGACAAGGAGCGGACACGTTTGAACCCGCGAGAGAGGGGGGGGGAACAGGTCGCGGAGCCTCGCTCCCCACGCCGACACCGGGCGCGCGCACGATCCAGCGGATGAACAGAGGGTTAACGGATTTTTATTATGTTTTATAATCAATGATTTAAGGGGGTGCGCACGCGTGCGCGCCGCTGGCGGGGTTATTTTCCCTGCCGGGCGACCTCGCGGAGTTCCCGTTCCAGCGCCTCCAGGAACCGGGCCCGGTCCGATCCGGTGAAGGATTTGCCCCCGCCCTGACGGAAGGGGTCGGCGGCCCGAAGATCGGCGAGCAGGTCCCGCATGGCCAGTCGCGACCCGATATTGGCCGGGGTAAAGGCCGAGCCGTCATGCCCGATCACCCGCGCCCCCGCCTCGACACAGCGCGCCGCCAGGGGCACGTCCGCCGTCACACAGATATCGCCCGGCCCGATCCGCCCGGCGATCCATTTGTCGGCCGCGTCCGCGTCCGCGTCGACCACGACGATCCTGACGAGGGGATGCCGACTGGGCCGGATCCCCCCGTTCGCCACGAAGACGACCTCGGTCCCGTGCCGTTCCGCGACCCGGACCGCTTCGTCGCGGACCGGGCAGGCATCGGCATCCACATAGATCACGCGTAGAGCGCCACGGCATGGAAGGCCACGTGATCCTCCATGAAGGTCGAGACGAAGAAATAGCTGTGATCGTAGCCGTCCTGCATCCGGACCGTCGCGGGTTGCTTGACCTCCGAGATCGCATCCATCATCGCCCCGAGGCGGAGCTTGTCGAGGAACTGATCCTTGGTGCCCTGATCGATCAGCAGAGCGCCTTGCCAGCCCTTTTCGCGCAGGAGCAGGCTCGCGTCATGTTTCGCCCAGGCCGGACCCTCCGGACCAAGGTAGGCCCCGAGCTGCTTGCGCCCCCATTCCGACGCCGACGGGTTACAGATCGGCGCGAAGGCCGACACCGAACGATAGCGCTCCGGATAGGTCATCGCGATGGTCAGGGCCCCATGCCCGCCCATCGAGTGACCGGTGATCCCCTGCGCGCCTTCCTCCAGCTCGAAATTCCGGAAGATCAGTTTCGGCAGCTCATCCGTGACATAGCTCCACATCCTGAAATTCGGAGCCCAGGGCGCCTCGGTCGCATCGACATAGAAGCCCGCGCCCTGCCCCAGATCATAGGCCGCGTCATCCGCGATATCCGCTCCCCGGGGCGAGGTGTCCGGGAAAATCACCGCGACTCCCTCACGCGCGGCCCAGCCCTGAGCCCCCGCCTTGGTCATCGCATTCTCGTGCGTGCAGGTGAGGCCGGAGAGATACCACAGGACCGGCACCGGGCCTGCCTTCGCCTGGGGTGGCAGGTAGACCGCGAAGGTCATATCGCATCCGCAAACCTCGGAAGCATGGCTGTAGACACCTTGGGTCCCGCCGAATGCCGCGTTCTCCGAAATAACCTTCATTGTCATCTCCCTTGATTTCATCTTCCCATACCGGCGCCCTGGAAAGCGAACAACCGCCAACCCCGAATGGGAACGAGCCGCGACAATCGCGCCCAAGCTTCGAAGCTGTTCTAGCTCAAGGCCAGCGGCGGACGGCACTGCCCATTGGTCGGAGATGAGCGACCCGGGTTAAGACTTCGCAAAACCGGATCAGGCTTCGTCCTCGACCTTGCCCCGGCCGTCCTTGAGGGTGGATCGTCGCGCCTTGGCCTCGAGCCGCCGCCGAACAGAACCGAGCGTGGGACGTGTGGGACGGCGCGGTTTTGGCCGCTCCAGCGCCGCGAGAATCATCGCCTTGAGTTTTTCGCGCGCATCCTCGCGGTTCAAAACCTGTGTCCGATGACGATCCGAGGTTACGATCAAGGCCCCCTCGGAGGTCCACCGCCAGCCCGCCAGACGACGCAGCCGCGCCTTTACATCCGGAGCAAGGTGGGGCGAGCGCTCAGCCTCGAACCGAAGCTCAACCGCGCTGGACACCTTGTTCACATTTTGACCGCCGGGACCGGAGGACCGCATGAAGGTTTCGCTGATCTCCCAATCCTCGATTGCGACTGAGTCATTTATCCGCAGCATCACGCATCAACCAAAAATAAACCAAATAAAAGAGGGCCGCGAAAACCGCGCCCCCCCAATTCGCTGAGCTTGGAGGCTGGCCAGTGGGCCTAACCCTGTGCGCTTAGCATGCCTTTACCTTTCAGGTTCAGGCATTCACCTCGCATACATTACCGGCCAAAAGCTCCAAGGTCCGATCAGACATTGGATCACCTCCTTTCAACTGTTGCGGTTGACTTGATGGTGCCACCATTCCAAAAAAACGCAAGCTCTAATTTCAGGTTCGCGTCAGTGCGCGCCGGATCGCCAGCCGGAATGGCATCAAGGCAAAAACCGCGATGACAAGCTTGACCATGAAGTCAGCCGTCGCGAGGCTGATCCAGAGGGGAGCCACAGGTCCACGCCCCAGAAGGGGAACCGCCTCGTTGGCCCAGGAAACATCGACCGCCGGTGCAATGAAGCTGAGTGAGGCCGAGAAGGCGATGGTGAAAAAGATCAGCGTATCGAGCGCGCTTCCGAGCAGGCTTGAAATCAGCGGCGCCTGCCACCAAGCCGTCTGACGATAGCGATTGAAGAGTGCGATATCGAAGAACTGCCCGGCAAGAAAAGCCGTCAGAGAGCCTATGGCGACCCGCGGGCTGACCAGGGGACCGAACTCCCCGATGATCTGGGTTCCGACCAGGCTACAGATCAGTCCGGTGATGAACCCCGCGTAGACCACCCGTCGCGCCGCGACCGGCCCATGCAGGCGGTTCATCAAATCCGTTACGAGAAATGCGAACGGATAAGTGAAGGCGCCCCAAGTCAGCCAATCGCCAACCAGAAACTGCACCAGAATGTTGGAGAGCAGGACGATGGCCGCCATGGCCAAAGTGCCCAGCAAAAGCGAGTTTTTCATGTTCTGTTCCGTTTTTTCGGGAAGGTCGCGGAGACTTCCGTCACGCCTTTGCGCGACAGCGTCCGTTTATGCCCTTCCCGAAGCAAGGTCCAGACTGGACCGGAACAGAGATGTCAGGCGGTGACGGCCATATCTTCGAAGGACGAATCGTTTCGGCGCCACGCGAACACCCGATTCCGATAGGACGGTGCCGGACGATCAAGCCAGAGCTCCTCCGGCTGACGCGCGGCAACGCTCTCTGGCAGTTCGATTTCATCAAAGCCGACACGACGCGCCGCCCGTGCCTGATCCGCGATCAAGGGACCGGCCGCGCGCAGGCGCCCGCGATACCCGAGCGCACGCAGCCGGCGTGCTATGGAAAAACCGCGTCCGTCCCCCATCGCCGGAAAGGCAACCCGGATCAATTCAATCCGGTCCAGCCAGGGGGTCAGATCCGCGGCATCCCGATTGTTGGGAAAATCCACGGCTAATCCATGCTCCGGCAAATCCTGTCCGCTCCAGAAGAATTCGAAGGGAACGAAGGTCGCACCCGCCCAATCGTCAGCGACAAATCCTTCGTTGGTGACCAGAACCGTCATTTCGCCGCTCCCTCACGATGCTCGCTGAATTCGGCCGTCAGGGCCAAAATGGATGCCACACTCCACCTTGTCGGTGCCGCGCCAGCGACCCGCCCGCGGATCCTCTCCCGGTGCCACCTTGGTCGTGCAGGGGGCGCAACCGATCGAAGGATATCCCTTGGCAACCAGAGGATGCCGGGGAAGGTCATGCGCATCCATGTAGGCGGACAAATCCTTTCCGGTCCAGGACGCCAGCGGATTGACCTTGAGCCTCGATCCGTCCGCTTCGAAGATACCCAAAGCCGCGCGGGTGCTGGCCTGGAACCGCTTGCGTCCGGTGATGAGCACCGAATAGGGATCCAGTGCGCGCTCCAGAGGAAAAACCTTGCGGATGTCACAGCATGCATCGGCATCGCGTTTGTTCAAGGTGCCGTCAGGATCGACCAACGCAATATCCACCGGGCTCGGCCGGACATGCTGAACGTTCCGCAGTCCCAGATGCGCCGAAAGGTCCCGCTGATATTGCAGGGTTTCCTCAAACAGCATCAGCGTGTCGACCAAGAGAACCGGCAAATCGCGGTCAAGTGTCGAGACCATATGCAGGAGAACCGCCGCGTCCGCGCCAAACGACGAGACCAAGGCGACGTCTCCTTTGAAATCCGCCAGCACACCAGCCAGCAGATCGACGGGCCGCTGTTCCTCATAGGTCAGCCGGAGGGCTTCGATCCGGTCAAGAGCGTTGCCTTTGAGCTCGACATTCCGTTCATGCAGCATCGGACCGCGCCTCCTGCGCCGGATAAAGGGCCGCCCGGAACGGCTCGAGGCCGATGCGCCGGTAGGTCTCAAGGAACGTTTCGCTCGCTTCGTCGCGATGATCCAGATAGGCCTCGATCAGCCGCTCGATCGCGGGAACCAACTCTTCGGCGGAAAAGCCAGGCCCCGCGCGCTCACCGATGGAGGCCGTTTCCGTCCCATCGCCCCCCAGAGTGATCTGGTAGTTTTCAACCCCGGCCCGATCGAGACCCAGAATGCCGATATGGCCGACATGGTGATGCCCGCAGGCATTGATGCAGCCGGAGATCTTGATCTTCAGGGGGCCGATATCCCGCTGACGGTCGAGATCAGCAAAGGTCTCGGCGATTTCCTGGGCAACCGGAATCGATCGTGCCGTTGCGAGGGCGCAGTAATCCATGCCCGGACAGGCGATGATATCCGAGATCAGGCCAATATTGGCAGTCCCCAGCCCCACGGCCCGCAACCGCACATAGAGGGCATGCAGGTGCCGACGCGGAACATGCGGCAGAATGATGTTCTGCTCGTGGCTGACCCGCAGTTCATCATGGCCATATTCCTCGGCCAGATCGGCGAGGACCCGCATCTGTTCCGCCGTCGCATCGCCGGGCGTTCCCCCGATCGGCTTCAAGGAAACCGTGACCACCGCGTAATGCGGCAGCTTGTGCGCCGTGACATTGGTGTCGATCCAGGAGCGCAGGCCAGCCGATACGACCGGGGCAATATCCATCGCTGGCTCGAAGACCGGCGGCGCGAAGGCCCGCTCGATGTCCGCGACAAGCTCGGGAGAAACTTCCGGCAGCAGGCGCTTGTTCTCTTCGAAGGTCGCCTCGATCTGGGATCGGACGGTTTCCAGCGTTTGCTCATGCACCAGGATCTTGATGCGAGCCTTGTACTTGTTGTCCCGCCGACCGCTCAGATTATAGACCTGAAGGATCGCTTCGAGATAGGCGAGCAGGTCCGCCTTGGGCAAGAACTCCCGCACGGTCTTGCCAAGCATCGGAGTCCGGCCCAGACCGCCACCGATGATCACCTCGTACCCTGGATTGCCATCCTCATCGCGAACCATACGCAGGCCGATGTCATGAGCCTTGGTTACCGCCCGGTCGTGCGGCGAGCCGGTGATCGCAACCTTGAACTTGCGCGGCAGCCAGGCGAATTCCGGATGGTCGGTGGACCATTGACGGATCAATTCGGCGGTCGGGCGCGGATCCTCGATCTCGTCGGCGGCGGCCCCGGCAAAATGATCGGCGGTCACATTCCGGATGCAATTGCCGCTGGTCTGGATCGCATGCATTTCGACCTCGGCCAACGCTTCCAGAATATCCGGAACGTCACGCAGCTTGGGCCAGTTGAACTGGATGTTCTGACGAGTTGTGAAATGCCCATAGCCCTTGTCCCAGCGCTCCGCGATTTCCGCGAGCCGACGCATCTTGGCGCTGTCCAGGGTTCCGTATGGGATTGCCACCCGAAGCATGTAGGCATGAAGCTGGAGATACAGCCCGTTCATCAACCGCAGCGGCCTGAACTCATCCTCGCTCAGGCTACCGGTCAGACGGCGTTCCACCTGATCGCGAAACTCGGCGACGCGGGCGTTTACGAACTCACGATCAAAATCGGTATAGTCATACATTGGAACGCTCCGTCACTTTGCGCGCTGCCGACCTGCCATGTTCGGGATAGTTCGAGGGACCCCGCGTTCGGAATTCCTCGCGGAAATGCGCTGGCGCGGCGTGCCCCTCGGCATCGATTGTAACATCCACGAGATAGACGCCCACGACCGTGTTCGGAAAGGCCGAAGCCCGCCGCAACAGATCGTCCGCCGCCTCCTGGCTCTCGGCCAGCGCGGCTTCGGCGATATACCGGGACCAATCCCCGTTGGCCGTGAAATAGACGACATCGCCTTCGAGCAGATCGTTCGCGGTTGCCATCTGGGGTTTGAATGCGCGCGCCATCACAGCGCCTCCTTCATGTCATCGAGCAACTGCGTCGTCGCCCGGGGCTCCAGCCCAAAAAGAATCATGACCGGACCCTCGGTCGCGGCCTCGGACAGGGCCTTGGGCAGATCGATCAAGGTCGTCGCAATCACCCGCTGATCAGGGCGGCTCGCATTCTCGACCGCTGTGACAGGCGTATCCGCCGCCGCGCCGTGGATAAGGAGCCGGCCACGCAGAAATGACGCGGCCTTGACCCCCATATAGATCGCAGCGGTCGCCCCCGGTTTCGCCAGCTGCCGCCAATCCTGCTCCGCGAAGCCTTCCGCGTCATGGCCGGTCATGATCCGGAACGAGGAGTTCCGTCCCCGACGAGTCAGGGATTGTCCGATCGCCGCGGCGGAGGCCGAGGCGGAGGTGACACCCGGGACGATTCCAAACCCGATACCCGCCGCCGCCAACGCCTCTATTTCATCGTCGAGCCGTCCGAATACCGCCGGATCGCCGCCCTTGAGACGCGCAATCGTCGCACCAGAGCGCGCATGTTCAACGATCAGCGCATTGATCTGATCCTGCGTCCAGGATGCGCGATAGGGCGTTTTGCCCACTTCCAGGATCAAGGCTTCACGCCGGGCCAGTTCGAGGATTGCCTTAGGGACCAGCCGGTCATGGATCACCACATCGGCTTCGTGCAGCAGCCGCCGCGCCTTCAGAGTCAACAGTTCCGGATCTCCGGGGCCGGTTCCAATCAGATGCACAAATCCCTCTGACGGCGCCTCTCCCTGGGTGGCCAGCCGCTCCAGTTCACCGCGGGCCGCATCCTCACCGGATTCCAGCGCCCGGGGACCGGTCTGAAAATAGAAGCGGGTCCAGAACAGCCGCCGCGCCTTGCTATCCAGCGCCTCGACCCGCGCCCGGAAGGACTGGCCGATCCGCGCCAGACGCCCAAGCGACGCCGGCAACATTTCCTCGATCTCAGCCTTGATCTTGCGAGCGAGGACGGGGGCCGCGCCCTCGGTCCCGATTGCAACGGTCACCGGATCACGGTCCACAATCGCAGGCGTGATGAAATCACTGCCGTCAAGGTTATCTACGATATTGACCAGAACGCCCGCTGCCCGTCCCATCGCCGCGACCCGCTCATCCTCCACCGGGTCCGCGTCCGCCCCATAGAGAAGCGAGGCTTCGACGACATCCCCTGGCTCGACACCGCGTTCGATCAGGGTGAGGCGGCCTTCGCCGGCCCATCCGGAAATGGCAGCGTCCGGAGCCGTGCCGTAGACGAAAATCTCCGCTTCCGTCTTGAGCAGCAGGCGCAACTTCGCGACAGCGGTCTCGCCCGCTCCGGAGACGACGACGCGCTTGCCGCGAAGGTCGATGAAAACCGGATAGTGTCGCATGATGCCAGAGGTTCCTTTCTGAACCCTCGATATAGAACTTTTTCCCTGATTTTCTCAATGGACCGCTTCAAATAAGGAAAATATTCCAGTATGTATCATCTGATCGGTACAAGATTTGGGAAACCGAAAGGAAGCCGGAATGACCGTCTCTCTTGATGAATTGGACCGGAATATCCTTGTGTTGCTTCAGGAGGATTCCAGTCTCTCCCTTGACGAAATTGCCCGCAAATTAGGGGCCTCGAAGACGCCGATCTGGAATCGTATCCGCAAACTCAGGGAATCCGGCGTGATCCGCGGCGAAGTCGCTTTGCTTGATCCGGACAAGCTGGGCCTTGAGTCCTGCTTCTTCGTGCTCATCCGGACATCTCAACACGATGCCAACTGGTTGGCCAAGTTCCTGACGGCTGTCCAATCCCGACCAGAGGTCATGGAGGCTCATCGTCTCGCCGGGGATATCGACTATATCCTCAAGGTTCAGGTGCCGAACGCGCGAGCCTACGATGTGTTCTATCGCGCCCTGATCAAGGAAGTCAGTATTTTCAACGTCACGTCCAGTCTGTCGATGGAAATCATCAAGAGCACCACCGCCCTGCCGATTCCCGGACACCACGCCGAGTTCTGAACCCTGAGTGAGCCAAAGCATTGTAGTGGGAGGCCCCGTTGCAACCTCGGTCCAGCCAAGCTATCCCGTTGCCTCTGGATCACACGGATGGGAGAGTAACCATGCAGATCACGACTGTCACACCGGACTTCAGCGTCTCACCCCAGATCTCCCCTCGGGACGTGGCCGAAGTGGCTGCGCTGGGCTTTCGCTCGGTGATCTGCAACCGCCCCGATGGCGAGGATCCAGGCCAGCCGGACGTCGCCCTGGTCAGGGCCGAAGCCGAGGCCCAGGGGCTCGCCTTTGCATTCATTCCCGTGATCTCTGGCCAGATCAGACCAGACCAGGCAGCGGATCTCCAGAAAGCGCTGGCCGAAATGCCGACACCAATCCTTGCCTATTGCCGGTCCGGAACGCGGTCACGGCAACTTTGGTCCCTTGCGACCGAATGAAGTTGCATCGAGATTGATCTGGATCATGGGAAAGGCGTGAAAGCGCACTAGGTGCCAAGTCTGGCACCTTTGCCGCTTGTGACTGGAACATCATGACGAAGAGCAATCCAGTGCGCCTGACAGAGGCCATTGTTCGCAAGGCTTGGGAACATCTGATTTCCGTCGATTTGCCCGGCGCCGCGAAGGAGCGGGGCTGGCCGTTATCCCATCCGGATGAGTTTGAACGCGTCCTCTTGGACCAGGTCCGCGCAGCTCCAGGTGATTGCGCCGAGACACAGGATCGGTCCATGATTGACCTGATCCTTGCGATTGAGCTCGCGGAGCGCGCCTTGCAAGGCAAGGCATGTTTTTTTGCCATGACAGCTCGATCTACAGAGATGCGCTCGACCCAACAGTCCGCCGAACGCAACGGTTGCCTCGGAGGCAAGGACCTGTGGAGGATCCTCGCGGATATATCCCGTCCCCAGTGCGGGAAAGGAAAAGTCCGGCGCAAGGAGAATTAGCCTTTATTCTCTTCGGCCTCGGCAGAGCCGAGGGCCACTGTTTCGACGGCTCCGGGATCCGGAACATCCCCTGAGGTCGTCGCCGCGCGTATCGCTCGCAATGCCTGGATATCGGCCTCCGCGTATACCCATCCGGCCGCGTTCATTTTTCCCGCGGCAAGGTTGCCATCCTCCGGAAGCCCGTCCTCGGGCGGACCAAAGACCGCGGCTGCTCCCACATTCCGCGGGGCCATCGCCAACCAGTCCGCATCCCCGACCGTCACCGCGTGAACGACAAAGCATCGATTTTCCATTGCCCGCGCCTTCGCTGCGATTCGAGACCTCCAGAAGGCGCGTACATCGGGGGTACAGGTCGGGAGTAACAGTATTTCCGCTCCGGCCGCGGCCATCGCAGAGGCGAGGCCAGCGCGCGATCCATCCTGACCAGGCAAGATCCCTATCTTGCCGAGCTCCGTCTCGAAGACGCGCGCAGCCTTTCCCGCGGCCCCGTCGGTGATGGACGGAACTCTCTGATCCTGAAAGCCAACACTGCCGTCCGAGGAAAAGAGGCGGGCTCGGTTGACCATATCTCCATCGTCTATCCGCAGGGGCGCCGTAGCCGCCAGGATATGAACATTGAACTCGCGCGCGAGGCTGCTGTGCAGTTCGTCCACATCCTTAATCCGCGCTGTGATCGCGTCAACGGCGCGCTTTGCGTCCTTGGCATTGTCCTCACGGGCAAGGCTCGCCAATTCGAGAGCGCCCTTTTCTGGGAAGACCAGCAATTGGGCCCCATTCTCGGCCGCCGTTCGAACCCAGACGCGAAGTTTGCCTACATATTCGTTCCAGCGATTGTGCCAATCCAATGGATAGGCGGCGGCGGCAATCTTCATAGCAAGACCCTCCATCGAATCGCGAAACCAAAGCTTGAAATCATAATCGAGTAAATTCGATCAGGTTCCTTCGACCCGCCGACAGGGGCACGTCGGATCAACACCCCCGCGCGGGCCAAGGGAACAGTTCAATACCGTTGCAAGAGGCACGGCCCCCCTCAGGCCGTACCCGCCGTGTCGTCATAGAGCGGGGTCATTTCCGCGACAATCACCGCGTTTTCCGCACGCGCCCGCTCCATCAGGGCGCGCTCCTCCTCCGGAACCTCGTGCCCCTCCGCCAGCCGCTCCTCGAGCGTGCCGTATCCGGTCACATCGAGCGGTGCGAGATCGGCGGCGCGCAGAACCGCGACGGTCTCATGAACCGCCTCCTCCTCGTCAACGCCACAGGCATAACAAAGCAGCCCCGCTCCGGTGGCTGCATCTGGCAGGCCATCGCCGGGCTTCCGCCCGACTTCCACCAGCAAAGTGTAAACTTCCTGGGCCATCAGTCGCGCAAAAGCTCGTTGATCGCCGTCTTGGACCGGGTCCGCTCGTCGACCCGTTTCACGATGACAGCGCAATAAAGGCTCGGCCCCGGCTCGTTGTTTGGAAAGGGTTTGCCCGGCAGGGATCCGGCGACAACCACCGAATAGGGCGGCACTTCGCCATAGAAGATCTCGCCAGTGGCCCGGTCGACGATCTTGGTTGACTTGCCGATAAAGACACCCATCCCCAATACCGCGCCTTCCCGCACGATACAGCCTTCAACGACCTCGGACCGGGCACCGATGAAACAATTGTCCTCGATGATGGTCGGACCCGCCTGCATGGGCTCCAGAACCCCGCCGATCCCGACTCCACCCGACAGATGCACATGCTTGCCGATCTGCGCACAGGATCCCACCGTGGCCCAGGTGTCGACCATGGTGCCCTCATCGACATAGGCGCCGAGATTGACGAAACTTGGCATCAACACGACGCCTGGCGCGACATAGGCGGACCGGCGGACCACCGCGCTCGGTACCGCCCGAAAACCAGCGGCCCGCCAGTCATGCTCGGTCCAGCCTTCGAATTTCGAATCCACTTTGTCCCACCAGCCGCCACCCTGCGGGCCACCCGACTGGGTTGCCATGTCACGGAGCCGGAAGCCAAGCAGAACCGCCTTCTTCGCCCATTGATTGACATGCCAGACCCCATCCGAGGCCCGCTCCGCCACGCGAATCTTGCCCTTGTCGAGCCCTTCGAGCACAGACTCGATGGCAGCGCGCGTCGCACCGCCCGTTTCGGGGGAGATGGTGTCACGCGCCTCCCAGGCCTCTTCGATCGCATTTTCCAGTTCGGCGGCACGGGACATCGCGGTTATTTCCTGTTCTGACTGGCGTGGACGGGCGGCAAGCTATAAATCGGTAAATCTTTGCTGGCAATCTCGGCCAGTCGCTTCCCGTCCACCGGAAAAGGTGACAATTTCTCCTGTGTCGTCGAAAGTCCCTGATGAACAAACCAACTGAACCCATTCGACGCTTTCCCGACGCTGCCGAGGATCAGGCGAAGTGGGAGCGCCAGCCCGATACGCCCCAAACCCTGTCGCCGAGCTATCGTCTTGCCTTTGCCGATCCCGACTTTCTAAAGCGCGAGGAATTGCGCGCCGTCCGGCTTCAGCTGGAGTTGCTGAAGCCCGATCTCACGATGATGGAGCACGGTATCATTTCGACCGTGGTCATCTTTGGAGGTGCCCGCATTCCCAGTCCGGAGTTCAAGGCCAATGCGCGCACCCCCGCGCTCGGCGAGCTCTCGCATTTTTACGACGAGGCGCGGGAATTCGCACGGCTGGTCACCCTGAAATCCTTGGAGCATGGCGGCCGCGAGGGTGTCATTTGCACCGGAGGTGGTCCTGGAGTGATGGAGGCCGGCAGCCTTGGCGCAACCGAGGCGGGCGGTGAGTGTATCAGCCTCAATATTGTTTTGCCGCACGAACAGGTGCCCAACAAATACGGGACACCGGAACTTTCATTTAACTTCCATTACTTTGGGATCAGGAAGATGCACTTCCTGCTGCGGGCCAAGGCGGTCGCCGTCTTTCCCGGTGGTTTTGGAACCCTGGACGAGCTGTTTGAAACCCTGACCCTGATCCAGACCCGCCGCATGGCCCCGATGCCGATCCTGTTGTTCGGCGAGGCTTTCTGGCGGAGCATCATCAATTGGGAGGGGTTGGTCGCGGCGGGAACCATTGCCCCGCGCGACATCGATCTTTTCCGTTTCGTCGAGACGGCGGCCGAGGCCGTGGCCCTTCTCGAGTCCTGGCCATGGCCCACGACCCCCTGAACGGGCACATCGAGCCAGCGGCTCAATGAGCGGCTTTGTCGAGGGCAAGGGCCGCGTGGATAGCCGCGACCACCGCCGCTCCCTCTCCGATCGCGCCCCCGACCCGTTTCACTGACCCTGACCGTGCGTCGCCGATGGCAAAAACGCCCGGCACGCTGGCCTCGAGATTTGGCTTTCCCGGCCGCGCTCCGGACACCGCCGACCCTGTCAGGACAAAGCCGGCGCGATCCAGTTCCACGTCACAATCAGCCAGCCAGCCTGTCTCAGGATCTGCCCCAACAAAAAGGAACAGATTCCGTATGTTCCGGGTCTCCGATATCCCGGTGGCTCGATCCGTCCAGGTCAAGCTCTCCAGATGCTGATCCGGTTCTCCGCCAAGACCCGTGATTTCCGTATTACAAAGGAGCCGAATGTTGGGGGCTGCCTCGATCCGTTCGATCAGGTAGCGCGACATGCTGGCCGCGAGACTCGGAGCGCGCACCATCATCGTCACCAGGGCCGCGTGTTGAGAGAGATAGACCGCTGCCTGGCCGGCGGAATTTCCGCCCCCGACCAGTGCAACCTCGGCACCCGCGCAGAGCCGCGCTTCAATCGGCGAAGCCCAGTACCAGATGCCCTTGCCTTCAAACCTTTCGATCAAGGGAATGGCAGGCCGTCGATAGCGCGCCCCGCTTGCGACAACCACGGTTCGGGCGGTGATCGTCGTGCCATGCTCGGTTTCCAGCCGAAATGGCTTGTCGGCTGCGTCGCATATGAGCCGGCGCACGGCCACCGGCATCATGATCTCCGCCCCGAATTTCACCGCCTGCACATAGGCGCGCGCAGTCAGGGCCTGACCGGTTATCCCCGTCGGAAAGCCGAGATAGTTCTCGATCCGGGCACTGGCTTCGGCCTGCCCTCCGAACCCATGCGCATCGAGGACTGCGACCGACAATCCCTCGGAGGCCGCGTAGACCGCCGCGGCCAACCCCGCCGGCCCCGCGCCCACGATTGCCACATCATAGACGTCCCGCCCTGGCGCCATGCCGACCAGCCCCAGGGCGCGTGCCAGATCCCCGATCGACGGATTCCAAAGCTCCTCTCCCGACGGCACGACAACCAAGGGCAGATCACTCGGGGACGCCCCGCTCTTCGCCAGAATATCGGCCGCGATTTGATCCTCGGAGGGATCGGCGATCTGATGGGGATAGCCGTTGCGCCTCAGGAAATTCCGGAGTCGCACGATCGCCGGCAGGTCCGACGCACCGATCAGCAACGGCCCCCCATGCCCGGCATTCAGCAATCCGACGCGGCGCAAAATGAGCGCGCGCGTGATCCGTTCTCCGAGAGAGGCCTCAGCGATGATCAGAGCCCGCAAGCGGACAGAGGAGATGACAAGGGCCTCGACATCGCCTTTCGTCCAGGCATCGACGAGCGCGGGCTGCGCCGAAAGCTGACCCACCTCCGCGAGGAAATCCCGTGGCCCATGCCGTACCACGATCCGGCGGCGGCCCGCGCCATCCCTTTGCGAAACCTCGACATGGCCCTTGAGCAGAATGAACATGCCAGGCGACGGTGTGCCCGCCGACAACAACCGCTCACCATCGGGAAAGCTCCGCTCCTCGCCGAACTGTCGCAGGCGATCGATTTCGGCGTCCGTCAGCGTGAAGAAGGCCTGGTCCAGCCTCGAATGGTCCAACCCTCCAAGATCCGGGTCGGACGAAGATCCTGCTTGGTTTCCAGTCAAGATGACGATCCCCCGTCTGCTTGCTCCAGGCAAAGGATAGATTGCACCTTCTGGCGTGGCAACCGGCCCGCCCTGTTGCAAAGGCAAGGCCGCCTGACATAGCTTCCCTCGCAATACCGGCAGACCAGACCGGACAGCGAGGAACTCCCATGACCGATATTCCGTATGGATTCGATACGCTTCAAATCCACGCCGGCGCCCGTCCCGATCCCGCGACCGGAGCCCGTCAGACTCCGATCTATCAGACGACGGCCTATGTCTTTCGGGACGCCGACCACGCCGCCGCCCTCTTCAACCTCCAGGAAGTCGGCTACATCTATTCCCGCCTGACCAACCCGACCGTCTCCGTCCTTCAGGAACGGATCGCGACGCTCGAAGGCGGGGTCGGCGCGGTCTGCTGCTCCTCCGGACACGCGGCGCAGATCATGGCGCTCTTCCCCCTCATGCATCCCGGGGACAATATCATCGCCTCCACCCGGCTCTATGGCGGCACGGTCACCCAGTTCAGCCAGACGATCAAACGCTTCGGCTGGTCGGCGGAGTTCGTGGATTTCGACGATCCGCTCGCCATCGAAGACGCCGCCGACGACAACACCAGGGCGATCTTCTGCGAGAGCATCTCCAACCCCGGCGGATATGTCACCGACATCCCGGCGGTGGCGGCGGTGGCACGGAAACTCGGGGTGCCGCTGATCGTGGACAACACCTCGGCCACGCCCTGGCTCTGCCGGCCGATCGAGATGGGGGCGGATCTCGTCGTCCATTCCACCACCAAATACCTGACCGGGAACGGGACCGTCACCGGCGGCGCGGTGGTGGACTCGGGGCGCTTCGACTGGACGGCGGCGGGGAAATTCCCGAGCCTGACCGAACCGGAACCGGCCTATCACGGCCTCAGGTTCCACGAGACCTTCGGGCCGATGGCCTATACCTTCTTCGGGATCGCGATCGGCCTGAGGGATCTCGGGATGACCATGGCCCCGCAGAGCGCCTTCTATACCCTGCTCGGGATGGAAACCCTCAGCCTCCGGATGGAGAAGCATGTCCGGAACGCCGAAAAAGTGGCGGCCTGGCTGGAGGCGGACCCGAGGGTCGAATATGTGACCTACGCGGGGCTTCCCTCCTCGGAGTATCATGACCGGGCGAAACGGCTCTATCCGCGCGGAACGGGGGCGATCTTCACCTTCGCGGTCAAGGGGGGATATGAGGCCTGCGTCCGGCTGGTGGACGCGGTCGATCTGTTCAGCCACGTGGCGAACCTCGGGGACACGCGGTCCCTGATCATCCACTCGGCCTCGACCACCCACCGGCAGCTCTCGGACGAGCAGAGGGCGGCGGCGGGGGCCGGGGCGAACGTGGTCCGGCTCTCGATCGGGATCGAGGATGCCGACGACCTGATCCGCGACCTCGATCAGGCGCTGTCAAAGGCGGTGGGCTGAGGCATCCCTCCGGTGCGCACGCGTGCGCACCGGATCAAATCATTGATATAACTCAATAAACACTCAAACGTTCATACACTGGAAAGATTTTCGGGGCGCTGGAGGCGGGAACGATATCCCCTCGGAAGACCTTTTCCAATGGCTCAGGGATCGCGGAGCCTCGAACCCTCGAAGAGCCGGTTCAAGGGCACAAGGCCTCTGCCCGGTGCCTGGCCGTCCCGGACGTGATCCGGGACTTCGAGTCCCTGTCGGCGCGCCCTGTGCCCCGGACTCGAGATCCCGGGTCAAGCCCGGGACAGGACAGCGCGCGGGATTGACCTCGGCCTGCGGGACGGTCAGGCGAAGATGAAGTCGCTCGCCTGAAGCGCGCCGCTGTAGCCCGTGAGCGTTATCGTGAGATCAGCTTCCTTCGTGACAGTCTCGTCCGATTGGGTTTCCTCGTTCCAGTGCTCATAGGAATATTCGCCCACCTTCATCGAGGCGACGGTATCGGTAACGCCGTTCGATTGAACATGCCGATAGGTCAGTTCGAAGAAATCGTCACTGCTGCCCTCCCCCCCGAAAGAGGCCGTCGCAGTTTCCAAGCCCGGACCATAGAAACTGTCGGGGGTGACATGGATGACGATCTTGTCCCCCGAAGCGCGGCTGAAATCACTGATCACAGCGATTTCACCACCCAGTTCACTGGGCGTTTCGGTCGAATACCAATCGCCGTTGGCATAGACATCGGTGAAGAACTCGAACCGGTCAGCACCGGTGCCGCCCGAAATGATGTTTTGCCCCAGACCGCCGATGATCGTGTCATTTCCGGCGCCACCGGACAATGTATCGGCAAATGACAATATGACACCGCCGTGCCAGTATCCCCACTCTTCCTGGCTGCCCAGACCATAGATGAGATCGTTTCCGTCGCCTCCGTTGAGGTTTTCCGTGGGAAGTTTTCCCGGATACTCCTCGACATCGGCCGTGATGAACCCTTTTGACCCACCGACGATGGTGTCGTTCCCCGCGCCCGCGTAAACAGTGTTTGCGCCCCGGTTCACCTCGATCCAGTTGTTCGCACTGCTGCCATAGACAATGTCATTGCCATTGCCGGTCACGATATTCTCGATCGAAACCAACGTATCCTGCCCAAAGCCCGTATTCGGCAGGCGCGCATATCCGGCCTGCAAGTCGGCCGTCACATCTGCATCGAGAATCCGGTCGTCCCACCAACCATCGGAGGCCTCGAACCTTGCATAAAAGGCGGTATCGACCCCTGCCCCGCCGTTCAGGATGTCGGCCCCGTCATTGTAGGGCGTCCAGTTGCCGCCTTCGATCTGGTCATTATCACCGATGGACAAATCGATTGTCGTCCCGGAATGAGCTCCGCCAGCGAGGACATCGTTGCCATCCCCGCCCAGCAGTGTATCGTTGCCATATCCCCCGATCAGCAGGTCATTCCCGGCATTGCCGGTGATTGCGTTTGCCTCGTCGCTGCCCGTCACCGTGTCGTTGCCGGAGCCGGTCTGGATGCTCTCGATGGACACAAGGGATTCAGGCGACCAGCTCTGACCGACGAAGGTGACGGTTCCGGCGGTCAGGTCCACCGAGAGAGCCGTGGTGTTGACGGTGTAAAGCGCGGTGTCATTGCCTTCGCCGCCGTCGAGCCGGTCGGTTCCCGTGCCGCCGTCGAGCGTGTCGTTGCCAAAGCCCCCGAACAGCGTGTCATTGCCGCCCGCGCCAAAAAGGTAATCGTGCCCGTCACCCGCCGTGATCAGGTTGGCCGCGGAACTGCCGGTGATCGTGTCACTGCCCGAGCCGGTCTCGATGTTCTCGATGGAAATCAGCGTCTCGGGGGACCAGCTCTGGCCCGCGAAACTCACGCGGCCCACGCCCAGATCGACCAGGAGAGGGGTGGTGTTCACAGTATAAAGCGCCGTGTCCACGCCCGCGCCGCCGTTCAGGAGGTCGGTGCCGTCGCCGCCATAGAGCGTGTCGTTGCCGTCGCCGCCCAGAAGCGTGTCGCCGCCGCCCGCGCCAAATAGATAATCGGCGCCACCGTTCGCCGTGATCAGGTTGGCGACCGAGCTGCCGGTGATCGTGTCATTGCCCGAGCCGGTCTCGATATTTTCGATCGAAATCAGGGTTTCGGGGGACCAGCTCTGGCCAAGGAAGGTGACGCGGCCCAGCGCCAGATCCACGACGAGCGGCGTCGTGTTCACGGTATAGAGCACGGTATCCACACCCGCGCCGCCGTTCAGAAGATCGGTGCCGTCGCCGCCATAGAGCGTGTCGTTGCCGTCACCGCCATTCAATGTGTCATTGCCGCCCGCGCCGGTCAGGTAATCGTTGCCACCCAGCCCGTTGATCGTATCGGCCAAGGAACCGCCCGCCAGGATATTATTCGATGACGTGCCATTTATTAACATATTCATCTCCATTAACGCGGACTTGGTAAAAAGTTAAAAAGTGAAGGAGAAAAGGAATCTCCTTTCACTTGAATTTTACCATAAGCGGAAAATCGCCGATACGTAAATGGAAATTTAATCGCGCCCGGTGCGCGGGCGAATCAACTATTAGTTGATCTGATAGACCAGTTCGACTTCCACCCCGAGCGAGACGGTTCCGCTGGCGACGGGAGTCGCCGGAGCCATGTCCATCTTGGCGCGCAAGGGGCCGGGCGCGCCCATGTTCGGCGATTCATGGATGCTGAGCACAGGCCCGAGCGTCACGCCCGCCGCCTCGGCCATCAGCTCGGCCTTGGCCCTGGCATCGATCACGGCGTTCTTGCGCGCGGTATCGAGCAGGGGACGGGGGTTCTCGATCTCGAAGGTGATGCCGAAGATGCGGTTGGCCCCGGCCCCGCCGAGCGCGTCGATGACACCGCCGAGCGCCCCGATGTCGTGCACGCGGATCGTCACGGCATTGTTGGCCTGATAGCCCGTCACCTCGGTCGGATTGGGTTTGGCCTCGGTCGGTTGTTCCCAGATCGGATCGAGGCTGAGCTGGTTGGTCTGGATGTCGGCCTTGTCGATGCCCGCCGCCTCCAGCACCGAGAAGACCTCGGTCATCGCGGTGGCATTGTCCGAGAGCGCCTGCGCCGCGTTGGCCGCCTGGGTTTGCACGCCGGCGGAGATGGTCGCGAGATCGGGGGTGCCGTCGACCTGGGCCGAGCCGGTGACGGTGATGGCGCGCGGCGTCTCCTCCGCCGGGGCGGCGGTGGCGATGAGCGCGAGCAGAAGGGCCGCGGCAAGACTGGGTCGCATCATGAAACTCCTCGGCGATGACCTGCGGGCAGATGTGCGCTCCGGGGGGTCGAGAGGCAACCGAAAGCTTCGTGACACAGTATCGAAGTGCTAGCCCGGCCCTGAATTTTTCGTTATGGTTGTTGCAGAGGTATCACTCGACAAAAGATCGGGGCGGGCATGTACAGAACAACGGTGTCGAGGCCGGGATTCCGGCTGCGACTGAGCTATCCGACCATCGATTTGATCGAGGAGGGCCGCGGGCAGTCGGTCGGGATGGTTGATCTCGCCAAGACGGATTTCGTTCAGAGGATGCGGGATCTGGCCGCGGGGATTGCGCGGACGCGGGGCCGTCTGGTCGCCGAACTGCCCGAGGCGGAGGTCTGGCGCGGGGTTCTGCCGCGCGGCGGGACGGCGTTCGCGCGGCGGCGCGCGGCGCGCAGGGCGGCGGCGGCGGCCCTGTCGGCGGGTCCGGGGGATCTGGTGGTGGAGCTGGGCCAGCCCGGGGCGATGGGAGAGACGCCGGTGGTGGCGACGCGGCGCGGTGTGCTGGCGGAGGCGCGGCGGTTCCTGGCGCGGGGACGGCTGCGTCCGGTGGCGATCGTGGCGGGGGGTGCCGCGTCCGAGGGTGAGGCGCCGCTCTGGCAGAGCGGGACGCGGGTGCCGATGGCGGCGGCGGGGATGGCCCTGGCGGCGGGGGTCGCGGCGGTGGCGTTGATGCCGGAGCCGCGGGCGGAGGTGAGCCCCCGGGTCGTGGCGTCGGTGGAGATGCCACCGGTGGTGACGGTGGCCCCGACCCCTCCGGTTCTGGTGTCGCCCGAGGTGCTTCTGGCGCCGAAGTCGCGACCGGACACCGGCTTTCAGGTGGTGGCCGAGCGGGATGTGGCCCTGACGCCCAAGGCGCGGATCCTGGTCGGCGCGCCGATGGTGACGCAGGGCACGCGCAACATGCCGGAGCTGGCGGGCCTGCGGGGGGGCGAGGATGTGGCGGCCATACGGGTCGCGGAGCGGGTCCTGGCCAGCAAGGTGATCACGGACGCGGTTGCGCCCCCTCCGGCGCGGGTCGTGGTAGTGGAGGAGGGACGGCCGATGGCGCGCCCCGGCAGCGCGGCGCCGGTGGTGGCGGCCGATGCCAGGCCGCGGCCACGCCCCGGCCGGTCGAACGCGGCCCTGGCGGCGGAGCTGGGGGCGGCGGTGGCGCGGGCCTCGCAGGAGCCGGTGCGGGTGGCGGCCTTGACCTCGACGGATGTGTCGGGATCGCGGTTGACGGCGATCGCCCCGCCCGAGCCCCGGCCCGCGCAGGCCCCCGCCGCGAAGCCGGTGGGGATCAAGGCCGCGCCCGTCGTGGTGGCGAAGCCGGTGGCGCAGGCGCCGCTCCTGATTCCGGTTCGCGCGACACCGATGCCGACGCCGACCCCGACGCAAGTGGCACGGGTTCAGCCGGTGCCCCAGAAGCCGGTCGCCGTCGTTGCGCCAAGGGTTGCGCCCAAACCGGTGGTGGAGACGACGGGCCTTGTGCCGCGGTCGGTCTCGCTCCTGGGTGTGTTCGGGACGACGGGGGCACGTTACGCCCTGGTCCGCCTGCCGAACGGGGTCGTCAAGCGGGTCCGCCCCGGGGACAATGTCAGCGGGGCGCGGGTCGCGGCGATCAGCGCCGATTCCGTGCGGTTGAATTCCACGGGCGGCGCCGACATGGTGCTGCGCATGGAGGAGTGACGCGCGCCCTCTGCGCACCCCGACACGCAACCCCGACCGCCCTGTCTCGCAGGCGCGGGGCCGTCCCGGGCCCCGCGCCGCTCACGAACGGCCAGATCGAAGCGATCCACATCCACGCGCCTTGCCTCCGAGGTGCCGGAGCCTTCGATCCCCCGGAACGCGCATCCGCCGGGGAAATGCGCGACGTGCGACGATCTGACCGGCGATCGCGCCTGTCTGACCCAAAGGTTAAGACTATAACACCGATCAGAACAGCGACGAGGCCCTTGCGCGGATTCGAAGGGCCCGCTGATCAGGAGTGAATCTATGTTCGGTCTCGAAGCCCTGGAACTCGCCCGTATCCAATTCGCCTTCACGGTCTCCTTCCATATCGTCTTTCCCGCCTTCTCGATCGGCCTCGCAAGCTATCTCGCCGTTCTGAACGGAATGCATCTGTGGACCGGGCGCGCGGTCTACATGACCCTGTTCAACTACTGGAGAACCATCTTCGCGGTGGCGTTCGGCATGGGCGTCGTCTCCGGGATCGTGATGTCCTACCAGTTCGGAACCAACTGGCCCGTCTTCTCCGACAAGGTCGGGCCGGTGCTCGGGCCGATGATGGGCTATGAGGTGCTGAGCGCCTTCTTCCTCGAAGCCGGGTTCCTCGGGGTGATGCTGTTCGGACGCGCGCATGTCGGGCCGAAGCTGCATTTTCTCGCGACCCTGATGGTCGCGATCGGCACGCTCGGATCGGCCTTCTGGATCCTGTCGGTGAATTCCTGGATGCAGACGCCCCAGGGCTACGGGATCAACGCCGACGGACAATTCGTTCCGGACGATTGGTGGGCGATCATCTTCAATCCCTCCTTCCCCTATCGTCTCGTCCATATGGTGCTCGCGGCCTATCTCACCACCGCGCTGGTGGTGGGCGCGGTGGGCGGCCTGCATCTTCTGCGCAAGAAGGACGACATGCCCGCCCGCAAGATGTTCGCCATGGCGATGGGCATGATCGTCGTCGTGGCGCCGATCCAGATCCTCGCGGGCGACGCCCACGGCCTCAATACGCTCGAACATCAACCCGCCAAGATCGCGGCGATGGAAGGCCATTACGAGACCCACGGTCCCGCCGGCCTGATCCTGTTCGGAATTCCGGACGATGCCAACGAGACGATGAAATACAAGGTCGAGCTCCCCTATCTCGGGTCGCTGATCCTGACCCACAGCCTCGATGGCGAAATCAAGGGGCTGAAGGCCTTTCCCAAGGACGAGCGGCCAAGCCCCACGATCATCTTCTGGACCTTCCGGATCATGGTCGCCCTCGGCTTCGCCATGCTCGGCCTCGGGGCCTGGGGGCTCTGGCGGCGGTGGCGCGGCAAGCTCTATGACGATCCCTGGCTGTTGCGCGCGGCGATCGCCATGGGCCCGGCCGGGTTCGTCGCGGTGCTGGCCGGATGGATCACGACGGAGGTCGGGCGCCAGCCCTTCACCGTCTATGGCCTGTTGCGGACCGCCGACAGCGTGGCTCCATTGGAGACACCCGCCGTGGCCAGTTCGCTGGTGGCCTTTGTCGTCGTCTATTTCGCGGTCTTCGGGGCGGGGCTCTATTACATCCTGCGCCTGATGAACCGGACGCCCGAGATCCCGCCGAGCATCGAGGAAATCGGGCCGACGCGCGCGGCGGGGATCACGCCCGCGCCCGCCGTCGACGACGATTTCATTCCCGCCCAATAGGAGGCCCCCGATGCCATTCGATCTCGCTTTCATCTGGGCCGGACTGATCGCCTTCGCGGTGCTGGCCTATGTTGTCCTCGACGGGTTCGACCTCGGGGTCGGCATCCTCTTCCCCCTGATCGAGGGGGAGGGGAACAAGGATCTGGCGATGAACACCGTCGCCCCGGTCTGGGACGGCAACGAAACCTGGCTGGTTCTGGGCGGCGGCGGATTGTTCGCGGTGTTTCCGCTGGCCTATGCCGTGGTGATGCCCGCGCTCTATGCGCCGATCATCGCGATGCTGCTGGGCCTGATCTTTCGCGGCGTCGCCTTCGAGTTCCGCTGGCGCACCCGGCGGGGCAAGTTCCTGTGGGATATTTCCTTCTTCGGCGGCTCCCTGATCGCGACCTTCGCGCAGGGCGTGGCGCTGGGTGCCCTGGTGCAGGGGATCGAGGTCGAGAACCGCGCCTATGCCGGCGGCAACTGGGACTGGCTGACGCCGTTTTCGCTGCTGACCGGCGTCGCGCTGGTCTTTGGCTATGCGCTGCTCGGCTCGACATGGCTCGTCATGAAGACCGAGGGCTATGTCCGGCTGCGCGGCGTCGCCGTGGCGCGGGTGACGGGTTTGGTGACGCTCTGCCTGATCGGGGTGATCAGCCTGCTGACGCCGTTCCTGATGCCGCAATATCTGCAGCGCTGGTTCGGGCTTCCCAACGTGCTCCTGACCGCCTGGGTGCCGCTCCTGGTGCTGGTGGCGGGCTATGTCTTCACGCGCGGACTGAAGGAGGGGCGGGACACCTGGCCGTTTCTCGCCGCGCTCTCGGTCTTCGTTCTGTGCTTCATCGGGATCGGGATCAGTTTCTATCCCAATATCGTGCCGCCGAGCCTGACGATCTGGGACGCGGCGGCGCCGGACAAGAGCCTTCTGTTCCTGTTGACCGGGGCGGTGGTTCTGGTGCCGATGATTTTGGCCTATACGGTCTATGCCTACTGGGTATTCCGGGGCAAGATCGACCCGGAGCATGGCTATCATTGATGCGCAGGCTTCTGTGGTTCGTGGGCTATTGGCTGGCGGGGGTCGCCTGCCTCTCGGTCGTGGCCCTGGCGATCCGGGCGGTGATCGGCTGAGTTGAAGTTTGTGCAGATAAGCCCTTGCAAACCCCGGTCGCTCGGGTTAATCCCGCCCCCGACGGATTGGTAGCTCAGTTGGATAGAGCACTTGACTACGAATCAAGGGGTCGGGGGTTCGAATCCTCCCCAGTCCGCCATTTTCCCTGAATATGAACCCAGTGCCTTTGGCCTGGATCGGCCCGTCCTCTATCGGGATGGAGGCGATCATAGCCTGGAATATTGCTCTGGGCTTTGGCATCCGCCTCAGGCTCATGAGATACATCGCCCTCTGATCTGACCCATCCCGGGACCACCCGCCCGATCAGGGAAGGGGCCGGAGCAAGGCGCCGAGGGCGGCGTCGAGCGCGGTGGAGAGATCCTTGCGCGAGAATGGCTTGAGCAGGATCGCGGCGGCGTCGCGGTCCCGGCCCCGCAGCGCTTCCCGATCCACATGCCCGGTCGAGAAGATGTAAGGAACCCCCCGGGCCTTGAGCAGATCGACGACCTCGAACGAGACCTCGTCATTGCCCAGATTGACATCCACGATGGCGGCGGCGAGCCTCGCCTCCTCCCGCGCGAGTTTCATCGCAAGGGCCAGGTTTCCCGCCGGACCCACCACCTCGCAGCCAAGCGCCATCACCGCCGCCTCAAGCTCCATTGCCAGCAGGACCTGATCTTCGACCACGAGGACCCGCGGCGCCTCTTTCGGCTCGCTGACCGGATCCGGACGCCCCGCCCGCTCCTCGGGCTCCGGGAGCGGCCTCCGGGGCATGGACTCCGCGCCCCGCAGATGCGACAGACCCGCGGGCGGTAGCGTGATCACGCAGATCAGACCCTCCGCGCGCCAGTCATGCCAGACCTGACCGTTCAATTGCTGCCGGATCAGCGTGTCGATCAACCGGGATCCGAAGCCTTGCCGGATATCATCGGCGGGCGCGGGCGGGGGCCCGCCCTGCTCGCGCCAGTGGACCGTCAGCTCCCCGCTCGCCTCGGAGACCTCCCAGGACAGATCGACGCGACCCTGTTCGCCCCGCAAGGCGCCATATTTCAGCGCGTTGGTCAGGAGTTCATGCAGCACCATCGCCATGGGCTGCGCCGCCTCGGCGTTCAGGAGCACGGTCGGGCCGCTCAGGATCATCGAAGGGGAATGATCCTCCAGCTCCCCCTGCGCCAGCTTGCGCAGATCGGCCCCCACCCATTTTTCGGTCGAGAGCAGCGAATGCGCCCGGGCCAGCGCCGCCACCCTGCCCTCGACCGAGGCCGCGAACACGGCCGCGTCATCGCGCGGCGTCTGGCGGAGCACGGACAGCGCAACCGCGAGCGCGTTCTTGGCGCGATGATCGACCTCCTGCGACAGGAGCGCGCGCAGCTCCTCGGCGCGGATGCGCTCCGAAACATCCCGGACCACACCGGTAAAGTAACGTTCTCCGTTCGAGACGAAGGAGCCGACCGAAGCTTCGATCGGAAACTCCCGCCCGTCCCGCCGTTGGCCCGAAAGCCTCCGCCCCGGGATGCCCATGGCCCGCGGCGCCGCCCCGCCCGTGTTGCCCCGGCCATGCGCCGCGAGATAGGCGCCATGCCGCGCCGCCTCGGCTTCCGGCATCAGCATGCCGAGATCATCCCCTGTCAGATCCTTGGGCGAGGCATAGCCGAACATCCGGGCCGCGGCCTGATTGGCCAGAACGATCCGCCCTTCCTGATCCGCGACGATGATCGCATCGGTCGCGGTTTCCACGACGGATCGCATCCTCTCCTCGCTCTCGACCAGTCTCGCCTCGGCCATCCGGCGGGCCGTCACATTGGTCAGGGATTCCAGAACGGCCACCGGGCGCCCGCTCGCGTCGCGCCGCAGACGTTTGTGTGAAATCACCGTGACCCGCTCGCCCGTGCGCGTCCGATGCTCGAGATCTCCCACCCACTCGCCTTTTCGCAGCAGAATCTCTTCGATCATGGCCATCGGCACCGGAAAGTCCGTCCTCAGCAATTCATGCGTCTGGCGCCCCATGGCCTCGCTCGCCGACCAACCGAAAAGCCGCTCACATCCCTGCGACCAGAAGATGATGTTCCCGTCGATATCCCGCACCAGCGCCAGCCCAAGATTGAGCGTGCCGGCAAGCTCCTCCAGATCCTGGGGTCGCAATTCGGGCCCGACCGCGGCCTCCCTGTGCTGAGAGGATGGATCATCCGGGGGGGACACCCTGCGCAGCAGCGCGGGTATATGCCCAGCCAGGAGCAATCCCGCTCCGAGCGCGCACAATCCGGTGACCACGCCCCCCATCACGGCCGTAACCGGGAGTACAACCGGAACGATTGCACCCTGCGCAAAAAGGATAGTCGCACTTTGCAAGTACACGACCAGATCCCTTGAAAATTTCAATATAAATTGTGAGTATAAAAAGTTTATTTTATCAAGAAAAATCGATCAAAATGAATTACCTCCTCGCAGAAAATTAATAATTGTAAACATAATAACTTAACTTTCTATAAAAATTTAAAAATTTTATTCCAGTCTGTCGACATACTCTTGATTCAAGATGAAAATATTCCTATGCTACCATTTGGAACCACATAAATGCAATCCTCTCAATCGGTGTGGCGCCCTTCCTCCATGCCGAGCTGAACGAAAGCCGTTCCGATGCGGGCCCCAATTCGACACCACATCGGCCCCTTCGCAGGGACATTCCTCCTTCTGATCTGCCTGTGGCTCGGGGTGACCGCGAACGCGCAACCCGTGCGCGGGGACAGCACCCGTCCGATCCGCGTGGCGGCCTCGGTCTTTACGCCCTATGTCTATGTAAATACGAACGGCGACATCACCGGCTTTTCGATCGAACTCATCCGCGCCATCGCCGCGCAATCCGGGCGTCGCGTTGAATTCCAGATCGCCCCGGACCCCGCGCATGCGATCGCAATGGTCGAAGTGGGCAAGGCGGATGCCGTCGCGGTCCTTATCCGCTCCGCCGACCGGATGCGCGTTTTTTCCTTCGCCCCTCCCTTCGATACAACCGAGATCGTCCTTGAGGGCTTGCGATCCCGCGCCGGTGAACTCACCGGCGTACCGCTCACAGACCTCAGGATCGCAGCGCGGACGGGTGGCTTTGGCGCAAGTGTCCTCGACAAGCTCGGCGTCACGCCGATCCTGATTCAGGATCTGGATGCGATGCTGTTTGCGCTCAATCGACGGGAGATCGACCTCGTCGCCATTTCAAAGGTTCAATGGGATCGAACCACGGGGCTTTTTGGCACCGAGAGCGACTATGCGCAGATCGGTCCGGCACTGGCCAGCGCCGAGTTCGGTTTCGCAGTGGACCGGAACCAGCCCGAGCTGCTGGCGTTGCTCGATGCCGGACTGACACGATTACAGGAGGATGGGACCTTTACGTCCCTGCGTCGGCAATGGATGGGGGCGGATCCGCCGTTCTGGACCACCGGCCGGTTAAAGGCTGCCTTTATCCTGTTTCTTGGCCTCATATTGCTGATCGCCTTCGGATCGTTTGCGCGCAACCGCGTCAGAATGCGTGCCCTGGCTCTGTCAGAGGCGCAATCGCGCGAGGCGCTGGCCGTCGCGCATGCGCGGGAGCTGGAGCTTGCAAATGCGCAGCTGATCCGTGTGAATAAGCAGCTTTCGGAAAATCACGCCGAAATGGAGCGTGTGCTCTATGCCGTCACCCATGACCTCAAATCCCCACTGGTCACGGCGCGCGGCTTCGCGGGTGTGCTGGAGGAAGCCGCCAGCGAAGGCGACGTTGAAGGCATGCTCGATGCCTCCAAACGGGTTTTATCCTCGACCGCCAAGTTCGGGGTGATCACCGATGCCCTCCTCGAATACGGCCGATATCAGCAAAGCGAACTGGTCGTCCGGCCGATCGACGTCGCCCATGTGCTGAACAATGTGCGCATGATGCTGCAAAGCGAAGTTGAGCGCACGGGTGCCATCATAGAATTGTGTCATCCGGTCGATCCCCTGATCGGCGATCCGGCCCAGATTTTGCGCGTCCTTTTGAACCTCGTCGGAAATGCGCTCCGTTATGGCTGCCCTGAGCCGGGAATGAGGATCGAAGTCTCGACGGAACATCGCGCGGACGGCACGGTCATCACGGTTCGCGACCATGGTCCCGGCGTTCCGGAGGAACAGAGGAAACTGATTTTCGGACTTTTCCGGCGCTATGCAAAGGCGCATCCTGACAGCACCGGGCTTGGGCTTGCCATTGTTGAAAAGATTGCAAAAAAACATGGCGGCAGTGCCTGGGTCGAGGATGCGCCAGGTGGCGGCGCGGCTTTTTGTGTCTTCATCCCCAATCCGGAGACAGCCGTTGCTGCGAAATATGAGAGGAGGTCTTCATGATGCTGATCAGGATCATGCTGGTCGAAGACAGCGGCTCCTATGCCGAGCTGGTCAAGATTGCTCTTCGCAAGCAGCGATGCGATGTCTGGCATTGCGAAACGGCGGAAAGTGCCATTACGATGCTGGATGACCTGCCCTCCCAGCAAGACGATCTTTTACCGCATCTGATGCTGCTCGACGTGAACCTGCCGGGAATGAGCGGCATCGAGCTGGCGCGCCAGATGAAAGCGGAACCCAGATTGCGCACGATGCCGATCGTCATGCTGACAACCTCGCATTCCCAGCATGACGTTCAGGATTCCTATGCTGCCTGGGTGAACAGCTACGTCGTCAAGCCGAACACTTTCGAGGAACTCAAGAATTTACTCAGGGACGTTATTCACTACTGGGGTTCTGTTAATGTCGTTATGAGATAGAGTTTATAGAAAATTTCTAATTTATTTATATTCTAAATTGCTTCATGCGTTTGATGCGCGGACTTTTCACAGGAGTGGAAGGAAGCGCTATGGGCCGTGTTCTACTCGGAAGCGCCAGAACGACAGAGGCAGTGCGTCGAGCAATACAAAATAGTCAAGAGAGGCTGAGAGCGCTGTCGCAGCGTTATGGGATCAACCAGAAGACGGTGGCGAAGTGGAAGAAACGGACATCGGCTGCCGATCTTCCGACCGGCCCGAAAAACCCGCACTCGACGGTTCTCTCCCTTGAGCAAGAGGCCATGATCGTCGCCTTTCGCAGGCACACGCTGATACCGATCATAACCGTCTGGCGTGATCGCTATGTGTTCCAGGGCCAAGGGGGCAGTTCGTGGACCTTTGTGATCTTGTAGTCGGGGATCGGAGCCAGCGTGTCGGCGAGCCAGGGTGAGATAGGACCGTGGCGCCAGTGACGCCGCGTAA
>JBMDWT010000028.1:0-8292 GCA_048594665.1 Amaricoccus sp. | reverse complement strand
TGTCGTCGGCGTTGGTCGGGAAATCCCTCCCCCGGAAGGATTTCTGATCCTCCCAACTCCCGAACGAGGCATCGATCCGGCGGCTCGTCGGCGCCATTCTCATGGAGCAGACCGAGGAATGGACCGTCCAGCGCGGTCGCTATCTCACGCTGGAAACGCTCGCGCCGGTCTGCGATGAGCTGTCAGCCTGCCTGCCGCGCAGCGCGACTGACCAGCTCGGCCCGCTGATAAGCGCGAGGCCCGCCGTGAACTACACCACCAGATGGGGCACGATCCACCAAACGCCACCGACTTTCCGCAACCTACTACCGCCATGCCCAGGCTGATGCCTTCAGCCTGTGGAACGGCACTGCCGCCTATTTGGCCGCGTGATAGCGACAGATGGCCTTGGTCGGGCCGACGTCAGTTAACCTGACAATGCCGTTTGCCTACATCGCAGCACGGAATTTGCGATGTTTAGCAAAAGAAAGCTTGCGCTAAAAATTGGTCTGATGTCAGATTGATTTATTGCCGTGGAGCTAAAATGCACGAATCCTCAGACCTTCGCCCGAAGATTGCCGCGCTGCCGCCGCTTGGGCGGCCCCGACAGGTCGTAGAAGCGCTTTCTGTCTATATCGACGCGGCCCGCATCAGGCCCGGCGACCGACTGCCTGCGGAGCGAGAATTGATGAAGGCACTTGGTGTCGGGCGTTCCAGTATCCGCGAGGCGGTAAGCCATCTTCAGGCGCTCGGCGTGCTGGAAACGCGGATCGGCAGTGGCACCTATGTTCTGAAACCAGTATCCGCGCGCACGGTCCATCTGCCGTTGTCGATCGAGGCGCTCGACCTTGCCGATGGACTGATGCGCACGCTCGAGGTCCGGAGGGGCATCGAAGTCGAGGCCTCTATCGCGGCCGCGCGGCGCCGGACACCCGAGGACCTTGACCGTCTGTCACAAGCGCTGGAGGAGATGGAGCGCATCCATCACCGCGAAGGCACAGCCGGCGAAGCCGACTTCGCGTTTCATCTGGCGATCTACGACGCCAGTGGCAACCCGCTGTTTCGGCAGGTTCTGGAGCAGTTGCGCGAACTCTTCGAGAAATTCTGGAGCCGGCCGTTTGATCGCCCGGATTTCGCCGCGCGATCCTTCCCCTTTCATCGCATGTTGTTCGAGGCGATCCGCGAATCCGATCCGGCCGCCGCCGCTTCCCATACGCGCGCGATCCTCGACATCGTTGCAGAGGATATCCGAGAGATGAGCCAATGACCGCTCCCGTCATCGTCGATCCGGTCGAGAGCGCGCGCCTGGTTGTCGCGCATGACACGGGTCCACACGGCTATTCCGCAGTCGTACCGGCGATCGCCCAGACATCGCTTTTTACCTTCGCGAATTATGACGAAATGGTTGCGGTCTACCGCGGTGAAATCACCCGGCCAATCTACAGCCGCGGCCTGAACCCGACAGTGCGGTTATTTGAAGAAACGCTAGCCAGGCTCGAAGGCGCGGAGGACGCGCTGGGTTTTGCAAGTGGCATGGCCGCGATCTCGGCGGCGGTACTATCGTTCGTTGCCCCCGGCGACCGGGTGGTCGCGGTGCGCAACATCTATCCCGATGCGTTCCGGCTGTTCGGGACTTATTTACGGCGCATGGGGATCACGGTCGATTATGTCGATGGGCGTGACCCCGCGGCGGTGACCGAGGCGTTGCCGGGCGCGAGGTTGCTCTATCTCGAAAGCCCGACCAGTTGGCAGATCGAAGCGCTGGATGTCGGCGCACTCGCGGCGCGGGCGCGGGCGCAAGGCGTGCTGTCAATCATCGACAACAGCTGGGCGACGCCGATCTTTCAAAACCCTCTCGCGCTCGGTGTGGATCTGGTGGTGCATTCGGCGTCGAAATATCTCGGCGGTCACAGCGACGTGGTGGCCGGGGTGGTGGCTGGACCAAAGGTGCTGATCGACCGGCTTCGAAGCGAGCTTTATCCCTATGTCGGCGGTCGGCTGGCTCCGTTCGATGCCTGGCTGCTATTGCGCGGGCTGAGAACGCTGCCGCTGCGGATGCTTGAGCATCAGGCTTCGGGGCTGGAGATCGCACGGCGGCTGGCGGAGCGGCCGGATGTGGTGCGGGTGAACCATCCCGGCCTCGACGCGCTGCCGCCTGGCTTGCGTGGAACGTCCGGGCTGTTTTCCTTCGAGCTGGTGGCCGGCGTGGATGTGCGCGCATTCTGTGACGGGTTGCAGTTGTTTCAGCTGGGTGTGAGTTGGGGCGGGCACGAGAGCCTCGTCGTGCCGGGCGAAGTCGTGCTGGAACAGAAAGCCCGTCCCAATTCGGCTCATGAGTTCGGAATCAGCGCGCAGTCGGTTCGCCTGCATGTCGGCCTTGAAGGCACCGAGGCGCTCTGGCGCGACCTGACCACTGCGCTGGATCGCGCGCAAATTCATAAACAGGGAGACTGACATGAAGGCATTGCTTTGCGCCACTGCTCTTGCGGCACTCGTCGCCGGCGCGGCGTCGGCCGACACCACGCTGAAGCTCGTCGAGGTGATCACCAGCCCGGCCCGGACCGAGACGCTGAAGGGGATCGTCGGCACGTTCGAGGCGGCGAACCCCGGCACCAAGGTGGAAATCATCTCGCTGCCCTGGAGTGACGCGTTCCAGAAATTCGCAACGATGGTCTCGGCGGGCGAGGTGCCGGACGTGATCGAGATGCCGGACACCTGGCTGTCGCTCTATGCCAACAATCACCTGCTGACCAACCTGTCGCCCTATCTGGCGAAATGGGATGAGGCAAGCGATCTGAACGACCGGGCCGTCGAACTCGGCAAGATCAACGACGGCACCTACATGCTGCCCTACGGGTTCTATCTGCGAGCAATGTTCTACAACAAGGAGCTGCTGGCGCAGGCGGGTGTCGACAAGGTGCCCGAAACGCTGGACGAATTCCGCGATGCGGCGGCGAAGATCTCCAGGCTGCCGGGCAAGGCCGGTTATTGCATGCGCGGCGGTCCGGGCGGGCTGAACGGCTGGGTGATGTTCGCAGCGGCGATGGCGGGCGACAACACCTTTTTCGACAAGGACGGCAAGTCGACCTTCGACAGCGCGGGCTGGGAGAAGGGGATCAAATGGTATGTCGATCTCTACAAGGACGGGCTGGCGCCGAAGGACAGCGTCAACTGGGGCTTCAACGAGATCGTGGCGGGCTTCTACAGCGGCACCTGCGCGTTCCTCGACCAGGATCCGGACGCGCTGATCGCGATCGCCGAGCGGATGAAGCCGGAGCAGTACGGCGTCACCACGATGCCCAAGGGCGAGAGCGGCAAGGCGTTCCCGACGATCGGTTACGCCGGCTGGTCGATGATGGAGGCCAGCGAGCACAAGGATCTCGCCTGGAAGCTGATCACGACGCTCGAGGGCAAGGAGGGCAATGTCGCCTGGAACAAGATGACCGGCGCGCTGCCCGCGCTGAAATCAGCCGGCAGCGATCCATTCTACCAGAGCGACGCGTTCAAGGGTTGGTTCGCCGAGCTGAGCGACAAGGATGTGACGCCGACGATCATGCCGACCTATCTCGAGGAATTTGCCTATTTCAAGGATGCTCTGGTTGTCTCCTCCGGACAGAAGGCGCTTCTTGGCGATATCTCTCCCGAGGAACTGGCCCGGCAATGGGCGGACTACATGACCAAGGCGCAGCGGAAGTTCCTCGCCAAGTGAGCCCGACCCCCGGATGCGCACGCGTGCGCATCTGCCTATCCACTTGATAAATAAAATAAATCCCTCGCGCGTTAACCTTGCATTGACCAATGCCAACGCACGCCGATGCCGGTGGGCGGCCCGGCCGCCCGCTTTCCCCTGTTTCGAGAGGTACGACCATGAGCGCAGCCGCCCTGGACGTCCGGCGCCCGCCGCTGCGGCGGCTCGCCGATGCCGCCGAACCCTGGCTCTACGCGGCGCCAGTGCTCGTGATCATCACCGCGGTGATGCTGGTGCCGCTGACGCTCGGGATCTCCTATGCGTTTCGTGACGTGCAGATCCTCAACCCGTTCTCCGGCGGCTTTGTCGGGCTCGATCACTTTCGTGAGCTGGGACAGGACAAGGCCTTCTTCGGAGCGCTGCGCAACACCTTCTGGTGGACCGGGTTGGCGGTGCTGTTCCAGCTGGTATTCGGGCTGATCCTCGCCCTGCTGCTCGACGTGCCGTTCCGCGGGCGAGGCATTGCGCAGGCGCTGGTGTTCCTGCCCTGGGCGGTGCCGACCTTTCTCGCCGGGCTCAACTGGGCCTGGCTGTTCAATCCGGTGATCGGGCCGCTGCCGCATTGGCTTTATGCGATGGGTGTGCTGTCGGCGCCCGACAACATTCTCGCCAATCCGGACCTCGCCCTCTGGGGGCCGATCATCGCGGCGGTCTGGTGGGGAATCCCGTTCTTTGCAATCACCCTGCTGGCGGCGCTCCAATCAATACCGGCCGACCTTTATGAAGCGGCGGCGATCGACGGGGCCAGCCCGCTGCAACGGTTCCGATCGATCACCCTGCCGTTCCTGGCACCGGTGATCGCGATCACCGTCCTGCTGCGCACAGTCTGGGTGGCGAATTTCACCGACCTGATCATCGTGATGACCGGCGGCGGGCCCGCGGACCGGACGCAGACGGTGGCGAGCTACATCTTCACCCAAGCCTTCAGGAAGCTCGACTTCGGCTATGCCTCGGCGGTCTCGCTCGTGCTGCTGACGCTGCTGCTCGCCTATGCACTCCTGATCCTGATCCTGCGCCAGCGCCTGATTGACAGGGACAAGTGACATGCGACTACTCGGCACATTAGCCCACCGGCTGGCGATCCTGGTCTATATCGTCTTCGCGCTGTTCCCGCTGTACTGGCTGCTAAAGGTTTCGGTGACGCCAAACGGCCTTCTCTACAGCGAGGGGGTGCGGCTTTGGCCGTCGTATGTCACGCTCGACCATTTCCGCTACGTGCTAACCCACAGCGATTTTCCGCGGTTCTTCCGCAACAGCGTTATTGTCGCGACATCGACCGCCGTGGCGGCCACGGCTTTCGCGGCGCTGGCCGGCTATGCCCTGTCGCGCTTCGTGTTTCGCGGCAAGCTGGTGGTATCGGGCCTGTTGCTGGTCACCCAGATGTTTCCGCTGGTGATGCTGGTCGCGCCAATCTTCAAGATGCTGTCGCCGCTGGGCCTGACCAACAGCCTGACCGGACTGATCATTGTCTACACCGCGTTCAACGTGCCCTTCGCGAGCTTTCTGATGCAGTCCTTCTTCGACGGCATTCCGCGCGACCTGGAAGAGGCGGCGATGATAGACGGGGCCAGCCGCTTTGGCGCGTTCCGCCAGATCGTGCTGCCGCTGACACTGCCGGGGATCGCAGCGACCCTGGGCTTCGTGTTCACCGCGGCCTGGAGCGAGATGATCTTCGCGCTGATGCTGATCTCGGGGAACGAAAAGGCCACTTTTCCGGTCGGCCTTCTGACCTTCGTCTCGAAATTCGGGGTGGATTTCGGGCAGATGATGGCAGCGGGCGTGCTCGCGCTGATCCCGGCCTGTCTCTTCTTCCTGCTGATCCAGCGCTATCTCGTGCAGGGCCTGACCGCCGGCGCGGTGAAAGGATAATTCCATGGCCACCATCGACATCCAGTCCGTCTCCAAGACCTATCCGGGTGGCGCGCAGGTTCTGTGCGACATTGACCTGGCGATCCGCGACGGCGAGTTCATCGTGCTGGTCGGCCCGTCGGGTTGCGGCAAATCCACCTTGCTGCGAATGATCGCAGGGCTGGAGGAAATCACCAGCGGCACGGTCGCCATAGATGGCCGGGTGGTGAACCATCTCGCCCCCAAGGCCCGCGATATCGCGATGGTGTTCCAGTCCTATGCGCTTTATCCGCATATGACGGTCGCCCAGAACATGACCTACAGCCTGCGGCTGCGAAAGGCGGTGAAGACTGAGATCGCGGCGAAACTGAAGGCGGCTTCGGCCAAGCTCGGGCTCGACGCCTTTCTCGAGCGCAAGCCCAAGGCGCTGTCGGGCGGACAGCGCCAGCGGGTGGCGATGGGCCGCGCCATCGTGCGCGATCCGAAGGCCTTCCTGTTCGACGAACCGCTGTCGAACCTCGATGCGCGCCTGCGCGAGCAGATGCGCGCCGAGATCCGCAAGCTGCATTCCGGGCTGGGCGCGACCTCGATCTACGTGACGCATGATCAGGTCGAGGCGATGACGCTGGCCGACCGGATCGTCTCTATGAATGGCGGGGTGATCCAGCAGGTGGGCGCGCCGCTGGAGCTTTATGACCGGCCGGCGAACCTGTTCGTCGCGGGTTTCATCGGGTCGCCGGGGATGAATTTTCTGCCGGGCGTTTACGAGGGCGGCGCCGTGCGTTTGACGGATGGTCCGTCGGTGCCGCTCGGGCGCGCGTTGGGGCTGGCCGCGGGCAGCGCGGTGACGCTTGGGATCCGGCCAGAGCATGTGCGGATCGAGGGACCGGATGCCGGGCTGAAGGCCGAAGTGGACTTGGTCGAGCCGACGGGTCACGGGATCATCCTCCACCTGAAGCTGCGGAGCCAACCGTTCAAGGTGTTGACCCATGATCGCGCCCATCTGGCGCTGGTGGGCGGCGTCGGTCTCGGCTTTCCGCCCGAGCAGTTGCATGTTTTCGGGGCCGACGGGCAGCGGCTCGTCTGAAGCGGAATCGCAATTCGCACTCTGCGTGTCCTTGGCTACCAGCTGGTCCGGGAGGACTGAGATCCGGCGAAGCGCCGGGTTTTCCGTAAGCGCGGGTTCTCTCCCATGGAATTCTCGGGTGATTTTCTGATCTGACACCGTGTATTTTTCGCACTTCTGGGCTCGGAGTTGGCGTGAAGCACAGATATGTGGGGCGGTTTGATTGTGAACCGGCGCGCAATAAGGGGTCTGGCGCACTTTGCGTGCAGATTTGGTGTGCGTAGGGGCCGCAGAGGGTGCGATTCGAGCGCTTTGAGGCGGGAGGCAGTCGCGCGTGGGCAGAGGTGTGTGGAACGGTGGGTTGAATCCGCCGGGGTTGGTCGTCGACGGAATGGTGGAGGTTTCCGGTCGCGTTTCGGGAGCGGTCGGGCGCTGTCCGGATTGTGGAACGCCGTCATCATCCTGCCACAGCCGCTATGAGTGGACGCTGTCGGACCTGCCGATCAGTAGTGCCATCGTCAAGTTGCGCCTGAAGGTCCGTCGGTTCCGGTGCAATTTGCGCTCGTGTCGGCGCAAGACGCATCGCGAGGCACTGGCGCCAAACATCGGGCGACGTCACGGTCGGCGTGTCGCACGCTGTGATAGTCTGATGCGCGCCATTGGCCTTGCGCTCGGCGAGCGGCCCGGTTCCCGGATGATGGCCCGGCTCGCAGTGCCCTGGTCGAAGGACACCTTGTTGCAAACCGTTCGCCGCGAGGCCGCGGTTCGGTCCGAAATGCCCCGGTTGCGCAAAGCACTATCTCCAGAAAAGCCTGTTAATCCAGAGACTTTTAGCAAGTCAGCGAGGCTCCGGTGGGAGGCTTCCGTGACACGCGAGGCGGTCAACAGTCAGATATTGGCGTTGGCGGCGCAGGGAACTCCGCTCAAGGCAATGGCGCGCACGACCGGTATCTCCCGCCAGACACCGCCAGGATTGTCCGCGGTCAGCGCCATGATGTTTTCCGCACTCGGCAGAGCTCACTCGACCCCTGGCAGGTTCGGCTCGAAGCTGAATGGGCCGGCGGTTATCACGTTGGCGCGGAAATATGGCGCAGGCTACGCGCGTCGGGTTTCGCCGGTTCGCTGCGAGTCGTAGGGGAGTGGACTACCCATCGTCGTCGCAACGATGAGCTCGGACAACCCGCCGGACCGTCGTTGAGCGCCCGGACCATTGCGCGCAATCTGACGGTCGAGCGCGACAGCGCGTCGGCCAAGGTCGCCCTGGTGAATGCCACCATCGAGACCGCGGCACCAGACCTTGTCACCGCCCGCGACGTGTTGGATCGTTTCCACGCAATGATGCGCTCCAAGGACGCAACCCGTCTCGACCCGTGGATCGCATTCGCCAAGGAAAGCAAACTTGCAAGCTTCGCCACCGGCATTGAGGCGGACAAGGACGCCGTGACCGCGGCAATCATCGAACCTTGGTCCAGTGGTCAGGTCGAAGGAAAGATCAACCGGCTGAAGCTCATCAAGCGCCATGTGTGGACGGTCTCTGGTTTGCAAGGAGATTCTTTCGTGACGCAGTGACAGTGGGTGCAGTCATGTGTCCGGCCTGTTTGCGCGACACTGTATGGCCGCTGGCCCCGATGTGATCCGCGGATCAGGTCCC
>JBMDWT010000027.1:0-80503 GCA_048594665.1 Amaricoccus sp. | reverse complement strand
CCCTGCCCCGGGGTTTTTTTGAGACATCCAAGACGGCTTATTTGAAGCCGACGGATGTGTTGAGATGGGTGACCATGAGCGCGAAGGAGCCGCGGGCGCGGAGAGCTCGGATATCGGAGCGGTCGCGGCTCTGGGTCGGGATCGGAGGATGACGGCGAACCGAAAGGAGGACGCGGTGCTCCGGGTTCTGCGAGGCGAGCCGCTGGAGATTGTGGGGCGCGAGTTGGCGGTGACGGCGGCGGACCTGAGCGGCTGGCGCGATGCGTTTCTCGAAGCGGGTTCGGCCAGTCTCAAGTCGCGGGCGCGGGACGACCGAGACGCGACGGTGAGCCAGTGTCACGCCAATGGTCCGAGGGACATTGGCGAACCCGCCTTCGGACCAAGGTCGGCGAGCTGACCATGGACACCGAGCTTCTCACCGCGAAGATCGAGCGCCTGGAGGCTGGAGGCGGCGGCGTCCCTTTTGCTGCGCGGAGATTGAAGCGATGAGCACCGTCCTGTCGATCTCCCTGCGCCAACGTTACGGTGTCGCCCGGATCTGTCGGGTCCGGGGCTTCGGCCGGGCGGGTGTTTACCGCGGTCGACGCGCGGCGACCCTGCCATCGGCGCCAGGCCGGGGCCACAGGGGTCGATGCCCGACGCCGCGCTGGTCGAGGCGATCCGGCGCATGCTCACCGACAGCCCATTTCAAGACGAAGAAGGCCCGGCAGGGCGTGATCGGAAGGTCTGGGCGCGGCTGCGCCACCAGGGCCTGCGCACATCGAAAGAGCGTGTGCGTCGCCTGATGCGGGAAAACGGGCTTCAGGCGGCGACCCGCGTCGGCCGTCCACGGGGTCCGCGTAACCATGATGGTACGATCATCCTCGAAACCATCGATGCCATGTGAGGAACAGACATGACCGCGGCCCTCACCCTCGAGCACGGCCAGGTCGCTGTATTCATTGCCGTCGATCACTGTTCGGCGGAGTGTGTCGGCATCCACGCCGCTCTTACTGGCACGCGTCACGAAGCGCTGGAGCCGATCCGGCAGGGCGTGACCGAGTATTTCGGCGGTGTCGAAAAGGATGCCGCCAAAGGCCTGAGTATCCGCCACGACCATGGGAGCCAGTACATGTCCCGCGATTTCCAGAAGGAAATCACTTGGCTCGGCGCCATTTCATCGCCCGCCTTCGTCCGTGCGCCCGAAGGCAACGGCTGCGCCGAACGGTTCATCCGGACGCGATCGGAGAACCTCCTGTGGGTCAGGACCTTCCGTACCGTGGAAGAACTCCGCCTTGCCCTGATCGACTTCAAGAGGAGCTACAACGAAGACTGGCTGATCGAGCGGCACGGCCATCGCTCGCCCGCCCAGTTCCGACGCGACCAGATGGACAAGCTCCCGCTGGCCGCATAATCGCAATCGGGTGTCTCACGCACCCGGGGTGGTACACAGATTTGTAACGAGAGCGCTATGATCACGTCCGCCGTTAGAGCATTTTCAGCGAAAGTGTATTCAGTTTTGCTACTCGAAAATATGCATTATCAAAGAACTAGGGCCTAGGGCGGGATGGGCTTAGGTCGGAGCATATCCTGCCTCGATAAGATAGTTGCCGCACTCGCTTGCGGTGACGACGGTGTCGAGGATATGAGCGATGGCGTCGCAGATGGCATCCTGGGTTCGGACGGCGGCCTTTCGGAGCCAGTGTTTGAGCTTGGCGAAGAGCTGCTTGATCGGGCTCAGGTCGGGGGAGTACTTGGGCAGGAAGAAGAGCCGGCGCTGGCGGCGCGGATGGCCTGGCGCACGGCCCTGCTCTTGTGGGAGCCGAGGTTGTCCATGATCACGATGTCGCCCATGCGCAGCGTGGGCACGAGCACCTTCTCGACGTAGAGCCGGAAGCTCTCGCCATCGATCGGCCCGTCGAGCAGCCAAGGGGCTTGGACGCGGTCACGGCACAGCGCCGCGAGTAAGGTCATGGTCTTCCCGTGGCCATGCGGCATCGAGGACTTCAGGCGCTGGCCGCGCGGTGCCCAGCCGCGCAGCGGCGCCATGTTGGTCTTTGTCCAGGTCTCGTCGATGAAGACCAGGCGGGCCGGGTCAACCCTGCCTTGGGACTTCGTCCTCTGCGCTCGCCGACACGCGACGTCGGGGCGTTCGCGTTCGGCCGCGATCAGCGTCTTTGTTTTATGCATCAGCCCTTCGGCCTGGACGAACTCCCACACTACGCGGTCCTCGACACTCATCCCGCGCTCGGCGAGTTCCGCCACCAGACCGCGCAGGGTGAAGTCGCGCTTCTGGCACCGTTCAAGCTGCCAGTCCCGCCAAGCGCCGCTCAGCTTCCTCGGCCTGCGCCCGCCCATCTGCCCGGGCGCCACGCCGCCGGTCTGCCGGAACCGCGCCACCCAGGCGATCGCCGTGCTCTCCCCCACGCCGAAGCGCACCGCCGCCCCGCGGCACGAGAGCACCTCCCGAACCACCGCATCCACAACACACTCACGACGATCGATAGAAAAAGGTCGCGCCATCCATGCTGGCCTCCTGCTCCCAGCCAGCACGCTGAATCAGATCAACCGCAAAAGCAGAATTCCAAATCCACTCCGCCTAAACTCATCCCGCTCTAGCCCAAAATGTCTCGGGCAGACTCAGGTGCCCTTCGATCACACGCCTGGCGTGAGCCGATGAAGCTCGTTTGCACGGTCTCTTGGAAGCTTGGTTTTGCAGGGAGAGCGTTCTGTCCGAACTCTGGCAGTGGATGTTGGCCGCTAAAGATTCAGAACCAATAAATATCGGTTGGCTCCCTGTCGGATCAGTGTTTGCAGCAAGTTCAGAAAATCTCCCGCTTTATTCTGACCAGGTCGGGCGGCGTTTTTCGAGGAACGCGGCGATGCCCTCGGCGGTATCGGAGCGCATCATGTTCTCGGCCATGATCCTGCCGGTATGGGCATAGGCCGCCTCCAAAGTCATTTCCGCCTGTTCATAAAACGCTCGCTTGCCGATCGAAACGACAGGGCCGAGCTTGCCCGCGATCTTTTCGGCGACTGCCAAGGTCTCGGCGCTGAGTTGGTCGGGAGGAACCACCTTGTTGACAAGGCCGAGCGCCAAAGCCTCTGGGGCCTCCAGAAAATCACCGGTAAGCAAAAGCTCCAATGCCTTCTTGCGTGGAATGTTGCGTGTCAGTGCAACCATCGGCGTCGAACAGAACAAACCGATATTAACGCCATTCACACCGAACCGCGCCGATTCCGATGCCACGGCAAGGTCGCAGGTTGCCACCAATTGACAGCCCGCGGCGGTGGCCATGCCTTGGACCTCGGCGATCACCGGTCGAGGGAAGCGCGTGATCGCAAGCATCACCTGCGCGCATTTCTCGAACAGGTCGGCGAATGCGAAAGCGCCTCCATCCGCTGCGGCGCGGGCCTCGGTCATTTCCCGAAGATCATGGCCTGCGCAGAAAGCCCGGCCCTCCGCGCGCAGAATGACGACCTTGACCCTGGCCTCTCGCGCCAGCTCCTCGAAGGTCATCAGAAGCGCGTCCAGCATGGCGTTGGACAGGGGGTTCATCCGTGAAGGATTGTTCAGCGTCAGGATCGTGATCCCACCGACATCCTCGCGCAGCAGTGGAGTTTCCACCAATTCGGGCTCCTTCCTTCGATACAGCCGTCGCACCCCTTGCGACAAACCCGGCGAGCAGGCTAGCTGCGGGTTATGAAATATCTGATCGCCATCATTGCCGCTTTCTTTCTGGTAACCGTTGTCACACGGTCACCAACGGTCAAGCGGTGGCTTCATATTATCCTCGCCCTGCTTGCTGTCTATGCGATCCTGAAAATGACAGGCGTGATCGAGGCCATTCAACCCGATCGAGATGGGGTATTTTGATACCGTAATGGTAAGAGACTGATTTTAAAAGGATAATTCAGGAAATTCGTTGTTGACGCGGCGGCGAATCCGGTTAGAACAACGGCTCGATTTACAACCGGGCCGCGCGCCAGATATGGGACTGTCCGAAACATGAAAACCTACTCCGCCAGACCGGCCGACTTCGACAAGAAATGGATCTTGATCGATGCGCAGGGCTTGGTCCTCGGACGGCTTGCAACACTGGTGGCCATGCGCCTTCGTGGCAAGCACAAGCCGACCTTCACACCGCACATGGACATGGGCGACAATGTGATCATCATCAATGCCGAAAAGGTGCAGATGACCGGCAACAAGCGTGCCGACAAGCGCTATTACTGGCACACGGGCTTCCCAGGCGGCATCAAACACCGCACCGCCGGGCAGATCCTCGAGGGGCGCCATCCTGAGCGCGTCGTCCTGAAGGCGGTCGAGCGCATGCTCCCGGGCGGTCCGCTCAGCCGTCAGCAGATGACCCACCTCAAGGTCTACGCGGGCGCGGAGCATCCGCACGCGGCTCAGAATCCCGAAGCGCTGGACGTTGCCAGCTTGAACCCGAAAAACACCCGGAGCGCGTGACAATGGCTGATCTTCATTCGCTGGATGCGCTACGTGACGCGGTCATCGCTTCCCCCGCCGCCGAAACCGCGCCGGTCCGGGTTGCCGTACGCGACAGCCTCGGCCGCTCCTATGCCACCGGCAAACGCAAGAACGCGGTCGCTCGCGTCTGGATCAAGCCGGGCTCCGGCAAGGTTACCGTCAACGGCAAGGATATGAACACCTATTTTGCGCGCCCCGTGCTGCAGATGGTGATCGGCCAGGCCTTCTCGGTCGCTGGTGTGACCGGACAGTTCGACGTCATGGCGACGGTGAAGGGCGGCGGTCTTTCCGGTCAGGCGGGAGCCGTCAAGCATGGCATCAGCCAGGCACTGCAACTCTATGAACCGAGCCTGCGTGGCGCTCTCAAGGCCGCCGGCTTCCTGACCCGCGACAGCCGCGTCGTCGAGCGCAAGAAATACGGCAAGCGCAAGGCACGCCGGAGCTTTCAGTTCTCCAAGCGCTGATCTCTTCCGCATTGAACGATTTCACGGCGTGGCGTTTTCGGACGCCACGCCGATTTTCATCGCAGCTTCCATTTCCTCGGCGAGTTTCTTTTCCGCGTCTGACCGCGGCGTCGTCAGGCCTGCGAGCAGGAGATAGGCGACAGGCGTAAGATAAAGGGTGGCGAAGGTCGCCAGTCCCAGACCGCCCACGATGATCCAGCCCAGCGCCGTCCGCGCCTCCGCCCCCGCGCCGGATGACAAGAGCAGCGGGACACCGCCCAGCACGGTTGCAATCATCGTCATCATGACCGGACGAAGCCGGATCCTGGCCGCTTCGGTGACCGCCGCGCGCACCGGCCAACCCTGATCGCGGAGCTGGTTGGCGAATTCGACGATCAGGATCCCGTTCTTGGCCATGACGCCAATCAGCAGGACAAGGCCGATCTGGCTGTAGACATTCAGGCTGCCGCCACTCAGGAGCAGAGCAAAGACCGCGCAGGCGAGGCCGATGGGGACGGTGATCATGACGATCACCGCGCTCACAAAGCTTTCGAACTGCGCGGCCAGCACAAGAAACACCACGAGGATTGCAAAGCCGAAGGTCGTATAGAGGCCCGCCGCCGTATCGTTGAGGGTCGCGGCCTCCGCCAAGGGCAGGATGCGACCGTTTTCCCCGAGGATAGGTCCGGCCAACTGTTCAACGCGGGCAAGGGCCGCGCCAAGCGCGAAATCCGGTGTCAGGGTCGCGGTGATTGCAACGCTCCTCGTCTGCGATTCACGGGTCAGTTGCGGGGAGACCGCGCGCTCCTCCAGCTTTGCGATGGTCGAGACTGGCACCATCTGCCCGCCGCCGGTCTTCACAAAGACATTTTCGAGATCCCCGGGGTCATTCACCGGACGCGCCGTCGAGATCATCTTGACGTCGATGGCCCGGTCGTCACCATAAACCTGTGTCACTGTGCGACCATCGAGCATGGCCTGCAACGCCTCTCCCAGGCCATCGATGGCAATCCCCAGATTCGAGGCGCGGGCGCGATCCACAGTGACAAAGAGCTGCGGCTGGGTGGTCTCGTAATTCAGGGTGACCTGACCGAAGGCCGGGTCCTTTTCCATCTCGGCAATCAGGGCCTGGGCTGATTTGGAAAGGACATCATAGTCGGTTCCGAGCAAGGCAAATTGCAGCCCGCGCCCTGCGTCGCGGATGCCAAGGCTGTTGGGCTGGATTGCAAAGGCCCGTACGCCGATCACCCGGGCAAGCCGCGTATTGATGTCGGTGACGATTTCTCCCTGAGAGCGCTCACGTTCTCCCCAAGGCGCGAGCGTGAGCACGACAAAGCCCCGGTTTGCCTGGCCGCCCTGACCCGAGACGAGGAAAATGTGCCGGATTTCCCCGGAAGCACGTAGCGGTTCGAGAAGATCCTCAATGTCGCGCATTTTCGACGCGGTATAATCGAGCGATACGCCTTGCGGCGCGGAGACGCTCAGAAGAGCGATGGAGCGATCCTCGGCCGGGGTCACCTCCGACCGGAGGTTGGAAAAAAGCAGCGCGGCGGTGGCGGCGAACAGCAGGGAGAAAACCACCACGACCAGTGGCGCCGAAAGGGCGAACTCGAGCGTGCGCTGGTAGAGCCCGGCCAAGGCGCCGCCGACCCGCGCGACCCACCCCGGCTTCCGGGCATTCGCTCCCTCGGTGGAGGGGATCATCGCCGCCAGGACTGGGCAGAGCGTCAGCGCGACAATCGACGACAGCAGGACAGAGATCGCCATGGTAAAGCCGAATTCCCGAAACAGGCCTCCGGTCTGGCCAGGCAGGAAGGACAACGGAATAAAAACGGCGGCGAGCGTGGCCGTGGTGGTAACGACTGCGAAGAAGACCTGCTCGGTTCCAAGCACCGCGGCGGCGCGGGGACCCATTCCGGCCGCCCGCTGACGCACGATGTTTTCCAGAACGACAATGGCATCATCCACCACAAGCCCGGTGGCCAGCACAAGGGCAAGCAGGGTGAGAATGTTGACCGAAAAGCCGACGAGATAGATCGCAGCGATTGTTCCGATCAATGCAACCGGAATGGTCAGGCCGGGGATCAGCGTAGCCCGCCAGTCGCGAAGGAAGAGATAGATAATTGCAATCACCAGGAATACGGCAATCACCAGTGTCAGGATCACTTCGTGGACCGCGCCTTCGACGAACGTTGCTTCGTCGCTGGTCACGAAGATGGAGACATCCTCTGGCAGGTCACGGTCCAGAGCCGCGATGGCGGCCCGCACGCTATGCGAAATTTCGAGCGTGTTCGATTGGGCCTGACGAATGATGCCTATGCCAATCCCGGCCTCGCCATCGGCGCGCAGGATGCTTTCTCCGATGTCGGGACCAAGGGAAACCGTGGCGACATCGCCAAGCCGCGTCTGGGGGGTCAGCATCAGGGCTTCGAACGCATCGGGGGAGGCAACCTGGGCCGTGGTGCGGACGAGCATGCTCTGGTTGCCGCTCGACAGGGTGCCGGCGGGCGCATCGAAGGCAACCGTTGTCAGCAGGTCGCGGACATTGGCCAGAGTGAGGCCGCGACTGGCCAGGGCAAACGGATCGATATCGACGCGGTAGATTTTTTCGCGCGCCCCCGAAATCTGCAAATCCGCGACACCGGGTGCCGAGATCAGACGGTCCTCCACGCGGTCCTCGACCAGTTCCGTGAGATCCTGCACGGACCGGCTGGTCGAGGTCACGCTGATCCGCATCACCGGCTCCGCGTTGGCGTCGGCCTTGACGGCCTGGGGGGGATCGGCCTCGTCGGGCAGGGAATTCGCGACACGGGCAATGGCATCGCGGACATCCGTCGCCGCGACATCCAGATTGGTCTTGTCGGTGAATTCGACCGTGACCCGGCTCCGGCCGAACCGCGATTCCGAAGAGATATCCCTGACCCCGGATACCCTGCCGACGGCGCCTTCGATAACTGCCGTGACCTCTCGGTCGATCGTCTCGGGCGAGGCTCCGTCAAAGGTGGTCGTCACGGTGATGACCGGCCGATCCACATCGGGCAATTCCCGGACATCGACCCCGAGGAAAGCGGCCAGACCGGCAATGACGATCAGGGCATTGATGACGAAGGAGAGAATCGGTCGGCGAATGAAAAGCGCGACCCGTCCACCCTCTCTCGCGCGCTCATCCATCGTTGCCCGTTCCGGCGGTCCGTGTGTCCGCTCCATTCTCGAAGACAACGGCCGCGCCGGGTTTCAATCGTTGCAATCCCTCGGTGATGACCATGTCGCCGGGCCGCAGGTCGCCGGAAACAAGGACCTGTTCGCTGTCTCTCTGGATCACCCGGACGGGCACCATCACGGCGCGGTTGTCGCGCGCGGCCCACACGAAAGCTCCGGAGCCGGACCATTGGATCGCAAGGGGGTCGACCGCGGGATATCTGTCGCCCCTGAAGGATAAGTCGATCGCAAAGGACATGCCGGCCCGCAGATGATCGTCCCCGTTCTCGAAGGCCGCCTGTGCCAGAAGGGTGCGGCTGGTCGGATCGACGCGACTGTCCAGGGCGATGATCTTGCCGCGCGGGTCGAGATCGGGCCGTGCAAGCGCGGTTGCGCCAACGGGATCGCCCACACTCAGCCGTCCTGCGAAACGCTCGGGCACGCGAAAATCGACCAGGATGCTGGAACGATCATCGATCGTCGCGATGACCGTTTCAGTGTCAACCTGGTTGCCGGCGTCGACCGGCAAAAGGCCGACCGTTCCGCTGATCGGAGCGGTCACGCTGCGCCGATCCAGGGCCAGCTGTGACTCCCGAATATCGAGGCGGGCCTTGTCCAGGGCGAATTGCGCGGCGCTCAGGTCCACATCGGTCGCGGCTCCGCTCCCGCGCAACCGTTCGATCCGGTCAAGCGTGCTCTCGGCATCCGATGCCGCGAGCTTTGCCCGGTCCAGGGCTATGGCTTCGGAGTCGCTGTCGAGGAGCGCAAGCAGATCTCCCGCCTTCACGGACTGACCAGACGTCACTTCGAGCGAGGCAAGCCGCCCAGGGGCAAGCGGCCGGACCGAAACCGAGCGCAATGCCTTGCCGTCGCCAATGGCGGAGATCTCGCCGCCCGCATCCGCCTCCGTCACTCTCGCGACCGTGACGCGCGTGCCCCGCGATGCTCCCGCGTTCGGGGCCCCGCGGGCCGGCTGTTCGCCAGAGGGCGCCGCGCCCTCCGCCGCGGGAAGGCCAAGGCGGGCCAGCAAAGGAGAGGCGGCCGGCACATAGAGAGCCCAAAGGACAAGGGATGCGCCCAACAGCGCCCCTGCGATCAGCGTCTGCTTCCACCAGACCAACGGGCAAACCTCCCTGACCACTCTCGTGGCACCCAAACCAGATCCAAGACACTAACGGATAAATTCGACGATTCCGTCGGTCATGTCAGGAAGGCTTATCACAGTTGTGTTTGCCCGAGGCGGGCACGGGTTGGCGTTGACTAGCGCATGCCCGCCACCGCGACGGCTTCGATGGCGGAGAAGTTCAGGGAGATTGCGAGTCCCCCCAGGCCAAAGCCGACAATCGCAAAAAGCGAATCGTGAACGGGATCCCAGGCTCCATACCTGCGGGCCAGCCAGATCACCAGGGGATAGCTCAGGACCGCTGCCAGACCCTGACCCAGCAAGGCTCCGACAAGCCCGCCGAAATGGGCGCCAAGCAGCATGAAAAGAAGCAGAAGAGCGGCCTTGGCCGCGAGAATGGCGAAGAACCCGCGGGAATCGCCCGCCGCGAGCGCGGCCTGATCGTAGGACATGCCAATAACCAACGGGATCTGAAGGCAGGCCACCATGACCACGATCGGTCCCGCCAAGGCATATCGCGCATCATAGAGCAGATCCACGGCGGTGATCCCGAAAAAAGCCGCGCCCAGGAGAAGGGTCATCAGGAGGCCGGTGATCATCATCCGCATCACATGCAGCTTGTGAAAATTCTCCGGCGAAGCGAGGGGAGGCTTTTCGCGATAAAGCGGCACCATGATCCGTCCGATGACCGCGCCGCCGAGCATGAGCGGGAAACTCGCAAGGAAGTAGCCGACATTGTAGATCCCCAGCATCTCCAGCGAGAGATATTTGCCAAGGATCAGCCGGTCGCCTTGGGCGACGATGAAACCACACATCGTGCTGAGGAAAATCCATTTGCCGAAATGGATGAGATGGTGCGCCGCTTCTTTTTCCCATTTGAACCGGTTGACCCCGCCTTCGAGAAAGAAATGGGTCAGCACGAGCTTTACGATCGCATTGACGATCGATCCGAAGACCAGGGCCCAGACCGAGCGGAAGACGAGCGCGAGGGCGACCATCGCCACGATCCCGGCGATCTGGCTAATCAGGTCAAGCACGGTGAGGCGTCCGATCATGAGATGACGATTGGCCGTCTCGATCCGGGTCGGGTTGAAACCGCCGATCACAAGCGTCAATCCGGCCACCGGAAGCAACTGGGCCAACATCGGCTCGCCATAGAATTGCGCGATGGGCCAGGCGAGCGCGCAGGTTCCAAACCAGAGCAGGAAACCGCGCACGGCCTGAATCGTCCAGGCGGTATCGAGAAAATCCGGATCGTCCCCGCGTTTGTGCTGGTTGATCGACGGGGCGATCCCGACATCTGAAAACTGCTGGAGGCCCACCATCGCAATCGTGACCAAGGCCATCATTCCGAATGTTTCGGGGAACAGAATCCGCGTCAGGATCAGGTTCGAAGCGAGGCGAATGACCTGCGAGGCACCGTATGCGCCGAGGGTCCATGCCGAGCTGCGCATCGCACGACTGAACACACCATCTCCGCGCAGGGTATTCGCAAGCATTGTCATGTCACATCGGCTCCGGAGTGTGGCCAGGGTCGAACGCGACACTCCCGTTCATGCCCGGTCGACCTCGCAACCTCGTAGCCTGCAAGCGTTTATTCTTTCTTCGTTTGCCCTGCCTAAAAACGGCGTGAAAGCATCGGGTCGAGTAAGGTCATGCGGGTCGCGTATCTGGTCAATTCCTATCCGCGTCCATCGCACAGCTTCATCCGGCGCGAAATTCAGGCGCTGGAGCGTCGCGGGCTTGCCATCCACCGTTTCGCGATGCGCGGGGACCATGCCTCGCTGGTGGATCCGGCGGATCTGGCCGAGCATGACCTGACCGAACATGTGCTGGCCCACGGCCCGCGGCGGTTGCTGGTCCGGGCGCTCTTAGAACTGGTCCGTTCCCCATCGCGCTGGTGGCGCACTCTCTGTCTGGCCATCGCGGTTGGACGGCGCGCGGAGCGTGGGGTGTTGCCGCATCTGGTCTATCTGGTCGAGGCCTGCTGGATCATGGCCCGGTGCCGGGATTTGGGGATCACCCATCTCCATGCGCATTTCGGGACCAATTCCGCCTGCGTGGCGATGCTTGTCCATTGCCTTGGCGGCCCGGACTACAGCTTCACCGTGCATGGTCCGGAGGAGTTCGACAGCCCCATGGCACTCAGCCTGGGGGAGAAGATCCGCCGGGCGGCCTTTACCGTGGCCATCAGTTCCTATGGACGAAGCCAGCTTTTCCGCTGGGCCGCGCCGGGCGACTGGTCTCGGATCAAGGTGGTTCATTGCGGAATCGAGCCGGACAAGTTTCCGATGGTCCCGGCGCTCCCCGAGGGAAAGGAACTCCGGCTTGTCGCGATCGGTCGGCTGGTGGAGCAGAAAGGGCAGCTCCTTCTGATCGACGCCATGGCGGCGGTGGCGCGGTCCCGAACGCCGGTTCATCTGGTTCTGATCGGAGATGGCGAGATGCGCCCGTTGATCGAGGCCGCGATCAGGACACATGCGCTCGAAGACAGGGTCACGATCACCGGTTGGCTGGATGAAGCGGGTGTGCGCGAGGAAATCGCCGCCGCCCATGCGCTGGTCATGCCCAGTTTCGCCGAAGGACTGCCGATGGTCATCATGGAAGCCATGGCTTCGGGCCGTGCCGTGCTTGCCACGAGTATCGCCGGCGTGCCTGAACTGGTGCTGCCCGGCGAAAATGGCTGGCTGGTTCCAGCGGGTGAGGTTGGAGATCTTGCGCGCGCCATCCTGACCATCGCGGCGACTCCCGCGCATCAATTGACCCTGATGGGCCAATCCGCGCGGCACCGGGTTTTGCTGCGCCACGACATCGATACCGAAGCGGGCCGGTTGGCCAGGCTTTTTGAGCAGTCCCCTCGGATCGGCAACGGCGATTAACCGAGATTTGCGCGCCAGGACCGTTCGAAAAATATCCCCGGAATCGCAATGCAACCTATCGGATCGCTCGGCGTTGATGCGCGCGACGGGCCTTTCGTCAGGACAGGCTCTGTTTAATTGTGGAAAAATGGATGATCATCAAAATACATGCGCGGTTGAACTACAAGGTCGAGGATCTCGCGACCGTGCTCCTTCAGATCGAAGCGGCCTCGATGCCCGATCAGCGTATTCTCAAGTCGACGACCAATGTGCGCGACGCGGTTGATTTCACCCGGGTGCCAGCGGAGGAATCGGTGGGCGAGCGGAGTTGGATCCGCGTCAAGGACAAGTTCGTCTGCGATTATCGTGCCCGGGTCGAAATCGATCGCCCGGAGGTCAATCTGACGGCTCTTGGCCAGGTGCCCATGCATGAACTGCCCGGTGAGTTGATCAAATATACCGTCGGATCAAGGTTCATTGCCCCCGAGCGCCTTGCAAGCTTTGCGCAATCGCAGTTCGGCAGCCTTCAGGGCGGCGCGCGGGTGGTTGCCATGCGGGACTGGATCGAGGCCAACATCGCTTATGTGCGCGGAGCGAGCGATGAACAAACCACGGCGGTGGATACCTTCGTGGAGCGCCAGGGGATTTGCCGGGACTTCGCGCACGTGATGATCGCCTTCGCGCGGGCTTCTTCGATCCCCGCCCGCATGGTCAGCGTCTATGCTCCAGACGTCGAGCCGCCCGATTTCCACGCCGTGGCGGAGGTCTGGCTCGATGGGGCGTGGTATCTCGTCGATGCCACCGGCATGGCCCCTCCCGAGACGATGGCGCGGATCGGCGTCGGGCGGGATGCCGCGGATATTGCCTTCATGACGGCGACGACAGCGACCGAGCTGGTGGTCCAGACCGTGTCGGTCAAGCGGGAGTGATCAGGGCCTGCGCCAAGAGACGCGCGGCGCCTTGGGTCGCACTCGCGTTGCGCGCCAGTATTCGCAGCGATGATTCGCCAGTCTATCCGATGGTAGCAATTGCGTAATTCGGTCGCAGGCTCTCGAAAAGGACGAGGCCATCCCTTGTACGCCGCGAAAGGTTAATCATCTAAGGCGCGCGACGGACGGGTGCCGGGGGGCGATGCGCCCGGCTCGCGCGTGTGGCGGTGTCGGGATCCGGGGCTTGGCCAGGGGATCCTCGTTTGCAATGAACGGCGGCTTTCGTGGAAAGCGCCATGACCGAAAAGGAGCGAGACTTGGAACAAGCGGCATCGGCGGTGGCCGAGACGGCATTGACGGGCATATCGCCCGACGTCGTCCCAACATGGGTCTGGCTCGCGACGATCGGCGCCATCGCCGCGCTCTTCGTGTTCGACTTCATGACCCATGTGCGCAAGCCGCATGTTCCGACCTTCAAGGAGGCGGCCCTCTGGTCAACCTTCTATGTCGCCATCGCGCTCCTGTTCGGTCTCGGCGTCTGGCAGTTCTGGGATCGAGAGCACGGCGTCGAATTCTTTGCCGGCTTCATCACCGAAAAATCACTGTCGGTCGACAATCTCTTCGTCTTCGTCATCATCATGTCGAGTTTCCATGTGCCTGCTCAATATCAGCAGAAGGCGCTGCTGATCGGCATCGTCATAGCCCTCGTGATGCGTGGCATATTCATTGCGCTCGGCGCGGCGGCGATCGAGGAATTCTCCTGGGTGTTCTATATCTTCGGGCTGTTCCTGCTCTACACGGCCTGGAAGCTCGCGGCTGAAAGCCTCTCGCATGGGGCAAAATCGACCGACGATGTCTATGAGCCGAACTCCGTGGTGAAGTTCTTTCAAAAACATCTGCCCACGACCTCCGAGTTCCATGGCAATGCGCTGACGATCCTGCAAAACGGCAAGCGCTACTTCACACCGATGTTCATCGTGATCCTGGCACTCGGCATGACCGACCTGCTGTTCGCGCTCGACTCGATCCCGGCGATCTACGGTCTGACCGATGCGCCCTATATCGTCTTCACCGCCAATGCCTTCGCGCTGCTCGGGCTGTTGCAGCTCTACTTCCTGCTTGGTGGTCTTCTGGACCGGCTCGTCTATCTCGGCCTGGGACTGTCGCTCATTCTCGCTTTCATCGGCGGCAAGCTCATCATTCATGCGATGGAAGCGAACGAGTTGTCCTTCATCAACGGGGGTCAGCCGATCGAGGGGCTGCCGCATATCAGCACCGGCTTCTCGCTTTCGGTGATCGTCGGAATCCTCGCGGTCACCACGGTCGCAAGCCTTCTCAAGAGCCGGGCGGACGCTCGCGCGAAGGTCTGAACATCCCCGCGACGATCCAGGGAAAAGCCGGCGCAAGCCGGCTTTTTCGTTTGGATTTGAGCGCGTGGTGAGAGCGGTTTCAGCGGAAGTGTATTTGGTTTCGCGACCCGAAAATGCGCAATATCAAAGGACTAGAGGGATTTTCATGAACCCGGGATCATGAAAATCCCTCTAGAGCAATGTGCCGAGCGACACCAGTGCCGCCCCGACCAGAGCGCCGCCGAGGCCATAGGCCCAGCCGGGATACCGCCGCCGGGACGCGGGCTCGCGCGGGGCGTTGGCGCGGATCAGCGCCTGTTCCGCCAGTTCCGGCAGGCGGGGGCCAAAGCGCGAAAGCACCCGGAGCGTCGCCGCCAGATCGCGCGCGGCCGCCAGTGGACCGACGTTCGAGCCGATATAATCGGTCACCACCGGGCGCGCGGTTTCCCACATGTTCATCGCGGGGTTGAGGCTGCGCGCGACCCCTTCGACCACCACCATCGTTCGCTGCAACAGGATGAGTTCCGTCCGCGTCTCCATGCCAAACCGCTCGGTGACCTCGAAGAGATGTGCGAGCAACCGGGCCATCGAGATCCGCGTGGCGTCCTGGCCGAAGATCGGCTCGCCCACCGCGCGCAGGGCCTGGGCGAAGGCGGCCATGTCGCGGTCGCCCGGCACATAACCGGCCTCGAAATGCACCTCCGCCACCCGCTGATAGTCGCGGGCGAGAAAGCCCATCAGGATTTCGGCATAGACCTTGCGCGTATAGGGATCGATCCGGCCCATGATTCCGAAATCGAGCGCGAGGATGGCGCCGTCCGGCCCGAGCTTCAGATTCCCCTGATGCATGTCGCCATGAAAGAATCCATCGCGCAGCGCATGGGTCAGGAAGGTCTGGATGATGCGTTCCGAAAGATCGGTCAGGTCGGCGCCGCTGGCCCTGAGCGCCTCGACATCGCCCATGTTGATCCCTTCGACCCATTCGAGCGTCATCACCCGGCGCGCCGAGACCGGCCAGATCACCGCCGGAACCCGGAAACGCGTGTCATGCGTCGTGGTTGCGCGGAATTCGGCGGCGGCGGCGGCCTCCATCCGCAGGTCGAGTTCGCCCTGCACGACGCCTTCGAAATGTTCGATCACCGCGCGGGGGCGCAGGCGGCGGGTGAAGGGGGCGAGGATTTCAATCAGCCGGGCGGCCAGGAAGAACGCATCCACATCGCGCAGAAAGGCGCGCTCGATGCCCGGACGCAGGACCTTGACCGCGACGGGCTGACCGGTTTCGCGCAAGATCGCCTTGTGGACCTGCGCGAGCGAGGCGGCGCCGACCGGCGGGGAAAAGTCGGAGAAGAGCTTGTCGACCGGGGCACCGAGTTCGCGTTCGATCGCAGCCCTGGCCTGTGCCTCGGGGAAGGGGGGCAATTTGTCCTGAAGCACAGTCAATTGCCGCGCGAGATCAGGGCCGACGATATCGGGCCGCGTCGACATCAACTGGCCGAACTTGATATAGGCGGGGCCGAGCGCGGTCAGGGCGCGCGGGATCGGCGGCTGGGACGGGTCGCCGGGCAGCCCGAGCCATTGAAACGGCCAGCCCAGAACGCGGGCACCGATCCGCAGGGCGGGCGGCGCATCGAAGGCGGTCAAGGCCATGTCCATCGCGCCGGTCCGCTCGAAGGTCGCACCGGTGCGGATCAGACGCCAGATATTATGCGGACCGCGCATCAGGCCCGTCCTCTCGGATCATGCATGGCTCAGATCTTCCAGCCAGAGTGGATCGCGGCCACGCCCATCGAGAGATCGCGGTATTTCACCAGATCGAAGCCGGCGGCCGAGATCATCCGGGCGAACCGGGCCTGATCGGGGAAGCGGCGGATCGATTCGACCAGATATTGATAGCTGTCCCGGTCCCCGGCGATCGCCTGACCGAGGGGCGGGATCACGTTGAAGGAATAGCGGTCGTATATCCAGCGCAGGGCATCGTTCGGGACGCGGGAGAATTCCAGTACCATGAAGCGGCCGCCGGGTTTCAGGACACGGAACGCCTCGGCAATGGCATCCTCGATCCGGGTCACGTTCCGGATGCCGAAGGAGATCGTATAGAGATCGAAGGTTGCGTCGGGAAAGGGCAGGGCCATCGCATCGCCGACGATCCAGTCGAGCCGGTCGGCGGAGGCGCGCGCCTCCGCGCGTTCGCGGCCCTCGACCAGCATGCTCTCGGTCATGTCGAGCACGCTGACATGGCCCGCGCCCTTGACCCGGTCGAGAAAGCGGAAGGCGATGTCGCCGGTCCCGCCCGCCACGTCGAGCAGCCGGGTGCCGGGGCGCGGCGCCATCCAGTCGAGAAGCGCATCCTTCCAGAGCCGGTGGATCCCAAGGCTCATGGCATCGTTCATCACATCGTATTTCGAGGCGACCGAGGAAAAGACTCCATGGACGCGTCCGGCCTTTTCATGTTCGGGCACGGTCTGGAAGCCGAAATGGGTTTCCCGGGGGGAGGGGTCGCGGGTCATGGGCGATCTTTCCGAAGGTTGCCCCCCGCTTTATATGGCTCCCTTGCCGGGTTACAACCGTGACCCCGAACGAGGCCCGCGATTTGCCAGAACTGCCCGAAGTCGAGACCGTCCGGCGTGGACTGGAGCCTGTGCTCCGGGACCGCGTCATCGAACATGCCGAAGTGCGTCGCGCGGGGCTGCGCTGGCCGTTTCCGCCGCGGATGGCGGAACGTCTGACCGGGGCGCGGGTCCTGGCGCTGCGGCGGCGGTCGAAATATATCCTGGCCGATCTCGATCGCGGCGAGAGCCTTATCCTGCATCTGGGAATGTCGGGACGGCTGCTGGTCTCGGGTGCGATGGTGGGCGCGTTCTATCACGAACATCCCGCGCCCTTGAAACATGACCACGTGATCCTCGGGGTCGAAGGTGGGGCGCGCGTGACCTTCAACGACGCGCGCCGGTTCGGGGCGATGGACCTGTGGCCGACGGGGGATCTGGCGGCGCATCGCCTGCTGGCGGGGCTGGGGCCGGAGCCGCTCGGCAATGCCTTTCACCCGGGCCATCTGGCGGAGCGGCTGGCGGGGCGAATCTCGCCGATCAAGGCGCTGCTGCTCGATCAGGGGACGGTGGCGGGCCTGGGCAATATCTATGTCTGCGAAGCGCTCTGGCGGGCGGGCATCTCTCCTCTGCGTCGGGGCGAGGACGTGACGGAGGCCGAGGTCGAGGCGCTGGTGGTGGCGATCCGCGAGGTGCTGCGGGAGGCGATCGCGGCGGGCGGCTCGTCCTTGCGCGACTATCGTCAGGCGGACGGGGAGCTGGGCTATTTCCAGCATGGTTTCGCGGTTTACGGGCGGACGGGCGACCCCTGTCCCCGCTGTGGCGGGGCGATCGCGCGCGATGTCCAGTCGGGGCGGTCGAGCTTCCATTGCCCGGTCTGTCAGACCCGGGCTTGATCGGTGCGCCATCGATGGTAAACCGGGGTCTGGTATTTCCCGGCGGAAGGAGCGCATCTTGGCCTACGAGACCCTGATCGTCGAAATCGAGAACCATGTCGGCCTGATCCGCCTGAACCGTCCCGAGGCGCTGAATGCGATCAGCGCGACGCTCCTGCGCGAGCTGGCGGAGGTGGTGACGGAGATGGACGCCTCCGACGAGACGCGGGTGATCGTCCTGACCGGATCGGAAAAGGCCTTCGCCGCTGGCGCCGATATCAAGGAGATGATGGGCAAGGGTTTCGCCGAGGTCTATGCCGAGGACATGTTCACGGCTCCGTCCGATGCCATCCTGAAATGCCGCAAGCCAATCATCGCGGCGGTCGCGGGGTTCTGCCTCGGGGGGGGATGTGAGCTCGCCATGATGTGCGATTTCATCATCGCCGCCGATACCGCGAAATTCGGCCAGCCTGAGATCAATCTCGGGATCATCCCCGGCCTGGGCGGAACGCAGCGCCTGACCCGGTTCGTCGGCAAGTCCAAGGCGATGGAACTCTGCCTGACCGGGCGGTTCATGGACGCGGCCGAGGCGGAGCGCTCGGGTCTGGTCAGCCGGGTGGTGCCCGCCGCCGACCTGTTGACCGATGCGCGCGACACCGCCGCGAAGATCGCGGCCAAGGGCGCGCTTGCGACCTTCGCCGCCAAGGAGGCGGTCAATCGCGCCTATGAAACCAGCCTGCGCGAGGGACTGCTCTTCGAGCGCCGCCTGTTCTTTGCGATGTTTGCGACCGAGGACCAGTCCGAGGGCATGGCGGCCTTCGCGGCCAAACGCAAACCCGCCTTCCAGGATCGCTAGCGGCTCTTTGCGACACACATGTGAATGAGAGGTTGACTCCTCCCGGGCTCGCCAGTAATAGCTCCAGCCTGACATTCGACGATCGAAAGACGAACCACACACATGGCCAATTCGCCGTCCTCCAAGAAACGTGCCCGCCAGACCGAAGCGCGCACGGAAATCAACAAGGCGCGGCGCTCGCGCCTCCGGACCTTCATCCGCAAGGTAGAGGAAGCCATCGCGGGTGGCGACCAGGCCTCGGCCGCCGAGGCGCTGCGGATCGCACAGCCGGAAATCATGCGGGGTGTCACCAAGGGCGTCCTGCACAAGAACACCGCCAGCCGCAAGGTTTCGCGGCTCGCCGGACGCGTCAAGGCGCTCGGAGCCTGAGACTGACTTAAGATCGTCTTGTTCGGCGGACCGACGGACGCACCCTCAGGGGTGCGTTTTTTTTCGTCTCTGGCCGTTCGGCGGTTTTCGCGGATGTTCCACCTTCAGTCCTGTTGTTCGATTTTAGACCCTTCGCTATGGTTAACTGTCTGGCAACGAATCCGGTCGGGGGAAACGTCAGAGTAATCATACGAAGTGGCAGACATGTATACAGCTTAGGCTGTAATACATGTGTAATACTTGGTTTGGATACTGCTGCTTGGGGAACAAGCTTTCCACAAGGAGACTGCCGATGCTTGTGGGGAATGGGGTGAGCGTGTGACTGGCGTGCAAGGGGGGCGTTGTATTTTCAACAGAAATGGCAAGAAGATCGGGGACAGAGTGCATGCCTGAGAATGCCGCTGCCCGGGGATTGGGTTGGAAACAGGCCGGACCTGACGGGTTCGCGCATCCCACCGCTTCGATCCATGAAAAAATACAACCTGCCTGTACACCAGAGGTTCGATCCTCACGAGATGAAATTTGAAACGATGACTGAAGCCGCGGATTGGCGCGTCGATGTCTGGACGCGGGTGCGGAGCCATCTGCGCAGCCAGATTGGCAAGGACGCCTGCGAAAACTGGATCGACAATCTGGTCTTTCTCGGGGCGGAGCAGGGCGTTGCCCGGATCGTTGCCCCCACCAGCTTTATCGGGACCTGGGTCTCACGCAATTATGGCGAAACGATCCGCCAGCTGCTGGCGCGCGAGAGCGTGCAGGTCCAGCGCCTCGAATTCACGGTGGCCAACATCGCCGCCGAGCCAACGGCGCCGGCTGTCGCGCGCCCCGTGGAACGGGAGCGTGTGGAAGCCATGTCGGGACAGGCGGATATCGAGCTGCCGCAATCGCCGCTGGACGGACGCTTTACCTTTGACAATTTTGTGGTGGGCAAGCCGAACGAGCTCGCCCACGCCGCCGCGCGCCGCGTGGCCGAGGGGCGGGACGTCGGGTTCAATCCACTGTTTCTGTATGGCGGGGTGGGTCTGGGCAAGACGCATCTGATGCATGCCATCGCCTGGGAGAAACGGCATTCGAGCCCGGACTCCCGCATCCTCTATCTGTCGGCGGAACAGTTCATGTACCGCTTCGTCTCCGCCTTGCGGTTCAAGGAAATGCATGGCTTCAAGGAGATGTTCCGGTCGGTCGACATGCTGATGGTCGATGACGTCCAGTTCATCGCGGGCAAGGATTCAACCCAGGACGAGTTCTTCCACACCTTCAATGCCCTGATTGATCAGCACAAGCAGATCGTGATTTCGGCCGACCGCGCGCCGGGGGAAATCGACGGACTCGAGGAGCGGATCAAATCCCGCCTGCAATGGGGCTTGGTCGTCGATCTGCATCCCACCGATTACGAGCTGCGCCTCGGGATTCTCCAGGCCAAGGCCGAAATGCAGATCGCCCAGAATCCGGGGATCGCGATCGGACCGGGGGTGATGGAATTCCTCGCCCACCGCATCAGTTCGAACGTCCGGGTGCTGGAGGGGGCGCTGACCCGCCTCTTTGCCTTTGCGAGTCTCGTGGGGCGCGAGATCAATCTCGACATGACCCAGGAATGCCTCGCCGATATCCTGCGCGCGTCCGAGCGCAAGGTCACCATTGACGAGATCATCCGCAAGGTGGCCGATCACTATAACCTGCGCATGTCCGACATGCTCTCGGCCCGAAGGGCGCGATCGGTGGCGCGGCCCCGGCAGGTGGCGATGTATCTCTCCAAGACGCTGACCTCCAAGAGCCTGCCCGATATCGGTCGCCGGTTCGGTGGGCGCGATCACACAACCGTGATTCACGCGGTTCGCAAGATCGAGGAGCTGAAAAAGACCGACAGCCAGATCGCCGAGGATGTCGAATTGCTCCGCCGGATGCTGGAGGCCTGACTTAAACGATTTCAAGTCGAATGGTCCCATTCGACGGCTCGGAAATCGTGGAGACTGAAACAGAACGATTTCAAGTCGAATGGTCCCGTTCGACGGCTCGGAAATCGTGGCGGCTAAAACAAGACGATTTCCGGTCGAAGGGTCATAGACGACGGATCGGGGTCAGGATCGCCCCGTCATCGGAATGGCGGCCCCGGTGAGGCCGCTTGATGCGTCTCCGAGCAGGAAGGCGATGGCTTTGGCGACCTCGCGGGGCTGCACCCAGCGGGCGGGGTCGGCGTTCGGCATATCGGCCCGGTTGCGCGGTGTGTCCATGGTGCCGGGCAAGATCGCATTGATCCGCACCCCATCGGCCTTGGTTTCCTCGGCAAACGCCTCGACCAGACGCAGCACCCCTGCCTTCGAGGCCGCATAGGCTCCGAACCCGGAGGGCGATTTCACGCCCGCGCCCGCCGCGATGGCAACCAGGCTGCCGCGCCCCGCCTTGCGCATCGCAGGCAGCGCGGATCGAAAGACATTGAGCGTGGTCAGGGTGTTGAGCCGGAACATCTCCTCCCAGAGGGCAGGGGTGCTTTCCTCCGCCTTGGCCACCGAAAAACCGCCCACGGTGTGCACCACGCCATCCAGCCGTCCGAACCGGTCGAGCACCACCTGGATCAGCCCGTCGCAGGAACCGGCCTCGAAGAAATTCGCGCCCGAGAGCCAGAGTACATCGCCAAATCCCGTCGGCGCATTGCTTCGATCCGCTCCGGCGAGCAGGGCGCCCTCGGCGATCAGCAGCTTTATTGTCACCTGACCGAGTGCGCCGCCGGCGCCGGTCACGAGATAGACGGGGGAGTCAAGAGACATGCGGGTCATCCCTGATCAGAGCGCAATCCGACCGGAGTGAAACGACGATCGGACAGATTGCGCGTAAATTCAAATCGACGGAGCGGTGAACGTGAGCCGGTGCGAACGGAGACCGCTTCAGGGCCCGGGAGACGGGCGCGCACCCGAGGCTCAGGGCGCGCGGCGGGAGCGTGACGCGGCCCAGGCTCCGGACAGGCGTGCGGTTCGGAGGGTCCGCGGCTGGCTGGGATAAACGTAACGGACCGGCGGCCTCGGCCTCGCCGATCAGGGCCTGTTTTCCGCGCGGTTGGCGCGACGGACCAAGGCGCTATCCCGCGGCTCGACATTCGGGCATCCCCGCGCTCTCCGGTGGGGCGGGAGGCTCCGCCCGGTTTTCGTGTCAGGATATAATGGATTTCCGCTCGAACCTAGGGGAAAGGGTCTTACACCTCCGCGAGCAGGGCCCTGAGGTCCAGACGCCGCGTCACCATTGCCAATCCGCCGTCCGGGTCGCGCGGCCATTCGCTTTCGGGCAGATCCCAATAGAGTTCGACGCCGTTGCCGTCCGGATCGCTGAGATAAAGCGCATGGGAGACACCATGATCGGATGCGCCTTCGAGCTGGATCCCCGCCGCCATCACCCGGCGCAGCGCATCGGCCAGATCGGCGCGGGTCGGATAGAGGAAGGCCGTATGATAGAGACCGGTGGTCCCCGGCGCGGGCCGCTTGCCGCCCCGGCTTTCCCAGGTGTTCAGGCCGATGTGATGATGATATCCCCCCGCCGAGAGAAACGCCGCCTGGTCGCCATATTTCTGTTGCACTTCGAACCCGAGGACCCCCGAATAGAAGGCGATGGCCCGATCGAGATCCGCGACCTTCAGATGCACATGGCCGACCCGCGTGCCCGCGGCCACTGGCTTGTTCATGATACGCTCCTTGTATCGTTGCTGCTTTGAGTTTAGTGCCTCGCGGTTCGCCGCATAAGGGTGGCCCGTGGAAACGATCGGTTTCAGGATGATGCAAGAGGTGACAATCGACCGTCTCGGCCCTTCCGGCGATGGCTATGCCGGCGGGCTGCGCGTGCCCCTGACCCTGCCGGGCGAAGTGGCGCGGGGAGAGGTGAGTGACGCTGGCATGGTGGTCGCCGAACTTCTGGAGGCATCGCCGGAGCGGGTGGCGCCGCCCTGCCGACATTTCGGGACCTGTGGGGGATGCGCGCTGCAACATGCCTCGGACGGGTTTCTCGCCGATTGGAAGCGCGGCATCGTGGTTCAGGCCCTGGAGCGGCGGGGCCTCTCGGCGGCGTTTCGGCCGGTGCAAACCTCGCCCGCCCGTTCCAGGCGGCGGGCGGTCTTTGGCGGCCAGCGCACCCGCCAGACCGGAACCGTGGGCTTTCATGGCCGACGCTCCGGCACGCTGGTCGAGATCAGCGAATGCGCCCTGATCCGGCCTGAGATCCTGGCGGCGAAACCGGTGCTCGAAGCCCTGACCGGGGCGGGCGCGACCCGGGGCGGCACGATCCGGCTCTCGGTGACCTCGGGTCCGGCCGGTCTCGATATCGATGCGACCGAGGCACGCGCCCTCGACGGTCCCTTGTCCATCACGCTTGCCGGTCTCGCGGAGGAGGGGGATCTCGCGCGCCTGACCTGGAATGGCGAGACCCTGTCGCTGCGCCGTCCACCGTTTCAGCCGATGGGCAAGGCGCAGGTCGTGCCGCCGCCGGGAGCCTTCCTCCAGGCGACCGCCGAGGGCGCGCTCGCCCTGACCGAAGCCGCGCGCGAGGCGGTGGGCAAGGCCAGGCGAATCGCCGATCTCTTCGCCGGATGCGGCACGCTCAGCCTGCCGCTGGCGGAACGCGCCGAGGTCCGCGCGGTCGAGGGCGAGTCTGCGATGCTGGCGGCGCTCGATCTCGCGGCGCGGCGGACGCCGGGCCTGCGTCCGGTCAAGACCGAGCGGCGGGATCTGTTCCGCCGCCCTTTGCTCCCGCTTGAGCTGAAAGGCTTTGACGCCGTGGTGATCGATCCCCCCCGCGCGGGGGCGGAGGTACAATCACGGCGCCTCGCCGAGAGCGCGGTCAAACGGATCGCGATGATTTCCTGCGATCCGGTGAGCTTTGCCCGGGACGCCGCGATCCTGACGGCGGGGGGGTACCGGCTCGACTGGGTCCAGGTGGTGGATCAGTTCCGCTGGTCCGCCCATGTCGAACTGGCCGCCCTGTTCCTGCGCGACTGAGCTACATCAGGGTCCAGTCGCCGGTGACGGCGGCGGCCCCGGCGATCAGCAGATTGGCCACCATATGTGCGACGATCGCATCGCTCAGCCGTCCCCGGCGCAGGGCCAGCAGCGCAAAGATCACCCCCGCCACCCCCGCCGCGATCCAGCGACCGTGCAGAAGGGCGAAGAGGGCGCTCGACACGGCGATGGCGATGATCCGCCAGACAGGCCCGCCTTGGTCCAGCCGGCCGAGCAGATAGCCGCGAAAGAACAATTCCTCCACCATCGGCACCAGAAACCCGGTCCCGATCACCCGCGTCACCGCCCAGAGGAGGAACACCGGACTGCTCAGCCCCGCGAGCGACACGGCAAGGCCGGGCGCCCCGGGCCGCGTCCAGATCCAGAACCCGCCGATCACGACCCCCGCGAGGATCGCCAGGGGATCGATCCGCCACTCCATCCGGCGATACATTGGCCAGAAGAAACCGAGCGCCCCCGCCATTGCCAGAACCTTGACCGGATAGGCCAGATCGGGCTCGCTCGAAAAGGCGGAGGCCAGGATCGTGCCCAGCATGAAGGCCAGAAACGGCAGGATCATCGCCGCCCGCGGGTCGGAGGCGAGCGGCCGCGACGGCCCCGTTTCGCTCCGGCGCAGCCAGGGCAAAGCCTGACCGAGCCAGATCAGCCCGAGGGCGAGCAGGGTGAAGAACATCCAGCCCGCGTAGCTGTGAAATCCATTGACCGCGAGCGTCGGCGATACATGCGCCCCGATCCAGATCAGCATCGCGATCCGCGCGACATTCAGCCCCCAGCTCAGCAGAAGCCCGAGCGGCAGCATCACCAGCCAGAATCGCGGAAACCGCAACCGGTCGCGAAACAGGGCGCCATGCAGAAGCGTGAAGCCGGTGACCAGCGCGAACCCCTCGACCCCGGAACATTGCCGCGCGACCTGGACCAGAAATCCGTCGGTCCCGATGATATAGGCGGAAGGATCGGTGACGGGAGACGCCCCGATCAGATGCAGTACCATCCAGACCGCCGAGAAGGTCGCCCGCGTCAGGGCCTGTGAATCCCAGAGCGGATAGAGAAGCTCCGTCAGATCCGGAATCACGAAGCCAAGGGCAACGAGGCCAAGCGGCGTGAACCGCTCCGCGCGCAGCCAGGCCCGCCAGTCGCGCGGCGGCAGCAGCCAGAACAGCGCGCCGAGACCGGCGGCGAGGGCCCCGGCCAGCCAGGGACCGCTCGCCAGTTCGAAATCGCGGGCCATGTCCGCGCCCATGACGGCGAGCGGCGCAAACATCAGCGCGATCCCGGCGACATGCAGCAACGCCCAGACAGGCGCCCCCCGGTTCCGGGCGATCCGGTCGAGCAGCGCCCTCCAGGCGGCGGGCCGCGCCCCGGCATAAAGCCCGAGCACCGCGAGAATGGTGATCGCCCGCGCCACGAAGCTGCGCAGGAAACGGCAGGCCCCGAAGGCCCCGGTCGCCTGACATTCGAAGGAAGTCAGGACCTGAAAGGCGAGGGTGAGGCCGAGCAGTTCGAGACAAAGCAGCCCCGCCACCAGTGGCAGCGCATGGTGCCGGACCCGGATCATCGGCCCCGGCTCCATTCCCCGGAGGCGGGGCCGAACCGGACCGCGAGCGAAACGGCGGCATAGACCAGGAACCCCACCGGCATCGACAGCGCCAATCCGAGCAACCGACGCGGTCCGAACGGCGGCTTGTCCTCGTTGGCCAGGAGTTCGGGATACAGCCGCTCGATCTCCCGCACGCCCGCGTCCTGTCGGCGGCGGACCTTCACCAGCCGGGAAAACCCCTCCACGATCGGCCATTGATAGGGTGCCGGGACGCCAATTCGTTCCCGGGGCGCGAATTGCAGCCGAACAAAGGCGTCGTCGGCGATGATGGCGGGAAACTCCCCCCACCGTGCCCGCCCGGCGGCATTGACCGCGAACACCCCGCATCCCGGCACGGACTCGGCCATGAAGGGCACGCGCGCCCAGAACCGGGCATAGGCCCGGCTGACGAAACCGCGGGGCCGGGCCATCACCAGCGCGCCGCTCGCATAGGCGGCCCCGTCCCGGTCGAGTGCGCGACAGAGGTCGGCGAGCAGGCGCGGGCTGACGATCACATCGGCATCGACATAGACCCGGATATCCCCCGCCGCCGCCTGGTCGCCCGCGTTCAGGGCCCGGAGCTTGCCCCCTTCGGCCAGATCGAGCACGATCAGGCGCCAGCCGCGCGCCAGGGCCGCGGGCTCGAAGGAGCGCGCGATCGCGGCCGTCGCATCGACGCAGCCATTGGCAATGACGATGATCTCGACCGCGTCCGCCACCGGGTCCGAGGACAGGATCGACCCGAGACAGGCTCCGATATATCCGGCCTCGTTGCTGGCCGGTACGAGCACCGTCATCATTCCGGCCCTGCCGCCCATTCGCCCTGATCCTTCCCGCGAATCCCCATGTGCCAGTCTGCGGGCGGCGGCGTTAAGATCGGCCTAGGGCGGACGATCCGACCGCGACGGATCGTCCGCTCCATGGCTCTGTCTTGCCGCGATCCTGAATCAGCGGGTGAATCCACCGAGGGGGAAATCGCTCCGGGCGGTGTGATTTTCCAAGGCAGGTCTTCCGGTTGCATGGGCGGCGCCAATCGGCAAGAACCAGTGCGGACTGCCCTGGGGGGAATCATGGACTCAGCATTCGACGGACGCGGCTCCGCGCTCGCGCCTTTCCGGCATACGACGTTCCGGGAAATCTGGCTTGCAAGCCTGGTGTCGAATTTCGGTGCACTGATCCAGATCGTCGGGGCGGGCTGGCTGATGACCTCGCTCAGCCAGTCGGCCGATATGGTGGCGCTGGTCCAGGCTTCGACGGCCCTGCCGGTGATGCTGTTCTCGCTCGCGGCCGGCGCGGTCGCCGACAATTTCAACCGCCGCCGGGTGATGCTGACCGCGCAGCTCTTCATGGTGACGGTCTCGATCGGCCTCGCGGTCTTCGCTTATCTCGACCTGCTGACGCCCTGGTGGCTTTTGGGCTTCACGTTTCTGATCGGATGCGGCACGGCGCTGAACAACCCCTCTTGGCAGGCGTCGGTGGGCGACATAGTGCCGCGCACGGATATTCCGGCGGCGGTGGTCCTGAACAGCATGGGCTTCAACATCCCCCGCAGCGTCGGACCCGCGATCGGGGGCCTGATCGTCGCGGCCGCGGGGGCGGCGGCGGCCTTCGCGGTGAACGCGTGCAGTTACCTGATGCTGATCCTGGTGCTGCTCCGCTGGCGACCCAGGGAGGTGCCCAAGGGCCTGCCCCGGGAAACGCTGGGCGCGGCGATGGGCGCGGGTCTGCGCTATGTCGCGATGTCGCCCAACCTCGGCAAGGTCATCCTGCGCAGCTTCGTCTTCGGTCTATCGGCGATCGCGGTGATGGCGCTGTTGCCGCTGGTCGCCCGGGATCTCGTGCAGGGCGGTCCGCTGACCTATGGCATCCTGCTCGGCGCCTTCGGGGTGGGGGCGGTCGGGGGAGCGACGCTGAGCGGCGCTGTCCGGGCCCGCCTGTCGACCGAATGGATCGTGCGCGCGGCCTTCGCCGGTTTTGCCCTGTCCGCCTTCATCGCCGCCCGGAGCACGAATCCTTGGGTGACGGGCGCGGGCTTGATGATCGGGGGCGCGGCCTGGGTGCTGGCGCTGTCGCTCTTCAACGTGACGGTCCAGCTCAGCACCCCACGCTGGGTGCTCGGCCGGGCGCTGGCGCTCTATCAGACGGCGGCGTTCGGTGGAATGGCGGTGGGAAGCTGGCTCTGGGGCAGCCTCGCGGAGGAGCATGGCGCGGCCGAGGCCCTGGTCATCGCGGCGATGACCATGCTGGCGGGCGCGGCGATGGGGCTTGTCCTGCCCTTGCCGAACCGGACGGATCTGGATCTCGACCCGCTGGACCGCTGGAGGCTTCCCGACATTTCCCTGGAACTGCGGCCCCGCAGTGGGCCGATCGCGATCCTGATCGAATATGTGATCAAGCCCGAGAACGAGGCGGAATTTCTCGAAGTCATGACCGACCGCAAGCGCATCCGCCGCCGTGACGGAGCGCGGCACTGGACTCTGATGCGGGACGTGAGCGATCCGACGATCTGGATGGAGAGCTATCAGACCCCGACCTGGGTCGAGTACCAAAGGCACAACATGCGCGCCACCAAGGCGGATGCCATCATCGGCGACCGTCTGCGCGCCTTGCACAGCGGCGGTCCGCTGAGGGTGCATCGCATGATCGTCCGGCAGACGAGCTGGATGCATGCGGACCACGCACACGCCGCGGCACCCATCGACCTGCATTGACCGGGACGGTCATCGACCTGCATTGACCGGGACGGTGATCGACCTGCATTCACCGGGACGGGATCGCCCGAGCTGTCAAACGGACCGGCCTTTGGCCGGACGCCTGGTCTCCCGTGCCGATCGGCACGGGGCCCGTGGTTCTCCGATCAGGCGGGGTTTACACGAAAAAGCTTGCCCTTTTCCGTGATCAGCACAGTGATCAGCCCCAGCACCCCGAGCAGCGCGAAGCCCAGAAGCAACGGCAGGACCGTGCCGGAATAGCTCTGGCCGATCGCCAGACCAAAGAGCGCGGCGATCCCGGTTGTGACCGCTCCCACGAAGGAGGAGGCGGTGCCTGCGATATGTCCCATCGGCTCCATCGCGAGCGCATTGGTGTTCGGCATCACAAGCCCGAAGAAGAACATGCAGCAGCCGATCAGGATGAGAAAGACGGGCAGGGGCGGGGTGCCAAACGCGAGATAGACCAGCAGATGCAGGACGGCGGAAACGGCGAAACCGATGACGGCGCCATGGGCGATCCGGCGCATGCCGATCCGCATCACCAGGCGCGCATTGAGATAGGCCGCCACCGCGAGGGTCACCGCGACGATGCCGAAAATCACCGGGAACCAGGCGCCGATGTCGTAGATTTCGACCAGAACCTGTTGAACCGAATTGATATATCCCATCAGAGCACCGAACATGATCCCGGCGGCGAGGGTATAGCCGAGCGTCTGGCGCGTGGTCAGGGTCAGGGTGAAGGCCTCGACGAGCCAGGCCACCGACATCGGTTCGCGGGTTTCGGTCGGATGAGTCTCGGGCAGGCGCAGGCCGACCCAGATCACCGCGGTCAGCGACATCAGCCCGAGAAAGCCGAAGATCACATGCCAGCTCGACACCAACAGGAACGCCCCCCCGATGCTCGGGGCAACCACCGGGGCCATGATGAAGACCATCATCACAAAGGACATGACCTCGGCCATGCGCCGCCCGGAATAGATGTCGCGCACCACCGCGATGGCGATGATCCGGGGCGCGGCATTGGCCAGCCCCTGCACGAAGCGCGCGATCAGCAGGGTCTGGTACGAATCGGCGATCATGCAGACGAAGGCTGCCACCGCGTAGACGCCAAGGCCGGTCAACAGGACCACCCGCCGGCCATAGCGGTCCGACAGCGGCCCCTGGAACAATTGCCCGAGCGCGAAGCCGAGCACATAGAGTGTGACCACCAATTGCTGGTCATTCAGACCGGCGAGGGAAAAATCCGAATGAATCTGGGGCAGGGCCGGCAGCATCATGTCGATGGAGAGCGCGGTGAGAGCCATCAGGAGGGCGATCATCGCAACGAATTCGGGGAAACGCGGCATCGGGCGCGCGTCGGACGGCACTTCGATCTGTTGCATGGAAATTACGGACTTTCGCGGGCGACAGGGATGTCGGGATGCCCCGTGTTATAGGCCCTCAATCCCGGGCGTCACGCGAAACCGACCGGTTTCCCGAAAGAAACTCAAGGCCCGGGATCAACGGCGGGATCGAGGTCGCGCGCCGCGACGGCCACGGATTTCAGAACGGCGAAACAGGCGACCCCCGGCCCGAGCCCCAGCTGCCGACAGGAGCGCGCGGTGACGCGGGCCCGCAGAACCGCGGTCCCCAGCCGTAACACAACCTCGACATCCCCCCCGGGCCCGGACTCCAGACCGACGACAGTCACCGGCAGCACGTTCAGGGCACTCAATCCCTCCGGGCGGCGGGTCGCGATCATCACGTCGCGCGCCCGGATCCGGACCCTCAGCGCCGAACCGGGCGCGACTGCGACCTTGGGTACCACAAGACTCCCCCCCTCGATGCCGAGTTCGGTCAATCCATCCCCGGCGTCGTGACCGAGCACCCGGGCGGCGAGGATCACCCCGATCTCGGCGCGCCCGATGATCGGCTCCAGCTCCGGGGCCGCCAGCACCGCGCTCGCGGGTCCGGCGCACAGGATCCGGCCCGCCTCGATCGCCACCACGGTATTGGCCAGACGGGCGATCTCGGCCACCGAATGGCTGACATAGAGGATCGGCAGCCGCGTCTCGTCGCGCAGACGTTCGAGATAGGGCAGGATCTCCGCCTTGCGCGCGGCATCGAGCGCCGCCAGCGGCTCGTCCATCAGGAGCAGCCGCGGGGCCGAGAGCAATGCCCGTCCGATCGCCACCCGTTGCTTCTCGCCCCCCGAGAGCAGGCTGGGCCGCCGGTCGAGCAGATCGCCGATCCCCAGCATCTCGACCACCCGATGAAAATCGGCCCTGGTCCCGCGCGGGGCGAACCAGCCGCCGAACGCAAGATTGCCGCGCACCGTCAGATGCGGAAACAGCCGCCCTTCCTGAAAGACATATCCCATCCGGCGGCGATGGCGCGGGATCGAGAGGCCGAGGGCTGTGTCGAGCAGGACCGAACCCGCCACCGCGACGCGTCCCGTATCGGGGTGGGACAGGCCCGCGATCGCCTGGACGATGCTGGTCTTGCCCGAGCCCGAGCGGCCGAGGAGGGCGGTCACCCCGGCGGGCGCCTCGAAGCCGACATCGAGCAGGAACTCCCCGAGCCGCTGGCGCAGCCGCACATCGAGCACAGGCGCCATCAGCGTCCCGCGATGCGCCGCGCGACCCGCCGGGCCAGCAGTTCGGAGGCCAGAAGGGCCGTCATCGCGATCAAGATCGAGATCAGGGTCAGGCGCAGGGCACCGTTCTCGCCGCCGGGCACCTGAAGGAAGGCATAGATCGCCGAGGGCAGGGTCTGGGTCTCGCCGGGGATGTTGGAGACGAAGGTGATGGTGGCGCCGAACTCGCCCATCGCCTTGGCAAAGGCGAGGATCGCGCCCGCGATGATGCCGGGCAGGATCAGGGGCAGGGTGACGATCAGGAACACCCAGACCCGGTTCGCCCCGAGCGTCCCCGCCGCTTCTTCAAGCCGCGGATCGACCGCCTCGATGGCGAGCCGGATTGCCCGGACCATCAGCGGAAAGGCCATGACGGCGCAGGCCAGCACCGCGCCCGTCCAGCGAAAGGCCAGCACGAGGCCGAAGGTGGCTTCGAGCCAAGAACCGATCGGCCCGCGCCGCCCAAACAGGATCAGGAGGATATAGCCCGTCACCACCGGCGGCAGGATCAGCGGCAGATGCACCAGCCCGTTCAGAACCTCCCGCCCCGGGAACCGCCCGCGCGCCAGGGCGAGGGCGACCAGCACCCCGACGGGCAGGCTGAGCGCGGTCGCCCAGATCGCCACCCTGAGCGAGAGCCGGACGGCGGTCCATTCCTCCGGGGTCAGGAAACCCACCCGCCTAATCCAGCCGCGTGAAGCCCTGGGCTTCGAAGATCCGGGCGGCCTTGTCGGACAGGATGAAATCATAGAGCGATTTTGCGTCCGGATTGGTGTTTTTCGCGGTCAGGGCGATGGGATAGATGATCGGCGGATGGCTGTCCCCGGGGAATGTCCCGACGACACTGACACCTGTGTCGGCCTTGGCATCGCTGGCATAGACGATCCCGAGCGGCGCCTCGCCGCGCGAGACCAGAGCCAGGGCCGCGCGGACATTCTCGGCCTGGGCGACGCTGGTCTCGACACTGATCCAGACTCCGAGCGATTCCAGCGCCGCCTTGCCATAACGCCCCGCCGGAACCGCCGAGACATCCGCCATCGCCAGACGCCCGCCCTTGAGCGCGCCCGCGAGGTCGAAGCCCGGCGCGATCGCGATCGGCGCGGCATGGGCGCCGGTGGCGATCAGGACGAGCTGGTTGCCCAGAAGCTCCCGCCGCGTCGCATCTTCCAGCAGACCGCGTTCCCCGAGATAATCCATCCAGTCGATATCGGCCGACAGGAACAGATCCGCCGGGGCACCCTGTTCGATCTGTTTGGCCAGCGCGGAGCTGGCGGCATAGGAGACGGCGGCGGTCTTGCCGGTCTCCGCCGTCCATTCGGCCGTCACGCCGTCGAGCGCGTTCTTGAGGCTGGCGGCGGCGAAGACCACCACATCCGCCGCCTGCGCGCCCGCCGTCGTCAGGACCAGCGCCAGAGCCGTGACCCAAAGCCTTCGCATCTCCCATGCCCCCGCATCGAAATGAATGATCGAACATATCGGTCGAAGCGGTCGGGTGAGGCAAGCGTTATTTCTTGTCGGACATATCCCTCAGGGCGGCGCGGATCGTTGCGACCTCTCCCTGCGTCGCCTCGGCCGCCCGGCTCTCGATCCTGCGATAGCAGTCGAGGATTTCGCGTCCCAGATCGGTCAGCATCGCCCCGCCGAACGCCCGCCCGCCGCGCGATGTTTCGACCAGCGGCGTGCGATAGCCCGCGTTCATTGCCTCGACCAGCATCCAGGCCCGTTTGTAGCTCATCCCCATCCGCCGGCCCGCCGCCGCGATCGAGCCGGTTTCGGCGATCCCCGCCAACAGGTCAGCCTTGCCCGGCCCGATCATCACATCGGGTCCGAGCACCAGACGAATACGCAGGCCCGTGGGCGCGGGATCCTTTGCCATGCCGGAACAATCCCCGGTCAGGGGACGCCCGGCAAGCCCGGATCTCAGGTCCACTGAGCGATATCGGTATAGCTCCGCGCCGCCGGCGACCGGGGACGGGCGGCCGGGCGAGGATTGCTCCCCAGTTCGGACAGGGGGGGCATTTCCACCAGCGAGCGCAGGAACTGATCGACCTTGCGCGCCGCCGCCTCGATGGTCAGCTCTCCCTCGAACGCCCGAAAGGCATTGTCCGCCATCTGGTTGCGCAATTCGGCGCTGTCGAGCATCTGACCCGCCTGTTCCACCCAGACATCGAGATCATTGCTGACCACGCCACTCTCGGGCGTGAAGAACAGCGCATGATCGGCCTCCTCGCTGACGATCACCGGCACCTTGGCATCGAGATAGCCGAGGATCTTGCCGAACGACTTGCCCTTGCTGAACTCCGCCTCGGTGATGATCGGCGACAGGCCGATCGAAACGCCCCGCAGCGACAGAAGGAAGTCGTCATAGCCGAGCCGCGGGAACACCACCAGATTCGGATCCGTCCCGAAATGCCGCCGGATCTCGGCCCGCTCCTCGGGTGAGTTCGCCCCATAGAGCCGCAGCGAAAACTCGCGCCCCGTCGCCTTCAGCCGATGATAGAAGGTCGTCGCGAACTCCAGCTCGAACGGATAGCGCAACGGCGCGCGCTGGGCCCAGGCGATCACCGGCGGGCGGTCGGCATGATCCGGCCGCGTGCCCACGCTGACCGGAGTTCCGGTCCAGACCACCTTGACCGTATCGTTGTATTGCCCGCACCAGTCGGCGATGAACCGGCTCCCCGCGATGACCCCCCGCGCGCCCCGCAGCATCCGGACGATGCGCGCCCGAAAGGTCTCGTCGACGAAATCGGCATCGTCGATATCGAGAACATATGGTTTGCCAAAGGTATAGGGCGCGTCATTCAACGCATGACGGCATTGCTGGAACACCAGGATATCGGGATTGAACCGTGCCACCAGCCGCCGCCGCTGCGCCAGCGTCAGCTGTTTGGGAACGACCACCGTGTTCCAGCCGACCTCCACCAGGGTCTCGGCGATGGAATAGGCCCTCAGAAGGCTCGCTCCCTCCCGAATGCTGGACGGAAAGAACATCGCCCGGGGCTGGTTTCCGCGCACCAAGACCGCCCGGGTCAGTGACGCCTCGCGAACAAGCCGCCCGGCCACCCCCTTAAAACCACCCATCGCGGACATTCAACAACTCCCAAAAAAACCTGTGTCCACCCAGACACACACACATCGCTCACCGGTGGGATGACAATCCCGTCAATCCCTCCCGTTCTTGTCGAGTTGAGCATGTTTAGCATCAACATGCCATCCTCGATTCCGCAATTCACTACAAGCCGGGCTGGGAATGAACTTTGGAAAATCCGTCTTCTAGGACACACCAGGGGCGGCCCGATCTGGTCCCCCGGGGGCCGCCGCGCTATCCTTATTCTCCGGGGGCGGCCCTCGACCTGTCGGGATAGTGTCACATATGACGGCTAGAGCGGGCGACGCGGGACATGAAGGGGGAAAAACATGAAGATCGCAATCCTGGGGGGCGATGGCTTCGTTGGCTGGCCGACATCCCTCCATCTGTCCGACCAGGGGCACGAGGTCCATATCCTCGACAACCTCAGCCGCCGCTGGATCGACACCGAACTCGGCGTGCAATCGCTGACCCCCATGGATTCGATCCAGGAACGGACCCGCATCTGGCACGCGGAAACCGGCCGGCGCATCCGCTTCCATCTGCTCGACCTGGCGCGGGATTATGAACTGCTCAAATCCTGGCTCGCCGAACACCGGCCCGACGCGATCGTGCATTTCGCTGAACAACGCGCCGCCCCCTATTCGATGAAATCCGACCGCCACAAGAACTATACCGTTTCCAACAACGTCAATGCGACACACAACCTGTTGAACGCGCTGGTCGAACTCGATCTCGACGCGCATCTGGTCCATCTCGGGACGATGGGGGTCTATGGCTATTCCACCATCGGCGCCGCGATCCCCGAAGGATATCTGCCCGTCGGCATCGAAACCCTCGACGGCACGGTGAAACACCAGGATATCCTCTATCCGACCCGTCCCGGCTCGATCTATCACATGACCAAGAGCCTCGATCAGATCCTCTTCCAGTTCTACGCCCAGAACGACGGCCTCAGGATCACCGACCTGCACCAGGGGATCGTCTGGGGCACCCACACCGAACAGACCCGCCGCCATGTCCAGCTCATCAACCGCTTCGACTATGACGGCGACTATGGGACCGTGCTCAACCGCTTCCTGATCCAGGCGGCGATCGATTATCCTCTGACCGTGCATGGCACCGGCGGCCAGACCCGGGCCTTCATCCATATCCAGGATTCGGTGCGCTGCGTCGAACTGGCGCTGCGCGATGCGCCCAGACGCGGCGACCGGGTGAAAATCTTCAACCAGATGACCGAAACCCACCGGGTGCGCGATCTGGCCGAACTGATCTCCCGCCTGACCGGCGCGCGAATCGCCTGGCTGCCCAATCCGCGCAAGGAAGCCGCCGAAAACGATCTGATCGTGCGCAACGAACAATTCCTGAATCTGGGTCTCGATCCCATTACCCTCGCCAATGGCCTGCTCGACGAGGTGGTCGAGGTCGCGCGCAAATACGCCTATCGCGTCGACCGCTCGCGGGTGCCCGCCGTCTCCGCCTGGACCCGCGAGATCGCGCAACGGGTCGAGCATGATCCCGAAGGGCGGGGCCTGCGTTCGGTCTCATGAAGGCCTATGCCACCCTCGTCACCAACGCCGATTATGCGCGGGGGGCTCTGGCGCTGACCCGGTCGCTGCTGCGGACGGGCACGGCGGCGGATATCCTGATCCTGCACACCGGCGGGGTCGCCCCCGCCGATCTCGCGCCCCTGACCGCGCTCGGGGCGCGCTGCCTGCCCTGCGACCTGCTGCCCACGTCGCCCGACTTCAACGCCGCCCACGCCCGCGACCGGCTGCATGGACGCGCGCCCTTCACCAGGGGCACCAAGCCTGCCTTTCACACGCCGCTCGACAATTTCGTCAAGCTCCGGCTCTGGCAGCTGACCGACTACGCCTCGGTAATCTTCATCGACGCCGATGCCTTGGTCCTGCGCAACATCGACCGTCTCTTCGATTACCCTGAATTCTCCGCGGCGCCCAATGTCTATGAATCGCTCGCCGATTTCACCCGGCTGAATTCCGGCGTCTTCGTGGCCCGGCCCTCGCAGGCGACCTTTGAGGCGATGCTGACCCGCCTCGATCAACCGGGCGCCTTCTGGCGGCGCACCGACCAGACGTTTCTCCAGGATTTCTTTCCCGACTGGCACGGCCTGCCGGTCTATTGCAACATGCTGCAATATGTCTGGTTCAACCTGCCGGACCTCTGGGACTGGGCCTCGATCCGGGTGTTGCATTACCAATATGAAAAACCCTGGGCTACCCATGACAAGGCGGACAAACTGCGCCCCCTGATCGATCTCTGGCACGCTTTTGCGACGGGGGAGGGCATCCCCGACGATATCGCCAGCCTCCCCGGCCCATGCGCGTCCTGATCACCGGCGCCCGCGGGCTGGTCGGGCGTTTCTTCGTCGCCGACTGCCGCGCGGCGGGGGACGAGGTCCTCACCCTCGGGCGGCGCGGGGCCGATATCGAATGGAGGCTGGGGCAGGGGGGGGCCTTGCCCGCCGCCGATCTCCTGATCCATTGCGCCTTCGACCATCTTCCCGGTGCCTATCGCGGCGGCGAAGGATCGGATCCGGAGGGCTTCTGGACCCGCAATTTCGACGGCACCCTGCGCTTGCTGGCCGACGCCCGCGCCGCCGGTGTGACGCGTTTTGTGTTCCTGAGCAGCCGCGCGGTCTATGACGGTGCCCCCTCGCTGGACGAGGACGCGGTCCTCGCCCCCAATTCCCTCTACGGTCGTCTGAAGTGGGAGACGGAGCAACATCTCGCCACCTTCGGCCCCGACATCCGTGCCCTCTCGCTGCGCGCCACCGGGGTCTGCGGCCTGCCCCCCGGCGGGTCGGCGCACAAATGGCAGGATCTCTTCGCCGATTATCTCGCGGGCCGCGCCACTCCCCCCCGCGCCGCGACCGAGGTCCACGGCACCGACCTCGCGGCAGCCGCGCGCCTGCTCCTCAACGCCGATGCCAGCGGCCCCTTCAACGTCTCGGACATGGTGCTCGACCGCCGCGACCTGCTGGCCGAGGTGGCGCGCCTGACCCGCTGCCCCTATCCTTTGCCCGCCCGCGATACTGCCCCGGTGCGCGCGATGCCCACGACCCGCCTGCGCGCCCTTGGGTGGAGCCCGTCCCTCTGGCCCCACCTGCGCGCGGATCTTCCAGCCATGATCAACACCGACCACGCCGCATCCGGATAAATCTAGAGATCACTCCTCCGGAGGGCCAAAAAGCACCCGTCCGCGGCTCACGCCTCCGAAACAGGAAACTTCACGGCAAGGTTCAAAAACGCAGAACCTCGTTTTGCCCTGACGTCGGGCAAAGGCCCAGGCGACACAGATTGCCATCTGTTTTTCCGCGGCCTGCGCTCAGCGTCCAGTCCAGAATCCCGGCAAAACAAAATCTGGTCGCGAACAGCCGCGGCCTCGGGCGCGTCGTGTTTTTCGTGGCAGTATCCGGGCTCGTGTCGACGAACTTCCAGACAAGGCACGCAATTCGGAGCGGTCATGCGTTTCTTCTGTTCTCCACATGAAAAAGCAGCGGATGGATAGGTCTTGGCTGGTCTTGATGTACGGATATTGCTGTTCCGCATCCTGTCCAGGGCGATGTCACTTTGGGTCAGAACAGAGGCATTTGTCGGGGATCGTCCGGAACGAAGCCACATCCGGGATAGTCCAGCAAAAATGAGGTCAACTCAGGCTGTCTTTCGTGGATGCGAGAATAGAGCTGCGCAATAACCGCCGTATCGCGATCGTCAAAGGCTCCCAATTCACGATGAATGAAACACACGTCCGCGCCATCTGCGAACATTTGGGTGGAGGGAGCGACCCGTGAACTGCCGTTCAAAGTAGCGAACCCCGCGATTGCACAGGTGGAAATCACCAGGTCAGGGCCCACCAGGTCAAGGCACCTCTCTGCGATTTGAGGGGAGTTGTCGCAGAACCACTCCTTGAGCTTCATGAGAACGGGCTGGTCCTTGACGGTCAGCCGCTCCTTTTCGGGTATCCACGAATGTTGGTGATCCGCTATTTTCGTCGATAGCCCCGGATAGGTTCCCTGCGGCTCCGTCCCGATATATCCCGTGCCGCGGTCTGAGTTTGCGCACTGGATTACATGGGACAAAAAAAGATATGTCTCCTCGACCGCTTGACGATTCGAAGGCAAAATTTCCAGAAGCCAAGGCAATGACGCGAAAGTTGCGGGGTAGATATCATCCTGATGATGCAACTCTTCCCAGAAGAGTTTTTTGGCAATTGTCGTATCCCATGAGTCTATAAGCGTTATCAACATGCGGTCAACACGATGATTTCCGTAGGGGCCGTAGAGACGGTCCCAAATCTCGTCCCCAAGTGGAATTTTCATGCCGCGTGCGTCATACCTGTCCGAAGGTGTTCCCTGCGAACTCTAACACACCTTCGCAGCGGCCCAATCACCCGGCATATGCATCAGTCCGGGCCAGCCTCAGGCATTACCGACTTCCCTCACCTTCGGGCCTCCGGGAGGTTGATTTCCAGGATCGGACGGATAGTCCCTTCAGCCGGTTTGCCGTCTCCGTGACCTCGCCATGAGGCTTGTGCCCGCCTTGGGCCGAGGCGTCTCGATCTGGTTGCTTTCGTGGGCTCGATGCACCCGCTCCAACCAGAAATGCGCGGGTTAGAGCGGTGGCAACACTTTTCGCGTTAACTCTTTTGTGTATAAAAATCAACATATTACAGGGTGCGCACGCGTGCGCACTCCGAGCGCGGGTGCTTATTTGCCCCGGCTCGCCTTTTCCGTGATCCCGGAGACCCCCTCGCGCCGCTCCAGCTCCGCGATCACCTCGGACCAGCTCACCCCCCCGGCCCGCAGCATGACCTGGAGGTGATAGAGCACGTCCGCCGCCTCATAGGTCAGGCCCGCCCGGTCGCCCTGGGCCGCCGCGATGATCGCCTCGACCGCCTCCTCCCCGAATTTCTCGGCGCATTTCGCGGGGCCCTTCGCCAGCAGGGCGGCGGTATGGGAGGTCGAAGGGTCCGCCCCCCCCCGCGCCTCGATCGTCGCCGCCAGCCGGGCCAGGGTGTCCATCACTGCAGCCTCACAGGAATGCCGGCCGCCGCCATCGCGGCCTTTGCCTCGCCGACCGAGAAGGTCCCGAAATGGAAGATCGAGGCCGCCAGCACCGCCGCCGCGTGCCCCTCTCGCACCCCTTCGACCAGATGGTCGAGCGTCCCGACCCCGCCACTCGCGATCACCGGGATCTCGACCGCGTCCGCCACCGCCCGGGTGAGGGGGAGGTTATAGCCCGCCTTGGTCCCGTCCCGGTCCATCGAGGTCAAGAGGATCTCTCCCGCGCCGCGCCGCGCCATGTCGCGGGCAAAGTCCACCGCGTCGATCCCGGTGCCCCTTGTGCCGCCATGGGTGAAGATTTCCCATTTGCCAGGCGCCACGGTCCGGGCATCGATCGCGACCACGATGCATTGATTTCCGAACTTGTTGGCGCTGGCCGAGATCACCTCCGGATTAGCCACCGCCGCCGTGTTGAAGCTGACCTTGTCCGCCCCGGCGAGCAGGAGGGCCCGCACATCCTCCGGAGTCCTGACGCCCCCTCCCACGGTGAGGGGCATGAAGCACTGCTCCGCCGTCCGGCTGGCGAGATCGAGCAGGGTGCCCCGGTTCTCCTGGCTGGCCGCGATATCGAGAAAGCAGATTTCATCCGCCCCGGCCGCGTCATAGGCCCGCGCCGCCTCGACCGGATCGCCCGCGTCGATCAGATCGACGAAATTGACTCCCTTAACCACCCGGCCCTCGCGGACATCGAGACAGGGAATGACCCGGACCTTGAGCATCAGGCCGCTCTCGCAGTCAGGGCCGCCGCCGCGCCCGCGCCGATCAGGGCGGTTCCGCCCACCCGGTTGACCATGCGGATCGTGCCCGGAGAGTCCGCGAGCCGCCGCGCCCTGGAGGCGAGAATCGCATAGGAAAAGGCGTTGGCGAAGGCGAGGAGCACGAAGGTCATCTCGAAGATCGCCATCTGGGTCCAGAAATCCCGCGAAGGGTCCAGGAATTGCGGCAGGAAGGCGACGAAGAAGATGATGCTCTTGGGGTTCAGGGTGGTGACCAGCCAGGCGTGTGCCAGCATGCGCCAGGCCGGGGTGTCGTCACGCCGCGCCTCGGTATCAACGGTGCCGCCGGACCGCCAGAGCTTGATCCCGAGCCAGATCAGATAGACCGCGCCGATGAGCTTGAGGACCGTGAAGAGGGTGGCGGAGCTGGCCAGGAGCGCGCCCACCCCCAGCATCGACAGCGTCATCGCCGTGAGATCGCCCATCGCGACTCCGGCGGCGGTCGGCGCCGCGACTTTCCAGCCCCGGCCCAGCGCATAGGATACGACGAGCAGGACGGTCGGTCCGGGGATCACCAGCAGAACCGCCGACGCCGCGACAAAGGCCGCCCAAGTGTGAAATTCCATTTCCGTTCCTTTCCGTTCCTCAGGCTGCCAGCAACCGAACCGCTTCGGCGAGATCGATCCGCCCCTCGTAGAGCGCGCGACCCGAGATCGCCCCGTCGAGCAAGCCGATCGCCCGCAGCGCCCGCAGATCCTCCATCGAGGACACGCCGCCGCTCGCGATGACCGGGATGCCGACCGCGCGGGCCAGAGCCTCGGTCGCGGGAACATTTGGTCCCTCCATCGCGCCATCCCGATCGATATCGGTGTAAATAATCGCGGCGACGCCCGCGTCTTCGAAATGGCGGGCGAGGTCGATGGCCTCGATCTCGGTGGTCTCCGCCCAGCCCTCGACCGCGACCCGCCCGCCGCGGGCGTCGATCCCGACCGCGATCCGGCCGGGAAAGTCCCGCGCGACGGTTCGGACCAGATCCGGATCCCGGACCGCGAGTGTTCCGAGGATGACCCGGGCAATCCCGCGCTCCAGCCACATTTCGATGGTGGCGCGGTCCCGGATACCACCGCCCAGCTGAACCGGGACGCAGACCGCGGCAAGGATCGCCTCGACCGCCGCTCCATTCACCGGCTCCCCCGCGAAGGCGCCGTTGAGATCCACCAGATGCAGCCATTGGCACCCCGCCTCGACGAAATGCCGGGCCTGCGCCGCCGGGTCGGTTCCGAAGATCGTGGCCGCTTCCATTTCCCCCCGCAAGAGGCGCACGCAGTTGCCGTCCTTTAGGTCGATGGCGGGATAGAGGATCATAGGGGCGCTCCGCTTGACTATGCGCGACAGTTACCGCGGAGCTTTGGCAATTGCAAAATACCTGTGAGAGATCGTGCAACCACGGCGGAGCGCGAGACTCAGCCCGCTTCGCTCACCCGCTTCACGCAGCGAAATCCGACATGGCCGGTGGAAGTATCGATCGGTTCCGGATGGCGAGCCGCGGGGCGGTACCGGCGGCAATAGTTGGGCGCGCAGAGATGCGAGCCGCCCTTGAGCACCTTGCGGGGTTTTGCATATCGTTCATCGGTCAGGCTGGCCTCCGCCGAGGGACCCCGGGGGTTGCGGGGCACACAGCAGGCCTTGGCCGGAACATCATGCTTGTCCACATACCAGTCCGTGGTCCATTCCCAGGTATTGCCGATCATGTCGGACAAACCGTATCCATTGGGCGGGAAGCTTTCGACCGGGGAGGTTCGCGCGAACCCGTCCTCCCGCGTGTTCTGGTTCGGAAACTGGCCCTGCCAGGTATTTGCCATGTGCCGACCACCTGACAAAAGCTCATCGCCCCAGGCATATTCCCGGCCATTGAGGCCACCCCGGGCGGCGAATTCCCATTCCGCCTCTGTTGGAAGGGCCTTGCCAGCCCATTTGGCATAGGCCTCGGCATCCTCGAATCCGACATGGACCACCGGATGATCCTCAATCCCCTTGATCGAACTGCCCGGTCCGGTGGGATGACGCCAATCCGCTCCATGTACCAGGGCCCACCAGACCAGGGGGTTTTCAAAGCTGCGCACGATTTGCGCGGGCGGTGTGAAGACAAGTGATCCCGGCCGCAGATCCGCCTTGCTTGCTCCGGGGTAATCCGCCGGATCGAGCGCGCGCTCGGCCAGGGTCACATGCCCCGTCGCCTCGACGAATTGTCGGAACCGTCGATTCGTCACGGGAAGCCGGTCCATCCAGAACCCATCCACCTCGACCTCATGCGCGGGACCTTCCTCGGCATAATGAACGTCGGAGCCCATGCGGAATCGTCCGCCTTCGATCCAGACCATTCCAGGTTCGGTCCGGGTCTTCCTTGCGACCTGATCCATCGCCGTTTCCTCTCTCGGCGGAGTGCCATCGGGTGAAAGGCTATCCGGGCCGCGCAACGGGAACAAGTCCGACACTGCCACACCGTCAGGCGGCGACTGCGCGCTTCACGCTGCCCGGGTCGCCGAGACGGTTTGGACTTTGGGCAGCCGGACAAGCATGATCGCGGGATTGGAAATCGTCTCGTCCGAGACGGTCCTGTCGAGCTCCCCAAGCGTGGTGCGCCAATGGCGCATCCCCGGGGTGCCGCTCGCGGAGATGATTTCGACGAGGCTGCCCGCGGGCGCTCCGGCGGCGAGAAGGGAGGCCCGGATGTCCGGAGCCGCCGCCACTGCCATATAAAGCGCAAGGGTCGTGCCCGGACGCGCGAGGCTTGCCCAATCGGGAGCCGGGTCGCCGGGCCGGGCCGCGCCGGTCGTCAGGACAAGGCTGTCATAAAGCCCTCGCTCGGTCAGGAACCCGCCGATCTCGGCGGCGGCGGCGGAGGCGGCGGTGACGCCGGGTACGATTTCCCAAGGAATGCCGGCGGCCTCGCAGGCGGCGCCTTCCTCGGCGCCGCGGGCAAAAATCCCGGGATCGCCGCATTTGAGACGGACGACACGTTTGCCCGCCCGGGCGGCGGCCAGGATGACGCCATTGATCCGGTCCTGCGGCCAGGAATGGGCGCCGGGCGCCTTGCCGACATAGATCCGCTCGGCATCGCGCCGGGCGAGTTCCAGCAGGTCCGGATCGATGAGGCGGTCGTAATAGATCACATCCGCCTCCTGCAGGCGCTGGACGCCGCGTAGGGTGATCAGATCGCGCGCACCGGGACCGGCGCCGACGAGACTGACGAACCCACCGGAGTCGCCCGCCTCGCCTTGGGCGATCGCTTGCTTGAAGACGCGGGCGGCCTCGCGTTCGGCACCCCGGGCATGGGCCTGGCGCGGGACCCCGGTGAAAACCCAGGCCCAGAAGGCCCGGCGTTTCGCGGGCGCCACCCGGGCCGTGACATCGGCGCGCAGACGACCCGCGAGGGAGACAAGATCGCCAAGCCTTGGCTCCAGCATGCCTTCGAGGGCTGTCTTGATCTGTCGGGCCAGCACCGGGGCCGCCCCCTCGGTGCCGATTGCAACCACGAGCGGGTCCCGGTCGACGATCGAAGGCGTGAAGGCGTCGCAAAGATCGGGCGCGTCGACGACATTGGTCAGGACACCCGCGGCTTGGGAAAGGGCCCTGAGGCCATCGTCAGCGACCGGATCACCCGTTGCCACGAAGGTCAGCACAGCGCCCTGAAACAGGTCCGGTGTCACCTCGGTCTGGTGCCGGATCAGCCCGCGCCGGGCGAGTTCGCCAAGTTCCGCCTCGACGGTCTCGCTCACCAGGACGATTTCGGCTTCGGTCTTGAGCATCAGCCGGGTCTTCTGGGCGGCCTGCTCGCCACCCCCGAAGATCACCACGCGGCGACCGGCCATCTTCAGAAACATCGGGAAGGTCTTCATGGCGGATCTCCTCGGGCCGGTCTATTCGGCGGCGATCTTGGGGCTGTGTTGGGAGAGCAGGGTCCTGAGTTCCGGACGACAGGAGCCGCAGTTCGAGCCGGCCCTCAGCAAGGCGCCGATCCCCTCGATCGAAACGGCTTCCCCGCGGGCAATGGCGGTGGTGATGGTATTGACGCCGACGTCGAAACAGGCGCAGACGATCGCTCCCCGGTCCTCCTGCGCGGCTCCCGGCCGACCGGCGAGCAGGATCCGCGCCGCGTCGGTGGGGAAGGCCGAAACGATATGGGCGCGGGCGACTTCGACCGGTTCGCGGGCGATGAACAGGGCCGCGATGGTGCGCCCCTCGCTGACGAGGGCGATCCGCGCGGTGCCCCGGGTCTGATCCTCAAAGACGACCGGCGTCGCGTCGGGAGCGGAAAAGAGCGCCTTCGCATACGAGGCCCAGTCGTCCGGCAGGGTCGCATCGGCGAGTTCGGCGCGCCATCCGGAAGGGGTCGCGGCCAAGGCCCAGTAGTCGGTCCCGGGAACCGGCCTGGAGCGGGCGACCGCGAACCCGTACCAGCTCGCCGCGTGCCGACGGACCTCGGCCCGTGCCATCTTGAGCGCGGGTTGACCCGAGAGGCTGTCAGTCTCGCCGGTCACCAGCGCTCCGACCCGCGCAGCGCTCGCGAATTCGCCGGACCAGTGCATGGGGACGAAGATCTCTCCCGGGCGGACGCGCTCGGTCAGGAGCGCGCGAACGACGATGCGACCGTGAGGGCTGCTGATCTCGACCAGATCGGCGGCGGCGATGCCGCGCGCCTTGGCGTCCTCGGGATGGATCTCGGCGAAGGGTTCCGAGATATGCTGCCCCAGCCGTGCGCTGCGCCCGGTGCGGGTCATGGTGTGCCATTGATCGCGCACCCGGCCCGTGTTGAGCGTCAGGGGATAGCCGGAGGTGGTCATGTCGGGAACCCTATCGCCGACGGCGATCATCCGGCCGCGGCCGTCGGGGGTAAAGAACCCCCCCTCCGCGAAGAACCGGGCAGGGCCACCGACGGGCCATTGGGAGGGGACCATGGTGTCATACTCCATCTCCCTTAGCGCGGAAATGTCGAAATCGCGTCCCTCCTGGCTGGCAAGCGCCGAGAGGGCGGCATGTTCCCGGAAGATTTCGGCGGCGGAGGCGTAGCTAAAGGCAGAGTCATGCCCGAGCCGTCGTCCGACCGAGGCCAGGGCCCACCAGTCGGGCTTTGCCTCGCCCGGGGCCGCGAGAAACGGGCGTTGCCGTGAGATGCGCCGTTCGGAATTGGTGACGGTTCCGGATTTCTCTCCCCATCCGAGGGCGGGAAGCAGGATGTCGGCCTGTTTCGCCGTGTCGGTGCCTGCGAACATGTCGGAGACGATGACGAGCGGTACGCGGGCGAGGGCCTCGGCGACGCGGTCGGCCTCGGGCATCGAAACCACCGGATTGGTGCCGAGAATCCAGAGAACCTCGATCCGGCCCTCGGCGCAGGCGCGGAAGAGATCGACGGCCTTGAGGCCGGGCTGTTCGGGAAGCGAGGGAGCATCCCAGAAATTCTTGACGAGGAAGCGGTGGGTCGGGTTCTCGATGTCGAGATGAGCCGCCAGCATGTTGGACAGACCCCCGACCTCGCGCCCGCCCATGGCATTCGGCTGACCGGTGACGCTGAACGGTCCCATGCCGGGACGGCCGATCCGGCCCGTCGCGAGATGGCAGTTGATGATGGCATTGACCTTGTCGGTGCCGGAGGCGGATTGATTGACGCCCTGGCTGAAGACGGTCACGACTTTTTCCGTACCGATCCAGAGGTCGCGGAAGGCGGCCAGATCGGCGGGCGAGAGACCCGTCGCCGCCGAATCGGTCGCCCGGGCCGCGGCCAGCGCCGCTTCGAAGCCCGTGACATGGGCGCCAAGATAGGCCGCGTCGGTGGCGCCGCGGGCGGCGATCCCGGCGAGCAGGTCGTTGAAGAGGGCAACGTCGCTGTCGGGCCGCAAGGCGAGATGGAGGTCGGCGAGATCGCAGGTCGCGGTCACCCTCGGGTCGATATTGACCACCTTCATGCCGGGACGGGCGGCCTTGGCGGCGGCGATGCGTTGAAAGAGGACCGGATGGCACCAGGCGAGGTTCGAGCCGACGAGAACGATGAGATCGGCCTCCTCCAGATCCTCGTAGATGCCGGGGACGGTGTCGGTCCCGAAGGCGCGCTTGTGGCCCGCGACCGAGGAGGCCATGCAGAGGCGGGAGTTGGTGTCGATATTGGCCGTGCCGATGAACCCCTTCATCAGCTTGTTCGCAACGTAGTAATCCTCGGTCAGGAGCTGGCCCGAGCCATAGATCGCCACGCTGTCCGGACCGCGGGTCTCGATCGCGGTGCGGATGGAGCCTGCGATCCGGTCGAGGGCCGCGTCCCAGGAGACAGCCAGGCCCTCGATCATCGGCGTGAGAAGACGCCCCTCCGGACCGACCGTCTGGCCGAGGGCGGATCCCTTGGAGCAGAGGCGGCCGAAATTGGCGGGGTGATCGGGATCACCGGCGATGGCGACGCCGCCCTGACCGTCGGGGGTGGCGAGGACACCGCAGCCGACGCCGCAATAGGGGCAGGTGGTGCGGATCGTCCCGGTCATGTCCGCAGCACCGCCGGATCGAGGAGAACGCGGCCCGCTTCGACGCGGATCCTGTGGGTGCGGACCCGGGCCTCGTCTGGCCCCTGCGCCGCGCCGGTCTCCATCGAGAAGACCATGCCGTGGAGCGGGCAGGTTACCTTGGTCCCGTGGACGATCCCGTCGGACAGAGGCCCCCCCTTGTGCGGGCAGCGGTCGTCCAGGGCAAAGACCCGGTCATCCGCCGCCCGAAAGATCGCGACGCAGCCGCGCGGGGTCTTGACCACCCGGCCGCCCCGGGTCGGGATGTCGGTCAGGGCGCCGATATCGAGCCAGTCCTGGGTCATCGCATTCATCAAAAGGCCTCCCGGATCGCGGCGCGCACGCGTGCGCATGGGGTTAGTTCATTGATATATATGGTAATTTCCATTTTCATTTACCTGCTCTTAACCACCGCGGGGGGCTGGGCGGCCGTTGCCGCCCAAAAGGAGCGCGCGGGTGCGCGCGAGGCTTTTCAGGGGAAGCCGGGCCTGTTGGCCCGTCTCCCGACTGCTCTCCAGGTTAGCAAACCTGTCTGAAACCGGGCGCGACAGAGACGTAGGGCGGACCTCGGTCCGCCTTCGCGTCATTCGGCGGCCCGGATGGTGAAATCCGCCAGCGGCACGAATTCCGCCGTGCCCGCGCCGGAGGTGCGCTCGGCCCAGGGGTCGCGCTGATAGATCGTCTGGCTGTGATCGAACCGTGCGACCAGCGCGGCCCGGTTCTCCAGATCCTCCACCACCTGCGCGCGGACCCACTCCAGACCGACCTTCTCGATCCAGCGATAGGGGCGGTCCAGATATTTCGCGTTCTCGCGATAGAGCTGGGTGAAGGCGACGATGATCTCGGTCGCCTCGTCCTCGGTCCTGGCGGTGGTCAGGGGCTCGGTCGCCTTCAGGTCGAGACCCGCCGCGCCGCCCACCCCGATATTGAACCCTGCGTCGGTGCAAACCACGCCCACGTCCTTGCAGGTCGCCTCGGCGCAGTTGCGCGGACAGCCCGAGACCGCCAGCTTGACCTTGTGCGGCGTCCAGGAGCCCCAGAGCCGCTTTTCCAGCCGGATGCCGAGGCCGGTCGAATCCTGCGTGCCGAAGCGGCAGAAGTCGGTGCCGACGCAGGTCTTCACCGTGCGCAGGCCCTTGGTATAGGCATGGCCCGACACCAGACCGGCGGCATTGAGATCCGCCCATATCGCGGGCAGATCCTCCTTCCTCACCCCGAGCAGGTCGAGACGCTGGCCGCCGGTGACCTTGACCATCGGCACGTTGTATTTTTCGGCCGCGTCGGCGATGGCGCGCAACTCACCCGGCGTGGTGACGCCGCCCCACATCCGGGGCACCACCGAGAAGGTGCCGTCCTTCTGGATATTGGCATGGGCGCGCTCGTTGATGAACCGGCTCTGGGCATCGTCGGTGTAATCGTCCGGCCAGTCGGCCAGCAGATAGAAATTGAGCGCCGGGCGGCAGGAGGGGCAGCCGCAGGAGGTCTTCCAGCCGAGTTCCTGCCAGACGGCGGGCATGGATTTCAGGGCCTTGGTCTTGATCAGGCGGCGCACGTCCTCATGGGTGAGGTCGGTGCATTTGCACATCGGCTTGGCGCCGGGCATCACGAAGGCATCGCCCAGCGTCACCGCCAGAACCTGTTCGACGAGGCCGGTGCATTGGCCGCAGGAACTGGAGGCCCTGGTCGCGGCGCGCACCTCCTCCAGGGTGGTCAGGCCGTTCGCGGTGATCGCCGATGTGATCTTGCCTTTGCATACGCCGTTGCATCCGCAGATCTCTGCCTCATCCGGCAAGGCTGCAACGGCCGCCATAGGGTCCAGCGCGGCCCCCCCGGCATAGGCGGGACCAAAGATCAGGGTATCGCGCCCTTCGGAGATATCCTCCCTGGCCTTGATCTTGGAGAGGAACCAGGCGCCGTCGGCGGTGTCGCCGTACATGACCGCGCCGATGATGGCATTGTCCTTGAGAACCAGGCGTTTGTAGACGCCGCGCGCGGCATCGCGCAAAACGATTTCCTCGCGGTCGGGGGCATCGGCGAAATCCCCCGCCGAGAAGAGATCGCAGCCCGTCACCTTGAGTTTGGTCGAAAGCTCGACCGGAACGAAGGCCGCCTCCTCGCCGAGGAGAGTTCTGGCCACCACCTTGGCCTGATCGTAGAGGGGGGCGACGAGGCCATAGATCATCCCCTGATGCTCGACACATTCGCCGATCGAGAGGATCCGCGGGTCCGAGGTGCGCATGGCATCGTCGACGACGATGCCGCGGGCGATCTCGATCCCTGCGTCGCGGGCGAGACGGGTTTCGGGCCGGATGCCGACCGCCATCACCACGATATCGGCGCCATAGACCGTGCCATCGTCGAGCGCCACCGCCTCGACCCGGTTCTGGCCGAGGATCGCCTTGGTATTGGCCTTGCAATGGACCTTGATGCCGCGGCGTTCGAGGTCCTTTTCCAGCAGATAAGCGGCGGAGGGGTCGAGCTGGCGGTCCATCAGATGGCCCATGACATGCAGGACCACCACCTCCATGCCGCGCAGGCGCAGGCCCGCGGCGGCCTCCAGCCCGAGCAGGCCGCCGCCGATGACGACCGCCCTGGCGCCGGGCAGGCTGGCCGCGTCGAGCATCCGGTTCACGTCGTCGAGGTCGCGGTAGGGCATGACGCCCTGAAGATCGGCGCCCGGCAGCGGCAGCATGAAGGGCATCGAGCCGGTGGCGATCAGGAGCTTGTCGTACGGCGTCTCGCCGGTCCTGGTGACGACGACGCGGCGGTCGCGGTCGATCCTGGTCACGAATTCGCCGAAGCGGGTCTCGACCCTGTTCGAGGCATACCAGTCCTCGTCATGGGTGATGATTTCCTCGTAGGTCTTTTCGCCGGAGAGGACCGGGGAGAGCATCAGGCGGTTGTAGTTGCCGCGCGGCTCGCCGTTGAAGAGGGTGACGTGATAGGCGTCGGGATTGAGTTCAAAGAGATGTTCGAGCGCGCGGCCCGAGGCCATGCCCGCGCCAATGACAACCAGTTTTTCCATCGTGTGGGGTTCCTCGGGGGGTCAGTAGAACCAGGCGACGACGCGCGTCACCTCGCCATGGAGATAGAGGGGCAGCGCGACCAGTCCGGCATGGCGGGGCGCGCCGGGGGCGGCGGCGGGGGTGGCCTCGGCGACGGGCGCGCCGGTGGCCATGGCGCGGCCGACCGCGCCCTGCCAGGGCAGGAGCTTGCGTTCGGTGCCCCAGAGCGGGCCCTCGGTGTCGCAGAGCCCGTCCGAGAGGGTGGCCGTGGCCGGGCGTCCGCCCCTGCCGGGGGTCACGTCCCAGAGTTCGAACCGCCGGGCGATCGGGTTCCTGCGCGACGAGAGCAGGGTCACGGCATAGCTGTCGCGTTTCGGGGTCGGAACCGGGAAGCCGAGGCCGGTGGCGAGGCCGGCGGCGCTGGCGCTCGCCGCGCGCAGGAAGCCGTAGGCGGTGCCGAGGTCGCGCATCAGCATCGGGCTGCCCGAGGCCCAGACGCCGCCGGGCAGGCCCTGGCCGGGCTGGAACAGGGTGCGGCGCGAGATTTCCTCGAACTGTTTTGCCGCGCCGTAGAAGCCGCCGTCGAGGCGCATCCCGGATTGTTCGCCGCGCCAGATTTCGATGGCGCCGACCCGTGTTTCATCGAAGCCGCAGAACATCACCAGCACGCCCCTGAGGGTGGCGCCGTTGTAGGTGGGGATCGCGATCGCGGCGGTCAGGCCCGCGTCCTCGGCGGCTTTGGCGCGGGCGAAGCCGGGTCCGGTCAGGTCGTCGAGCAGGATCGGGCGGCCTTCCGCCCAGACGCGGCCCGGCAGGCCCTCGCCGCGGGCGAAGCCGTGATCCGCGCTCGCCTTGTCGAAGGCCGTGAGCGGGCCATAGAGGCCGTCGGCGCGGATCAGACAGGTGTCGGAGGGGTCGGGGATCCAGACCTCGGTCGCCCGGATGAAGGTCGAGGCGGGGATGTCGAGAGCGGTGGTCATCACGCGACTTCCTTCCTGGGGGCGCCATGTTCGTATTCCTCGAGGAATTCGAGGACCGAGGCGCGGTAGCGGTAATAATCCGGGTGTTCGACCAGGGCCTTGCGGGTGCGGGGGCGGGGGAGGTCGACCTCGACGATCCGGCCGATGGTGGCCTCGGGTCCGTTGGTCATCATCACGACGCGGTCCGAGAGCAGGATCGCCTCGTCGACATCGTGGGTGACGCAGACGGCGGTGACGCGGGTTTGCGACCAGACCTCCATCAGGACTTCCTGAAGCTCCCAGCGGGTCAGGCTGTCGAGCATTCCGAAGGGCTCGTCGAGCAGCAGCAGTTTCGGCGAGAGGGCGAAGGCGCGGGCGATGCCGACGCGCTGGCGCATGCCGTTGGACATGTCGGCGGCGAGGCGGTCCATCGAATCGGCGAGGCCGACCTTTTCGAGGTAATATTCGACGACTTCCTGGCGTTCGGCGCGGGTGGCCTTGGGATAGACCCGGTCGGCGCCGATCGCGACATTCTCGCGCGCGGTCAGCCAGGGCATCAGGTTCGGCGACTGGAACACCACCGCGCGTTCGGGATCGGCGCCCTGGACGTGGGAACCGTCGAGGATGATCGAGCCCGAGGAGATGCCGTTCAATCCCGCCGCCATGGTCAGGACCGTGGATTTGCCGCAGCCGGAATGGCCGATCACCGAGACGAACTCGCCGCGCTTCATGGTCAGGTTGTAGTCCTTGACGACGGTCAGCGGACCCTTGGGCGTGGCATAGGTCTTGTAGAGCTGCGAGAATTGCAGGTAGCGCTCGTCGGCGACCGCCTTGGAGGCGCGCGCATAGGCCGAGGGCAGCGCGTGGCGGGGGGTGACCACGGGCAGTTGCCGCACGGCGGGGGCCCTGGCGGCGATGCCGACCTCCATCAGATACTGGGTGATCTGGATGCGCAGGGACTTGAACACCGGATTGTCGTTCAGCGCCATCCGGTCGCGCGGGCGGGGCAGGGTGACGGGCACGTCGGGGCCGAGGGTGCCGTCGGGATTGAGGATCAGCACCCGGTCGGCGAGGATCAGCGCCTCGTCCACGTCATTGGTGATCATCAGGACGGTGCGCCGCTCGGCCTCCCAGATCCGCTCGATCTCGTCGGCGAGATTGGCGCGGGTCAGGGCGTCGAGGGCGGAGAGCGGCTCGTCCATCAGGAGCATCTCCGGCTCCATCGCCAGGGCCCGGGCCACCGAGACGCGCTGGCGCATCCCCCCCGAAAGCTCGGCGGGCTTGCGGTCGCGGGCATGGGCGAGGCCGACCATCCGGATATAGCGATCCACCAGGGCGGCGCGCTCGTCCCTGGATTTGGTCTTGTGGACCGCGTCGACCGCGAGGCCGATATTGTCCGCGACCGAGAGCCAAGGCATCAGCGCATAGGATTGAAAGACCAGCGCCCGCTCGGGGCTCGGCTCGGTGACCGGTGCGCCCTTGAAGGTGACCGATCCGGCATCGGGCAGGGTCAGGCCCGCCACCAGATTGACCAAGGTGGTCTTGCCGGTGCCCGAGAAGCCGAGCACGACGACGAACTGACCCGGTTCGATCGAGAGGGTGAAGTCCTTGAGGACCGGCGATCCGCCATGGCCCTTGCAGACATCCTTGAGTTCCAGAAGAGCCATGGTTCAGCGCCGCGTCGTGGTGGAAACAGCGGACTGGATCGCGAACATGATCCGGTCGAGCAGGAAGCCGATGAGACCGATCGTCAGGACCGCGACCATGATGCGGGCGAGGCTGTCGGAGGAGCCGTTCTGAAACTCGTCCCAGACGAACTTGCCAAGCCCCGGATTCTGCGCCAGCATTTCGGCGGCGATCAGCACCATCCAGCCCACACCGAGCGACAGGCGCAGGCCGGTGAAGATCAGGGGCAGGGCCGAGGGCAGCACCAGCTTGGTGATCTTGGTCCAGGGCGAGAGCTTGAGCACCCGGCTGACGTTCAAGAGATCCTTGTCGATCGAGGCGACCCCGAGCCCGGTGTTGATCAGCGTCGGCCAGAGCGAGCAGAGGGTGACGGTGATCGCGGAAACCAGGAAGCTCTTGGAGAAGGCCGGGTTCTCGGCGGTATAGGCGGCCGAGACCACCATGGTCACGATCGGAAGCCAGGCCAGCGGCGAGACCGGCTTGAAGATCTGGATGATCGGCGTCAGCCCCAGATTGACCGTCGGCGACAGGCCGCAGAGGATGCCCACGGGGACCGCGAAGATCGTGGCGATGGCAAAACCGAAGAGCACGGTCTGGATCGAGGTCCAGATCTGGGCATAGAAGGTCGGCTTGCCGGTATAGGCGCGGACCTTGACCTGATCGGCCTTGCCGTCGGCGATGAGCTGGGCGTTGCGAGCCTCCTGGCGGGCCTGGAAATCGGCGCGCTTCTGCTGGTCGGCGAGGTAATCCTGATTGAGGGCGACCGCCTGTTGCCAGACCGCGCCGGGTCCCGGCAGGGCGCCGAGCGAGGTCTGGACCCGGGGCGCGAGAAAGCTCCAGGCTCCGAGAAAGAGCACGATCGCAAGCAGCGGAATGCCGAGCAGGCGCAGGAATTCCCGCAGGTTCCCGGCGGGATTGTCGCCACCGATGGCCCGCGCGAGCGGCGCGAGAAAGCCGAGCCCGAGGGTCTCGAAGGTCGAGGCGATCCGGGCGGCGCGGGCGACGCGGGCGGCGCGACGCGCCTCGGCGGAGGGGTCGGTAGTGTCGAGGGCAAGGGTCATGGGTTCGCTCCTCAGCCCTGAATGCCAGCGTCGGTGACGGTCTGGCCGTCCCTCAGCCCGATCGGGAGTTTCCGGAGGTAATCGTTCGGCTTCTTGCCGTCATATTCGACATGGTCGATGAACTTGTCGGTCGGGGCCTTGTAGCCATCGGTGCCGAAGGGGAAATCCTCGGCGCGGGCCTTGCCTTCCTCGACCAGCATCCTGGCGGCCTGTTCATAGATCGCGGGCTTGTAGACCGACTTCGCGGCCTCGTCATACCAGGCGTCCGGCTGCGCGGTCGGGATCTGGCCCCAGCGGCGCATCTGGGTCAGCGTCCAGACGGCGTCCGAATAATAGGGATAGCTGGCATGATCGCGGAAGAAGATGTTGAAATCGGGGGCGGGACGCTTGTCGCCCTTTTCGAATTCGAAGGTGCCGGTCATCGAATTGGCGATCACGGCGGCGTCGGCCCCGACATATTCGGAGCGCGACAGGATCTGGACGGCCTCGGCCCGGTTGGCGCCATTGTCGGCATCGAGCCATTCGACGGCGCGGATCAGCGCCTTGGTCAAAGCGAGGGTGGTGTTGGGATTGGCCTCGACGAAATCCTCGGTCAGGCCGAAGACCTTTTCCGGGTTGTGCGCGAAGATCTCCTCGTCGGTGATGACCGGAACCCCGATGCCCTTGAAGACGGCGGCCTGGTTCCAGGGCTCGCCGACCGAATAGCCGGAGATGGTGCCGGCCTCCAGCGTCGCTGGCATCTGCGGCGGCGGCGTGACCGAGATCAGCACATCGCCGTCGATCTGACCCGACGTGTCGTCTGGCGAGTAATAGCCGGGGTTGATGCCGCCGGCGGCGAGCCAGTAGCGCAGTTCGTAATTGTGGGTCGAGACCGGGAAGACCATGCCGAGATTGAAGGGCTTGCCCTCCGCCTCGGCGGCCTCGATCGCGGGTTTCAGCGCGGCGGCCGAGATCGGATGTTGCGGTTTGCCATCGGGACCGGCCGGGATCAGCGGCTTCATTTCGTCCCAGACCGCGTTCGAGACGGTGATCGCATTGCCGTTCAGATCCATCGAGAAGGGGGTGACGATATGGGCCTTGGTGCCATAGCCGATGGTGGCGGCGATCGGCTGACCGGCGAGCATCTGGGCGCCGTCGAGCTGGCCCGAGATCACCCCGTCGAGCAGCACCTTCCAGTTCGCCTGGGCCTGAAGGGTGACATAGAGGCCCTCGTCCTCGAAAAAGCCCTTTTCCTGGGCGATGGCGAGGGGGGCCATGTCGGTCAGCTTGATGAAGCCGAGGGTCAGCTCGTCCTTTTCCAGGGCGAGCGGTTCGGCGAAGGCGGCGGGGGCGATAAGGATCGCGAGAGCGGAACCGGCGAGGAGATGGCGCAACATGGCTGTCCTGTCGTGACTGGGCACAGGCTTCCCGCTGTCGGGAAACCGGAGGGGGGAAACGAAAAAGCCGCCTGATTCAGCGCGCGGAAGTTGCGCGTGAATCAGGCGGCCTTGCCTGGGTGCCCCGACATCGAGGCTGAATTCGGTCGGCTCGCCATTGAGCCGGTGGAACCGTCATGCGGCATGCCCGGTCCTGTCGCAAGAGTTTTGCGCGTTGGATTGCTCAAAAAAGATGAGTTATTTGCGTTTGCACAACGCATATGCATTCCAGCAAGAAGATCGCACAGGGAATGTTCAGTTTCCGGGGGTGGGCGGAGCCCTGGGGGCGGGGGGTCGGAATCATGCGATCGGTTCTGCATGCTTGAGTTGAACGGCCCGGTTCTCTAGAGAGGCGGGCGACGGGATCGGGCCGGGCCCGCCGTCGTCCCAGGAAACCCATCCGGCGTATGTGCCGGACTCAACACCGGACTTGGCCATGCATGACATCAAGGTGATCCGCGAGGCTCCCGAGGCCTTTGACAGAGCGCTGGCGCGCAGGGGGATGGCTGGCCTGTCGTCGCGGCTCCTGTCCCTGGACGAGGTCCGGCGGAGCCGGATCGCGGCGGCCGAGCAGGCCCTGGCGGAGCGCAATGCCGCGAGCAAGGATGTGGGCGCGGCCAAGGCGCGGGGCGACGAGGCCGAGTTCCAGCGACTGCGCGGGCTGGTTGCCGAGAAGAAGGACGAGATCGCCCGGCTGGAGGCCGAGTCGGCGGAGGCGGACGCGGCCCTTCGGGCGATGCTGCTCGAAATCCCGAACCTGCCGATGGAGGATGTGCCGGACGGGGCGGACGAGACCGCGAATGTCGAGATCCGCCGGCACGGTGCCCCGCGGAATTTCAGCTTCGATCCGCTGGAGCATTACGAGATCCCGGCGGCGAAGGCCGGTCTCGATTTCGAGACGGCCGCCAGGTTGAGCGGCAGCCGGTTCGTCATCCTGTCGGGGGCGATGGTCCGGCTGCACCGCGCGCTCGCCCAGTTCATGATCGACACCCATGTCGACCGGAACGGGCTGACCGAGACCTGGACGCCGGTGCTGGTCAAACCGGAGGTGATGCTCGGGACCGGGCAATTGCCGAAATTCGCCGAGGACAGCTATCAGACGACCAATGGCTGGTGGCTGATCCCGACGGCGGAGGTCACGCTGACCAATATCATCGCGGGCGAGATCGTCGAGGAGAGCGTCCTGCCGCGCCGCTATGTCGCCCATACCCAATGTTTCCGCTCGGAAGCGGGATCGGCGGGGCGCGATACCGCCGGCATGTTGCGCCAGCATCAGTTCGAGAAGGTCGAGATGGTTTCGATCACCCGGCCCGAGGACAGCCGGGCGGAGCTCGACCGGATGACCGCCTGCGCCGAGGGTATCCTGGAGGCGCTGGGGCTGCCCTATCGGACGATCGTGCTCTGTGCCGGGGATATGGGATTCGGAGCCCAGCGGACGCATGACATCGAGGTCTGGCTGCCCGGGCAGAACACCTATCGCGAGATCAGCTCCTGCTCGGTCTGCGGGGATTTCCAGGCGCGGCGGATGAATGGGCGGTTCCGGCGGGGCGAGGGGATGAAGCCCGAGTTCGTGCATACGCTGAACGGCTCGGGGCTGGCGGTGGGCCGGTGCCTGATCGCCGTGATCGAGAACGGTCAGGAAGCGGACGGGTCGATCACATTGCCCGAGGTCCTGCGGCCCTATCTCGGCGGACGGGGCCGGATCGACGCGGAGGGACGGCTGGTCTGATCGCTGTCCGGACGCGGCGGCGGTTCAAGCCGTTGATATGTAACGCAGATCCGCCGCGTCACGCGGCGGAGGGATAGAGCGCCTCGTAGATCGGTTCCAGCGTCGAGGAGTCAAAGAGCGACGAGACGCTGGTGCCGTTCGAGATGTTCAGGATCGCCTGACCGAACAGCGGGGCGACCGGAACCACGCGGATGTTCTCGGCCTTGCGGACCTCGGGGGTGGGCGCGATCGAATCGGTGATCACCAGGCTCTTCATCACCGACCCCGTGACCCGCTCGATCGCAGGGCCGGAGAGCACGCCATGGGTGATATAGGCGTGAACCTCGCTCGCCCCCTCGCGGGTCAGCAGCTCCGCCGCCTTGACCAGGGTTCCGGCGGTGTCACAGATATCGTCGACGATGATGCAGATCCGGTCGCGCACATCGCCGATCACCGTCATCGAGGCGACCTCGCCCGGACCCGAGCGGCGCTTGTCGACGATGGCGAGGTCGGCGCCGATTCGCTCCGCCAGTTCCCGCGCCCGGGCCACGCCGCCGACATCGGGGGAGACCACCGTCAGGCCGGAAATGTCGGGAAACTTGTGCAGGATGTCGAGGGCGAAGACCGGGGCGGCGTAGAGATTGTCCACCGGGATATCGAAGAACCCCTGGATCTGCGCGGCATGGAGATCGAGGGTCAGCACCCGCTCGATCCCCGCGCGGGTCAGAAGGTTGGCGACGAGCTTGGCGCTGATCGGGGTGCGGGCCTTGGACCGGCGATCCTGACGGGCGTAGCCGAAATAGGGCATCACGGCGGTGATCCGCGAGGCCGAGGACCGGCGCAGGGCGTCGGTCATGATCAGCAGTTCCATCAGATTGTCGTTCGCCGGGTTCGAAGTCGACTGGACGATGAACATATCCTCGCCCCGGACATTCTCGTAGACCTCGACGAAGATTTCCTGATCGTTGAACCGCTCGACCCGGATCTTGACCAGTTCGACCGGCTCGCCGCGATGGATCGAAATCCGGCGGGCTATGGCCGAGGCGAGGGGCCGGTTCGAATTTCCCGCGATAAGCTTCGGTTTGAACAGAGGATTCATATGGGTACAGGCCTCTCCCGAATGCCGCGGCGCAGCGAACCCGTTATCATTCAGGATCGGCCTTGCAAAGCCCCACAATCCGATCATCCTGCCCGCCCATAGCCAGACGAGAGGCCCGCGCATGACCGAGATTGATTACTATCTGTTTCCCCTGTCGCCTTTCGCGTATCTGGCAGGGGACAAACTGGAGCGGATCGCGGCGAAACATGGCGCGACGATCCGCTACAAACCCGTGCAACTGTTCCGGATTTTCGCCGAGACCGGAACGGCGCAGGTCAAGGATCGCCATGTCTCGCGCCAGAAATACCGCCTGGTCGAAATCAAGCGGCTGGCCCGGGCCAATGGCATGCCCATTAACCTTCCGCCTCGATTTGCGCCGACGAACACGGTCCCGGCCTCGGTGGCGATCATCACGGCGCAGATCGCGGGTGGGGATGTCGGCGGGCTGGTCCAGGGGTTCCTGCGCGCGGTCTGGGCCGAGGAGCGCGATATCGCCGAGGACGAAGTGGTGCGCGAGATCCTCGCGGCGGCGGGATTCGATCCCGGATTGGCGGATCGGGGGATGCTGAGCGGGGTCGAGACGCTGGAGCGCAACACCGACGAGGCCCTGCGGCGGATGGTGTTCGGGGTGCCCTCCTATCTGGTCGGCGACGAGATCTTCTGGGGTCAGGACCGGCTCGACCTGCTCGATGCACGGCTCTCCGAGATCGGCTGAATGCCGGTCCGGATCGAAAACGGGCTAGAGCGATTTCCAGGCAGGTGGACTCACCTGCCGATTAAGAAATCGCGACAAAACAAAGCCATAGAGCGGACGATCTGATGCAGTCAGATCGGAAAACGCTCTGAGAATCGCCTGGCACGAGCGGGGGGAGGGGGAGCCCGCGCTCTTTCTCCCCTGTATCGTTACGGACTGGGCGGCGCTCTCGGGGCTGACGGGGTTGCTCGGGGACCGGCTCCGGATGGTGGCGCCGGATTTGCCGGGACAGGGGGGAACGGAACTCGACGGGACGCGGGGGCGGCTCGAACAGGCGGTGGGCCATGCCGCGCGGTTTCTGGAGCCGGGGAGCCATGTGATCGGCTATTCCTATGGGACGGCGGTGGCGCTTTCCCTGGCGCTGCGGGCTCCGGAGCGGGTGGCCTCGCTGACGCTGATCGAGCCGGTGCTGTTTGCGAGCCTCAAGGCGGCGGACCCCAATGCCTATGCCCGTCTGATGGTCTGCGCGATGACGTGTGAGCCCCTGTTCCTGATGCGCTGGGGGCCCGGAGGCGAATGGCTGGAGGGCAGAGTGTTCCATCCGCGCGAGGTGCGGATCAAGAGGGAGCTGTGGCGGATCGGAGCCTATGAACGCGAATTGTTTCAGGGTTGGGACGCGGAGGCGGTGGCGGGGCTGTCTTGTCCTGTGCTCTTGATCGCGGGGGCGGAGGCGCCGCCTGGGATCGCGCGGGTCCTCGACGTGCTCGGGGAAGCGCTGCCCCGGGCCGCGCGGGTCATGGTGCCCGGCGCCGGTCATCTGGCGCCGATAAGCCATCCCGAGCCGGTCGCGGCGGCGATCCGGAACTTTCTCGACCAAAGCGCACTCCGACCGGAGTAAAACGAGGATCGGACAAATTGCGCGCCCCTTGAAGGTTGCGCACTCCGACCGGAGGGGAACGAGGATCGGGCGAATTGCGCGCCCCTTGAAGGCTGCGCACTCCGACCGGAGGGGAACGAGGATCGAGCGAATTGCGCGTCGGATTCCGGAGGGGGAGCGATTTTCAGGCGGGTGGACCGAACCGCCGATCAAAACATCGCGCCAGATCCTGGGACCAGAGCGATGTCCGACCTGACGGCGTCAGGCCGGAAGGCGGATCAAAGCAGGAAGTCGCTGGCGGAATAGGCGGTGTGGGCGCGGTTGCCGTCGAGGATCGCGATATCGAATTCGACGCCGCGGTCATTGTCGATATTGCCGAGGACATGGGTCTGTGTCCCCACGGTTTCGAGCCACAGGTGGCCACGGCCGTGAGAGGTTCCAAAGACGAAGGCCTGATCGCCGGGGCGCGTGGCATCGGCGTCGATCATCCGCAGGTCGATGGTGTCGCCCCGCGCCGCGCCCGCCCCGTCGAACCCGAGGATCCGGTCACAGGCGCCCGGTTGCGAGTCGGAGGCGGTGGCGAAACGGAACACGTCCCGCCCGGCCTCGCCGATCAGAGTGTCGGCATTCGCGCCCCCGCACAGGATATCGTTGCCCGCCCCCCCCGTCAGGGTGTTTTTGGCGGTGTTGCCGGTGATGAGGTCGTTGCCGTCGCCGCCGGTCGCGTTTTCAATGAGCGACCGGGTGTCCCCAAGATAGAGCAGGGCGTTGTAGATATTGCCGCGCGCCTCGGTGCCGTCGAGATCGACCAGTTGCCGCGCGGAGAAGGCCGAGGCCTCGCCCGGGCGCAGGTCGATTTTCAGGTCGGTGTCATAGGCCGAGAGGTCATAGGTGTCGGTTCCGCCGCCGTCCCAGATCGTGGCGAAGATCCGGTTGAGGCCGGGGGTGATCGCGGCCTGGCCGTTGACGCAGGTGGTGCCGGAGTCCGGGGTCCAGGAATAGGTGGTGGCGCCAGCATTGGTGGTGAAATCGGCGCCGTACATATGCTGGAGCGCGGCTATGTCGAGCATCATGAAGCTCTGCGGCGTGCCGCCCTTCTCGAAATGATAGCCGGTCGGGGTCGATCCGACATGGGTCTTGTAGCTGACGGCCGAGAATTCGACGCAATCGAGCGCGGAGGGGGTGGTGCCGAGGCCCCCCCTCTCGTGCGGATGTTTCAGGCCGAGCGCATGGCCGGTTTCATGGATGAGGGTGAACATATCGTAATAGCCGTCGATCGGCTTCTGGCCCGAGCGTCCGAGCCAGACATCGCCGCCGATGCCGGCCCCCGGTTGATAGGCATAGGCGGTGGGGGCGTCGGAGCTGTTGGCATAGCGGATGTCGGCGTCCCGGGCGTAGGTGATCGAGAGATTGGTGAACCCCTCGACCGTGAAGCCGGCATGGGCGGGACGGCAGCCCACGCCGTCCGCGTCGAGGATGCCGCGGATCGCGCCGAGCTGTGTGGCGGTGAGGGTGGAGAAGCCCTGGCGCGGCGCGGACACGCCATCGAAATTCTGGTCGCTGTGATAGCCCGAGCCATAGTCGGCGGCGGAGGTCGGCGATCCATAGGTGAGCGCGCCGCCCGTCCAGCGTGTCCCCGACAGCAATCCGTCAACCGCCGGGGTTCCCGTGCCCCGTACCGTTCCCGATGATGCGTAGCCCATGTAACCCCCCCGCCCCGTTTTCGTCGCGGGAGGGAGTATGGCGCGGAGGCGCTAACGGGCGGTGAAGCGGGTCAGTTGACCGCCGGGACCATGCCCTTTTCGGCGGCGAGTTCGCGCATCCGTTTCTGCAGTTTCTCGAAGGCGCGGACCTCGATCTGGCGGATGCGCTCGCGGCTGACGTTGAACTCCTGGCTGAGCTCCTCCAGCGTGACCGGCTCGTCGCGGAGGCGCCGTTCGGTCAGGATATGGCGTTCGCGTTCCGACAGATCCTCCATCGCGCGCAACAGGAGCGCCTGCCGGGTTTCGAGTTCGTCGCGCTCGGCGAGGGCGGTGGCCTGGTCCGCGTCCTCGTCCTCGAGCCAGTCCTGCCATTCGGCGGCGCCGTCGCCATCGGCCTTGACCTGCGCATTGAGCGAGGCATCGCCCCCCGACATGCGGCGGTTCATCGAGATCACCTCGGCCTCGGTCACATTGAGGTCATGGGCGATCTTGGCCACATTCTCCGGGCGCAGTTCGCCCTCCTCGATGGCGCCGATCTTGTTCTTGGCCTTGCGCAGGTTGAAGAACAGCTTCTTCTGCGCCGCGGTGGTGCCCATTTTCACCAGAGACCAGGAGCGCAGGATATATTCCTGGATGCTCGCCCGGATCCACCACATCGCATAGGTCGCGAGGCGGAACCCCTTCTCCGGCTCGAAGCGCTTGACCGCCTGCATCAGGCCGACATTCGCCTCCGAGATCACCTCGGAGATCGGCAGGCCGTAGCCGCGATAGCCCATGGCGATCTTGGCGGCGAGGCGCAGGTGGCTCGTGACCAACTGATGCGCGGCCTCCTTGTCGCCATGATCGACCCAGGCCTTGGCCAGCATATATTCCTGCTCCGGCTCCAGCATCGGAAACTTGCGGATTTCCTGCATGTAGCGGGAAAGGCCCTGTTCGGGTGATGGCGCGGGCAGTCTGTTGGTGTTCAAGCGTCCTTCTCCTCCTGGGATCGCGAATGTCGACCGGTCAAGTCGTTCAGGATTAGTATAGCTTCCTTTACGAAAGGTTAAACGGCTGGACCGCATCCGTCCGTCGCAGTTGCGTGAGCAGATCCGTGAAATCCGCCGGCGGCGGGGCCTCGAACCGCAGGAATGCCCTGGTGACGGGGTGGACGAAGCCCAGCGTCGTGGCATGGAGCGCCTGGCGCGGGAAGTCGGCGGCGATCCCGGCGCGCCGGCCATAGACGGAATCGCCGATCAGCGCATGGCCCGCGAAGGCCATATGCACCCGGATCTGATGGGTGCGGCCGGTTTCCAGCCAGCATTCCACCAAGGCCGCGGCGGGTTTGTAGGCGCGCCCCGAGGGGACGCGGCCAAAGCGTTCCAGCACCCGGGCGCGGGTGACGGCATGGCGGCCCTCGTCGGTCAGGACCGCCATGCGCTTGCGATCGCCCGGGTGGCGGCCGATCGCGCCCTCGAGGCGCAGGATGCCGCCGGGCTCCCACGAGATCCCGGCAAGGCCCGCCAGCCGCGGCTCGGCCGGATCGGGGGCGCCGCGCACCACGGCGAGATAGTGGCGCTCGATGTCATGCGCCTTGAATTGCGCGGCGAGGCCGTGGTGGGTCACATCGTCCTTGGCCACCACCAGCAGGCCCGAGGTGTCCTTGTCGATGCGATGCACGATGCCGGGGCGGGTCTGGCCGCCGATGCCCGAGAGATTGCCGGCGCAGTGATGGAGCAGGGCATTGACCAGCGTCCCGTCGCGCTGGCCGGGGGCGGGATGCACCACGAGGCCGACGGGCTTGTTCAGGACGATGAGATGGGAATCCTCATAGACGATATCAAGGGCGATCTCCTCGGGTTGGGCATGGCTCGGGGTGGGAGGCGGCAGGGTCACCACCACCTCCATGGCGGTGTCGATCCGCGCCTTGGCAGCGCGGAGCGGGGCCCCGTCGGCGCGCGCCACCGCGCCCTCCGCGATCAGCGCCTGGAGACGGGAGCGGCTGAGGCCCGAGTCCTCTGGCACCGCCGCCGCCAAGGCCTTATCAAGCCGCTGGTCGGGCGCTGCCTCCAGCGTAACCCGGATCTGTTGGAAAGGCGCGGACATGGGCGATATGGCTCCTGGGGGGCAAGACTATCCGGAATCTCCGCGTCTGCGCCAGTTGCGCTGGCTGGTGACAACCTTGACCTTGACGCTGATCCTCGGGGTCATAACCGTTGTCGGCCTGCTTGTCATCCGCCTGAACCGCGTCCCGCCGCCGCTCGTCCTGCCCGCCGGCGTCCAGGTGCCGGCCGGGGAAACGGCGCGGGCCCTGACGCTCGGATCGGACTGGGTGGCGGTCGTCACCGTCGATCCCGAGGGCGCGGAACGGATCCGGGTGCTCGATCAGGCGAGCGGCGCGGAACGGTCCGTCACCCTGATCGCTCCGAGATAGGGCGGTTCAGACCCGGCGCCCGGATCGTACCACATCGCGCGCCGGACGCGGCCCCCCCGACAAGCGCCCCGGCTCAGCCGCGGCTGGCGCGGCGCAGGGTGGCGGGCATGGCAAGCGGGAAGCGCACCGAAAAGAGCGCGCCGCCGTCGGGGGCATTGTCGACCGTGATGGTGGCGCCATGCACATCGACCAGACGTTTCACGATGCCGAGCCCGAGACCCGACCCCTCGCCCGAGCGGCGCTGGTTGCGCCAGAACCGCTCGAAGATATGGCTCTGATGCGCGGGTTTCACACCCGGCCCGTGGTCGCGGACCGAGAAACAGGGACCGGGCCCGACCGTGACCTCGATCGGCGTGCCGGAGGGGGTGTGCATCAGCGCATTGTCGATGATGTTGCGGATCATCAGGAACAAGGCCTCGCTGTGACCGCGCACCGGGCCGGGGTCGCGGATGTCGAGGCGGATCTGGCGATTGTCCGGATCGCTGATCGGGGCCAGGGCGCGGATCGCATCCTGGGCCACGTCGGCGAGGCTGATGATCTCGGCCGAATCGAGGGTCAGGGTATCGGCCTCGGCCAGATCGAGCATCTGGTTGGCGAGCCGGATCATGTCGTCGCAATCCTCCTCCAGCTCGCGGCGCAACTGGCTCGGCGGCAGGCGTTCGAGCGAGACCCGCAGGATGGAGAGCGGCGTGCGCAATTCATGGGCGGCGTTGGCGGTGAACATCCGGATGCTGTTGGTGGAGACCGCGATCCGGTCGAGCGCGCGATTGAGCGCGCGCGTCAGCGCCGCGAGTTCCCGGGGGGTGCCGGGTTCCGACAGGCGGGCGCGGGGATTCTCGGCATCCAGCGCCTCGGCCTCGCGCTCCGCCTGCGCCAGGGGATCGAGGACGCGGCGCAGGGCATAGGCGCCCGCCAGCATCAGGGCGAGGGAGAGGGCGATCAGCGGGAGGGCGACCTGCCAGATCATCTGTCCGAGGAGCAGGGAGAGATAGGCGCGCCAGCCGTCGGCCTCGAAGCGCAGATAGAGCCAGCGGGTCTCGCCATCGACCTTGATCGCGCGCAATCCGGTGATCCGCTCGCCGGTATCGGTGCGTTCCCGCGCGGTCCAGTCGACCAGCGTCGCGGGATCGGTTTCCCCGGGCAGGGCCTCCCCCGGCGGCATGAGGCGGGCGATCCATTGAGTGGTTCCGGCCGGACGGTCCGAGAGGCCGGGAAGCCCCGGCCCCGATTGCGCGATCCGCGTCGCCTGGAGTGTGAGGAATTCGGTTGCGAGCGGTCCCGGACGCAGGACCGCCCCGGCGAGCGTCAGGCCGATTTCGACCAGCGCGAAGACCGCGACCAGAAGGGCGAAACGCCGCGCGATCTGCTGGAACAGACCGGGGCCGCGTGTCCGTTCAGCCATGAAGTTCGGCGAGCACGGGCGACCCGGACAGGGCGGGCACGGGAGCGGGGGCATGGCCCAGCGCCCGGCAGCGCGCGGCGAGATCGCGGATGGTGAAGGGTTTCAACAGGGTGTGAAGGCCGCTCCGGCTCCGGGAGGGCCCTTCGAGCCCGTGGCGTCCGACCAGCACCAGCAGGGGGAAGCCTTCGGTCCGGTCGCGCAGGAGGCGCAGGGCCTCGTAACTCTCGTCCGAGGGATCGATCAGGATCAGGTCGGTCCGGGGTGAAATCGCAGCGCCGAGCATGTCGCGGTGTTCGACCGCGAAGCCCTGGTCCCCCAGGCCGTCGGTGATCAGGCGTGCCAGCCGGGCATTCGGTTCGACAAACAGGATCCGCATCGCAACCATCCAATCAGGGGCAAGACCGGCGGTCCCTTACCGCGGGCCGCGCCTCCTGCCTTGGGCCAAGTTGGTTAGGATTGGGTTAGCGGATCAGGGCGCCTTCCGGCCGGAGTGAAAGGGGGATCGGGTGAATTGTGCGTCAAATCATAGAGTTATGGCGATCGAGCCGACCTTGCCGGGTCGAAAGGCGCCCCGGAGCGGTTTTTGTTCGCATCGGCTCATGTTCAGGGCCAGGGATAACGCGAGAGGGGGGTTCCGCCTTCGTCCATCCGGTGGGCGATCTGGCGGCGCAGGGCGACGACGTCCGGAACCGGGGTGGCGCGGGCGGCCTTGACCTCGGACGCCGTGAAGCGGGGGGCGTCGGGGCCCCAGAGGTCGAGGATATAGTTGGTGACATCGGCCGTGTCCTGATCCGAGAGGCCCGCGCTGACCACGCCCGGCACATGCATCATGTAGAGGCGGCCCTCGGCGTCCCCCGCGAGGAGGGCGACCGAGTCCTGGAACGCCGGGATGCCGCCGTTGACGCTGCCCGCCCCGTCCGCGCCATGGCAGCCCGAGCAATGGAGCAGGTAGCCGGCATGGGGCGACAGGGCGAGGGCGGGGGTGGCGGTGAGAAGCAGGAGAAGGGCGAGGCGGCGCATGGAAGGTCCTCAGGACGCCGGGCGCAGGGCGCGCAGGTCCTTGTGGCTGGGTGGGGCGGCGAGGGCGGCGTCGATATCCTCGACGGTCACGGCCTTGTCGGTGCCGCCGAGGGTGCCGAGGACATAGGTTCCGACGGCGGCGAGGCTTTCGGGATCGAGCTGGGTCTGGGGTGGCATGATCAGGCCGATGTAATCCTCGCCCTGCGCGGTGATCTTGCCGGCCAGGCCCGCCGTCAGGACACCGGCGATGTATTTCGGTGCGCTGTCGCCCATCGCCTGCCAGAAGGCGGGGACCGCGAGCGGGGGCGCGAGGCCGGGCGTTCCCGCGCCGCCCTCGGCATGGCAGGCGGCGCAGACGGTGGCAAAGACCGCCTGGCCGTCCTCGGCCGCCACCGGAGCGGCGCCGAGGAGCAGGAGCGGGATCAGGGCACGTCTCACTCCGCCAGCCCCACCACGACGGAGACGGTGCAGTGATAGCCCTGGTCGTCGTTGGCCATGCACCAGTTGATGTCGTTGTAGAGGCCCATCTTGTAGCCGGGGCGCTCGCCCTTGGAGGTGAAGCAGAAGGTGGCCGAGGAGACCTGCGCCTTGCCGCAGCAATCGTTGTAGGAGACGAGGTAATCCTTGCCGTCCTCGGGGTTGGAGCAGGTGCCGACCCAGCTGACCTTGGAGGCGGAGGAGCCGGGCGGGCAGCTGGTGAGCGAGCCGCCCGAGGTCGAGCAGAGGTTGCCGTCGAGCGCGCAATGCCGCCAGTAGGCGCATTCGTCGGGGGCGGTTTCGGCGGCGCTGGCGCGGCGGTCGAAGGGCAGGATCGGGGTCAGGCCGAGGCCGAGCAGGGCGACCCCCGCGCGGCCGAGGAAACTGCGCCTGCCCTGCGCGCGGGCCTGGGTCCGCAGACCGGTCTCGGTCAACCGGTCAAGCCGTTTCATCAGGGGATCGAGGGGATTGGTCATGGCTTGTCCTTTCGAAGGGTCCGAGGATCAGCCGGCGCTGGGCGCGGCGATCAGGCTTTGCAATGAGGGCACGTTCAGTTCGCTGGCGGTGAACAGGCTCTCGATCTGTTCGCGGTTGTTGACGAGGCCCTTGGCCTTGATCACCCCGCGCGCGTCGATCAGCACGGCGAAGGGCAGTTTCGCGACCTTGAAGGTCATCCCCAGCTCCTGCGACAGCACATAGGGGAAGGCCTCCAGCCGCTCGCTGGCGATCAGCGCGCGATGGGCGGCTTCCTTGCCGTCGGAGGCGAGGCGGATGTCGAGCCAGTCGCGTTCCTCGCGCGCGGCGCCGCGCAGGACCGGGATCAGCGCCGTGCAGTTCGGACCGGTCGGGGAGAGGCAGAAATAGAGCTGGCTCCGGTCCTGCGCGCCGCCGAGCGTCAGGTCCGGCCCGTTCAGGTTGCGCAAGGCGAGGACCGGGGCGGGTGCGCCGATCTCGGGGCCGGTGTCGGAAATCATGGCGCCGACCGGGGTGATCCGCTCGAACAGCACACCGATCTGGCGGGCGAGGGCGAAGATCACCGCCGTCTGGGCGAGCACGATCACCCAGAGAAATCCCACTGCGAAACTCATGATCCCCATCATTTCCTCCTGTCGGTCTCGGGCGCGAAGCGATGGTTCGCCCCCAGCGTTTCCGCCGTCCCGAGCATGGCCCAGGCGGTCAGGCCGGCCAGAATCGCCACCGCCGCCTCCGCGATGCCGCCCTCGGACGCGGGCATCAGGGTCAGGGCCGCCACCCCGGTCAGGGCGATGTTGCGTGCGACAAGGAGCCAGGACACCAGGTTCGGCGCGCCGCCGCAGCCGCAATCGATCCGGTCGCGGCCCGAGAGCAGTGCCAGGCCCATCGCCCCGGCATAGACGAGCAGGATCGCCCCGCCGAGCAGGGCGGCGGCCGGACGGGTGGCGGGCGGGATCAGGCCCGCCGCCACCGCGACCTCCGCCGCCAGAAGACCGCGCACCGCGACCCGGACCAGACCGGCGGGCAGGAGGTCATAGGCGGCGGCGGTCGCGTCCGCGCGGGGCAGATCCGCCGCCTTGTGCCAGGCGGCGCGCAGAAAGATCAGTGCCAGAAGGACGGTTCCCGCCTGTCCGGCCAGCCCGAGCGCGGGCATCATTGCCCCGCCAGCACGAGGGCGGAGAAATTCCCCATATCCTCCGCCTCGCCCGCCGGTTTCGCGGCGAAGCCGAATTCGGGGGAAACCTCGTAGCGATGGAGGACGTTCTCCTCGTTCACCCCGAACAGGACCGGGGGCTCGCTCTGGGACACGGTCAGGGACGTCTCGCCATGGGCGGGCGAGCGATAGAGCAGCTTCTTGGCCTTGAGGTCATAGGCCCAGATTTCCTCGGCCGGATCCTTGTGCGTGCCTTCCTTGGCCCCGGAATGCATGAGGACAAAGAGAACGCCGTCCTTGGCGTCATAGGTCAGGACCTCCGATCCCGACGGCGCCCAGCTCCCCGCGATGCCGGGCGAGAAGGGGATGACCTCGACCAGTTCCGGCGCCTTGCCCGCGTCGGAGATGACATAGAAACTGCCCTTGAACGAGGCGAAGACCAGATTGTCCCCGGCGCGCACGCCATTGGTAAAGAGCGCGTCCTCGACCGCGTCGAAGATCTTGCCGCTGACCTCGGGGGCGCCGAATGTCCCGTCGGCGGCGAAGGCATAGCTCTTGAAGGTGCCGTCGCCGCAGATCGAGGTGAATTTCAACCCCTCGGTCGCGGGGATGATCGACCAGCAGCCGGGCGTCGGGATCTCGGCGATCTGCTTGCCGGCCTTGAGATCGACCACCGAGACCGAGGTGGCGGGGGTGGCGTTCTGGACCAGGAGATAACCGCCATCCGCCGTCATCCGGAGCAGCGCGGGCTGGGATTCGACCTGGGCGAACCGGTTCGAAATCGCGATCTCGCGCTTGCGCGACAGCGTTTCGACATCGAATTCCTCGATCACCGCCTCGCGCACGCCATGGGTGTAGCGCGGCATGTAGACAGAGGAGGTGTAGATCGTCCTGCCCCCGTCGGCGAGCAGCATCTGGCCGACGGTGCCATAGGAGAGATTGCCCTTCATGGCGAGATCGTCGGCGCCGAGCACATTGATGCGCGAGGGTCCGGCCCAGGCCTGATCGAGGACAAAGACATTGGCCCCGGGGGCGATCGTCTTCTGGACGGTAAGGGTTTCCGGCTTGAATTCCTCCGCCATCAAGGCCCCCGGCAAGACGAGCGCGAGCGCGGCGGTGGCCGCCAGGTGGATCCGGATCATGGGCACACTCCTGTCAACTGTCCGCCCGAGGCTAGCAGCCGCTCCCGAAGGCATCTATCCGGGGTCTTTCAAAAAATTTGCCTAATATTGATGCATTCTGGCAAAATCCCGGTTTGCGCGCGGTGGGCGATCTTGCTGGTCGAACGGAAAATGGAGGAGTCTTTGCACCTGGGATGGGCGGTTCGGCCAGAATGACCCAATCCGGGCAAACCTGTCGACAGGGCGTTTTCGATGTTTTTCCAGCAGCGGTTCCATTCCTTCCCCGAACTGGAGGAGGCGGTGCCCGGACAAAGCCGCACGTTCCGCCAGCTCTCGGAAGGGCCGTTCGAGGGGCTGCATGTCCGGCTGATGCTCGAGGGCATGTCGCTTCATCACGAGAGCTATAACCGCGGGATGTTCGTGGAAACCCGGGGTCCGGCGGAGAGCCTCGTCTTCTTCTTTCACACGGTCCGGTCCGGCGGCGCCCGGGTCGGCGGCACCCTGCTGGGCGCGGGCAGTGCCGGATATTATCTCGGCGATGGCGAGAGGCAGATGATCGTCAGCGAGGGTCTCGATGTCCTGTGTGTGTTGATGCCCGCCGACACTATCGCCCTGCCCGAACCCGAGGCGTTTCACGCGCCCGACGCGCGGATCCACGAACTTGTCGGCTGGCTGTCTCACTTGCTGGAACGGGCGGGCGACGGGACGGCGCCGGAGCGGGCGGAGCTGCTGGCGCTGGCGCCCGCCCTGATCCGGGACCGGCTGAGCCTCTGGCTCGATCTCGGAACCGAATGGCGGCGGCCCCGGTCGCTCCGGACCGCGCGTCTGTGGCAACAGATCCGCGACCGGATCGCGGCGCAGGATGGAGAGCCGATCACGGCGCAGGATCTGGCGCGCGATCTCGGCCTCTCGACCCGGACGCTCCGGGCGGCGGTGCTGGAACAGACCGATTGCCGCCTGGACGATATCCTGGTGATTCAGCGCCTGAACCTCGCCCATCGCGATCTGCTGGCGGCCGGTCCGGAGGGGCGCACGGTCACCGATATCGCAACCTCGCGCGGATTTTATCACCTCGGCCGGTTTTCGAGCCGATATCATGCTTTTTTCGGGGAGCTGCCCTCCAAGGTCCGGGCGCGGCGTGGGACGGGGGCGGGCGCCCCCGGTGCGCGCCAGGACCGGAGCAGGGAGGCTTGACGTGGGTCCGGGAGGCCTCGTGACGGATTGCGCAAGAAAGCAAAGGAAAAATGTTCAAGGATCAGCGACCGGTGGTCTCATTCCCGCGGGTTCCCCTCGAGCCGCGTCGGTGCCGGGGGGAGCATCCCCATTTACCCCATGGGCGCGCGCGCCCGGAGCCAGCGGGCCGCCTGGACCCGTCCTTGCGATTGTTCGACCCTGATCCGTCGGTGGGAGGGCACGTCGATTCTTCCGGCGAGGGCGTGGTCTTGACGCGGGAGGATATCGAGCGGCTGGCCGATCGGATCGCGGCGCTGCATCGCGCGGCGCCGTTGGTGCCGGGATCGGGCGACGCGGGAGATCTGCGCGGGCGGATCGCACGCATCGCCGGGGCGATCGCCGCGGGCGGGGAGGAGTGGCGGTTCCGCGCGGAGACGGCCCTTGCGCCGCTCCTTCCCCTGGTCGAGCGGCGCTGTCGCGCGGGCCGGATTCGCCGCTGTCATGGCGCTCCGCGCCTCGGGGGTATGACGCGGATCGATGGGCAGGACGCCGCGCTCGACGCGCTCGATTGCGACACGGCGATCGATCCGCTTCAGGACCTGGCCGGGACCCTGGCCGATTTGCTGATCGAGGGGCGGCGGGATCTGGCGAACGGGTTGTTGAACCGGTATCTCGCGGCGACGCGGGACTATGCCGGTTTGCCGATGATGCCGCTGTTTCTGTCGATGCGGGGCGCGGCGCGGGCGCGGGCGGCGGATCTCGAATTTGCGCGTCAGGTGCTGGAGCCGAAACCGCGGCCCCGGCTGGTCTGTGTCGGCGGTCTGTCGGGGGCGGGCAAATCGACCCTCGCCCGGGCTCTCGCGGTGCGGATCGCGCCATGGCACGGTGCGATCGTGCTGCGCTCGGATATGACGCGCAAGCGGCTGGCGGGTGTGGCGCCCGAGGTGCGTCTGGACGCCGCGGGCTATTCGGCGGCGATGGATGCGAAGGTGTTGCGACGGCTCGCGATCGACGGGCGCGCGGTGCTGCGCGCGGGACAGAGCCTCGTGGTCGATGCGACATTCCTCGATCCGGCGGCGCGCGATTGCGCGGCGCGGCTGGCGCGGGAGGCCGGAGCACGGTTCGATGGCCTCTGGCTCGACCTTCCACCCGGCGAAGCGGCGCGCCGGGTCAGTGCCCGCGTCGGCGATGCCTCGGATGCGACGGCGGATGTCGTGTTCCGTCAGGCCCGGAACGCGGCGCGGCCGGAGGGCTGGCGCGCGCTGGCGGCGGACGGCGAACCGGGGGCGGTTTTCGTCGCGGCGGAACGGGCACTGGGATAAGGGATCGGATGTCAGATCCACGCTCGACAGAAGGGCGCGTTGAGATAGGCTGACTCCCGGGAGTTGGTTGGAGGAGAGGTGGCATGGACGATACCCCCGATGAGACCAAGCTGACGCGAACCAAGCGGGCCTGGGCGGAGGCGGGCAAGTTCCTGACCGGCCGGCATGTCCGCCCCGAGGAGGAGCGGCTTCCGCCCGGCCAGCATCTGGTGAGGGATTGGCCGGTGCTCGATCTCGGTCAGCAGCCGCGGGTGCCGCTCAATCGCTTTCGTCTCGATGTGGACGGGTTCGTCGAGAACCGCCTGTCGCTCGACTGGCAGGGTCTGCTGGCCTTGCCCCAGTCGCAGTCACGATCCGACATCCATTGCGTCACCACCTGGTCGCGCTATGACAATGACTGGTCCGGGGTCCTGGCGCGGGATCTGCTCGCGATTGCGAAACCGACGGAGACGGCGGCGCATGTGCTGCTGCATGGCTCGGATGGATATACGACGAACCTGCCCCTGCCGGATTTCGCCGTTCCCGATGCGATCCTCGCGACCCATTGGCAGGGGGAGCCGCTGACCCGGGAGCATGGCGGTCCGCTGCGGGCGGTGGTGCCGCATCTCTATTTCTGGAAGAGCGCCAAATGGCTCAACCGGATCGAGGTGATCGGCGCCGACCGCGCGGGATTCTGGGAACGCAACGGCTATCACATGCTGGGCGACCCCTGGCGGGAACAACGCTACGGCTAGGGCATTTTCAGCGGAGGCGTATTCGTTTCCGCGACTCGAAAATGCGTAATATCAAATAGCTGGAGGGGTTTCCGTGAACCGGGAATCATGGAAATTCTTCCAGGGTTCCATGATTTGGCGCGCACTCTTTCCGATCCTCGCTTCGCTCCGGTCGGATCGTGGCTCGGCGTCCCTGTTTACACCGCCGCCGGGATCGGCCACCAGCGGTGCGGGAAATCGTGGGGAGCCTCCTGAGTGCAGATGCGTTTGAACGAGCGGACCGGGGAACTCGCCTCCCCGGTCCCGGGCCATGGCACCTATCGGCCCGAGATCGACGGATTGCGCGCGGTCGCGGTCCTGTCGGTGGTTCTCTATCACGCCGGGGTTCCGGGGATTTCCGGGGGCTTCGTCGGCGTCGATGTGTTCTTCGTGCTTTCGGGGTTCCTGATCACCGGGATCCTGCGGGCCGATATCGACGCCGGCCGGTTTTCGATCCTCACCTTCTATGAGCGGCGGGTCCGGCGGATCTTTCCCGCGCTCCTGGCCATGCTCGCGGTCTCGGGCCTTCTCGCGCTCTGGCTGATGCTGCCCTTCGAACTGGCCTCCTTCGGCGAGAGTCTCACCGCGACCGCGCTCTTTCTCTCGAATTTCTATTTCATGCGGGAAACCGGCTATTTCGTGGCCGCCGCGATCACCAAGCCGCTGCTCCATACCTGGTCGCTCTCGATCGAGGAGCAGTTCTACGTGGTCTTTCCGATCTATCTCGCGCTGATGGCCCGGCATGCCCCGCGCTGGCTGCCGGGCGTGACGGCGGCGGCGCTGCTTGCCTCGCTCGTCGCCTGTGTCCTGATGACCCATCCCCAGAACGACGCGGCCTTCTTCTATACGCCGGCGCGGGTCTGGGAGCTGCTCGTCGGATCGATGCTGGCCCTCGCACCCCGGCGCGATCCGTTGCGGCCTCTGCTCGCCCAGGCGCTCGGGCTCGCGGGCCTTGTCCTGATCGCGGTCGCGGTGTTCGGGTTCGATGCGCGCACGCCCTTTCCCGGAAGCGCCGCGGTCCTGCCCGTGGCGGGCACGGCGCTCGTGCTGTTTGCAACCGCCCGCAATGTCACTCTCGCCGGAGGGCTTCTCTCGCGGCCGACCCCGCGGTTTTTCGGCCTGATCTCCTATTCGCTCTATCTCTGGCACTGGCCGATCCTGGTGTTCTACCGGAGCTGGCGGATCGTGCCGCCCGCGCCCTGGGAGACCGTGCCGCTGCTGCTGGCCTGCGTCGCGGTCTCGACGCTCTCCTGGCGCTTCATCGAGCAGCCGTTCCGGACCAAATCCATCCTGCCGGTCCGGGCCAGGCTTCTGACGGCGGGCGTGGTGGCACTCCTCCTCACGGTCACGGGCGGTCAGATACTCGTGCGCGGCGATGGTCTGCCGGGCCGGGTGCCGCCCGAGGTGCGCGCGCTCGCGGACATCCGCTCGGACGAGGTGGATTTTTCGCAGTGCGATTCCCTGCCCGGCGGCAGGCCCTGCCGGATCGGCGGACCGGGCAGCCCGGGTTTCGTGGTCTGGGGCGATTCGCACGCAGGGGCATTGATGTCCGCCTTCGAAGAGGCTGCCCGCCGGACCGGAACAAGGGGGCTCTATCTGGGCGCGGCGGGATGCGTGCCGCTGCTCGGGGTCAACCAGAACCGCTGGGGCTTTCAGACCTGTGCCGAGGGCAGCGACGATATCCTGCGGGCGATCGCGGATCGGCCCGAACTTGCGACGGTGATCCTGGTCAGCCGATGGGCCTATTACGCCGAAAGCCGCCGCTTCCTGCATGAGGCGGGACATCCGGTCTTTATCCGCGACGCGGAAACCACCCGGATTTCCGAGGCGGAGAACGCTCTGGTCTTTGCCCGCGGCCTCGATCGCACGATCACCGCCCTTCTGGAACTGGGGCGCAGGGTGGTGATCGTGTCCCAGGTTCCCGAAAACGAATATGACCTGCCGGTTGCCATGGCGCGGGCGGAGTGGCTGGGCAAATCGGTCGAATTCGCCCCGCGATTCGAGGATTTCGCCCAGCGACAGGCGCGGGTGAACGGGCTGTTTCATCAGGCCGAGACGCGGGGGGATGTGACGCTTCTCGACCTCGGCGCGGCGCTCTGTCCGGCGCCGAGCTGTCCCTTGATCCGTTCGGGTGCGCCGCTCTATCGCGACAGCAACCATCTGACCGCGCAATATGCGCGGGAACTCGCGCCCCTGCTCGAACCGGCCCTCCCCCCCGGCCCCTGAGAGCCTGCCTCTCTGGGGCAGGGGGGACGACGATAGGCCCATCCCGTTGGAATCACGCTTGAAATCCGATGACAGAGGCGTCTTGCGGGACGGGAAGGGCCCGTCGGTGCCCGGCCGCGACGGTTCGGCCCCTTGCCAATCGGCGGCGACGGCTTGATACTATGGCCCATGTCCCTGCCCCCCGGTTTCATCGATGATTTGCGAGGGCGCGTCTCTCTGGCGCAACTCGCGGGGCGCAAGCTCGTGTGGGATCGCAAATCCAACCCCGCGCGCGGGGATTACTGGGCGCCTTGTCCGTTCCATCAGGAAAAGAGCGCCTCGTTCCATGTCGATGACACCAAGGGGTATTATTACTGCTTCGGCTGTCATGCGAAGGGCGACGCGGTCAGTTTCCTGCGCGAGACCGAGAATCTGGGGTTTCTCGAAGCGGTCGAGGCGCTGGCACAGATCGCCGGGGTGCCGATGCCGGCCCGCGATCCCGCCGCCCAGGCAAGGGCCGCCGCCCAGATGGGATTGGTCGAGGCCATGGAGGCCGCCGTCCAGTTCTATCGCATGAGTCTCAACGGCGCGCGGGCGGCCGAGGCGCGGGCCTATCTCGACCGGCGCGGCCTGGCCCCCGCCACCCGCGATACATTCGAGATCGGCTTTGCCCCCGATGCGCGGACCGCGCTGCTGGAACATCTGAGCGGCAAGGGCTTCGCGCGCGATCTGTTGGTCGAGGCGGGGCTGGTCGGGGTGGGCCAGGAGGGCGGCGCCTATGACCGGTTCCGCGGCCGGGTGATGTTTCCGATCCGCGACGGGCGGGGCCGGGCGATCGCCTTCGGCGCGCGTGCCCTGCGCGACAGCCAGCAGCCGAAATACCTGAACTCCCCGGAAACGCCGCTCTTCGACAAGGGGCGGAGCCTTTTCAATATCGGCCCGGCGCGCGCCGCTGCCGGCAAGGCCGGCACCGTCATCGTCGTCGAAGGCTATATGGATACGATCGCGCTGGCGCAGGTCGGGATCGGCCATGCCGTGGCACCCCTTGGCACCGCCATCACCGAGGCGCAGCTGCGGCTGATCTGGCAGATCGCCCCGGAGCCGGTGATCGCGCTCGACGGCGACGGCGCGGGGCTGCGCGCGGCGCAGAGGCTGGTGGATCTCGCGCTGCCCTTGATCGAGGCCGGGAAATCCCTGCGGTTCGTCGTGTTGCCGCCGGGGCAGGACCCGGACGATGTGGTGCGCGGCGGTGGCGCGCGGGCGATGGAGGCGCTGATCGCGGGTTCGGCCTCGATGCTCGACCTGATCTGGAGCCGCGAGACCGAAGGCGCGGTGCTCGACAGCCCGGAACGCCGGGCGGCGCTCGACGCCCGTTTGCGCGCCCTGCTCGACAGGATCGCCGATCCTTCGCTGAAAGCGCATTACCAGGCGGAGATCCGGTCCCGGCGCGCCGCGCTCTTTGCCCCGCCGCGCCGCGCCGGGGCACGGCCCTGGCAACGGCGCGACCCCGGCCGCAAGGGCATGGCGCCGGACGGGCGGGCGACTGATTCCACCCGCTCCTCGCTTCTGGCCCGGCCGGCGGAGGGACCGGCGGCGGAGGCCCGAATCCGGGAGAGCGCGATTCTCTACGGCTGCCTCAATCACCCGGAGCTGGCGATTCTCTTTGAGGATCGAATCGAACGGCTGCGGTTTTATTGCCCGGATCTGGGAGAGATTCGCGATGCCCTCTTGTTCGTTCTGGCCCGTCACCTAAATGACGGAGCGGATACACACCCTCTGAGAGAAGCGGTTTCGGCGCGGCTTGGGCGCGATGCGCTGGCGGAACTGGTCTCGCAGGGGCAGGTCCGGGCCAACCCGCATCTGGGACCCGAGGCGGCGATGGGGCAGGCGGAAGTGGCGATACGAGAGGAACTGACCCGTCACGCCGCCGCGCTCGGCTGGATGGAGGAGGTTCGCGACGCTGTGGAGGAGATCGGCGCGGCGACGGACGAGGCGCTGACTTGGCGGCTGAGGCATGCCGCCGAGGCGGTGCATCGGGCCGAGGCGCTCCCGCTCTCCCAAGGAAGCATGGATGCGGAGGCGGAGGAGGATCTGTCCGCGCATTTACAACGCCTGATTGACCAACAAGCCTGGAAGAAACCCAGAAAACCTTAGCTTTCTTCTGCGAATCATTGCGAATCACTGATTCGTGGGACAGAAGCATTGACCATTCCAACGGGCTTTCACCCGAGGATCGATACGGAGTCACGAGATGGCCGGCAAAGACACCGACTCGAAGAAGCCCGACGACGGACAGGAAAACTCCGGGCCGATGCTCGATATGAGCCAGGCCCCCGTCCGCAAGATGATCGCAACCGCGAAGGCGCGGGGCTATATTACCTATGACGAACTGAACGAGGTTCTGCCGCCGGAGCAGGTGACTTCGGAGCAGATCGAGGACGTCATGGCGATGCTCTCCGAAATGGGCATCAATGTCATCGAATCGGACGATGGCGAAGAGGAAGAGCGCGAGGAAACCACCGATCTGACCGAGACCGATTCGGGCTCGCGCGAACTGACCATGACCACCGTCGGGGGCGAGGCGCTGGACCGCACCGACGATCCGGTCCGCATGTATCTGCGGGAAATGGGGTCGGTGGAGCTGCTGAGCCGCGAGGGCGAAATCGCCATCGCCAAGCGGATCGAAGCCGGGCGGAACACGATGATCCTGGGCCTCTGCGAGAGCCCGCTGACCTTTCAGGCGATCACGGTCTGGCGCGACGAGCTTCTGGACGAGGCCATCATGCTGCGCGAGGTCATCGACCTCGAGACGACCTTTGGCGCCTCGATGGAGTCCGACGAGCTGGCCAGCGTGGCCGCGGCGCTCAAGACCCCGATCGATCCGATCATGCCGACGTCGCGCCCGGAACCCGCCGCGCGTCCCGAGCCCGCCGCCGCGCGGTCCGCGCCGAGCGCCGCGCGCTCCACTGGCGACGATGATGATGACGGGGACGACGTGGGGCTGGACGATGAGGAGCGCGAGCCCTCCGCTTCTCTTCCCGACGATGACGAGGACGAGGACCAGGGCAGCCTGTCGCTGGCGGCGATGGAAGCGGCCCTGAAGCCGCAGGTTCTGGAAACCCTGGACCGCATCGCCTCGGACTATGCCAAGCTCGCGGAGATGCAGGACAACCGGATTTCGGCGACCCTGAACGAGGACGAGAGCTTCTCCTCCGGCCAGGAGCGGGAATATCAGCGGCTGCGCGGTGAGATCGTCGAACTGGTCAATTCGATGCATCTGCACAACAACCGCATCGAGCAGCTGGTGGACCAGCTCTACGGCATCAACCACAAGATCATGTCGCTCGACGGCGCGATGGTGAAGCTGGCCGATCAGGCGCGCATCAACCGTCAGGAATTCATCACCGAATATCGCGGCGCGGAACTGGAGCCGGGCTGGCTCGACCGGGTGGGGCGTCTCAAGACTCGCGGTTGGGATCAGTTGACCAGCCGGTATCGCGACAAAGCCGAGGAAATCCGGTTCGAGATGGCCGAGGTCGGCCAGTATGTCGGCGTCGATATCTCCGAATTCCGCCGCATCGTGAACCAGGTGCAGAAGGGCGAGAAGGAAGCCCGTCAGGCCAAGAAGGAAATGGTCGAGGCAAACCTGCGTCTGGTGATCTCGATCGCCAAGAAATACACGAACCGCGGATTGCAGTTTCTCGATCTGATTCAGGAAGGCAACATCGGCCTGATGAAAGCGGTCGACAAGTTCGAATACCGTCGCGGCTACAAGTTCTCGACCTATGCGACCTGGTGGATCCGTCAGGCGATCACCCGGTCGATCGCGGATCAGGCGCGCACGATCCGCATTCCGGTCCATATGATCGAGACGATCAACAAGCTGGTGCGGACCGGGCGGCAGATGCTGCATGAGATCGGGCGGGAGCCGACGCCGGAGGAACTGGCCGAAAAGCTCCAGATGCCGCTCGAAAAGGTTCGCAAGGTGATGAAGATCGCCAAGGAGCCGATTTCGCTCGAAACCCCGATCGGCGACGAGGAAGACAGCCAGCTCGGGGATTTCATCGAGGACAAGAACGCGATCCTGCCGCTCGAAAGCGCGATTCAGGGCAATCTGAAGGAAACGACGACGCGGGTTCTCGCCTCCCTGACCCCGCGCGAGGAGCGGGTCCTGCGGATGCGGTTCGGGATCGGGATGAACACGGACCATACGCTGGAAGAGGTCGGGCAACAGTTCAGCGTCACCCGCGAGCGCATCCGTCAGATCGAAGCCAAGGCCTTGCGCAAGCTGAAGCATCCGAGCCGGTCGCGAAAGCTGCGCAGCTTCCTCGATCAGTAGGGTCTATTTGACCTGGACATAAAGGCTGGAGGTCGATGGCGAGAGGGTCATCGACTTGATCACCGGCGTCCGGAAGAAAGATATGCCCAGGAGGAAGCAGACGTCCTTGTTGGCCTGAGGCACCCGGTCCATGACAATGAAGGTGGGCCCGGTGACCGCCATCTTTCCGTCCAGGATGATCTTGTCCAACTTGTAGAGATCTACTTTGGCGCTCCTGCCCGAGAAAGAAATGGTGTCGACGCGGGCCAGTGGTTTCCGGCCCGCCAGCAGATCGCCGACGCAATCGGAGAAGATCACGGAGAGTGTCGTCCCGGTGTCGATCAGCGCATATCCCTTGGCCGGTCCGACACGTGCCGGGATGAGATAGGTCAGATTCCGCTCGATCAGTTTCAGGCGCAGCACGCCCTCGGGCGGTTCCGGGTCACGTTCGGGGCAGGTATTGCGGAGCAGATCGAGGGACCCGGACGCCTTGTCGAAATGGAGGTCGAGGAACAACAGGATCGCCGCTCCGAGCTTGCCGTCCATCCTCTGGCCATATTCGAACAGTTCATCCGTGGGAATGAGCAGCATCGGGGTCTGCTCGACGGTCAATCCTCCGATCGACAGGCTATCGATCAGGAGCAGCTCCTCGCCCAACGGAGTGCCGGTGAAATCGGGGCTGGGCGCCTCGCCACTGGGGACCGGTGTCAGGCCGATCCGCGCGGCGGCGTTCCTGGTCAGGGCACCCGAAAAATTGAAGCCGGTGTCGAGCGTGAGCAGCACAGGCTTGCCATTGATCCGCGCCCGGATGTGCGGAAGGTCGCCGTTGGGCCGTTGCTTTTGTGTCGAAACCAGCAGGAAGCAGGGCGGTTTTTCCATGGCGGCGGCCCCACCCGCCCCAAGCAGCAGGGCAGCCGCCAGGGCAGCCCATCCCCCAACGAACCGGCTGAGCGCGGCGCGCTTACGCATCCATGTCGAGATCATCGGCGACCCGGCACGAGACCTTCCAGTTCCGGCAGGAGAACCACGCTTTCCTGCTCGTTGGGATCGGTGCGCGCGATGATCGCGGAAGCGGGGCGATCGGAGACATTCATCGGCAGATGCGGCATGCCGGCGGGGATATAGAGCATCTCGCCTTCACGCACGACCATGTGGTGCTGAAGCCGGTCGCCCCAATACATCTCGGTCTCGCCACTCAGGGCATAGATCGCGGTTTCATGGGCGGAATGCATATGCGCCTTGGCGCGTCCCCCAGGCGGGATGGTCAGGAGATGCATGCAAATGCCCGATGCGCCAGTGCTTTCCCGGGATATTCCCGCGAAATAATCAAAGCCCTGCTTGCCGGCATAGGTTTCCCCGGGTCGCACCAGTCGGCAACCCGATTCCGAAATGTCTGTCATCCCGTTCTCCGAACCCCGCGCGGATCGAGCTTGCACCGGCGCTTTCGCCGACGCAATGCTCAAGGTTGCGAGGCTTGAGGGGATTTGCCGGAACCGGGACCTGCGTTCCGGATCGGGCAGACATCGAAATTTTTCACAAGGTAGGAAACAGGTTGGGGCGCGGGTTAATTACTGCCATCCCGCGTACATTGCGTTCCGGTAACCCGCGCCCCTCAACTTGTACAGTTACAACTTACAAGATACAGTTTACACTTCACTCGTTACACCGGCCAACTCAGGCCGCTTTACTTTCACTCGTCACCACTTCACCAGTCTCAATCTGGGAAATGATTGCCCGAACAATTCGCGTTGCCATCTCTTCGACTTCGACCGCCGGGACATTGGCAAAGTGCCGAAAGGATCCCAACTCTTCCTCTATCGTCTCAAGAAGCTGCGCGTATCTGGTCCGCTCAATCATCCTGGTTTCCTGTCCTTAACGTTAGGACCCTCGCCCTCCTTTCAATATCTCGCAGATGCAGCATAAATCAAGCGCGAATATGTTCGCATTGGCGCACTTCGGTGACCCTTGAGCATTTTTGCTGTGATTCGATCATGTTGCGGGTTAAAACTCCAGGTGCGGCAGGCTGTCGCAGGTTGAATAAAAGTTAATCCAGGCCTGAAATGTGGAAGGCGCGCGGTCCCGGGGGGGCGCGCGCCCTAGCGGTCAATGGAGG
>JBMDWT010000026.1:0-147576 GCA_048594665.1 Amaricoccus sp. | reverse complement strand
AGGTCGCCGTCACCGACCCCGCCGCGGCGCCGCTCGGCACCGATGACGAAGCGGCGGGAACCCCGCTGACACAGGCTCAGGTCGCGCAAAGCCTGGAGGCCGAGGTCGGCAACCGTCCCAGCGACACTTATTCTCACGCCTCCGCCCCGGTGACGAGCGCCACCCCGGGGGCCGAGGAGAAACCCGCCCACGGGGGCGCATGGGTGGTGGGGGCGCTCGTCCTGATCGCCATCATCCTCTTCGCCGCCGTGCTTCTGGCGCAATAGGATTCCCTAGGCCCGCCTTGGTCTCCCTCAAAGCGCGATCAGATTGGAGGGGAGCGAGGACCGGAGAAATCGCGCGTCACTTAAAAGGAGTGCGATCCGACCGGAGGGGAGCGATGACCGGACGAATTGCGCATAGGTCCATGGAGCCAGGGCCCGCGACTTCGGCTCTGTCAAGTCGGACCGCGGTCGCGCGCGCCCCGGGCCGATTTTCCAAAAACTTAACCTTTGGAAATATGATTGATATCAATCGGTTAACCCGGTACGCACGCGTGTGCGCCCTCAGAGCCACTTGTTCCGACGGAAGCCCAGGAACAGGAGCCCGCAGATCGATCCCATGACCAGAAGGACGGCCGGATAGCCATATCGGAGGCCCAGTTCGGGCATATACTGGAAATTCATGCCATAGACCCCCGCGATCGCCGTCGGCACAGCGAGGATCGCGGCCCAGGCGGCCAGTTTCTTGGCCACCTCGGTGCCTTCGCTCTGGCTGATGAGCAGGCTCGCCTCGAAGGCGAAGGCGAGGACTTCGCGCAGATTGTCGATCTTTTCGACCACGGTCCGGATATGATCGGTCACCACCCGGAACAGGGGATGCATCGAGTTCCGGATCTGGGGCAGGTCGGTCCCGGCCAGTCGCTGGCAGACCTCGACCAGCGGCATCGCCGCGTTGCGCAGCCGCAGCAGATCCCGGCGCAGCATATAGAGGCGCTCGACATCGGCCTTGGTCATTTCCTGAGCGAGGCCGCCATCCTCGATCGCCTCGACTTCGTCCTCGATCGCCTCCAGCACCGGCATGTAATTGTCGACGATGAAGTCGAGGATGGCGAACAGGATGAAATCCTCGCCCTTGGCCAGCGCGGACGGGCAGGTTTCCCAATGTTTGCGGACGGCGGCGTAGGTGGCCGAGGCGCCATGGCGGACGGTGACGATGAAGCCCTTGCCGACGAAGATATGGGTCTCGCCAAAGGCCACGCGGCCCTCGATCAGCTGGGCGGTGCGGGCGACGATGAAGAGGGCATCGCCATATTGCTCCAGCTTGGGGCGCTGGTGGGGATGCTCGGCATCCTCGATGGCGAGGTTATGCAGGTTGAACTCCCGCTGCACCCGGCCCAGCAACGCGGCGGAGGGTTCCAGCAGCCCGATCCAGACGAAATGACCCTCCTTGCAGATCCATTTGTGGGCCTCGTCGATCGAGATATCGCTGATCCGGTGGCCGCCGTGATAGACGCTGGAGGCGACGATGCCGGTGTCGTCGGGCAGGGCCGCCACGAATTCCTTCGGCTGTTGCATACCGTTTCCACCCGTCCGAGCGATTTCAGGATGGCTTGGGATAGCATATCGTCCTAGCCCTGTCGCCCACATGTTCCGGGGACAAGGGAGAGGAAAGTCATGCGGGCAATGCGGATCGAGGCTCTGGGCGAGGCATTGTCCCTCGCCGACATTCCGAAACCCGCTCCGGCGGAGGGAGAGGTCCTGTTGCGGGTCCGGGCCTGCGGGGTGAATTTCGCCGACACCCTGATGGTCGAGGGCCGCTATCAGGAAAAACCGCCCCTGCCGCTGGTTCCCGGAATGGAGATCTGCGGCACGGTCGCGGAAATCGGGACAGGCGTCGATCCGGTCTGGCTGGGGCGGCGGGTCGCCTGTTTCACCGGGGGCGGCGGGTTCGCGGATTATGTCACCGCCCCGGCCGATCACTGCGCGCCGGTGCCGGAGGGCATGTCCGACGAGCATGTCGCGGGCTTTCTCGTCGCCTATGGCACCAGTCATATCGCCCTGGCCGACCGTGCCCGGCTCCGGCCCGGCGAGCGGCTGGTGGTGCTCGGGGCCTCGGGCGGGGTCGGGCTGACCGCGGTCGAGCTGGGACGGCTGATGGGGGCGGAGGTGATCGCCGTGGCCCGCGGGGAGGAACGCCTGGCGATCGCCCGGGCGGCCGGGGCGCATCATGTGATCGACGGCGCGGATGACCTGCGCGCGGCGATCAAGGCGCTGGGCGGGGCGGATGTGCTGTATGATCCGGTGGGGGGGGATCAGTTCGACGCCGCCTTCCGCGCCTGCAATCCCGAGGCGCGGATCCTGCCGATCGGTTTCGCAAGCGGCACGATTCCTCAAATTCCGGCCAATATCGTCATGGTCAAGAACATGACCGTCCTCGGGCTTTATTGGGGGGCCTATGCGAAACGGCATCCCCGGGTGCAAACCGACAGCTTGGCCGCCCTGTTCGGCTGGTATGTCCAGGGGCGCCTGAAACCGCATGTGAGCCACGTCCTGTCGCTCGGGGAAGCGAACACGGCGCTCGATCTGCTGCGGGACCGGAGTGCGACGGGCAAAGTGGTGCTCCGGATCGATCAAAGCGCAATCCGACCGGAGTGAAACGAGGATCGGACAAATTGCGCGTCATCAAAGGCAGCGCAATCCGACCGGAGGGGAACGAGGATCGGATGAGTTGCGCGTCACATCATGGAGCCGGAGCGGGCGGCCCGACCCCGCCGGGCCGGAAAGCGCTCCGACCTATTCGGCGGCGATCCGGTCGGCGATCCCATAGGACTGGCGCACGATCGAGGCGAGAGATTGCGCCAGCGCCGCCCGCGGTCCCTCGTTCACATACATGTTGATCGTATAATCCGGCAGATCCGGCAAGGCGCCGCCATGGCGGATCTGTTCACAGCGCGAGGGAATCGATCCGATCAATTGCACGAAGACCGCGAGATCGGCGATCACGCTGACCTCGACGGTCGAGCAAGAGACCGAATCCACCGCGACCTCCCAGGGCAACCCCGCGTTTTCCAGCGCATCGATCGCGGGCCGCTTGAACATGCAGCGCGCGGTGGAACCAAATCGCAGCGGCCGGGACTTCCAGGCCTGCCCCCCGAGGGCCCCGACCCAGACGAGCGGCTGACGCGCCAGCATTTCTCCCCCCATCCCGGTCTCGGCCTCGGTCGTCAGGATGATATCGATCTCGGATCGCGCAAACCGCTGCTTGAGATCGACGGTCAGGTCCGATTGCAGCAGGACCCGGACCCGGGGATATTCCTGGGCGAACCGCTTGAGGATCCGCGGAATATGCGGATGGATCAGGTCCTGCGGCACACCGAAGGTCAGTTCCCCCTCGAAAACGATATCGTTCATCCGCCCCCAGGCTTCGTCGTTCAGGGCCAGCATGCGCCGCGCATAACCGAGCAACTGCTCCCCCTCCGGCGTCAGCGAGATCGTGCGGGCGGAACGGTCCAGCAAAGGCTGGCCCAGCATCTCCTCCAGCCGCTTGAGCTGCATCGAAACGGCGGACTGCGTCAGGTTCAACTGCGTCGCCGCCCGCGTCACCCCGCCGGAATCCGCCACCGCCACGAAGGACCGCAGAGCCGTCAGATCGAGATTGCGCGCCATATCATTTTCCGTGATGGGTCAGGTCACATTTATTCGTTATAAATATGCACCGAAAGCGGTTAGACATCAAGCACGGTGATGAAAGCACCGCGACCCTTAATCAAATATGATGGAGACCTATGATGATTGCCCGTTCGACTGAGCCGCGTTTTGCCCGGATCGTCTGGCCGCGCCTGTCGGTGCGCGGCATTCTGAACCGTCTGGTGCTCGCGGATGCGACTTACCGTCAGCGCATGCAACTCAAGTCCATGGATGACCGGATGCTGCGCGACATCGGCGTGACCCGCGCCGAGGTCCAGGCGGAACTGAAACGTCCGATCCCCTGGTGATCGGTGGTGGAAACCGGGGGCAAGCCCGGTTTCCCTTCCGCGTTCATTTGACCTGCTCGATCAGGCGCAGGACCACCGGCCCGATATCCTCGACGATCATCTGAACCCCCCGGGCATTGGGATGCAGCCCGTCGCCCTGAAGCAGCCCCATGATCCGCATCGTCCCCCCGCCCTTGGTGATCCCGTTGAAAAAGGACGGATAGAGGATCGCATCGTATTTCTGGGCGAGGTCGGGATAGAGCGCCTTGAATTCCGCCTGATATTCGGGGCCGAAATTCGGCAGGACCGGAATGCCGGCCAGGATCATCGGCAGGCCGCGTTTCTGGACCGCCGCCATGATCCCGTCGAGATTGGCCCGCGCCGCCCCCGGATCGAGCCCGCGCAGAAAATCATTCGCCCCAAGTTCGATGATCACCGCGTCCGGATTTTCCCCCAAGGTCCAGTCGATCCGCGCGAGGCCCCCCGCCGTGGTATCCCCCGACACCCCGCCGTTGATCACGGTCGCATCCGGCACGCCATGCGCCCGCAGCCAATCCTGGAGCTGCGCCGTGAAGCCGAATTCCGGCGCGATGCCATAGCCCGCCGTCAGCGAATCACCGAACGCGAGAACACGCACCTCCGCCTGCGCGGGCGCCGCCAGCATCACCATCGCGAAGAGCAGGTTGCGGATCCGCCGCGGGGCCCCATATGGCCGGTCAGTCATCATGGTCTCGCAAGGGTTGCCTCATGTCGTCTCCGGTCATTGCGCTCAAGGATGTGTCGCTCACCCTCAAGGGCAACGCCGGTCCCGTCAACATCCTGCGAGATATCTCTCTGACGGTCGCGCGGGGCGAGACGCTCGGGCTGGTCGGACCCTCCGGCTCCGGCAAATCCTCGCTCCTGATGCTGATGGGCGGACTGGAAACCGCGACCTCGGGCCGGGTGGAGGTGCTCGGCACCGATCTCACCGATCTTGGCGAGGATGCGCTCGCGCATTTCCGGCGGGCCCATATGGGGGTGGTGTTTCAATCCTTTCACCTGATCCCCACCATGACCGCGCTCGAGAATGTGGCGATCCCCCTGGAACTGGCCGGGGACCGCGCGGCCTTCGACCGGGCGGCGGCGGAGCTCGACACCGTCGGCCTTGGCGCGCGGCGCGACCATTATCCGGCGCAACTCTCGGGGGGCGAGCAGCAACGCGTGGCCCTCGCCCGCGCGGCGGTGGCGCGTCCGGCGGTCCTGCTGGCGGACGAGCCGACCGGCAATCTCGACGGCGCGACGGGCGAGGCGATCATGCGTCTGCTCTTCGATCTGCGCGACCGGCATGGATCGACGCTGGTGCTCGTCACCCACGCGGCGGAACTGGCCGCGCGCTGCGACCGGATCCTGCGGTTGCGCGACGGCGCGGTCGATGCCTTCGCCGAGGCGGCGGAATGATCGCGCGCATCGCCCTGCGGGATTTGCGGGGGGGCCTGGGGAGCTTCACAGTCCTTCTGATCTGCCTTGCCCTCGGGGTCGCGGCCATCGCAGCGGTGGGCGGGGTGCGCGAGGCCATCGACCAGGGATTGCGCCGCCAGGCCGCCGTGCTTCTGGGGGGCGACGCGGAAATGGAATTCACCTACCGCTATGCCACCCCCGAGGAACGCGCCTTCATGGATGGGTCCGCGACGGCGGTGTCGGAGATCGTGGACTTCCGCTCGATGGTCACGCCCCCCTCGGGCGAGCGGGCGCTGGTCCAGGTCAAGGCCGTCGATGGCGCCTATCCGCTCTATGGCACCGTGGGCCTCGCGGGGGGCGGCGCGCTGGCCGAGGCCCTCGCACCCCGTGACGGCCTGCCGGGCCTCGTGGCGGAGGGGGTGCTGATCGACCGGCTGGGGCTTCGCCTTGGCGACACGCTCCGCCTCGGGACGCAGGACTTTCGCCTGACCGACCGGCTGACGCTGGAACCGGACGGCGCGGCGAGCGGCTTTGGCCTCGGCCCCCGGATCATCGTGCGCCGGGCGGATCTGGCGTCGAGCGGGCTTCTCTCCGAAGGCTCGCTCTTTGAATCCTCTTACCGCCTCCGCCTTCCGCCCGAAACCGACCTCGCCGCCTTGCGGGCCGAGGCGATGGATCGCTTCACCGATCACGGACTGCAATGGAAGGACCGCCGCAACGGCGCGCCCGGCATCGACCGGTTCGTCGACCGGCTCGGCGCATTCCTCGTGCTGATCGGCCTCGCGGGGCTGGCGGTCGGCGGCGTCGGGGTCTCGGCGGCGGTCCGCTCCTGGATCGAGAGCAAGACCGAAACCATCGCCACCCTGAAAACGCTGGGAGCAACCGGCCAGACCATCTTCACCCTCTATTTCCTCCAGATCGCCCTGCTCTGCGCCGCCGGGATCGCCATCGGCCTCCTCCTCGGAGCGGCGGCCCCTCTGATCGCCGCGCCCTTCGTCGCGGGCCGCCTGCCGGTTCCAGCGGAATTCGGCCTCTATGCCCGCCCCCTGATCGAAGCGGGGCTCTATGGGGCCCTGACCGCGCTCATCTTCACGATCTGGCCGCTGGCCCGCGCGATGGACATCCGCGCGGCGGAACTCTTTCGCGACATCACCATCCGACAACGGCGCTGGCCCGCGCCCCTCGCGATCGGCGTGGTCCTCGTCCTGATCGCGGCCCTGGTCGGCCTCGCGGCACTCCTGTCCGGGGTGCCTGAACTCGCCCTCGGGACGGCGGCCGGGGTCATGGGCGCACTGGCGCTGCTCTTTCTCGCCGCCCTCGCGCTCGGTGCCCTGGCCCGGCGCGCGGCCCGCGGCCCCCTGGTGCGCGGACGGCCCGCGCTGCGCTGGGCGCTCGCGGCGCTCGGCGGCCCCTCGGGCGAAACCGCCTCGGTCGTGCTCTCGCTCGGGCTCGGGCTCACGGTCCTCGCCTCGATCGGCCAGATCGACACCAACCTGCGCAATCTCGTCACCTCCGAACTGCCCGACCGCGCGCCCGCCTATTTCTTCGTCGATATCCAGAAGGACCGGCTGCCCGATTTCACCGCCGCCGCCCGCGCCATCCCCGGCGTCTCGGCGGTGGAAACCGCGCCGATGCTGCGCGGCGTGATCACCCGCGTCAACGACCGCCCGGCGCGCGAGGTCGCGGGCGAGCATTGGGCCCTGCGTGGGGACCGCGGCGTCTCCTATGACGCAACACCGCCCCCCGGCACGGTCATCACCCAAGGCCAATGGTGGGCGCCCGATTACGCAGGCCCCCCCCTGGTCAGCTTCGGCGAGGAACAGGCCAAGGAACTCGGCCTGAAACTCGGCGACCGGATCACGGTGAATATCCTCGGGCGCGACCTGACGGCGACCATCGCCAATTTCCGCCGCGTGGAGTTCCAGTCGATGGGCATCAATTTCCTGATGATCGTCGATCTGGCGGCGCTCGCCGGCGCGCCCCACACCCATATCGCCACGGTCTATGCCGAACCCGCCGCCGAACCCGCCCTCCTGCGCGCCATCGCAAAGGTCGATCCCGGCATCACCGCCATCGGTGTCCGGGCGGCGATCGAACAGGTCGAGGTCGGACTGCGCGGCGTCTCGGCGGCGGCGCGCTGGGGGGCGTCGGCGACGCTCCTCACCGGGCTCGTGGTGCTGATCGGGGCGGCGGCGGCGGGGGAACGGCGGCGCGTCTACGAGGCGGCGGTGCTCAAGACCCTGGGCGCCGACCGCCGGAAAATCCTGCTCAGCTTCGCGCTGCGATCCGCCCTGATCGGGCTCGCGGCGGGACTGGTCGCAATCGGAGCCGGGACGGTCGCGGGCTGGTGGGTGACCGCCGAGGTCATGGACACCCGCTATCGCTTCGCCCCCGGCTCGGCGCTCGGCATCGTCCTAGGGGGCGCGCTCGCGACCCTGCTCGCGGGCCTCGCCTTCGCGCTGCGCCCTTTGTCGGCGAAACCGGCGCAGGTCCTGCGCGCGCGGGAATAAAGCGATTTCCAGGCAGGTGACTTCACCTGCCGATCAGGAAACCGCGCTCCAGAGCGATCGCGCGATCAACCCGCGGCGCGGTTGTCGTCGCGCGCCTCCGGCAGGGCCGGCATTTCCGGGACGGCCGAGGGGCGGCCATAGAGATAACCCTGGAAACAATCGATGCCCTTGGCGCGCAGCCATTCCGCGTCGGCCTCGGTCTCGACCCGCTCGGCGACGGTCATCATCTCGAAATGCCGGGAAATCCCCATCAGGCATTCGATCAGGGCCTGATTGTCGGGAGAGGCATGAACCCCTTGGGTGAACGACCCGTCGATCTTCACGATGTCAAAGCGGAAATCGCGGAAATGCCGGAAGCCGGTGGCCCCGGCGCCGAAATCGTCGAGCGCGAAGGCACAGCCACAGGCGCGCACATGGTTCATGAATTCGATGATCTGGGCGGCATGGCTGATCGCCGCGTCCTCGGTGATTTCGATGATCAGGCGCGACAACACCCCGCTCCGGCTCCGCGCGGCGGCGGCGAAGAGCGAGAGCCATTCCTCGTCCCCCATCGACAGCGGCGAGAGATTGATCGAGACGCGCAAGGAGGGTTGAGCCGCGAGCATCCGCAGGGCCTCGGTCAGGGCCAGCCGGTCGATCGCCCGGCCGATCGGACCCTCCGCGACGAAGGGCATGAAGGCCCCCGCCGCCAGCACCTGATCCTTGGGGGTGCGCAGGCGGGCCAGCATTTCATAGAACGCCGGGAACCGCGTGTTCGCCGCCCGCACGACGGGTTGATAGTGAAACAGCATCCGCCCCTGGCTCAGGGCCTGTGCCACGCCGAACCGGACCCGCGCCTTGGCCTCCAGCTGGCTGGTGACGTCACCCGACCCCCGGACCCCGATGGAGTTCAGAAGTTTTCCGCCTTCGTTCAAATTCGGATTTTCCATGGGCCGGGTCTCCAGATGTCCCTTGATGACCCTGGTTACCATGATGTTCTTTAAATGTTCGTGAAGCCCATAAAAATCTCGCAGAATTGGAACGAATTTTCGCCCCGTCGGTCCAAGGGCGGGCAAGCCCTTGGATCTCTTGAGATATCCCGATGGGCTGGATCAGGATGATGCTTGAGGGAAACATCATCCTGATCTCGTTTCTGGCTGGTCGCGTGACTGATGAGGAAAACCGGAGTCCACTTTTCCTCATCACGCTCTGGTTGGCTGGTCGCGTGACTCATGAGGAAAACCGGAGCCCACTTTTCCTCATCACGCTCCGGTTGGTTGGTCGCGTGACTGATGAGGAAAACCGGAGCCCACTTTTCCTCATCACGCTCCCGCGCCGGTCTCAGTTCTTGTCCACCGGCTTTGAGCGCATGCGCGACACTGTTTCGCGCTCGGCCCGCTTGCAGCGCAGGGGCGGCAGGCCGCGGTCCATCAGATCCATGTCCTCCAGCACCATTTCCCCCATCTCGCGAAAGGCGCTGTCCAATGCCCCGGCGCGATGGGCCGAATGGAGAAATCCCGGCAGCATCCGCACCGGATGATCGGCGGGCAGCGGCTCCTCGGGGAAGACATCGGAGGCGACCCGGATCTTCTGTTGGCGCACGGCATCGATCAGGGCGTCGAAATCCACCACCGCCGCGCGGCTGAGCAGGATGAAGGAAGCCCCCCGCCGCATCCGGTCGAAATGCGCGGCGCCGAGGAATCCCTCGTTCTCGGACGTGACCGAGGCGACACAGAAAACCGTGTCGCTCTGGCTCAGCACCTCGTCGAGGCTCGCGGGCTCCACCCCCGCCTCGCGCAGCATCGACGGCGGCAGCCAGGGGTCGTGGGCCCTGATCCGGACATCGAAGCCGGTGAGCAATTTCCGCAAGGCCCGCCCCAGATCGCCAAAGCCGATGATCCCGACCTCCGACCCGCCGATCAGCCGCGAGGTGCCGTTGCCATCGCCGCCCCAGAGTTCCTTGCCGACCCGAAAGCTCAGATCGGCGTCGACGATCTCGCGCGCGAGGCAGAGGGCGAAGCCGAGGCCGATCTCCGCCACCGGCCGGGCAAAGACCCGGCCGGTGGTCAGGACATGGATCCCCCGCTCGAACAGGGGCTCATAGGGCATGTTGAGAAAGAGATTGCTCTCGACATTGAGGATCGCCCTGAGGTTGGTCATCGCGGCGATGGTGTTCGCCGAGAGCGGCGGCTGTCCGAGGATATAGCGGGCCTGCGCCAGCACCGAAGGGTCCAGCCCGTCGACGGCCTCGTGATGCACCTCCGCCACCCGATAGCGCGACCGCAGCCGCGCCTGCGCCTCCGGTGTAAAGATCAGATCCAGGGTCCGCGGATGCGGCGACGCAATAATGAAGGGTTTGGTCATGGGTATCAGATCTCCATTCCAGTAATCACCCGCTCCACCTCCTCGACCGTGGCGCGTTTGGGGTCGATGTCATCGGCCACCACCCTGCCCCGCCGCATGACCACGATCCGGTCCACCACCTGAAACACATGGTGAATGTTGTGGGCGATGAAAATACAGGAATGACCGGAGTTCCGTGCTTCCCGGACAAAGCGCAACACCCCTTGCGTCTCGGCCACCCCGAGATTGTTGGTCGGCTCGTCGAGGATGATAAGGTCGCTGTCGAAATGCATGGCGCGGGCGATCGCCACCGCCTGACGCTCGCCGCCCGAGAGCGAGCCGATCGGTGTGCCGGGCGGGATATTCTTGGTGATCCCGACTCGGAGCAACAGGTCGCGCGCCACCCGGTCCATCAGGTCCGTATCCAGCCGGTTCATCCAGCGCGGCCCCCTCAGCGGCTCGCGCCCGAGAAAGAGGTTGCGCGCGATGCTGAGCTGCGTGACCAGCGCGCTGTCCTGATAGATCGTCTCGATGCCATGGCGGATGGCGTCGGTGGTGCTCTCGATCCGGACCGGCGTGCCGCGCACCCGGATCTCGCCGCTGGTCACCGGGACCGCCCCCGACAGGACCTTGATCAGCGTCGATTTCCCCGCGCCATTGTCGCCGAGCAGACCGACGATCTCGCCCGTCCGCACGGTCAGATTGACATCCGTGAGCGCCTGAATTCCGCCATAGAACTTGTTGATGCCCACCATCTCGATCAGATCGGTCATCGCACCCCCGCCCGGTGCCGGCGTTCCAGCCAGGAATGCAGCGCCATCATTCCGAGGATGATCGCCCCGATGAAGATATTATAGGCCAGCCCCGGCACCCCGATCAGCACGATCCCGTTGCGCATGACCCGCAGGATCAGGACCCCGATCACCGTCCCGAGGATCGTCCCCCGCCCCCCGGTCAGGACCGTGCCGCCGATCACCACCATCGCGATGACCTCCAGCTCATAGCCCGTGCCGCTGTTGGGATTGGCGGCGGAGGTTCGGATCGAGCTGATCACCCCGGCGAAGGCGGCCATCATCGAGGACACCATGAACAGCGCGACCTTGGTGCGCGCGACATTGACCCCGCGTGCGCGCGCCGCGTCGGGATTGCCGCCCGAAGCCTGGATCCAGTTGCCGGCCTTGGTGCGGTTCAGCACGTAACTGGCCAGGAGGGCCGCCCCGATGAACCAGAAGAGCGAGGCATAGAGCCGGAACCCGCCCAGCCGGAAATCTCCGACGAGGATCGAGGACAACAGGCTGTCGCCCGCGCTCCAGGTCCGCTGCGGGAACCCGTCGGTGATGAAGAGGGCGCTGCCCCGCACCACCAGCAACATGCCCAGCGTCACCAGAAACGACGGGATCCTCAGCCGCGTCACGAAAAGCCCGTTGAACAGGCCCACGCAGCCCGCGACGAACAGGGCCACGAGAAACGCCACCCCGAGCCCCGTCACGCCGCTGTTGAACAGGGTCCACATCAGGACCGGCGCAAATCCGAACAGCGATCCGACGGACAGGTCGAACTCCCCCGCCGTCATCAGCAAGGTCATGGCAATGGCGATCAGCCCGAGTTCCACCGTGAAGGTCAGCGTATTGCTGATGTTCAGGGGCGAGAGGAAATCCGGATTGATCGTGGAAAAGACGATCAGCATCAGCGCGAGCAGGACCATCGGTCCAAGCTCGGGCATGGCGATCAGGCGCTGGGTGAGCGGGGATGTCCGCATGGCTGTGACGGCGCCCCGCCAGGGGGGGCGCCCCGATCCTATTTGCCGGACAGGATGTCGTCGTACACCTGCGCCACGTCCTTTTCATAGAGCGCGCCGGTGATCACATCGAACCCCGCCGGAACGCCACTCGCCTCCATCGCGGCCAGCGACAAGGCGACATAACTCGTCGCCTGCGGATCCTGCCATTGCGCGGCATTCACATACCCGGTCAGGACCTCCTGCGTGGTGTCGAGCGAATTGCCCCAGCCCACCACCGGAATCTCGCCCGGCGCCACGCCGACCTGATCGAACACCCGCTTGACGCTGCCCATCACCAGATCGCCCAGACCGATGATCGCCTTGATCTTCGACTTGTTGGCGGTCAGGTAATCGGACATCCGGGTGATGATCTCGGCCTGATCGAGCGTCGCCTCGGTGACCTCCCAGGTCACGCCCAAGGGCTTGAAGACCGAGGCAATGCCCTCCTCCTCCTGAACGCCATAGGTGGCGCCGGGAACCTCGACCGGCATCCAGACGAAATCGCCCTGCTTCACCAGACCCTTGTCCACCAGATACTGCGCCCAGGCCGCGCCAAAGGCGACATTGTCACCCCCGACATAGGCATCGAAACTCGCGGTCGGATCGGGCGTGTTCATGTTGATGATCGGGATATCGGCGTCGTTCGCCTCCTTGGCGACCTCGACGAGGCTGCCCGGATCGGGGCTCGACGTGACGATCCCGTCCGCCTTGGCCGCGATCGCGGCGCGCACGGCCTCCTGATGCGCGGCGACGTCGCCATTGTGGAACGACGTGTTCACCGTATTGCCGGTATCCTTCGCCCATTGCTCGGCCCCGGCGAGGAAATAGGTCCAGACCGGATCGGCGGGCGATCCATGCGAGATCCAGTAATAGGTCTTGGCCTCCACGGCGGCGGTCAGGCCCGCGGCGCCCCAGGCCATCACACCGCCCACGACGAGCGCCCTCAGTTTCCTCAGCATCGTCTTCCCCCCTTGTCACACCGGACCCATGGCCCGTTCCCCGGCGGCCGATGTGTCACGGCCTTGATCGGGTGCGCACAGTCAAGCACGTAAACCGCCCTCATGCATCCTCTTTGTTGGCACCGCCGCCATCACGTCTCGCCAGTCGCGGCGGGAATTGTTAAGGCTCTGGCAAAAAGGGAGGAAGATCATGCGACAGACCTGGCGGTGGTTCGGGCCAAAGGATCCGGTGTCCATCGAGGACATGCTTCAGGCCGGCGTCGAGGGGGTGGTGACGGCGCTGCATCACATACCGATCGGTCAGCTCTGGACAGCGGAGGAGATCGCCCGCCGCCAGTCCGAAGTGGCCCACCGCCCCGACGGCACGCCCTCGGGCCTGGCATGGGAGGTCGTCGAGAGCCTCCCCCTGACCGAGGATATCAAGCGCCAGACCGGGAACTGGCGCGCGGACATCGAGACCTGGAAGGCGGGCCTGCGCAATCTCGGCGCGGCGGGGCTCAAAATTCTCTGCTACAATTTCATGCCGGTGCTCGACTGGACCCGGACCGACATCGCCCACCGCCTGCCGCATGGCGGCACCTGCATGCGCTACGACCATGTCGATTTCGCGGCCTTCGACATCCATATCCTGCGCCGTCCCGGCGCCGCCGAGAGCTATGATCCCGACGTGGCGGACGAAGCGAACCGCCGCTTCGCCGACATGACCGACGATCGGAAACAGCGCCTGACGGCGACGATCGCCTTCGGGCTGCCGGGCACCGATGCGACCCTGACGCTCGATGACCTGCGCGGGCATCTGGCGCACTATGACGGGATCACGGTCGAGCGGGCGCGGGCGAATTTCATCGCCTTTCTGGAACAGGTGGTGCCGGTGGCCGAGGAGGTCGGGGTGCGGCTCTGCTGTCATCCCGACGATCCGCCGTTTTCGCTGCTCGGCCTGCCCCGGGTGATGTCCACGGGGGACGATTACGCGGCGGTTCTGGACGCGGTGCCGAGTCCCTCGAACGGAATGACGCTTTGCTCCGGCTCCTTTGGCGCGCGGCCCGACAACGACCTGCCCGCGATCATGCGCCGGTTCGCCGACCGGGTGCATTTCATCCATCTGCGCAATGTGCGGCGCGAGACCGACCGGATCGCGGGTTCGTTCCACGAGGCCGAGCATCTGGGGGGTGGCACGGACATGGTGGCTCTGATCGCCGAGATCCTGGCCGAGGAGCGCCGCCGCGCCGCCGCCGGTCGTCCCGACGCGGTGATCCCGATGCGTCCCGACCACGGTCAGGCTTTGCTGGACGATCTGAAGCGGCGCAGCAACCCCGGCTATCCCGCGATCGGCCGCCTGCGCGGTCTGGCCGAGCTGCGCGGCGTAATGACCGCCCTCGACCACCCGGACTTCGGCCTCCGGTCCTAGCCCCCTGACCGGGCGACCGGCCCCTCACAACCGGTCGCCCGCCTCGCCTGCGATACTACACCCAAGATTAAGTCTCGGGGCTGGTATCCTCTGGCCAGTCTCGTGGGGAATGAGCGTCATTCGATAGGAACGAGACCAATATGGACCGCGACGGAGTGAACGGCGCCTGGCTCGGTGCTCTCAGGGATGGGAACGATCATCGGGGCGCTCGCGGTCATTGTCGCGGCTTGGCTCGGCTCCCGAACCTTCGAAGGGTGGCGCAGGCAGACGCTTTCCCAAAGACGCATCGAACAGGCCGAACGCATCCTGACCGCGACATATACTGTGCGCCGGGGTTTGGCTCGGGTTCGAAGTCCGTTTCTATGGGGCTACGAAATGAGAGCGGCGGAGAACTACCTCAAGGAAAAAGACAAATTGCCCGGTGACGGGCATGGGAACAGCAAGGCGAGCACAGCGCAGGTCTATTTCACCCGTCTCAATGCGGAACTCGACAACCGCCGCCTATTGGAGGAATGTCTGCCAATGGCCCGTGCGCTGTTTGGCGAAAAGCTCGAAGCGGCAATGGAAAAACTGAACTCCCAGTTCCAATCAGTCTACGCAGCCGCCAATGCACAATACGATTTCCATGAGAACACTGACCGGGCGTTCCGCGCGAAGATCGAGGCGGTCTTGTGGGCAGGTTCTCCGCGTGCCGAGGAGAATCAGATGGATCAGGAGATTGCGGGGCTTGTGACCGTGATCGAGGGAGTTTGCCTGCCAGTGCTCCGCTTGGAACGTTGAGGGGAAAGCAGGTCAGGCCCGATTGCCGCGGATCCCGCGACAGTCCCCCGGCAAGCGAATGCGCCTTTGATCGGCACGGCTCCTGCATTGAGTGAGGTTCTGGACCTCTCTCGGACCCGATCGCGCCTCCGGCAAAAATTAAAGCTTGATGAACGCCGGAAGGATATTCTTTTGATTTCAAAGGCTTGACCCCCTGCGCACGCGTGCGCGGGGGATATTCCTCAGGTTCGCCACTCATCCTCGGCGATGCCCTGAAGGGCCAGGATCGCGGTCAGGTCGGAATGATCGAGCCTCGCCCCCGCCGCCTCGGCCAGCGCCGGTTTCGCATGATAGGCGACCCCGAGCCCGGCCGCCGTGACCATGTCGAGGTCGTTCGCCCCGTCCCCGACCGCCACCACGTCCCCCGGCCCGACCCCGAGTTCCCCGGTCAGGACCCGGAGCGCCGCGAGCTTCGCCGCCCGGCCGAGGATCGGATCGGCCACCTCCCCCGTCAGGCGCCCCTCCGAGGTCAGCAGGATATTGGCCTGATTCCGGGCAAAGCCCGCCGCCTCGGCCACCCGCTCGGTAAAGAAGGTGAACCCGCCCGAGACCAGCGCCGTCTCCGCCCCGAGGCCCGCCATTGTCCGCACCAGGGTCCGCGCCCCCGGATTGAGCCGGACGCGCTCCCGATAGCAGTCTTGAAGCGTCGAGTCCGGCAGGCCCCGCAGCAGGGCGACCCGCGCCCGCAGGGCTCCCTCGAAATCGAGCTCCCCCCGCATCGCACGTTCCGTGATCGTCGAGACCTGATCCTTGACGCCCGCGAAATCCGCCAGCTCATCGATGCATTCGACCCCGATCATGGTCGAATCCATGTCCGCGATCAGGATCCGTTTCCGCCGGTCCCGCGCCGGGACGAGATTGCCGTCCAGCTCCAGCCCCTGCGTCAGGCTTCGCGGATCGAGCCCCTCGACCCACTCCACCGGCAGCTCGACCGCCGTGGCGGCCAGCCGCCGCGCCGTTTCCGCGGAACCTCCCCGCGCCACGAGGGCCTCGACGACGCGCTCGACCCGCGCATCCTCAAGACCCGTGGCGGCGGTGAGGACCAGAACCTGGTCCTTCGCCATCCGTCAGACCGCCGCCCGCTGGGCAAGGCGACGGTTGTGGAGTTCCTGCGAGACGAGGAAGGCCAGCTCCAGCGACTGCGAGGCATTGAGCCGGGGATCGCAGGCGGTGTGGTAGCGGTCGCTCAGGTTCTCGTCCCGCACCGCCCGCACCCCGCCGGTGCATTCCGTGACATCCTGGCCGGTCATCTCGAAATGCACACCGCCGGGATAAGTCCCTTCCGCCGCGTGAACCGCGAAGAATTCCCGAACCTCGCGCAGGACCCGCTCAAAGGGACGGGTCTTGTAGCCGCTCTCCGACTTGATCGTGTTTCCATGCATCGGATCGCAGGACCACACCACCCGCCGCCCTTCCCGCTCCACGGCCCGGATCAGGCGCGGCAGATGCTCGCCCACCGCGCCCGCTCCGAAACGCGCGATCAGGGTCAGGCGTCCCGCCTCGTTCCTCGGGTTCAGCTTGTCGATCAGGCGCAGGAGGTCGGACTCACTGATCGAAGGGCCGCATTTCAGGCCGAGCGGGTTCTGCACGCCGCGACAGAACTCGACATGTGCGCCGTCCGGCTGACGGGTGCGATCCCCGATCCAGATCATGTGGCCCGAGCCCGCCACCGGAACGCCCGTGGTGGAATCGATCCGGCACAGGGCTTCCTCATATTCGAGGAGGAGCGCCTCGTGGCTGGTATAGAAATCCACCCGGTGCAGGGTCTCGGCGTTCTCGGAATCGACGCCCGCCGCCTGCATGAATTCGAACGCGTCTGAAATCTGGTTCGCCAGCTTGTGGTATTGCTCGTATCCCGGCTGGCCAGCGGTGAAATCCAAGGTCCAGGAATGCACCCGGGTGATGTCGGCATATCCGCCCTGGCTGAAGGCCCGGAGCAGGTTCAAGGTTCCCGCCGCCTGGGTATAGGCCTGGAGCATGCGCTTGGGATCGGGGACGCGGGCCTCGGCATTAAACTCGAAGTCATTGATGATGTCGCCGCGATAGCTCGGCAGTTCCACGCCGCCGATCACCTCGGTCGGAGCGGACCGCGGCTTGGCAAACTGCCCCGCCATCCGGCCGATCTTCACCACCGGGCATTTCGCACCGAAGGTCAGAACCACGGCCATCTGGAGCATCACCTTGAAGGTGTCCCGGATATTGTCGGCGGTGAAGGCTCCGAAGCTTTCCGCACAATCCCCGCCCTGCAACAGGAAGGCCTTCCCATCGGCCACTTCGGCGAGCTGGGACCTCAACTTGCGGGCCTCTCCGGCGAAAACCAGAGGCGGATAGGACGCAAGCCGCCTTTCGACTTCGGTAAGGGCCGCGGAGTCCGGATAGTCGGGCATCTGGACCCGAGGCTTCGAACGCCAGTCAGATCTGGTCCAGTCTGCGCACATCTTTATCGTCCCCAAAGCTTCTTTTTCCTGGCGGCTCTTTACTCCAGTGGCGCCGAATTGACCAGACCCCGAGCAACAAGTGGTCCCGTGCCGTTCAGACCCTCTAGGAAACGGCTTTGCTTCGCTTGTATAGATCGCGATCGAACCCGGGAAACCGGCCATTCGTTTCCTCAGCCACGCCATACGAAAGCGCCGTCCCGATGGCCGCCAGCCCGACAACCCGACCGGACAAATTTGTCTTTCTGCTGCTCGAAAACTTCACGCTGATCGCATTCGCTGGCGCGATCGAACCCCTGCGCCTCGCGAACCTCATGTCGGGACGGCTTCTGTTCGAATGGCAGACGGTTTCGGAGGACGGAAGTCCGGTCACCGCGTCGAATGGCGTTCCGGTCCAGGTCGACACCCCTCTTTGTGAACTGGGCCGCGATTCAACCATTCTCGTGGTGGGCGGGATGGATGTGAAGTCGTCCATCTCGAGAGCAGTGCTGAGCTGGCTGCGCCGTGAAAGCAGGCGAGTCGTGGCGGTCGGCGCGGTCTGCACCGGGGCGCAGGCCATCGCCCAGGCGGGCCTGCTGGAGGGGCGCCGCTGTACCATCCACTGGGAAAACCGCGACAGTTTCGAAGAGGACTTTCCCGAAATCGAATTGAGCCCGCATATCTACGTGGTCGATCATAACCGCTACACGGCCGCCGGCGGCACGGCCTCGACCGACCTGATGCTGCGGCTGATCGCGCTCAAACATGGCCCGGAGCTTGCCAACATGGTGGCGGATCAGATGATCCATACCCAGATCCGCTCCGATCAGGACGAGCAACGCCTCTCGATCCCGGCACGCATCGGGGTCCGCCACCCCAAGCTTTCCAATGTCATCCAGATGATGGAGGACAATATCGAGGAACCGATCTCTCCGGCGATGCTGGCCGCCGAGGTCGGGATGTCGACACGTCAGCTGGAGAGGCTGTTTCGAAGGTACCTCAACCGCAGTCCAAAACGGTACTACATGGAACTTCGCCTCCGGAAGGCGCGGAATCTGCTCCTCCAGACCGATATGAGTGTGATAAACGTGGCCTTGGCCTGCGGCTTCGCCTCGCCTTCGCACTTCTCGAAATGCTATCGGGTTCTCTACAAGACCACCCCCTATCGCGAACGCGGAGCCAACGAAGCCGCCGAGTGAGGAGGAGCCGATGTCCGATCCGATCGTCATCGTCGCTGCCCGGCGGACCGCGATGGGCGGGTTCCTCGGGGCCTTCGCCGGCCTGACCGCTGCCGAACTGGGGGGAGCCGCCATCGCAGCGGCCCTTCGGGACGCAAGGATCCCGCCGGACGCGGTCGATGAACTGCTGATGGGTTGCGTCCTGCCGGCGGGACAGGGACAGGCCCCGGCGCGACAGGCGGGCTTCAAGGCGGGGCTTGCCGCCACGGTTCCGGCGACCACCCTCAACAAGATGTGCGGCTCGGGGATGAAGGCGGTCATGCTGGCCTTCGATGCCTTGCGGGCCGGAACGGGCGAAGTGTTCGTCGCGGGAGGGATGGAGAGCATGAGCAATGCTCCCTATCTCCTGCCCCGGCTGCGGAGCGGGGCCCGGCTCGGCCATGCGGCGGCCCTCGATCACATGTTCCTCGACGGGCTGGAGGATGCCTATCAGACCGGCCGCCTGATGGGCGGCTTCGCGGAGGATTGCGCCCAAACCCTCGGGATTGGCCGACAGGATCAGGACGGCTTCGCCCTCGCCTCGCTCGACCGGGCCCGGGCAGCGCAGGCCTCGGGCCTGTTCGATCGGGAAATCGTCGCGGTCGCGGTCAAGGAGAAACGGATCACCGAGGACGAGCAGCCGCTCTCGGCACGTCCGGAGAAAATCCCGACCCTTCGGCCGGTCTTTCGGGAGGGCGGCACGATCACGGCCGCGAACGCCTCCTCGATTTCGGACGGGGCGGCGGCGCTGGTGCTGGCCCGGGAGTCGGAGGCCCGGCGCCGGGGCCTCCCCATCCGGGCGCGTGTCCTCGGCCATGCCAGCCATGCCGGGGCGCCCGGGGATTTTCCGACCGCGCCGGTCCCGGCGGTGGAAAGGCTGCTCGGAAAGATCGGATGGACGGCGGGAGAGGTCGATCTCTGGGAGGTCAACGAAGCCTTCGCCGTCGTCCCGATGGCGTTCATGAAGGGAACCGGGGTCGATCATGCCCGGCTGAACGTAAAGGGAGGGGCCTGCGCGCTCGGGCATCCGATCGGGGCCTCGGGGGCGCGGATCATCGTGACCCTCCTCCATGCCTTGGAAGATCGGAACCTGAAAAAGGGCGTGGCCGCGATCTGTATCGGCGGAGGCGAGGCAACCGCCCTGGCCATCGAGAGGCCATAAGAAAGGCGTCCGCGCTCGGCGGTCGTTTAATATATTGATTTATATAGATAATCCAGAATAAGCATATTTGGACACTCCCGCGTTTCCCGGCGCCGCGGATCAACCGCGAAGCCTGGAACCCTGGACGGGAAAGAAGCGGAAGCACCCCCTCTGGATATTTGATATTGCGCGTTTTCGAGTCGCGAAACCGAATACGCTCTCGCTGAAAATGCTCTGTGGAACAAAACGGACCATGCGACGTTTGCACATCATGTCAAAACGAGGGAGGGACAAAGATGAAGGGCATTCTTCTGTGGGCGGTGGGCATTCCAATCCCGATCATCATCATTCTTTACCTCCTGCATGTTCTCTGACCGCGGCCACTGCGAGACCTGAATCAGAACAGAGCGGTACTGTCTTCTCAGGATGTTCTTAATCATCCTGATTTCATTTCAAAGAAATACATCCAGACTATTTGAGAGGGATGGAACCCGGAGCGTTTTGATCGCACCGGTCCTCACCCCTCTCTCATTTTCTTTCGCGATTTTGAACCTGCCCCCTTCGACCGGGAACCGCTTTATCCGGCGGCGTCCGTCAGGTGCCTCGTATCCGCGTAGACGGTGGCGCGCGACACCCCGAGGTGGGCGGCGATGACCTCCGAGGACCGGCGCACCTGCAGGCAACCGGCCTCCCTGAGTTCACGCAGCAACAGCCGTCGCTCCTCGGTCTTCAAGGCGCGCGGCGTCGTAGCCCGCTGGGCGGCGAACCGGTCGATGCGCGTCCGGATGGCGTCGTGGGTGGTCGGGCGCAGGGACTCCCCCGGGCCGTCGAGCGCCTCGATCCGCGTAAATTGCCCGATTGCCGCCTGAAGGCTCTGAAAGAACGTCAGATCGATGTTCAGGCAGAGCGCGGCGACGTAATTCCCCTCCGCGTCCTTGATGCCGATCGACGTGCTCTTGGCCGCGCGTCCATCGGGGAAAGTGTTGGAATAATTGGCGATGATCTGGGGATAATCCGGGTCGGCGATGCGGGCGAGGCCAAGCTCCGTCGCAGGCTGTCCGATTTCGCGCCCTGACAGGCTGTTGTGAAGGGCGATGATCGCATTCCCGGGATCGGTCAGGTCATGCACCACGACTTCGCAAAACGGCGCGAAGGTTGCGCCGAGTCCCCTGGCGATTTCCTTGATCTGAGCCCGGAGAACCTCCTGGTCCGTACTCTCAGGATGGCCCGGCCCCGTCTGCTTCCCGCTCACGGTGCGCCCTTCCTACCCAAGGAGATCGGCGACCGTGGCGGCGGCCTTGAGCCCGGTCCCCGTGACGATCACCACCGTCGTCTCCCGGGCCGTTATGGTGCCGGCGCTGGACAGTTTGTCCAGGGCGGCGGCGGCGCTCGCGCAGGTGGGTTCGACGAACAGGCCCTGTCGTGCGAGTTGTCCGAGCGCCGCGACGATCTCCTCCTCGGTCAGCGCGATGGTTCCGCCGTCACTCTCGCGCAGGGCATGGAGGATTTCCCGCAGCCGCAGCGGTTTCCGGATCGCGGTGCCCTCTGCGATCGTCTTGCGCACCTCCCGCGTCCCGAGGCTGTCGGTCCCGCTTGTGAAGCTTGCGTCGATCGGCGAGCAGTTCAATGGCTGCGCCGCGAACAGGCGCGGCAGCTTCGTGATCTGTCCGGCCCTGAGCAATTCGCGAAAGCCAAAGGCACATCCCAGCAGACCGCTGCCGGCGCCGACGGGCAGGATGATGTTGTCGGGGGCCTTGAAGCCCAGATCCTCCCAGATTTCATAGGCCAGCGACTTGGTGCCTTCCAGGAAGAAGGGTTGCCAGTTGTGGCTGGCATAGAATGTCCGATCCGATTGTCGGATGGCCTCGGCCTCCGATTCCTCTCGCGGTCCCTCGACCAGTTGGACATCGGCGCCATAGGCGCGGACCTGAGCGATCTTGGCCGGTGAGGTGGAGGCGGGGGCCAATATCTTGACGCGGATGCCGCCGGCGGCGCCGAACCCGGCGACCGACGAGCCACCGTTGCCGGAACTGTCCTCCAGCACGGCATCCACGCCGATCTGTCGCAGGAACGACAACATCACTGTCGTGCCACGATCCTTGAAGCTGCCCGTCGGGTTAAACCATTCCAGCTTGAAGAGCGGGCGCAGGTCCCCCCACGTCCGTTCCACCAGCGGTGAGCAACCCTCGCCCATCGTGATCGGCGCGGGGATGCCGACCGGCAGCGCGGCGCGGTAGCGCCAGAGCGAGCGGGTCTGGCGCTCGATATCCGCTGGCGAGATGCCCGCGCCCGGGGAAACCAGAAGCGGAGTACGCTCGTCCGAGCACCAGCGCGGTGTGTCCAAAGGGTAGGTTTGTCCATTGCGGGGATCGACGTAGCATGCGGCGGCCATGCGGAGCTCCTTGGGCATATTCGAAAATCCGTCTTCGACCCATTGTCCGGGCCTGGACGTTTTGTCCAATAAATTATCAATTCAGACAAATTGTCAAGATTTAGAGAGCATGCTGCCCGTTCGGGCGGGACGCGGCCCCGGGATGTACCGACTTGGGCATCGATGTCATTGACGAGGTTTTTCGTACGGGCTGAAGTCGCCTCATCGGCCAATCCGCAGCTCTCTTCCGGATCGCATCGGTATCAAGCGGGGAGGTCGTCGGCGGGAGACCCTCCATCGCCCCCCGGATTGTCCTTGCAATCGAGGGTCAGGGGGCCCATATGACCCTTGTGACGTTACCAATTTCGACCGCTGTCTCCTTCACTGGCTTCAGTCTCTTGATATTGCTCTGACTGTGCCAGGCCGCCGCGTTCCCGCGGGCGGCATTCAAACAAGGAGATCACGTGATGGCCAATGGCACCGTGAAATGGTTCAACGCAACCAAGGGTTTTGGGTTCATTCAGCCGGAAAAGGGCTCGAAGGACGTGTTCCTTCACATTTCCGCCCTGGAGCGGGCTGGTCTGTCCGGCATCGCCGACAACCAGAAAGTGACCTACGACATCGAATCCGGCCGTGACGGTCGTGAATCGGCTTCGAACATCACCCTGGTCAACTGACCTCCGCCGACAGGCGAATGCCCCAGGTTCGGCGGGTCAATCCTGCCGGGCCACATCGTCCAGCATCTGGCTGATCTCGCGTCGAACCAGTTTGTGAAGGTTCCGGCTGATCCGCTCTCCCAGCTCCCCTTGAAGCTCTTCCCGCACGATCGAATTGATCACCGCCCGCAGGGCTTCCTCGTCGAGGATCGGCGCGCCGGTGACGGGACGCGTCTGCGCGGGCCCCAATCCTTCCGCCAGGATCTCGGTCGAGAGCGACGGGCGTTCCACCCGCATCTCCGGTGTCAACATCAGCACTTCATCCGAATCGGCGCCATCGTCGAGCCGGGCGGAGGTTTCCGCCGACACCAGAGCCCGGATCGAGGCCAGGACGTCGGCAAGGGACTCGGGCGCGGTGTCCCCCGCCTTGTCCTTGTCGTCGTCCTCGTCCCGCGTGCCCATGATCAGTTCTGCTGCCAGCGCGCCCGGATGCGATCCACGGCGGAGGTGTCGTACCCGCCCCGCGGTCCATTGCGGACTTGGGTAAAATACACGTCCGGGTCGTAGGTGGGAATGCCGAGATTCAGGTGCTTGACGGTCAACAGCCCCATCGACTGAAGAATTGCATAGCCCGCGACATATTCATCGCGTTTGGACCGGACGACCTCGGCCTCTGCCTCCAGCCGGTTCTGGTTGGCATCGAGCACGTCGATGGTGGACCGCGCACCCAGACGCGCCTCCTCCGACACGCCCTCATAGGCGATGCGCGCGGCCTCGACCTGGCGCTGATTGGCGAGGATCTTGGCCTCCGCCACTTCCTTGGAGATCCAGGCCTGGTTCACGCTCTGGACCACATCGCGTCCGGCGGACTGGATCTGCGATTTCCGCTGATCGAGAATCTGCTGGGCTTGGCGGACGAGACTGTCGGCATTACCGCCGGTGGTGAGGGGAATCGAGCCTTCGACCCCCAGCGTTCCGGTCAGCTTGTCGCCCTGTCCGATCGATTCATATCCCTGCCAGCCCGCCGAGCCGGTCAGGCTGATGCTGGCGCCCTTTGCCCCCAGCGCGCGATCGAAATCCGCGACCGCCGCCCGTTCGGCGAATTGCGCGGAAACGATCTGCGGATTGCTCCTGAGCCCGATTGCCTCGGCCTCCTTCACCGTTTTCGGCAGTTTCGGCAGGGGGGGCGGCGCGCTCAGATTGGAGGGCAGAGTCCCGACCGCGTTGAGATAGGCCTGCCGCGCGGTCTGGAGATTGCCGCGCGCATCGGCCAGGGTCGCCCGCGAGGATTCAAGTTGCGCTTCCGTCAGGCTGACGTCGGTGCGCGTGACTTCGCCGACTTCGAAGCGGTTGTTGGAAGCCCGCAGCTGCTCTTCCAGAACGTTCACGTCATTCTCGGCGATCGCCACGAATTCCGTCGCCTGCCGCACATCCATATAGGCGGAAACGGCGCTGTAGAGCACCTGTTGTTCGATATTCAACAGATCGGCCCGGCCCGCCGCGATGGTGTTGCGCGCGGATTCGATCGCGGCCTTGGTCTGGCCCTGGTCATAGACCAGCAAACTCGCCTGCAATTGGGCCAGATAGGTATCGGGAACATTGCCGGTGTCGTCGGAGGTTGTCTGGACATTGGCATTGCCAGACAATTGGGACTGCAATTTCTTGGCGGCGCTGGCCTGAGGCAGGCTCTCATCCTGGGCGCGCAACGCGGCGCGGTTGGCCTGTAACAGGGGGCTCGTCTGGTAGGCCTTGACCAGCGCATCCGCCAGCGTTTCGGCGAATGCCCCGGCGGGCATCCCTCCCATCAGCGCGGCAAGCGCCGTGGAAAGTAGAAATGGTCGAAGGCGACGCTTGGACATGTCAAACCTCGGTCTCTCTGCTCGTTGTCGTCCCGTAAGCCGGGCTCATGGTTTGACTATCCGGCGCAATTTTTCAGAATTCAAACGCTTTCACCGCCTTGAAGCCCGGTAAGGTCGGCGCCGATGCATCAAAGATACGCCTCCAGGCGATGCCGCCGCCCAGCTTCAACCCGAGGCGGGCCTGACCGCGCCGCCCCTCGGCAAAAATCGCGACGATACGGCCGCCCGGCTTCAACTGTTCCTCGATCGCCGGGGGCAGGCATTCGATGGCGCCTTCGATCATGATCGCATCATAAGGTGCCGAGGCCGCCATTCCCTCGACCAGCGGGCCGACATGCACCGTCACATCCGTCGTACGGGATTTCGCGACCTCGGCGAGATCCGCGGCCTCCTCCACCGCGACGACCGATCCGGCCATATGGGCGATCACCGCCGCCGAATAGCCCATGCCACAGCCGATATCGAGAACCGCCTCCTCCGGACCGGGGTTCAGGGCATCGAGCATCTTGGCAAAGACCCGGGGATCGAGCACGACGCGACCGCCGCCCAGGCGCACATGTTCCCCCAGATAGGCGACCGGACGCAGAGCCTCGGGCACGAACTCCTCGCGCGGGACAGCCAGCATGGCCTCGATGATGGGAAAGCGCGTCACATCCGATGGGCGGACCTGACAATCGACCATGGCTTCGCGGGCTGCGGCGAAATCGATCATACGATTTAATCCTTGGGGCTGCGGGAGATCGTTCGGCCCGAGTGATGCCATATTTCGAAAGCGCGGGCAACTCGGCAGGCGCGCCGCGTCTTGCCCAGGTCAAATCCGCTTGACAAGATTTGAGCGAAACTTAATGCTAATGCGAACTGTTTGCAAAAAGGTGCGGCATGGCGGACACGACGGACGGGCACCTCGGCAAGAACACCTCCGAGGGATGGTCACGGGACCGGGGCGCGCCGTCGCTTCTGGAGTCCTTTCGCAGCGTTCCGGTGATCGGGGCGACGCCATGGCGCAAGTTTCTCGCCTTCTTCGGGCCCGGTTATCTGGTGGCCGTCGGCTATATGGATCCGGGCAACTGGGCCACCTCGCTGGCGGGGGGTGCGAAGTTCGGCTATGTCCTGCTCTCGGTCGCCCTGCTCTCCAATATCATGGCGATCATCCTGCAATCGCTTTGCGCCCGGCTCGCGGTCGGGTCCGGGCGGGATCTGGCACAGGCGTGTCGCGACGCCTATCCGCCCTGGGTCGCGCGTCCGCTCTGGCTGCTGGCGGAGCTTGCGATCTGCGCCACCGACCTCGCGGAGGTGATCGGCACCGCCATCGGCCTCAATCTCCTCTTCGGCATCCCGCTCGAAATCGGCGTGATCATCACGGCGCTCGATGTCTTCCTGATTCTCTGGCTGCAGTCCAAGGGCTTCCGCTATGTCGAAGCCTTCATCCTGACGCTGATTCTGGTCGTCGCCGCCTGTTTCGCCGTGCAGATCCTGATGGCCGATCCCGACTGGGGCCAGGTGATCCGGGGCTTCGCCCCCACGACCGAGGTCCTGCGCAATCCGGACATGCTCTATCTCGCCCTCGGGATCATCGGGGCAACGGTCATGCCGCATAACCTCTATCTGCATTCCGGCATCGTCCAGACCCGCGCCTTTGGATCGAGCCTGCCGGAAAAGCGGGCGGCCCTGCGCTATTCCACGATCGATTCCACCGTCGCGCTGATGTTCGCCCTGACCATCAATGCCTCGATCCTGATCCTCGCGGCCGCGACCTTCCACAAGGCCGGCGAGCATGGCATCGCGGAACTGGGCCGGGCGCAGGAGCTGTTGCAGCCCCTGCTCGGCTCCTCGATCGCGCCGACCTTGTTCGGGATCGCCCTGCTCTGCTGCGGGCTCAGCTCGACGGTGACGGCGACCATGGCGGGTCAGATCGTGATGGAGGGGTTCCTGCGCATCCGCCTCGCCGCCTGGCTGCGCCGCCTGATCACCCGGGGCGTCGCCATCGTGCCGGCCATCGTCGTGACGATGCTTTATGGCGAGGGAAAGACCGGGGAGCTGCTGATCCTCAGCCAGGTGATCCTCGGGCTGCAATTGCCCTTCGCGATCGTGCCTCTGGTGATGTTCACCTCGTCGCGCGCCAAGATGGGCGATTTGGTCGCGCCGCGTTGGCTGACCTTCCTCGCCGGTCTGATCGCCGCCCTGATCATCACGCTCAATATCAAGATGATATCGGATCTGGTCATGGGATGAGGAGGCGACGGCGGCATCCGTCGCCTCCCCCCTCTCCAAAGGGGTGCCTCAGATCTGCTTTTCGGGCATGCGGACGACGAGGCCATCGAGGGCGTCGTTGACTTTCAACTGACAGGTCAGGCGGCTCAGGACCGGGTCGGGCTTCCAGGCGAAATCGAGCATGTCCTCCTCCATCATCTGCTTGGGCGGCAGCCGGTCAACCCAGGCGGCGTCCACATAGACATGACAGGTCGAACAGGCGCAGGCTCCCCCACAATCGGCTTCGATGCCGGGAATGTTGTTGTCGCGCGCGCCCTCCATCACGGTCGAACCGTTGGGAACCTCGACCTCATGGGGTTTGCCGTTGAATTCGATATAAGTGATCTTGGCCATTCGAAGGGTCTTTCCTCACGGGACGGGCGGCTTGGGTCGCGCTTGTTCTAATGCGCCGCCCGACCGGCTTCCATCCCGAAAAACATCGCGATCCCGCGGGCGGGAGGGGAAGGTCCCGCGTTCGCCCTCCCCCTCAGCGAAGCGCGCGCGGGATCATGAGTTTCAACCCCGACCAGACCGCGTCGACCGCGCAGACCTTCACATCGACCAGGCCCATGGAGAGGGCCAGGGCACGGATATTGTCCTCGGTGAGGGTGGTGGGGACGCGGGAGGCCTTTTTGGGCCAGGACACCCAGATCATGCCCGCCGGAACCAGCCGGGCACGCAACTCCGCGAGCACGGACGAAAGAACCGCGTGATCCCGCTCGAACAGATGGACGAGGTCGAACGGACCCTGACCAATGGTCCCAAGGCCCCCGGCGTCCGGCAGATCGACCCGCGTCGCAAAGCCGGTAAATCCGGTCAGGTCATCGAGATGCGCGGGAAGCCCGATCAGCAGGGCCCGCTGCCCCTGGGCATATCCGAGCTTCCTCGGAAGCGGCGTTCCCGAATATCCTGACACCCCGGCGATACCTTTCCCCTGCCATCCCCACATCACTCCGGGCGGGACCGTCTGTCCATCCCTCCCGGAGCGCCGCGACAGGCCTTTTCGAAACGCCGCGCCGGGAATAGGTTGATCCGAAGGATCGAATGCCAGCCGTGGACGGCTTTGCCCGCGGGGCATCGATTCCGGGAACAAACGCCGCGAGGCGAATAAGAACAGGTGGTCGGCATGACTGAGGGAACGGGAACGCTGCTGTTGAACCCAGCGGATAATGTGGCTGTGCTGACGGCGAAGGCGGAGGCGGGCACGCGTCCGCTCGGCTTCGGCGCGCCGCTGGAGCGGGCCATTCAAGCGGGGCACAAGATTGCCCGGGTCGATATCCCGGAAGGCGGCGATATCATCAAGTTCGGCCAGATCATCGGCTATGCGACCCAAGCCATCGCCGCCGGGGATCATATCCATACCCAGAACTGCGCCTTCGGGGCGCATGACAAGGAGTACAAGGTCGGCGCCGATCTCGAAGCGGCGCGGGCGGCGATCCCCCCCGTCGAGGCGGCGCGCTTCATGGGCTATCGCCGGGCCAACGGGCAGGTGGGGACGCGCAACTATATCGCGGTCTGTGCCACGGTGAACTGCTCGGCGACGGTGATCCGGCGGGCGGCGGAGGAGGTGAATGCCTCAGGGGTTCTGCGCGACTATCCCAATATCGACGGCGTGGTGGCCTTCGCCCATGGGACCGGCTGCGGCATGGCCTCGGAGGGGCCGGGGTTCGACAATCTCCAGCGGGTGCTCTGGGGTCATGCGACCCATCCCAATGTCGGCGCAGCGGTCTTTGTCGGGCTCGGCTGCGAGGTGATGCAGGTGGCCCGGATGAAATCGCAGTTCGGATCGGGCGCGGAGCGGTTCCATGGCCTGACCATCCAGGACACCGGCGGGACCACCAAGACCATTGCCCGGATCGTCGAGCAGATCCATGCCCTCCTGCCGGAGGTGAACGCGGTGGAGCGCGAGCCGATCCCGGCCTCGGAACTCAAGGTCGCGCTGGAATGCGGCGGGTCGGACGGGTTGTCGGGGGTCACGGCCAATCCGGCGCTCGGGGTCGCCTCGGACCTGCTGGTGGGGATGGGCGGGACGGCGATCCTGGCCGAGACGCCCGAAATCTACGGGGCGGAGCAATTGCTCCTGCGGCGCGCCGTCAGCCAGGAGGTCGCGGACAAGCTGATCGAACGGATCCGCTGGTGGGAACGCTATACCGAGATGAACGGCGGTTCGATGGACAACAACCCCTCGCCGGGGAACAAGGCAGGGGGCCTGACCACCATCCTCGAAAAATCGCTTGGAGCGGCGGCCAAGGGCGGCTCCACCCCCCTCACGGATGTCTTTCAATATGCGCAAGCCGTGACCACCCCGGGCTTCGTCTTCATGGATACGCCGGGCTATGATCCGGTGGCGACGACCGGCCAGATCGCCGGGGGGGCGCATCTGGTGGTCTTCACGACCGGCCGGGGATCCGCGTTTGGATCGAAGCCGGCGCCGACGATCAAGGTCGCGACCAACGACCGGCTCTTTGCCCAGATGCCGGACGATATGGACATCAACTGCGGCGATATCGTGAGCCGGGGGGTTCGGATCGAGGACAAGGGCCGCGAAATCCTCGACATGATCCTGAGGGTCGCCTCGGGCGAGAAGACCAAGAGCGAAGCCCTGGGCCTTGGCGACAACGAATTCGTCCCCTGGCAGGTCGGCGCGGTCATGTAAGGCGTGTCCGCGCCCGGACAAGATGTAACATATTGAATTCAATATGAAAAATCAGAAAGACCATCGCGGACGGACCGGCGGGACAGACGTCCCGCCCGGCTGGAGCGCCTGAGATGGTCAAGGCGGTCCTGACGACGAAGGTCGAGCCCGCCTATGACGACCTGCCCGAGGCCCGGTATCACTTCCCGGCGACCTACCTCCGACAGGCCGAGGCGGCGATCGGGGACTGGATCGTCTATTACGAGCCACGACGGCGTTCGGCGGATCTGTCGAGCCGTGGTGGACGGATGGTCTATTTCGCGACCGCCCGATTGCGGAGCATCGAACCCGATCCCATGCGCGCGGGTCATTTTTATGCCCGCGTTTCGGATTATCTCGATTTCCCCAATCCGGTGCCGTTTTCGGATCGGGGCAGCTCTTTCGAGAGCGCCCTGCGAAAGGCCGATGGTTCCACCAATCGCGGATCGTTCGGCCGGTCGGTGCGATCCATCCCCGACGCGGAATACAATGCCATTGTCGCCGCCGGACATGCCGCGACATTCTCTCCGAGATTTGACGATCCAGACCTGTCCGCCGCCCTTCGGACAGCCGATCCTCCCGGCTTCTCGGAGGCGGCCCCCGGGTTTGATCATGGCCCGCCCCCGGAGATCGTCCCGCGGGAAATGGTGGCGCAACTGGGACAGCGCCGGTTTCGGGACCGCGCCTTCGCCGCGGCGGTCAAGACCGCCTATGACGATACCTGCGCCATCACCCGGCTCCGGATCATCAACGGAGGCGGGCGGTCCGAGGTCCAGGCGGCGCATATCCGGGCGGTTGAGAAGGATGGCCCCGATTCCGTTCGCAACGGGCTGGCGCTCTCGGGAACCGTCCATTGGCTGTTTGATCGCGGCCTGATTTCCGTGGACGACGATCACTCGCTTCTGATCGCCCGGGACCGGCTGCCGGAGCCGGTCCTGAACCTGCTCACCCATCCCAGACTGCATCTTCCGGCGCGGGCGGATTTGCGACCGCATCCCGCCTTCCTGCGCCATCATCGCGAGACTGTCTTCAAGGGGTGACGGGGTTACGGCGCCTCGAAGCCGACCTTGGAATGGGTGCCGTCGCAATAGGGTTTGCTCGCCGACTGGCCGCAGCGGCAGAGGAAGGTCTGCTCGACCCGGTCGAGATTGCGGCCCGTCCCGGATTCGAGTTCGAGCTTGCCCTTCACCCGCAGCGGACCGTTCGGCAGGGGCGTGACCGAGACCGGGCCGGTCAGGTCCGGGATCGTCAGGGTCGAGGATTTCGAGGCAGGCTCGCCCGTCGCCACGAAGCCGCCCTCGATATGGGAATTGTCGCAGAAGGGCTTGTTGCGCGACAGGCCGCAGCGGCAGAGGGTGGCGCGGGTCATCGCGCCCTGCCCCTCGACCGTCAGATCGGCATGGACCGCGAGCGGACCGTTTTCGCGGATCACCACGATATTCGCCCGGGGCGGAGCCTCGCCCGCGCCGCCGTCCCGCCGCTCGACGGTGATCGCACCGGACGGGCAGTTCATCGCGACGCGCAGGATCTCCTCGGCGCTCGCGGCATCGGGGGCGATCCAGGGGCCTTCGACATTGGCGCGAAAGACGGCGGGCTCCCCCATCACGCAGCGCCGGGCATGGATGCAGCGCTGTCCGTCGAACCGGATGGTGATGTCTTTTCCTTCGGCGATCTCGATGCTCATGGCTTGGAGGATCCTCCTGGCTGGGCTCTGGTTCGCGCCATAGCATCGCAAAACCGCGTGGTCCGCAACCCTCGGTCGTGGCCTCGGTCGTGGAGCCCTGGGGCCCGGAGGGCGATTTCCGGCTTCACAGGGCGGATCTGACCTATATAAAGGGGAAAAAATACAGGGAGACCCATTATATGGGCAAAGTCATAGCTTTCGCCCAGCAAAAGGGCGGCGCGGGCAAGACGACGGTTCTGGCGCATCTGGCCTCGGCCTGGTCGGAGGCGGGGCGGACCGTGGCGCTGCTCGATCTCGACCCCCAGAAATCCCTGACCCGCTGGGCGGAGGTGCGCGCCGATCCCGCGATGACGCTGGTCGATACCAAGGATTACCGGGCGAGTTCCGATGCCAAGGCCGCGCGGCGCACCCATGATTACGTTCTGGTCGATTGTCCGGGGGCGGCCTCCTCGCTGCTGGAGACCATCATCCGCGACAGCGACCTGATCGTCACCCCCTGTCAGCCCTCGGCGCTGGATGTCTGGGCCTCGCAGTCGGTGCTGGAGACCGCGCGCAAGTCCAGAACCCCGCTGCGCATCCTGTTGAACCGGATGCCGCCGCGGCATTCCTCGCTGGAGGAAGTGCTCTCGGCCCTGGGGGAGGCGCGCAGCCTGCTGCTCGCCAGCCAGATCGGCAACCGGCTCGGCTTTGGCCAGTCGTTGATGTCGGGCCGGACGGCACAGGAGCTGTCGCCCCGGTCCACCGCCGCCGCCGAGATTTACGGGTTGCGCGCGGAACTGACGGCGCTGGCGGCGCGCCTCTGAATCGTGCCCGAGGCTTGACACTTCCGGCGGCTTCCGGAAAGGAAGGTATCTTCGCAGTTGCGCAAACAGCCGAGGTTTCTCCATGAAAAAGGTCTACCCCTCCGCCGCCGCCGCCCTGGACGGATTGCTGTTCGACGGCATGACGATCGCGGCCGGGGGTTTTGGTCTTTGCGGTATCCCGGAGAACCTGATCCTCGCCATCCGGGATCACGGCGCCAAGGATCTGACCGTTGCCTCCAACAATGCCGGCGTCGATGATTTCGGCCTGGGGATTCTGCTGAAATCCCGGCAGGTCAAGAAGATGATCTCCTCCTATGTCGGGGAGAACGCCGAATTCATGCGGCAGTATCTGAGCGGCGAGTTGGAGCTTGAGTTCAATCCGCAGGGCACCCTGGCCGAGCGCCTGCGGGCGGGTGGCGCGGGGATCCCCGGCTTCTATACCAAGACCGGCGTCGGAACCGTGATCGCCGAAGGCAAGGAACACAAGGATTTCAACGGCCAGACCTATATTCTGGAGACGGGCATCGTCTCGGATCTGGCGATCGTCAAGGCCTGGAAAGGCGACGATCAGGGCAATCTCGTCTATCGCAAGACGGCGCGGAACTTCAATCCGAACGTGGCGACCAGCGGCCGGATCTGCGTAGCCGAGGTCGAGGAGATCGTGCCGACCGGCAGCCTCGATCCCGACATGATCCATACGCCCGGGATTTTCGTGCATCGCATTCTGCAAGGTTCGTTCGAGAAGCGGATCGAACAGCGTACCGTGCGCGCGGCCTGAGTTCGTCGGGAGACCATCGCGACCATGTGCGCGCAACCTTGCGAAAAGGGCGAGACGCCGGACGAAGGCGAGGCAGAGTTCACCAGACCGGGCCTGACCGACACCGTCGCGGCGCAACTTATCGCGCGCTCACCGTTCTCGATGGTGCTGAGCGATCCCTCGCTGCCCGATGTGCCGATCATCTATGCCAACGGCGCTTTTTTCGATGCGACCGGGTACAGCCCGTCGGAGGTGATCGGCCGGAACTGCCGGTTCCTCCAGGGGCCGGGCACTGATCCCTCCACGGTGGCGCGCATCCGCGCCGCGCTTGAGGAGAGCCGGGAGATCACGGCGGATATCCTGAACTATACCGCCGAGGGCCAGGCCTTCTGGAACCGGCTGCTGATCGCGCCGATCGAGGATCCCCTTACGGGCGCGAAATATTTCCTCGGAGTCCAGAAGCCCCTGGGCATGGACCGATTGATCGATGGTCAGACCCGCGAAGCCCTGCTGGAGGCCCAGCACCGGGTGAAGAACCATCTGGCGATGATCGTTGGCCTGATCCGGATGGAAGGGCGCAATGTCCCGAACGATCAGCCGTTCCAGATGCTGGCGCGTCGGGTGGAGGCGTTGCGGCTGCTCTATGACGAGCTGACGTACCGGGAGGGCGAGAACAGCGGCGCAATCGAGCTTGGCGTCTATCTACGCCGTATCGCCGGAACCATTGCCGTGCTGGGCCCGAAAGGCGGCATCGAGGTCGGTCTGACGGGCGAGAGCCTCACGGTCCCCGCCGATGTCGCGGTCCAGTGCGGGCTGATCGTCTCCGAGCTTTGCGCCAATTCGATGCGCCATGCTTTCGGGTCGGATGGCACCGGCAGGATCGGCCTCCACCTGGAGCGCGCGGCGGACGGCGGCTTGCTCCTCGAAGTCATGGATCGCCCCACGGCGCCCCTGATCCCGGCGGCGGAGGAAACCGGCGCGCCGGAGGCGGGCGGTGGACTGGGGGTGCGCATCATCGAGCAGCTCACCCGTCAATTGGGCGGAACGATCGCCTACCACCGCGGGCCGGAAGGAATGACGGTCACGATGACCATTTCGCCAAAGGCACTGACCTGAAACACAGCACCGCGGACTTGGCGGAAACGACCTTAGGAGGACCAAAATGCCCTGGAACCGTGATCAGATGGCCGCCCGCGCCGCGCAGGAACTGCGCGACGGCATGTATGTGAATCTCGGGATCGGCATTCCGACCCTGGTGTCGAACTATATCCCCCAGGGGATCGACGTGACCCTGCAATCGGAGAATGGAATGCTGGGCATGGGCCCGTTTCCGACCGACGCGGAAGTAGATGCCGACCTCATCAATGCCGGCAAGCAGACGATCACCGAACTGGACCGCACCTCCTATTTTTCCTCGGCCGACAGTTTCGGCATGATCCGGGGCGGCAAGATCGACATGGCGATTCTCGGGGCGATGGAAGTGTCCGAAAAGGGCGATCTGGCGAACTGGATGATCCCGAAGAAGCTGGTCAAAGGCATGGGCGGCGCGATGGATCTGGTGGCGGGCGTCAAGCGCGTCGTGGTCATCATGGACCACACCAACAAGGCCGGGGAGACGAAGCTCCTGCATGAATGCAGCCTGCCCCTGACCGGCAAGGCGGTAGTCGACCGGATCATCACCAATCTGGGGGTGTTCGACGTGGTCGAAGGCGGGCTCAGCATCGTCGAACTGGCGGACGGAGTGACCGAGGCGGATGTGCGGGGATCGACCGAGGCGGCGCTCGTCGGCTGAACGCATTATGGATCGGGCCGGCCCCCTCGGTGGGCCGGCGGAGACCCGCCGATCGGAACAAGAGTGGGGTCCCTGCCTTGACCGGGCGGACCCGCCGGACCTAGCGTCCTTTCCGCAGGACGATGTCACGCCCGTTAATCGCACAAAAAGCGCGAATAGAGTAAAACAATGAACCTTTAACTTCGATATTCGAATAAAGGTAAGTCGTGTTTTTCCTCTGGTTGCGTGGCAGGAACAAGAACGAGGCCCCGATCAACAAGGGCCCCTCGGCGTGGCAGACGGCTAAGGAATCGAGCAGTGGCGAAGGATGGCATCTTGCATCGGCTGGAGGACGATCCAAGGGATCGAACCTGCGCATTCGATGTTTTTGATCGAGCCGCGTTTGAAGGGCGGCTGAGGGAAGCACGGGCGCGGCGCGCGATCGTGCTCGCGAACAAACTTGTCCCGATGTCGGACCCGCCGGAGGGGCTTGTCTCTCCTTCACGGCTGACCGGCGTCGGATCAGGGGAAGTCCTGATCGACATCGAAAGCGCGCTCGAAAAGGACGACGAGACGTCGATTCGGGAGTCCCTCCCGCCACGGGAGCCAGAGCCCTTGGTCGGCCGCCTGGTGAACGCGGTGTCATCGGCGCTTCCGGCACGGGGCTCCTTGACCCTGCTGCTCGGTATGTTCGTGGCGGGATTGGGTCTGGGGTCCTGGGGCACGCTGGTGGTCGCAACCCGGAACGAACAGGCCCCTTTCCTTCAGACCGACGCCGCTCCGGTAACGGGCCCGATGCTCGTCGCGGACCGGGAGCCCTCGGTTCCGTCAACTCCGGTCATGATCGAAACACCGACCCCGCATGTCAGCCCGCGGCCGGTCCTGACTCCCGCGGCCCTGCCCGTGCCCGCTCCGACGGTCGTGCCCGTGACGGCCCCCGAACCCAAACCGGCACCCAAACCGGCGGAACCGGTGGTCGCAGAGGAGACGCCGCTCGCGCGCAGCCTCGTGGGCCGACCCTACCCCCGCCCCGCGCCCGGCCTGGGCAATGGCACCGATCCGACCAAGGGCGCGCTCGAGCTCCGGCGGGAGAGCGTTCCTCCGGCCGCGACGGAGACCGCCTCCGCCGAACAGATCCTCGATGTCCTGCGCGGGCAGGGTCCGGAGAACTGACCTCTTCACCTGACCCCGCGCATTCCCTTGACGGAACGCGCGGTTCGACGGCATATCGCGCGCATGACAGACATTTCCCGTATCCGCAATTTCTCCATCGTGGCGCACATCGACCACGGCAAATCCACGCTCGCGGATCGGCTGATCCAGTCGACCGGCACGGTTGCCTTGCGCGAAATGAAGGAGCAGTTGCTCGACTCGATGGACATTGAGCGGGAACGCGGGATCACCATCAAGGCCCAGACCGTCCGGCTCGAATATACGGCCCAGGATGGCCTCACCTATGTCCTCAACCTGATCGACACGCCCGGCCATGTGGACTTCGCCTATGAGGTCAGCCGCTCAATGCGCGCCGTCGAAGGCTCGCTCCTCGTGGTCGACGCGAGCCAGGGCGTCGAGGCGCAGACGCTGGCCAATGTCTATCAGGCGATCGACGCCGGCCACGAGATCGTCCCCGTCCTCAACAAGATCGACCTGCCCGCCGCCGAGCCCGAACGGATCCGCGCCCAGATCGAGGATGTGATCGGCATCGACGCCTCCGAGGCCGTCCTCATCTCGGCCAAGACCGGCATCGGCATCCCCGATGTGCTGGAGGCCATCGTCACCCGCCTGCCCGCCCCCAAGGGCAACCCCGATGCGCCGCTCAAGGCGATGCTGGTCGACAGCTGGTACGACGCCTATCTCGGGGTCGTCGTCCTCATCCGCGTCATCGACGGCAAGCTCCGCAAGGGCGAGCGGATCCGGATGATGTCCACCAACGCCCTCTATCCGGTGGACCGGATCGGCGTCTTCCGCCCCGGCATGCAACAGGTCGAGGAACTCGGGCCCGGCGAAATCGGCTTTCTCACCGCTTCGATCAAACAGGTCCGCGACACCAGGGTCGGCGACACCATCACCCATGAACGCAAGGGGGCGACCGATCCCCTGCCCGGCTTCAAACCCTCGATTCCGGTGGTCTTCTGCGGCCTCTTCCCCGTCGATGCCTCCGACTTCGAGGCGCTGCGCGATGCGATCGAGAAACTGCAACTGAACGACGCCTCCTTCTCCTCGGAAATGGAAACCTCGGCCGCGCTCGGGTTCGGATTTCGCTGCGGCTTCCTCGGGCTTTTGCATCTCGAAGTCATCCGGGACCGGCTGGAACGGGAATATGACCTCGACCTGATCACGACGGCGCCCTCCGTGGTCTATCGGATCTTCTTGACCGACGGCTCGATGATGGAACTCCACAACCCGGCCGACATGCCGGAAATGGTCCGCATCGATCATATCGAGGAACCCCGGATCAAGGCGACCATCCTGGTGCCGGACGAATATCTCGGGGATGTGCTCAAGCTCTGTCAGGACCGGCGGGGGGTGCAGCAGGATCTGACCTATGCCGGAACCCGGGCGATGGTGGTCTATGACCTGCCGCTCAACGAGGTGGTGTTCGACTTCTACGACCGGCTGAAATCGGTGACCAAGGGCTATGCCTCGTTTGACTACCAGGTGACGGGGTATCAGGAGGATGACCTCGTGAAGATGCAGATCCTGGTGAACGATGAGCCGGTGGATGCGCTCTCGACGATGGTTCACCGGGCGCGGGCGGAGGCGCGGGGGCGGTCGATGGTGGAGAAGCTGAAGGAGCTGATCCCCCAGCATATGTTCAAGATCCCGATCCAGGCGGCGATCGGGGGGCGGATCATCGCCCGCGAGACCCTCTCGGCGCTCCGCAAGGATGTGACGGCCAAATGTTACGGCGGGGACGCGACCCGGAAGCGGAAGCTGCTCGACAAGCAGAAGGCCGGCAAGAAGAAGATGCGTCAGTTCGGGCGGGTGGACATCCCGCAGGAGGCCTTCATCTCGGCCTTGAAGATGGACGACTGAGGCCGCTTGGGCACGCCCTGCGCACGCGTGCGCAGGGGGTTATCTGGTTGATATTGAAGCGATATTTTTTTCTGTTCAGGAAGCGGTAAGGATTGGGGGCGTGCTTGTACACGCTTGGTTTCGTGCAGGGGATCATTCGACGGGAACTGGGTGGCAAGGTATATTGTGTTGGAAGATTTTTGGAGTCGCACAGATAGTCTAATAAATACGCTCCTATAAATAGAAGCAATGTGGCTTGAATACGGAAAGTATTAGGCGTTCTAACGCAGATAAAAAAGATCTGCCTGTCCAAAAATTTTATATTCCAAAGCAGGTGTTTATTTCACATCCAAAATGGATGATTAAGCATATTTATCGGATAAATAACGCGCTACATTATCTATGTCTGGGAAAACACTTGACAGATTTATGTTGATTGCATCTAAATCATTTATTATTAATTTTTTTGATTTAGCATTTATAATAAATTTTTCCACCGAAAAGCCTTTGGAAGCGCCGCCTCTTATCTCATTCATTAATCCAGCAACAAGAAATGCCCCAGACTGCGCTAATATTCTCCTGTTGCTCTTTTTAGGCAGCACCATATGGGGTTGCCACAATGATAATGGTTTAATTTTATTTTCAAAGTAAGATTTCTCGCGTCGTACAAAATCAGCAATTTTTATTACTGGAAAAAATTTATTAAATTTTTCAATTTCAACTGTCTCTACATCTCCATCTACTCTATTACCTATTATAAATGCAACAATTTGCTTGCGTTGAAACTCCTCTAATCGAGCCAAATTAGATACACAACTTATTGTATCACTATCATAATCTTTTACGAGTTCTTTAGATATCCCAATCCTAATTACCTCCGAGTCATCGGCTAAAAATTCTTGCTCTCTACAAGCGAAAAATAGTGCGATATACGGATTGAAGGAAGCATCCAAAAGCCTTGTAGGAAGACCATGATGCGCTGATCGAACCAGCCTTTCGAGGGTAGTTGTGTCCCCAGCAAAGTCTTCTGGCGTATGCTCAATTAGATCCATAAGAAGGCGATTTTCGGATTGTGCGAACTTAAAGGTTCTGTGAACCTTTGCCTGCAATTTCCATCCAAGCTTAGCATGCCCCCTATAAACGTAAGTAAATCCGTCACGCTCCTCACCAGCGGATATTCTAGAAGCGAATTCAAATAAATTTTCTATTTTTCCTTTATTCATTTTATAAAAATAACATCCTAAATATTATTTCGAAATATAAGTAATTTAAAATCATCCAAGACAAACTTCCCTTTCACTAGAATATAATGCTATCATTAAACACGCTGTCGAGCGCCGCGCAACATCAGAGTTTAAACTCACGACTTGACGCAATGTGAGTTGTGCCTGGCTTGGGCGCGTGTCAGACGCGATCAGGACCGCTTGGGCCGCCGTGGAGAGACGAAACGTTGCCATTTCTACGTGAAAGCGCGCGGTTCGAACGTCCGGGGGTCGAAGGGCATCCCGCCACCGGCTTCCAACTCATCCGCCGCGGCCCCGAGTTCCGCTTTCAATTTGTAAAAGGCTGCCTCGGCCCGCTGCTCCGCCTCGGCCACGACTGCGTCGAGGTCGAGGGAGTCCGCCGGACCGCTGTCGATCCCGTCGCGCACGACATGCTCGATTTCCAGCAAGGCCCGCGCCCGCCGGGCCTCCCGGTCTTCCAGAAGACGCAGGCCCTCGCGGACAACTTCTGACACGCCTTAATAGCGGCCCTGTGACACCAGACCCTGGATGAGGCGGCGGCGATGGTCGGACAGGGAAATGCTGGGATTGCGGGAAACGCTCATGACGACACCTCTTGTCGCCGAATATGCTACAAACCCGCGCAGGGATCAATCCCGCGCGGGGGGCCGCCGGACAAGGCCCTGCCCCGCGCCGACTGAAATCAGAGTTTCAGGTAGGCGCGGCAGGTGGTGGCCTTTTGGGCGATCTCGCCGTCGGTCGGCTTCTCGGAGGCGATTACCTTCAGGCCCTGCTCCAGTTCCCGGCCATATTGGGGGAAATTGGACATGCCGCTCCGCGCCATCGTTTTCATGATCAGTTGCGTCTCCGCCGCACTGAACTCGGACGGCGTGAGGGCCTTCCTCTGCTCCTGGCCCTTCAGGTCAAGCCAGATGTAGTCGACGCAATAAGTCACCTTCTGACTCCGCGACAGGCTGTCGAGATCGACCGCCGCGGCGGGCAGTGCCAGCGTCGTCAGAGCGGCGCAGATCGTCCAAGCGGTTTTAAACAAAATACCTCTCTCCTATGACTTACATCCCCACCTCAGGGGTAGGGCACCCTATCATGGCAATGTTTCTGATCAATAACTGACACCAGAAATCGCGTGATCCCAAACACCAATCAAGCGCAATCCGGGAGCCTCGCCCCCCGGATGGCGCTTGGTTTTCAAGAAGACCGTCGCCGGGGGGATTACATCACACCCTTCAAGGCCTCATTGCAGGCCGCCTCGTCGCCCGCGTCCAGAGCCGCCCGCGCCTTGGCCAGGGCGTCCTCCTTGCTCTGGGGCGCTTCGCCCGCGCCCGTCGCCTGGGCGGCGGCGGTGTCGCCACCCGAGGATTGCGACTGCGCGTCCTGACCCGAGGTCGCAATGTCGGGATTGGCCCCCAGCGGGGTTTCAGAGCCGTCCTTGGCGATCCCCTCCCCTTCCGCCGGAGGCGCGGCCGCCGTCCCGCCGGTGTCCGAGGCCGGGGGCGGGGTGCTCGACCCCTGGAGCGGCGCCATCGAGCCGTCCTTTGAAATCCCGTGGCCCAGCCTCGCCATATCCGCCGCGCAATCGGCCGAGGCCGCCCCGGCCCCGAGCGCCATGATCAGAGCCGCCGCCATGATGGTTCCGCGTTTCATCCCCGTATCCTTTTCTGGTTTCAGAATCGGGAAACCGTTCGGGCGGGGGAAGGTTCCGGGACAGGTCAGGCGGCGAGGCCCCCGGCGGTTTCCAGGAAGGTGATGATTTCGGGGACGCCGACACCGTCGCGGATGCTGCAGAACTGGAAGGGGCGTTCCCCGCGCATCCTGCGGCTGTCGCGGTCCATCACATCGAGCGAGGCGCCGACATACGGGGCGAGGTCGATCTTGTTGATGATGAGCAGGTCGCTGCGGGTGACGCCGGGGCCGCCCTTGCGCGGGATCTTGTCGCCCGCGCAGACGTCGATGACATAGAGCGTGATGTCGGCCAGTTCCGGCGAGAAGGTGGCCGAGAGATTGTCGCCGCCGCTCTCGATCAGGATCAGGTCGAGGTCGGGGAAGCGGCGGGTCATGTCGTCGACGGCGGCGAGGTTGATGCTGGCATCCTCGCGGATCGCGGTGTGGGGGCAGCCGCCGGTTTCGACGCCGATGATGCGGTCGAGCGGGAGCGCCTGGCTGCGCATCAGGAATTCGGCGTCCTCGCGGGTGTAGATGTCGTTGGTGATGGCCGCGACCGAATAGCGGTCCCGCATCCGTTTGCAGAGTTGATCCATCAGCGCGGTCTTGCCGGCGCCGACGGGGCCGCCGAGGCCGACGCGGAGCGGGCCGTGGGGGGATTTGAGGGGGGCGGTCATGAGCGGTAGAGCCTCGTGTATTGGGTTTCGTGGAGCATCGCGGCGAGGTCGGCGTGGGTCGCGGAGCCGCCGATGTCGTCGAGCGTTCGGGTCAGGGCGTCGCGTGCCACCGCCGCCGCGTGGGGCATCAGGTCGCGGGTGATGCGTTGGCCGTCGGTCTGGCCGAGGGGGATGAGGCGGACGCCGGCGGAGACGATGCCGGCGGCGAAGGCCTGGGTGTAGAGGGTGGCGGTCAGGGGGAGGGGCAGGTCGAGCCGGCGGGCCGCGTGGCCGACCGCGACGGGATAGGGCATGGCGGGCAGGTCGATGGTCCAGACCGCGGCGGTGGTTTTGGCGAAGGCGGTGCCGAGGGCCATGGTTTCGAGGTGGCGTTCGCGGGAGGGGGCGAGGGCCTCGGCGAGGGCGGCGATGTGGGCGGGGTCGTCGGCGGCGAAGGCCTGGGCGAGCAGGAGGGCGTCGGTGCGTCCCGCGCCATGGTCGAGCAGGTCGGCGATCCAGGCGGAGAGGCCGGGGGCATCGGTCACGGTGCCGCGTTCGACCGCCCATTCGAGGCCGTGCGAGTAGCTGTAGGCGCCGACCGGATAGGAGGGGGAGAACCAGGCGGAGAGCACCTGTTCCGCCCGGAATTGCGCGTCAGTGGTCATGCGGATCGTCGGTTGCGCCGCCATGGTGGTGGCCGTGGGTCCGGCCGAGACCATAGGCGCCGCCCTCCGGGGTGAAGGGTTCGCAGACTTCGCGCACGGTCGCGCCCATCCGGGCCAGCATGTCGGCCATCACATGGTTGGTCTGGATGAGGATGCGGTGGCTCTCGATCTGGGCGGGGGTGTGGCGGTTGCCGATATGCCAGGCGAGGCGGGCGAGGGTGGCACCCTGGGCGGTGATTTCGATCAGGGGCTCCGCCGCCGCCGCGATGGCGACGCGGGTGCCCTCCAGCGTGACGAGGACATCGCCGTGATTGAGGGAGACCGTTTCGGGCAGGTCGACCAGCAGGCTGTCGCCGCGTTCGGTGGTGAGGGTCTTGCGCCGCAGGAACCGGCCTTCGTAATCGAGCACCAAGCGGTCGGATTCGTCCGTTCCATGGGGTGCGCGCTCGACGATCCGGGCGGTGTGGCGGGGCATGGAGGGGTCCTTCCTTGATCCGGGGAGCATTGGGATCGCAGTCTGGCAGGCGGGGGAGCGGAGGTCGAGTCCCCGGATGCCGTGCCGGGAACCGGCTGAGCTTCGGGGGGTAGAGGTTTCAAATGGCGGGGTTTTGCGCCATCGGCCCTATCGGCGGAATTTCGCCGATCGCGCCGGATCACGACTGTTCAATTGACAGAGAGTTAACCACTGGAAGAGTTGACGCATCACGTCCGGGGGGATTTTCATGTTGCTTCGCCCAGCCGCCGCCTTGATCATCGCCATGGTCGGCATGTCCGCCTGTTCCGCCGCCCCGCCGCCGGGCGAGAAGAAACCGGAGGCCTCGCGCGGGCTCTATCCGAACGAGACGCCGGAATTGCGCGAGCTGATCCATCGCTATGCCGCGCATTACGATGTGCCTCCCTCGCTGGTCGAGCGCGTCGTGGTGCGCGAGAGCACCCATGTGCCGACGGCGCGCAACGGCAATTATTATGGGCTGATGCAGATCATGCCGCAGACGGCGCGGGCGATGGGCTATCAGGGCAAGCCCTCCGGCCTGCTCGATGCCGAGACCAACCTGAAATACGCGGTGAAATATCTGCGAGGAGCCTGGCTGGTGGCCGATGGCGATCCGGACGAGGCGGTGGGCTGGTATTCCAAGGGATATTACTATGAGGCCAAGAAGAAGGGGCTTCTGGAGGAAACCGGCTTGAAGTGAGCCCGCCCTACCCCAGTTTGAAGAAGGCCCGGTTTGAACCGGGCCTGATTCGAACGAGGAGGCGCGAGACATGAAAAATCCCTGGATGAGTGCGTGGCTGAGCGCCGCGAACAAGGCGGCCGGCCCGGCGCGCGGCATGTGGGCCGCCGCCGCCAAACGGCAACAGACGGCCGCCGTCAAGGAATTGACCAAGGCGATGGGCCTTGGCTCCCGCAAGAAAACGACGAAAAAACGCTGAGCCGGTGTCGGTCGGATTTTAGAGCGGTTTGTGTTGGCACCGGCTCACGTCTGCCACTCTCTCTTCTTGAATTGACGCGATCCTCTGGTCATCGAATGAAGCCATTCGATTGGAAATCGCCCTAAGGCGCGCGGGACGACCGGCCTGAGCCGGTGCCCCCCGCGCGAGGGCGTTCGGGCTTCGCAGCCCGCGAGAGGTCCCACGCTTAGCCGCGCCGGAATGCCACCGCCCTTCCCGGTTCCGCCTCCTTGAAATGGCCCGGAGGCGGAGACCCGGTCCGACCCTCCGCCCGTCTCGGGCGCGCCGGGCAAAGATCCGGCCCCGAGCACCATCGAGCCCCCCCCGCAAGCGACACGCGCACCCCTGCCCGGCCAGGACCACCGGCCTATTCGCAGGCGCCGCCACGCGACTCGCGCCGGCCAGGATCGCTCCAGCCTTTGGCATTGGAGCCACCCCCTCCCCTGTCAAAGAGCTCCGAAACCAAGGATTGAATCTCTCGGAGGCAATGCTGAATTTACGAGCATAAAAACAACTCTGGATTTTATATTTCAACCTGACGATTATTTGTCAGCATAGCCTGTAGTTTCTTTCCGATCGACTCATCTAATAGAGTCATGGCGTGGAAAAATTTTCTAAAATTTCGTTGACTCACCAATCATCAGGGTGATACCGCCGCGAATGCCATGCACTTTTCCGATTTAATCCTCGTATAGGGAGATTTTATGCGTATTTACGCCGTGCAGGATCGTTTTATACTTATTATTGCAGTATTCATTTATTTCTTGACCAGCTTTTACATGACAGACGGAGCTTTGGCCCAAGGACATCCCCATACAACAGGTAAACGCAGCGGATTACCTGTCGAAGTCGAATATGCCTGTGAGAATACATTCGTCCTGATCAATTCGAATGTGGAGCCGGTGACTGTCCGCTATCAGGTGGTCAACAGCAAGGAAACCGGGACAATCCAGCTTGTCGGCGCGCCGTCGGATGATCCCGGCTATACTGAAAAACTGCTCCGGACACGTTCCGGCGGCAATCTGGAACTCTATCCCGGCACCAAGCGCGCGCGCACGGCGGTGAACGATCACCTGCCCTGTGCCACTTCGCGCTCCAAGAAGGCGCCGTCCGCTGCGAATTCGCCCGCCAAGGGGGCGCCATCCGCTGCGAACTCGCCCGCTCAAGGCATGTCGGTGGCCCTCGACCCCGCCTCCGATCCGGCAATCGTCGGATCCTGGAGCGCGCCCGCGCCTTGGCCGGTCGTTGCGATCCATCTGCATCTTTTGCCCGATGGACAGGTGCTTTCCTTTGGCCTGACGGGATATCCGCAACTCTGGGACCCTAAAACCGGGGAGTTCAGATCGGTTCCCGCGCCCATCAATGTCTTCTGCTCGGGGCACACCTTCCTCGCGGACGGCCGGCTCCTCGTGGTCGGTGGCCATATCAGCAATAATTTCGGCCTTCCCGGAACCAACCTGTTCGATCCACAGCAAGGCGTCTGGAGTCCCTCCGCGACCATGCCGAAGGGCCGCTGGTATCCCACGGCGACAACCATGGCCAACGGCGACGTTCTGATCACGGCGGGCACCGATGAAACGGCCCAGAATGTCCTGATCCCCGAAATCTGGAGCAGCGGCGTGCTCACGTCGCTGCCCGATGCCAGCCGCGCCCTGATCTACTATCCGCGTTCGTTCCTGGCCCCGAACGGCAAGATTTTCTTTGCCGGAGTAGAAGCCAAGACCACGTATTTCGATCCGGCCGGTGGCGGCCGCTGGACCACTGTCGGTCCCCGCAAGATCGCGAACCGTCAGAATGGCGGAGCCGTGATGTATGAGCCGGGAAAGGTCCTCTATGCCGGCGGGGGCCGAACGACGAATACCGCCGAGATCATCGATCTCAACCGGCCCAGGCCCGTCTGGTCGCTGACCGGCTCGATGGAATATGCGCGTCACCATTTCGACCTGACGCTCCTGCCCACCGGCGAGGTCCTTGCGACGGGGGGCGTCGCGGGGACCGCCGCGAACGACCTGAAACAGGCCGTTTTCGCCGCCGAACTCTGGAACCCCTCGACGGGCACCTGGAGGACACTGGCCAGCAGCCGGATCCCGCGGGGCTATCACGAAACGGCCATCCTGTTGCCGGACGGCCGGATCCTGAAGGCGGGGAGCGGCGAGGGCGGCGGCGGCATCCCGCAACGCAATTTCGAGATATTCTCACCGCCCTACCTCTTCGCGGGTCCGCGCCCGACCATCACGACCGCGCCCCCGGCGGTCGCTTATGGCGAGACTTTCCACGTGGAAACGCCGGACGCCGCGTCGATCACCAAGATCAGCTTCATCCGGCTGGGATCGACCACCCATGCCTTCGACATGAACCAGCGCTATCAGACGCTGAGCTTTACCGCCGATGACACCGGGTTGAACGTGACCGTTCCCGACAATCGCAACATCACGCCGCCGGGGCATTACATGCTGTTCCTCCTGAACGCCGCGGGCGTGCCGTCCGAGGCCAAGATCATTCAGGTGAATTAGCCGGGGGACGGACGCCCCCCGGCCCGGAGGGTCAGGCGGTCACGCCGCGCGGGCCGACCATGGCAAAATAGGCGCCGGCGGGATCGCGGGCGATGGCGGTGAAGGCGCCGCCCGGAACCTCGACCGGGCCGTGGACCCGTTCGCCGCCCCCGTCCCTGACCCGTTCGAGCGCGGCATCGATTCCGTTCACGCCGAAATACGGCAGCCAGGCGGGCACCGGCGCCGCGCCAAGGCCCATATAGCCGCCGATGTCGCGGCCGTCCTGGGCGAAGAGTTGATAGCTGCCCATGTCGCCCATCGGGACGGCGCCGGTTTTTTCCCAGCCGAAGAGGGCGAGGTAGAAGTCGAAATCCGTCGCCGGGTCCGGCGTCATCAGTTCGTTCCAGTTGCCGTGGCCCGATTTTTCCTGATCGAAGGCATGTCCCGCGCCGCCGCCCGGCATCGGTTCGGGTCGCAGGATGCCGAAGGCCGCGCCCCGGGGGTCGGCCGCGACCGCGAAGCGGCCGGTGCCGGGAATGTCGGCGGGCTCGCGGTGCAACACGCCGCCGGCGGCGACGATCGCCCGGGCGGCGGCGTCCGCGTCATCGACGGCGAAATAGATCAGCCAGTGGGAGGGAACCCCTTCCATCCCCGGCGGCATCGTATAGAGGCCCGCGACCATATCCCCGCCCGATGTCGCCAGATGGTAGGTGAACCCTTCCATCCCGGACTCCTGAATGTTCCAGCCCAGGACATTGACATAGAACGGCTCGATCGCTTCAAGCGCGCTGGTCGACCCCATTTCGTACCAGCACGGCGATCCGTGCAGTTTCGGCATGTGCTTCCCCCCTGTTGTGCGACTCGAAGGAGGGGATCATCTCTCAATCGGGGGGCGCGATCCACCTCGATCCTGTGACAGTCAGCCCCGCATCCGCGCGCCGGTCGGGTCGAACAGCGGCTCAGGCGCAAGGCGGGCGGGGCGCCGCGTGCCGAGGATCTCCACCTCGAAGCCAGTGTCCCCGGTTGCGAGGGTGCTCGGGATGTAACCCTGCGCGAGGGATTGGCGGACATGATGGCCATAGCCGCCGGAAGTGACCCAGCCGACCACCCGCCAGTCCCCGTCACGCCGCGGCTCGGGTTTCGGCAGTTCCGCGCCGGTCGCATCGAACCGCGGCGCGCCATAGCCATGGGGGGCCGCGACCGTGCCGGGGTCGGTGTCGGTGCGCGCCCAGATCGGCTCGTCCCCCATCACGTCGGTGTCGCTGTCGATCACCAGCGTCACACGGGAGAGGCGCGGCCCTTCGTCCGCCTCACGCACCGCCGCCGCCCGTCCGATGAAGTCGGATTTGGAGAGCCTGACGAAGCGCTCCATGCCGCCCTCGGCCGGGCCATAGATCGGGCGAAGCTCGGCGAACCAGGTGGGGAAGTTCTTTTCCAGCCGCATCGACAGGAGGGCCCGCATCCCGAAATCGACGATGCCATGGGGGGCGCCCGCCGCCTTGATCGCGAGATAGAGCGTGCGCAGATAGGTCGGCTCGACCCAGATTTCATAGCCGAGATCGCCCGTGTAGGAGATGCGGTTGACCTGAGCGGGCAGGCCCGCGACATCCATGGCGCGGGTGTCCATGAAGCGGAAGGCCTCGTTCGAGACGTCGATATCGGCGAGCGCGGCCAGCACATCGCGCGCGCGCGGCCCCGCGAGACCGAGGCCCATCAGGCGCTGGCCCAGACGGGTGACGCGGACATCGGGGGCGAGATGCCATTCGAACCAGCGCATGTGATAGATCTGCGCGCCCGACGAGCCCCAGATCAGGAAACGGTCGTTGCCGAGATTGGCGACGGTGAAATCGCCGATCAGCTTGCCGTTGTCATTGAGCATCGGCGAGAGGACGAGGCGGCCGGGGCGCGGCATCTCGTTGGTGAGCAGATGGTTCAGCCATGCCTCCGCTCCCGGTCCGGTGACTTCGTATTTGGCGAAGTTCGCGATTTCGGTCACGCCGACGCGGGTCCGGGTTGCCTCGACCTCCGATGCGACATGGGGGAAGTCGTTGGAGCGGTGGAAGGAGAGGATATCCTGCGCGGGCGTGCCCTTGGGGGCGAACCAGAGCGGGACTTCGAGGCCCCAGGTCACGCCCATCACCGCGTTGTTGTCGCGGGTCATGATGTCATAGAGCGGCGTGGTCTGGAGCGGGCGGGCGGCGGTGAGTTCCTCGTTCGGGAAGCGGATCGAGAAGCGGCGGGAGTAGTTCTCGCGGACCTTGGCATTGGTGGTGCGCAGGCTGGTCCAGTCGCCGAAGCGGGCGACATCCATGCCGAAGACATCGAAGCCCGGATCGCCGGTGGTCATCCAGTTGGCCAGCACGAGGCCGACGCCGCCCCCCTGGGAAAAGCCCGCCATCACCGCGCAGGCGGACCAGAAATTCGTCAGGCCCTGGACCGGGCCGACCAGCGGATTGCCGTCGGGGGCGAAGGTGAAGGGGCCGTTGATCACCTGCTTGATCCCGGCGTTCTCGAGCGCGGGATAGTGGCGGAAGCCGACCTCCAGCGAGGGCGCGATCCGGTCGAGGTCGGGGGCAAGCAGCTCATGCCCGAAATCCCAGGGGGTTGCCTTCGGCGACCAGGGCACGCAGGCGCGCTCATAGGTGCCGAGCAGGATGCCCTGGCGCTCCTGCCTCGTATAGATCTCGCCCTTGAAATCGATCACGCCGATCAGTTCGCGGCCCGTCGCGGCGTTGTACTCCTGAACCTCCGGCATCGGTTCGGTCAGCAGATACATATGCTCCATCGCCAGAAGCGGCAGCTCGATCCCGACCATCCGGCCGATCTCGCGCGCCCAGAGTCCGCCGGCGTTCACCACATGCTCGGCCCGGACCGTGCCCTGTTCTGTCACGACATTCCAGGTGCCATCGGGGTCTTGCGTGAGGTCGACGACCCGGTTGCGCAGAATGATCCTTGCCCCGAGCTTCTGCGCGGCCTTGGCATAGGCATGGGTCGTGCCGGAGGGATCGAGATGCCCCTCGACCGGGTCCCAGAGCGCGCCGACGAAATGGCTGTCGTCCATCAGCGGGAACATCGCCTTTGCCTCGGAGGGGGTGATGATCTCGGTCTCCATCCCGAGGCACCGGCCCTTGGCATGGGTCAGGCGCAGGAAATCCATCCGCTCAGGCGAATCCGCCATCATCACGCCGCCGGTCAGGTGCAATCCGCAGGACTGACCCGAGAGTTCCTCCAGCTCGCGATAGAGCGAGACGGTATAGGCCTGGAGCTTGGCCACGTTGGGATCGCCATTGAGCGTATGAAAACCACCGGCGGCGTGCCAGGAGGAACCGGAGGTGAGTTCGGAGCGCTCGATCAGCAGGACATCGGTCCAGCCGGCCCTGGCCAGATGATAGAGGACCGAGCAGCCGACGACCCCGCCGCCGATGACCACGACCCTTGCGTGCGATTGCATGGTGCTTCCCCCTGAGGCGAGACTTGAACTGTGCCGGTGCGATCCTAGGACGCGGGACCAAGCCAGATCCAGAGCCTGCCCGCGGGGCGCGCGACGAATTCCGGCGGCGCCCGTCAGACCTTGAGCGGATCGAAGGCATAAAGCGCCGCCCGGCGCCCCGAGGCGGGTTCAATGGTGCGCAACAGACCCGCCCCGACCAGCCGCTTCGAGAGGAGGCGGGCCGATGACGCTGTTATTTCAAGGCGGTCTACAAACCGGTCATTGCGAAACACCGGGCTCGCGAACACGAAATCGAGCGCCTGATCATGGAACTGGGAATTCAGCACCTCGCGGAATCGCTCCCGCATGTCTCGGTGAAGCCGGAAGATCGCGTCGGCGGTCGCAATATTCACCTTGGCCTGTTCGTGCATCGCCTTCAGGAAAAACACCACCCAACCGGACCAGTCGCCGCTGGCGGAGACGGCACGCATCCGTTCGATATATTCCTCCTTGGAGATCTCGAAATAGCCAGACAGGAAGAAATTCGGCTGGCTCAGGATGCCGAGTCTCCACAGGGTCAGGGTGATCAGCATCCGCCCGATCCGCCCATTTCCATCCTCGAACGGATGCGACGCTTCAAATTCGACATGGGAGATCGCGGCTCGAATCAGCGGCCGCATGGAGCTTTCATTGATGAAATGCACCCGCCCGGCCATCGCTGGCCCCAAAAGTTCCGGTGCGATCGGAACGTAGTAAATTTTCCCCGTCCTCTCGTCCCCGCTGTAATTCTGTTCGATCTTGTACCTTCCAGACCGTTTGCGAGCACCGTGACCGAAGGACAGAAGCCGCTGGTGCGCTGTCTGGACGAGATGCTCGCCAGCGGGACACCTTCGGCCAAAGCCTGCTGTGCATTGCGCCAAGCACGGGAGTAGAGAAAAGCTTCCACATCACCATGACGCGCTGCGCGATAGGGATCCGCCGTGCCTGCCTCTTCCTCCGCTTCAAGGCGATACAGCTCTTCGATTGTCGAGATTGTTCCTTCCATCCGGGACGAGGTGACCGCGTCCTGACGACGAAGCGGAGCGAGGAAGAGATCTCTCCGTTTACCATGCTCGACATCATGGTGTCGTACCTTGCCAGAGAGGCCGCGGCCTCGTCGAGCGGCCCGAGCAGATCTCGATATTCAAGCCGCTGGCGGAAAGGCCCCGGTGTGATACGTAACCGCGCCTGTCAGATCATAGGATTTGGCGACCATTTTGGCGGCGATTCCGTTATCAATACGCCCCTGTTTCAACGTCAAACACTTCTTGTTTCAAAGCCGGATGGTCAGGCCAGCAACGCGCCGATCAGGTCCGAGTCGGGGTCGGTCATCGGTTCGATCACGTCGAAATGGTGCCGGCCGGGGGAGGTCGTCTGCGAGGTCTCGGCCCCCAGACCCATCCATATGTTGGCGATCAACTGGCTCTGGCGGATATATTCGGGGCGCTCGGCCTCGCCGACCCAGGCGTGAAGGCGGGCGTCCGGGCGCGGTTGCAGCAGCGCCGGGCTCTCCGTCATCGCCTCGGCCGGATCGAGGCGCAGCTCGGCATTCACGGCCGTCCTGAGCAGCGGGCGCAGATCGTGAATGCCGGAAATGGACATGGTGTTCTCGACCCGGGCAAGGATATTGGCCGGGAGCGGCGAGGTCATGCAGATCTGTCGCGTGACCAGCCGCCCGCCCGCCGAATGACCGCAGAGGCGGATCGGCCCGGGGACCACGCCCGCGGCGATGGTGATCGCGCGGCCGATCGCGCGGGTGATTTCCGCGACCCGCAGCTGGGGCGCGAGGATATAGCCCGGAATTGCCACCGCCCAGCCATGGGCGAGCGGCCCCGCCGCCAGATGCGACCAGCGGTCCCGGTCAAAGGCCCGCCAATAGCTGCCGTGGACATAGACCACGAGGCCCTTTGTCCCCTCCCGCGGCTGGAACATGTCGATCCGCTCGCGCAGGGTGTGGCCATAGCTCAGGATCGCCGGCGCATGGGTCATCCGGAACGCATAGGAATGCGCGGCCCATTGCGCGGGGAAATCGGCGCTGCCCGGGATATAGGGCGCGTTCGCATAGGCGCCGTTCCAGTCGGTGATCCGGGGCGCCATCAGAACGCTTTGAAGGTCAGTGTCGTCAGACTTCGGTCGATGAAGGGGATATCGAGGATCTTGTCATTGATGTAGCGCCCGATGTCGGCGCCGTCGGGGATATAGACCTTCATGATCAGGTCATATTCCCCGGAGGTGGAATAGAGTTCCGACGCGAATTCCCGGTCGTAGATCGCATCGGCCACGTCGTAGGTATGACCCGGTTTGCAGCGCAGTTGAATGAAGACGCAATTCATTGGCTTTCTCCCTGGCTCTCCCCACACGGTGAACCGCGACCGGAGGTTATGAGACCGGACCGGGCGACGCAATCGGCGCAAGGGATCGCGGCCGCCGGCTCGGCAGCAGCAGCAGTGACAGAAAATCGTTACGTTTCGTTACTTCCCACATCAGGAGCGGAAGACCCGCGGCGGCGACATAGGCGAGGGTCGCGGCGATCCAGGGGCTGCCGAGCGGGCCCAGGAGATGCGCGAAGAGGACGCGCTGGATGTGGTAGTGGAAGAGCAGGATGAAGAGCGAGCCCTGTCCGACATAGATGAGGACCGCGCTTGGCCGCGGGAAATCGCGGAGCCAGACCGAGAGGCCGAGGATCAGAAAGATACCCGCCGCCGCCTGGAGCGTCACGATGAGCGGATCGTCGAAGCGGCGCAGGTTGAGGTCCATCGACTGGTCGAACGTGAGCCTCAGGCCCAGGAAAAGGGCGGCCGCGAGAAACAGGGGGACGAGTCTGACGCGCATGTCGATGATGGAGTCGCGCAGAGCGTAGCCCGCGAGCATGAAGGCGGTGGCGATGGGAAGGATGTCGAGGCTCCAGGGCAGGCCCGGCAGCGCGTCGAGGCCGGGCGCGGGGCGCGCGCCCGCTTGCCCATCGAGCCCCCAGAACAGCCGGAGGCTCGGCAGGCCCGCGATGAGCAGGATTACGGCGGCGCCGAGGAGGAGCCGGCGGGGATTATCGCCGGGAACCGCGCGGGCCAACAGGTAGCAGAGCACGGAGGCCAGAAAAAGCAGCGGCAGGAACCAGAGCGGCGGGATCGAGAGGATAGGGCCGGTGGCGTAGAAGACCTTGGCAAGGTCGCGGGCCAGGTTCGCAGTGGTTGCCTCGCCGGTCAGGATGTCCTTGGCGGCGTAGGCGCTCCAGACCGCGAGAAGGACACCGAAACAGGGTTTGAGCAGGGCATCGGCGCGGACCTTCAGAAAGCTCGCCGGCCGGGCTGACACATTGAGAAAGAGTCCGGATACCAGGAAGAAGAGCGGCATCAGAAAGGTCGCAAGGGAATTACGAAAGTCTGGATGTGCCCGGGTGTCGGCGAACCAACTGTGCAGGAGCACAACGAGGAGTATGCCGATGCCGCGGGCGATATCGATCGAGAGGTTTCTCTTCACACTCACATACTCCGGTACAAAAGGTCCCACTTGGCCAGCGGCACGGAAGACATGAGGGATCGCATGGCCCGGAGACGGATTAAGTTCATTGCACGGGCGACCGTCAACGGAGAAGCCTGGACGCATCGCCCGATCTTTCGCGGGACCGGGCCGTCGGGAAAGATGCATCGCCCGTATGGGGGTCAGTTGCGCAGGACCATGCAGTCAGCCCCGGAACGCCGCAGGCGTTGGCAGAGATCCTCGGCATCGCCGCGGCTCTCGCGGCCGATCTGGGCCATGTAGAGCCGCAGGCGGGAGCCAGGCCGGCGGCCGCGGGTATAGGTGAAGGTTTCGGCCCCGATCACCTCGGCATAGCGGTTGCGCAGATGGCCGACCTGACGCTCCACGCCCGCGCGGTCCCGGTTGGAGGCGATGATGACCCCCCAGGGCAGGACCGGGGCGGAGGGGGTGAAGTCGGTATTGACCCGGCGCGAGGCCATCTCGACACAGGCGGACTGGAAGGGTTTGTCCCTGGAGAGCAGCAGATCGACCTTGTCGGGGGGCGCGTCCCGCCAGACCTCGGCGGTATAGCCGGTGATGGCGGCGACATAGGCGCGAGTTTCAAGGGGGAGGCCGCCCTGCCCCGCGATGAATTTTTCCGCCCGGGCCTCGCCACCGTTATAGGCGACGGCGGCCAGGCCGATATTGCCATAGGTCCGGGTCAGCTCCGCGAGATAATGCGCGGAGGCCCGCAGCGCCTCGGCGGGGTTATAGGGGTCTTCAAGGCCGCGCAGCTTCGCGGTGCCGGGCATGAATTGCGCGATGCCGAGCGCGCCCATCGGGCTGAGGGCACCGGCCTGGAACAGGCTCTCCTTCCAGATCAGCCGGGCGAGGAAGTTCGGATCGAGCGCGGATTTGGTGGCCGTGGTTTCGATCACCGCGCAGACATCGTCGAGATAGCGTGACTGGGCGATGCAATAGATCCCGTCCGCCGTGCAGACGCGATCGGGGTTTGCCCGCGCCCCGGTTTCGAGGGTCGCGACCTCCACCCCCTCGGCCTTCGTCGCCGCGGGCGGGCGGGGCACAGGGGCCGGATCCGCGCGGACGCCCATGGCGGCAAGGACGGCGCAGAAAGACAACGCGAGGGGTTGGATCGAACGGCTCATGGCGGCGCAGCTTAGCGGCAACGGAGCCGCCGCTCCAGCCGGCGCGTGGTGCCATGGTTGCCTCGGCCCGCGCCCGCGCCTAGAATTGCGCGCGGACCCAACCGGAGTGACCGCGATGCGCCATACCCCCGAGCTCAGCCGTGCCAGACCGGCGCATTTCGTCTGGGAGGATCCGTTCGGTCTCGAGGATCAGCTGAGCGAGGAGGAGCGGATGATCCGCGACTCGGCCCGGGACTATGCGCAGGGAAGACTGGCGGGGCGCGTCCTGATGGCGAACCGGACCGAGACCTTCGACCGCGCGATCATGACGGAAATGGGGGCGATGGGGCTGCTCGGCGCGACGATCCCCGAGGAGTTCGGCGGCGTCGGGGCGGGATATGTCTCCTATGGCCTGATCGCCCGCGAGGTCGAGCGGGTGGATTCAGGCTATCGCTCGGCGATGTCGGTGCAATCCTCGCTGGTCATGCACCCGGTCTATGCCTATGGCAGCGATGCGCAGCGGGCGCGGTTCCTGCCCGCGCTCGCCTCCGGCGAGATGGTCGGCTGCTTCGGCCTGACCGAACCGGACGCAGGGTCAGATCCGGGCGGCATGGTGACCCGCGCCAAACCCGTGCCCGGCGGCTATGCGATCAGCGGGGCCAAGACCTGGATCACCAACGCGCCCATCGCGGACCTGATGGTGGTCTGGGCCAAATCCGACGCCCATGGCGGCAAAATCCGGGGCTTTCTCCTGGAACGCGGCATGAAGGGGCTTGAGACCCCGAAAATCGAGGGCAAGTTCTCGCTCCGGGCCAGCGTCACCGGCATGATCCAGATGGACGAGGTGCCGGTCCCGGAGGAGAACCTGCTGCCCCATGTCGAGGGGCTCGCCGGGCCGTTCGGATGCCTGAACCGGGCGCGCTACGGGATCGCCTGGGGCGCGATGGGGGCGGCGGAGTTCTGCTGGCTCGCGGCGCGGTCCTATGTGATGGAGCGCCGGCAGTTCGGGCGACCGCTGGCCCAGACCCAGCTGATCCAGAAGAAGCTCGCCGACATGCAGACCGAGATCGGGCTCGGGCTGCAGGGGGCGCTCCGGCTCGGGCGGCTGTTCGACGAGGGCCGCGCCCCGGCGGAACTGATCAGCCTGATGAAGCGGAACAATTGCGGCAAGGCGCTCGATATCGCCCGGACCGCCCGGGACATGCATGGGGGCAACGGGATCTCGGACGAATATGGGGTGATCCGGCACATGATGAACCTGGAGGCGGTCAATACCTACGAGGGCACCCACGATGTCCATGCCCTGATCCTCGGCCGGGCCCAGACGGGACTTCAGGCCTTCTTCTGAGGGCGCGCACGCGTGCGCAGGGGGTCAAGACATTGATTTTCAACAATAAGTCTTCCTGCGTTAACCTGATATCAAGGCGTCTGCGCACCCCCGGCTCGGAGAGGTTCGCGCGGGAACAAAGAGGGTCGCTCCGGCCTGTTCCGCGGGGTGGCCTCCGAGAGAGACTCCCCGCCTCAGGCGGCCGAGAGCAGGATCACCCCCGCGATCAGGACGCCACATCCCACCAGACGCCACAGACCGACCGGCTCGCGCAGAATCAACAGGCCCATCAGCGCGCCGACCATCATCGACATCTCGCGGATCGGCGCGACGGCGCTGAGCGGTGCGCCATTCCTCAGGGCGGCGAGCACCAGGATATAGGAGAGCGGCGACAGGAGGCCCACGCCGATCGCGGTCCACCAATACCCCCGCATGGCCGTCCTGGCACGGCGGGGATGGGCGAGCACGAGCGGGAGCAGCAGGCAAAACCGCGACAGGCTGGAGAACCAGTCCAGAACCACGGGCGCTACTCCGAGCGCCTTGACGGCATAGGCATCGACGACGGTATAGCTCGCGATCAGCCCGCCGGTCGCCGTGCCCCATCCGACCCCGGCCTGTCCCCCCGGGCGGGTGAAGGCAACCAGCCTTCCCCGGGTGGCGATCAGCAGGATACCGGCCACGACCAGCGCCAGACCGACGAGGCCGAGGCCGGTGGGTGTTTCCCCGAGGATCAGAAAGGCCCCGATGCTCGACAGCATCGGCCCGGTCCCGCGCGCGACCGGATAGACCACCGACAGGTCCGCCACCTGATAGCCGCGCTGCAGGCACAGGCTGTAGGCCAGATGGATCAGGCCACTGAGCATCACGAACCCGGCGGAGGTCCAGGTCCAGTCGATGGTTCCCCGCGCCCACAGCCAGATCACCCAGGGCGCATAGGCGACGCAGGTCACGAGATTACAGGCAAAGACGAAGATCGGTCCGACCGACGCGGCCCGTTTGGCCAGCAGGTTCCAGCTGGCATGGATGAAGGATGCGAAAACAACAAGAAGCAATGAGGCAAGCGTCATTGAGACCCCCTTATGCGCCGGTTTGGCGCGGTTGATCTCGACGTCTCCTCCCCTGGGCTTTTGTCCCTTGGGTGCAGCCAGGGAACTCCCCCGGTCTCTGCGACGCTCGGTCCGGCGGCAAGCTGCCCGGAACCCTAGTCACCACTCGGTCGATAAGGCACCCTAACGCGCGATCCGGCCGGAGGGCAACGGGGATCCGGGGGGCGATTTTGTCCCCGGTGCTCTCTGGTGCGTGCGAAGGCGCGGGATATCCGGATCGGTGGGACTGGAAAGGGGCGGTCCGGAGGCCGGGCGCGGGCGAGAGTCGGCAAATGACACCGGGACGGGCGGAAAACGGGGCAGACGGCGCTTAATTGGGCGGGCGGCGCGCCCGGTCCGGCCGGGAGGCACAATTGCGTTGCGCGGGCGGGCGGCGGGGGTAGGCTGATCGCGACGCGCGCGGTGGCGCGTCCCCACTGCCATCCGGAAAAGGAGTGACATATGGCTGGAACCGCATCGGCCCCGATCGGCGCGGCGGACCCTTCCGCGATGGCGCGGCTGGGTGGCGTGACCGCCGACCCCAGGCTCTATAACGAGGATCTGGCGCCCGTCCCCCGGGAAGAGCGCACCTGGACCGGCTACAGCATCTTTGCCATGTGGATGTCGGATGTGCACAGCGTCGGAGGTTATACCTTCGCCGCCAGCCTCTTTCTCTTCGGCCTGACCGGCTGGCAGGTGCTGATGGCGATGGCGATCGGCATCCTGATCGTCTATTTCCTGATGAACCTGATCGGCAAGCCCAGCATCGTGCATGGCATCCCCTTTCCGGTCGTCGCCCGCATCAGCATGGGGGTGATGGGCGCCAATCTCGCCGCGATCATCCGGGGCGTGGTCGGCATCGTCTGGTACGGGGTCCAGACCTATTTCGCGTCCAAGGCGGTGGCCACGCTGATCCTGCTCTTCGCCCCCTCGGCGGCGACCCTGAGCACTGCGCGCTTCGCGGGCCTCGACGGACTCGGCTGGGTCAGCTTCCTGTTCATGTGGTTCTTTCAGCTGATGATCTTCAATCGCGGCATGGAGACGATCCGCAAGTTCATCGATTTCTGCGGTCCCGCCGTCTATGTGGTGATGTTCGCTCTGATGGGCTGGATCCTCTATCACGCGGGCTTTGATTCCCTGAACCTGACGCTCGGCGACAAGGTGCTCAATGGCTGGGAGACGGTGGGCCATATGGGCAACGCGATCCTGCTGGTCATCAGCTATTTCGCCGCCCTCCTGCTCAATTTCGGTGATTTCGCCCGGTTCGGCAAAAGCGAGCGCCAGATGAAGGTCGGCAATTTCCTCGGGCTGCCGGTGAATTTCCTGCTGTTTGCGATCATCGTCGTGGTGGTGACCGCCGGAAGCGTCAAGGTGTTCGGCGAGATGATCATGGACCCGGTCGAGATCGTCGCCCGCGTCGACAATCCCGTCGCCGTCTTCATCGGCTCGATCACCTTCATCATCGCGACGATGGGGATCAATATCGTGGCGAATTTCGTCTCGCCCGCCTATGACATCGCCAACCTGTTCCCCAAATATATCGACTTCAAGAAGGGTGGCCTGATCACCTCGATCCTGGCCGTGCTGGTCTGTCCCTGGATCTTCGTCGACAGTCCCCAGGCCATCACCGTCTTCGTCAGCGTGTTCGGCGCGATCCTGGCCCCGCTCTATGGGGTGATGGTGGCGGATTATTATCTGGTCAAGCGGGAGAAGGTGACGACGCCGGAACTCTATACCATGGCACCGGGGGGGCGGTATCATTACGATGGCGGCTGGAACCATGTGGGGCTCAGGACGCTGGCGATCTCGGGCGTGATCGCGATCGGCTGGGAATTGAGCACGCAATTGTTCCAGATCCTGCCGGCCAACAATTTCGGCTGGGTGATCGGCGCGATCTCGGGGGCGGCGATCTATACCGTCCTGATGAAACGGGCCGGGCGGTCCTGAGGTCCCGCGGGAGGGGAGTCGGGAGTGTCCCTGTCCTGCCCCCCGTGATCCGGACAGGTGCGTGGGCCCGGCCACCCGGTTCCCGGACCGAACTTTCAGCGCTGGAGCGGTTTTGTTCGCCTTGGGCGTCGTTCCCCTCTCCGCGCGTTCGAATGACCGCGCCGGAGCGGGTGCCCGTGCCTTGCGAATCGACTGTCGCGACCCTATGGAAATCCCGTCGAAATAGGCATGATCTGGTCTGGTAGGCCCGGATCCTTTCGGAAACGAAAGTTCTGCCCTTGCCTTGCGCATGTGGCCCACGACGAACACGGGCGCGGTTTGTGCGCCCAGCGTTCGGTCGTGTGGTTCGCAGGTCGATGAACCGCTCCGGTCGAACGCCTGCTCAGGAGCGGTTTGTGCGAGAATACTCTGTATTTGCCCGAATGCTGGGGCGCACCGGCATCATCGCGGTGTCGGTCTTTCTGAATTTCGCAGGCTTCACGCTCATCATTCCCATCCTGCCCTTCTCGGTCGCGCGGTATGTCCCGGCCTCCGAGGTCGCATTCTGGGTGTCGATGATCCTTTCGGCCTATGCCTTTTGTTCCTTCCTCGCGGCGCCGGTGCTCGGCGCGCTGAGCGACCGCCTTGGCAGGCGTCCGGTTCTGCTCGGGTGCCTGTGCGCCTCGGCCTTCGGATATGCGCTCTTCGGCCTTGGCGGCGCGCTCTGGGTGCTGATCCTCGGACGTTTCATCGAAGGACTGACGGCGGGCAGCATTTCGGCGATGTATGCCTATGTCGCCGACACCCACGACCCCCGGGAGCGCGGTCCGGCCTATGGCAGGCTCGGCGCCGCCGGGGGGCTCGGGTTCATGGCCGGACCGGTCCTCGGCGGGGTGCTGGGGGAAATCTCCGTTTCCGCGCCGCTTTACGGCGCCGCCCTTCTTGCCCTGCTGAACGCGGCCTGGATCTTCCTTGCCCTTCCCGAGAGCCACCCGGTCGAAAGGCGCGGCACAGGCCCGTGGCTGGATCAGATCAACCCGATCGGCCCGCTCGCCAGGGCGCTGCGCCTTCCCCGGCTGCGCCCGCTGTTCGCCGTGATCTTCTGTTTCGCCTGCGGCTCTACGATGTTCCAGTCCAATCTGACGGTCCTGCTGCGGGATACGCTCGCCTTTACCCCGGCCCTGATCGGGCTGGTGCTCTTTGGCGTGGGCGTGATGGATATCGTCAGCCAGGGGATGATTGCGCCCCGGCTGTTGCGACGCTTCGGCGAGGGCCGGGTTGCGCTGGCCGGACTGGTCGTCACGGGCCTCGGTCTCCTCCTGCTGGCGGTTTTCGCCATCCTGCCGTGGAGGGTGTCGCTCATCCTCGGCATCGGGATACTCACCCTCGGTGACGGATTGTTTCAACCTTCCGCGAATGCGATGGTATCGGACGCCGCCCCCGGGGATCGCCAGGGCGAAGCGCAGGGGGCGAACCAGGCGCAGCAATCCATCGCCCATATGGTCGGACCGCTCGCGGGCGCCGGTCTCTATGGACTGTCCGCGACCGCTCCCTATGTCGCCGCCGCCGCTCTGGTGTTTCTGGGCGCGATGGTGCTTGCCGCCGCCGGTGGCGACCGGTGAGGCGCGGCGGGAAACCGAGGACGGGGGTTGCAATGGCGGGTGGGGGTCGCTAGGCGAGGGGCGCATTCCACTGGAAACGAGGCTTCCCATGGACGCGACATCGGCGCTCCGCGAAAAATACCTGAAGGCCATCGACGACGCGGGCGATGAACCCGCGCTGGAGGAGGTCCGGGTCGCGGCCCTTGGCAAGAAGGGCGAGGTCTCGCTCCTGATGCGCTCGCTCGGGACCATGTCGCCCGAGGAGCGGCAGGTCGCCGGCCCCGCGCTGAATGCGCTCAAGGACGATCTGATGGCGGCGATCGGGGCGGCCAAGGCGCGGCTGGCCGACGCGGCGCTGGAGGCGCGGCTGGCGACGGAATGGCAGGACGTGACCCTCGCCCCCCGTCCGATGGCGCGCGGCACGATCCATCCGGTCAGTCAGGTGATGGAGGAAGTCACCGCGATCTTCGCCGATCTCGGCTTCTCGGTGGCGGAGGGGCCGCAGGTCGAGAGCGACTGGTACAATTTCGACGCGCTGAACATGCCGGACCATCATTCGGCGCGGGCGGAGATGGATACCTTCTATCTGGCGCGCGGGATCGGCGACAATCGTCCGCCGCATGTGCTGCGCACCCATACCAGCCCGGTGCAGATCCGGTACATGGAGCAACATGGCGTGCCCTGCCGGATCATCGCGCCCGGCCGGGTCTATCGCGCCGATTACGACCAGACCCATACGCCGATGTTCCACCAGTTCGAGGGGCTGTGCATCGACCGCGACATTTCGATGGCGAACCTGAAATGGGTGCTGGAGGAATTCTGCCGGGCGTTCTTCGAGGTGGAGGGCGTGGAGGTGAAGTTCCGCGCCTCGCATTTCCCCTTCACCGAGCCCTCGGCGGAGATCGACATCCGCTGTTCCTGGATGGGGGGACAACTTCGGATCGGCGAGGGCGACGACTGGCTGGAGGTCGGCGGCTCGGGGATGGTGCATCCCAAGGTGCTGGCCGCCGCCGGGGTCGATCCCAGGGAATGGCAGGGTTTTGCCTTCGGGATGGGGATCGACCGGCTCGCGATGCTGAAATACGGCATCCCGGATTTGCGGGCTTTCTTCGAGAGCGACCTGCGCTGGCTCCGGCATTACGGGTTCGGCGCGCTGGATGTGCCGACCCTTCAGGCCGGCATCAGCCGCTAGGGCGCAATCCGACCGGAGTGAAACGCGGATCGGACGGATTGCGCGTAAATCCAAAAGGAGTGAGTGGTGAACGGGGGCCAGTGCGAACGTGCACCGCTCTGACCCGTCTCTCTCAGCCGACCTTGTAGCCCCAGAAGCAGGTCTGCTCGGCGGCGAACCAGCCATCGGCGACGGCGTAGGAGCCCTGGAGTTCCACCCGGTCGCCTTGGGAAAGGACCGCCAGGGTCTGGATCGAGAGCGTGCTCGCCAGCGAGACGGCGGGACCGGTCAGTTCCGCGAAGGCGCCCCGGATCGGCGTCGTGCCGTTGAGCACGAGGCGCGCGCGCGGACGGGCGGTGGCGCTGGTCTTGACTTTATGGAGCAGCGACGCGCCAAGGACATAGCTGCCGGTGGCGGGGGCGACGAAGCAGTTGGTCGCGGCGTTGAAGGCCCCCTGGTCGTTGGAATCCGCGATATTGATGCCGATCCGGTTCCAGATGTCGAGGGCGCCGTAATTGTCGTAATCGGTATAGGCCTTGAACCGGGGCAGGCAGGGCAGATCCGCGATGCCGGTCCGGTCGTCCACCAGGAGCGCGTCATGGAAGACCGCGCCGTCGGGAGAGACCGAAATCCGGAAGCGGTCCGATTCAAAGAGCCCCATCATCGCGCGGGTGACGAAGGCGGTCTGGAACAGGTGGCCGACATTGTCCTGGGAATTGGAGCGGTTGGCGGTGAGGAAGAGATCGCCGGTTCCGCCCTCCGCCAGGGTGCGCGCGGTCCAGAGGGCGGAGTTGAGCTTGGCGACGAAGGGATTGGCGGTGGTCGCGGTGGCGCCGAGGCCGAACCGCGTCAGGCTCTGGAATTCGGACGGAACCGCCGCCGGGCCGGAGATCGGGACCCAGTCCCGGGTGGTGCTCATCACATAGAGCGTATCGTCGGCGAGGTTGTACATCCGCCAGCCGGGCTCGGGGATATAATACCACCAGCCGGTGTTGAAAAACAGGGCGATCCGGCCCGGCGACCGGGACCATACGCCCTCCGGCGCGCCACCGATATGATAGCGGTCGCCTTCGTTGGGATCGCTCGGCGGTGCATTGCGCATCATCTGGATCACCGCGCATTGGAGCACACAGTCGATCTCGGTGAGGGCCTCGTTCACTGTCACATGTTTCTGCGACTGCGCGGGGGCGAGATAGTCGATCCTGAGGTTTACCGAGGTGGCCATGTCTTCGTTCGCTCCGTTGCTCTGGTCAGGGGAACGGCCGGCGGGAGGGGCCGGGCGTCGGGCGCTGCCTATCACGGGGCGTGGGGATGTTGCGGGATCTGTCCCGCCCCCGCGCGATGGTCGGGGCGATGGGATCCGCGCGGGCCTTTCCCTTCGCGGCCAGATCGCTTAAACCGCCGCCAACCGCTGTCCGACAAGGCTGATCCGCATGAAATTCACCCTCGCCTGGCTCAGGGAGCATCTCGACACATCCGCGACGCTCGATGAGATCACTTTCGCGCTGACCGACCTCGGCCTGGAGGTCGAGGGCGTCCATAATCCGGGCAAGGCGCTGGCCGCCTTCACGGTGGGCGAGGTGCTCGAAGCGGTCCAGCATCCCGATGCCGACAAGCTGCGCGTCTGCCGGGTCGCGACGGGAGACGGCGAGAAGCAGATCGTCTGTGGCGCGCCCAATGCCCGCGCCGGGATCAAGGTCGTGGTCGCGGCCCCCGGCGACTATATCCCGGGCATCGACACCACGATCAAGGTCGGCAAGATCCGGGGCGTCGAGAGCCACGGCATGATGCTGAGCGAACGCGAGATGCAGCTCAGCGACGAGCATAACGGGATCCTCGAACTGCCAGCCGACGCGCCGGTCGGCCAGCGCTATGTCGATGTCGCCCCCGCCGATACCGTCATCGAGATCGCCATCACGCCGAACCGTCCGGATGCGCTGGGAGTCGCGGGCATTGCCCGGGATCTCGCGGCCCGGGGGCTCGGGCGGATCATCACCCCGCCGGTCGAGCCCGTGCCGGGGGCCTTTCCGAACCCGGTGCCGGTCTATCTCGCGCCCGATGTCGCGACCGAGGCCTGTCCGCTGTTCCTCGGGCGGCTGGTGCGCGGGGTGCGCAATGGGCCCTCGCCGAAATGGCTCCAGGACCGGCTGCGGGCGATCGGGCTCCGGCCGATCTCGACGCTGGTCGATATCACCAATTTCGTGACCTTCGACCGGGCGCGGCCGCTCCATGTGTTCGATGCCGACCGGATCCGGCTCGGCCTGACCGTCCGGCTGGCCCGGCCGGGCGAGCGGCTGCGCGCGCTCGATGGCAAGGACTATCAGTTCGACGGCAGCGAAACCCTCGTCTGCGATGCCGAAGGGCCCGAGAGCATCGGCGGCATCATGGGGGGTCTCCGGTCCGGCTGTGACGAGAACACCGTCAATGTCCTGATCGAGGCGGCCTGGTTCGATCCGGTCCGCACGGCGCGGACCGGGCGGCGGCTGCGGATCAATTCGGATGCGCGCTATCGGTTCGAGCGCGGCGTCGATCCGGAATTCACCCGGCCGGGGCTGGAACTCGCGACACAGATGATCCTCGATCTCTGTGGCGGCGAGGCGTCGGAGGTGTTCGTCGCAGGCAAGGTGCCCGAGACGGCGCGGGCCTATGACCTCGATCCGGCGCGGGTCATCAGCCTCGTCGGCATGGAGATCCCGGTCGAGGCGCAGAAGAAGAGCCTGACCGACCTCGGCTTCACCGTCGAGGAACGCGGAGAGCTGCTCCGCGTCGGCGTGCCGTCCTGGCGGCCCGATGTGCATGGCGAGGCCGATCTGGTCGAGGAAGTCGCCCGCATCGCCTCGCTGACCAAGCTCAAGGGCAAGCCCCTGACCCGCCCCGCCGGAGTGGCGCGCCCGGTCCTGACGCCCACGCAGCGGCGCGAGGGCCAGATCCGGCGGCGGATCGCATCGCTCGGCTATAACGAATGCCTGTCCTACAGCTTCATCGACCTCCAGTCGGCGGAACTGTTCGGGGGCGGATCGGAGGCGGTGCGGCTGGAAAATCCGATCAGTTCGGAGATGAGCCATCTGCGGCCCGACCTCCTGCCCGGCCTGCTCCGGGCGGCGGCGCGCAATCAGGCGCGCGGCTTCGCCGATCTGGCGCTGTTCGAATTGGGTCAGGTGTTCCCGGGCGGCGAGCCCGGCGAGCAGGTGCCGATGGCGGTGGGCGTACGGATTGGTGCGACCGGGCCGCGCGATCCCTATGGCACGCGGCGGCCGGTCGATCTCTGGGACGCGCGCGCGGACGCGGAGGCGGCCCTCGCCGCCGCCGACCTGCGCGGCACGCCGATGATCCAGCGGACCGCGCCGGGCTGGTTCCATCCGGGACGGTCGGCGGCCCTGACGCTCGGGCCAAAGACGGTGCTGGCCTGGTTCGGAGAGCTGCATCCCAAGGTTCTGTCGGCGCTCGATGTCAAGGGACCGGCGGTGGCCTTCGCCCTGTTCCCGGCGAACATCCCCTTTGCCAAGGCGCGGGGCATCACCCGCCCGGCACTGGAGGCCTCCGATCTTCAGGCGGTGGAGCGGGATTTCGCCTTCGTGCTCGACTCGCGGGTCGAGGCGGAGGCGGTCCTGAAAGCCGCGCGGGCGGCGGACAAGGCCCTGATCGCCGATGTCTCGGTGTTCGATATCTTCGCCGGTCCCAAGGCCGAGGCGCAGATGGGCGCGGGCAAGAAGTCGCTGGCGATCGCGGTCCGCCTCCAGCCGACGACCGCGACCCTGACCGAGGCCGAGATCGAAGCCGTCTCGGCGAAGATCGTCGCCGGTGTGGCCAAGGCCACCGGCGGGACTTTGCGCGGCTGATCCCTGAAAATCCGGCCGCTCCGGCGGCCGGTGCGCACGCGTGCGCAGTTGATTAAGATATTGATTTTAAATGATAGTTTTTCCGGTGTTAACCGGATTTTAATTTCTTTGTCTCGTCAATGACAGGTGAATTCCTGCTGTCCGATCATGCTGGACAGGAGCGGAACCAACATGCACCGTCAGGTAAAGAGACTATGGGCATACAGGATTGAGATGGGTGGCTTTTGTCGGGCCATGGCGGATGCGGTTGGAATTTCCGTGCAGAGTCGTGGGCGAGAACAGCGGATGATCGATTTCCATGGGGATGTCGAATCGCCAAAGGTCCACAACAGTATTCGTGGGTGACTAAGAACAATCCGCGGGGACGAGACTATGATCGGGCTGCTACGGCGGCGTTTGATAATATAGCTCCTTATACGGGAATAATCTCCGACTGCCCCTTGGCGGGAGGTATAAGAAAAAAAGCAGCGCTGTACGGTATACAAGACAATGATGTCACACCCAAATATATACAGGGATTATTTTCTAAAATTTTTCAAACAGAGGCAGATTATATTGATTGAAAACATAAAAAAATTACAATTGTTTGCACACTAATTTCTTCATAAGAGAACTGAACAATGAACAAATTTTACCTCGGAGCATATTGGGATGCACGGCCTGATGACTTGAAGAAATGCACTGAAGATGCGAGGCGATTTTTTGCGGGCCTTGCGGAGATCGACCCCCTTTTGGCGCATTGGTATCAAAGGGGGCAATCACGCAAAGATGCTTTGAAGAGGAAGGTTGACACCTTTGACATCCAAAAACTTCAGGACCTTCTCCGGAAAGGCAGGAATCGCCGCGATGTCGGGCGTGAGGTCATCGAAGAACTTGGCTTTACGTTGAGCTTCTGGAATGGAGCTGGCGAGGAGGAAGCGGAAGCGTCTGTACGCGTGCATTGTGGCGCCTATGGCGAATGGGTCGGCAACAACGTTAGCGTCGATCTTCCGTATCAATCCGAGGACCTGAAATGGGTCGGGAACGCCAGCTCGCTCTTGGCACTGGTCGCGGAAATCTGGCGACCGAAATGGGCGGGGATCATGTCGAAGAAAGCCATGCGTGAACGGGATTTTAACGTCGAACGTCCGTTCGTGGACTGGATGGTTTATGTGCCGCGCGCCGTTGAATCGGTGCCGGCACCTGGACATGTTGAAACGCTGGATGGTTTGGGATCGATCGTCGTTGTGCAGTCCGATCCACCGGTCGGGGATGATGAGGAGGAGTTGTCACGCATCCAGAAAGTTGAGAGGGTTTTGGCCGTTTGAGAGGCGCTTTAGGGAACGCACTATAGAAGGAACGGCTCCCGCTGCGCGGAAACCTGTTGTCTGCGCATCGTTATTTCGGGAGACAAGGATGTGGAGTGGACGCAAGAGCACTGCCAGCCTAGACGTCGCAGCCATGATTGGTTTGATGGGGAACGCGACCCAACACCTGGTCATAGCGTTGCGAAGGGCGATCTGGCGGATGCTGGAGGAGTATGAGTTCGGGACGAAGAACCAGAGAGATTCCATGATCCCCGATCCCTGAAAATCCCTCTCGTCCTTTGATATTGCGCATTTTTGTATCGCGAAACCGAATACACTTTCGCTGAAAATGCTCTGGCGCGCCCTAAACCACCTATGTATCTTTTGGGGATGGAAGTTCTATCTTCAAAACTTCTGATAGATTTTTAACCAACATTGCAACTTCAGGCGTCATTTCATGACCGTCTTGATAATAGTGATCTATGATTGTTTCAAAAGCAAGCCCCCATTCGTGAGCATCTATAAATTTATTTATTTGATCCTGATAATATAACGAAATATAATATTTTGACATATCGAGCAGTTTTATAATATCTGCCTCGATCTGATTACGATTCATGGATATGCTCATGCTTATCAACCCCAATATTTCGAATTTATTGTAAGTCTTGTAAGGCAGCCAGTTACAATTTGACCATCCGATTTAGAGCGCTTTCCAACCTGACAGGGTCAGGTCGCGCGCTCTCTCCATGATTTGGCGCGCAATTTTTCCGATCCTCGCTTCACTCCGGTCGGATTGCGCTCCAATAGCGTGTCCGCAAGCCCGCAAGTCCCCCCGATCACACCCCGAGCAGGAAGATCCCCGCGTAGAGCGTCACCATCCCGGCGCCGATCGCCCAGAGGGTGTTGCGGGTGATCGCGCCCACTGCCAGCGCGGCGGTGGCGGCGAGGAGGCGGGGGGCGTCGGGGTGGCCGCCGGTCGCATGGGGCCAGACGATCAGGGGGGCGACCAGCCCCGGCATCACCGCCACCGGCACATAACGCAAAAGACGCAGCGCCCAGGGCGGAAGCGCGCGGTCGCCGATCATGCCCAGAAACGACAGACGGATCAGATAGGTGCCGATCCCCAGAAACAGGATCACCAGCCAGATCGAAAGGTCAGGGGTCATCGCCGCCGCTCCTGCCAGAGTTCAACGCCCGCCCCCGCCCCCATCGCCAGCAAGGCCGCGACCAGCAGCCAGAGATTGTAGGGCATCCAGGAGAGCGCCAGCGACACCACCACCGAGACGAAGGCCGCCGCGATATGCGGCAGTCCGCGCAGGGCGGGCGCGACCAGGGCGATGAAGGTGATCGGCACCGCGAAATCGAGCGCCAGGGCGGGCGGGATCGCGGCGCCGATGAGCGCGCCCGCGAGGCTCGCCCCGTACCAGATCGGACAGATCGCCGCCGAGGAGCCGAGGAAATGTGCCACCCGTTCCGCCGGGGTGAAGGCGGGGCGGGTCCGGACGGCGGTCATCGTCGTGCCATAGGTCTGATCGGTCAGGGCATAGGCGACCAGCGCCCGTTTCCAGAACGGCACGGCGCCGATCAGGGGGGCGAGGCTGGCCGAATACATCCCCATCCGCAGATTCACCGCGAGCGCGGTCAGGATCACCAGGATCAGCGGCGTATGGTCGGAGAGAAGCTGAAGCGCTGTGAATTGCGAGGCCCCGGCGATCACGAAGGCGCTCATCGCGAGGATCTGCGCCAGGTCCCAGCCCGCCTCGGAGGCGGAGACCCCGAACAGCATCCCGAAGGGCACGATCACCAGAATGAACGGGGCACCGTCCCGCAGCCCGAGATTGAAGGCGTTCCGAAGCGAAGGTGATGTCATGGCAGGCTCCCGGCCCCCCTGTGATCGGGGCAGGGCTTTGTCTATGGTGGGGGACGGCTTGGCCTCAACCCGGAAAGACAATGGACCCTTCGGAAAAATCCCCGCCTGTCGTCGGAATCGTGCTCGCGGGCGGGCGATCCTCTAGGCTGGGCGGGGGCGACAAGACCTTGCTGCCTCTCGGAGGGCGGCCGTTGATCGGTCATGTGATCGCGGGGCTGGCGCCGCAGGTCGCGGGATTGGCGATCAATGCGAATGGCGATCCGGGGCGGTTCGCCGGTCTGGGCCTGCCGGTCATCGCCGACGATATCGAAGGGCAGCCGGGGCCGCTCGCCGGGGTGCTGGCCGGGCTCGACTGGGCGGCGGCGCTCGGGTTCGGGGGGATCGTCACGGCGGCGGGGGATACGCCCTGCTTTCCGGGCGATCTGGTGGCGCGGCTGGGGGCGGGGGCGGGGCCGTCCGGTCTGGCGCTCGCGGCATCGCAGGGGGGGCAGGTTCATCCGACCTTCGGCCTCTGGCCGGTGGCGGCGCGGCGGGATCTGAGGGCGGCGATCCTCGGGGGACAGCGGCGGGTGCGCGACTGGGCCGAGGGGCGGGGCGCGGTCCAGGTGTCGTTTCCGGACGGGGAGGGGCGGATGTTTTTCAACGTGAACACGGCCGAGGATATGGCGCGGGCGAAGGAGTGGCTCGGGTGAGGGTTTACGGCGTCATCGGCTGGAAGAACTCCGGCAAGACCACGCTGATCGAGCGGCTGGTCCGCGAGATCGGCGGCCGCGGGTTCAGCGTCTCGACAATCAAGCATGCGCATCATGGCTTCGATCTCGACCGTCCGGGCAAGGACAGCCATCGTCATCGCCTGGCCGGGGCGCGTCAGGTGATGGTGGCCTCCGCCGAGCGCTGGGCCTTGATGACCGAGATGCCGGAGCCGAGCCTCGCCGCGCTGCTTGCGCGGCTCGATCCGGTCGATCTGGTGCTGGTCGAAGGCTACAAGCGCGATGGCCATCCCAAGATCGAAGCCCGGCGCGGTACGGCGGAACCGATCGCCCCCGGGGATCCGAGCATCGAGGCGATCGCGACGGACGGGCCGGGGTTGCCGGGCTTGCCGGTCTTCGATCTCGACGATGTGGCGGGGATCGCGAAGTTTATCCTGACGCGGACGGGGCTCGGGTGTTCGACACGATCCTGATCGTGGATTGGTCGGCGCGGGCGAAACCCTCGCCGTCGAGGCCGAGCGCCGATGCGCTCTGGGTCGGAACGATGCGCGACGGTGTCGGCGAGGAGGCGCGGTATTTCCGGACGCGGGCGGGGTTGATGGCGTGGCTCGGCGAGACGCTGGTGGCCGAACGGGGGCGGCGGGTGCTGGTGGGGTTCGATTTCCCCTTTGGCTATCCGGAGGGGTTCGCCGCCGCCCTGACCGGCCGGGCGGAGGCTTTGGCGGTCTGGCGCCATCTCGGGGGCCTGATCGAGGATGGGCCGGACAATGCCAACAACCGGTTCGAGGTCGCCGCGGCGATCAACGCGGGCCTGCCCGGTGTCGGGCCGTTCTGGGGGCGCCCGGCGCACCGGCGGCTCGACGCCCTGCCCGACCGGGGATCCGTCCGACAGGGCCACGGATTTGCCGAACACCGGCGCGTGGAGCGGCTTGTGCCGGGGGCGCAATCGGTCTGGAAGCTCTATACCACCGGTTCGGTCGGGGGACAGACGCTGACCGGACTGCCCGCCTTGCACCGGCTGCGCCTCGATCCGCGGATTTCGGAAAGGGTCGCGGTCTGGCCGTTCGAGACGGGGTTTTCCGCGCCCACCGCTTCGATCGTTCTCGCGGAGATCTATCCCTCATTGCTCGGGCGGCTGGTCTCGGCCGAGGTCAAGGACGCGGCCCAGGTCACGGCGCTGGCGCGCGCGCTGGCCCGGCTGGACGCGGCGGGGCGGCTCGCGCCTCTCTTTGCTCCGGAGGGCGAGGCACGCGCGGTGGTCGAGCGGGAGGAGGGCTGGATTCTCGGCGTCGGCTTCGAGCAGGCCCTGCGCGCCGCCCATGCCGGATCCGTCCAGCGGTCCGCCGACACCCCCTAGTCATGCGCAACGCGACAGTTCTGCAACAATCCCGGCAATGAAGCTAAATCACCCTTGCGGGCGGTTCGGGCTGGTGAAAGGTATTGGAACGCACCCGAGTCATCCGGGCGCGTTCCGCATCCCCCAATTCTGGACACTTCGATCTTGTCCTCGCCCCTTCATTCCAGACAGGGCCGTCACACGACGGCTTTTTACATGGCGTTTTTTATGGTCGGAGGGGTTTATATGCCCTTTTGGCCGCTCTGGCTCGAAAACTGGGGCCTGACGTCGAGCGAGATCGGCATGTTCACGGCGCTTGGCATCGGCATCCGGGTCATTGCCGGGCTGATCCTTCCGGCGCTGGCCGACCGGCTCGATGCGCGGCGCCATACGATCGTGATCTGCAGCCTGCTTGCAATCGCCATCTTCATTTCACAGCTCTGGATCACCAACAAGGCAACGCTGCTGATCGCCACCCTGGCCACGGGCGCGGCGCTCGCGGGGATCGGTCCCATCGCCGAGGCGTTGGGGGTCGCCGCCTCCCGGTTCCATGGCTTTGCCTATGCGCCGACCCGGGGACTGGGATCCATCGGGTTTCTCACCGCCAATCTCGGGGTGGGCGCGCTGATCGGTCATACCGGACCGAACCTCGCCCTCTGGTGGATCGTGGCCACATTGGTCGTGACCATCGCCTTGGCCCTGCGTCACCCCGGCGGGCGCAAGGTGCAAGGCCAGATGCCGCCCCGCGTCAAGGAAATCACCGCCCTCATTCTCAATCCGGTCTTCGCAGTCTTTGTCGGCGCCCTGGCCTTTACCCAGGCCAGCCACGCGGTCTTCTATGCCTATGGCACCATCCATTGGGCGAGCCTCGGCCTCGACGAGAGCAAGATCGGGGGGCTCTGGGCCATGGGCGTGGGCACCGAAATCCTGTTCATGGTGACGATCGGCAGCTGGCTCTCGGCAAAGCTCGGCCCAGTGGGATCGCTGATGCTCTCGGGCGTCGCCGGGGTGGTCCGCTGGGGGGTGATGATGACCGATCCGACCGGCTGGCTGCTCTGGCCGCTGATGGCGACCCATTGCCTGACCTTCGCGGTCGGGCATCTCGGGGCGATGACCTTCATCTCGCGCGCGGTGCCCCAGCGGTTCGGCGCGGCGGCGCAGGGGGCGGCGGCGGCGATGGCGGCGGGGCTGGTGCTCGCCCTCGGCATGGTCGCGGCGGCGCTCCTCTATCCGACGCTCGGCGGGCTCACCTATGGCGTGGGGGTCGTCATGTCCGCCATCGGGATCGTCATCTGTCTCTGGATGGCGCGGGTCTGGCATGGCGAGACCCTCGCCGTCTGAATTTTAACCCGATTGCGAACAGAGCACGAACGCGGGCTTTTCTTTTCGCTTGCCCCGCGGTAACGTCGCCCGCCATGAGCGATTGGATGAGCGACGAGGCAGATGCGTTCGAGGCCGCCGCGCGGCCCCTGTCGGCCCGTGCCTCGGCGCGGCCCGCCCCCTATCTGGGGGATCTGAACCCCGACCAGCGGGCGGCGGTCGAGACGTTGGACGGGCCGGTGCTGGTGCTGGCCGGGGCGGGAACCGGCAAGACCAAGGCCCTGACCACGCGCATCGCCCATCTTCTGAACACCGGGCGGGCGCGGCCCAATGAAATCCTGGCCGTGACCTTCACCAACAAGGCCGCGCGCGAGATGCGCCATCGCATCGGATCGCTGGTCGGCGCCGTGGTCGAGGGGATGCCCTGGCTCGGCACCTTCCATTCCCTGTCGGTCAAGCTCCTGCGCCGACACGCGGAACTGGTCGGGTTGAAGTCGAACTTCACCATCCTCGACACCGACGATCAGTTGCGCCTGATGAAGCAGATCATCATCGCCGAGAACATCGACGAAAAGCGTTGGCCGCCCCGGATGCTGGCCCATCTGATCGATGGCTGGAAGAACCGCGCCCTGACGCCCGAGCGGGTGCCCTCCGCCGAGGCGGGGGCGTTCAATCATCGCGGTTCGGAACTCTATGCGCTCTATCAGGAACGGCTGCGCACGCTGAACGCCTGCGATTTCGGCGATCTGCTGTTGCACACCGTCCAGATTCTGCAAACACACGCCGATATCCTGGCGAAATACCAGTCCTGGTTCCGCTATATCCTGGTGGACGAATATCAGGACACCAATGTCGCGCAATATCTCTGGCTGCGGCTGCTGGCGGCGGGGCATCGCAATATCGCCTGCGTCGGCGACGACGACCAGTCGATCTATGGCTGGCGCGGGGCCGAGGTCGAGAACATCCTGCGGTTCGAGAAGGATTTTCCCGGCGCCACGGTGATCCGGCTCGAACAGAACTATCGCTCGACCCCGCATATCCTCGCCGCCGCCTCCGGCGTGATCGAGGGCAACGAGAGCCGGTTGGGCAAGACGCTCTGGACCGACCTGCCCCAGGGCGAGAAGATCCGCCTGATCGGTCATTGGGACGGCGAGGAAGAGGCGCGCTGGATCGGCGAGGAGATCGAAGCCTATGCGCGGGGGACGCGCGGCCTCGATCCCGTCAGCCCCGACGGCATGGCGATCCTCGTGCGGGCGACCCATCAGATGCGCGCTTTCGAGGACCGGTTCCTGACCATCGGCCTGCCCTATCGGGTGATCGGCGGCCCGCGGTTCTATGAACGGCAGGAAATCCGCGATGCCATGGCCTATTTCCGGGTGGCGGTGTCGCCCGACGATGGCCTCGCCTTCGAGCGGATCGTGAATGTTCCCAAGCGCGGCCTCGGCGACAAGGCGGTGCAGGAGATCAATCGCGCGGCGCGCGAGCAGGGGGTGAGCCTGCTCGACGCCGCGCGGATGCTGGCGGCGGACCGTGCCCTGCCCGCGCGGGCCTGTGGCCAGCTGGGCGCCCTGGTGGCGCATTTCGACCGGTGGCATGGGATGATCCGCGAGGGGGCGAACCATATCGATCTCGCCGGGATGATGCTGGAGGAGAGCGGTTATGTCGCCATGTGGCAGGCGGAAAAGTCGCCGGACGCGGCGGGGCGGCTCGAAAACCTCAAGGAACTGGTCAAGGCCCTGAACGAATTCGACAACCTCCAGGGGTTCCTGGAGCATGTCAGTCTGGTCATGGACAATGAGCAGGATGACGCGGCGCCCAAGGTGTCGATCATGACGCTGCATGCCGCCAAGGGTCTGGAATTTCCCTGCGTGTTCCTGCCGGGGTGGGAGGATGGGCTGTTCCCCTCGCAGCGCTCGATGGACGAGAGCGGCACCAAGGGGTTGGAGGAGGAGCGGCGCCTCGCCTATGTCGGGATCACGCGGGCCAAGCTCTATTGCACCATTTCCTTCGCCGCGAACCGCCGGGTCTATAACCAGTGGCAATCGGCGCTGCCCTCGCGGTTCATCGACGAACTGCCGGCGGATCATGTCGAGGTTCTGACCCCGCCCGGCCTCTATGGCGGCGGTTTTGGCGCGGCGGCGCCCCAGGCGAGCGCGCTGATGGACAAGGCGGCGAGCGCCGATGTCTATAATTCGCCGGGCTGGAAGCGGATGCAGGCGCGGGGCGGTTCACGCCCGACCGCGCAGCCGCGCGAGGCGCGCCATATGGTGGTCGATGTGAACGCGGTGCCCGCCCATGACCCGGGCACCCGGGTGTTTCACCAGAAGTTCGGCTATGGCACGGTGGCGGCGGTCGAGGGCGACAAGCTGACCATCGATTTCGAAGCCGCCGGCCAGAAGAACGTCCTCGCCCGGTTCGTCACGGCGGCCGACGACGTACCGTTCTAAAGCGATTTCAAATCGAATGGACTCATTCGATGGCTCGGAAATCGCGGAAACTCAAAAAGATGGAGCGGGGACCGTGAGCCCGTGCGAACGGAAACCGCTCTAGATCAGAGGTTTGAGGTCTGCGACCAGCGTCGGCAGGAGTTCCGCGACGGTGGGATGGATGGGAACGGACCGGCGCAGCACATCGACCGGCGCGCCCGCGGCCATATGGGCGAGGATGACCTGGACCACCTCGTCCCCGCCGGTCCCCAGGATCGAGGCGCCGAGGATGGCACGGCTGTCCGCGTCCACCAGGATTTTCATGAAGCCCTGCGTTTCGGATTTTTCGACGGCGCGGCCCACCTGCGTCATCGGGCGGTGGGCGATCAGGATGCGCCGCCCCGAGGCCCGGGCCTGCGTTTCCGTCAGGCCGACCCGGCCGAGCGGCGGATCGGTGTAGAGCGCGTAACAGGGCAGCCGGTCGGTCACGCGCCGCGTCTCGCCGTCGAGCAGATTGGCCGCGACGATTTCGAAATCATTATAGGCGGTATGGGTGAAGGCCCCCCGGCCGTTGCAGTCGCCCATCGCCCAGATGCCGGGTTGAGAGGTCCGCAGGCTGTCATCCACCTCGATATAGCCATGGGCGTCGGTCCGCACACCCGCCGCCTCCAGCCCCAGATCGTCCGTGTTGGGCCGCCGCCCCATGGCGAGCAGGACATGGCTGCCCCGGACCGAGGGCGCGCCGTCCTGGCAATCGACATGCACCTCGATGCCGGGTTCGAACCGGATGCATTCGGCATGGAGCCGGAGAGCGATGCCCTCGGCTTCGAGGATCGCGGCAATGGCGTCCGACACATCCGTGTCCTCGCGACCGATCAGGCGGGGGCCTTTTTCGATAACGGTGACCTCGGCGCCGAAGCGGCGGAACATCTGGGCGAATTCGAGGCCGATATAGCTGCCGCCCACCACCACCAGATGCTCCGGCACGCTCTCGAGCTCCATGATCGAGCGGTTGTCGAGGGTGGGACTGTCGGTGATGCCCGGCAGGGGCGGCATCGCCGCGCGCCCGCCGACATTGATGAAGATCCGCGGCGCAGAGAGGCGGCGGTTATCGACGGCGACCTCGGTGGGCGAGAGGAACCGCGCCTGTCCCCGGATCAGATCGACGCCCGGTGCTCCGGCGATCCAGCTTTCGAGGCTGGCGCGGCTGTCCCGGACCACCTTGTCCTTGCGGGCGCGCACCGCCGCCATGTCGATGCCGACCGGCCCGCCCAGCGTCACGCCGAATTCGGCGGCGCGGCGGGCCATGCGGGCAGCAAAGGCGCTGGCCACCATGGTCTTGGTCGGTTTGCAGCCGGTGTTGACGCAGGTGCCGCCCAGCCATTTGCGCTCGATCAGGGCGACCCTCGCGCCCGCCTGAGACAATCGCACGGCAAGCGACGGGCCCGCCTGCCCCCCGCCGATGACGATGGCATCGTATCCTTCGCTCATGTGATCGAGGCCACGGTCAGAAGGCCAAGGCCGATGGCCACCGCGTCCTCCAGAAAGGCGATGGGTCGGTCCTTGCCAATCGCCTCGGCCAGACGTTTGCGCGCCGCCGCCCCGCCGAGGGTTCCGATCACCGCGCCGATTGTCCCCGCGATCAGGCCGAGGAGCGCCGAGCCGCCGGTGGTGCCGATCACCGCGCCGCAGAAGGCGCCGCTGAGGAGCCGGGCGACGAACTGCGGCGGGGTCTTGCGGCTCGGGGTGAAGGGAAGCTGATCCACCACATATTCCGCAAGGGCGGCGAAGGAGAGGAGCCAGAGCGCCAGCCGATGGGTGAGAAAGGTGGTCCAGGGCGCCACCAGAGGCACCCAGCCGAGGGCGATGCCCCAGACGAGCGCCGCGGGCGCGGTCATCGTCCTGAGGCCTGCGACGAGTCCGATCAACAGCGCGAGGACAACCATGCGGCACCTCCGTTCCCGCGCACAGGAGAACAGGCGCGGGCCGGCTTCGCAAGACGTAATTGACCGGGATCAGGCGGCGTCGGGGAGATGGACGGCGCGACGGGCGGCTTCGAGCGCGAGGGGATCCATGGCCGCGGCCCCCCCGGCGAGCGCATCGACCAGCGCATGCTGCATGCGCGGATCCCAGAATTCGCGGATATGCTGCTCGATGCCCTCCACCGCCTCGGCATGGGGATAGATGCGGAAGAAGTCGGCGATCTGGTTGATCCGGGTCACGATATCAGATGTGTGCATGGTGGTTCCTTTGCATCCGGGACCGGCCGAGCGCGTCCGGTCCAAAAATCACGAGATCCGGGCCCGCCCGGCCCGCGATCGCCAACCCCGCCGCCGCCGCGACACGGAGGGCGAGCGCGCTGGGGGCGGAGACCGCGGCCAGGAGAGGGGCGCCGATCATCGTGGCCTTCTGGGCCATCTCGACGCTGACCCGGCTGGAGAGGAGCACGAAGCCCCCCGAGGCATCGCGGCCCGCCCGGGCCAGGGCCCCGGCCAGTTTGTCCAGGGCGTTGTGCCGGCCGATATCCTCGCGCACCAGCTCGATGGTGCCATCGAGTGCGCAATAGGCCGCGGCATGGGTGGAATGGTTGGAGCGTTTCATCACCTGCGCCCCCGGCAAGGCGGCATAGGCCGCGAGGAGCGCGGCCCGGTCGGGCAGACCCCCCGCGACCCGCGCGGGCGGGCGCATCACCGCCTCGATCGTCTGCGCGCCGCAGATGCCGCAACCCGCGCGTCCCGCCAGCGTGCGCCGCCGGTCCTCGACCCGCGCCACCCGCGCCGGATCGAGCCGCAGGTTCACCAGATAGCCATCGGCCGCCTCGGCGATGCGCAGCGACTCGAGATCGGCGGGTGTTTCGACAATCCCCTCGGTCAGGGCGAACCCGACCGCGAAATCTTCGAGATCCGCCGGCGTGGCCATCATGACGGCGAAGGTCGTGCCGTTCAGCAGGATGGCGACCGGGGTTTCCTCGGCCAGTTGCCAAGCAACCGGCCGCTCGCCCTCCGCCGTCAGCAGCCGTCCCGCCGCGACGGGAGAGACGTCGGGCGCCTCCCCGTCGAGGCGGCTGATCCGCACGGCTATTCCGCCGCCGTCACGCGGAAGTGCGACTGTTCCATGTCGGCGCGCTCCTTCTGCCAGTCGGAGGGGCGGTTGGAACGGGTCACCTGAACGGCGGTCACCTTGTATTCCGGGCAACTGGTCGCCCAGTCGGAATTGTCGGTGGTGATGACATTCGCCCCCGAGAGCGGATGGTGGAAGGTGGTATAGACCACGCCCTGCGGCATCCGGTCCGACACCAGCGCCCGGAGGGTCGTCGCACCGATCCGGCTTCCGACCGACACCATGTCGCCCGATTCGACCCCCCGCTCCTCCGCGTCGTGCGGATGGATTTCCAGCACATCCTCGCCATGCCAGAGGCTGTTTTCGGTCCGGCGGGTCTGGGCACCGACGTTGTACTGGCTGAGGATACGACCGGTGGTCAGGATCAGCGGGTAGTAACGCGAGCCGCGCTCCGACGTGGGGACGAACTCGGTGATCATGAACCGGCCCTTGCCGCGCACGAAGCCATCCACATGCATGATCGGCGCGCCGTTCGGGAAGGAGGCGTTCACCGGCCATTGCAGCGAGCCGACCTCGTCGAGGCGGGCAAAGCTCACCCCGGCGAAGCTCGGGGTCAGGCGGGCGATCTCGTCCATGATCTCGGCGGTCGAGCCATAGTGCATCGGATAGCCCATGGCGGTGGAGAGGCGGCAGACCGCCTCGGATTCGCTCATCCCCGACTTCTCGGCCATCACCGGCCGCACGCGGTTGATCCGGCGCTCGGCATTGGTGAAGGTGCCGTCCTTTTCGAGGAACGAGCTGCCCGGCAGGAAGACATGGGCGAAGGCGGCGGTCTCGTTCAGGAACAGATCCATCACCACGAGGCAATCCAGTGAAGACAGAGCCTCGGTCACATGCGCGGTGTTCGGATCGGACTGGGCGATATCCTCGCCCTGGACGAACATGCCGCGATAGCTGCCGTCGATCGCGGCGGCGAACATGTTGGGGATGCGCAGACCGGGTTCGGCATGGAGCGTCACGCCCCAATCCTGTTCGAAGAGGGTCCGGGTCACACTGTCCGCGACATGGCGATAGCCGGGCAGTTCATGCGGGAACGAGCCCATGTCACAGGAGCCCTGGACATTGTTCTGGCCGCGCAGCGGGTTCACGCCCACCCCCTCGCGCCCGACATTGCCCGTGGCCATCGCAAGGTTGGCCATGGCCATCACCATGGTCGAGCCCTGGCTGTGTTCGGTCACGCCCAGGCCATAGTAGATCGCGCCATTGCCCGCGGTCGCAAACAGGCGGGCGGCCTCGCGCAGGGTTTCGGGCGTGGTGCCGATGGTTTCGGCCAGCGCCTCCGGGCTGTTGCGCTCCTCGGAGACGAAGGCGCGCCAGCGGTCGAATTCCACGGTGTCACAGCGCGCCGCGACGAAGGCCTCGTCCACCAGCCCCTCGGTCACGATCACATGCGAGAGGGCGTTCATCATCGCGACATTCGTGCCGGGCCGCAGCTGGATATGATGCGCGGCCTCGATATGCGGCGAGCGGACCAGATCGATGCGACGCGGATCGGCGACGATAATCTTTGCCCCCGCCCGCAGACGCTTCTTCATGCGGCTGGCAAAGACCGGATGCGCGTCGGTCGGGTTCGAGCCGATCAGCAGGATCACGTCGGATTTGTCGACCGACTTGAAATCCTGCGTACCGGCCGAGGTGCCGAAGGTCTGTTTCAGGCCGTATCCGGTCGGGGAATGGCAGACCCGGGCGCAGGTATCGACGTTGTTGTTGCCGAAGGCGGCGCGGATCATCTTTTGCACGACATAGACTTCCTCGTTCGTGCAGCGCGAGGAGGTGATGCCGCCGATGGAATCCCGGCCGTATTTCGCCTGGATCGCCTTGAACCGGTCGGCGGCGAAGGCGATCGCCTCGTCCCAGGAGACCTTGCGCCAGGGATCGGTGATCTTGTCGCGGATCATCGGCGAGGTCTGGCGGTCCTTGTGCGTGGCATAGCCAAAGGCGAAGCGGCCCTTGACGCAGGAATGGCCCGCGTTGGCACCGCCGTCCTTCCAGGGGGTCATGCGCACGACGGTCTCGCCCTGAAGCTCGGCCTTGAAGGAGCAGCCCACCCCGCAATAGGCGCAGGTGGTCAGGACCGAGCGGGTCGGGGTGCCGTGCTGGACCAGCGATTTTTCCACCAGCGTCGCGGTCGGGCAGGCCTGGACACAGGCGCCGCAGGAGACACAATCGGAGCTGAAGAAGTCATCGGAGAGGATGCCGGGCGAGACCCGGCTGTCGAAGCCGCGGCCCTGGATGGTCAGGGCGAAGGTGCCTTGAACTTCCTCGCAGGCGCGCACGCAGCGCGAGCAGACGATGCATTTGGAGGCATCATACTGGAAATAGGGGTTGGAGACGTCGATCGGCGCCTTGTGGAACTCGTCGAAATGGTTCTCGCCCTTCATCCCGTAGCGCACTTCGCGCAGGCCCGCGACGCCCGCCATATCCTGCAATTCGCAGTCGCCGTTGGTCGGGCAGGTGAGGCAGGCGAGCGGGTGGTCGGAGATATAAAGCTCCATTACCCCCTTGCGCAGTTTTTCGAGCCGCGGGGTCTGGGTATTGACCTTCATCCCCGCCCGGACCGGCGTGGTGCAGGAAGAGGGGGTGCCCTTCACGCCCTCGATCTCGACGAGGCACATGCGGCAGGAGCCCCAGGCCTCGATCGAGTCGGTGGCGCAGAGCTTGGGGATGGGGCGTTCGATCAGCGAGGCCGCGTGCATGATCGAAGTGCCTTCGGGGACGGTGATTTCCACGCCATCGATCGTAAGGGTGACCGGCGCTCCCTCACGGGCCGGCGTGCCGTGGTCGATTTCCTGATGAAGGGTCATGTCAAAGTCCTCAATTGTGCCGGTGCCGGTGGTGTGCGTCGGGATAATGCGGATGGGCATGGGCCAGGACCGGATGGCGGTGCCAATGGAAATGCCGGATGCCCGGCGCCACTGTCATCCCGGGATGGTCATGCTGGTGATGCAGGTCGTGTGTGTGCCAATGCCCATGTTCCAGTTCCTCATGGACATGATCGTGGTCATGCGCCTCGGTGGCATGGAGCCAGGCCCCGAGCGCCATCAGGCCGGCGGCGAGCAGAAGCCAGATCGTGACGGGCTCGCCCAGCGCAACGGCGAATACCGCGCCAAAGAACGGGGCGATTCCGAACCAGGCGGAGGTCCGCGCCGTCCCGAGATCGCGCAAGGCCCGGACGAAAAGGGTCAGGCTGAGGCCATAGGCGAGAAAACCGAGCGTCAGGACCATCAGGAGCGGGCCAACCTCGGGCAGACGCGCACCCATCGCAAGGGCAAGCGTGGTATTGACCGATCCCGCGACCAGTCCCTTGACGCAGGCGATCCAGGAGGCATCGGTGAGCGACACCCGGCGGGTCAGGTTGTTGTCGATGCCCCAGGCGAGGCAGGCGCCGAGAACGAGCAGCGTGGGCCAGGCGGTGCCGACGCTGAACTGGCCGGAGGTGGCGATCAGAACCGCGCCCGCGGTGATCGCGGCCATGCCGAGCGCGATACGACCATCGAAATTCTCGCGGAACACAAACCAGGCGATCAGCGCCGTGAGGACCGCCTCCGCGTTGAGCAGAAGCGAAGCCTCGGACGCGCCCATTCCGGAGAGACCAAGGAGCAGAAGAACCGGCCCGATCACCCCGCCAGCGAGGATCGCGCCCGCGAGCCAAGGCCGCTCGGACCGTGGCAGATGCGCCGCGGGTTGGCGGGACGCCAGGCGCCAGAGACCAAGACCGATCCCGGAACCAAGATAAAGCAAGCCCGCCAGAAGGAAGGGATCGATGGTGCCGAGCAGGATTTTGGCAAAGGGTGTGGCCAGCCCGAAGAGCAGCGCGGCGCCGAGCGCCGCCTGAATCCCGGGATGACTCGACCAGCGCATGCCCTCACTCCGCGGCCAGACGGGGGGCGCGGTCGAAATCCTCGGGGAACAGGCGCAGCGCGGACAGGACGGGCATCGGAGTCAGGCCCCCCATGGCACAGAGCGAGCCGTCCCGCATCAGTTCGCACAGATCCTCGACCAGCGTGATATTGGCGGCGACATTCTCGCCCCGCAGGATCTTGTCGAGGGTTTCCTTGCCCCGGACCGCGCCGACCCGGCAGGGGGTGCATTTGCCGCAGCTCTCGATCTGGCAGAATTCAAAGGCGAACCGGGCCATGGAACCAAGATCCACGGTATCGTCGAAGACCGTGATCCCGCCATGGCCGAGCATCGCCTGCGCCGCCGCCAGCGCCTCGTAGTCCATTGGCAGATCCAGCATGTCCTCCGAGACATAGGCGCCGAGGGGACCGCCGAGCTGGGCCGCGCGGAAGGGGCGTCCCGAGGCCGTCCCCCCGCCAAAACCTTCGATCAGCTCGCGGATCGTCACGCCGAACGCCTTTTCGACCAGACCGCCCCGGGCGATGTTGCCCGCCAGCTGAAAGGGCTGGGTGCCCGCCGACCGGCCCATCCCGAAGGATTTGTAGAAGTCCGCGCCCTTGGCGAGCACGACCGGAACGGTCGCCAGCGTCAGGACATTGTTGATGACCGTCGGCTGGCCGAAGAGGCCGGAGATCGCCGGAATCGGCGGCTTGGAGCGGACCGTGCCGCGCTTGCCCTCGATGCTCTGGAGCATCGAGCTTTCCTCACCACAGATATAGGCCCCGGCGCCGCGCCGGACGAACAGGCGGAAGGCCCGTCCGGATCCGCCCACGTCCGCGCCCAGCCAGCCGGCGGCCTCCAGGACCGCGATGGCCGCCTTCATCTGATCGATGGCCCGGGGATATTCCGAGCGGATATAGACATAGCCCTCGGTCGCGCCGGTCGCGAGGCCCGCGATGATCATGCCTTCGATCAGGAGGAACGGATCGCCCTCCATCAGCATCCGGTCGGCGAAGGTGCCGCTGTCGCCCTCGTCGGCGTTGCAGCAGACATATTTGCGCGGGCCCGGCTGATCGAGCACCGTTTTCCATTTGATCCCGGCGGGAAAGCCCGCGCCACCGCGTCCCCGCAGCCCCGACTCCAGAACCGTGGCGCAGATCGCCGCCGGGTCCATCGCGATCGCCTGGCGCACTCCGGCAAGTCCGCCATGCGCCTCGTAATCCGAAAGATCGAGCGGATCGATCACACCGACCCGTGCGAAGGTCAGGCGCTCCTGATTTTTCAGATAGGGGCTTTCCTCCACAAGGCCGATGCCCAAGGGATGATCCTCGCCCGCCAGGATCGCATCGAGCACGGAGGCCGCGTCCGCCGCCTGGACCGGGGCAAACCCGATCCGACCCTCCGGCAGGGCCGCCTCGACCAGCGGCTCGACCCAGAGCATCCCGCGCGAGCCGTTGCGGATCACCCGCAGGTCGACTCCGCGCGCCTGACCCGCGGCGATCAGGGCGGCGGCCGTTTCATCCGCGCCCACCGAAATCGCGGCGCTGTCGCCGGGGACATAAAGCGTGATCATTTGAGGCCCTCGCTCAGAATGGCATCGAGCTTCTGGGCATTCAGCCGCCCGTGCAGCCGTCCATTCACCATCGCCGCCGGGGAAAGGGCACAGTTGCCCAGACAATAAACCGGCTCGACCGTCAGACCGGACGGCGAGGTCTCACCCAGGGCGACATTGTGCCGGGCACAGACACGGTCGATCAGTTCGAGCGCCCCCATCGACTGACAGGCCTCGGCCCGGCAGATTTTCAGGACAACCCGCCCGGCGGGTTCCTGACGGAAATCGTGATAGAAACTGACAACGCCATGCACTTCCGCGCGACTCAGATTCAGCGCCTTGGCAATCGCCGGAAGGGCCGCCTCCGCGATCATGCCCTGCCGATCCTGAAGCTCGTGCAGAATCTCGATCAGAGCCGCGGGGTCGTTGCCATGGTCCGCGCAGACCGAAACCGCCGTGGCCTTTTGGCCCGATTCGTCGAGCATAGCATTCCTCCTTGACCTGCTTTCAAGGGAGCAGGCTCTTGAGGGCTACTATGGGCAACTGGTTTCAAAACAGCAAATCGCCACTCTCTATGGGCTCATCGACAAGACCGATCAAACCCGATCCGAAGGGCTTGGGCGCCGCCGCGAAATCCAGCGATGCCTCGATCAGGGCGGCGAGCAAGGCTGGCTGCGGATCCCGATCAAGCGCCACGATTCCAACAATATGGCTGACCTTCGGTTCCACCAGCGGTATGGCGCGGAGATATTTTGTCCCAAGCATTGTCTGAAAATATTCCGGCAAAACGCAAGCAAATCCTCCCTCCTCCACATGGGCGCACAAAGCGATCACGGAATTGCTTTCGATCATCGGAATGGGACTCTGGCCCGCCTCCTGAAACGCCGCGTCAATGATTCGACGGTTCTGCATATCGGGCGTCAGGGCGCAGAGGGGATGCCGCGCCGCCTCGGCCCAGGTCACTTCGCTCCGCCCGGAGAGGGGGTGATCGATCCGGACGAACAGGCGATAATTCTCGCGATAGAGCGGCCAGGTCGCCCCCGCCTCGACCGGTTCGTTGTCGAGATAGGTGATGCCGGCATCGATCGTGAAATCCTCGATCTCACGCGCGATCTGGCGGGAGGTACAGGACTGGATCTCGAAACTGACCCGGGGATAGCGCAGACGCAGCGCGCCGGTCAGGGCGGCGGTGCAGGGCAAGGCGGAGGGGATCACCCCGAGGGTCATGCGTCCCTCCGGCGTATCCGACAGCATCGCGAGATCGCGCCGCATTCCGTCGAAATCCTCGACGATCCGCTGGGCCCAGCGCAGGATCCGCTCTCCCTCCGGCGTCAATCCATGATAGCGCTGGCCGCGCACCACGATCGGGACGCCCAGTTCCTCCTCGAGCTGGCGGATGCGCCCCGAGAGGGTCGGCTGCGTCACGAAGCAGGCCTCCGCCGCGCGGGTGAAGTGTTTTTCCCGTGCCAGGGCGATCAGATAGCGCAACTGCCGGATGTCCATGCCCATCCTCCCCCCACCCGACCTGACAAAAGCCGATGATCATGGCAAGCCCTCGCGCCATGTTGCAATGCAACCTCTGCACGGCAGGTTTGCGAAAACGGCGTAACTCCGCATCCCCCGATTGCCGTATGAGGAGACATAGTGTGTTGTACTCCTGTTTTGGACTCGTTCGATGCTCAGCATCTTTGACGCGACTGGCCTTGTAGCGGCCATCCTTACCACTGTCGCGTTCCTGCCCCAGGTGATCCAGACCTGGAAGAGCGGGTCCACCGAAGGCCTGTCCCTTGTTATGTTGGTAGCGCTCGCGACCGGTGTCGCTCTCTGGCTGGTGTATGGTATTGGCACCGGCCAGTTGCCCGTTATTCTCGCCAACGGGGCAACTCTTGCCCTGGTCATGGTCCTGTTGATGCTGAAGGTCCGGGACGTCGTCATTCGGCAATGACATTTCGCTCGTCGCAGGGATTGATCGTGGCAATTTGACTGCCACGACTGTTTTCCGCGCCGTCATGCCGGTCTATCCTGCGGGCCTCGGCCGGGTGGCAATGGACAGGATGGACGACTGAATGAAATCTGTGATCGGCTTGATTGGCCTCGGCACGATGGGGCATGCGCTGGCGCTGAACATCGCGGAAAAAGGCTTCGACATCGCGGTCTACAACCGGACGACGTCCGTGACCGAGGCCTTCGCCGCGAACGCGGGCGTCCTCGCGCCCCGGATCACCCCCTGCGAGACGCTCGAATCGCTGGTCGATGCGATCGCCGCGCCGCGATCGATCATCCTCATGGTCCCGGCGGGCCAGGCCACCGATCAGATCATCGCAAGCCTGCGCCCCCTGCTCGGCCCCGACGACCTGATCATCGACGCGGGCAATGCCGATTTCCATGACACGCGCCGCCGTTCGGCCGATGCCGAGGCGCTCGGCGCCCCCTATCTCGGGATCGGGGTGTCGGGCGGAGAGGAGGGTGCGCGCCACGGCCCCTCGATCATGGGGGGCGGTCCGCGCGCGGCCTGGGACCGGGTCGCACCGATCCTGAGCGCCATCGCCGCCGATTTCAAGGGCACGCCCTGTGCCACCTGGATGGGCACGGACGGAGCCGGTCATTTCGTGAAGACCGTGCACAATGGCATCGAATATGCCGACATGCAGATGATCGCCGAAATCTATGGGATCCTGCGCGACGGGCTCGGCCTGACGCCGGTCGAGATGGCCGAGCTGTTCGAGGAGTGGAACGAGGGGCCGCTCCAGTCCTATCTGATCGAGATCACGGCCAAGGTGTGCCGCGCGATCGATCCCGACACCGGCAAGCCGATGCTCGACGTGATCCTCGACGCGGCGGGACAGAAGGGTACCGGACGCTGGACCGCGATCGAGGCGCTGATGCTGGGGGCGCCCGCCTCGACCATCGAAGCGGCGGTCGGCGCGCGCAACCTGTCCGCCCGGATCGAGGAGCGCGCGCAGGGCGAGGCGATATTCGGCGCGGCGCCCCGGTCGATCGCGGATCGACAGGCCACCCTCGCGCATCTGGGGAATGCGCTGCTCGCCGGCAAGATCTGCTGCTATGCGCAAGGCTTCGAACTGCTCGTCGCCGCCTCCCGGGAGTATGACTGGGATCTGCCCCTCGCCGATATCGCCAAGGTCTGGCGCGCGGGCTGCATCATCCGCTCGGCGATGCTCGACGACATGGCGCGGGCGCTGGCGGAGGCGGGCACGACGAACCTGATGTTTGCCCCGAGTTTCGCGGAGCGTCTGTCGACAAGCCACGGGGATTTGCGCGCGGTCGTCTCGCAGGCGGCGCTCTCGGGCACGCCGGTCCCGGCGCTCTCCGCCGCGCTGTCCTATTTCGACGGAATGCGGACGGCGCGCTCGACGGCGAACATGCTCCAAGGGCAACGCGATTTCTTTGGCGCGCACGGATTTGTCCGAATCGACCGTCCGGGGGCGAATCACGGTCCCTGGCACAGCGATGTCTGAGCCAGAAGGGTGGGGTCGGTCCACGGGTGCCAAGGGGGCGGAATCGACGGCGACTTTCCGCCTATCGCGGATGCGAGACCGGATGCCTTCTCCTGGACGGCAATTGGAGAAAAACCACCTCCGAAGGGGCTAAAACGGCCAATAGCCGCGTCTGTTCGGGCTGTATTGCGCTTACGCGTCAAGACGCCGCGGGAACTCCGCCGGTTCCCGCGCGTTAAGCGGTGTTCCGCCTCGCAAAAACACTTACAGCAATCTCCTAGACTGACATGGAACGCCGCCTAAAAGACAGCGCGAACACCTCGTGCCGTTTCGCCACGCGGCTGTTATCATTCAGGGATCGAAACAAACTGGTGCTTTTCGCAATTGCGGCATAAATGTGGGTCGGGGTATCGAATCGAATGAACCGTCGTAGCTTTCTCGGCTCAGCGGCCGCGCTGCCAATGATGGCCATGTTCAAGGGCTCGTGGGCCTGGGCGGAGGATTCGTCCACCTTCGGCCGGACATTCGTCATCGAAGCGGCGCGCGCGCTCGCAGCCCAGCCATTTGCACAACCTGGGCCTCCGGTTCCCGAATCGCTGCTCAGCCTCTCCTATTCCGACTATCAGCATATCCGGTACCGCGAGGATCGGCGTCTGTTCGTGAATCCGCCGAGCGGGTTCGCGGTGGATCTGCTGCATTCCGGTTTCATCTATCGCACGCCGGTCGAAATCTTTCAGGTCAGCGACGGGCGCGCGGCCAAGATACCCTTCAGCCCGGATCTCTTCACTTATCAGGAAGTTACTCCGCCCGCCCCCGATGTGCCGCTGGAATTCGCAGGCTTCCGCGCCCGGACCGAACTGAACCAGCCCGGCGTGATGGATGAATTCCTGGTCTTCGCCGGGGCCAGCTACTTTCGCGCCGTCGCCCGCGGCCAGGTCTTCGGCCTCAGCGCCCGGGGGCTTGCGATCGGCACCGCCGAAGCCAGCGGCGAGGAATTTCCCTTCTTCCGCTCCTTCTGGCTCGAACGTCCCGGCGATGGCCGGATGGTGGTCCATGCCCTGCTGGACGGTCCGAGCGCCAGCGGCGCCTTTCGCTTCACGATCCGTCCGGGCGCGGAAACCGTCATCGATGTCGAGGCGACCGTCTTTGCCCGTGCCGAGATCAAGTCGCTGGGCATGGCACCGCTCACCTCGATGTTCCTCTACGACGGCAAGGAACGGAACGGTCACGACGATTTCCGCCCCGCCGTGCATGACAGCGACGGGCTCGCGATCTGGAATGGCGGCGGCGAGCGGATCTGGCGCCCCCTGCACAATCCGCGCCTGCTCCAGGTCAGTTCCTTCGCCGACAGCGGCCCGCGGGGCTTCGGCCTGATTCAGCGTGAGAAGCGTTATTCGGAATACGAGGATCTCGAAGCGCTCTATCACCGCCGCCCCAGCCTCTGGGTCGAGCCGATCGGCGATTGGGGCAAGGGCCATGTGGTGCTGGTCGAAATCCCGAACGCGGTCGAAATCCATGACAATATGGTGGCCTTCTGGCGCCCGGAGGTCCCCCTCGCCGCCGGAAGCGAAACCGCCTTCACCTATCGGCTGACCTGGGGCTGGGACGCGCCGCGGCTGGCCGACAAGCTGACGGTGTCGCGCACCCTCTCGGGGGCCGGCAGCCTGGAAGGATGGCGGCGCTTCATCATCGATTTCTCCGACCTGACCGACCCGTCGGAGCTGAACGCCAGCGAATTCACCGTGCGCACCTCGACATCCGTCGGGGCGATTCAGAATGTCGTCGTCATGAACAATCCGGAGATCGGCGGAATCCGCGTGGCATTCGAACTCGACCCGCAGGGCAGCGACACCGCCGACCTGCGGGTCGACCTGTTGCGCAACAACGTTCCCGCCGCCGAGGTCTGGGTCTTCAGATGGACCGCGTAACCTTTCCGCCGGAGCGGTTCGCGAACCACCCTCCCCTTCCGCCGCTCGCGCCGCTCCGGATGCCGGTGCAGAACCTGCGCCGCTTTCGGCGGGCGCGCCGGCGATTGCCGATTCAACCCAAGGTCTGGCTCGCCCGGCTCGCGCTGTTCGCGGGCACGATCGGCCTGACCGGCTGGCTCGCGCATGAAATGTATCTGGTCCTCTCGGTAGGGGAACTGGTCGCGATCGAAATGGCGATGCTGGTGCTCTTTGTCATCAACATCGCCTGGATCTGTTTTGGCGCGGTTTCGACCCTGCTTGGCCTGTTCATTCCACCGGGCGCCCATCCGACCAGCACCGGTCCGATCACCGCGCGGACGGCGCTGCTGCTTCCCGTCTATAACGAGGACACCGCCCGGTTCGTCGGAACGGCCTGCGCCACGCTGCATGCGCTGCGGGAAAAGGGGGCGGCGGGCTGTTTCGACCTTTTCATCCTCAGCGATACCAACAAGGCGGATGTCTGGCTGGCGGAACAGGCCATGATCGACGCGGCCCGGCACGACCCGGACATTGCCAATCATCTCTATTACCGCCATCGCCTGCGCAATCGCGAGCGCAAGGTCGGCAATATCGGCGACTGGATCGAACGCTGGGGCGGGGCCTACGAGTTTTTCCTCGTGCTCGACGCCGACAGCCTGATGGAAGCCGATACGATCATCGAGCTTGCCCGCCGGATGCAGGCCGATCCCAAGGCGGGCCTGATCCAGACCGTGCCCCGGCTCGTCAACGGCCGCACGGCGCTGGCGCGTCTTCAGCAATTCGCGAGCCGGGTCTATGGCCCCCTGCTGGCCCGCGGCCTGCGCGTCTGGTTCGGCGACGCCGGGAATTACTGGGGCCACAATGCGATCATCCGCACCGAAGCCTTTGCCCAGTCCGCCGGATTGCCGATCCTGCGCGGCCGCAAGCCGTTCGGCGGCCTGATCCTCAGCCATGATTTCGTCGAGGCCGCCCTGATCCGCCGCAACGGCTATTCCGTCATCATGGCCGATGACTTGGTCGGCAGCTTTGAACAGGCCCCTCCCAATCTGATCGAACTCGTTGCCCGGGATCGCCGCTGGTGCCAGGGCAATCTGCAGCATATCGGGCTGCTCACCACGGCGGGCCTGCATCCGATCAGCCGGCTGCATCTGGCGATGGGGGCGATGTCCTATCTCGCTTCTCCGCTCTGGATGCTGTTTCTGCTGGCCGGCATGCTGCTGGCGCTCCACGCCAGCTTGGTTCCGCCGAACTATTTCCCGGACGGTTGGTCGCTGTTTCCGGTCTGGCCCCAGATCGACGCCCACCGCGCCATGATGCTGTTCGGCCTGTGCATGCTGGTGCTCTATACGCCGAAACTGCTCGGGTTTTTCGCCTTCCTGCGGGAGCCTGCGTCGCGCGGCCTGCGGATCCAGTCCTTCTTCGGCTTTCTGCTCGAAAACATCCTGTCCGCTCTGGTCGCACCGGTGCTGATGCTGACCCAGACCCGGTCGGTGTTTCAGATCCTCACGGGGCGCGACAGCGGCTGGAATGCGCAATCGCGCGACACCAGGCGGATTCCCTGGCGCGTTCTCTGGATGTTCCATCGCAATCACACCCTGATCGGGCTGGCGCTGGCGGTGATGGCGGGGCTGATCTCCTGGTCGCTGCTCGCCTGGATGAGTCCGGCTCTGATCGGCCTCGGCGTTTCGATTCCGCTCGCGGCCTTCGTCAGCCACCAGGGGATCGGCGACTGGCTGCGGCGTCGCGGCCTGATGACCACGCCCGAGGAGGTTCATCCGCCCGCCATCGTCACCGGCGCCGACGCGGCGGCGGAACAGGCGGCGGAGACCGCCGACATTCCGGAGACCATTCCAGCCCTGCTGGAGGATCACCCCGCGCTGCGCCGCCATTTCGCCTGGCTCGACATTCACACCCAGCGCGAGCCGGGGGAACCGGATCCGACGCTCGCGGCTGGCTGGCTGAAGCTGACCGACGGCATTCCGATCGGGAAGCTGAGTTCCGGGGAACTCTATGCCGTGCTGGCCTCGGGCAAGATCATGCGCAAGCTGGTCGCCAATGACACGGCGCTGGACCATGCGGAACAGGCCAGCCTGCTGGCCCGGGCGAACTGATCCATCGGAGCGGTGTCCGCTGGCCTGTCCTGGCTGTGGGAACGGTCTATTGCACTGCCTTGAGATCCACCGCCGCGAGGCGCCGGTGGATCGTGCTGCGGTGAATTCCAAGCCGACGCGCCGCCTCGCTCACATTGCCTGAACATTGCCGCAAGGTCTGAAGGATCATCATCGTCTCGGCGTCATGCAGGGTTTCCGGCGAGCGTTCCGTTTCCGGCGCGGGCAGGTCGATTCCGGCACTCTCCGCTTCCCGCCAGTCACAGGCAAAAGCCTCGCCCTTGTGTGTGCGCAGCGTCGTGATCGCGGAGCCAGCGCCGCGCGGGCTGTCGAACAGATCCTCGAACGCGGTTTCATCCAATGCGTCCCAACCACGGCCAACCAGGCCAAGGCCCCGCCGGTTGCCCGCGATCAGCATGTTTTCCCGAAAGACCAGCACACCCTCGCGCACCGTGCCCAGCATCGAGGCATCGCTGTGCAGACGCAGGACACGACAACCCTCAAACCGCTGTCGCACGAGGCGATGCTCGATCTGATTGACCGCCATCCGCACCAGACCGAGCGCATGGGTGTGCGGAATCCGCGAGGAGCCCGAGATATCGAGCACGCCGAGCACGGCCCCGCGCGGATCCATGATCGGCGTCGCGGCGCAGCTCAGGACCTGATGCCCGGCGAAGAAATGCTCGCCGCCATGCACCGCGACCGCCCGCCTCTCGGCCAGGGCGACACCGATGGCGTTCGTTCCGGTATTGGCCTCGCTCCAATCCACGCCCGGGCGCAAGGCGACCTGCGCCGCGCGCCCGGCAAAGGCCGTGTCGCCCAGGGTGTCGAGGATCATGCCGGTCGCATCGGCCAGGATCACCACGCTGCCAGTCTCGCGCGCTTCCACACCCAGCATCTCCAGCTCGGGGCGGCACAACCGGCTCAGCCGCGCATGGCGGTCATGCAGATGCCGCAGGGCGTTGGAGGGGAGCGGATCCGGCGCGGGCGTCGCCCGTTCCCGCAATCCCATGTCCGAGCAGCGGATCCAGGACCGCAATACGGAATGGGCGACCCGGTCGGAGGGCAACCGGCCTTCGGAGAAATACTGGGCGCGGGCGTCCGTTATTATTGATTCGGGCATCATCGGGATGAACCTTCCCCCCATGTGTCGCCAAATGCGACGGTCGGCTCGAGTGTGTTGCGCATTGCACATAACAGTATCCCGTTCCACGCAAAAGTCCAAGCATGATTGCCGAAAATCCCCTCCTCTCCTTTCGCCGTGCTTGTTTCGCCCCGGCTCCGGTCTCACACTGATCGTAATGAAAGCAAAGGGTCTGGAACCCGCAAAATCCCGGAGGAGAATAAAATCATGACAATTCATGATACCATCATCACTCGCAAATCCCCCTTCAAGGAATCCTATGCGAATTTCATCGGAGGAACCTGGGTAGAACCTGCGGATGGACGGTATTTCGAAAATACTTCTCCGATCAACGGTCAGGTCGTTACGCGTATTGCCCGCTCCGGCGCCGCGGATGTCGAGCGGGCTCTGGACGCCGCCCATGCCGCGAAGGACGCCTGGGGCCGGACCAGCGCGGCGGAACGCGCCCTGATCCTCAATCGCATCGCCGACCGGATGGAGCAGAACCTCACGCTTCTCGCCACCGCCGAGACCTGGGACAACGGCAAGCCGATTCGCGAAACCATGGCGGCCGACCTTCCGCTCGCGATCGACCATTTCCGCTATTTCGCCGGCTGTGTCCGCGCACAGGAAGGCTCGCTCTCCGAAATCGACCACGACACCGTCGCCTATCACTTCCATGAACCGCTCGGCGTGGTGGGCCAGATCATTCCCTGGAACTTCCCGCTGCTGATGGCGGTCTGGAAGCTCGCGCCCGCCCTCGCCGCCGGCAACTGCGTCGTCCTCAAACCGGCGGAACAGACCCCGGCCTCGATCATGGTGCTGGCCGAGGTCATCGCCGACCTGCTGCCCCCGGGTGTGCTCAATATCGTGAACGGCTTTGGCCTCGAATGCGGCAAGCCGCTGGCGACCAGCCCCCGCATCGCCAAGATCGCCTTCACCGGCGAAACCACGACCGGCCGGCTGATCATGCAATATGCCAGCCAGAACCTGATCCCGGTGACGCTGGAACTCGGCGGCAAATCCCCGAACATCTTCTTCGCCGATGTCGCGAACGAGGATGACGATTTCTTCGACAAGGCGCTCGAAGGCTTCACCATGTTCGCGCTGAACCAAGGCGAGGTCTGCACCTGCCCCAGCCGGGCGCTGATCCACGAGTCGATCTATGACCGGTTCATGGAGCGGGCGATCAAGCGGGTGGAAGCCATCGTACAGGGCGATCCGCTCGACTCCACCACCATGATCGGCGCCCAGGCCTCGTCCGAGCAGATGGAGAAGATCCTCTCCTATCTCGACATCGGTCGCCAGGAAGGCGCGGATGTCCTGACCGGTGGCGCGCGGAATGTGCTCCCGGGTGACCTGGCCAACGGTTTCTATGTCAAGCCGACGGTCCTGCGCGGCACCAACAAGATGCGTGTGTTCCAGGAGGAAATCTTCGGGCCGGTCGTTTCCGTCACCACCTTCAAGACCGACGAGGAAGCTCTCGAGATCGCCAATGACACGCTCTATGGCCTCGGATCGGGCGTCTGGACCCGCGACGGCAACAAGGCGTTCCGCGCGGGCCGGGCGATCAAGGCCGGTCGGGTCTGGACCAACTGCTATCACGCCTATCCGGCGCACGCGGCCTTCGGCGGCTACAAGCAGTCCGGCATCGGGCGTGAGAACCACAAGATGATGCTCGATCATTATCAGCAGACCAAAAACCTCCTGGTCAGCTACTCCCCCAGGAAACTCGGTTTCTTCTGATCCGGATCGGGGGACGGCTCCGGCCGTCCCTCTCGACCCATCCCTGGGAAACCCGAGGAGAACGCCATGGCCAAGACCATGAAAGCCGCCGTCGTCCGTGCCTTCGGCGAACCGCTCACCATCGACGAAGTGCCGGTCCCCGTGCCCGGCCCCGGCATGATCCAGGTCGCCATCCAGGCTTCCGGCGTCTGCCACACCGACCTCCATGCCGCCGAGGGCGACTGGCCGGTCAAACCGAACCCGCCCTTCATCCCCGGCCACGAAGGCGTCGGCTTCGTCTCCGCCGTCGGCGCGGGCGTCAAACATGTCAAGGAAGGCGACCGCGTCGGGGTGCCGTGGCTCTATACCGCCTGCGGTCATTGCCGCCATTGCCTCGGGGGCTGGGAAACCCTTTGCTCCGAACAACAGAACACCGGCTATTCGGTGAATGGCGGGTTCGCGGATTATGTCGTCGCCGATCCGAACTTTGTCGGACATCTGCCCGCCAATATCTCCTTCGCCGAGATCGCACCCGTCCTGTGCGCGGGCGTCACCGTCTACAAGGGCCTCAAGGTCACCGACACCAGACCGGGCGACTGGGTGGTGATCTCGGGGATCGGCGGGCTCGGCCATATGGCGGTCCAATATGCCCGGGCGATGGGTCTCAATGTCGCCGCGGTGGATATCGACGATGCCAAGCTCACCCTGGCGCGGGAACTCGGCGCAACCCTGACCGTCAATGCGCTGCGCGAGGATCCGGCCGCCTTCATCAAACGCGAAACCGGCGGGAGCGCGCAGGGCGTGCTGGTCACGGCGGTCAGCCGCAAGGCCTTTGAACAGGCGATCGGCATGGTGGCCCGGGGCGGCACGGTCTCGCTCAACGGCCTGCCGCCGGGGGATTTCCCGCTCGATATCTTCGGAATGGTGCTGAACGGGATCACCGTGCGCGGTTCCATCGTCGGCACCCGGCTGGATCTTCAGGAATCGCTGGACTTCGCAGCCCAGGGCAAGGTGCGCGCCACCATTGCCACCGAACGGCTGGAAAACATCAACGATATCTTCGCGCGGATGCACAAGGGCCAGATCGAAGGCCGCGTCGTGATCGACATGACCAAATGACCCACGACAAGGTCAGTGCAACCCCGGCGGCGTATGACCTCCTCGCGGAGATCATCGCCGACCATGGGCCGGTGCTGTTCCACCAATCGGGGGGCTGTTGCGACGGCTCCTCTCCCATGTGCTATCCCCGCGGCGATTTCCAGATCGGCGAGGGGGACGTCCTGCTCGGTTTCCTCGACGGCACGCCGTTTTACATCGGGGGAGCGCAGGCGGCGCTCTGGGCGCATACCGATCTCATCATCGACGTGGTGCCGGGACGCGGCGGCATGTTCTCGCTCGACAACGGACGGGAGCGCCGGTTCCTGACCCGTTCGACGCTCTGTGCTGTTCCGGCCACCGTTTCAGGGATTTAGAACGGCGCCCATTCGCACCGGCTCACGTTCACCGCTCTATCAATTTGAATTTACGCGCAATTTATCCGATCCTCGGTTCACTCCGGTCGGATTGCGCTCTAGGGTTAACCACGGGTTAACTGTTTGCACGCCAAACTCCAGGGACATGCCCGCTCTCGCCCCACCGGCGGAGAGCGGTGCCGCCAGAGGCCGATGGGCCGCATCCGGGAGTATCGAGTGATGAACAGGCCCTCCTTCGAACCTGCCTCCAAAGCCATGAGCGGCCTGCGCCGCCAATGCCTTTTCGCGGTCACGATTCTGCTGGTCGAAGACAGCCGCGGCGCCTCGGAGGCCATCCGCCTCTTCGCCGCCGAGAGCGGCGCCCGGGTGCGCCGGGCCGACAGCCTGCATTCCGCCGGGCGCCATCTCGCGATCTATCGCCCGAACGTGGTCATGGTCGATCTCGGCCTTCCGGATGGCGACGGCATGGCGCTGATCCGCCATCTTGCCACCGCTTCCACGCCGATGTCCGCCATCATCGCGATCAGCGGCCATGAACGCTCCTCCTGGCAGGGCGAGGCGATGGCCGCCGGCGCCGCCGCCTGCCTCGAAAAGCCGATCGAGAGCCTGCGCGTGTTCCAGAACTGCGTTCTCAATGTCCTGCCCGACGTCGAGACCCGGCGCCGCCCGGATCCGACCGAGATCGCCATCAACGGCCGCGCCTCGATCCGGACCGCCTTTGACGAGGATCTGCGGCGGGCGCGGGCCTTGCTGGCCGATGCGCTGCAATCCTCCGACGCGGATACGATCGCCTATTGCGCGCAGTTCCTCGGTTCGGTCGGAGAAATGCTGGAGGACAAGGAGCTCTCGGCCGCCGCCCGCGCCGCGAAGGACTCGATGTCCGATGCCGCGCACCTGGCCAGCCTGCTGGAGCTGCGCCTGAACATGCCGGTCAAGAGCAGCCGCCGGGGCGTCGCCTGAGGAAAGCCGCGGCCCCTCCCGGCCCGAAGGCCAAGCGCAATCCGGCCGGAGGGGACCGAGGACCGGACGAATTGCGCGCCAGGTCATAAATAAAGCGCGCGACCTGACCCCGTCAGGCCGCGCGCCCTGGAAGGGTGCAGGGTCGTCAGCCGATGCGGCCGCCGCCCTGTTTGCCGATGACCACGACCGAGGGCCGCGGCGGAACACCGTCCTGGAAGTCGGGCCAGCGCGTCGAGGGATCCTCGAAATAGGAGAGCCGACCGAAGGCATCCCAATCGTCCCCGCCGTCGCCCGGATGCTGGACCGCGACGAACATCGTCTCAAGCCCCGGCAACATCCTGGGACCGCACATCTCGGCGCCGACCGGCACGCGGAAGAACAGCCGCGAGGTGCCGCGCACGCCTTCCGCCGTATCCACCGCCCAGACACCATCGGTGCGACCCGTGCCCGAGGGGCTGTTGCCATCCGTCGCCACCCAGAGCCGCCCGTCGCTGTCGACCGAGCAATTGTCGGGCATGCCGAACCAGCCATTCACCGTGGTCGCGGTCGAGAAGGTCGCCCCCACCTCGGCCACGCTCGGATCGCCGCATTTCAGCAGGATTTCCCAGGTGCCCTTCGTCGCCGCGAAATCGCCGTTCTCCTCGGCGATCTCGATGATATGGCCGAACTTGTTGTCGGGACGCGGGTTGGCGTCGTTGACCTGATCCGGCTTGCGCTTGGTATTGTTGGTCAGCATCACATAGACATGACCATTGGTCGGGTTCGGCTCGATATCCTCGGGCCGGTCCATCGGGGTCGCCCCCAGCAGATCCCCCGCGCGGCGGGCCTCGATCAGCACATCCGCCTGGCTCTTGAAACCGTTCGCCTCGGTCAGCGCGCCCTGTCCGAAGACCAGCGGCAGCCATTCCATCGTGCCATCCGCGTCGAAGCGCGCGACATAGAGCGTCCCCTCGTCGAGCAGATCCATGTTCGCCGCCCGGTCATCGGGGTTGAACTTGCCCTTCGAGACGAACTTGTAGACATATTCGAACCGGCTGTCGTCGCCGAGATAGAACACCACCTGTCCGCCGGGAGCGACGACATTCTCCGCGCCCTCGTGCTTGAAGCGGCCAAGCGCGGTCCGCTTGCGGGGCGTCGATTTCGGATCCAGCGCATCGACCTCCACGACCCAGCCGAAGCGGTTCGCCTCGTTCGGATCCTTGGACACGTCGAAGCGGTCGTGGAACCTGCCCCATTCATAGGTTCCCTCGGGGATCCCCATGCGCTTGTAGTTCGCGGCCTCCGGGCTGTTGGCCGGCAGCTCGCCCATGAAGTAGCCGTTGATGTTCTCTTCGGACATGATGTAGGTGCCCCAGGGCGTCACGCCTCCGGCGCAATTGTTGATCGTGCCGAGCACCTTGGTCCCCGTCGGATCCGCCTCGGTCCGCAGGCGGGCATCCCCGGCGGCGGGACCATGGATATCCATCTCGGTCATCGCCGTGATGCGGCGGTTGTAGGGGCTGTCGAGGACGACATGCCATTTGCCATTGGTCCTGGCGATCTCGACGATCGAGCCGCCATGCGCGGCCATTTCCACATCGACCCGGTTCTGATCGGCGGGCGCCAGTTCGAGCGTCTTCTCGCCGCCCTCGGCGTCGACGACCTGAACGATGCCCGGGAACATCAGATGCGGGTCGGTATATTCGTGGTTCACCACCAGCAGCCCGTGCTCCATCGAGCCATCGAGCGGGATATAGCCCACGAAATCGTTGTTATAGCCGAACTGCCGCTCCTGCGCCGCCGCCGTCAGGTTCCGCACGTCGAACGCCGGTGAATCGGCGAAGATCGCATCACCCCAACGCAGCAGGATATCGGCGTCATAGCCGTCCGCGATATGATGGGTCGTATCCACCCCGGCCTCGACTTCCGTGAAGTCAAAGGCCGAGCCGGTTCCCGCCGCGGCCCGTTCCGCCGTCACCATGGCGATCGGCCCGACGGTCGCGGCGATCGCGGTCGTTGCCAACGCGCCCTTCAGGATGCCACGCCTGGAAAACCGCGTGGCAATCACCTCACCCATCGTCGGAGTGTTGGTGGGGTTTTGGTCAGGCCCCTCGGCCCGCTCCAACTGGCTGGTGCGGAACAAACGCGAATGATCGTTCATGTCGGAGTCCTCTGAATGTCCGATCGTCCGGACGCATCCGGACGATTCCGCCCCCCGGATAAGAGAGGAGGATGACAAGGACATGACAGTTTCCCCTCCCCCGGGGACTCGGGTTCGCCATCAACTCCCCGACAGATCGGGTCGCATTCCGCCCGCCCGGCCCTATGTCGGATGGGAACCGGGGAGGCCGCCATGCTCAGATCGATCCTGCTTCTTGCTCTCGTTCCCCTGCCCGCGCTGGCGGAGGAACGCACGACATCGGCCGGCCAGGTCGAGATCACCGAAATGGCCGAGGGCCTCGATACGCCCTGGTCCATCGCCTTTTTGCCGGGCGGGGCCTGGCTCGTCACCGAACGCGGCGGACGGCTGCTGCTGGTCGAGGACGGCGCATCGCGCCCGGTCAGGGGCGTGCCAAAGGTCTGGGCAAACGGCCAGGGCGGCCTGTTCGACGTGGTGGTCCCGCGGGATTTCGCCCAGTCCGGCGAAATCTTCCTCACCTATGCCGAACCCCGGGGCAAGGCCGCCGGAACCGCGCTCGCGGTGGCACGGCTCGACACCGAGGCGGCGCGTCTTAGTGACCTCCGGGTTCTGTTCCAGCAGGAGCCGCCCGCCACCGGCGGCGTGCATTTCGGGGGACGGCTGGTCGAGGCACCGGACGGGACCCTGTTTCTCACCCTCGGCGAAAGGGGCGAACGCGACAGCGCGCGCGACCTCGGCAATGACCGGGGCAAGATCGTCCATCTGACCCGCGACGGCGCGCCCGCCCCCGGCGGTCCCTTCGTACAAAAGGCCCGGCCGGAACTCTGGTCGACCGGCCATCGCAATCCGCAGGGGCTGGCGATCGGGCTCGACGGCGCGCTCTGGGAGGTGGAACATGGTCCCCAGGGGGGCGATGAAATCAATCTCATCCGCCCCGGGCTCGATTACGGCTGGCCGATCGCGACGGCGGGCGAGGAATATGGCGGCGGCAAGATCGGCGTCGGCCCCACCGCGCCCGGACTCGAGCCGCCGCTTCACACCTGGGTGCCCTCCATCGCGCCCTCGGGCCTGATGGTCTATTCCGGAAAGCTCTGGCCGGACTGGCGCGGCGATCTTTTCACCGGATCGCTCAAGTTCGATTTCATTTCCCGCCTCTCTCCGGATGGCAGGACCGAGCAGGAACGCCTGTTCGAAGGCACCTTTCCCAGAATTCGCGACATTCGCGAGGCCCCCGACGGATCGATCTGGTTCCTCTCCGAAACCGACGGCACGGCCCTGCGCATGACACCTGTCCGCTAGGACAGTCGATTGCAGCGGATCGTCCCCTCCAGGGGAAGGCGAACGGGAACCGCTTCGAGGCGCGTTAACCTTGGAGGTGATCCGGAAAGGAAACGCTAACCCCCGGTTGCATCATCGATTGTGCGAATCACCGGGCGGGCGCCATTCTGGGAGGGTAAACTTTTTGTGGCTGGAGTTCGCCTAAACCGATGTCAACGACCGTTTTATCCAACAAAATCTCACTGGCTTCCCTGACCTCGACCCCCACCTTCGCCAGGCAGGAGCCGAAGGCGCCCGAGGTGGATGGACCCATCGCCTTCTTCCGGAACAAATCCCTCCCGAAAGCCGAGGAGAAAAAGCCCGCGAGCGAGGTGGCGAAACAGCCCGACAGTTCGGGCACCGATCAAAAGCAGGCCGCGATCGACGCCGCCGAAAAAGCCGCGGCCAGTGCCCAAACCGAGGAAGATCTGCGCAACGCGATCGCGGCTCTCGAAGCGGCGCACAGGATCGAAAGCGCCCCGCGGACCAGTCCCACCGCCACCGATCCGATCCTTCAACGCTATCGCCCCGACCTCGGCCTTCCGTCGATCTCGGCGGGGGAGCAGTCCAGCCTTGGCAAACTGCGTCTCTCCGACCTGACCGCCGACGGGGGAAATCTCGTCAACCTCCAATCCCGTCAGCCCACGTACCTTCAGGGCCTCCGGACACCCCCTCAAAGCCTGCTGAGCCTTTTTGTCTGAGCCGAATGTTGGCCGAGACGCGCCATTTCACTCCGCCCGAGCGGGGGGCTTATAAGTAAATCCGACGTCTGATTAGGTTCTGCCTTTCCAAGGCGGAGCGAGACATTGCTTTATCCGATGCCGATTTCGGCGCATTCTCATGGAGAGCCATCAGACAGACAGGGGACAATCGGGATGATCCGGACCGGCGATCAATATCGGGACTCGATCCGCGGCAATCGCGAGATCTTCATGAATGGCGAGCGGGTCGCCGATGTCACCACCCATCCCCAGTTCAAGCCGCTCGTCGATATCCGCGCCCGGATCTATGACATGGCGCATGATCCCGAAACGGCGCCGGTGATGACCGTGACGCAGGATGGCGAGACCAATGCCATCGGCAATGCCCTCCCCACTACGCGCGAGGATTGGGAGGCCAAGCGTCTGGCCACCGATACCGTCCTCAACGACGTGGGCGGAGTCGTCACCCGGGTCGGCGACGAAACCGTGGGCGAGATGTGGTCGCTCTATGACGGTCAGGACGTGCTGGCCGAAATCGATCCGCAATTCGCGCGCAATATCGAAAACCACATCCACAAGGTGCTGCGCACCGACCCGTTCCATGTCTCGGCCAATACCGATCCCAAGGGCGACCGGTCAAAGGCGCCACAGGATCAGGATCCGGACATGCTCCTGCATGTGGTCAAGGAAACCGATGCCGGGATCGTGGTGCGCGGCGCGAAATACGAAACCGCCGCGGCCTATGCCAACCAGGCCTTTACCAAGCCGACCATCGCCAACTGGGGCAATGATGCCATGTCCGACTACGCGGTCGGATTCATCTGCGACCTCAATTCGCCGGGGTTGAAATTCATCTGCCGCACCGGTTTCGCAGGCCGCGCCCCCGCCGAGGATTACCCTCTGGCGAACCGGTTCGATGAGGTGGATACGATCGTCATCTTCGACAATGTGCTGATCCCTTGGGAAAACGTGCTCTTCTATCGCCATACAAGGGCCGCGACCTTTATCCGCGCCACTCTCCACCGCTATTCCGCCTTCGCCTTCGTCCAGCGCAATCTCAAGGTCGCCGACATGATGATCGGCGCGGCTTTGTTCAACGCCCGCCAGACCGGCCTCGACAAGCAACAGGCGGTTCAGGAGAAACTCTCCGAACTCGCCGTCTATCGCGAGGGGATCAACGCCCATCTGACCGCGGCGATTGCCATGGGGGAACGCTCCCCCGCCGGGCTGATGATGCCGAACCAGTCGCTGCTCTATACGGGGCGTGTGCTCGCCTGCTCGCAGCTTCACCACATGATGCATATCGCCCGTGAACTCTGCGGCGGCCAGATCTGCGTCACTCCCGACGCGGCCTCCTTCGACGCGCCGGAAACCAAGCCCTGGCTCGACAAATATTATTCGATCAATGACAACTGGGTGGCCGAGGATCGCCGCAAGCTGCTGGCCTTCGCGCGCGACCTTCTGAACTCCGACTATGCCGGGCACCGCCTGACCTTCCAGCTCTTCGCCCAGGCCCCGCCCTTCGCCCATCTCGCGGCGGTCTATCGGTCGTTCGACTGGGACGGACCCCTCGATTTCGTGAAGAAATCCGCTGGACTGTCCGACAGGGTGATGGCCAAATCCGCCCCTACCTTGCGCGCAGCGGAGTAAGCCAGATGACGCGAATGGACGCCCTCGACCCGATCACCGCCCTCAAGAGCACCGCCGAACTGCCCTTCACCCAGGCCCGCGCCATGCCGCCCGGGATCTATACCTCCGAGGCAGTGGTCGCGGCTGAACTGGAGCGCATCTTCTCCAGGGACTGGATCTGCGTCGGCCGGGCGGAATCCCTCAAGGCGCCGGGGGATTACATCACCTACGATCTCGCCGGTCAGCCGATCATGGTCCTGCGCGACCGGACCGGCACCATCCGCGCCCAGTCCAACGTCTGCCTCCACCGGATGTCCACGCTGCTCACCGGCTCTGGCAACATACGGGCCATCGTCTGCCCCTATCACGCCTGGACCTACAATCTGGACGGCTCGCTCCGGGGCGCCTCCTATATGGGCAAGAACGAGAGTTTCGACCGCGAAGACATGTGCCTGCCGCAAATCCGCTGCGAAATCTGGCTCGGCTGGATCTTCATCACCCTGAACGCGGAGGCCGAACCCGTCGCCTCCCGCCTCGCGACGCTCGCCGACGAGATCGCCCCCTTCGACATGGCCTCCTACACCGAGCTCTTCCGGGAAACCCATGTCTGGGACACCAACTGGAAGGTGCTCGCCGAAAATTTCATGGAGAGCTATCACCTGCCCGCCTGCCACGCCGCGACCATCGGAGGTGTCTCCTCGATCGCCGATGCCGACATGCCGGAGGGCGAGCCCGCCTACAACATCCATTTCATCACCAAGGACCCCTCCTTCACCCTCTCCGTCGCCCATCGGAACAACACGACGCTGGAGGGGGAATGGCGCCTGAAAACCGCCGTCTTCGCGGTCTATCCCTCGCTGATGATCACCCTCACCCCCGGCTATTTCTGGTATCTCTCGCTGCACCCGATCTCCGCCGGTCGCGTGCATATCACCTTCGGCGGCGGCCTCTCGCCCGACTTCCTCGCCGATCCCGACCATGACAAACACATGGCCGCGACCAAGGCGCTGCTCGACGAGGTCAACGAGGAGGACAAGGGCTGCACCGAACGCGTCTACCGCGGCGTCTCCGCCCGCCTCGCCGCTCCCGGCCCGATTTCCCACCTGGAACGCCCGCTCTACGACTTTTCCCGATATCTCGCCTCGCGCCTCGGATGACCTCCCCCCGGCAGCGCTTCCTCGACGGCATGAGCCGCGCCGCCGCCACGGTGAATGTCGTGGCGACCGATGGTCCGGCGGGACGCTCCGGGGTCACGGTCTCGGCCATGTCCTCCGTCTCCGCCGACGGAGACACACCGACGCTGCTCGTCTGTGTCCACCACCTTTCGCCCGCCGCCCAGACGATCATCGCCAACGGCGCCTTCTGCGTGAATGTGCTGCGCGACGATCAGAGCTTCATCTCCGACACCTTCGCCGGCCGCCTGCCCACCGCCTCGGGCGACAAGTTCGACTGTGTCGCCTGGACACCCATGGCCACGGGCGCCCCGCGCATCCGCGACCCGCTCGCCGCCTTCGACTGCCGACTGCGCTCGGCGGAACGCATCGGCACGCATCATGTCTTCCTCGGCGAGGTGCAGGAGACCTTCGTGGCCGAGGGCTCGCCCCTCATCTTCGCCAACCGCGCCTATGGCGCGCCGGCCCGCATCGTCCCGGCCCGATCGGAAACCCGCATCCGCGATCGGATCCGCGTCGGCGCCCTGCATACCTTCGGCCCCTACCTGCTGCCCTCCGTCATCGCCTCGCTCGAAGAGGCGCACGGCCCGGTTTCCCTCGACCTGCACGAAGGCGATCAGCGCCGCCTGCTCGAACTCCTCCGCGCGGGCGCCATCGACCTCGCCTTCCTCTATGATTTCGACCTCGGCGCCGATATCGCGACCCAGAACGTCGCCGATCTGGAACCCTATGTGCTGCTCCCCGAATCCCACCCGCTTGGCCTTTGCGAACGGATCGCCCTCGCCGATCTCTTGCCCGAACGCCTCGTCCTGCTCGACGCCTCGCCCAGCCGCGACTATTTCCTCTCGCTCTTCAACGGTGTCGGCACCCCCACCGTCGGCTTTCGCGCCCAGACGTTCGAGATGGTCCGCGGCCTCGTCGCCCATGGCCTGGGCTATTCGCTGCTCGCAACCAAACCCGCCTCGGCCATGTCCTATGACGGACGCGCCCTCATCTCGCGCCCCCTCGCCGACGCGGTTCCGCCAAGCCAGCTCGTGCTCGCCAGGCCCCGCGACGGCGCGATGAATTCCGCCACGGAAGCCTTCCTGTGGCATTGCAACGCCACCTTCGGACTGGATCTCGACTGATGCCCATTCACACCCGCCACCGGCCCTTCAACACCGCGACCACCTATCCCGAGCAAAACCTCGATAACGACCTTGCCCAGGCGGTCATCACCCACGGCGGCAAGACCATCTACCTCCGCGGCCAATGCCCGCAGGATCTCGATACGTTCGAAAACATCGACAGCCTCGACCCGGTCGAGCAAACCCACAAGGTGATGCAGAACATCCGGCAACTGCTGGAGGAATGCGGCGCCACGATGGAACATCTGGTGAAGGTGGTGGTCTATATCACCGACTACAAACACCGCGAAGCGGTCTACCGCACGATGGGCCTGTACCTTCAGGGCGTGCATCCGGTCTCGACCGGCCTCGTCGTCTCGGCCCTCGCCCGCCCCGAATGGCTGGTGGAGATCGACGGCACGGCGGTCGTGCCGGATTGACGAAACGCGGCGCGTAGGGCGGACCTGGAGCGCAATCCGACCGGAATGAAACGAGGATCGGAAAAATTGCGCGTCACATCATAGAGCCAGAGCGCACGACTTGACGGTGTCAGGTCGCGCGCTCGGGCTCCGCCGCGCCGATGCCGCCGCTCACTCCGCCGCCATCACCGCGTTCCGCGCCCGCAGATCGGACAGGGTATAGACCGTCACCACCACCGGCACCGGATTGGCGAGGAAATGCTTGCGCAGGGCCGCGATCTTTGCGCCAAAGCCCTCGCCATTCTCCGACACCACCACCAGCACGATCCGCACATTCAACCAGCCCTGGCGGATGATCGTCGAAGTGATCCGTTCCACCGCCTGCTTCATCGACTTGTCGTTGAACAGGGCCGACACGAATTTCACCTCGACGATGTTGAGCTTGCCCTCGTGCGAGAACACCCCGTCAAAGCCCATGTCCGCGCCGCCGCTCAACTGGCGACCCACCGATACCCCATATTCCGCCTGAATGGCCCTCAGCGCCAGATCCTGCGCCTGCGAGTATTTTGCATGGACCGGCTTTGACGGCGGCGCATCGGCCACGGGTTTCAGCACCTCGACCTCGGCGATCGCGATCGGGGTCAGGGGCGGTTCCGGCGCGAGCGGCGCGGGCGCAAAAACCTCCGGCCGGCTGGCGGCCAGCCGATGGGCATTCTCGAAATAGATCCGCGCGGCGGCAAGCAGATCGCGCACGGGTTCATCATATCTGCGAAACAGGAATCCGACGACCCCGAGCCAGATCATCATCCGCATGGCCTGCGCGATATATTCCATTCCTGTGCCTCGATCCTCAATCCTGCGACTCGTCCTGGGCGGCACACTACAACCCAGTGCTTACCCGTTTTCCAAAGCCGCCAGACCAGGGGCGCCGATTCACCTCAAATGCGTTGCAATATTTGTCCCCCCGCCTCGGAGGTGTGACAGAGCCTTGATCCCGACGGGTCCGGGACGGCAGGATGGCGCCTCCCGATCCCCTGCCCCCGAGGCCCTCCGATGACCTTTTCCCTCGTTGCCCGCTGCTCCCGGACCGGAATGTTCGGGATCGCCGTCGCCTCCTCGTCTCCGGCGGTGGCCGCCCGCTGCGCCCATGCGATGGCCGGGGTCGGGGCGGTCGCAAGCCAGAATATCACCGATCCCGATCTCGGCCCCCGCGCCCTGTCTCTGATGAAACAGGGCGCCTCCGCCGCCGAGGCCGTTGCCATTCTGCGCCGCGCGCCCTTTGCCGACTATCGACAGATCCTCGCGGTCGACCGGGACGGCACGACCGCGATCCATTCGGGTCCGCGTGCCCTTGGGATCTGGTCCGAGGCCCGTGACCATGACGTGGCCGCGGGGGGCAATCTTCTGGCCAGCGCCTCGATCCCCCGCGTGATCGTGGACGCTTTCCTCGGCAGTTCCGGTCCTCTCGGGGACCGTCTGCTCGCGGCGATGCAAGCGGGTCTGGCGGCGGGGGGCGAGGCCGGGCCGATCCATTCCGCCGGAATGAAGGTCGTGGATCGGCTGGACTGGCCGCTGGTGGATCTGCGCTGCGACTGGACCGAAGGCGATCCGCTGGCCGAGGTCGCCGCCGCCTGGGCCGTCTACAAGCCGCAGATCGAGGCCTATGTCACCCGCGCCCGCGACCCGCGCGAGGCCCCGAGCTATGGCGTTCCCGGGGACGAATGACCGGCGCCGGCCGGTCGCTCCTGTCCCGTGGATGCGGCGACCTTGCCTGGACCAGGTTTGCGGCGCAAACACGTTTTGTAATATTTCATAATTACTTCAATGATTTGCCTCGCGTCCAGGCGCGGACAAGAGTCATCGGGAGGCCGCCTCGGTTCACGTTTGACGCCGAGGCGGAGGCACCGGCTTGACACCGACCTCCAGTCTCCCCCCAATCAGCCCGGCAAAACCCTTGTCTGATTGGATGATCCCCATGCCCAGCTTTCCCTTTTCCAGCATTTTTGCGGCGAGGCCTGAGGCATGATCATCGATGCGACGACCGCCGACCGTTCGGTTTTTTCCACGCCCTTCGATGTCTGTGTGATCGGCAGCGGCCCGGCCGGGATGACCATCGCCCGCCGGCTGGCCGCCGCCGGGGCGAAGGTCGCGATGATGGAAGCGGGCGGGATGGAGGTCACGGAAGAATCCCAGTCCCTCTATGAGGGCGATGTCATCGGGCTGGATTATTTCCCGCTCGACGTGCCGCGTCTGCGGTTCATGGGGGGATCCTCGAACCATTGGGCGGGCTGGTCGAGGGCGCTCGATTACTATGATTTCGATCACAAGACCTACGCCCCCTACAGCGGCTGGCCGATCAGCCGCGTCCAGCTCGACCCGTACCGGGAAGAGGCGGACAAGATTCTCGACATCCCCTCGGAATCCGAGGCGCCGGATCTCGCGATGAAACAGACCGGCTATGCCTTCCGCCGGTTCCAGTTCCGATGGAGCCCGCCGACCCGGTTCGCAGAGAAATACCTCGATGAGCTGACCCAGTCCGAGAACATCCTGCTCGTCCTGAACGCCAATCTGGTCGACCTTCGACTGGACGACGCCCATGACACGGTGACCTCGGGGATTTTCAAGTCCTACACCGCCAACGATCCCGGTTTTTCGGTTCAGGCGAAGTTCTTTGCCCTTTGTACCGGCGGCATCGAGAATGCGCGGCTCCTGCTCAATTTCGACAGCCAGATGCCGGGCGGTCTCGGCAACCAGAACGACATGGTCGGCCGCTGTTTCTGCGAGCACCCTCATTTCACCTTGGCGGACGCGGTTCTGGAGCAGCCCGTCCCGGAGATGGAGTTCTATTGCCCGACGCAGGAGTTCATGCTGGAGCAGGAGATCCTGAACTTCGGTCTGCGCCTGCAACCCAACACGCCGCCGCCGCCGTTGGTTTTGACCGAGGCGGTGACGCGGTCCCTCGTCTGCGGACGGGATTTTACCGAGCGGCTGGCGGAACGGGTGCTCGGCTCCGCGCCGGATTGCAAGCTGGGCGGGATCGACGCCTATTACAAGGAATTCGGTGTCGAGGTTCCGATGACCGGCGTGATCCGCATCGCCTTCGAGCAGGCTCAGAATCCCCAGAGCCGCGTCCTGATCGGGACCGAGCGCGACGCCTTGGGGATGCGGCGGACGGAGCTGGACTGGCATCTCTCGGATATCGACGTCCGGACGATGCAGACGGCGGTCCTGACCTTTGCCAAGCATATGGCGGACCAGTCGCTCGGCCGGGCCAAGATCCGCGACTGGCTTCTGGCCGATGAGGTGGTCATTCCGGACACCACCAAGGACGAGGTCGGCGGCAAGCATCACATGTGTGCCACCCGGATGTCCGCCGATCCCCGGCATGGTGTGGTGGATGCCGATTGCCGCGTCCATGGCCTGAGCAATCTCTATATCGGGGGCTCAAGCACCTTTGCGAGCACCGGCCAGTGCAACCCCACCTATACGATCGTGCAACTGGCCCTGCGACTGGGCGATCACCTGACGCGACGCCTGGCCTAGGGCGATTTCCAATCGAATGAACACATTCGATGGCTCGGAAATCGCTCTAGCGGGAGAGATAGGCCCGCCAACCGCCGGTGCCGGTGATATCCTCGGCACCCTCGAGACCAGCGGTTTCGCACAGAAAGCCATGGACCTTGGCCCCGTCCTCCAGCACCACCGTTCCGATACAAAGCGGCGACGGCACCCTGGCGATGAAATCTCCGAACGCGGACCGCGGCAGGGCCCAGACCTCCAGCGCGATCTTGGCGCCCTGGTCGGACCGGACCAGACCCGGCCGCGTCGGCGGCCCCCCGGCCAGACGGTACAACCGATATCCGGCCGACGTCCGCGATTCCCGCAGCAGTCGCCCGCCCAGATCGGTCAGTTCGCCATTGAGCGGAAGCCCCGACATATGCGCGCCCACCACCGCCACCGCGATTTCCCCAGGGCCGGCCTCCGCCTCCCATGCCTCCGCCTCTGGCAGCGTCCAGCCCGTCGCACCCAGGGTCACGCCCGATCGCGCATGCAAGGCCGATCCGAGGGCCGCGAGAGCGGCATCCCGGCCAGCCCGCGCCAACAGGGTCACTCCGCCCGGACGTCCATCCTGACGCGCCGCCACCGGCACTGCCAGGCCGCACAGATCGAGCAGGTTCACGAAATTCGTATAAGTACCGGACCGGCTGTTCGGCCCCACCGGATCGGCTTCAAGATCGGCCAGCGAGCAGAATGTCGGCATCGTCGGCACACAGAAGAGATCGACGAGATCGATGATCGCATCCGCGGCCCGCTTCAGTTCCCGCAGCCGATAGAATCCTCGAAAGGCATCGGTGGCGCTTAGCCCCTCCGCCTTGGCAATGATCCCGCGGGTGACATCCAGAAGCGCTTCCGGTTTCTCCCGCATCAATGTTTCGACGACCGCGTGCCGTTCCGCGACCCAAGCGCCTTCGTAAAGCATCGCGGCGACTTGATAGAATATCCCGAAATCGACCTCGACGATTTCCCCGCCCAGCGCTTCGATCTCTCCCAGCGCCGCCTCGAACGAAGCTGCCTGGAAGGCATCGCCATAAAACAGGCGCGTCTCACGTGACGGGACCCCAACCCGGAACCGCGCGGGCAAAGGTCCGGGTCGAGGAGCCGCGATGTCGCGGGCATAGGCATCGGCGGGATCAAAGACCGCCGCCAGACGGCACACCGTCCCGGCATCCTCCACGCTCAGGGCAAAGACCGAAACCGTGTCCAAGGTCCGGCAGGCCGGCACCACTCCGCGCGTCGACAGCATGCCGAGAGAGGGCTTCAGCCCCACGATATTGTTGAGCGCCGCCGGAACCCGCCCGGACCCGGCCGTATCGGTCCCCAGCGCGAAACTCACGATCCCCCGTGCCACCACCACGGCGGAACCGGAACTGGAGCCGCCCGGCACGATCAGGGGATCAATGGCATTGCGGGGCACCGGATAGGGCGTGCGGACACCGACAAGCCCGGTCGCGAACTGGTCAAGGTTGGTCTTGCCCAACGCGATCGCTCCCGCCTTGCGCAACAGTCCCACCACGAAGGCATCCTCGGCCGCGACATAGGCAAAATCCGGACAGGCCGCCGTGGTCGGGGCTCCCCCCAGATCGATATTGTCCTTGATCGCGAAGGGAATGCCCCAGAGCGGCCCCTTGTCCGGATCGAAGGCCCCAAGCGCCGAGGCCTCGGCCAGCGCCTGCTCCCGAGGGACAAGATGCAGGAAAATACCGGGATCCTCCGCCGCCTCCAGCCGCCGGTAGGCTTCGGCGATCACATCCGTCGGCCGCGCGCCGGCCGCGTAGGCCGCGCGCAGGCTCGACAGGGTGAAACTCAGATCCTTCATTCGCCAGCTCCAGACAGACAGGCGGCGCAGCGCCCCTATATCGAGTTTGACCGCGGTCCGGGACGGCTGTCAAAGGGTGACATGCCCCATGCCACGCGAACCGCCGCCAACTTCCTTTCCGGTTTTCATACTGGCATGGAGCCTATCGAGCAGACGGGGACCCGTGCCAACAGGCACGGGGGAAAAAGCCGTCCGGCCAACGGGCCGGTCCGCCGGATCACGCAAGACCCATCATTCCTGCGCGAGAATATGGGCCCGCACGACCGGATAGATTTCGCGCACCCAGCGCTTGCCGTTGAACACGCCATAATGCCCGACATTGGCCTGAAGATGATGCCGCTTCAGATGGGGCCGCAGACCGGAGCACAGTTCGTGGGCCTGACTCGTCTGCCCCAGAGAGCAGATGTCATCGCGCCCGCCCTCGACGGTCAGCAAGGCCGTGCGGCGGATCGCGCCTGGACGGACCGGGCGGCCATGATAGGTGAACTGACCCGTGGCCAGCTCCGCCCTTTGGAACACCCGGTCGATCGTCTCGATATAAAATTCCTCGGTCAGATCGAGCACCGCGAAATATTCGTCGTAGAACGCCTTGATCTTCTCGGCCTCCGCGACCTCGCCCTTGGCGAGATGCTCATGCAGCTTCCGATGCTGTTCCCGGTGACGCTCGAAGTTCATCATGACAAAGGCGGTCAATTGCATGAACCCCGGATAGACCCGGCGGCCATGCCCCGCGTAGCGGCGGGGAACCGTGGCGATCAGTTTCTCCTTGAACCAGTCGAGCGGGCGCTCGGTTGCGAGCTCATTCACCTTGGTCGGGCTTTCGCGGGGATCGATCGGTCCGGCCATCAGGGTCATGCTGAGCGGGGTCGCCGGATTGCGGTCCTCCGACATGACCGCCACCGCCGCCAATCCCTGGACACAGGGCTGGCAGACGGCGAGGATATGCGCGCCCGGCCCGATCTCTTCGAGAAACCGGATGACATAGCTCACATAATCATCCACCCCGAAGCGCCCCTCCTCGACGGGCACATCCCGGGCATTCACCCAGTCGGTGATATAGACGTCATGGTCGCGCAGAAGCGTTTCGACGGTGCCATGCAGCAATGTCGCGAAATGGCCCGACAGGGGGGCGAGCACCAGAACCTTGGGCTGTGGTGTTTCGATATCCTTGGAAAAATGGAGAAGCTGTCCGAAGGGGAGATCGAGCACGACCTGCTCGACGATCGGAACCTCGCGGTTGCCGACAGGCACCGGCTTCATGTCAAAACGAGGGCGTGCCTGGGTCAGGCGAAATCGTTGAATGAGTTCAAGGGTGGCATCCAGTTGCCTGGCTGCTTTTCCGCCGACGCCCCAGTCGAATCCAGCGCCGAACATGCGCGCCCAAGTCGCGGCGTACCTCCATTGTCCTACCAGATCATCCTGCAGCTGGTAGGTCTGGTAAAGCATTCTATGCCCCCATCTGGCTGTTCCGAAAAAAGGCTAGTGCAATTTGCGCTGCGATGCGAGAGGATTATTGTGCGCTGCAATCAACCGCGGAGTGAACGGCCGATGACCGACGCGATCCTCACGATATCCTCAAAGAACTACTCGTCCTGGTCGCTCCGCGGCTGGTTGCTCTGCAAGATGGCGGGGCTGGAGTTCGAAACGGTCCCGGTCGACCTGACGGATCCGAACATGCGGCAGGAGCTGTTGCTGCTCTCTCCCTCCGTGCTCGTTCCCCGGCTGACCCATAATGGCGTGCCGGTCTGGGATACGCTGGCGATCGCGGAATATCTGAACGAAGTCAGGCCGGACGCGGCTCTCTGGCCAAACGACATCCGGACGCGGGCTCATTGCCGCGCGATTTCGGGCGAGATGCATTCCGGTTTTTACAATCTGCGCTCGGCGCTTCCGATGAATCTCAAGGCGATCCATAAATCGTTCAAGGTCTTCTCCGGCGCCCGTCCCGACATCGAACGGATCAAGGCGATCTGGACGGAATGTCTGGCAACCTATGGCGGCCCTTATCTCTTCGGCCCGTTGTCCGTGGCGGATGCGATGTATGCCCCGGTCTGCACACGGTTCCGAACCTATTCCGTCGATCTGCCTCCCCCGCTCAGGGCGTATTGCGATCGCATTCTCGACTGGGATCTGATGCGCGAATGGACCGAGGGCGCCGTCGAGGAGCCCGACGAGATCATAGAGCTCGAAGTGGAGTTTTGAGCCGGATATCCGGCCCCGGCTCATCGACCCTGGATCGGCGAGCGATCACCCCATGGTTCTGTCTCGCCGCGCTCGTTCCGCGCCCCGCCTTCGCCCACGCGGGCGAGCGGATGGTGATCCTCCTCCTGCCCACCGGCTATTACATCCTGGGCGCCGCGCTCGCGGTCGCCCTGACCGCGCTCATCACAGCCCTTGCACCGCGCCTGCCCGACAGTCCCTCCCTCCGGCTTCTCCGCTGGAGAGCGCGGCGACCGGCCACCTGGCCCAGCACCCTCTCCTGTCTCCTGATGTTCTCGCTGATCGCGGCGGGAGCCTTCGGGAGCCACGACCCGCTCGGCAATCCGCTGCCCCTTGTGATCTGGACCGTACTTTGGGTCGGCGTCACCGGCGCCTGCGCTCTCCTTGGAAACATCTGGGCTGCGATCAATCCCTGGACGGGCCCGATCCTCCTCGCCCGTCGCGCGCTGGGCCGGACCGGCGCAATCGGGATCGGCAGGCTGGGCTACCTGCCCGCGCTCATCGGCTTTTTCGGTTTCGCCTGGTTTGAACTGGTTTCCGTCGCACCGGCGGATCCCCCGACATTGGCCCGCGCTGTCCTGATCCACTGGCTGGTGATATTCACCCTCGGCGTCCTCGAAGGACCGGCCTGGCTCCGGCGGGGCGAGTTTCTCACGGTCTTCTTCCACTTTGTCGGCCTGATCGCACCGCTTCGGATCGATCGCCGCGGCGTCTCGCTTGTCCTGCCGGGCGCGCGTCTTCTGGCTACCTCCCCTCCGCCTCCCGTCGCGGTCTTTTTCCTGACGCTGGTGCTGGCGACGCTGACGTTCGACGGCTTGCGCGAAACCTTCTGGTGGCTTGGCCTGACCGGAACCAATCCGCTGGAATTCCCGGGCCGCTCCGCCGTCATGGGCATCAATACGCTTGGCCTGCTCGGAACCTGGGCCCTCACCACCGCCGCGATCCTTGGCTGCGTCGCCCTCGGTCGCGGTCACGCCCGCCAATCCTCACCCTTCTGGCCCGAGGCCGGGGCCCATCTCCTGGCCTTCCTGCCGATCGCCACCGGCTATCACCTCGTCCATTATCTCGTCACCCTGCTCGGCAGCGGGCAATATCTGATCGCCCTCCTGAACGACCCGCTCGATCGCGGCTGGAGCCTCCTCGGCTTGCCGGACCACTGGATCTCCTTTGGCTTCCTGACCGACCGTTCGGCGGTGCTCGCCCTCTGGAACCTGCAATTCACCATCCTTCTGGGCGCGCATCTGCTCGCGGTCATCGTCGGGGCCAGGATCGCCCGCCGCCAGACCCCGCCCCGTCCCGCGCGGCTCCAAGGACCGATGACCGTCCTGATGGTCGCCTATACCGTGCTCGGTCTCTGGCTGCTCTCGACCCCGACGAGCGGTTGACGGGGCCGCGCCATCCGCGCCAAAAGCCTAGACATTCGGATCTCAACCCCACATTCTCCAACCCGTTCTGACGGCGTCGAAATATCGCGACGCCGCGTCAACGGGGGATGCAGATGACGACCGAACCGACCCGCCGCGCCCTTCTGCGCGGCATCGCCGCTGGAACATTCGCCGCCACGACCTCCTTCCCGCGCTTCATTCAGGCCCAGACATCCGAGCCGATCCGCCTCGGGTTTCAGCTCCACCGCACCGGCATCGGCGCGGCTTACGGCCGCTGGTACGAACGCACCGCCAAGGCGGCCCTTGCCATCCTCAACGAAGCCGGCGGCATCAATGGCCGCCCCGTCGAGATCCTGTTCGAGGACGACGGCACCGATCCCAAACGCGGCGCCGAGGTCATGGAGAAATTCGCGACGCAGTTGAAATGCGACGCGGTCTTCGGCGCGCTGTTTTCCAATGTCGTCGTCGCCACCGCGCCCCGCGCCGCCGAACTCAGGATACCCTATCTCGTCTGTTCCGAAGGCCATCATGTCGCGAGCGGCCTGAACCGCTGGACGCTCCAGCCGGGCATCACCGATGTCAAAAGCCAGGTTCAGGCGATGGCCCCCTGGGTCGCGTCCAATCTCGGGAAAAAGGTCACGATGATCTACCCGGACTATGCCTTCGGCTACGACCATCGCGACTTCTTCACCGCCGCGATCAAGGCGCAGGGCGGCGAGGTGGTCAAGACCATCGCCATTCCGCCAACCGAATCCTCCTTCACCCGCTATTTCCCGCAAATCCCCCGGGACACCGAGGTGATCTATCACGTCATGGTCGGCCCCGCCGTGCTCACCTTCGTCAAGGAGCTCGGCGAATTCTACGGCACCGCGAACCATCCCGAAATCTTCGGCTTCATCGATTCGCTGGAGGCGGTGGACATCAACAGCCCCGGGCTCGAATTTCTTCAGGGCTCGCACTTCTGGGAAGGACATTGCCGGTATCTGCAAGAGGATGCCAAGGAGCCCGAGACCTTCTATCGCAAGGCCGTCGGCGTCGATGACACCGGCGCCTCCCTCGCGGACAAACGCGAGGTTTCGACCTATTCCCATATGTTCAGCACCTGGGAGACCCTGTTCCTGCTGCGCGATGCGATGGAAACGGCGGGCTATGACAACCGCTCCAACGCCCAGTCGGTGGTCGAGGCCTTCGAGGCGGTGAAGGACATCCCCTTCGGCGACGAACATCCGCAGGGCGCCAAGATCTTCAACGGCAAGACCCATCAGGCCTTCGGTCACCAATATATCTCCAAGGTCGAGGACGGCCGCCTCAAGCGCGTCCATACCACCTCGATCGAGGACGGCCTCTATCCCGACGAAGTGGACTACCTCAGCCAGTCCTTCTGAATGGATCTCGGACCCTACCTTCTGCTCGCGGGCCTGGAGGGGCTGGTGACGGCGGCGGTGCTCGCGCTGACCGCCTCCGGCCTCGCCCTCGTCTTCGGGGTCATGCGGGTGGTCAATGTTGCGCATGGCGAGTTCTTCATGCTGGGCGCGGTGCTGGCCTGGTTCATCACCACGCACCTGTCCGGCCCCCCCTGGGCGATCTTCCTCGCGGCCCTCGTGCTCGCCCCCCTGGCGGTGGGGCTCCTTGCGATGCTCACCGACCGCCTGATCCTCAAGCGCCTGAACTACGCGCCGGAGGCCACGATCGTCGCCACCATCGGCCTGCTCTATATCCTGCGACAGGCGGCGCTCAGCTTCTTCGGCCCCGATGCGCGGCCCGTCGCGGCGCCGTTCGACTGGCGGCTGCAACTGCCCTGGTTCGGCTATTCCGGCTACAAACTGACCGTGATCGCGGCGGCGGCGGTGATCCTGCTCGCTCTCTGGCTCCTGATGACGCGGACCCGCCTCGGCCTGATCATGCGCGCCACCCAATACGACCGCGAGACCGCCACCGCCTTCGGCATCGATGTCGACCGGGTCTATGCCGGGGTCTTCGCCCTCGGCGCGAGCCTCGCCGCCCTCGCCGCCGTGCTCGTCGTGCCGATCCAGCAGGCGCATTACCTGATGGGCGCGGATCCGCTGCTGCTCTCCTTCATCGTGGTCATCATCGGGGGCCTCGGCAGCCTGCGCGGCACGCTCTTCGCCGCCCTCCTGATCGGGGTCAGCGACGGCATGATCTCGGTGTTCTTCTCGCCCACCCTTGCCAAGATCCTCGCAACCCTCCTCGTCGCCTTCGTCCTGGTGCTCCGGCCCGAAGGGTTGTTCGGACGGCGCGCCTCATGAACCGCCGCGCCCTCGCCCTGCATCTCGCGGTGATCGCCCTGCTTCTGGGGCTGAACTATCTCCTGCCCGCCTATCACCATGCCAATCTCGCCCGGATCATGGTGCTCGCGGTCTTTGCCATGGGCTACAACATCGCCTTCGGCTACACTGGTCTGCTCAGCCTCGGCCATGCCTTGTTTCTCGCCGCCGGTCTCTATGCCACCGGCCTGACCATCGAACTGGCGGGCTGGTCGGCCGCTCAGGGGCTCGCCGCCGGGATCATCGCCGGGGGCGCGATGGCTCTGCTGATCGGTCTCATGGCGCTGCGCACCACCGGCACCGCCTTCATGATCACCACCCTGATGTTCGCCCAGGCGGGTTATCTCGCCATTCTCTATTTCAACGAATATACGCGGGGCGACGAAGGGTTCGTCATCGCCCAGACCGCCCGCCGGATCGCGGGCTTCGACCTTTCCAATGAGACCACCCGCTATCTCGCGGCCCTGCTTCTCTTCTCCCTCGCGCTCCTGGCCAATCTCGCCCTGGCAGGGTCGCCGGTCGGCCGCGTGCTGGTGGCGATGCGCGAAAATGCCGAGCGCAGCCGGATGCTCGGCTATGATCCCTTCCTCTACCGTCTGCTGGCGCTGGTCATTTCGGGGATCTACGCGGGCGCGGCGGGGGCGCTCTATGGGCTGTTGTTCGGCTATGTCGGCGGCGGCTTTGCCTCGATCCAATATTCGATCCTGCCGCTGCTCTGGGTCCTGCTCGGCGGCGCCGGAACGGTGCTCGGGCCCTTTGTCGGAACGCTGCTGATGTTCTATATCATCGACATCGGGGGCGATTACACCTCCGCGACCCTGCTGGTGGTGGGGGTCGCCCTGCTCGCGCTGATCCTGTTTGCCCCGAAGGGCCTGCTGGGGATCCTGCGCGACCGCGGCAACGGGGGGGTGTCATGACAGTGCTGCGCGCCCGGGGCCTGACCCGCGATTTCGGCGGTCTGCGGGCGGTGGATTCCATCGATTTCGATCTTCCCCGGCACCAGATCCATGCCGTGATCGGCCCGAACGGCGCCGGCAAGACCACCTTCGTCGGCCTTCTCTGCGGCCGGATTCCCGCCACCTCCGGCCAGATCCTCTTCGATGACCGCGATGTCACCCGCCTGTCCGCGCAGGCACGGGCACGGCTCGGCATCGCCTATACCTTCCAGATCACTTCGATCTATGGACGCCTCAGCGTTTTCGACAATGTCGCCCTCGCCGCCCAGCGCCGCACGCGCCGCGACCTCGCGCCCCGCGTCCTCGCCGCCCTCGCGGGCGTGGGCCTCGACGGGCGGGCGGACGAGATCGCGGGGACATTGTCCTATGGGCATCAACGCCTGCTCGAAATCGCCATGGGCCTCGCCGCGCGGCCCAAGCTGCTGATCCTGGATGAACCGACCCAAGGGCTCGCGCCATCCGAAATCGAGGCGTTCAAGATCCTGATCCGCGGGATCGTCCGCGAGGCCACGGTCCTCATGATCGAGCATAATATGGACGTGGTGATGGATCTGGCCGACCGGATCAGCGTGCTGAACTTCGGACGCCTGCTGGCGCAGGGCGCGCCCGCGGACATCCGCGCCGACCGGGCGGTGCAATCCGCCTATCTGGGGGCCTGATGCTGGAGATGAGCGACATCGGCGCGGGCTATGGCGCGGCGCAGGTGCTGCGGGGGGTCTCGCTCACCATCGCGGCGGGCGAGGTTCTGTGCCTGATGGGCCGCAACGGTGCCGGCAAATCGACGACCTGCAAGACGATCATGGGCCTTGTCCGCGCCAGCGCCGGCGCGGTTCATCTCGACGGAATCCCTCTGCGCGGGCTCCCCGCCCACGAAATCCCCCGCCTCGGCCTCGGCTATGTCCCGCAGGGCCGCCGATTGTTCGCCGAACTGACCGTGGCCGAAAATCTCGAAATCGGTCTGATGGCGCGCGGGCGGGGGCGCGCGACGCGGGACCGGGTGCTCGATCTCTTCCCCCGTCTCGGGGAACGCCTCGACCAGATTTCCGGGACACTTTCGGGCGGCGAGCAACAGATGCTGGCCATCGGCCGCGCCCTGTGCATTGAGCCCAAGCTTCTGCTGCTCGACGAGCCGGGCGAGGGCCTCCAGCCTTCGATGGTCGATCTGGTTCATGAGACCGTGCGGACCTTGAAGGGCACCGGCGTCGCCATCCTGCTGGTTGAACCGCGGGTGGAATTCGTCCTTTCCGTCGCCGACCGGATTGCGTTTCTGGTGAACGGGCATATCGCGGAAACCGCGGTCGCCGCCGACCTGACCCCCGGCTCCGCGCAATTCCGGCGGCATCTGGGCGTGTGACGACCTACCGGCGATATCCTTTGCTCATGCCAGATCCTTTCCCATCAGGATCCAGTCTCCGGGACTGTCCGAACCCGGAAAGGCGGTAAAAGGCCGTCTGGCCTGCTCTGTGAAGCCAGAGCGCAGATAGAGGTGTCGCGCCTGTTCGTTGAAGCTGCCGACCATGAGCGTCAACCGGCCACGCCCCGCGGCCCGCGCCAGACTCTCCGCCTCATTGAGCAGAGCCTTGCCCAATCCCCGCCCCTGATATTCGGGGTGAAGCGCCAGGGCGGCGACATACCAGCTTCCGGCGGCCATCGCCTTGAGTTCGTTCAACGCCTTGACGACAGCGGGAACGGCGGCATCCGTCGGGGCGGGTGGCGGAATGATATAACCATTGAATGCCCCGACCAGAATCCCGTCCTGTTCCGCCACGCGCCAGTTGGTGAAATGGCTGAAATGACCGCTGTTGTTTCGAATTGTCGCGCGCCCGATCTCGAAGACCGATTGTCCGGGCCCCGCCGCCATTCCCCACAGATGGGAGGTCAGCCGCCGTGTCGCCATATCCGCCAGCAAGGCCAGATCGGCGCAATCCCCCAACCTCGCCGCCCTGAACAGGATTTCACCTTGCGCAGACATCATGTCCCCCTTTCCAATTCACGAAGAAGGATATTCTCACCCGCGCAAGCGTCCAGCGCATCTGGGGAGCTTCATCTTCAAAGAGGATGCACCGCCTCTGGCACAAGCGAAATCAACCTTGAAGTCCCGGAGTGACGACGCGGGGAGATGGCCTTGCCCCCTCATTCCGGTAGGCGACAGACCGCTTCGATAGTGTTGCCGTCCGGATCGAGCACGAAAGCTCCGTAATAATTTGGATCATAGATCGCCCTTACTCCCGGCGCCCCATTGTCCCGGCCGCCCGCGTCGAGGGCCGCTCTGTAAAACTCATCCACCCGCGCGCGTGACGCGGCTGCGAAGGCGACATGTGTCCGACCGACCGAGGGGCCCGCGCTGAGCCAGAAGAAGCCCCGCTCCTCCAGTCCGAAACCGACATGCGCCGCGGTCCCGGTCTGCTCGGCCGTCAGGTCATGGAGAAGCCGGATCGACAGGGGCGCCAGCGCCGCCTGGTAAAACGCCCGCGACCGCGCCAGATCCGCCACCCTCAATGCGATATGGTCAATCATTGATCCCCCTCTTCGCCGCCCCGCCCGACGTGTCGCAGGGCCTTTACAGAAGGTTAAGCCTACAAGCAAAATATAACAATATCAACAAGATAACCCCTTGCGCACGCGTGCGCGCCCGCCGGATCGATATCCTCCTCGTCGCTCCCCGATCCCCCCTGGCCCCACCCTGCCCGCGCCGACCGGCAAATATCCATGGTGCGCTGCAATGTTTTGTGAAACGTTAAGCTTCTTACCAGCCGGAGCCGAGGAACGCATGTCGATCAAGGCCAGTATCTACCATCTTACCCACTACAAATATGATCGTCCGGTCACGTTGGGTCCGCAGATTATCCGTCTGCGACCGGCGCCGCACTCACGGACCCGGGTGATTTCCCATTCCCTGCGCGTCAGTCCGGCGGGCCATTTCGTGAACCACCAGCAGGACCCTTACGGAAACTGGATGGCCCGGTTTGTGTTCCCCGAGCCGGTCACGGAATTCAAGATCGAGGTCGATCTCGTCGCCGACATGACGGTCTACAATCCCTTCGATTTCTTCGTCGAGGACAGCGCCGAATTCTGGCCCTTCGAATACCCCGAGGACATCCGCCCCGATCTCGCGATCTATTCCCAGCCCGAACCGGTCGGCCCCGGCCTCCAGGCTTTTCTCGACACGATCCCGCGCGACAAGACCCGCACGGTCGATTTCGTCGTCGGCCTGAACGCGCGGATCGCCAATACCGTCGGCTATGTCATCCGCATGGAGCCCGGCGTCCAGACCCCGCAGGAAACCTTCGATCGCGGGACCGGATCCTGTCGCGATTCGAGCTGGCTGCTCGTCCAGACCCTGCGCAATCTCGGCTTCGCGGCGCGGTTCGTCTCCGGCTACCTGATCCAGCTCAAACCCGACCTCGTCTCCCTCGACGGTCCCGCCGGAACCGACCATGATTTCACCGACCTCCACGCCTGGTGCGAGGTCTATCTGCCGGGCGCCGGCTGGATCGGCCTCGACCCGACCTCGGGCCTTCTGACCGGTGAGAGCCACGTCCCCCTCGCCGCCACGCCGCACTATCGCAACGCCGCACCGATCAGCGGCCTGGCGAGCTTCGCGGAAGTCGATTTCGGCTTCGACATGCAAATCAGCCGGGTCTCCGAACATCCCCGCATCACCAAGCCCTATTCCGAAGAGGCCTGGGCCGCGCTCAACGACGTGGGCCGCAAGGTCGATGCCAAGCTGCTCGCCGGTGACGTGCGCCTGACCATGGGGGGCGAGCCCACCTTCGTCTCGATCGACGATTTCGAGAGCGGCGAATGGAACACCGACGCCGTCGGCCCCACCAAACGCACCCTCGCCGACAAGCTGATCCGCCGCCTGCGCGACAAATTCGCCCCCGGCGGGTTCCTGCATTATGGCCAGGGCAAATGGTATCCCGGCGAATCCCTGCCGCGCTGGACCTTTTCGCTCTATTGGCGGCGGGATGGCGAACCGATCTGGACCAATTCCAACCTGATCGCCGAGGAAGGCGCCGACACCAACGTCGGCCCGAACGAGGCGGAGCAGCTTCTGATGGGGATCGCCGACGCGCTGGGGGTGGAACCGGAAATGGTCACGCCGGCCTTCGAGGATCCGGCGACCTGGATCCTCAAGGAAGCCAACCTCCCCGAGAATGTGACGCCTGAAAACAGCGAACTCGACGACCCCGAGGACCGCCATCGCATCTCCCGCGTCTTTGCCCGCGGCCTGACGGAACCGACCGGCTTCGTCCTGCCGATCCAGCGCTGGCAGTCCAAGGCCAGGCCCGGCATGCGCTGGCGGTCCGAGCGCTGGAAGATGCGGCGGAAATATCTGTTCCTCGTGCCGGGCGACAGCCCGGTGGGCTATCGCATTCCGCTCAGCGCCCTTCCTTACGTCTCGCCGTCCTCCTATCCCTACACGCACGAGATGGATCCGACGATCCCGCGGGATCCCTTGCCCACCTACGACATCCCCGTGCCCGGAATCCGTCCGCAGCGCACCGCGAGCTTCACCGCCGCCGAGGCGACCCAGGACCGGATCGAACAGGTCATCAGCGAACTGGACGGCGTCGTGCGCACCGCCCTCAGCGTCGAGCCGCGCGACGGCCGGCTCTGTGTCTTCATGCCACCGACGGAACGGGTCGAGGATTATCTCGAACTGGTCGCCGCCGCCGAGGCGGCGGCCAAGGCGATGAACCTGCCCGTCCATATCGAGGGTTATGCGCCCCCCCATGACCCGCGCCTGAACGTCGTCCGGGTCGCCCCCGATCCCGGCGTGATCGAAGTCAACATCCACCCCGCCACCAGCTGGGAGGATTGCGTCTCGATCACCGAAACGGTCTATGAGGAAGCCCGCCAGTGCCGTCTCGGCGCGGACAAATTCATGATCGACGGCCGCCATACCGGCACCGGCGGCGGCAATCACGTGGTCGTCGGCGGCGGCACCACGCTCGACAGCCCCTTCCTGCGCCGGCCCGATCTCCTGCGCAGCCTGATCCTGCACTGGCAGCGGCATCCTTCGATGTCCTATCTCTTCTCCGGCCTGTTCATCGGCCCGACCAGTCAGGCACCGCGCATCGACGAGGCCCGCCACGACGGCCTCTATGAACTGGAAATCGCCCTCGCCCAGATGCCCGCCCCCGGAATGGGGGTCCAGCCGCTGCCCTGGCTGGTGGACCGGCTGCTGCGCAACCTGCTCGTGGATGTCACCGGCAACACCCACCGCGCCGAAATCTGCATCGACAAGCTCTTCTCGCCGGACGGCCCGACCGGGCGGCTCGGACTCGTGGAATTCCGCGGCTTCGAGATGCCACCCGATCCGCGCATGAGCCTCGCCCAGCAATTGATGATCCGCGCCCTGATCGCGCGCTATTGGGACCGCCCCGCCACCGGCAATCTCACGCGCTGGGGCACCGCGCTGCATGACCGGTTCATGCTGCCGCATTTCGTCTGGGAGGATTTCCTCGACGTGTTGCGGGATCTGACCGAGCATGGTTTCGAGATGCGCCCGGACTGGTTCGTGGCCCAGTCCGAATTCCGGTTCCCCTTCTGTGGCGAAGTGGAATACGAAGGGATCAATCTCGAAATCCGCGCGGCGCTCGAACCGTGGCACGTCCTTGGCGAAACCGGCGCGATCGGCGGGACGGTCCGCTATACCGACAGCTCGACCGAACGCGTTCAGGTCAAGCTTACCACCACCGACCCCGACCGCTACGCCGTGGCCTGCAATGGCCGCCGCGTTCCCTTGCAACGGACCGGCACCTCGGGGGTCGCGGTGGCGGGCGTGCGCTACAAGGCCTGGCAACCGGCGCAGGCGCTGCATCCGGTGGTCCCGGTCAATGCGCCGCTCACCTTCGACATCTTCGACCTGTGGAACAACCGGGCGCTGGGCGGCTGCGTCTATCATGTCGCCCATCCGGGCGGGCGCAGCTACGAGACCTTCCCGGTCAACGGCAACGAGGCGGAGGCGCGGCGTCTGGCGCGGTTCATCCCGAATGGCCATACGCCGGGCTATTATGTCCCGCCGTTGGAAACGCCAAATCCATCCTTCCCGATGACACTCGATCTGCGCCGTTCACCAGGAGTTTGAGGCATGGACGCTCGGAAAACCGCGGTACCGGATCGGGCAGGGACCCTGCTCGCCGACTACAAGCCGCTTCCGGGCGTCTCGGATGAACTCCTCGATCCCGCCGGACGGATCCGTCCGGTCTGGCGGGCCTTCATCGACCATCTGACCGGGATCACTCCGGACGCATTGCAGGAGCGTTTTGCCCGGGGCGACCAGTATCTACGCGACGCGGGCGTGTTCTTCCGGCAATATGGTGACAGCGTCTCGACGGAGCGCGCCTGGCCGCTCGCCCATATCCCGGTCCTGATTCAGGAATCCGAATGGAATGACATCGCCAGAGGCCTGATCCAGCGCGCCGATCTGCTCGAAACCGTCGTCGCCGATCTCTATGGCGAAAATCGTCTGGTCAGTTCGGGGCAACTGCCCGCATCGCTGATTGCCCGGAGCCGGGAATGGCTTCGACCATTGGTCGGGGTCAGGCCCCGGTCCGGCCATTACCTGCATTTCCTCGCCTTTGAACTGGGCCGCGGTCCCGATGGCACTTGGTGGGTGCTCGGCGACCGGACCCAGGCCCCCTCCGGGGCGGGGTTCGCGCTGGAAAACCGGGTCGCCACCGCGCGGGTGTTTTCCGATCTCTATGCCGATGCGCATGTCCATCGGCTGGCCGGGTTCTTCCGGACCTTCCGCGACGCGCTCCAGGGGCTGTCGACCGAAACCGATTCCCGCGTCGCGATCATGACCCCCGGTCCACTCAACGACACCTATTTCGAGCATGCCTATATCGCCCGCTACCTCGGCTTCATGCTGCTGGAGGGCGAGGATCTGACAATCAGCCAGGGCCGCGTCATGGTCCGGACCGTCGCGGGCCTGCGTCCGATCACCGTGCTCTGGCGCCGCCTCGATTCCGCCTTCGCCGATCCGCTCGAACTCGATTCCAGTTCGCGCCTCGGCACGCCCGGCCTCGTCAGCGCGGTCCGTCAGGGCAATGTCACGATGGTCAATGCGCTCGGCACCGGCGTCCTCGAAACCCGCGCCCTGCTGGCCTTCCTTCCGCGCATTTCGCTCGCGCTGCGGGGCGAGTCGCTGGCCATTCCGAACATCGCCACCTGGTGGTGCGGTCAGTCGGCGGAACGCGCCCATGTCCGCGCCCATGCCGAACGCATGATGATCGGCGAGGCCCTCTCCACCCGCCTGCCCTTCGACACCGACGAGACGACCGTTCTCGGCGACCAGTTCCGGGGCCGTGCCCGCCCCTCGGTCGAAGCTTGGCTCGAAGCCGAGGGGTCGAGCCTCGTCGGTCAGGAAGCCGTCACCCTCTCCACCACCCCGGCCCATGTCGATGGCAAGCTCGTCCCCCGCCCGATGAGCCTGCGTGCCTTTCTCGTGCGCACACCCGATGGCTGGCAGATCATGCCCGGCGGCTTTGCCCGCATCGGCCGCACCCCCGATCCCACCGCCATCGCCATGCAGCGCGGCGGCTCGGCGGCGGATGTCTGGGTGATCTCGGACAAACCGGTCGAGAACATCTCGATGCTTCCCGCCTCGGCGAGCCCCTATGCCCGGATGCAGCAAGGTGTGCTGCCCAGCCGCGCCGCCGACAATCTCTTCTGGCTTGGCCGCTATGTCGAGCGGGCCGAGGGCATGATGCGTCTTCTGCGCGCCCACCATATCCGCCTCGCCGAAACCGCCAACCCCGAGGCGCCGCTGATCGCCCATCTGGCGCAGCATCTCGAAGCCAACGGCCTCGACCCGACCGAGGGCATTCCCTCCGGCCTCACCTGGACCCTCAACGCCGCGATCACCAGCGCCAGCCATGTGCGCGACCGCTTCTCCACCGACGGCTGGATGGCGCTGAACGACCTCGCCCGCACCGCCGACCGGATGAGCGAAAGCGTCACCCCCGGCGATGACAATGCCCGCGCCTTGGGCATCCTGTTGCGCAAGATCACCGGCTTCTCCGGTCTCGTGCATGAAAACATGTACCGCTTCACCGGCTGGCGCTTCCTGCTCATCGGCCGCTCGCTCGAACGCTCGATGGCGATGGCCGGGGCGCTGGCCTGGCTCTCGCCGCCCTCCGCCCCCGATGGCGCGCTCGACATGGCGGTCGAGATCGGCGACAGCGTCATGTCCCATCGCCGCCGCTATGCGGTGGCGACCACCCGCGAAACCGTCGTCGACCTTCTGGCGCTCGATTCGATGAACCCGCGGTCGGTGCTCTATCAACTCAACGAACTGCGCGAGCAGGTCTCGTTTCTACCCGGCGCGGAAAATGGCGGCCAGCTTTCCCGCCTCTCCCGCGAGGTCCTGCGCACCCACTCCGCACTCGCGGTCCAGACGCCCGAAACCATCGACGAGGGTTTCCTGCTTGACCTGCGTTCCGAAATCGGCGCCCTCTCCGAACTGCTGTCGGAAACCTACCTGCGTTAGGACCAAATGCTCTACGATATCCGCCTGCGCATCACCTACAGCTATGACCGCCCCGCCGTGGGGGGCCGTCATCTGTTGCGCCTGACGCCGGCGGAGCTGCCTGGGGTACAACGCCGGATCCGCTCGTCCCTCCGGATCAGCCCGACTCCGGCCGAACGCATCGACTCCGTGGATTTCTTCGGAAACGAGGCCGTCGAAATCGTCTTCCGCGAGGCGCATGACGAAATCGATTTCCATGTCACCGCGCGGGTCGAGCGGGTGGGCGAAGCGCCGTCGCTCGATATCTCGCCCGAACTCGACCGCCTCGCCGAGGAAATCAACGAGTGCCGCGATCTCAGTGGTGATTCGCCGCTCCATTTCCTCGGGCCCAGCCCCCGTGCCACGCCGACGCCTGAAATGACCGCCTATGCCCGCGACCATCTCAAACCGGACATGACCGCGACCGACGCGGTCCGGACGATCGGCTTGGCGCTCTACGAGGATATGGAGTTCGACGCCGAGGCCACGACCGTCGAAACCCCCGCCCTTGAGGCCTTCCAGCGCCGGCGCGGCGTCTGTCAGGACTTTGCCCAGATCATGATCGCCTGCCTGCGGGGGATCGGCATCCCGGCGGGCTATGTCTCCGGCTTCCTGCGCACCAATCCGCCGCCCGGCAAACCCCGGCTCGAAGGCGCCGATGCGATGCATGCCTGGGTGCGGGCCTGGTGCGGCCGTGAATCCGGCTGGATCGAATTCGACCCCACCAATGCCGTGGTCGTGGGCACCGATCATATCGTGATCGCGCGGGGACGGGACTATGGTGATGTCTCCCCGGTTCGGGGTATACTGCGCATCGCGGGCGATCAGACCAGCGAGCAGGCCGTGGATGTGATCCCGGTCGACGATCCGCGGGAAAAGTCCCTCGCCAGCTGAGCCCAAGGGGAGGAACCATGCGCCTCAGGATCACGCTCGCTCTCCTCCTCCTCAGCCTCCCGGCGGTCGCGGACCAACCGCAACCGGAAAACACCAGCGCGATCGCCACGCGCCAATCAGTGACCGCCTCCGACTTCATGATCGCCACGGCCAATCCGATCGCGACGCAAACCGGCTTCGATATCCTCCAGGCCGGGGGCTCGGCGGCGGACGCGGCCGTCGCGGTCCAGATGGTCCTCAATCTGGTCGAGCCGCAAAGCTCCGGCATCGGGGGTGGCGGCTTCGTCGTTCATTGGGACGCCGGAACCAGGACCCTCACCACCTTCGATGGCCGTGAAACCGCGCCCGCCGCCGTCACGCCGGACTATTGGCTCGATGCCAATGGCAAACCGATGGAATTCGAGACCGCCGTCGCCGGGGGCCGCTCGGTCGGCGTGCCGGGAACGCTGGCCCTGATGGATCTGCTCCATCGGCGCGAGGGGCGCCTGCCCTGGGCCGACCTGTTTCAACCGGCCATCGATCTCGCGGAAAAGGGGTTTGAAATTTCCCCCCGGCTGGCCGCCGCCATCGCCGATGCGACCGACCTCGGCCAATTCCCCACCGCCGCCGCCTATTTTTTCCACCCCGATGGCACGCCGCGCCCTGCGGGCGAGCTTTTGAAGAACCCGGACCTGGCCCGGACCCTGCGCCTGATCGCCAAGGATGGCATCGCCGCCTTCTACACCGGTCCGATCGCCGCGGACATCGCCGCCGCCGTCACCTCGGCCTCCAATCCCGGGGTGATGACCACCGCCGACATCGCCGCCTATCGCGCAGTGGAACGACCGGCGATCTGCATGACCTATCGCGTCTGGCGGATCTGCGGCATGGGGCCGCCCTCCTCGGGCATGCTGACGGTGGGCCAGACGCTCGGGATCCTGTCGCATTTCGACCTGACCGCCATCGGTCCGACCCCCCAGGCGATGCATCTTTTCATCGAGGCATCGAAACTCGCCTTCGCCGACCGCGCCCGCTATATGGCCGACGCCGATTTTGTGCCGATGCCGACCGAGGGACTGCTCGATCCCGCCTATCTCGCCAGCCGCGCCGCGCTGATCGACCCGTTGCATGCGATGGGCAAGGCCACCGCCGGCTCGCCGCCCTGGGACAATCCGCTGATCGAATCATCCGATCGTCCGCGTCCGCGCCGGGGCACCACGCAATTCGTGATCGTCGACCGGTTCGGCGACATGATTTCGGCCACCACCACCATCGAGACCGGCATGGGCAGCCGGGTGATGGTGGATGGCTTCCTGCTCAACAACGAATTGACCGACTTTTCCTTCCTGCCGGAGGAAAACGGCGCACCGGTCGCAAACCGGATCGAGCCCGGCAAACGACCACGTTCCTCCATGGCGCCAACCATCGTGCTCCACGACGACAAGCCCGTTCTGCTGATCGGATCGCCGGGCGGCGCGAACATCATTCCCTATGTCGCGCAATCCTTGATCGGAATTCTGGACTGGGGGATGGATCCGCAGATTGCAATCGACATGCCCCATATCGTCAATCGGAATGGCGATACCCAGGTCGAGGAAGGCCCCGAGGCGGCGGCCATGATCGCGGCCCTTGCCACGCGAGGCCAGACCGCCGAACCCGCCAATCTCAATTCCGGCCTTCAGGCCATCCGGATCGACGGGACCACGCTGATCGGGGCGGCGGACAAGCGCCGCGAAGGCCTCGTCCTCGGTCAGTAAAGGCGATTCCACAAAAAATGGGCGCGGCAAGGGAAATCCTGACCACGCATCAGAGGGATTTCCCTGATCTCCAATTCAGGAAACTCCCTCCAGCCAGTCGATGTGCGCATTTTCGAGTCGCGAAACCGAATACACTTTCGCTGAAAATGCTCTGGATCGGTTTCCAGGGAGGTGGATCACCCGCCAATCAAGGCATCGCGATGGAACAGAATCATACAGCACGCGACCTGACCCCGTCAGATCGCGCGCTCTGTATCCTTAGAGTGGTTTCCGTTCGCATTGGCTCACGTCCACCACTCTATCCGGTTAAATTTACGCGATTTCCGAGTCATCGAATGAGTCCATTCGATTTGAAATCGCTCTAATTCCCTGATCCGGTGCCGTGGCCTGGGGCGATATCCCTTCAGGCCGTGGCGAAATCTTCCGTGCCGGACATGTTGTGACGGGAAGATGACGATTTCCACTGACCGATCACCGCCATCAGAAACATCGCAGCGGAGCCGCCGAACGAGAAGGCGAGCAGAGCCACCAGAAAGCCCCAACCGGACATCAGCGCGATCACCGCGAGAATGGGTCCAACCGCCAGGCCGATCATCCCAAGCCCGACCGGATTGTCTTCGGCAGCCCCATGCGCCCGATCGGAGGCCGAGGAAGCGTCGCAATCGAGCTGACCGCGAACCGAGAGGACAGGGCTTTCTTCGAACGAGTGGGTCATGGTCTGCTCCTTGTTCTCTTGTTTCGATGCGCAGGTCTCTCCCTGCTATAACTCGACAATAACGACAAACTCAGTCGTGATAAAGAGGAAAGTTTTCTGTTTGCAAATACCGCGAGGGGAAGTGTGTGTCGTTTTGGTCCGCCAGACATCGATGCCTTCCTATCCTGGCTTTCCCGGGGGCCGGGGGTCCGATCCGACCTGCCCCCATCGGGTTTTTGCCAACGATTCGAATGGCAACGCAGTCGTGCCCCCGAAAGTTCCAACAGGGGGCGGGGTCCGCGGCCCTGTCCGGACGCGGAATTTCTATTATGTCATTTATTTCAATGGGTTATCTTTTGTCCGGATGCGGACGCCCTCAGACCGTCATCCAGCGCCGGACTTCGTCTTCATCCAGCTCCGAGGTCTTGCCCTCAAGGACGATTCGACCCCGATCCATGACTGCGATCCGATCGGCCAGTTCGACCGCGAAATCGAAGAACTGTTCGACCAGCACGATCGCCATGGTTTTCTGATCGCGCAGGAAGGAGATCGCCCGGCCGATATCCTTGATGATCGACGGCTGGATGCCCTCGGTCGGCTCATCGAGCAGGAGGAGCTTCGGCCCGGTCACCATCGCCCGCCCGATCGCGAGCTGCTGCTGCTGTCCGCCCGAGAGGTCGCCCCCCCGCCGCCCCATCATTTCCGCGAGCACCGGAAAGAGTTCAAAAACCGCCTCGGGAATCTTTCGCTTGCCCCGGGGCAGCAGGGCGAACCCGGTCTCCAGATTCTCCTTCACGGTCAGGAGGGGGAAGATCTCGCGCCCCTGGGGAACCGTCGCCACGCCGAGCTGGGCGCGGGCATCGGGACGGAGCTTGCTGATATCCTGGCCCTGCCAGAGGATCTGCCCCGCCCGGATTCCCTGCCGTCCGGAGACCGCGCGCAGCATCGAGGTCTTGCCCACCCCGTTCCGGCCGAGGATCGAGGTCACCTGCCCCACCTCGGCTTCCAGCGAGACATCCTTAAGGGCCTGCGCCGCCCCGTAATAGAGGTCCATATTGACGATGCTGAGCTTCTCACCGGCCAAGATACACCTCGATCACTTCCTGATTGGCTGAGACATGATCGAGCGAGCCTTCGGCGAGGACCGCCCCGCGATGCAGGACGGTCACCTTGCAATCGAGGGCGCGCACGAAATCCATGTCATGTTCGATCACCACGACCGATCTTTCCCCGGCGATCGAGCGGAGCAGGTCCGCCGTTCGCATCGTCTCGGCATCGGTCATGCCCGCCGCCGGCTCGTCGACGAGCAGGAGCATCGGTTCCTGAGCGAGCAGCATCCCGATTTCCAGCCATTGCTTCTGGCCATGGCTGAGGCTTCCCGCCAGCCGATGCCGCGCCGGACCGAGCCGCACGAGATCCAGCAATTCATCGAGCCGCGTCCGCTGAGCCTTGCTGATCCTGAAGAACAGGCTCGCCTTGACTCCCCGGTTGCCCGCCAGCGCCAGCATCAGGTTATCTTCGACCGTGTGGGTCTCGAAGACGGTCGGTTTCTGGAACTTCCGCCCGATCCCGAGCCGGGCGGTGGAGGCCTCGTCCATGCGGGTCAGGTCGGTATTGGCCGCCCAGACGACCTCTCCGCTGTCGGGTCTGGTCTTGCCGGTGATGATATCGAGCATGGTGGTCTTGCCCGCGCCATTCGGCCCCACCACGGCGCGCAGCTCACCCTTTGCAATCACCATCGACAGGCCGTTGATCGCCTTGAACCCGTCGAAGGCCCGATGAACGTTGTTGAGATAGAGCTGGGTATCTTTCATGCCTCGACCTCCTGGGCGTCTGGCTCGGGTTCCCTGACCTTGCGTCGGCCGAGCGCCTCCTCGACGAGGCCGAGCACGCCACGCGGCAGGAAGATCGTGACCAGGATGAACATCAGGCCGAGCATGAAGAGCCAGGCATCCGGCATGGCCGCCGTGAGAAAGCTCTTGGTCGAGGCCACGATCAACGCCCCGAGCGCCGCGCCCACCAAAGTCGCCCTGCCGCCGAGAGCGACCCAGATGACGATCTCGATGGAGTTGGCCGGGCTGAATTCCCCGGGATTGATGATCCCGACCTGCGGCACATAAAGCGCGCCCGCGACGCCCGCCATCATCGCCGAGACCGTGAAGACGAAGAGCTTGTAATGCTCGACCCGGTATCCGAGGAACCTTGTGCGGCTCTCGGCATCCCGCACGCCGACGAGGATCTTGCCGAACTTCGAAATGGTGATCGCCCGGCCGATCAGAAGCCCGCCGGCCAGTGCGATGGCCGAGAGGACGAACAGAAACACCCGGGTCGTGTCCGCCGAGAGGCTGAAGCCGAGCACATCCCGGAAATCCGTCAGGCCGTTGTTCCCCCCCAGTCCCATCTGGTTCCGGAAGAAGGCCAGCAGGAGCGCGTAGGTCATCGCCTGGGTGATGATCGAGAGATAGACGCCGGTGACCCGGCTGCGGAAGGCGAAAAAGCCAAAGACGAACGCCAGGGTCCCGGGCACCAGAAGCACCATCAGGCAGGCGAACCAGAACATGTCGAAGCCGTACCAGAACCAGGGAAGCTCGGTGTAGTTCAGGAACACCATGAAGTCCGGCAGGTTCGGGTTGGCATACACCCCCCGATCCCCGATTTCACGCATCAGATGCATACCCATGGCATAGCCTCCGAGCGCGAAGAAGGCGCCGTGGCCGAGGCTGAGAATGCCGCAATAGCCCCAGACGAGATCGAGCGAAACGGCGAGCAGGGCGTAGCAGAGATACTTCCCGAGCAAGGCCACGATGTAACTCGGCACATATACTCCGGAGTCCGGCGCGGCCATCAGGTTTCCCAGCGGCACCAGGACAGTGACCACGAGCAACAGGGCGAGAAATATCCCCATGCGCTTGTCGATGAGAGTGGCGCGCATGATATCAGCCCTCCACGGCGCGGCCGCGCGTCGGGAACAGGCCCCGCGGACGTTTCTGAATGAACAGGATGATGAAGACCAGGATCAGGATCTTGGCCAGCACCGCGCCGACGAACGGCTCCATGAACTTGTTGGTGATGCCAAGCGTAAAGGCCGCCGCGAACGTCCCCCAGAGATTCCCCGCGCCGCCGAAGACGACCACCAGGAAGCTGTCGATGATATAGCTCTGCCCGAGGTTCGGCGAGACATTGTCGATCTGGCTGAGGGCCACCCCCGCCAGTCCCGCGATCCCCGCGCCAAGACCGAAGGTCAAGGCATCGACCTTTGCCGTGCGAATGCCCATTTCAGCCGCCATCGGACGGTTCTGGGTGACGGCCCGCATCTGCAGGCCGAGCGGGGTCCGCTTGAGCAGGGTGAGGAGCCCGATGAAGACCACGACGGCGAAGATCACGATATAAAACCGATTGGCCGTGATCGTCATTTCGCCAAGCTGGAACGAGCCGGACATCCAGGAGGGATTGCCCACCTCTCGGTTGGAAGGGCCAAAGATGGTCCGGACGGTCTGTTGCAGGATCAGGCTGACCCCCCAGGTCGCAAGCAGGGTTTCGAGGGGCCGACCATAGAGAAACCGGACGATACCGCGTTCGATCGCAATGCCGATCGCACCTGCGACCAGAAAGGCCAGCGGAGTAGCGATCAGGAGAGACCAGTCGAACAGGCCCGGAAAGTTTGTCCGAATGACCTGCTGGACAAGATAGGTCGTATAGGCGCCAACCATGATCAACTCGCCATGCGCCATATTGATCACGCCCATCACGCCGAAGGTAATCGCAAGTCCGACGGCCGCGAGCAGAAGCACCGACCCGAGCGATACGCCGAACCAGACGTTCTGAACAACGCCCCAGATTTCCTGAGACCGCTCGATCTTGGCAATCGCGGATTGGGCTGCCTGAGCCACGGCCGCGTCGGGTGATGCCGCGACCGGCCGCAGAGCGGTCAGGGCGTCCGTGCCACCCCGTCCCGCCACGACCTCGACCGCCTGTATCTTCGCCGTCGCGGGCGCATCACTTACCAGCACAGTCACGGCTTGCGCCTCACGGATTGCCTTGGCGACGGTGGCATCCTTCTCCGAACTCAAGGCGGCTTCGAGCGCGGGCAATTGCGCCGGCTCAGCTGCCTTGAATGCCGCGTTCGCCGCGTCGAGGCGCTTGGCGGGATCCGGTGATTGCAGGGTCAGGAGCCCGAGCGCTGCCCGGATATCGCGCCGCAAACTGTTGTTGACCTTGATGGCCGTGGTCGTTCTCGGGGCGACCGGACCCAATTCAGCGCCCGTCAATGGATCATAGGCCTGTGCCTTGTCACCGCGACCGGTCACGCGGAGGATCACACCATCCGCGGTTCTTTGCTGGAGTTCACCCTCGCCAAGAGCTTCGAGAAGCGCCGCCGCCCGGGGATCTCCCGTCGCTGCGATCTGACCGACAACAGCGCCCCGTTCCGTGTAATTTCCGTCGGGCAACTTTGTAATCAGTTCTTCCAAAGTCTGGGCGCACGTCATCTGGGCCATCACCAGACCGACCAGAAGAACGAGAGCTGAGATGAGGCGCATAAATACTCCCGGTTCAGGCACCAGTTGCGGTTGTCGCGGGCCAGGAAGGCCCGCGCTGCTGTGTCAGATTCAGTTGGTCGCGCCGCCGCATTTGCCGGTGGCAACATTGAAGTTGCCGCACGACATCGGCGCACGCCAATCGGCAATCAGGTCCTTTGATTCCGGCAGATAGTTCGACCATTCGTCACCGAGCACCAGCCCGTTGGTCTGCCAGACCACATCCAGCTGGCCATCGTCCTGAATCTCACCAATGAAGACCGGCTTGGTGATATGGTGGTTCGCACCCATCGAGCTGATGCCACCCGTCAGATTCGGCACGGCCACGCCGATCATCGCATCGAGCACAGGATCGGTGTCGGTGGTTCCGGCCGCCTCGACCGCCTTCACCCACATGTTGAAGCCGATATAAGTCGCCTCCATCGGATCATTGGTCGTGCGCTTGTCGTTGCCGATGAACTTATGCCATTGCTCGATGAATTCGGCATTTTCTGGCGTGTCGATGCTCTGGAAATAGTTCCAGGCCGCGAGGTGACCAAGCAACGGCTTGGTATCGAGCCCCGCGAGTTCCTCTTCCCCGACCGAGAAGGCCACCACGGGAATATCCTCGGCTGAAATGCCCTGGTTGCCCAGCTCCTTGTAGAAAGGCACGTTGGCATCGCCGTTGATGGTGGAAACCACCGCCGTTTTCTTGCCGGTGGAACCGAAGGCCTTGATGTCGCTTACGATGGTCTGCCAGTCAGAATGGCCGAACGGCGTATAGTTGATCATGATATCCTCGGAGGCGACCCCTTTGGATTTCAGATAGGCCTCGAGAATCTGGTTGGTCGTGCGCGGATAGACATAGTCCGTACCCGCCAGCACCCAGCGCTCCACGCCTTCCTCGTTCATCAGGTAATCCACCGCCGGGATTGCCTGCTGGTTCGGCGCGGCTCCGGTATAAAAGACATTGCGCTGACTTTCCTGGCCCTCGTATTGGACCGGATAGAACAGGATCGAGTTCAACTCTTCGAATACAGGCAGGACGGACTTGCGGCTGACGGAGGTCCAACACCCGAAGACCACGGAAACCTTGTCCGCTGCGATCAATTCGCGAGCTTTTTCCGCGAACAATGGCCAATCGGATGCGGGATCGACGACAACTGCCTCGAGCTTCTTGCCGAGGACGCCACCCTTCTTGTTCTGCTCGTCGATCATCATCAGGACGGCATCCTTCAGAGTCGTCTCCGAAATCGCCATCGTGCCGGAAAGCGAATGCAGAACACCGACCTTGATGGTGTCGTCGGCGGCATGAGCCGCGCCCGTCGCAAATATGCCAGCCAGCGCGGCCGTTATCCCCAGATTCTTGATCTTGTTTAACATCATCACCTTGTCCCGTCGTTTTGGCTATCCTGCTGGACCATCTATCGGCACGCCGCCCAAGGAGACGCATCCACGTCTTTAGAAGACGGGCCACAGCTGCCACAGCCACCATCAACCGTGCGCAAAGCTGCGGGCACGGTCAGAAGGGGTCAAGGACTATCGCTTCTTTTCTAAGCTTCACTGCCTACAAGATTTCTTTATAGGCATGTCTTGATTGGTCTACGGGATATCTGTTGAAAAATTAATCAAATGACGACATTGTGTTGCAGACCTGGAGCAAAGCCGCGAGCAATCGCGGCAAGCTTTTGAGAGCCCGGCCAGCGTCTCGCCTGCGTGGTTCCCTGGACATAGAAAAATCTCCCCTATGACCTGAAAGCTCAGAAAGGGGACATTTCGGAAGTCGCTGCCTCGGTCAGGAAAGCGTTCTGAAGCGCGGAACCTAAGGGAAGCCGATGCGTTAACATATGCAACAACAACTCAGTGAGCATAAAATGCGTAAGACCTCGGGAATGGTCATTTTGGGCCTGCTCTTCATCCTTTCCGCCTGCAACACGATGAAGGGAATGGGCACGGACGTCCAAAAAGGTGGTGAAGCCATTACCGATCAGGCGGAGGAAACTCAAAAGACGATGTGATCGTTCAGGTCAGCATCAGTCCCGCTAATCCCAGGAATGCGAAGAAACCAAATACATCCGTGATCGTGGTCACGAAAGTTCCAGAGGCCAGCGCCGGATCGGCGCCGGCTTTTTCGAGTCCGATGGGGATAAGGACGCCGGCGAAAGCGGCGACGGTCATGTTTCCCACCATCGCCAAGCCCAGAACCAGGCCAAGCCGGGCATCCGAATAATACAGCCCCGATAGCACGCCGATCAGAAGCGCAAAACCCAGGCCATTGATCAATCCGACAAGACCCTCCCGCGATATGACCCGCCACATATTGGCCGAAGTCAGATCGTGAGTAGCCAACGCCCGTACGGCGACGGTCAGGGTCTGCGTCCCCGCGTTTCCTCCCATCGAGGCGACGATCGGCATCAGCACAGCGAGAGCGACAATCGCTTCGATCGTGCCGGTGAACATCGAAATCACAGCGGAGGCGAGGATCGCCGTCCCCAGATTGACCGTAAGCCAAAGAAACCTGCCTTTGGCAATCGCGGCCACGCCGTCGCTCAGGGCCTCGTCCCCCACGCCGGCCAGCAGGCGCAAATCCTCCTCCGTTTCCTCCTCCAGAACCTCCATGGCATCGTCAATGGTGATCACTCCGGCCAGACGACCGTCGCCATCCACCACCGGCGCTGAAATCAGGTGGTACTTGTTGAAGGCATAGGCCACGTCTTCCTGGGACTGATCGACCCGAAACATCCGGAAATCAGGCGTCATCAGGTCCCGCAGCCGGGCCGATCGCGCCGATCCCATCAACCGGCCAAGACTGACCATGCCGAGAGGATGCATCTGGGGGCCCACGATGATCAGGTCGTAGAAGCTCTCGGGCAGGTATTCCTCGTTGCGCAGGAAATCGATGGCTTCGCCGACCTCCCAATGCTCGGGCGCCACGACAACCTCGCGCTGCATCAATCGCCCGGCGGAATAGTCCTCGTAGAGAAGCGACCGTTCGACCGCGACCCGGTCCGCGTCATCGAGCGTCCCGAGGAGTTTCTCCTGACGCGGCTCGTCCAGATCGCCGGCGAGATAGACCACGTCGTCGGTTTCGAGATCGTTGACCGCGGCCGCCAGGACATCGTCCGGCAAATCCTCCAGCACTTCGTCGCGCAGACCCTCGCTCAGCTCCGAGAGAACCGATCCCTCCAGATCGCGGCCCCAGAGCGCGATCAGGGCCTTGCGTTCGGGACGGCTGATCTGCTCCAGCAGGTCGGCGATATCGGCGGCGTGCAGCGGATCGAGAAGAGCGACCAGCTGATCGTGATCCCCCTGCTCCACCACCTCCAGGATCGCTTCGATGACGGCCGGGCTCAGAGCGTCGGAGGCCTTCTCGTCGATGGCGGGAGCGAGTTCTGCCATGACCGTCTCCAGTACCGTTTGCAGGAATGTGGCGCGACCATACACACGGCCATCCCGATGGAAAGCGCGGAAGTGGAGGGCGGGTCAAGCCCCCGCGATCCCGATGCCCAAACCGCCGTCATTCTCCCCCCGAGACTTGACCTCGGGCGGCGCATCGGTCCCATTGAAGCGGGACGGAGGGACGCGATTTGGCACGGGCGGTCTTGGAAATCGATCTGGGGGCAATCACCGACAACTGGCGGGCGCTCGACGCCCTCAGCGGTCCGGCCGTCGAAACCGGCGCGGTCCTCAAGGCGGATGCCTATGGTCTGGGGGCGGAACGCGTCGGTCCGGCCCTGCGGGACGCGGGCGCGCGCAGCTTCTTCGTCGCACTGGCCGAGGAAGGCGCGGCCCTGCGGCGGGTCCTCGGCCCCACGCCCTCGATCCGCATCCTGTCCGGCTTCATGCCGGGGGACACGGACCTGTGCCGGGAATTCGACCTCGCGCCCTGCCTGAACAGCGCGGCCCAGGTCCGGGCCTTCGCCGCCGCCCTGCCGGGCCATCCGGCGGCGCTCCAGATCGACAGCGGGATGCATCGGCTCGGTCTCTCGGCCCTCGAACTGGCGGAGGTCTTCGATCTGGTCGTGGCGATCCGGCCAAACCTTCTGCTCAGCCATCTCGCATGCTCGGATACCCCGCTCGACCCCCGCAACCAGGCTCAGGGCAAGGTCTTTGCCGAACTGACCCGCCGCCTGCCGGATGTTCCGCGCTCGCTGGCGGCGACGGGGGGGATCCTGCTGGGCCCCGCGTTCCATTTCGACCTGACCCGGCCCGGGGTCGGCCTTTATGGCGGGCTGCCCTTCGCGGGGGCCCGGCCGGTCGTGACCCTCTCCCTGCCCGTCATTCAGGTCCGGGATGTCCCCGCGGGCGGCGAGGTCGGCTATGGCGGGGCCTGGGTCGCCGAGCGTCCCTCGCGGGTGGCGACGCTCTCGGCGGGCTACGCGGACGGCCTGCTCCGGGCCATCGCGGGGGGCAAGGCCCGGCTCATGGTCGGGGATCAGGCCTGCCCGCTGATCGGACGGATATCGATGGACCTGATCGCCGCGGATGTGTCCGCGCTCGGACATATACCTAACCATATGGAAATACTCAATAATCATCAAACCGTTGATGATCTGGCGCGGGCGGGCGGAACGATCGGCTATGAAATCCTGACCGGCCTTGGCGATCGCTATGAACGGGTCTACAAGGACAGCCGCCCCTCGAAGGAACCGGACTCCGCATGACCCTCGCCCACTCTGTCCTGTTCTTTCTCGCCTCGATCGGGCGATCGGCGATCGCCCTCCTGGTGGCCACGGGACGCCTGACACGCTTTACCCTCATCACCCTGTCGCATCTGCTGCGCCCGCCCTATTACCCCGGGGAACTGGGGCGGCAGTTGCTCTCGATCGGATATTTCTCGCTCCCCGTCGTCGGAATGACCGCGCTCTTCACCGGCGCGGCGCTCGCCCTGCAAATCTACGCGGGCGGCGCGCGGTTCAGCGCCGAGACGGTGGTCCCCTCGATCGTGGCCATCGGCATGGTGCGCGAACTGGGGCCCGTGCTCGCCGGATTGATGGTGGCGGGCCGGGTCTCCTCCTCCATCGCCGCCGAGATCGGAACGATGCGGGTCACCGAACAGATCGACGCCCTGACCACGCTTTCGACCGATCCGATGAAATATCTCGTGCTGCCCCGGGTGCTGGCGGCCCTCATCGCGCTGCCCCTGCTGGTTGCCATCGCCAATATCATCGGGGTGATGGGCGGATATCTGATCGGGGTCGGCACTCTGGGCTTCAATGCCGCGAGCTATATCAAGAATACCGTCGATTTTCTTGAGCCCTCCGACATCGTCTCCAGCCTGGTCAAGGCGGCGGCCTTCGGCTTCATTCTCGGGCTGATGGGCTGCTATCACGGCTATCATTCCGGCCGGGGCGCGCTCGGGGTCGGTCAGGCCACCACCAACGCGGTGGTTTCCGCCTCGATCCTGATCCTCGCCGCGAACTTCGCTCTCACGCGGGCCTTCTTCTGATGGAAACGGCCAAGCTGGAACTGCGCGAGGTTCACAAGGCGTTCGGGCCCAAGAAGGTCCTCGCCGGGGTCAATCTGCGCGTCCTGCCCGGCGAGAGTCTCGTCATCATCGGGGGGTCCGGCACCGGCAAGTCGGTGACGCTGAAATGCATGCTCGGGATCGAAAAGCCCGACAGTGGCGCGGTCCTGATCGATGGGCGTGAAGGGCGCCAGATTGACCGCCGCGCCTTTCTCGCCGATTTTGGCATGTTGTTTCAGGGGGCAGCGCTGTTTGACAGCCTGACCGTCTGGCAGAATGTCGCCTTCCGGCTGCGCGGCACCCTGAAACGACCGGCGGCGCGGGAGAAGGCGATCGAAAAGCTGGCCCGGGTGGGGCTCGGCCCCGAGACCGCCGACCTTTATCCCGCCGAACTCTCGGGCGGGATGCAGAAGCGGGTTGGCCTGGCCCGGGCGATCGCCACCGACCCGCGGGTGATCTTTTTCGACGAGCCGACGGCGGGGCTCGATCCGATCATGGCGGGGGTCATCAATGATTTGATCCGCGAACTGGTCACCGAAATGGGCGCGACCGCCGTCACCATCACCCATGACATGACCACGGTGCGCACGGTCGCCGATCAGGTCGCGATGCTGCATGACGGTCTGATCCGCTGGAACGGACCGGTCGCCGCGATGGATGCGAGTCCCGATCCCTATCTCGATCAGTTCATTCACGGCCGCGCCGATGGCCCGATCGCGGCGGTGCGCTGATGGCGCGGGCGCCGCGATTTGTTTGTAGTGAATGCGGTGCGACCTCGTCGAAATGGTCGGGCAAGTGCGACTCCTGTGGCGCGTGGAATTCGATCACCGAGGATACCGGGCTCTCGACCGGGCCCACCCGGTCGCTCGGGGCGCAGCGCGGGCGCCGGGTTGCGCTCAGCGACCTGTCCACCGCCGAGCCGGAGCCACCGCGCACCCTGAGCGGGATTGCCGAGCTGGACCGGGTGCTCGGGGGCGGGCTCGTTCCCGCGAGTGCCATCCTGGTCGGGGGCGATCCCGGCATCGGAAAATCCACCCTGTTGTTGCAGGCGGCGGCGGCCTTTGCCCGCGCCGGGGGGCAGCCGATCTATGTTTCGGGCGAGGAGGCCGCCGCCCAGATCCGGATGCGCGCCGCCCGGCTCGGCTTGAGCGATGCGCCGCTGAAGCTCGCGGCGGAGACCAATCTGCGCGATATCCTGACCACGCTGGAGGCGGAGCGCCCCGCCCTCGCGGTGATCGATTCGATTCAGACCATGTGGGCCGATCACGTCGACAGCGCGCCGGGTTCGGTGTCGCAGGTGCGGGCGGCGGCGCATGAGCTGACCGCCTTTGCCAAGCGGCGCGGGACGGCGGTGATTCTGGTCGGCCATGTCACCAAGGAGGGCCAGATCGCAGGGCCGAGGGTGGTCGAGCATATGGTGGATACGGTGCTCTATTTCGAAGGCGAGCGCGGTCATCAGTTCCGCCTCCTGCGCGCGGTCAAGAACCGATTTGGTCCCGCCGACGAGATCGGGGTGTTCGAGATGACCGGGGCGGGTCTGGCGGAGGTGTCGAATCCTTCGGCGCTGTTTCTGTCTGAACGCGGGCAGCATACCTCCGGCTCGGTGGTGTTCGCCGGGATCGAAGGCACGCGCCCGGTCTTGGTCGAGGTTCAGGCGCTGGTGGCGCCCTCGACCCTCGGCATGCCGCGGCGGGCGGTGGTGGGGTGGGACAGCGGCCGCCTTGCCACGGTGCTGGCGGTGCTGGAGTCGCGCTGTGGCGTGCGGTTCACCGGGTATGACGTCTATCTCAATGTGGCGGGCGGCCTGAAGATCAGTGAACCGGCGGCGGATCTGGCGGTGGCGGCGGCCCTGGTTTCGGCGCTGCGGGATATCGCCCTGCCGATGGATACCGTGGTGTTCGGCGAGATCAGCCTGTCGGGAGCCCTGCGCCCCATTGCGCAAGGCGAGGCGCGCCTGCGCGAGGCGGCCAAGCTCGGCTTCACGGCGGCCTATGCGCCGAAGGGATTGAAGACCTCGGGCGACAGCGGCCTTGCGATTGAAATGGTTGCGGATCTCGGCGCGTTCATAGAGAAGTGTTTCGGCGGCGACGAATAGGGCCTGATAGATGGACGGATTCACACTGGTTGACGGCGGCGTGCTCGTGGTCGTCGTCCTTTCGGCCGTTCTGGCCTATGCGCGCGGCTTCGTGCGGGAATTGCTGTCGATCGCGGGTTGGGTGATCGCGGGATTCGCAGGATTCGCGCTGGCCCCGGCGGTCGAGCCGTTGATGCGCGAGATTCCGATCCTGAAGGACCTGCTGGGCACGAATTGCGAGCTTGGGATCCTCGCGGGATTCGCGGCGGTTTTCGCGGTGGCACTCGTGATCGTGTCGATCTTCACGCCGCTTGTGTCGGGCGCGGTACAGGATTCGGCGATCGGCCCGGTGGATCAGGGGTTGGGGCTGTTGTTCGGGGTGGCGCGGGGTGTGCTGCTCGTGATCATCGCCCTCGTGGTCTATAATCAGGTGCTGGGGGGAACCGGAGGAGTGGCGGTGGTCGATGACAGCCGGAGCCGCGCCGTTCTCGCCGGTGTGGAGCAGAAACTGACCGAGGATGCGCCCGCCGCCCTGCAATGGACGGTCAGCCGGTACGAAGTTCTGACAGCCAGCTGCGCCAAGTGATGCTGCGCCGCAATACCGCGGCGGCGTTGACCGGGGGCGGGTGACATTCCCATGACGGCGGCCTATATAAGGGCCTTCTCTCATAACGCCGGTGCCGCCAGTGCTGTCTCATCCGTTCGACGACGACAAACTCCATGAAGAATGTGGCATATTCGGCGTAATCGGCGTCCAGGATGCGGCGAACTTCGTTGCCCTCGGCCTGCACGCCCTGCAGCATCGCGGTCAGGAAGCTGGCGGGATCGTCTCCTACGACCCGCATATAGGCTTTTCCGAAGCCCGCCGGTTCGGTTACGTCCGCGACAATTTCACCAAGGCCTCGTTGATGGAGACCTTGCCGGGGCCGCTCGCCATCGGTCATGTGCGCTATTCCACCGCCGGGTCCAAGGGCACGACGGCGATTCGCGACGTGCAACCGCTGTTCGCCGAATTCTCGATGGGCGGGTCGGCGATCGCGCATAATGGCAATCTGACCAACGCGGTCAGCCTGCGGGAGGAATTGATCCGCCATGGGTCGATCTTCCAATCCGGGTCGGACACGGAATGCATCATCCATCTGATGGCGCGCTCGATCCAGGCCAGCATTCCGGAGCGGATGAAAGACGCCCTGCGTCGGGTCGAGGGAGCGTTTTCCATCGTCGCCATGACGCGCTCCAAGCTGATCGGGGTGCGGGATGCGCTCGGGGTGCGGCCCTTGATGCTGGGCCGGGTCGGCGAGGGCTGGGTGCTGAGCTCCGAGACCTGCGCGCTCGATATCATCGGCGCCGAATTCGTGCGCGAGATCGAGCCGGGCGAGATGGTGATCTGTACCGAGCAGGGGGTGGAGAGCTTCCACCCGTTCCAGCCGGTCAAGCCGCGGTTCTGCGTGTTCGAACATGTTTATTTCTCGCGCCCCGACAGCGTGATCGGCGGGCGCTCGGTCTATGAGAACCGCCGCCGGATCGGGGTCGAACTGGCGCGCGAATCCCCGGTCGAGGCCGATCTGGTCTGTCCGGTTCCCGACAGCGGCACACCGGCGGCGATCGGCTACAGCCAGGAATCCGGCATCCCCTATGCGATGGGCATCATCCGCAATCAATATATGGGACGCACCTTCATCGAGCCGACCGAACAGATCCGCAACATGGGTGTGCGGTTGAAGCTCAATGTCAACCGGTCGATCCTGGCGGGCAAACGTGTGATCCTCGTGGATGATTCGGTGGTGCGCGGCACCACCAGCCAGAAGATCCGCGAGATGGTGATGGACGCGGGCGCCGCCGAGGTGCATTTCCGCATCGCCTCGCCGCCGACCATGTGGCCCTGTTTCTATGGCGTCGATACGCCAGAGCGCGAGAAGCTGATCGCCGCCCGGATGAACGAAGATGAGATCCGGGATTATCTCGGGGTCAACAGCCTGCGTTTCGTGTCGCTCGACGGGCTCTATCGCGCCTGTGGCGAAGAGGGCGGACGGAATGCCGCTCAACCACAATTCTGCGATGCCTGCTTCTCGGGGGACTATCCGGTCCGCCCGTCCGACATGATCGAGCATGGCTTCAAACTCAAGGCCATAGCGTGACCGACAGTCAAATGCCCGTCGTCCTGGTCACCGGCGCAAGCCGGGGATTGGGATTTGCCACCGCGCGCCTGCTCGGCGCCCGGGGATATCAGGTGATTGCCCTTGCCCGGACCGTGGGCGGCCTCGAAGATCTCGCCGATGCGATCGAAGCCGAGAATGGGCCGACGCCGACGCTCGTGCCGCTTTCGGTGACCGACGAGGGCGGGCTCCAGCGCCTGTGCCTCGCGATCCATGAGCGGTGGGGGCATCTCGATCTGGTGATCCACGCGGCGACCAATGCGCCACCGCTCTCGCCCGCTGCCAACATGCAGGAAAAGGACTTCGATCAGTGTTTCGAGGTCAATCTGCGGGGAACACAGCGGCTGATCACGATGGTGGCGCCGCTGCTCTTGGCGGCGCGGGCGGGGCATTTCGTTTATCTGTCGGACGATCGCGCGGGACAGCCGTTCTTTGGCGCCTATGGCGCGGCCAAGGCGGCGACGCAGGCGCTCGTCCGGTCCTGGGCGGCGGAAACCCATCGCATCGGCCCCAAGGTCACATTGTTCCAGCCGAGGCCGATGCCGACCGCGCTGCGCGCCCGCTTCTTTCCGGGCGAGGAACCAGGCGACCTCACCCCCTGCCCCATCGAGGCCCAGCGCCTTCTCGACGACCTCGCGCTGTGAACTTCCTCGCCGGGGACCTCTGAACACGGGGCCCTTCTCCGTGTGGACTCAATCCACGACATCCGCCAGCACGGCGAGGCAGTCGCCGGGTTTGATCAGACCGGGGAAATGCCGACCGGCGAGCAGGCCGCTCCTCGGCGCCGCATAGGGGATCGGGGCGGTCCCGGTCCGGCCCGTGGGCCAGATCCGCGCCAGCGGGTCGCCGCGCTCCAGCCAGTCGCCGAGATCGGCCAAAGGCTCGATCAATCCATCCTGTTCGGCAAAAACGAAACAGTCCGAATCGGGCATATCGAGATTTTGCGAAGGCGCCACGTCCGGCTCCGCGTCCAGGATCCCCGCGTGGATCAGGACATTCCGGGCCCCCTTGTGGGCGATCCGCGCCGAGCGCGCGGTCACGGTGCCGCCGCCGCCAAGCTCGGTCGAGACGAAGACCTTGCCCAGCGATTCGACGGTGGTGTCGAACATCCCCACATTGTCGATTTCCAGCAGGATCATCGAGTAGGGCGCATTGAAGGCCCGCATGGCGGCGACGCAGGCCGCTTCCTGCGCCGCGTCTCCGAGGCGGTGCGCGGCGGCGAAGGGCACGAAGTCGAGCGTCCTGCCCCCCGAATGGAAGTCGAGCACCAGATCCGCCATCCCGACCAGCGTGTGCGTCACATAATCGGCGATCTTTTCGCTCGGGGTGCCATCGGGGCGGCCGGGAAAGATCCGGTTGAGATTGGCGCCGTCGATCGGAGAGGTCCGGGTTCCGGCCTGAAAGGCGGGCATGTTCAGGAAGGGCAGAATGATGACCCTTCCCTTGATCGATTCGGGCTCCAACCCATGGGCGAGGGCGCGGAGCGCCACCGGCCCCTCGTATTCGTCGCCATGATTGGCCCCGGTCAGGAGCGCGGTCGGCCCGTCGCCGTTCCGGACCACCGTGATCGGGATCATCACCGACCCCAAGCGGAGTCGTTCCGGCTGTGAGGCAGGCGCAGGAAGCCGTGATGCTTGCCGTCCCGGTCGAACGGCACCGAGGCGGTGATGGGATTGCGCGGTCCGGTCATCTCAATCCTTGACGAAGAGCTTGCGCGGCACGTTTGCGAGACATTCGGGCGCGCCCTCGCCGATCACGATGCTTTCGGTGATCTCGAACCCCCAATCCGCCATCCAGAGGCCGGTCATGAAATGAAAGGTCATGCCGACCTCCAGCACCGTCCGGTCGCCGGGTCGCAGGGAAATGGTCCGTTCGCCCCAGTCCGGCGGATAGCTGAGGCCGATGGGATAGCCCGTCCGGTTGTCCTTCTCGATCCCGTGTTTGCGCAGAACCTTGAAGAAGGCCTTGGCGATATCCTCCGCCAGATTGCCCGCCCGCGCCTGTTCGAGGCCCGCCTCCATCCCCTCCAGCACCGCGGCTTCGGCATCGAGAAAGGTCTGGGTCGGCTTGCCGAGGAAGACGGTCCGGGAAAGTGGGCAATGATAGCGGTGAAAGGTGCCCGCGATCTCGAAGAAGGTGCCCTCGCCCGCCTGCATCGGCGCGTCATCCCAGGTCAGATGCGGCGCCGAGGCCTCCGGGCCGGAGGGCAGCAGCGGCACGATCGCGGCATAATCCCCGCCCGCGCCGATGTCCGGATCATAGCGCAGACCGGCATCGAAGATTTCCGCGACGAGGTCGCATTTGCGCAGGCCCGGCTCGACGACCTCGACGATTCGTTGGTGCATCCGTTCGACGAAGCGGCCCGCCGTCCGCATATAGGCGAGTTCCTGTTCGGATTTCACCGCCCGCTGCCAGTTCACCAGCCCCCGTGCATCCTGAAACCGGGCGTTGGGGAGATGCCGGGTGAGGGAGGCGAAAGCCGCGGCGGAGAACCAGTAATTGTCCATTTCGACGGCGATGCGCGCCTTGTCCCAGCCGCGCTCGATGATCCGGTCCGACAGGTAATCCATCGGATGCCGCTCGTCGGATTGCACGTAATGGTCGGGATAGCCGATGATATCGGCCTCGGACATGAAGCAGCGGCGCCGCGCGCCGTTGGCGTCCTGACCGCGACCGAACCAGACGGGATCGCCGTCGAGCGCCAGAAGGACCGCCTGATGGACATAGAAGGACCAGCCGTCATAGCCGGTCAGCCAGGCCATGTTCGAGGGATCGGAACAGATCATCAGCTCGATCCCGCGCGCCGCCATGGCCGTGCGCACCCTGGCGATCCGGGCGGCATATTCCGCTTTGGTAAAATGCAGCGTCGGTTCCGTCATTCCCGCGTCCCCCTGCGGAGGGCCCGCCGCGTGGGTGCCCGTGGCCTTCCGGTGGCTATTCTGACGCGAGACGATCCGGCGGCGCAATACAATTGCCGCGTCGGGCGGCCGGATGCGCGGGGTTTGGAAAGTGGTGCCGCTTGCGTGACTCGAACACGCGACCCCATCATTACGAAAAGTAGGGCCACGGGTTTTCCCCTATTGGCGCAGGTTTTCCACTGTATTATTTTAGCATATATAACAGTTGTTTAGTCTTTTCTGCCCTTGTGTGGGGCTTGACGGAGGTTGCCCGGATTTGCTCCCGTTTGGTTCCGCCCTGGTTCCGCGGAATCAGGTGATGGGGTCGGAGCCGAATTCTGTGATGGGGTCGCCGTGCCAAAAATCACCAAGAGAATCGTGGACGCACTTGAGCCTGATTCTAGCGGCGAGCAATTCTTGTGGGATACCGAGATCAAGGGCTTTGGCGTCCGTATGATGCCCTCTGGCGTGGCCTCCTATCTGATCAAGTACCGCAATGCCGAAGGCCAGCAACGCAAGATGACACTTGGTCGTGTCGGTGCGCTGACGCCTGAGGAGGCCCGTCACCTGGCCCGCCAGAAGTTTGCGGAGGTGTCGAAGGGCGATGACCCTTCGGCCGCGCGTCACAAGCTTCGCGAGTCTGTGACGGTGGCCGAGATCTGCGATCTCTATCTTGAAGACAACAAACCCAATGTGAAGGCGAACACTTATCTCACAAACCGGAGCCAGATCGAGCGTCACATCAAACCGTTGATCGGGAAGAAAACGGTTATCCGCCTGGGTCACGGTGACGTGGTAAAGATGCAATCCGCGATCATGGCGGGAAAGACCGCAAAGGAGCGGGAAGGTCGTGGCGGCAACACAACCGGCGGCAAGGCTGCGGCCCGCCGCGCCGTGGTGATCCTCGGCGGCATCCTCGAATATGCCCGCAAGCGCGGCGTCATGAGCGAAAACGTTGCGCGTGGGGTGAAACGGCCGCCGGAGGGCAAGCAGAAACGCTTTCTCACAGAGGAGGAAATCGAGCTTCTCGGAAAGGCAATTCAACGGGCGGAAGCGGAGGCGGGAAATGAAGTGGCTTTGGCCGCAATCCGGTTCCTTCTGTTATCGGGTTGCCGGCGCATGGAGGCGCTTTCCCTGCCCGAGAAATGGATCGACCCCAAGGCGGGCTGCATCCGGTTTGGAGACACGAAGACCGGCGCGCAGATCCGACCTATCGGCGCCAGTGCCTTCGCGGCTATCGAAGGCACACCTCGGCGAAATGGCTGGGTCTTTCCAGCCTCACGGGGGACAGGGCATTTTATCGGTCTCCCCAAAGCTCTCGCCTCCCTCTGTGAGAAGGCAGGGCTGGAAGACGTGACCATTCACGTCCTTCGCCATACTTTCGCCTCGACGGCCGCTGGGATGGGCTTTTCCGAACTGACGATCGCCGGGCTGCTCGGTCACACCGTTTCAGGCGTGACAGCCCGCTATGCCCACGTGCCTGATGCCGCGCTTGTGGTCGCTGCAAATGCGGTGTCGGAGAGAATCGCGGAGGCGTTGGACAAGGTGGAGGTTCATGCAAATTAAATGAATCAAACAGTTTATTCGACTGTGGTCTTCTTTTGTAGCCCCCGCGCTTTCTCTAACCGCTTAGTGAGATCGTTTCCGACTCGCTCAGGCGGGCGCAGCCAGGACGTATAGCGCTCAAGGAGATCAATTTCTTGATCAAGGCGCCCTTGCTTCCGATAGAGAGTAGCGAGACGTTTATATGGTGCGGGGGTAGGTGCGTTGCCGCAAATGCGGGCCTGTTCTTCAGCGTCTTTGGTCAACACGAGGAGGGCACTGATCTCTCCATCGATGTCACCTTTTCTCTTTGCCGCCGACGCCTGGTCACGCGGCGACGAGCTAGTGGATAGGAGATCTGCGTATCGGTCCTTCGGGCCAGTGATTTGGTAGACGATCTCCACATACTTGTCGGTACCGAGATACGTCTTTAGGAGGCGGGGCCGAACGAGATGCGACACCCTAGTCACAGCAATGCGGTTTGCTGTTTCCCGGTCGACGTAGCCGATGTGCTTCTGATGACGCCCCCTTCCCCACACCCCCAAGATGCGCAGGGCGTTCGGATCGTGCGGATTAGCGGGCTCAGGCTCGATGACCAATTCTTGTTCTTTTCCCCCGCAGAACTCGACGCAGGCCCGCTTGTTTGAGGGATGAATGCTCAAATGGAGACGCTCAAAGTAAAGCATGTGCTCATCCGGGATGGGCTGACGATCAAGATGATATGCCTTTCTTTGTCCCCGTAGTTCCCCCGCCGATTTAAATCGCAATTGATTTGCGGCAGAGCCAGAACGCCGATCTCCTCCAAATAACCATGACAGAAGACCCATAGCGTCCCCCTATGTTTTACAAAAATGTGGAACTTAAAAAGTGAGTCGAGTCAATCTTACTTAGCACGGTGGGCAAACACCAAGGGATGTTGAAGAATCCAACATCCCCACCGCCGCCGACATCGGCCTTCGCCACGACGAAATACACGAAGCGCGGCAACTGCGCGAGCATTGTTGGCACGGAAAACAATGCTCAACCCGTGTGAGCGCACACACAATCTGACTTGGGCCTGCGCCACGCTGAAACTTGCGAGCGCTCGCAACTTCTACGCGCGGAGAAGGTTGACGGGGCGGATTGTCGGAGCGCGCCGACAAAGGTTCAAATTTGCC
>JBMDWT010000025.1:0-6172 GCA_048594665.1 Amaricoccus sp. | reverse complement strand
CCACTATCCTTGGCGGACACTATCCAACTCTTCCGACACCAGGCAGGGCGGCGACCCCGGACGCTTACGATCATTCAGCCGCTCTTGCCGAACAAGCCGCGTGGCATGGCCCGGGTGGATGACCGGAGGATCGTCAACGGCTCAATGTTAACGTCTCCCCACGACCGTTCAACCAGTAGTCCAGGCGCAACACGATTGCATCCGAGCCTTGGACCATGATGTACATACCGTCACGGCCTACGACCTTATAAAATTTCTCTTTCAGTTTCAGTATCTTGATGGTAGAATCGCTTAACATATATACCTCCCCCCCCCCCCCCCCATATCGGTCAAAAACACTGGAGAGCTCCTAGTTATATGTCAGACCATAAACGGCCTTCCTGATCGGTAATTTTCCTATTTTTCTAAATATTTAAATCAAAAATAATACTGTCAGAAGCTCTTTTGCCTCTGACGGTATATGCGATTTCGGTCAGAGACAAGATAGGTAAAACTGTCAGCCATATCGTCAGTTGGCAGGCTGGCCCGCCGATAGACACCGAAACACGGAGGTTGTTTTATTTATATTTTTCAGTGTATTATATCGCAGCTTGGTGTATTTTTGGATGCGCTTGGATAGGCATGAATCATTCCCACTCAATCGTGCCGGGAGGTTTTGATGTAATATCATAAGTAACCCGATTAATCCCTTTGACTTCATTGATAATTCGGGTTGCCGTCTCAGATAGGAAGCTGTGCTCGAACGGATAGTAGTCCGCGGTCATGCCATCGACCGAAGTCACGGCCCTAAGGGCACAGGCAAAGTCATAGGTTCGACCGTCACCCATTACCCCAACGGTACGTACCGGCAGCAAAGCGACGAAGGCCTGCCAGATCTGGTCATACAAGCCATGCTTGCGAATCTGATCGAGATAAACCGCGTCCGCCAAACGCAGGATATCCAGTTTTTCGCGGGTGATCTCCCCGGGACAACGAATGGCCAGGCCGGGGCCGGGGAAGGGATGTCGCCCTACAAAGCTCTCGGGCAAGCCAAGCTCACGTCCCAGCGCCCGAACCTCGTCCTTGAACAGTTCGCGGAGTGGCTCGACCAACTTCAAGCTCATGCGGTCTGGCAGGCCGCCGACATTGTGATGGCTCTTGATGGTGACCGAAGGACCGCCGGAGAAGCTCACGCTTTCGATAACGTCCGGGTAAAGCGTCCCCTGAGCGAGAAAAGTTGCGTCGCCGACGGACTTCGCGTGTTTGTCAAAGACCTCGATGAACAACCGTCCGATCGTCTTGCGCTTCACCTCCGGATCGGAAACCCCGTCGAGAGCATCAATGAACAGGTCGGACTCGTCGGCATGGATCAACGGGATGTTGTAATGATCACGAAAGAGAGTCACGACCTCCGTGGCTTCCCCCAGCCGCATCAGCCCGGTATCGACGAAGACACAGGTCAACTGATCGCCGATCGCCTCATGGATCAGGACCGCGGCCACCGAACTGTCGACGCCCCCCGACAGGCCGCAGATCACCTTTGCCTCGCCCACCTGCTCCCGGATCGCGGCGATGGCCTGCTCCTTGTAGGCGGCCATCGTCCAGTCCCCGGTAAAGCCGGCGATGTCGGTGAAATTGCGCAGGAGGCGCGCGCCGTTGATCGTGTGATGGACCTCGGGGTGAAACATCACGGCATAGAAACGGCGCGTCGGATCGACGGTGACGGCGAAGGGGGCGTTCGGAGACGCACCGATGACGGAAAACCCCGGGGCCAGCGCGGTGACGCGGTCCCCATGGCTCATCCAGACCTCCTCCGGGCCCGAGGCGAAGAGACCGGCGAACAGGGGGTCGTCGGCGGTCCCAAGGGGCGCCACGAAGGCCCGCCCGAACTCCGCGTGGTGGCCGGCCTCGACCCTGCCGCCGAGCTGGTGCATCATGACCTGCTGGCCGTAGCAAATCCCCAGGACCGGGACGCCGAGGGTAAAGATCGTGGGCTCGGCGCGGGGGCTGCCCTCGGCGGGGACACTCGCGGGGCCTCCCGACAGGATCACCGCGCGGGGGGCGAAGTCCCTCAGGAAGGCCGCGTCGACCTTCTGAAAGGGATGGATCTCGCAGTAGATGTTGGATTCCCGCAGGCGGCGGGCAATCAACTGGGTGACCTGGCTGCCGAAATCGACGATCAGCAGTCTTTGATGGTCTTGCGCGGACGGGAGGGGGATCACACCATTCTTCATGGTCCGTCCCTTAGGACGGGTCGCCGTCCAGTGCAAGAGGGTCCGCTGGACCGCGCCCGACGAGAAGACGCGCGGTCAGGGGTGTGGCGCGATCCGTCCGCGTCCGGACAAGATGCAATACTTTGATATTAAATGATATTCCTGAAAAGGGGGCGCGGACAGGAAGGGGCGCGGCCAAAACCGCGCGGCATGGCGCGGCCCTCGGTCGGAAAAGATCGCCAACCGGGGTCCGGGACAAGCTCGAAAGGGGGGTGCGAGGAAAGAGCCAGGGCTCAACGGGGCGGGGATCGCCCGTTTCCAAATAAAAGAAAGTGGCGCCGTTCCCATAAAAGATACGGCGGTCAAAAAGGCGGGGCCCGACCAATATCGGGCACTATTTGGTCTGTATCAGAGACGCAACAGTCGTGGTCAGACAGCTGCCAAACGGGCCTCGGCCAGCAGAGCGGTTAACACCGCGATATGGCGGTGAATGCTGTAGGTGGCATTGCCTTCCGCGCGGGTCGCCTCCAGCCGATCCTCCTCGGCGAGCAGGGTTCCCAAGGCCTGGTCGGGAGCGGTTTTCATATTCTTCAACAAACGCTTGAGATCGCGATCGCGACGGTAATCGGCGATTCCCGCGCGGGCCGCGTTGATCAGGATCCGGGGACGGCGGAGGGTGGAAAGGCGGTGCGGAATGTCGGTCATGATGGCCTCGTTGTTCGTGTTGCCGGGGCACTGTGACTCGGCTCCTCCCCCTGTTGCACAACTTTTACGTGCACAGTACGCTGTTACAGTTGGCCGGAAAACATTGTTCACGCAGGCATATTTTTTGCCTTTACGAAACATTCATGAATCAACTTTAGGACGAGTCTCGCAAATAAAGTAACGGGTCATGAATTAACCATCCGCGTCTGCCCGGACCGGCCCTACAGACCGTAATTTCAGGAACCTCATCATGCTTCCCAACTGGCTTCCTGACCTCGCCCAGACCTATCTCGCGCATGTGTCGGCTGGCCAACCCTTGCGCGTGCTGGCACGGGCCAAGGGCTGCCATGCCTCCACCGTGATGCGCCAGATCCGCAAGGTCGAGGCCTGGCGCGACGATCCCCTTGTCGACGAGGCCCTGGACCGCATCAGCCGGACCTATGCCTCCGAGCTTGCAGAAATCTCGATACCCAAGGAGTTGATGTCTATGCAGAATTCGGGATCCAACCCAATTGATGCGAACGATTCCCGGATTGAACGCGAGGCCCGAAGGATCTTGCGGAGGCTGTGCGAGAAGGGAGCCTTCCTGGCGGTCGCCCCCAATATGGAAAAGGCCGTCGTGCTGCGGGAAGTGACGCCCGGCAAGCAGAACCGGATCGCCGTGGTCGATCGGGACGTGGCCCATGCCTTTGCCCTCCAGGAATGGATCACCTGCGACAAGGCGGGCAAGATCGCCTGCTACGTGATCAGCGCGGTCGGGCGCGCCGCCCTGAAACGGTTGCTGACCGAGGAACGGATGGCCCGCGAGCCGCGGGAAGGATTTGCCGACGGGCAGACGCCGTTCCAGCACCAGCACCGTTTCTTTGCCGAACGGACCGTCGCGGCGGAGGATGGATCAGGCGTGCGCAAGCTGCGCTTCAATCTCGCGGAAAGCCCGCTGTCGGTGCTGGGCCGCAAAACCGACAAGGGCGGGGCGCCCTATCTGACGCCCGAGCTGATCGAAGCGGGGGAGCGGCTGCGCGAGGATTTCGAACTGGCGCAGATGGGGCCGCGGGTTACCCAGAACTGGGACCGGTTCCTGACCTCCGGCGTTGGGACGACCATCGGGCAGGGGCGCATGCCCGGCGAAGGACCGCAGGATGCCCGGACGCGGGTCGCAAGCGCGCTGGAGGCCCTGGGGCCGGGCCTGTCGGATATCGTCTTCCGGATCTGCTGTTTCCTGGAAGGGCTGGAGACGGCGGAAAAGCGGCTGGGCTGGTCGGCGCGGTCCGGCAAGGTCGTGCTTAAGATCGCGCTGGAGCGTCTGGCCGCGCATTATCGAAACCTGCGCAGCCAGGACCGCAAAGCGGGGTGAGCGGTGTCCGTTCGCACTGGCTCCCGTCCACCACTCACCCGGTTCGAATTTCCGCGCAATTCATCCGATCCTCGTTTCACTCCGGTCGGATTGCGCTCGGGCTGGCCGCGTCGATGATTCGGCCAAAATCCTCGGCCGTGAGCGAGGCCCCGCCCACCAGGGCGCCATCGACGTTCGAAACCCCGAAAATCTCCCGCGCATTGCCGGGCTTCACCGAGCCGCCATAGAGCAGGCGAATGCCGCGGCTGGTCGCATTGCCGAACCGCGTCTCGAGGCTCTCTCTGATGAAATCGTGCACCTCCGCGATTTCTTTGAGCGAGGGCGTGCGGCCGGTGCCGATGGCCCAGACGGGTTCGTAGGCGATGACGAGGTTCGCGGCGGTCGCGGCTTCGGGCACCGAGGCCGCGAGCTGGGCGGCGATGCTGGCCAGGGTCTGGCCCGCGTCGCGCTCGGCCTCGGTCTCGCCGATGCACAGGACGGCGACGAGTTGGGCGCGCCAGGCGGCTTCGGTCTTGCGGGCCACGATCGCGTCGCTCTCGCCATGATCGGCGCGACGTTCCGAATGTCCGACGATGACCGCCTCGGCGCCCGCGTCCTTCAACATTTCGGCGGCGATGTCACCGGTGTGCGCGCCGAGCGGTTCCCAATGACAATCCTGTCCCCCGATGGGAAAGCCGCGCCCCGAGAGGCGGGCGATCAGGGTCGCCGGCGGGCAGATCAGCACGTCGCATGGAGGGTTCGGGTGGCTTGCGCGGAGCTGCTCCACCACGGCGAGGGACGAGGCCCGGCCGTGCATCTTCCAGTTGCCAGCGACGAGTTTGCGGAGATCCATGCGCGACATTCCCGTATTTGCGGAGGTTTGTCGTGCTTGGCTAGCAGAGCGGTTCGCTCAGGAAAAGGTCGGATCGTTGGCCGCGAGCGACGCCCGCGCCCAGTCGCAGGCTTCCGATCCGTCATCGAGGGCCGATTCGGGCAGGGTCCAGTAGCCCATCCGCGCCATCCCGCCGGTGCCGCGGGGATAGGCGAACTGGGTGGAACCCTCGGAGGCGAGCCGTTCGGCGAAGGCCCCTCCGGCCTTGAGATAGATCCGGTCGTCCGAGGTCACGAGCGCGAAAATCCGGCCTCGCGAATAGATCGCGAGCCCGCCGAACATCGCGCGCATCGTGATGTCGGGCAGGTCGTCGAACAGGTCGGCGACGAAGGCGCGGGTCTCGGGCGAGACCGCCATTCACATGCCGGCGAACTTGATCGATTCGCCGCAGCCGCAGGCATCGACCACGTTGGGGTTCTTGAACTTGAAGCCGGATTCGAGCAGGCCGGATTGATAGTCGATCTCGGTGCCGAAGAGGAACATCTGGGCCATGGGGGCGATCATCACGCGCGCGCCGTTCTGTTCCACCACCGCGTCATGCGGATGGATCGCGTCGACATATTCCATGGTATATTCCATGCCGGCGCATCCGCCCTTCTTGACGCCGATCCTGAGGCCCTTGGTTGCGCCCTTTTCCATCAGCCGTGCGATCTGGGCCTCGGCGCTCGGGGTGATGGTGACGGGGGATTTGCCGGGAATACCGAACATGGCAGCGGGACCTCTGATCTTGACCGGGGTTTAAGGTAGTGCCTTGGCGCCTCGGGCTCAAGGGTGGGGCAGGGCATTGAGCACCTGACCTGTGCAATAGGCGACGGCCCAGGCCCATCCGAAGCTCGCAAGGGTTCCGATGATCACATATTCGCTGATGCCGCGGCCGCCGGTGGCGCCCTCGCGCGAGACTTCGCCGAAGCGCAGGATGGATTTGGCGGTGATGAGAAAGCCCACGCCATCGGGTTGCCCGGCGAGCACCATGCCGAGGATCAGCAGGCGTTCCAGTCGTCCGATGAGTTAGCCGCCCCCGGGCAGGCTGGAGTCGTCGGGGGTGGCGAG
>JBMDWT010000024.1:0-14705 GCA_048594665.1 Amaricoccus sp. | reverse complement strand
GGTCGCTCTCTCACGCTGGAAACGCTCGCGCCGGTCTGCGATGAGCTGTCAGCCTGCCTGCCGCGCAGCGCGACTGACCAGCTCGGCCCGCTGATAAGCGCGAGGCCCGCCGTGAACTACACCACCAGATGGGGCACGATCAGCGGGCTCTCGGTTCGTCGGATCAGCCCATTGGACACCTGCGTATAGCGCGCAGTGCTCGACAAATTGCTGTGGCCGAGCAAAACCTGAATGATCCGGATGTCGGTGCCGCTCTCGAGCAGATGCGTGGCGAAGCTGTGCCGCAGGGTATGAACCGTCACCCGTTTGGTTAGGCCAGCCGCCGCACAGGCCGAGCGGCAGGTGGCATGCAGCACCTGGACGTCGATCGGCTTGCTTTCGTCCCGGCCGGGAAACAGCCAGTGCGTCGGCCGAGCCACGCGCCAGTAGGTGCGCAGGATCCCGAGCAACTGGACGGACAACATGACATACCGGTCCTTGCCGCCCTTGCCATGCTCCACGCGGATCACCATCCGCCCAGCGTCGATGTCGGCGAGCCTGATCCCGACCGCCTCGGAGGCGCGAAGCCCCGCGGCATAGGCGGCCGTCAGTGCGGCGCGCGTCTTCAGGCTCGGTACCGCCTCAAGAAATCGCACCACCTCATCGGCGCTCAGCACGATCTGCAGCTTGCGCGGCTCCCGAGCATAGGGGATGCGCTCGGGGATCTCGGCATGGCCAAGCGTCACGCCGTAGAAAAACCGCAGCGCGCAGACGGTCTGGTTCAGTGCCGGCCAGGAAATGCCGGTAGCAACAAGGTGAACCTGAAAGGCGCGCACATCCTCCAGATCCAGTTGCTCCGGCGAGCGTCCGAAATACCGACTGAACTTCGTGACCGCGTGAAGGTAGGATCGCTGGGTCGCCGGTGACAAGTTGCGGATCGTCATGTCGTCGATCATGCGGCGACGCAGAGGGCTCATCTCGGCCATCGGAGGCTCCTGTCTGATGGATCGGGTTTCGAGAACCGCAATCCTCGCAGACAGGAGACTTCCCCCTAATCGCTTCGCTTCTTTCCCGCGTCAGCGGGTTCGTTCAATCCCCCACGAGTCGGAATCATGGTTGGTATCAGTGGACGGGGCGATTGGCAGAACCGCGCAGATCGGCTCGACCCCGTGCGCATCCCGGTGCGCGTCGATGAAACCCACCATCACTTCGACCGGCGGTCGAGCTCCGCCATCGCAAAATACGCCGACGCCTTCCGCAGGCTCTCGTTGGCCTGGCGCAGTTCGCGGTTCTCGCGCTCGAGCGCCTTCATCTTCTCGCCCATCTCGGTCGGCACGCCAGCGCGTCGCCCGCTGTCCACCTCGGCCTTCTTGACCCAGTCGTTCAGCGTCTGCGGCGTGCAACCGATCTTTGCCGCGATCGACATGACCGCCTGCCAGCGCGACGCATGCTGACCCTCGTTGTCGAGAACCAGCCGAACGGCCCGTTCGCGCACCTCAGGGGAAAACGTGTTCGTGGTCTTGCTCATGATGCTCCATCCTACTCAGGAGTTGGAGCCTCCTGTCTTTGCTAAATCAGCTATGTTTGATGGCGCGGGCGGCATCCCGTGAGCCTCCGGGGTCAACGTGGAGGCCCGTTTGCCGGCAAGGGAGCCGCCCGTTTCTTCCCATTCATCCTGAACAGTTGATTGGGGCTGTTGGCGCAGACCCCGCAGAACAGGAACAGGAGCATCATGGACTACATCTATATCGGCGTCGATGTTGCCAAGGTCTGGCTGGACATCTACCACCCAGAGCACGGTGCCAAGCGCATCGAAAACACACCGGCGAGTGTTCGCAGCTTCGCCCGATCCGTCGCGCGGCGGGGTGCCTGGGTGATCTTCGAGGACAGCGGCGGATATGACCGCGTGCTGCGTGACGGACTTGAGGCTGCGCATGCCAGCTTCAGTCGCATCAATCCTCGTCAGGCACGAGACTTCGCGCGGGCAATGGGGGTGATTGGCAAGACGGACAGGGTTGATGCTCGAATGCTCGCAGCTTTCGGCCAAAGGCTGCAACCAGCCCAAACCGCGCCGGTCTCAGCCACAAGACAGGCGCTACTGGCGCAGATTACCCGCCGCCGTCAATTGGTTGGTAACCGTCCGGGGTCGCCGCACTGCCTGGCGATGGAAGAGTTGGATAGTGTCCGCCAAGGATAGTGGACACTATGGGCTCGTGAATGGCGCGTCGAACGAGGCGGCTCTGGACCGTCGAAGAGAAGCGGTCGATTTGCCTCCAGGCGATGGTGCCGGGTGTTTCGGTGGCGCAGGTGGCCCGAAGATACGCGCTGAATGCGAACGTGCTCTTCAAATGGCTGCGGGATCCCCGGCTCGCGCCCGACCCGGAAGCGGCGCCCGATCCTCGCTTCCTCCCCGTCGAGATTTTCGAGCCAGCGGGGAATGCTCCTTCGCCGGATGATGCCCGATCTCCGGGCGGCACGATCGAGATCGATCTGGCCAGCGGCCTCCGGATGCGGATCAGCGGCGGCTACGACCCAGAGGTTCTCGCCAGGCTGATCCGGGGCTTGGTCGGGTGATCCCGGTTCCCGGCGCCACGAAGGTCTGGTTGGCGGCCGGCATCACGGACATGCGCCGGGGCTTCACGGCCTTGGCGGCGCAGGCCGAGGCAACGCTCCAGCAGGATCCATTCGCCGGCCATCTTTTCGTGTTCAGGGGGCGGCGCGGCGATCTGGTCAAAGTGATCTGGTGGGACGGTCAGGGGGCCTGCATGTTCGTGAAGCGGTTGAAGAAGGGCCGTTTTGTCTGGCCTTCGGCGAAGGAAGGAAAGGTGTCGCTGACGCCCGCGCAACTGGCGATGCTGCTCGAGGGTATCGATTGGCGCGCCCCACAGCGGACCTGGCAACCTTCCGCCGCCGGATAATCAGCGATCGCCTCTACGTAAGGATTCCCATAGCGAATTCCGTAAGATAAACTCGATCATGCTCGATGATATCGCCCCCTTGCCCGAAGACCCCGAGGAGTTGCGCGCCTTCACGGCACGGCTTCTGGCGGAGGTAAAGGCTCAGGCGATCCTGATCGAGAGTGAGGAGCGGTCCTGCGAAGCAGGATCGAGCCGTCCAGTGGACGGATCGAAGTGAGGAACGCCCGGAGCGTAAGCGAAGGGCAGGCATCAATTGGCCGGGCACCGGGCGCACCGCTTTGGCGCCTCTTCCGAGACCGCCGAACAGCTCCAGCTGGCCCTGGAAACCAGCGAGATCGCAGCGGCGGCGATGACGGCACGACTGCGTTTGCCCGATATCGAGGAGAAGGGCCAACCGAAACGCCGTCCACTACCTGAGCACATTCCCCGGATGGAGGTGGAGCTGATCCCGGGTGCCGATGCCTGTGCCGACTGTGGCGGGCGCCTGCGCCGGGTCGGCGAGGACATCACCGAGGAGCTGGAATACGTCCCTGGACGCTTCATCGTGAACCGCATCGTCCGGCCCCGGCTGATCTGCGCGTGCTGCGAACGGTTCGTCCAGGCTCCGCTGCCGACGCGCCCGATCGAGCGCGGCCGCCCCGGACCGGGCCTTCTGGCCCATGTGCTGGTGAGCAAATACGCCGACCATCTTCCCTTCTGTGATCGGGCGGGTTCGGTCAATGGCGATGACGGTCCAACGAGCAGGTCCATGCTTCTGTCCGTGGTCGGCGCGCCGCCACAAGATGCGGACTGTGGAGGTCGGGATGCTCCGAAGCTGTACCTCGGCTTCACTTCAGCCATGGGTAGATACGAGCTGATCCCGTCCGTCGTCCCTGCTCGGGACGTCACACCGTCGCCCAAGGGCGCCGGATCTCAGTGATGGCGAGCGCGCGGTCTCGGTGGCGCGCGTGGTCTGGTCACCACGATGGTCATGCGTCTGCGAAGTCCTGTGCGGAGGCTGGCGGTCGACCCGCCGCCCAGTACGCCGTTCCGGACTTCCACATTGCCAACAGGATTGTCGCGAGCTTTCGGCTCACGGCCACGATCGCCTTTTTCATCGACGTTCGCTTGGCGATCCGTAATCCCCACGCCTTCAACGGCGACATGACCCGCGCCCGCCCAAGGATGCTGGCGGCGGCCTCGAAAAGCATGACGCGAACCCGAGGATCCCCGGCCTTGGTGATCCTCCCGACGATGTCTGTCTTGCCGGATTGCCAGCGTCGAGGAGTCAGTCCGGCCCAGGCACCCACGTCTCGACTGCGTGGGAAGCGATCCGGGTCGTCGACGGCGCTGCGAAAGGTCAGCGCCACGATCACGCCCACGCCGGGGGTCGTCATCAGCAGCCGTGTCACTGGATCGGATTTCGCGAGCGACATGAGCTTGCCATCAACGCTGGCGAGTTCTTCGAGGAGAAGGGCGCGTACGCGCAGCATGGCGTCGACGAGAGCCTCGAGCACAGTGTTGCCCTCGGCGAGCTCGCGGGCCCGTCCTTCCCAGGTCTTCCGTGTCACCGATCCCATCTTCAGTCCGAAGTTTCTGAGCGCTGCACGGAGCGAATTCTCGGTAGCCGTCACCTTTTCAATGAGAAACGTCCGCGCGGTGAGCAGAGCGCGAGTCTCCTGCGCGTCGAGCGACTTCACGTGCACGCGCTTGAACCAACCAAGGCGCACGAGCTGGGCGATGCCGCGAGCGTCATGGCGATCGGTCTTGACGCGCATGGCGGCGAAGGCCGCTCGAACATGACGCGCCTCCATCACCGTGACGGAGAACCCCTCGCGGACAAGCCCCTCATAGAGCCATTGAGAGAGGTTGCCGGCTTCCAGGCCAACATGTTCAATGCGCGCCGGCCCTTGTGCCGGATGGCCTTGGCAATCGCCTTCGGCTCGCTCGCGGCGCGCGTCTCCTTGACGATGCGACCGCCTTCGTCGACGACGCAGATGTGCGTCTCGTCGAGTGACACGTCGAGGCCCACGAAAAACTCCATGGCTTGAACTCCTTGATCGATTGCGACGCGGGACAGGATCCCGACGTCGACGCCTGGCGCAAAGCCCGATCAGCGCATCTGTATCGTCAGAGCCAGATCTTCGACCGCGAAGGCCTCGACCTCGACCGCTCGACCCTGGCCGACTGGGTCGGCAAGGCGACCGCCCTGTTGGAGCCGCTGGCCGATGCCATCGGCCGTCATGTCCTGTCAGCCGAGGCGATTTTCGCCGACGATACGCCCGTGCGGATGCTTGCCCCCGGCACAGGCAAGACCCAGACTGCTCGCCTCTGGACCTATGCCCGCGATGAACGGCGAGCCATTGACCGCCATTGATGACGTGGATGGCTCCCGCTCCCGGCATCGCAATGTGCCACATTGGGTGCTGTCACACAAACCCATGAAGGGAGCCATCCATGAAGGAGATTACCACCGTCGGCCTCGATTTGGCCAAGAACGTGTTCCAGGTTCATGGGGTCGACGCCGCCGGGGCGGTTGTCATCCGGCGACAGGTCCGGCGGGCGCAGGTGTTGCTTTTCTTCTCACGCCTGCCCCCGTGTTTGATCGGCATTGAGGCCTGCGCCGGGGCCCACTATTGGGCACGGGAGTTGATCAAGCTCGGCCATGAGGTGCGTCTGATCCCGCCATCCTACGTCAAGCCCTTCGTGAAGCGGGGCAAGACCGATGCTGCCGACGCCGAAGCCATTTGCACCGCGGTGCTGCAACCGACGATGCGCTTCGTGCCGGTCAAGACAGAGACCCAGCAGGCAGTTCTGATGCAGCACCGAACCCGGGACTTTCTCGTCCGCCAACTGACCCAACTCGCCAACGCGATCCGCGCCCATCTGGGGGAGTTCGGCCTCGTTGTTCCGAAAGGCGTTCATAACATGGGTCGTCTCACCGCCGAGGCGGAGGCGGCCGAGCTGCCGCCTGAGGCACGCGCGCCGCTCGATTTGTTTGCGGAGCAGTTCCGCGACACGAAAGCGCGGATCGACACCATCACCGCCAGCATCAAGGCAGCAGCCGAGGCGGACGAGACGGCGCGCAGGCTGCGGACCATGCCAGGGATCGGGCCGATCACAGCCAGCGTGCTGGCGGCAACATTGCCCGACGTGTCGGCCTTTCGTTCGGCCCGCGATTTGTCGGCGTGGCTCGGTCTGACGCCGAAACCGCATTCGAGCGGAGGCAAGGAACGGCTCGGCTCGATTTCGAAGATGGGAAATCGATACATCCGGCGTCTTGTCTACCTTGGTGCCATGTCGGTCATCTCCGGGCGGAAAAAATCCGAACCGGGCACCGATTGGCTCGGTGGCATGATCGCGAGGAAGCCGCTCAAGGTCGCCGCCATCGCGCTGGCCAACCGCATGGTCCGAGCTGTTTGGGCAATGCTCAGAACGGGCGCGGACTGGCGCGCAGCGTGACAAGTTTGAACTTCAGGCCGTAACCGACCTGGCCGAAATGGCGAGGGCAAGGTGAGATGATGGCAGACTAACGGAAACGAGGAGGGACACCCCGTTCGGACCGGAGCGCGATCCAAGCGCGATCCAAGCGCGTGCCATTGATAGGGACCTGACCTCACGCGGACGTTCATCAGGGCGCGCGGTATCACCGCGGACGAGACGCCGAATACATGGCCGCACCCGACCAGTCGCCAAAGATCACCGCCCCCCTTGCCACGCGGGAGCCATCCATACATGGTCCGAGGACCATGGCGAGCGGGGCGGTGACGCCCCACCCGCCGCCTGGTATCGGTTCTCCGGCGACCGCAAGGGTCAGCACCCGAAGGACCATCTCGCCCGCTTCCGAGGATGGCTGCATGCCGATGGCTATGCCGGGCTCATAGACCTCTACCGGTCCGGTGCCATCCGCGAGGTCGCCTGCATGGCCCATGTTCGGCGTTTGTTGATATCCATCGATCCCAAGGCTCGCCGATCGCCGAGGAGGCCATCCAGCGCATCGCTCAACTCTACGCCGTCGAAAAGGAGGCGCGCGGATTGCCGCCAGATCGCCGCGCCGACCTGCGACGTGCCCATGCCGCCCCGGTGTTCGATGAGCTCGAAGTCTGGCTCGCCATCCACCTGACCCGTGTTTCCGCCAAATCACCCCTCGCCGGGGCAATCCGCTATGCCTTGGCGCGGATAGAGCGAATGCGACCCTATCTTGCCCACGGCATCCTCGAACTGGATACGGATGTTGTTGAACAGCCCCTTTCTCAGCTTTTTTGTGGATTTGGTGGCCTGTCCCTCCAGGCTTCGACCATGGCCGCGTAGGCTGCCTCGGCCTGTGCGACGAGCTCCATCTCTCAATGGCGGATCTCCTTGATCCAGTAGTCGCGGCCGGGACCAGCTTGCCCATGTGCTCTGGCAGCGCCGGCGCGCAATTCGAGCTTGCGCATCTTCATGGCGACAAAGGCGGGCCGCGCCCATCGGTAGGGTTCCTCCTTGGTCAGCAGCTGCCAGATCAAGCCTGCGATTTTGCGCGCGGTGGCAACCGCCGCGACGTTGATGCCCTTGCGATCCTTGATCCGGAGGAAAAAGGCGCGCAGTGGCCCGGGAACCGACGCGGCCGACCAGGCGGCTTCGATCAGCATCGCCCTGGCGACCGCGTTTCCCTGCTTTGAGATACGGCCATGGATGGCGCCGCGATCGCCAGACTGCCGGACCCGTGGCGTGAGCCCGAAATAGCTCGCGAGCCTATCGGGCGTCGGGAACCGGGAGATGTTGCCAATCGCGGCGATCACCGCCGTGGCCACCACGGAACTGATGCCCGCGATGGTCATCAGCTTACGCGTGCGAGCGTCGTCGAGCGAGAGACGCGCCATGGCACAATCCAGCTTTTCCAGCTTGCCGTTCAGCCAGTCCAGTTCGTCAAGATGACGGGCAAGAAGGTCGCGCTCCGCCTTGGGCAGTGGGGCCGTCGAAAGCCAGTCCCGGCCACCCTTGCCGAACAGGTGCCCCGAGTATTTGGGCACGAGATTGGCGTGAAGAACGGCCTGGACCCGGCTCTTCACCCGTCGGACCGACCGCACGAGCGCCGCGCGCTCTGACACGAGGCGACGCAGGTTCAGGGTTTCGTCATCCGCGACCCAGACCTCCGGCAGGAAGCCCGCGGCATGGAGCTGAGTCAATATCTTCGCGTCGACCTTGTCGGTCTTCACGCGCGCGTGGGCGATGGCGGAGCCCTATGTGGCGCGTGACATCAAGGAGCTTTGTCGGTCTTCACGCGCGCGTGGGCGATGGCCTTCACCTGAAGCGGGTTCGCGATCACGACCCGTGCCACGAATGGTGTCAGCAACCTTACGATGGCCGAGGTGTTCCCGGTTGCCTCCAGGATAACCTCGTCGTCCTTCCGAAGCGTCTGTCCAAACGCCACCACGGCGTCGTGCTCGAGCTCCACCCGGAATTCCGCCGTGAACTTGCCCCGATCAAAGACCGCGACCTGCGCGAAACTTCGATGCACATCCATTCCGATTGACCGCATGCGGTCTCCTCCCTGTTGTCGATGGGGAGTGCGCGGGCTGTGCGACATCTACGGATACGCGCTCGCAGCGCAGACGGGATAGTCGCAGGGGCGGCCAGATAACAACGCGAGCTCGCAACTCAAAGTCAAGGCGGCCTGCCCGCTTCTTCGCACTCCGACGCCCCTGTCCCGACACGACGAGTCTAACATGACAGGGCAGAATCTGCCGAGCGTTCGAGGGGCGCCGATGACAACATGCCCGATAACAATGCGGCCGAAAGAGGAATGCGTGCCATTGCGAGTGCTGAGTCATTATACCCCTCTTCTTCAAGTATCTGGAAACATTGAAAGTTGGTCTTTGCCAGCGACGTGACACGGGCGTCCGTTCCGTTTGACGGCCTCGACAATGCGGTCATTCTCGAGATTTGAGGCCTGAATTTGCCATGGGGCACCCGGAACCACCTGCTCGGCAGGCAAGATTCCACTCTTGATCATCCGCCGCACCACATGGCTGGTCACTCCGAGCCTCACGGCGGCCTCGCGCATGGTTAGCCAGGCACCATCCTTCTCCGCCGAGCGGAAGGCGTGGATGCCGCGGACTCTGCGGATGGATGCGACGCGGTGTGCCGTCCAGGTCTTGTTCTGGCCGGTCCGCACGCCCATCCGGTTCAAGGTGGCCGCGATATCGGTGTCGGAAAAGCGTGTCGCCATGCGTTCCATCACGGCAAGAGCCTGCTCGGGCGTCTGGCAGCCATGCTCCCCCGTCTTCGGCTTCGTGACGCGCAGTTGCGAGTGCTGGCCGCCGCGCCAGTGGATCGTCAGCACCACCTCCCGTGTCGCTTCATCGACATCCGCGATGATGTCCGAGATCAATGCCCGGATCAGTTGCTGGCGGCTCCGGGTCGTGACGCCTGGCGCGGACCAGGCGGCCGCGAGATCTGTGGCGAGACCGTCGAAGTCAGGCATCGGCGCTGCCGGATCGGGGGCGTCCACCGCGGCGATGCGCGTCCGGCAGGCCTCCACGCGGCGCAGAGCGGCTTCCCAGTGCTTCTCGAGCTGCGCCGCGATGAGACGGTTCTCCGGGTCACAGGCGGCGTAGCGCCGTTCGGCCAGAGAGGCGTCATATTCGGCCTGCTGGAGGTCGAGTTCCACAACGCGTCGTCGTTCGACCTCTCCTTCCCGGTACATCCGCTCGGCCTCCAGCGCCGCCTCGATCGCCATTGGTTCAACCGCCCGCAGTATCTCCGTCGTGATCGCGGTGTCCACGCGGGATCCGCCGAAGCCAAGGCAGCGCGGCAGACCCAACATGAGGTTGGGCCGATCGCAGCGATAGGTCGGGCGGCCCGGAGGCGCACCGGTATAGGCCACCGCCAGGCCACGGCCGCAGCGCCCGCAGGTGAGCAGGCCCGCGAGCAGCGCCCGCCCGCCTCGACCGGACTTCTGTCCACCCACTCGGCCATAGGCATTGGCGGCCAGCAGGTTCTGGTTCCGCTCGTATTCCGTCCAGTCGATGTAGCCGGCATGATAATCGCGGATCAGCACGTCCCAAGCCTCCGGTGGCTTGCCATGGCCATAGGATTTGCGCGCGCGTCCGTCGACCAGTTCGATCCGCTTCTCGCTTTTGCCGTAGACGTAAGCCCCTGCGTAAAAAGGATTCTTTAGGAGGCCGATGACACTGCGGTAGCGGATCGGCGTCCAGTCGAAGGACGTCAGGCGCGGGGCCCCCGATGGGCGGGGGAAGAACACGCCTTCCGCCGTCAGCGAAAGGTGCGTCTGCCGTGCGCCGCTGAGCTGGCGGAACCGCTCGAACACCAGCCGTATCATCTGCTGCAACCGGATGTCGGGATCGAGGCCGAGCCCCACGTCGCGATGCAAGACATAGCCGATCGGCACGCTGATCCGTAGTTCACCACGGCGCGCTTTCGCCCGGGCGGCGTCAACCATGCGCGCCCGGATCACCCCGAGCTCGAACTCGCTGATGCTGCCCTTCATGCCGAGCAGCAGCCGGTCGTTTGGCCGACAGGGATCGTAGAGGCCGTCGAGGTCGATAACACGGGCCTCGACCAGCCCGCAAAGCTCGAGCAGGTGATGCCAATCGCGTCCGTTGCGGGCCAGCCGCGAGGCGTCGAAGCACAGTACCGCGCCCACCTCGCCCGCGCACAAGGCGGCGACCAGCTTCTCGAAGCCCGGCCGAGCCACCATGCCGCTCCCGGAACGGCCGAGGTCGTCGTCAATGACCTCGACGGTCCTGAAACCGCGGCGTCGGGCCACCTCAACCAACTCATACTGGCGCCGTCGACCCTCAGTGTTCACGTCGACCTGTGCCTGGGTCGATTGCCGCACATAGACCACGGCCTTGCGCTGCAGAATGGCTGGCGGCAGGAAATCACCGTCCATCATCTTGCTCCTCCGGCTCGGCAATTCCGGCCGCCTCGGTCAGCAGGGTCGCCAGGCGCGTCACGGCCTGCTGGCGATCGCGGGAGTTCATCCCCCGCGGCTGCGTCGAATTGAACTGCATTCGCAGCTGCCTCGGCGACGACGGCTTGGCTGGTAGATCTTTCATCGCTCTGTTCCTCTCCGGCCGGACTGTTACCGGAAGAGGTTCGTCGCAAACCGCGCCGCTTCAGAATGTCATCAAGGCCCGAAAGTGCTGCGAGCGACACGCGCGGCGCGCGGCGCGCCGAGTTCCATTCCAGCGCAGGACGATGCATCGACCATCCACGCGGCCACCACCATGACGACGCCGGGAAGAACCTCGACATGAACGAACTGTCCGGACCCGCGCTTGTCGACGCGTTCGATCCGCAAGCGCCGACCGAAAAGCGCATGCCAGCGGTAATGGACAACAACAATTTGCCCGACATGGGCAGAATGAACGGTCGATTGCCCTCGGCAGGAAGAATTATCTCTTCGTCGGCTCCGAGGCGGGCGGAAAAGCGGCCGCCATCGCCTATACCCTGATCGAAACGGCCAAACTCAACGGCGTGGATCCCCAAGCCTGGCTCGCCGACACGCTGGCTCTGATCCCCGACTACAAGATCACAAAGGTCGACGAACTGCTCCCATGGCGCTGGACCCGATAGCGGTCAGGCCGGACGGTTACATTGGTTGAGATGCGCAAGCAGAAAGTAACCCGGCTTCAGCAGACGACCGACGCGGACGCCCGCTCCGACATCAGAGGCCTGATCCAGCTTCTGGAGCGGCGTATTGAAAAGGCGGAGGGCAGGATCGCAGAAATCGTGCAATCCTCGACCGAGCTGACCGAAATGGATCGCAGGTTGAGATCCGTCCCGGGGGTCGGCGTCATCGTCGCGGCCACCCTTATGGCTGAGTTGCCTGAGATCGGTACGACGGATCGCCGAAAAATCGCCGCCCTGGCCGGTCTCGCACCGATCGCCCGGGATAGCGGCCAGCGGAGTGCAAAGCGGATGATCGGCGGTGGTAGGGCGAACGTCAGGACAGTTCTGTATCTCGCCGCCCTCCATGCATCACGTCACTCGGAGACGTTCAGGGCGTTCCGACGAAAGCTGCAAGAAGCGGGAAAGCCGACAAAAGCTGCCCTGACCGCCACAGCCAGAAAGCTCCTCGGCGTCCTCAACCGCATGCTCACGGTCGGCACTGACTTCCGGGAAGCACAGCCTGGTTGAATACAGTTGCCGGCAAACCCGGGGCGTGTGTGGATGCCCCCGGTTTTGCAAGTTGATTTTTCGACATTTCGGCTGGGCTTCAATCGGTCGTGTGTCAGGCCTCTCGATGTGGCCTTTGTGACGCCACGGGCCGGTATGCTGTTCGGAAGGCTGGGCCCACATCGGTTCAGAGAGCTGTGACGCTCGAGCCCCGGGACTGGCTTTCCCGCCTTGAACTTTGAAGTCCGTGTCGCTTACTCCGTCTGTCGATCACCTTGCCCAGGCCTCGCGGCCTATAACGTCATCCCGTGCCGCGCGGCTTGGGATCACGCCATTCGATAGTCCTCCCCTTTCGTCGTCATGGCCCAAACCATCCGCGCCATCTTGTTGGCCAAGGCGACGGCGGCAACCATTCGGGGCTTGCGAGCGACGAGATTTGCCAGCCACCTATTGGCACTGCCGCCGCGGCGCACGACCCAACGGATCACACTCATCGCTCCAACGATCAGCAGCTTGCGGATGTCGCATTGACCCATCTTGCTGACCGCGCCGAGGCGGGTCTTGCCGCCGGTCGAATGTTGTCGCGGCACCAGACCCAGCCACGCCGCAAAGTTCCTGCCACTGTCAAAGGTCTCCAGGTCAGGCGCAAAAGCCGCGATGGCGCCAGCGGTCACCGGACCAATTCCTGGCACGGTGCACAGGCGTCGCAACTCGCAATCCGTCTTGGTCGCAGCCTCAAGTTCGGTGGCCAGGCGCGTGATGACTTCGGTCAACTGCTCGATCTGCTGCAAATAGATCTGCCCCATCTCCCGGACGGGGCCAGGCAGATCAACCTCGGGCTCCTCCAGGGCGGCTTGCAGAAGCTTGAGATGAACCGGGCCCTTCGGAGCAACAAGGCCGAACTCGGCAAGGTGCCCCCTAAGCGCATTGATCAGCTGAGTCCGCTGCCGCACAAAGCATTGATGCGTCCGGAACGGTCGTCCAGAGTGGCGCCATCGGTCCAAGCCCGATGGACGACGCCCGCCCTTGCTTCTCGGCGCTCTTCACAGCGACGTAGCTCATGCTGGGCCGGGAGGCCGCCTCGGCGATGGCTGCCGCATCTGCAAAGTCGTTCTTCTGGCGCTTCACAAAGGGCTTTACATAGTTAGCCGGGATCAGACGCACGTCATGGCCATGCACCATGGCAACGCGTCCCCAGTGATGCGACGTGGCACAGGCCTCCATAGCGACAACACACGGCGGCTGATCCGCAAGCAACCGAACCAGCCGAGCACGCGACACCGCCCTGTTGAAGACAACGACGCCATCGGACCTGACGCCGCAAACCTGAAAACTGTTCTTGGCAAGATCGATCGCCAATATATTAATCTTGGACATGGATGCCTCCCTCATCTTGGTTCCAGCAAAACCACTCTGGCACATTCGATGCCGTCGGGTGGGGGCATCCACCGCATCAGTTCAAAGCGTGCTCTCGATCACTCCCACGCCGGACAGGATCTTCTTGCGCTACGGGCGGTAACCACAGAGGGTCTCCAGCTCAACGCAAACCGATGGTATGCCCAGACGGCATAGGCGACAATGGACCGAGGAAAGCGGAAACCCTTCAGGCGGACTTGTGATACTTGGATGATCATGACCGATCGCTATGCATGCAGCCGGGTCGCGTCAATAACCTGACAGTGCCGTCAGGCGGCCTTGGCTTCTTGGCTCAACGTCAAGTCGTCCAAGGATTTATGACCGGGATACCCGCCGCGTTGAAGGCGCTGACGTCGCGGGTCCCGACCGCGAAACCATGTGTCGTCGCGATGGCTGCGATATAGCCGTCGGGCGTCGGAAACCCCTTTCCGGCGCAGCGGGCCGCGATGGCGAGGTCGGCGTAGCACCGAGCGGCATCCGTATCGAAGGCAAGAATTCTGCTATCAAAAAGGCCAATGAGCCCGTCGAATGTCGCGGTGAGTGCCCGCTTTCGGCGACCATCGGGCAGCGCACCGATCCCAAACAGAAGCTCGGCGACTGTGACGCTGGTAAGAAAGAGCGTTTCAGCGACCTGCTCGTCGAGCCAGTTCCGCACCCTCTGGTTCGGCTCGGGCTTCATCGCCTCGGAAACGACATTCGTGTCCAGAACAATCATTCGAAGTTCATGGGCGTGGCGGGCTTACGGTCAAGGATTTGTTCCAGCAACTCGAAGTCGAGGTTAGTCAGCCCGGCCTCTCGGCTGATCTCCACCAAGGCCGAGCCGAGGTGGAGGCGATTGGCGGGGCGAACCGCCGTCTCCAGAATGTCGCGGATTTCGGCCTCGGTGCTGCGGCCATGATGCGCGGCGCGCAGTCTCAGAGCACGGTGCGCCGCGTCGGACAGGTTGCGAATGGTAACAGCGGGCATGCGATGGCGCTCCAGTGCATCTGATAGCAAAGATATCACTATGTATTGGATGATATCATTTTACAAGGCTTGATCCGGAGGTCTTCGAAAGGCGCCGGTCCTTACTCCGCCTGTGCCAACCCCACGCTCAGGCGCATGACGGCGTCCTTGCCGAAATATCGCCGCCACCGATCGAGCACGGCGCGCATTTCCTCGGAAACGCTCCGATGCTCGCGACCGAGGCAATTGAGATAGATCTCGGCCGCGCGGAGATAGGCGTCATATTCCTCGCTGAGAAAGGCCCGGAATTCGGCATCGTCCGTCGGCGGGACAAGATCCACC
>JBMDWT010000023.1:0-13476 GCA_048594665.1 Amaricoccus sp. | reverse complement strand
GTTCGGCCCCGACGCATGATCCTGCGACTGCGTAGATGGGAGAGCAGTTCTTTCTTGAGGACGCCTCGCGCCTGAATGAACAGGCTTTTGTAGATTGTCTCGTGGGACACGTTCATAGAAAGGTCTCCGGGGTATCGGGTCCTCAGCCACCCGGCCTTCGTTCATGTTTTGTCCGCTTAGCGTGTTTTCCTGCCCGTTCTATGGCGTCACCCCGAAGACGCGACACTCACGCAGTCGCTCAGCCCGGAGTATGATGACGGCATTGTATGGGTAACAGTTCCAGGCATTGATGAGGCTTCAGGGCCAATTCCAGCGCACGACTATATCGCACATATGATCGGGGTGCACCAACACCCTGAACTGGCGGCGATCAGCTCGAAGCTTGCTGAAGGCGTAGTGCTGCCGGATTGTGGGCTCGAGGAGCAGTCCTAAGAAGCCGCTCACCCACTGATCGCCAAGTCCACACAGCCGACCTTCTAGGTCGGATCAAAAAACCCTGGACAGAACTGCTTGGTCAAAAGTCGCGAACAACCCCGTTGAAAATGCCGCGGTACCGGATCTGATCCAGGCGACCTTTGCGAAATTCAGCGCTTTGGCGGATGACTCGGGCGACGTCCCAGTCGAGTTGACGCCCGCCGTTCCAGTCAAAAAATCCATCACGGATGAATACCTGATCTGCCTCGAAGACGGCAAAAAGCTGAAAATGCTCAAGCGCCACTTGATGACGTCGTACGGTATGACGCCGGAAGACTACCGAGCCAAGTGGGGCCTCGCCCACGACTATCCGATGGTCGCTCCGGCTTACGCCCTGAAGCGTCGTGAGCTGGCAGTCAAGATCGGCTTGGGGCGCAAGCCCGTGGAGCCGCCAAAGCCAGTACCGAAGCCACGCGCAAAGCGCAAAGCCCCCTGATCGCGTTGGGTCCAGAAGGGCCAAGAAATTGGCCCATCATATTATGCGCACGATTTTTGCACGCGCCAAGCAATTGATTCTATTGGATTACGAACTGCGTGCATAAGTCTTGATTTATGAACCGCGACGGCTTTGCGCCAGGAACGGTCGTTCGGCGGGACCGCCAAGCTCGAACCTCTGGGCGGGAAGCAGCCACACGGCAGTGCAACCTTTGAAAAAGCAGTCATTCGTACCGACCGCAGGGAGAAGAGAGACGGTTGATGGACCGCCTCACTGTGTGCTAAGTGGAGTGCCTCCGACGTCGTGCAGTGGAGAGCGAGTTCTTCAAGGCGTTTGATGTCTACAAGTTGGCATTGGCGCCGTTCTCATGCGCACCAGACCTAGGACGCATCTGCTTCGCGTTCCCTACACGAACGAGGCGTTCCCGCCGAGTGTACTCGCGAACGGCAGCAGTGAGTTGACCGCGACATGGGACGAAATCCTCTGGGCCGCGCTGACTATAGGTCGCCCTTCGGTGCACCATGTTTTCGCCCACGGAGCCGCCTCCTTCCACGAGGCGATTTTCCGCTTATCCCTTGTCCGAATGGCTCTTGAGCAATATGGTCCCACCGCGACGCGACTACGAAGGACGAGTGCCTATAAAAGCCTCGATCCGACTGAAAAAGGAGCGATCAGTTACTTTCTCGGTATGACCTTCTGCAAGGTGTTCTCAAGTCGCTTGCTTTCGACACCTTGGCTTCTACACTTGGATATCTTCAAGTCGACGTTCCGGACCTCGGTTTTAGGTCGATCGCGCCCCGATCTATTTGGCCAGCAAATCGGTTCAGGCGAGTGGATTTCTTTTGAGACGAAAGGACGTGTGAGCAAACCATCCTCTGCGGATCGTGATAATGCCAAGGAGCAGGCTATGCGCCTTTTGTCCGTTAAGGGCAGGCCATGTACATTGCATGTGGGCTCGTTTGCGTTCTTCGCCAATGATGCGCTTCACTTCCACTGGATTGATCCGGCGTCCGACCCGAAGAAGCCCATCGAAATCCCTGACATCGACCATGCATGGCGCTTTTACTATGGTCCCTCTAAAGCCCTCTGGGATAACTTTGGGCGAGAAGCCGGGATAAAGGATCAAGCTGGCCTTGAGTTCGCACTCCCGTTCTTCGATCTCACCATCAGGGTCCACCCGTTGCTTGCTCCATTCTTTGTAGATGCGAATTGGGCAGACGCGCAGCGAACTATGCTCGAGTTCGCGGAACAACTGAAGACCGAAGGATTCCAACAAGATGGGCTCAAGATCGATACCGGTCCCAGCTGGCGTGATCGCGCACCGGTCGGGTAGGATCGCTTCGAGTGTTTCGTCGTATTCTTTTCGCGGACGGCGCCTCTTCGCCCATACAACGGATGTCCTAATCCCCCGAATATTGCTGCGACGCCGGTCGAACGGCTACTTCGGAGAATTACGGTCCTGCAGCATGAGCCATCCCAACCGTCCGCTTTGGGCCGAGAGCTGCCGTTCCATAATGGACATTATCCGCTCGTGAGCTCGATCATATCGACTCCCGCCTCGCCGGTCTGCTAATCTTTCATGTCTTCGCCTCAATCGCGCTTTTCGAGCGAAAGAGCGCACCAAGGAGGGTCTAGCCCGGAAACTTCACCAAGACCGTCATTCTGGCTGGCGGCGGTAGCTTAAGCATCTGAAATGGTGTAGAGAATAGCTGTTCACACGACCCTCGCCACCAGACAGAAATTGCCCCGCCGCCATGACCGAGCCTGCACTGCTTTCGCTCTCGTTTCCAGCCATTCGAACCAAGAAAGTCACCGGTGCGTTCGATGGCGGCGCAATCACGTCGGATGCTGGCGTGCTGCTGGCACAGGCCGAGCGGCGCATAGGCATTGTTGATCGGCTCGCGGCGCTGATCCCAGATGGGCGCGATCCGGCGCGGGTCGTGCACAGTTTGTCGGACATCATGCGGGCGCGGGTCCTGGCGATCGCAGCGGGGTATGAAGACGCCAACGACCTCGACGCACTGCGGCACGATCCGGCGTTCATGATGGCGCTCGGCAAGGCACCCGGCGAAACGGTTGGTTTGGCCAGCCAGCCGACCTGTTCGCGGTGGGAGAACGCAGCGGGCATCCGCGCCCTGATCCCCATGGGCCGGGAGATGGTCGATATCTACTGCGACAGCCATGACACTCCGCCGTACGCGGTCATGCTGGACATTGATGACACGTTCGACGCCGCGCACGGCCAGCAGCAGCTCAGTTTCTGGAACGGGTTTCACGGCGAGCGCGGCTTCGCTCCAATCCATGTCTATGAGACCGCGACCGGCCGGCCTGTCGCTTTCATCCTGCGCCCCGCCAAGACCCCTTCCGGTCGAGAGATCCGCGCTCATGTCCGCCGCCTGATCCGCCGTATCCGCCTGCATTGGCCGCACACCCGGATTACCTTGCGCGGCGACGGCCATTATGCCCGGCCCGAGGTCATGGCCTGGTGCGAGGCCAATGGCGTCGATTACATCTTTGGCTTGCCCGGCAATACGGTCCTGAAAGCGGACCCAGTCATCGCTGCCACCGCGTTCGCCAATGTCTCTCGGACCATTGGCGTTCCATTGGCTCACCCTGCGCCGTGATCCGGGCCGAACGCGCTTTGGTCGTGCATCGCACCCATTGCGAGACGCGCTATGCCGCAAAAAGCTGGGCCGTCGCGCGCCGGGTGATCGCCCGCATCGAGGCCACCACGCTCGGCATGGACATCCGCACCATCGTCACATCGCTGAAAGGCGCCACACCCGAACGGCTCTACGAGTTCGACTACTGCGATCGGGGCCGGGCCGAAAACCTGATCAAGCTCCACAAGACCCAACTCAAGAGCGACCGGACGTCGTGCATAAGCGCCGCCGCCAACCAGATGCGCCTGATGCTGCACACCGCCGCCTACTGGCTGCTGTGGGCCGTCCAGCAAGCGGTCCCGGACAAATCGCCCCTGAAACGCGCCGAATTCGCTGCCCTGCAAATCCGCCTCGTGAAGATCGGCGCACGCATCATCGAGACCGCGTCCCGCATCCGCATCGCCTTTGCATCAGCCTGCCCGGACAAGGACCTGATTGCCCATCTGGTCAGATCCCTCTGCCAATCCGGCCGACAACGGCCAGCGGCTCCGTAGCCGTTCCAGAGCTTCGCGCCCCGCCAACCCTCCCAGCAACCCCAAAACCAGATACGCCGCGCCAAAGCCAGCGCCCAAATTCCGCTTGCCGGCACCAAGCCCAACCGCCTCGCGCCGCTGCCGAAAACTTCAACACTCCGTCCTAATGAATTTTCCGGGCTAACATGTTGATTGCCGGGAGAGCGTCGCTGATAAAAAAAGGATGAGCATGACCGGTAAGCCCATACGCTTCGAACTCACTGAAAGGAAAGAGACGCACCAAGAAGAATGCGATGAATTCCGTAGCCAACTGAAACCTGATTGTGGCTTGAGGGCTTTGGTAAGACTTTCTTGGTTTATGATCGGACACGCGACATGAATCCAGCCCGTAAACATGTAGTCGTGGGGATTGTCGGGGATCGTTGCGTTAATCTCGAGGGCGGTGCAGAAATTTCGCCTTCCGTCAAAAGGAAGAACTCGTTATGCGCCGCGATCCGTTCAAGCACCACCGGTTTCCCGCGGAGGTCATCCTCCTGGCTGTGCACTGGTACTGCCGCTATCCGCTTTCGTACCGGGACGTACGAGACATGCTCGCTGAGCGTGGGATCGTGGTCGACGCGGCGACGATTTACCGCTGGGTTCAGAAATTCGGCCCGGAGATTGCCAAGCGCACTTCGGCTCGGCGCGGTTGGCGCGGGCTCGATTGGCATGTCGATGAGACCTACGTGCGGGTCGGAGGAAGGTGGTGCTTCCTCTGGCGTGCCGTTGACCAGCAGGGTCGGCTGATCGATTTTCGACTGACGGCGAAGAGGGACGCGAAAGCGGCGCGCGCTTTCCTCAAACAGGCGAAGGACACCGCCCGGCTGTACCGGCCACTTGTGATTTTCACCGACAAGGCTCCGACCTATGCCAAAGTGATCCGGGAGATAAATCAGCACCGGGATCCCGGCGACGCGATTATTCACATCGACAAGAAATGGAGGAACAATCGGATTGAATCGGATCATGCGGCCTTGAAGCGCATCACTGATCCTGGAAAGGGCTTCCATTCATTGCGGACCGCGAAGGCGACGCTGAAGGGTGTGGAGGCGATGCGCGCGATCAAACGCGGCCATGTTCAGGACATCGCACCGGGCGTCCCAGGCGAAATCTCATTTATGAACGAGCTTTTCGGGCTCGCCGCGTAAGCAAAAGGGCGAGCCTCCCGCGATCGGTTGATGCGAATATAATGCAACGATCCCTTCGGCAGGATCGACGGACCCGGCGCCCAGCCAGACAGGCAAGAGCGTCGTCGGGTGTGTCATGCGGGGAGCATGCGCGCGGGGCGGCGGTTTGGCCAGGGAAATCGCAGCGGAACCGCCCCACTCCGGGGCTCTTGTTTCTGTCCGATAATCTTGCCTTATCGGATATTTTTACGAAGCATCCGCGATGATGGACGAGGTCGGGAGATCCCCTGCCCCACTACCGGATTAGGCACGCTTTACCGACTGGTCGAGACCACGCATGGCCACTCCGACGCTATGGCGAAGAATGCCCGGCGGCGTCGCACAGCCTTCCATGAATAATGCGGCGGCGTGGCGTGGGAACCACCCTACTCCTCAAGCATGCGAATCAGCATGTGTCGGATGTGATCCTGCGCGCCGAAAAAGACGGCGAGCACCCGCACGGTTCGGTCTTCCTCGATGGGCAAAAACCAAATCGCGGCGCGGTCGCGACGCACGAAGCGCACTCCCTCGCGGATTTCTGGCCGCTTCGTTCCGACGAAGGGAGTCTCCGCCAGTCGCCCGATCGCGCTTCGGATTCCGCAGATCCGGTCCGCCGCCCGATCGACTGCCATCACCGGATCGTCGCCTAGGGCGACGTAAGAGGCGCATAGATGGTCGAAGATCAGGTCGAAGTCCTGTTCGGCCGCAGCCGCGAATTCAATCCGCCACACGAGCGTTCCCGACCTTCCGGGAAATCATCGCTTGGATTCGCCCGTCCATTTCGGCGGCGGAAACAACAGGACCATCGATCCGGCGCCCGATCAGCTCGCGCAGTGCCGCCGTCTCGGCGGTCTCCGCCTCGGTCTTCTGCCGCAGCAGTTCCAGCGCCTGCTGGAGCACCGCGCTCAGGCTCGGGTATCGCCCCGTTTCCACCAGGGTGCGCGCGAAAGCATCCTGCTGGTCGGTCAGTGAAATGGAGGATTTGATGCTCATCGGGTTTTCCTCTCGGCCGCGCTCTATTATGCTACTCAGTCGTACCGAAGTCAACTTCGCTTAAGTGAAGAGGCTTGGGTCTGTGTGAGCGGCGCTTTGGCAGCGTACTTCCGGCGCGTTCCTTATGACCGTCATTCCGCGAAGAATAGTCGAAATCCTTGCTTGGTTGAATGTTTTATGAGACGATCCACAGATATAACATTCAAAACTCGACCCGAGGCAGATAATGGATGAAGTGATAAACCAAATAGGCGATCTTGCCTCATCCGGCGAGCGGATGATCGAGAAGCTCAGGCGCAAGGCATTCCTTCCTGATAGCCGGAAGGGTCTGGAACTCCGGATCGGCATCGCCGAGGCCGCGCAGCTTCTCGGCTGTTCAACCAACCGGATCCGTATGGCCGAGGAGGACGGCCGACTCCCCTCCCCTCCCCCGTCAGAGAACGGGCGGCGTCCAGGCTACAGCATCGAGCAACTCCTCCATATGCGCGAGGTGCTCGGCGCGAGCCCGCGGCGGCGCCCGGAGGATCCACCCGCGATCGTGGCGGTGCAGAACTTCAAGGGCGGTGTAGGCAAATCCACCGTCACCACGCATCTCGCCCATTATTTCGCAGTCCAGGGCTATCGCGTGCTCGTCGTCGACTGTGATAGCCAAGCCACTACCACCACTCTCTTCGGTTTCAATCCGCATTTCAACGTCGCGCGGGAGGAGACGCTCTATCCCTATCTCTCGATCGACCCGACCCGGGCGGATCTCCTTTACGCGGTCAAGCGCACACCTTGGCCAAACGTCGATCTTATCCCCTCAAACCTCGAGCTCTTCGATGTCGAATATGAACTCGCGGCCGCCGGCGCAGATGGACAGTCGGTACTCGCCACGCGTTTTAGAAAATTAAAACAAGGTCTTAATGACCTAGCGCGGGCTTATGACGTCGTTATTCTCGACCCGCCACCCGCGCTCGGGACGATCTCGCTCGCGGTGATGCAGGCGGCGAATGCCCTGCTAGTGCCGCTGGCCGCCACGACCCCGGACTTTTGCTCGACGGTCCAGTTCCTGTCGATGATGGACCAGGTCCTGCGGCAGCTCGAAGACGCGGACATCGCCGTCGACTATAATTTCGTGCGGCTCATCTGCTCCAAGCTCGACAGCAACGACCCTTCGCATGCGATGGTGCGCGCGATCATGGACCAGACCTTCGGCTCCGCCTTGCTGCCGGTCCCGATCCTCGAATCCGCGGAGATCAGCCACGCGGCGCTCCGGATGATGACCATCTACGAACTCGGCCGTCCGATCGGCACCGCGCGGACCCACAAGCGGTGCCGTGCCAATCTCGACGAGGCGCTCGGTCAGGTCGAGCAGCTCGTGCGCGCGGGCTGGGGTCTCGCCGCGCCCGCGCCGACAGAGGAGCTCATCTATGCCGCGCGCTAAGATCATCCGGAAGGGAATGCGCTGATGGCCCGCAAGCAGAGCGACTATCTCGCAGATATCCTCGGTTCGGAGACCGAGCCCCCCTCCCCTGCCCCGGCACGGACACGCCCGACCACGCTCCTGAACCGCGAATCGGCGCTCGACCGGGTGCGCTCCGGCGAGGTGCGGCAGGTCACGCAACTCCTGCTCGATCCGGCGCGGGTCAGGGTCTGGTCCGGAAATGCCCGGATCTACGCCAAGCTCTCGGAGGCCAACTGCCGCGATCTCATCGACTCGCTGGTGGCCGAGGGTGGACAGAAGGTCCCCGCGGTGGTGCGGCGTATCGAGGATGACCCCAACCACGACTACGAGGTGATCGCCGGGACCCGTCGCCACTGGAGCATCGCCTGGCTTCGCGCTCATTCCTATCCGGAGATGCGATTTCTCGCGCAGGTCGCGGCGCTCGACGACGAAGCGGCTTTCCGGCTCGCGGATATCGAGAACCGGGCGCGGCGGGACATCTCCGACATTGAGCGGGCGCGGAACTATCTGGCTGCGCTGGCGAACCATTACGACGGACGGCAGAAGCGCATGGCTGAGCGGTTGCGGGTCTCCGAAGGCTGGCTCTCGAAAATGCTGCGCGTCGCGACGATCCCAGACGATGTGCTTGCCGCCTTTGGCTCGCTCGACGAGCTTGGGTTAAAGCCCGCCTATGGCCTCGCGCAGGTGCTCGGCGACAAGACGGCGGCGCGCCGGGTCCAGGCACGAGCGCGCGACCTTGCGGCGGAGCAGACATCCCGACGCGTCGCCGGTGAGGCGCCACTCGGCACGGCAGAGGTGCTGCGCGCGCTGCTCGCGGCGGCCAAGACACCGGCGGAAGCGGAGCGGAGCACGAATCTCACCATCCTCCGGGACGGCCGTGCCGCACTCTCTGTGCAGTCGATCAACCGGCAGGGCATCACGATCCGGTTTCACGCCGGCTCCGGCGCGAGCGCGGACGAACTCGTCGAAGCCTTGCGCGCAATGCTGACACGGCTGGAGGAGGAGGGCAGGGGCCTCCGACGCTGATCTTTCCCCGGGGAAACCAGCGCTGCGGTCACCATGTCCCAAAACTTTCCCTGGGGAAACTCAAAAGGCGCCTCGCCGCGGGCGGCAGGGCGACGACCTTCTAGGCCCGCCTCCGGCGCCACGCGCGCCACAGTTTCCCCGGGGAAAGTTTTCATGGCCCATCCATCCGACCGCGACGCATCCGAGCAGTTTGATCTGTTCCTACCTTATCTCTCCGACCTTCCTCTGCGAGACCAGCGCGAGATGATGGAGCGTCCTTTCTTCAGCCTCGCAAAATCAAAACGCACCCGGCCCATTGAATACCGCAGCCCTGACGGGAAGGTCTGGGTCCATGTCTCGGCCAATCCCGATTATGGAATGGCGACGATCTGGGACGCCGACATCCTGATTTACTGCGCGAGCGTGCTTGCCGATATGGCGCGACGGGGATCGAACGACATCCCGCGCAAGCTCAATCTGATGCCCTATGATCTCCTGCGCTCGATCCATCGGCCGACTACTGGCCGCGCCTATGAGCTGCTCGGACAGTCGCTTGACCGTCTGGTGGCTACGACGGTGAAGACCAACATCCGTGCGGACTCGCGACGCGAGGCGACCTTTTCCTGGCTCGATGGCTGGTCCCAGCTCGTGGACCCGAAGACCGAGCGCAGCCGCGGCATGACCATCGAACTTTCGAATTGGTTCTACGAAGGCGTGCTGATGACTGGTGGGGTCCTTTCGATCGACCGCGCGTATTTCGATCTTACCGGCGGTCGCGAACGCTGGCTCTACCGGGTCGCGCGCAAGCACGCCGGCGGGGCGGGGGAGGGAGGCTTTGCCATTTCCCTCCCCACGCTTTTCGAGAAGTCCGGGGCCGATGGGCAGTATCGCCGATTTAAGTTCGAACTGATCCGCATTGTCGAGCGCAACCAGCTGCCAGGCTACGACCTTTCGCTCGAACTCTCCTCAGACAAGACCGAACCCGCGATACGGATGACGCGGTCAGACTGGCAGCACGCGGTGATAGAACGCGCCGCGCCGAGGCCCATCCCGCAATCCGGTTACGAGATCGGCGAGCCAACACTACGCCGTCTGGCAGACCGCTATCCCGGCTGGGATCTGCGCACGCTTCAGAGTGAATTCTTTGCCTGGATAGAGGCGGACCCCGCTCGTAGACCCAAGAACATCGAGGCAGCCTTCGTAGGCTTCGTACGCGCATATAACGAGCGCAACCGACACCTGCTCTGACTCTGGCCGCGTTCCCGAAATGTCGGGCTACCACTCCAGGCCATGCCCCCACGCTGGCGATTTGAACCTTGTTCGCGATCCGCCCACCAGAAATGATTCAATCTTGGGGTGTCTGTCGGGGAGCAACGACACATCAAGAACAACCGTCGATCTTTCAGGAACGGATCACCGACACTTTGGGAACGCACCCATCGACATTTCAAGAACGCATCACCGACACATCAGGAACATCCCATCAGAGATTATTCTTTATTATCAAATATTTGATAGAATTTTTTCACTCTTAACTCCTTAATTCATATTATAACTATCTAATCAGCCTATCTCTCGAAAATGATGTCAGGTTATTAACGCAACCCGACAGAATATGTAGTGATCGCTCATGATCAACTAAGCTTTACATGGGCCACGTCCGTCAAGGTGGTGTAATTCCCCGGATGGCCTGAGGGCATGATCAGGCGGCTTTCGTGGTTATGCTAAGAATGGGGTCGATCTCCTCCTTGTCGATCTGGGCGAAGGCTTCGACGATCATGTAGCGGCTCGAGGTCTGCCATTCGTCATTCTGCTCGAACAGCACGGCACCTGACCTGCTCCCCTGAAACGTCCGCAATTTGAGGTTAGTCTGTTCTCCAGTGAAGGAGACGGACATGAAGCGCAGCAGGTTCTCGGAAGAACAGATCATCGGCATCCTGAAGGAGCATCAGGCTGGTTTGGGTGCGACGGAGCTTTGCCGGAAGCACGGGATAAGTGATGCGACGTTTTACAACTGGCGCTCGAAGTTTGGCGGCATGGAGGTCAGCGAGGCCAAGCGGCTGAAGCAGCTCGAGGACGAGAACGCGAAGCTGAAGCGTCTGTTGGCCGAACAGATGTTGGACGTCTCGACGCTGCGCGAGATGCTCGGAAAAAACTTCTGAGGCCCAGTTCAAGGAGGTCCGCCGTGACCTGGGCCATGACCGAGAAGAACTATTCTCAACGCCGTGCCTGCCGCCTGGTGGGCATCGACCCACGCGTCTATCGCTATCAATCCAACCGTCCGGACGACGCCGGGCTACGAAGCCGGTTGCGCGAACTGTCGTCGGAACGTCGCCGGTTTGGCTATCGCCGCCTGCACATCCTGCTTGAGCGGGAGGGCTGGGAGGTGAACTGGAAGAAGCTCTACCGCATTTACCGGGATGAGCGGCTGACCGTGCGCAAGCGTGGCGGCCGCAAGCGGGCACTCGGAACCCGCGCGCCGATGGCGATCCCGCAGGGTCCGAACCAGCGCTGGTCCTTGAACTTCGTCTCCGACAGCCTGGCCTGGGGTCGTCGGTTCCGGGTCCTGTGCATCATCGATGACTTCAGCCGGGAGTGCCTGGCCACCGTCGTTGACACATCGATCTCCGGCCATCGTGTGGCGCGTGAACTGGACCGGATCGCCGAGCGGAGGGGTTATCCCTGCATGGTGGTCAGTGACAACGGGACAGAGCTGACGTCGAACGCGATCCTGACGTGGCAGCAGGACCGGAAGGTCGAATGGCACTACATCGCGCCCGGCAAACCGATGCAGAATGGCTTCGTCGAGAGCTTCAACGGCCGCCTCCGGGACGAATGCCTCAACGAGCACCTTTTCTCCAGCCTGCGCCATGCCCGCCACTTGATCGCGGCATGGCGCGACGACTACAACCATCACCGCCCGCATACGAGCCTCGACGGCCTCACCCCGCGGGAGTTCCTCAACCGGTCAGCAAAGGACCAAACCCAGAACAGAACTAACTTCTGAACGAGGACAAACTGGGGAGCAGGTCACACCGATGAGGCGCATGATGGACGCTTCGTTGGGAAAGATCCCGACGACGTCGGCGCGGCGCTTCACTTCCTGTTCAGGCGCTCGATCGGGTTCGTACTGTGAAGCTTGGTCCGGTGCTGGCGGGAAAGGACATGTAGGCCAGCACGTCGTGCTCGCTGGCGTCCATCAGGTCGGCCAGCTTTGGCCAGCGCGGGGGCAGCTGCTCGGCCACCTTGCGCCAAGTTTCGCCGGCATGGGCGCGGTCGGCCTGATCGAAGGCCTGCCGGATCGCGGCCGCGACGACGGTGTGCTGACCTCGGGAGACATGAGCGAGGGCGTTCCTCATCCAATGCACGCGGGGGCTGTTGAAAAAGCCTTCTCTTCCTGATTCCATTAGGGGGAGCGGAGTTCGGGGGGGAGTGCGGATGCTCGGTTCGGAGAAGCGCAGACAGCTTGAGTTCTTCGTCTGTGGCTCGCTGAGGGATCTTGTTCCGGATGACCACGTCCTCGCCCGCGTCGATCGCGTTCTCGATCTCGCCTGGCTTCAGAACATGCGCATCTAGGCGTTCCTGACCGCCGCCGCGATCAACCTCAAGCGGCTCGCCGCGGCGATGCTTTCTCGCATGCTCAAGAGCCTGCTGGCGGCCCGCAAGGGACTGCGCGCCGCCTTCGATCGGTTGTTCGAGCGGGTGGTCCTCGGGGCCGTGACAGCCTGACGGAGCCCTCTTCCGACCGAACGACCACGTTCTTCAACAGCCCCACCCGGCAGCGCTGCCAAGTGGCCTCGAAGACCCGGGCGATGGTGGCCTTGAGGCCGGTATGCGCGTCGCTGATCACCAGCCGCACGCCTGTAAGCGCTGGCTCCGTAAGGTCTCTGGTTGAAGTCGCCAAACTTCACCTCGATCCTACACCTCGATGGCCACCCGGGATCACACCGCTGGCGGCAATGAAATTACACCAGCTCCTCGGACACTACCAACCGGGATGCTGCCCCTGAGCGTGGTGTAGGTTCTGGCTGAGGTGGTCACCGGCGATGTTCCGGTAGGGTCTGGTTGCTGACACCAACCTGGACCGGAGATTCCACCGATGACCACCGACATGATGAACCTGCGCGCCTTCGTCGAGAAGACCCCCGATGCCGATCTGCTGCGCGAGATGATCGGGTTTGCCGCCGAGCGGCTGATGGAGTTGGAGGTCGGCGCCGTGACGGGCGCGGCCTATGGCGAGAAGGACCCGGCGCGGCGAGCGCAGCGCAGCGGCTATCGTGACCGGGACTGGGAGACGCGGGCCGGGACGGTCGAGCTGCGCATTCCGAAGCTGCGGAAGGGCAGCTACTTTCCGGGCTTCCTCGAGCCGCGCAGGATGGCGGAGAAGGCCCTGACGGCGGTGATCCAGGAGGCCTAATCTCGACGCGGTCCGTTGATGACCTCGTCAAGGCGATGGGGATGTCGGGGATCAGCAAGAGCCAGGTGTCGCGCCTCTGCGAAGAGATCGACGGCAAGGTGAAGGCGTTCCTGAACCGCCCCCTCGAAGGCGACTGGCCTTACCTTTGGATCGACGCCACCTACCTCAAGGTCCGGCGCGGCGGTCGGATCGTGTCCGTCGCCGTGATCATTGCGATCGGTGTCAACAGTGAGCCATTGACCGCCATCGGTCCGAGGACAATGGCGAACGGGCGGCGCGAGGGTCTGGGCCTGGAAATCGGCACGTCCGAGGCCGAGCCGATCTGGACGGAGTTCCTGCGCAAGCTGACTCGGCGCGGCCTTC
>JBMDWT010000022.1:0-29224 GCA_048594665.1 Amaricoccus sp. | reverse complement strand
TTCCTTCTCGGCCAGCGCCTCGCTTAGGGAGCGCGCCTTGCCGATCAGCCCGGCCTTGCCTTTCTTGCCGACCCCGCCCCGGAACACCGGTTTGACGAAGATCAGCCCATGGCGCGCGATCAGCCCCTGGATCTCATCCTCCGACGCATCCGGCCCCAGAACCTCCGAGCTCGGAAACCCGACATGCCCCAGCAACCTGCCCCCATGAAGCAGCCCATTGATGTTCATCCTAACTCCATCCCTTGGTGCCGTCCGATCGCCGGCTTCGGGATAGTTTCTACGGGGCTCAACTGGCGTGAAGCTGTCAAAACGGACCATATGGCAAAAACAGTCCCCCCCAACCCATGTGGTTGCCAGGCGGGACCGGATGCGCGCACACTGCCCAGACCTCACACCCCAACCGATGGAGCCTGCCATGTTCACCCCGGACAGCATTCTGCGAACCAGGCGGGCGTGGCCCCGCCCATGAGCGCGACGATCCCTGGCCCGGACGGACATTCCCGCTGCCGCTGGTGCGCCGCGGCCCCGGAGTTCCTTGCCTATCACGACACAGAATGGGGGTTTCCGGTCGATGACGACCGACGCCTGTTCGAGAAGCTCTGCCTCGAAGGGTTTCAGTCCGGCCTGAGCTGGCGCACCATCCTCGCGAAACGCGAAAACTTCCGCGCGGCCTTCCAGGATTTCGACATCGACCGGGTCGCCGGTTTCACCGAACCGGATGTGGCACGGCTGATGGCCGACAAAGGCATCGTCCGCCATCCCGGCAAGATCGCCGCCGTCATCAACAATGCGAAACGGGCACGCGAGATCATCGCGCGGGAGGGATCCCTCGCCGCCCATGTCTGGCGCTTCGAGCCGGAGCCGGGAGCGGAGACACAAGGTCAGTCGACCTCCCCCGCCTCCATTGCCCTGTCAAAGGATCTGAAAAAACGTGGCTGGTCCTTTGTCGGCCCGACGACGGTCTATGCCTTCATGCAGGCCATGGGCCTCGTCAATGATCACGCGGAAGGATGTGTGGTCCGCCCCCGGGCCGCCGCCGCGAAGGCCGCTTTCATCCGGCCCCGATGACCCGCGCCGGTTCCGTTCGAAATCCCGCCCACGCGACCGTCCTTTTGCAATCGGGGGACATCCTCAAGGGGATGGTCATGAACGTAGACAGGCCGGAAGAATGAGTGAAAGGTAGAAGACCCGCGGGGGCCGGGACGGCGAGGGAGAGTACGATTCCCGTTGATGGAGTGGAACCGGCGAACCGGCCCGGACGTAGGATGCGAGCAATCGTGAGAGAGGAACCCTGCGATGCCCAATCGAGGCCAGATCAGTCAACAATGGTGGATCAACGACCAGACGCCGGACAATCCCTATGGAAAGAGCGAGGATTATGGCGCCTTCCTTGATTATCTCGGGGCGCTCGACCGAAGCCTGACCCCTGAAATCGCCGCCGGGACGCTCCGGATCAATGTCCAGGAGCTCAACGACCATCCTGACTACAAGTCCGCCGCCGTCGGCGCCCTCGCGATGTGGGCCTCCGTCACCCCGCTCAGGTTCGAGATCGTCGATGATACCGCCTTCGATCCCGCCACCGACTGGATGGAGGTCGTAAGTCCCGAACTGGGCGAGACGGATGACGGAAGCGCCTATTCCGCCGATCGTTATGTCAGCATCGGCCAGCGTTTTCACGACACCGAACCCGACAAGACCGAGATCGGCGGATATGTGTTTGATTCCTTCGTCCATGAATTTGGTCATGAATTCGGATTGAACCATCCCGGCCTCTATAATTATTCCGGCCCCGGCGGGGTTCAGATCAATTACCTGAACAACGCGACCTGGACCTATGATCGCCAGCAATACAGCGTCATGTCCTATTTCGACGGCATCGATGTCGGGGAAACCAGCCGCTGGTCGGCGGCGACGCCGTTGATGGCCGATATCGAGGCGGTCATCCGCCGGTTCTTCTCGACCGTCGATGAAAACGGGGTGCGCACGTATCAGCATATCGACCTCAACACTGGCGACAATCACTATGGGTTCGGCAGCACCCAGTACGGCTATGAACTGACCGTCAGCGGGCCCCGCCATGACATCGGATTCGTGATCCATGACACCGGCGGAACCGATACGGTCGACTTCTCCGGCTCGACGGCGGGCACGGTTCTAGACCTGCGCGCCGGACAGTTTTCCAGCGTCAATGGTCACCACAACAACGTCTCGATCTTCGCCGGTCACAATGCCGATGCGACCGACTATTACATCGAGAATGGCATCGGCGGCCGGTTCAACGATACCCTGCTCGGCAATGACGGCGACAACATTCTGGACGGCGGGCGGGGCGCCGACCGGATGGCGGGCTTCGGCGGCGACGACACCTATTATGTCGATTCCCGATATGACATCGTCCGGGAGGGCGTAAATGGCGGCGATGACACGGTCATCCTGCTCTGCGACCGGCTGGACATGGGCAATTTCGCCAATGTCGAACATGTCATCTTCGGCCAGCACTCCACCATCCGACCGGGTGCAAGCGACATCGAGGTGAGCGTCGAGGCCGGAACGGTCGCCGATATCCTTCTCGGCACCAACGCGGGCGAAACGCTCGACGGCGGCGGCGGAAGCGACGTGATCTTTGGCCGGGGCGGCGACGACGTGATCATCGGCGGCCGGGACTCGCTTGCCAGCCGCGACATCAACAACACGATCGACGTCGAGGATCTCGACGATCAGACCGAGAGCGACGACGGCGACGATACCCTCTACGGGGGCGATGGCAACGACGATATCCTCGGCGGCCAGGGCGACGATGTGCTGATCGGCGGGCGCGGCGACGATACCCTGAGCGGCCAGGCCGGTGTCGATGTGTTCTGGGGTGGCGAGGGCAGCGACACGGTCGATTACAGCCGGGAAAGCCCGTTCCAGCTGCTCGTCAACCTCGCGACCAATGTGGCCAGCGGCGGCACCGCCTCGGGCGACACGTTTCACGGCATCGAGAACCTGATCGGGTCGGACGATCGCATCGACCGCTTCATCGGCACCGGCGCGGCGAACCATTTCCAGGGGCAGGGCGGCGGCGACTATTTCAACGGCGGCGGTGGCGACGACCTTCTCGACGGCGGCGCCGATGGCGACATCATCTATGCCGAGGGCGGAAACGACACGGTCATTGGCGGCTCCGGGCAGGACTATCTCGATGGCGGCGCCGGCATCGACACGATCGTCTACCGGGGCAGTTCCAGCGGCGTGACGGTCGATCTCGCGGCGGGCACGGCCCTGGGCGGCGATGGCGATGGCCAGGTCCAGATCGTCGGCCGCGGCGCCGCCATCCGGCACGATATCCTCGCAGGGTTCGAGAATGCCGTTGGCTCCGGGCTGGGCGATCATCTCATCGGCACGTCGGGGGTCAATGCGCTGTTCGGGGGCCGCGGCGACGACACGCTGACCGGCGGCGCGGGAGTGGACAGGTTGCATGGCGGGATCGGCAGCGACACCGCCGATTATTCCAATGCGAGTCAGGGCGCGCAATTGTCGCTGAACGGCGGTCCGTCCGGGGGCGACTTTTATGATTCGATCGAAAACCTCGCCGGGACCGGGTTCGACGACGCGCTGACCGGCAATGCCGCCCGCAATATCCTGACCGGCCAGGGCGGGGATGACCTGATCCGGGGCGGCGGCGGCGGCGACACCCTCCTCGGCGATTTCGCCTATCAGGGCGAGGCCCCCCCGCGTCCAGGCTTTGGCACCGGCTATGCGACGCTCGGGCCGGGGGCCACGAACAATTCCCTCGCCACCGCCTTCGACATTTCGAACAACTTCTCCCTGATCGGCGATCCCGACATCTTCGATTCCACCACTGTCCCGCACACGACCGTCAACGCCACCGGAAACGGCCTGGGCGGTTACTACAAACTCGACCTCGCGGCAGGGACCATCCTGACCGTCGACATCGACGGGATCGCCGACCCGGACATCCATGACAGCTGGCTCCGCCTGCTCGACGGCACGGGCGCCGTGATCGCCGAAAACGACGACGGCGGCGGCGATCCAGGCTCGACCAGCGGCCGCGATTCGAGCCTGGTCACCGTCATCGAGCAGACCGGCACCTACTACCTGCTGGAAGGCAGCTGGTCACCCGCCGAGCCGGACGGCTGGTCTGAATCGGTCCCGGCGGGTTCCGCCTATACGCTGAACGTCTCGGCGGAATTTCCTCCCGCTCCGACGCTGCCCGGTGCCCCCGGTTCCGATACCCTCCTCGGAGAGAGCGGCGCCGACCTCTTGGATGGCGGGCTGGGCGCCGATCAGCTCACCGGCGGAACCGGGGCGGACACGTTCCGCTTCTCCACGGCGCTCGGCGCGGGCAACATCGACCGGATCACGGACTTCAATCCCGCCGAGGACCGGATCCTGCTCGATAATCTCGTCTTCACGACCGTGGGCGGCAACGGTCCTCTCGCCGCCAGCGCCTTCCAGCAAAGCGCGGCGGGCACCGCCGGGGACGCCGCCGACAGGATCCTCTATGATACCGACGCGGGTACCCTCGCCTATGACGCCGACGGGACCGGGTCGGCGGCGGCGATCCGGTTCGCACGGCTGGATCCGGGCCTGACCCTGTCAGCGGATGATTTCCTGGTCATCTGATCGAATGGGGGGCGGGGCAACACCCGCCTCCCACCCGAGCGAGGAAGCACCGACATGAACCACCGCGCCCTGATCCTGACCGCCGCCCTGATGGCCGGGCCAAACGAGGCACAATCAGGCGACATCGAAGGCAGCCTCGTCTTCCAGGCGGGCGCGGCGATCCCGGCCGGCCGGATCGAACTCTCGCTCCGGAACAACGCACCCCCCGACATCCAGATCACAAGCGATGGCACCGCGCGCCAGATCGCCTTTACCCTGACCGGTCCCCTGCCCGCGCGGATCGTGGCGCGGCTGGAGCGTCCCGACGGCTGGCTGCTCGCACGGGGCAGCGCCACCTTGGAACCCGGCAAACCCGTCGAGGTGACGCTCCATCCCGTCCTCTACTGACCCCGCCGATCAGGCCACCGAGGCCAGACCCGAGGGGGCGAGCCCGAGGAGCGCGCGGGCCTCGGCCGGGGTTGCCACCGGACGGCCACGCCGCTCGCACTGCTCGGCGGCGATCCGCACAAGCGCCGCGTTGGACGGCGCGAGCGTTGCCCGGTCGAGCCGGATGTTATCCTCAAGCCCGGTCCGCACATGCCCTCCCAGATCGAGCGACCAGCCCGCCACTTCGCGCTGATACCGGCCGATCCCGGCGGCGGTAAAGGTCGCACCGGGCAGAAGCTCGCGCAGCCTGGCAACCTCGAACTCCAGAATGTCCCGCCGCGCCGGAAGCGCGTGCCGGACGCCCATTACGAACTGCACATGCGGCGCCGCCGGGATCACGCCCTCCGCCACCAGATCGGCCGCGTTATAGAGCATGGCGAGGTCGAACACCTCGATCTCCGGCCGGACGCCGAACGCCCGCATCTCGGCGGCGAGGCTCCGCACGAAGGCGGGCGGGTTCTCATAGACGATCGTCGGGAAATTGCACGAGCCGGTGGCGAGCGATGCCATGTCCGGCCGAATCCGCAACATCGCACCCCGCTCATGCAGGGCCCGGCCCCGGCCGCCGGTCGAGAACTGAATGATGATCTCGGGACAGCACCGCCGGATCCCCTCCTGAAAGGCGGCGAACTTCTCGGGATCGCTCGATGTCGTCTCGTCGGCGTTGCGCATATGGACATGGACCAGCGTGGCGCCCGCCTCATGGGCCGCGTGCGTGCTCTCGATCTGCTCGGCGATCGAAATCGGAACGGCGGGATTGTCGCTCTTGCGCGGAACCGAGCCGGTGATGGCGACGGCGATGAGGGCGGGCTCAGACATGACGGACCTCTTGAAGGGGGTTCAGGAAGGCAAGGAGCGCCTCGGTGACCGCGCGGGGCTGCTCCAGGGTCGGGATATGGGCGGCGCCGGGCAGGACACGCATTTCCGCGCCCGGAATGGCGTCCTTCAACCGGGCGGCGCAGGCGAGCGGGGTCGCCTCGTCCTCCGCCCCGACCAGCACCAGCGCGGGCAGACGCAGGCGCCGCGTGCTCTCGGTCAGGTCGGCCGCCGCGATCGCCTCGGCGGCGCCCGCGTATCCTTCGGGATCGGTCGCGAGCAGGAGCGCGCGCAACCTCGCGGCGGCATCGGGATCGGCCTTCGGCGTCAACCAGCGGGCAAGGACCGCGCCGGCGATCGCCGCCATCCCCTCGGCCCGGACGGTCGCGGCCCGGGCCCTCCAGAGGCGCGCCGGTGGGATCGCCAGCGCGGTATCGATCAGACCAAGGGCGGACACCCGGTGGGGCGCCTGCGCCGCGAGGCTCTGGGCGATCATGCCGCCGATCGAGAGACCAACCGCGGGCAGACGCTCCACCCCGAGACTATCGAGCGCATCGCACAGATCGCGCGCCATGCCCTCGATCGCATAGGGGCCCGCCGGAACACCGCTTGCCCCATGGCCGCGCAGATCGGGACGCAAGACGCGGAAGGTCCGGGCGAGGGCCTCCACCTGTGGCTGCCAGACCCGGTGATCGGTCCCGAGCGAATGGAGCAGAAGCAGGGGCGGCGCATCGTCCGGGCCATCGGCGCGCAGATGGAGCACGAGGTCCGGAAGCGAGAGCGACAGCGAGGTCATTTCGCAGGGACCGCGACAGGCGTCGCGCGCGCCCAGCCCTTGGCGGCCATGGCAAGGGCGGCGAGGAAGGCGGGCACCGCCGCGGCGGCGAAGACGGTGCCGAGATCCCATCCGAGCGAGAGCAACACCCCGCCCGTCATCGAGCCCAGCACCGATCCGGTCCGACCGACCGCGTTCGCCCAGCTGACGCCGGTGGCGCGGCTCGCGGTGGGATAAAAACCGGCGGCGAGGGCATTGAGCCCGACCTGCGCGCCCGCCACACCGAAGCCCGCGCCAAAGATCGCCAGAACCAGCAGCCAGGGCGTGGCAACGGCATTGCCGAGCAGGATCACGAAGCCCCCGGCGAGACCATAGGCGCAGGCAAGCACGCGGTGCGGCTCGAACCGGTCCATCAGCCGGCCGATCACGATCGCCCCGACGGTGCCGCCGGTCGCGAGCGTCGCCCCCATCAGGGACGCGGCCCCCAGTGAAAATCCGGCGGTGGTGATCAGGAGCGGCAGCCAGGAGGAGAGGAGATAGAAGACCAGAAGGCTCATGAAGAAGGTGCCCCAGATCAGGAGCGTGCCGAGCGCGAGCCCGTCGCGGAACAACTGGCCGACCGGCGAGCCCGGCGCGCGGGCCGTCCGGAGAAAGGTGGCGCCTGCGAGATCGGCCTCTGGCATCATCCGGGCCAGCACCGCCGCGACCCGTTCCGGCGCGGCCCCGCGCAGGACGAGATAGCGCGGGCTCTCGGGCAGGAGTGCGAAGAGGACCGGGGTCAGGACCAGCGGCAGCGCGCCACCCGTAAGCAGGAGGCCCGGCCAGCCGAAGGCCGCGACGATCGAGGAGGCGGCGAGCCCCGCCGCCGCCGATCCGATGGTAAAGCCGCAGAACATCAGCGTGACCAGCGACGCGCGCCTTTGCCCGGGGCAGAGTTCCGCCGTCAGGGTGATCGCGGCGGGCATCGCCCCGCCCAGGCCGAGCCCGGTGACGAACCGCAGCGCCGTCAGGCTCGGGATATCGGGCGCGAAGGCGGAGGCGAGGGTGGCCAGTCCGAAGAAGGCGGTGGTTGCGAGCAGCACCGGCTTGCGCCCGATCCGGTCGGCGAGCGGTCCGAAGACGAGCGCCCCCGCCATCAGGCCGAAGAGCCCGGCTGCGAAGAGGGGCGCGAGTTCCGCGGGCGTGGCCCCCCACTGCGCCTTGAGCGCGGGGGCGATGAAGCCGATCGCGGCGGTGTCGAAACCGTCGATGGCGACGACGAGGAAACAGAGCGCGATGACCCGTTTCTGGTAGGTCGAGAGGGGATGGGCATTGACCATCTCCGTCACGTCGAGGACGCGGGCAGGCATGGGGTATCCTCCGATGTTGGGCTCGGGTGCCGGTTTGTTTTTGTTGGGAAGGCGGGAGTTCAGATGGCCGAGGGGTGCCGGGCGAGCGGCGTCACTTCGATTCGCATGAAGGGAAAGAGCGGCAGCCCGGACAGGATGCGATGCAGTTCGTCATGGTCGGCGACATCGAAGATGGAGACGTTGGCGTATTGCCCGGCGATGCGCCAGAGATGCCGCCAGGTGCCCTCGCGCTGAAGCGCCTCGGCGCGGGCCTTTTCCTCGGCCTTGAGCGCCTCGAACCGGGCGGGGTCGATGTCCTGGGGCGGCCGCACGTCCATACGTACGTGATAGAGCATGGTTTCCTCCCTCAGACGCGGGCGAAGCGGCGCAGCTTGTCAGGGTCGAGCAGGACCCCGAGGCCGGGGCCGGTCGGCAGGTTGATATGGAAATCGGCGATTTGCACCTGTTCGATGGCGAGATCCTCGGCCAGGATATGGGGGCCGAAATGCTCACACCCCCAGGCGAGATCGCGCAAGCCAGCGAAGGCATGCAGATGCGCGGCCGCCCCGAGCGAGCTTTCGAGCAGACAGCCGCCATAGAGCGAAACCCCGGCCGCCTCGGCCACCGCCGCGACCTTGCGCAGGCCGAGGAGCCCGCCGTGCTTGACGAGCTTGAGCGACACCGTATCGGCGGCGGCGGCCCCGGCGACGGCCATCATGTCGGACGGGGTAAAGACACATTCATCGGCCATCACCGGCACCACCGAGCGGGCGCGTACCCGGGCAAGGCCCGCGATATTCCAGGCCGGCAGCGGTTGCTCGACCAGCGCCACTCCCAGTTCGGCGAGCACGGGCATGGCCCGGACCGCCGTCGCCTCGTCCCAGGCCTGATTGGCATCCACGATCACCGTGGCCCGCCCTTCGAGCGCGGCTGTGATCCGCCGGAGCCGCGCGAGATCCTCCGCCAGCGGCGCCGCGCCGATCTTGACCTTGAAGCGGTCATGCAGGCGTCCGGCGAGCTTGGCCTCGGCCTCCTCGATCTCCTGGACCGGATCCCCCGAGGCGAGCGTCCAGAACACCGGCAACCGCTCCTGCGCGATACCGCCGAGCAGTTGCGCCACCGGCAGGCCGAGCGTCTGGCCGACCGCGTCGAAAAGCGCGCTCTCGATCGCGGCCTTGGCCGCGTTGTTGCGCTTGGCGGCCGCGTCCAGACGCGCGGCGACCGCCTCGAACCGGCTCGCATCGCAGCCGATCACGGCGGGTGCGAGATGCGCGTCGATCACGGCCTTGATGCCCTCCACGCTCTCCTCGCTCCAGCGCGGCCCGCCGAGGGTGGCGGCCTCGCCGATCCCCGTCGCGCCATTGCCCAGGCGGACCTCGACGATGACATAACTCTGGGCGGACACCGAGAGATGGGAGAGCCTGTGCTGGCGCACCGTCGGCACGTCGACGATCGTGGCACGCAGGCGGGCGACGGTCAGGTCGCGCCGCAGGTCGGAAGGCAGGGGGACGGGGCGGTGTTCCATTGGGATGTCTCGTTGGGGAGGGGAGAGCCCGCGTCCCCGGCATCGGGACGCGGGACGGGCGGTCAATCGGCCAGGGCGTGTTCGCGCTGGACCTCGGTCGCGGGCGCGGCCCCGGCCTCGGCATGCAGGACAAAATCGAACGCGATCGCGGTATAGGGATCGTTCAGGCCGTTCGCCCGGATCCGGGCCGCGTCCTCCACCTTTTCGACCGGCGGGATCAGCTCGTCGCGGGTGGCAAAGGCGAAATCGTCATGCAGGTATTCGTCGCCATCGATGTTGATCTGCGTCGTCAGCTTGCGATACCCCGGCGCCGAGACGAAGAAATGGATATGCGCCGGGCGGTTGCCATGACGGCCGAGCGCATCGAGCAGAGCCTGGGTCTGACCTTCGGGAGGACAGGCATAACCCGACGGCAGGATCGAGCGGAACCGGTAGCGGCCCTCGCCATCCGCCTCGATCCGGCGGCGCAGGTTGTACTTCGACTGCGACGGATCAAAGAACGAATAGCCGCCCTTGGTGTTGGCGTGCCACACATCGACGATGGCACCCGCCACCGGCCTGCCCTCCATGTCGCGCACCTGGCCTTCCATGATCAGGACCTCTCCGGTCTCGGTGCCATCGTCGAGGCGGGCCGAACCCTTCTCCAGCGGGGCGCCCGCGATATAGAGCGGGCCCTCGATCGTGCGCGGCGTGCCGCCTTCGATCCCGGCCCGGCGCTCGGCCTCGTCCATGCGCAGGTCGAGGAAGGTCTCGACGCCGAGGCCGGGCACCAATAACCCCGCCTCATTGGCCTGACCCAACCGGGTGACATAGGCGACCCCGGCCCAGAATTCGTCGGGCTGGATATCGAGATCCTCGATGGCGCGGTACATGTCCTCCGCGATCCGGCGGATGATCGCCTTGACCCGCGGATTGCCGGCGGCGGACTCAAGACCGGCGACGCGGTCGAGCAGGGCCTGGACGTCGGGATGAGCGACGAGGGAATTGGTCATGGGATGTTTCCTCCGGTTATTCGGCCGTCTCAGGGCCGGTTGGGTTGGCATTTGGCTTACCCGAGGTCGCCGCCTGACACCGGCAGGGTGACGCCGGTGACATAGGAGGCCTCGTCGGATGCGAGAAAGAGGATCGGCGCCGCCTGTTCGTCGGCGGTGCCATAGCGGCGGAGCAGGCTCGAAGCCCTGGTCTGGGTGACGACCGCCTCGGTCCAGGCGGCGGCCTCGGCGGCGTCCGGACCCGGACCGCGCGGGATGCGGCGGGGCGGCGCATCGGTGCCGCCCGGCGCGGTGGACACCACCCGGATGCCGCGCGCCGCCGCCTCCCAGGCGAGGCTCGCGGTCAGGGCATTCACACCGCCCTTGGCCGCCGAATAGGGGATGCGGTGGATGCCGCGGGTGGCCACCGACGAGACATTGACGATGACCCCCCCCGCCCCCATCACCGGCAGGGCGGCGCGACAGCACCAGAGGGTGGGGAACAGCGATCGCCGGATCTCCGCCTCGATCTCCCCCGGCGTGAAATGCTGATAGGGCTGCATCCGGATCGCCCCACCCACGACATTGATCAGGATGTCGAGACGGCCATGAGCGTCGAGCGCCGCGGCGATCGCGGCATGGGCCCCCTCCCAGGTTTCGAGATCGGCGGTGACGGGCAGCGCGTCGGCCAGCTCTCGCACGATGTCCGAGCGGTCGACCGCGACGACCGCGCCACCCTCGGCGGCGAGGCGTTCGGCAACGGCCCGGCCGATCCCCTGGGCCGCGCCGGTGACGACGGCGACCTTGCCCGCGAACCGCCCGGCAAAGATGGCATGTGCGTTCATGGCCTCAACTCGCAAGCCTGAGGGACGCGGTGAGACTCGGCGCGAACTTCTCGGTATGGAAGGACCGGGGCGTCACATCGCGCGCCGCGAGCCAGCCACGCACCGCGTCCACCATCGGCGGCGGACCGCAGAGATAGAGATCGATCTCCCCCGCATGGAGCTGCCCCGCTTCGATATGATCGGTGACATAGCCCTTGCGCGGATGGGCGCTGGCCGGATCGGCCACGACCGTCGCATAGGTGAAACCGGGAACCCGCGCGGCCAACCCCTCCAGGGTCGCGACCTCGACCAGATCTTCGTCGCGGGTCAGGCCATAGACCAGATGGACCGGCTGGCCCCCCGTCCCCTTGACCGCGAGCTGGCGCAGCATCGAGAGGAACGGCGCAAGCCCGGTGCCCCCCGCCAGCATCAGGACCGGCCGCGCGACATCGCGCAGATAGAAGCTGCCCGCCGGGCCGGTAAAACGCACCGGCGTCCCCGGAGCGGCCTCGCGCAGGAAGGCGCTCATCCGCCCCTCGGGAATATCGCGGATCAGAAAGGCAAGCGTCTCGTCGCCCGGCGCCGAGGCGAAGGAATAGGAGCGATGCTCGGCCGTGCCGGGCAGCGCGAGATTGGCATATTGGCCGGGCAGGAAGGCAACCGTCCCCGCCCCTTCCAGCGTAAATCCGAGCGTGGTCGGCGACAGCCGCGTCACCGCGCCGATCCGGGCCTCGAAAGATTGCGGCTTCGTCTTGCACATCGCGGAGGAGGCGGCGATCTCGACCACGAGATCGGACTTGGCCCGCGCCTGACAGGCCAGGGCAAATCCCTCCGCCGCCTCGTCCTCGGACAGGGCATCCTCGATATAATCGCCGAAATCGAAGACACCGCACGAGACACGGCATTTGCAGGTGCCGCAGGCGCCGTCGCGGCAGTCGAGCGGGATATTGATCCCGACCCGGTAGGAGGCATCGGCGACGGTCTCGCCCTCGCGCGCCTCGATCACCCGGGTGACGCCGTCCTCGAAAGTGAGAGCTATGGAATGGGTCATCGTCTGGTCCTCCCTGAACCGTCAGATCTGGTAGATATCGACGACGTGGTGGATGTAGTCGTTCTTGAGCACGACCTTCTTTTTCAGGATCAGGGGCGCCGGGCCGCTGGTGTCGAGCGTGTAGAAGCTGGTGCCGAAATAGGTATCGACGGTCTTGTAGCGATAGCTCAGCGTCATCCAGTTGAACCGCAGGGCGATCCGTCCCTCGGTCCGGTCGATGATTTCGACATTGGTGATATTGTGCGAGGTGCGCGGCTCGGGCAGGCTGGTGGCGCTCGACCGCTCGGTGCGGATGCGGAACACCCGGTCCTCGAGTCCGCCGCGGTCGCCATACCAGATCAGCGAGATTTCCGATTGCGGATCCTCGGTCAGCCGGTCGTCGTCATCCCAGGCCGGCATCCAGAATTCGGCATCCTTGTGATAGAAGCCGAGCCAGGTCTCGAAATCGCGATCATCGAGCGCGCGCGCCTCGGCATGGAGAAACCGGGTCACCGCTTCGAGCGAGAGATCGGGGCGGGTCGCTGTCTCAGGGGCCATCGTGTCCAGGGTCATCGGGGTCTCCTCCTCAGGCTTTCCCGTCCGCGAGCGCCTTGCGCATCACGTCCTGCCAATGTTTGTGCTGGACGACGAAGAGACCCTCGTCCTCGGTCTTGACGCCGGACATCAGCGGCTTGAGGCCGATCGCCTCGGCACCCGCGTCGGCGCCCTCGATCCAGTGCTCCGCGCCCCGGCACATGTCGTTCCAGCGCGCCGCCGTCCCGAGATAGGACATCTGGCAGGCGCGGAATTCCTCCAGATCGTCCGGCGTCGCCATGCCGGAGGCGTTGAAGAAATCCTCGTACTGGCGGATCCGGTGGCTGCGCTGCTCCGGCGCCTCGCCCTTGGGGGCGATGCAATGGATCGTCACCTCGGTCCTGTCGACGGAGAGGGGGCGATAGTGGCGGATCTGGCTGGAGAACTGATCCATCAGATAGACATTGGGATAGAGGCAGAGATTGCGGGACCGATGCACCATCCAGTCCGCCCGCTCCGGCCCGAAGTCCCGCGCCAGTTCCGCGCGCCGTTCCCAGTTCGGCCGGTCCTCGGGATTGGCCCATTTGGACCAGAGCAGCAGATGGCCGTTCTCGAAGGAATAAAAGCCGCCGCCCTGCTTGGCCCAGCCCCCGGCGCTCATCGCCCGGACGGTATCGCCCTTTTCCTGCTCCTTGCGGCGCGAGGTGGTGGCGGCATAGTTCCAGTGGGTCGCGGTGACATGATAGCCATCGGCGCCATTCTCGGTCTGGAGCTTCCAGTTCCCGTCATAGACATAGGTGGAGGACCCGCGCAGCACTTCGAGCCCCTGGGGGGATTGATCGACCATGAGGTCGATCATCTTCGCGGCCTCGCCGAGATAGTCGCTGAGCGGCGCGACATCGGGATTGAGGCTGCCGAAGAGGAACCCGCGATAGCTCTCGAACCGCGCCACCCTGGTCAGATTGTGCGATCCGTCGCAATCGAAGGACCGGGGATATCCCGCGGCTTCCGGATCCTTGACCTTGAGCAGCTTGCCCGCGTTGTTGAAGGTCCAGCCATGGAACGGACAGGTATAGGTCGCCTTGTTGCCCCGCTTGAACCGGCAGAGCATGGCGCCCCGGTGCGAACAGGCATTGATGAAGGCATTGAGTTCGCCCTGTCGGGTCCGGGCGATGATGATCGGCTGGCGGCCGATATGGGTCGTGAGGAAGTCGTTGGGTCTTGCGACCTGGCTCTCATGCGCGAGATAGATCCAGTTGCCCTCGAAGATCGTCTTCATCTCAAGCTCGAAGATCTCGGGGTCGGTGAAGATGTCGCGGGCCACGCGATAGACACCACGCTCCGCGTCGTCTTCCAGCGCCGTCTCGATCCGGGTCTCAATAGCGTCGAGCATCGGGTCTTCTCCTCCATCATGGCCCCCTCGGGTGCCGCTTTTCTGCTCGATACCGCCAGGGTTGGCTGGACATCCGAGCCTGTTATGGAGATCAGATTACTTGCGGCGCGGATCCATTCCCAATACTGACTGGGTCATGACGATACCTGAGAGGTATGATGGAACTCCGCCAGCTCCGCTATTTCGTCGCCGTCGCCCGCGAGCGGAACTTCACCCGCGCCGCCGAGACGCTGAACATCGCGCAACCCCCGCTCAGCCGGCAGATCCAGCAGCTCGAACATGAAATCGGCGTGCGCCTGATCGAACGCGGCTCGCGCCCGGTGCGGCTGACCGAACCCGGCAAGATCTTCTACGATCAGGCGGTGCGCTCGCTCGAACATATCGAGCAGATGACGGAAATGACCCGGCGGCTCGCCGCGACCGCGCGCACCCGGCTTGGCATCGGCTTCGTCGCCTCGACGCTCTACGGCTACCTCCCCGAAGTGATCCGCCGCTACCGCGAGGCCCGCCCCGAGGTCGAGATCACCCTGCACGAGATGACCTCGCTCGAACAGATCGTCGCTCTGAAGGAGGGCCGGATCGATGTGGGCTTCGGCCGCATCCCGCATGACGATCCGACCGTCGACCGGGTGCTGATGCGCAATGAGCCGCTGATGGTGGCGCTGCCCGGCACGCACGCCCTCGCCCGCCATCCGGGTCCGCTGCGCCTCGACGCCCTCGCGGGCCTGCCGCTCGTCGTCTATCCCAAGGCGCCGCGGCCGAGCTATGCCGACCAGGTGCTGGCGCTGTTCCGGGATCGCGACCTCAAACCGCCCCTCGTGCACGAGGTCAGGGAACTGCAGACCGCGCTCGGCCTCGTCGCCGCCGAGAGCGGCTTTGCCATCGTTCCGGCCTCGGTCGAGCGCCTGCGCCGGGACAATGTCCTCTATCTCTCCCTGGATGAACCGGATGCGATCTCGCCGATCCTCATGAGCAGCCGCCGCGACGAATCCTCGCCCGAGATCGCCCTGATCCTCAAACTCATCAAACGCATGTACCGCGACCAGGGCATCGCCTTCGGGCGCTGAGAGACCGGCCGCTTGATCTTGGCCTCCGGTTTTGCAACGGTCACCGGGGAACGGGCGAAGGAGACCCAAGTGGACAACGCACTCCTCAGGACGCTGGAGCGTCGCGACGCCCTGACGCTGACCGAGCGAAGCCTCCTCGACGAGATGACCCAGCGCGAAAGGTCCGTCCCCCCCGGGACCGACCTGGTCCGCGAAGGCGACACCCCGCGGGAAAGCTGCCTCATGCTCTCGGGCCTGTCGGCGCGCTACAACATGGTCGGCGACGGCAAGCGCCAGATCACCGCGATCCATATCGCCGGTGATTTCGTCGATCTGCACAGCCTGCTTCTGGCGCGGATGGACCATTCCGTCACCACCCTGACCGATTGCCGCGTGGCCATCGTCCCCCACGCGCTCCTGCGGCGGATCAGCGAGAGCGAGCCGCATCTGACCCGCCTGCTCTGGATGCTGACGGTGATCGACGCGGGAATGTTCCGCCAGTCGCTCGTCGCCGCGGCGAGCCTGCCCGCCAGGGGCCAGATCGCGCGCTTTCTCTGCGAGATGTATGTCCGGCTCTCCATCGTCGGCCTGACCCTGGACCATGAATTCGATCTGGCCATCAACCAGTCGGAACTCGGCGATGTCATGGGGCTCTCGGTGGTGCATGTGAACCGCAGCCTCCAGGCCCTGCGCCGCGAGGGGCTCATCAGCTGGCAGGGCGCGCGCGTGCGCATCCTCGACTGGGCCCTGCTGAGCGCCGAGGCGGAATTCGACGATGCCTATCTGAACATCGGGCACGGCCCCCGCTGACGCCCACCCCCGCGGGCGAGAGTCTTTGCGCGGAACGCAATGCGTGGTTGCACGGTTCTTCAGGCAGCCGAACGCCGGGGGGCCTCTGATGCGATATTATTTCGATTACATGCAAGACGGCCAGACGAGCCTGGATGCCGAGGGCATCGACCTGCCCGATGATTCCACCGCCTGCCTGGAAGCCTCCCGCTTCCTCGCCGAGGTCGCCGCCACCGTCATCTCCGACGATGGCTCGCATGTGGTCAGCGTCGCGGTCCGCAACGAGGACAATCTGGTCATCACCTCCATCGGCTTTTCACTGAGCAACGGACGCCCGTCCCACTGACGGCCCGGTCTATTTTGGCGGGCGGGGGAACGGTCTTGGCCCGGTGACGTTTGAACCCCGAGGATGGAGAGACAACACATTGTCCACGAAGCCCGACGCAAAGATTGAACTTGTCGAGGAAAGCCTCGCGGTTGGACGCCGCGCGGTCTCGACTGGCAAGGTCAGGGTCAGAACCGAAACCGAGAGTTTCGACAGCCTGGAGACCCTGACCTTCGACAAAAGCTCCGTCGAGGTGCGGCGTGTGCCGATCGGACGGGAAATCGACGCGGTTCCTCCGCCGCGACAGGAAGGAAATACAATCATCCTCTCGGTGGTCGATGAAATCCTCGTGGTGGAAAAACGGCTCGTCCTGCGGGAAGAGATCCATCTCCACCGGGGGATCGACCAGACCACCATCGACGTTCCGGCCCAGCTGCGACGCCAGCGGGCCATTGTGGAACGGTTCGACGGCGAGGGACAGCTCGTCGCCACCGAAATCATCACTCCCTCCCACGACGCGGCCCCCATAACACCAGAGGAAACGCCTATGACCAGCACCGACGCATCCCTTACGGCGGACAACGGCCTGTCCGCGTTCTTTGATACAAAAGCCGACGCGGAGCAGGCCTTGGAAAGCCTGCGCGCCGCCGGCATCCCGGAGGCGAACCTGCGCCTGACCGAGGGTGCCCAGGCCAACGACGGCACCACCGACGCCAATGGCGAGATCCGGCAAAAAGGCTTCTTCGAGGCCCTCGGCGATTTCTTCTTTCCCGAGGAGGACCGCTATGCCTATGCCGAGGGCCTGTCCCGGGGCGGCTATCTTCTGACCGTCATGAACCTGCCGGAGCACCTGCGCGAACAGGCGCTCGATATCCTCGACTCCTCGGGCGCGGTGAACATCGACGACCGCGAAGAGAGCTGGCGGGCCGAGGGCTGGAGCCCGGCCTCGTGGGCGGATGACCGGGACTCGCGCCAGACGGGCACGACCGGTCTGACCGGCGCCGATCCGATCCTGACCCCGGAGCAGGCCCTGACCGGCGCCTCCGGCCTGACCGACCGGGAAACGGCTTCGATGGATCGCGACATCGCCTCCGACCGCTCGATCGAAGGCCAGTCCTCCGCCACCGATATCACCGACGGTTCGACCGAGACCATTCCGGTGATCGAGGAACAGCTGCGGGTCGGCAAGCGCGACACCAGCCATGGCCGGGTCCGGGTCCGTTCCTACGTCCGCGAGCAGCCGGCCAGCGCCGAGGTCGAATTGCGCAGCGAGCGGGTCGAGCTCGAGCGTCGGCCGGTCGACCGGCCGGTGACGGATGCGGATACCGCCTTTCGCGATCAGGTGATCGAGGCGGAGGAATATCGCGAGGAGGCGGTGGTTTCCAAGGAAGCGCGCGTGGTCGAGGAGATCGAGTTGCGCAAGCAGCAAGAGACCCGCACGGAACAGGTCACCGACACGGTCCGCCGCACCGAGGTGGAAGTGGAGGACGAGCGCCGCGAAGTCGAGGACGCCACCGGCCGCCGGTAAGCCCGGCCAAAACGCGACCGAAAGGCGGGGAGCCCGCCTTTCGGCCCTCCCTCCGAACTCCGCGCCCTCGGGAAGAGGGAGAACGGAAGGTCATATCCCTCCCACCCGGGCGGGATATGACCTTTCCACGTGGAGAGAGGATTTTCCGACCAAGGCGGGCCTTTGCCCGCGCCTGACATCCTTTCATTCGGAGAGATCTGCGATGAGCATCATCTGGACCATCATCATCGGCTTCGTGGCGGGGGTGATCGCCAAATTCATCACACCCGGTTCCAACGAACCCTCGGGCTTTATCCTGACGACGATCCTGGGCATCGTCGGGGCCTTCGTGGCCACCTGGCTTGGACAATCCCTGGGCTGGTACGGTCCCAACCAGGGCGCGGGTCTGATCGGCGCGGTGGTCGGGGCGATCATCGTCCTTCTGATCTGGGGCGCCCTGTCCCGCCGCCGCGGCGCCTGATCGCCCTTGCACGACGGTCCGGGGTTCCGGATGTTGATCCGGGAGCCCGGGACTCGTCCCCCGCGGGGCCCTCTCCCACCCAGACCATACCGGGGAAGACAGAGAGATCGCTCGTCTCGGCCTGAGGGACAGCCGCCGCGGCTCGCAGGGTCCTGCGATCGAGGGGGCACTTCGACAGAAGTTAATTCTTCGTGAAGAATTTTATTTTCATGATTTTATTCAATGGGTTGACCCCATGCGCACGCGTGCGCGTCAACGACCGAGCACGGTGAATTCGTCTTCGAACCGGTTCAGATAGCTCGCCATCTTCCCCACCGCGATCAGATGCTTGGCGAGCATCTTGCGCAGAAAGGCCTGGTTTTCATAGGGGGGGAACCCATCCGGCCCGATCGAGGCTTCGGGAAAATGGGTGGCAAAGAACTCCCGATAGGCCCGTTTAAAGCGGAGAGGAAACTCCCCCGCCTCGTTCTTCCAGGGTTTCCGGGGTCCGATGAAATGCACGATATTGGCCCCCACCATCGCCTCGGTCATCCGCGAGGCCCAGGTATATTGCCAGTTCCAGACCGGATTGAGTTCCGCCCAATCCCCCCGCAGCACCCCATTGAGCAGGTTCTGATCGTGCCGGATCATCCGCTCGCGATTGGCCCGCCCGAAAGCCGTGCACTGTCCGAGCACGTCCGTCCGATTGAACCGCTCCACATCGATCAGGAGCACGCCGGCGTTGAAATAGGGAAAGGCGGGTAGTCCCAGCCTGCGGAACTGTTCGGGCCGCCGGGACGGGGTTCGCCACTGCATGTTGTCCCGGACCGCGCCCAGGGTCCGGCGACCGAGATCGAGTTCGAGGAGGGCCTTGAAGTCGCCGCCCTGCACGAAGATGTCCGCGTCCAGATAGAGCAGGCGCTCGTATTCCTGGGCAAAGACCGCCGGAAGGGCGAGCCGGAGATAGACGACATCGGTGCGCCCTTCATCGAAGCGCAGCCCTTGAAACAGCGCACCTGTTCCGATCCGACAGACCCGGAAACCATGATGCGCCAGCCCCGGCGGCACGCTCAGCGCCTCGTTCGAGCAAAGACAGATATCGAAGTCGCGATGGGGATGCAGGGTGGCGATCTGATGGGCGGCCATCAGAGCGTAGCGGGCATAGGACTGGTCACAGGCGAAGACCACTGCCCTGTTCGAGGCGGCCGGTCGGTCGCAGTCCACAGTTATCGATGCTGGCATCTCCCCGCTTACCACTGTTTTTTTCCGGACTTGCCCCAACGTCTTTCAATGCGTCCGATGCGGAAAGGTTCCCGATCTTCGCAGTTGCTCGACCACGCTTCAAGGGAGCCGGTCCCAGCCCCCCGTTGGATCAGTATTCGTAGAATATCCGTTGCAGATCGGCGCTGGTCGCGCCCTTTGCGATGGCGAGCGCCGTCAGGAGGCGTGCTTTCTGCGGGTTGAGATCGTGGGCGACGACCCAGTCGTTTTCGCTGTCCTTCTCCTCGGCATCGCGCAGGACGATCCCGTCGCCCACCCGCGAGGAGCGTACAACCTCTATGCCCTGCCCCCGGATCTCCCTGAGCTTGTCCACGAGATAGCTGGGGATCGAGCCGTTGCCGACACCCGCTGTCACAATCCCCTTGGCGCCCGCCGCGACCATCGCGTCGAAGACTTCCGGGATCATGTTGCCAGAACCATAAGCGATGGTCACCAGCGGCAAAGCAGCGATCGTATCGATATCAAATTCGGACCGCATCCCGTGCCGCTTGACCGGAGCCCGGAAATAATAGGACTTGCCCTCGACGATCATGCCGAGCGGACCCCACTGGTCCTGAAAGGCGCTCGGGACGACATTCACCCGCTTGGTCACGTCACGGCCCGACTGGATCGTGTCGTTCATGGTCAAAAGCACGCCCTTGCCCGCCGCTTCCGGGCTGGCCGCGACCGTCACCGCGCTGAGCAGATTGAGCGGCCCGTCCGCCGAGATCGCGGTCGAGGGACGCATCGCCGCCACCATCACCACCGGTTTTTCGGTGTGGAGCACGAGATTGAGAAAGAAGGCGGTCTCTTCGACCGTATCGGTCCCGTGGGTCACGACGACGCCATCGACATCGTCCCGCTTCAGGATCTCGGAGATGCGCTTGCCAAGCTCCACCAGCTTCGCATCGGTAAAGTCATCGGAATTGATGCGGAAGACCTGCTCACCGGTCACGTCGGCGACCTCCGCGATTTGCGGGACGGCGGCGATCAGTGCGTCGATACCGACCTTGCCGGCCTCGTAGCTGGCGGTATTGCCGGCGCTGACGCCAGCGCCGGCGATCGTGCCACCGGTCGCCACGATCACGACATGAGGCTTGTCGGCCGCGAGGGCCGGAACGGCGGTGGCCAGCAGGGCGGCGCCGACGAGGCCGCGTACGAGGGACTGGAGCATGGAATTGGGTCTCTTAGTTCGGGGAAAGGTTGAGGGGAGGCGCGCCCGGCACGGGCACGCCCCGGTCGGTGCCGGATCAGGCGGCCTGGGGCAGCGTATCTTCGTCGGAGAGTTCCTCGACCTCGCCCTGCCATTTGGCGACGGCGGCGGTGGCAAGGCCATTGCCGAGGACATTGGTGAGGGTACGACCCATATCCAGGATCTGGTCGATTCCCATGATGAGCAGGATCCCGGCGGCGGGCAGGTTGAACATTGGCGCCACGGCGGCGACGACGACGAGCGAGGCGCGCGGCACACCGGCGATGCCCTTGGAGGCGATCATCATGACGAGCAGCATCGATGCCTGTTCGGCAAAGCTCATGTGGATGCCGAAGGCCTGGGCGATGAACAGCGCCGCGAAGGCCTGGTACATCATCGAGCCGTCGAGGTTGAAGGAATAGCCGAGTGGCAGGACAAAGCCTGTGACCCGTTCATGCACGCCATACTGGTCGAGACTCTCGATGGTCTTGGGGAAGGCGGCCTCGGAGGAAGCGGTGGAGAAGGCGAGCAGCATCGGTTCGCGCAGCAGGCGGACAAGACGCCAGACGCTGGGTCCGAGCACCAGCCGACCGGCGGTCAGAAGCACCATCCAGAGCACCGCCAGTCCGACATAGAAGGAGCCGATGAACTTGCCATAGTCGATGAGCACGCCGGGCCCCTGGAGGGTGACCACCGCCGCCATTGCCGCGAAGACTGCGAAGGGGGCTACCTTCATGACATAATCGGTGACCTTGAACATCGCCGAGGCGACTGCGTCCGCCAGGGCGATCACCGGGCTCGCGGTTTCTCGCGGCAGAGCGGACAGGGCGAAGCCGAAGAAGATCGAGAAGACAAGGATCTGAAGGATCTCGTTGCCCGCCATCGCCGAAACCACGCTGGTCGGGAAGACATGGGTAATGAAATCGCGGATATTGAGCGAGGCGGCGGCGAGGCCGGTCTCGGCGGTGGCATCCGGCAGGGGCAGGTTGAGGCCCGCGCCCGGCTGGAACAGGTTGGCAAAGAGCATCCCGAGCGACAGCGAGACAAGCGACGCGCAGATGAACCAGCCCATGGCGCGGATGGCGATGCCGCCGACGGCCCGGGCATTACCGAAGCTGGCGATGCCCGAGACGATCGTGGCAAAGACCAGGGGCGCGATGATCATCTTGATCAGCCGCAGAAAGACATCGGTAACGATCGTGAAGACCGAGGCGATCTCCTTGGCATGGGCGGGGTCGGCGGCGAGGCGGTTGCCTATGATGCCGACCACGATCCCGAGGATCAGGCCGATGCCGATGCGGGCGGTCAGTCGCCCCGATGATTTGGAAGGTCCGGCGTGGTTCATCTTCTGTCCTCTGTTGGCTTATTTTCTTGAAGGGCTCAGGCGAGCAGACGCGGGCGGGTCAACAGTTCCGGCCGCAGCAGCTCGTCGAGTTTTTCGCGGGTGAGCAGACCTTTTTCCAGCACCAATTCGGCGACCCCGCGTCCGGTCACATGGGCTTGGAGCGCCACCTCGGTTGCATTGGCATAGCCGATGTAGGGATTGAGGGCAGTGACGATACCGATCGAATTCTCGACGGTCGCCCGCAGCCGCTCACGGTTCGCAGTAATGCCACGCACGCAGTTTTCCTCAAGGGTCCGGCAGGCGGCGGTCAGATGCGCGATGGAGCGCGCCATCGAATAGAAGATCACCGGCTCGAAGGCATTGAGCTGGAGCTGGCCGGCCTCGGCCGCCATGGTGATGGTGACGTCATTACCAATCACCTCGAAAGCCACCTGATTGACCACCTCGGGGATCACCGGATTAACCTTGCCGGGCATAATCGAGGAGCCCGCCTGTCGCGCCGGCAGATTGATCTCGTTGAAGCCCGCCCTGGGGCCCGAGGAGAGCAGGCGCAGATCGTTGCAGGTCTTGGAGAGCTTGACCGCGACCCGCTTGAGCACACCCGAGAGCTGGACGAAGGCGCCGCAGTCCTGGGTCGCCTCGATCAGATCAGGCGCGGTGACAAGGGCGATGCCAGTGATGTCGCGCAGATGGGCACAGACCCTGGCGGCATATTCCGGATGCGCGGTAATGCCGGTGCCGATCGCAGTCGCGCCCATGTTGATCTCACAGATCAGGCCGACGGCTTCCGAAAGCCGGCTCTCGTCCTCGGAGAGCATCAGCGCGTAGGTGCCGAACTCCTGGCCCAGAGTCATGGGCACCGCGTCCTGGAGCTGGGTGCGGCCCATCTTCAGCACCTCGGCGAATTCCGCGGCCTTTTCGGCAAAGGCCTCGCGCAGCAGACGCATCGCACCGGCCAGCCGCTCGATCCCCCACCAGGACGCGATCTTGAGCGCCGTCGGATAGACGTCGTTGGTCGATTGCCCCATGTTGACATGCTCATTCGGATGCAATCGGTCATAGGCGCCGCGCTCCGCTCCCAGCAATTCCAGCGCGCGGTTGGCGATCACTTCGTTTGCATTCATGTTGGTGGAGGTGCCGGCCCCGCCCTGGATCAGGTCGACGACGAACTGGTCATGCAGGGCGCCCGCCCGAATTTCCTCGCAGGCCGCGACGATCGCCGCGGCGCGCACCGGATCGAGCAGGCCAAGATCGCGGTTGGCCAGCGCCGCCGCCTGCTTGATCGCGGCAAGCGCGTTCACGAGGTCGGGCGCGGTGGCGAGGGTCTGGCCACTGATCGCAAAATTCTCCACTGCCCGAAGCGTATGCACGCCCCACAGGACATCCGCGGGAACCGCGCGATCACCGAGCAGATCATGCTCATTCCGGGTTGTATGGATGGCAGTGGGGATCATGAGTAAGCTCCATATGCGGCCTGTCCCGGCTCCGAAGCAGAGCGGGAAGGCAAAGGGGGGACAGAGCCGGCAGTGCGAAACCGACCGGTCGGGGAAGCGCGGGATTGAGAACGAAACCAAGGAGATGTTTTCCTTGGCAGGGCTTATGCGCCTGTCATCTTTTCAATACAAATGCCGATTAAGGATAGGTTATGCGTTTTCGGCATAGGATCCGGCGGCGGCCCAGACCCGTTCCAGAAAAGGCCGGCTGCGCTCCGCGCTCCGGTAGAGGCGGATGTCCATCGGCAGTTCCGGAGCCACCACCGCGAGGGCGCCGGAGTCAATTTCCGCCGCGACCAGGCCGCGGGGCAGCCAGGCGACGCCGTGACCTTCGATCGCCATGAACTTCAGCGCCTCGGCCATTGAATTCTCGTTGGTATGGGCGAGGAAAGTTGTCGGGGCACCATCCTGGGACTGGGCCACGGCGGCGAGCAAGCCGAGGAACGACCCGCGGGAATATTGCAGGAGCGGCAACCGCTCCCGGGTCCGGGCCATCACTGTCGGGCTTGCCACCGCCGCGAGGCTGTCATGTCCGATCACACGATGCGGAAAGCGTTCGGGATCGAGCGGGTTCGGAACGCTTGGATGATGGAATGTCAGCAGGAAATCATAACCCCCCTCGACCAGCGCCTGCACGCAGATATGGAAATTATCGGGCAAGACGCGGCTCGCGACAGGCCCGACCCGCTCCCTCAGTTGCGTCAGCCAGCGGGGCAAAAAGGTGAGGCAGAGAGTATGAAGCGCGGTGATCGCGATGGTGGGCATCGTCGGGCGCGCATCGGCTTCGCGGAATTCAGCACGGGCCAGATAGAGCGTACGGACCACCTCCTCCGCCGTCTCGCGGAAGTGCCTCCCCTCGGGGGTAAGCGCAATCGGATAGGTACTGCGATCGAGCAGAACCGTGCCCAGCCAAACCTCGAGCGAGCGGATCCGTCGGCTGAAGGCGGGCTGGGTTACCCGCCGCTCCTCCGCCGAGCGTGAGAAGCTTCGCGTCTCGGCGAGGCTCAGGAAGTCTTCGAGCCATTTCAACTCCATGATCCGCCCCCCGCACCTTCTCAAAGGATCCTGATTGACCGACAGAAATCCCCGCCCGATCTGGAAAGGATTTCATCGCAAAAGTCGATCAGATGCTCCACCGGCCATCCCTGCCATTTCCCGCGAGCTTCTTGAAGAGGATAAGGTATCTTATCCGCCAGACAATCCTGATCGCGGAAACGGATCGGGGTGTTGGACACCCGCGGGACTCCATGCTGGCGGGATGCCACGCGCTTCCCTTAGGTATGAGGCTTCCATTTCTCTGGGCTCAGCAGCATACCGAATTCCGATGAGGCACGCCGGTAACAGTTCACTAAAGACATGGATGACAGCGAGCAAAGCCGGAGCAGACACCTCGATCCAGAGCGAAGTCAGTGCTATGACTCTCCTTACATTTCGTGGAGCGCCGATCTCACCGCCCGAGGAAGCAAGCGGGTACGTAGCCAAAACCGTTGTCCTTGCCCCTTGCGCTCCGGTACGATCGCCGAGAGGGAAACGGGGAACCTGCCTTGGCAGCGAATGAGGCAAGCGCTACAGTCGAGATCTGTATCAGTGGGTGAGGCGGTTTAGCAAATCCCACCGCCTGTTTCGCAGACTCGGACCCGCTGGCCTGCGTCAATTCAAGGAAAGCCATGAACCTCCGACAGACCCTGTTCGAGAGCCGCTTTCCTTCCGGACGCGAAGTCGATTTGCGGATCCAGTCGAGCAGTACTCCCTGCTGTCCTGACGGAACTTCCCTGGCCTGCGCAAGAGCGAACGGGGCAGGACATTTTGGCGATTGCCATACCCCCTTCCATGGTCTTTGTATCCCCCGATACGCTTTGAAAGCTGCCATATGATCAAAGGTCTACCGTTTAAGGGCGGAATTCGCTCTCCTGCCTATGAGCATGTCCTTCGGAAGGGCGGAAATGCCTGACCTTCGGCGAGCAATCATCGTGATGGGTGTCTCCGGCTGTGGCAAGACATCGGTCGGCGAGGGTCTTGCCAACCATCTTGGCGCACCCTTCCTCGAGGGCGATGCGCTTCATCCCGAAGCCAACGTGCGCAAGATGGCGTCGGGAACGCCGCTCTCCGATGCGGATCGCTGGCCATGGCTCGCCTCCCTCTCAGCGCATGTGGCAGCCTCGCCCGCTCCGGTTATCGTGGTATCCTGCTCGGCGCTGAAACGCGCTTATCGTAACTGGCTCCGTGTTGAATGCGAGCGCGCGGTCGAATTTCTTTATCTGCACGGAACCGAAGCCGTGCTTTCCGCCCGAATGGCGGCGCGTTCGAAACATTTCATGCCGGTCGCGCTGTTGGCCAGTCAGCTTGCAACGCTGGAGGACCCCCGTGGTGAGCCCGGCGTTGCCACAATCGAAATCGACGCAGCACTTGACAAAGTAATCGCCAAGGCCATCGCCATCTATTCCGGTGAGGCGGGCCACCCCGACCCTTGCACGGACATCTAGCGCGAATAGCAATCACAGGGAGAAGCTCCATGACCTTTCCCCTCTTCGATCTGACCGGTCGGCGCGCCCTGATCACCGGCTCCAGTCAGGGCATCGGCAACAGCCTCGCAGAAGGCCTTGCTCAGCATGGTGCCGAGGTGATCCTGAACGGCCGCGACGTCGACCGCGTCTCCGCGGCCGCCGACAGCCTGCGAGCCAAGGGCTACCGGGTCGGAACCGCCGTCTTTGATGTCACTGATCCGACCGCGGTTGCCGAGGCCATCGCCGGGCTCGAAGCTGAAGCCCCCATCGACATCCTGATCAATAATGCCGGAATTCAGTATCGTGCCCCGCTCACGGAATTTCCCATCGACCACTGGCAGGCGCTGATCGAGACCAATGTCTCAAGCCTTTTCTATGTGGGACAGTCGGTGGCCCGCGGCATGATCGTCCGGGGCCGGGGTAAGATCATCAATATTGCCTCGGTCCAGAGCGAACTCGCCCGGCCGGGCATCGCCCCCTATGTCGCCACCAAAGGCGCCGTGCGCAACCTGACCCGAGGCATGGCCACCGACTGGGCGCGTCATGGCCTTCAGGTAAATGCCATCGCCCCGGGATATTTTCAAACTCCGCTCAATCAGGCGCTGGTTAAAGATCCCGAATTCTCGGCCTGGCTGGCCAGTCGCACGCCCGCTGGTCGCTGGGGCGAGGTCGCCGAACTGATCGGAGCGGCGGTCTTTCTGGCTAGCAATGCTTCTTCCTTTGTGAACGGACATACCCTTTTTATAGATGGCGGCATTTCCATTAGTCTCTGATGCTTGTTCGGGACGACATTAAGTACTCTGAAATCACTTGGTAAGTGATGCATAGGCGTCTGTACTGGACGCGGGGCGGATTGATGGCTGCAAGGCGGTACGAGCTGAGCGAGAGGCAATTGCCGCGGATCGTATCGCCTTTGCCGCGCAAGGAGGCCGATCCAGCTTAGACAGGCGCTTGTGCATAAAAGGATTTTTGCGGTGCTGTGCTCCGGTGCGCACGGGTGCGACCGAGCTATGGCTGATTTTGTGTGACGGGGCTTGGTCAAGCGGTGCTGGTTTTGGCGAGATTGTGAACAGGCGCGCAATAAGGACCCCGTTTCCGGGGTGATCGGCTTCCAAAAGGGACCCCTCTGGCGACGGGGTTCACAGTGCTCCCGAGGGAATTGGGAGCCGAGATTGGGATGCTGGTTGTGGAGACGATCGCCAAGATCCGCCGGGCGCATTTTGTCGACGGCAAGCCGATCAAGCAGATTTGCCGTGAGCTGAAGGTATCGCGAAAGGTCGTTCGGAGGGTTCTGCGCTCGGAAGAGACCGCGTTCGAGTACAAGCGCAGCGTTCAGCCCCAACCGAAGCTGGGTGCCTAGCGTGAGAAGCTCAATAGGCTGCTTGCCGCGAACGCCGCGCGGGTCCGGCGGGAGCGGGTGACGCTGCTGCGTATTTTCGAGGACCTGCGGGGCTTGGGCTATGAGGGTGGCTATGATGCTGTCCGGCGCTACGCCGCGGCTTGGCGACGCGAGGGCAGCACGGGGACGGCGGCGGCTTTTGTGCCGCTGAGCTTCGATCCGGGCGAGGCCTACCAGTTTGACTGGAGCCACGAGATCGTGCTGATCGATGGTGCGACTGTGATCATAAAGGTCGCCCATATGCGCCTTTGCCATAGCCGGATGCCCTTTGTTCGAGCCTATCCGCGCGAGACTCAGGAGATGGTCTTCGACGCGCACGACCGGGCCTTCGCCTTCTACAAGGGCGCCTGCACGAGGGGCATCTACGACAACATGAAGACGGCGGTGCGGTTCGACAACAACAAATACTCCGTTCAGGCCGGCGCCGTCGGTCGACCTGTGGAGGTGCGCGCCTATGCCGATCGGATTGAACTGCGCCAGGGACGGGCGCGTCGTCGGCGAGCATTCCCGCGCCTTCGGCCGGGGCGTAACCGTCTATAATCCCTGGCACTACGTGCCCGTGTTGGCCCGCAAGCCGGGCGCCCTGCGCAGTGAGCCATGAAGGCCGCCACTGGTCCGAGGCCCATCGCGAACGCCCCGTTCAAGCACTGGGTCTTGCCCGCCGCCCCCGAGCGGGTGCGTCGCAAGCTCCGCGCCATGCCGGACGGCGACCGGCAAATAGTGGACATCCTTGGCGCGGTACTTACCGACGGCTTGCCCGCGGTCGAGGCCGCCTGCGCCGAGGCACTGACCGAGGGCGTCCATTCGGCGGACGTGATTTTGAACATCCTTGCTCGGAGCCGGGACCCCGGTCCGCCAGTGACAATCATGACCCCGGAGGCGCTGCGCCTGACCTGCGCGCCCGTCGCCGACTGGGACCGATATGACAGCCTCAGGAGGGTAATCTGATGGAGCGATCTCGTTCGCCATTGTTCTTGAACCAATGGCGCACAATGGCTCACTCTGGAAGCCATGGGCGAGCTCAAACTCTACGGCATGCGCGGCGCCTATGACGAGATCGTCGCCACGGCGGCGAAGCGGCAACATGAGCCCCAGAGGGTCATCGGCGATCTTCTCGGGGCCGAGATCAACGAAAAGCAAGCCCGGTCAATCAAATACCAGATGAGGATCGCCAAGCTGCCCCTCGCCAAGGACATCGACGATTTCGATTTCGACGCGTCCGCCGCGAACGAGACGCTGATACGCGACCTTGCCGCTGGAGGCTTTATCGAGCAGCAGCGCAACGTCGTGCTGATCGGTGGAACCGGCACCGGAAAAAGCCACGCCGCCATTGCCATCGCACGCGCCTGCATCCGCCGCGGTGCTCGGGGTCGCTTCCACAACGTCGTCGATCTCGCCAACAAGCTCGAAGCCGAGACCCGCGCGGGCCGCCAGGGACGCATCGCCGATCACCTCTGCCGACTCGATTTCGTCGTCTTGGACGAGCTGGGATACCTGCCTTTCGCGCAAGCCGGTAGACAGCTGTTGTTCCATCTCATCAGCCGTCTCTATGAGCGAACCTCGGTAATCGTCACCACCAACCTCGCCTTCGGCGAATGGCCCAGCGTTTTCGGCGATGCCAAAATGACCACGGCCCTTTTGGACCGCCTCACC
>JBMDWT010000021.1:0-6676 GCA_048594665.1 Amaricoccus sp. | reverse complement strand
TTCCTTCTCGGCCAGCGCCTCGCTTAGGGAGCGCGCCTTGCCGATCAGCCCGGCCTTGCCTTTCTTGCCGACCCCGCCCCGGAACACCGGTTTGACGAAGATCAGCCCATGGCGCGCGATCAGCCCCTGGATCTCATCCTCGGACGCATCCGGACCCAGAACCTCCGAACTCGGAAACCCGACATGCCCCAGCAACCTGCCCCCATGAAGCAGCCCATTGATGTTCATCCTAACTCCATCCCTTGGTGTTATGCCCGTGCCGGGCAGCTTTGCTATCTTCGCGCAGGCGTTCGATCTCGCGAAAAAGGGGAAGCGCTCCGCCACCCCTTTTGCGCGGTCAGTGCTCCGCCGATGCCTTCAGGGCCGCGGGGTCGGTCGACTCTTTCGTGTCGTGGCGTCGGCTACGGGCCAGCATGTTCAATCCCTCGACCAGAGCGGAGAAACCCATGGCCGCGTAGATATAGCCCTTGGGTACATGGAAGCCGAAGCCGTCGGCGATCAGGGTCATGCCAATCATCAGCAGAAACCCAAGCGCCAGCATCACGATCGTCGGGTTCTTCTCGATGAAGGCGGCGACGGGCCCCGAGGCCAGCAACATCACGCTGATTGCCACGATAACCGCGATATACATGATCGCCAGATGCTCGGTCATGCCAACGGCGGTGATGATCGAGTCGACCGAGAACACCATGTCGAGCAGAAGGATCTGGAAGATCGCCGCCGCCATCGAAACGTTGATCGTCTGGCCGACGATGTCGTCCTTGTGATCGGTCGGATCGACGGTGTGGTGGATCTCCTTGGTCGCCTTCCAGACCAGGAAGAGCCCACCCGCGATCAGGATCAGGTCGCGCCAGGAGAAGCCGTGGCCTAAGGCGGTAAACACGGGCTGGGTCAGCCCCACGATCCAGGCCAGTGCCGCGAGCAACACCAGCCGCATCACCAGCGCCGCCGAGATGCCGAGCTTGCGCGCCTTTGCCCGCTGGTGGACCGGCAGCTTGTTGGTCAGGATCGAGATGAAGATCAGGTTGTCGATCCCGAGCACCACCTCCATGGCCACGAGCGCCACCATGGCCGCCCAGCCCTCCGGTGTCGTCAAAAATGCAAAATGCGTGGCAAAGAATTCAAGCATGATCGTTCCTTGGCGCCGGAAGCGCGACGCGGTCGCATAAAAGGAGGGGCGGTGGCCCGAAGCCGGGGACTTCGGGCCGGGACGTCATGCGTCCTTGAAGACCTCGTCACGCGACTTGCGCATGGAGGGGAGTACGGCCAGGGCGAGGGCGATCGCCGCCACTGCGAGCAGGCCGGCCGAGAGCGGCGAGCTGACAAAGGTCAGCGGGTTGCCATCCGAGATGATCAGCGCCTGACGAAGCTTCTCTTCAAGGAGTCGGCCCAGCACGAAGCCGAGTGCGAGAGGCGCCGCTTCGAACTGCAGCTTGTAAAGCCCATAGCCAATCAGGCCAAAGAACGCTGCCATCATGACGTGGCCCGGCTCGCTGCCGATCGAATAGAGTCCGATGCAACAGAAGGCCACGATTGCCGGGAAGAGCAGCCGATAGGGCACCTGCAACAGTTTCACCCAGAGACCGATCAGCGGCAGGTTGATGATGACGAGCATCAGGTTACCGATCCACATCGAGGCGACCAGACCCCAGAACAGGTCGGGGCTGCGCTCGATCACCTGCGGCCCCGGCACGATGCCTTGTATCATCATCGCACCCACCATCAGCGCCATGACCGCGTTCGGCGGCAGGCCCAGGGTGAGGAGCGGGATGAACGAGGTTTGCGCGCCGGCGTTATTGGCCGATTCCGGGCCTGCGACGGCTTGTGAGACGCCCTTACCAAAGTCTTGCGGCCGACTGGAGATGCGCTTTTCCACCGCATAGCTTGCGAAGGGTCCAAGGATGGCGCCATTGCCCGGCAGGACGCCGAGGATGGAGCCTATCGCCGTGCCACGCACCATCGCAGGGAAGTTGTCCCGCAGTTCGCGAAAAGTGGGCCAGAGCCTGCCGATCTTGTGCCGCATCACATCCCGGGCTTCCGGATCCGCGAGGTTCTTGAAAATCTCGGCGAAACCGAAGATGCCCATGGCAATGACCACGAAGTCGATGCCATCCTGCAGCATGTACATGCCGAAGGTCATCCGCTCGCGGCCCGTTTCGAGATCGGCACCGACGGTTGAGAGCAGAACGCCGACAAGGATCATGGCCACCGCCTTGGTCAGGGAGCCATGCGCGAGCACCACCGCGAAGACCAGTCCCATGATCATCAGTGAGAAGTACTCGGCCGGACCGAAGAGCAGACCCAGCCGGGTCATTGGACCCGCCACCGCGGCGATCATGAGCGTCGCAATCGTTCCGGCAAAGAAAGAACCGATGGCGGCGAGGCTGAGCGCAAGGCCCGCCTGGCCCTTGCGCGCCATCTGATGGCCGTCGAGCGCGGTGACGACCGCCGTCGCCTCACCGGGGATGTTGACAAGGATGGCGGTGGTCGAACCGCCGTATTGCGCGCCGTAATAGATACCGGCGAGCATGATGAGCGCACCCGTTGGATCGAGCGACAGGGTCACGGGCAGCAGGATCGCAATCGTCGCGACAGGACCGACCCCCGGCAGTACGCCCACGAGCGTGCCGATCAGACAGCCGACGAAGCAGAAGAAGATGTTTTTAAGCGTCAAGGCAATGGCAAGGCCAAGGCCGAGATTGGCGAGCATATCCCACATGTCAGTATCCGATTAGCCAAGGCGCCACCGGCAAGGGCAGGTTGAGCGCAAAGCGAAAGAGTCCGACGCAGAACACCGTCATCACAGTTGCGAAGAGCAGCAGTTCGGTCAGTTTTGTATCTCGGGCAGCCAGTCCGGAAACGATGATCGAGAGCGGCGTTGCGACCACGAGGCCAAGTTCGGGGATATGAATAGGCCCAAGTTCATAGCCGCGGATGGTTATGGCGAAGAGTACGACCGCCATGGCCACCGGAGCCATCCGGCCAAGGCGCCAGCTCTTGGTCGAGGGACCCGGGTCATCCCAGGAGTGATAGAGCTGGAGCAGGCCCAGGCCCATGATGGCGAAGGACAGGAGCCGCGGCACAAGACCGGAGCTCACGCCGAATTCAGAGGCGAAGGGCAGGTCCGAGCTTGCCCAGAGTGCAAAGGCGCCCAGACCCACCAGACAGAGCCCCGCCAGACGTTCCCGGCCCAGCCACGGCGTCGAGGGCGGGGACTCGAGTTCGGTTTCAATTTCGCCGGACATCGCTCATTCCACCTTGATGTTGGCAGCCTTGACCACCTCGCCCCAGCGGGTGCGCTCGGCGGTCATGAAGTCGGCGAAGGCTTGTCCTTCCAACACAGAGGGCACTGCCCCGTCGTTCTCGAGCTTTGCAAGGAATTCCGGGTTCTTGAGCGTTGCTTCCGTGGCGGCGGCGATCTTGGCGCGGACATCCTCCGGGATGCCCTTGGGGCCCATTACACCGTACCACGCCAGAGCGCTGTAGCCGTTGAGCGCCGCTTCGCTGACCGTCGGCGTCTCGGGCATGCCGGGAAAGCGCTCCTTGCCGGTTACGGCCAGGGCGGTGAGCGTGCCAGCCTCGACCAGGCCGATGACGGAGGGGATCGTCGTCACCATGAAGTCAATATGGCCGCCAACCAGATCGTTCACCGCGGGACCCGCGCCCTTGTAAGGTACATGCTTGAGTTCAACCCCAGCGGTCTGGCCGAGCAGCAGCGTGGCCACATGGCTGGCCGAGGCATTGCCGGCCGAACCGTAGACGAGCTGTTGGGTCTTGGCCTTCTCCAGAAGCTCGGGCAGCGTCTTGACCGCCAACCGTGGACCCACGACGACGACGAGCTGGGCGTCGGCGATCATGGCAATGGGGTCGAGCGCCTCGGCCGGATCGTTGTGCATCTTGAAGATATGCGGGTTAACGACCATTGGCCCCTGGTTGCCAATGAGCAGTGTATAGCCATCGGGTTCGGCCTTGGCGGCGATTTCGGTGGCAATATTACCGGCGGCCCCGGGACGGTTGTCGACGATGACCCGGCCGCCGAGTTCCTTCTCGAACTGCGCGGCAAAGACCCGAGCGATTGCGTCGGTGCCTCCGCCAGCGGCATAGGCCACTAGGAGAGTGACGGGTTTGGATGGATAGTCCGCGTCCGCGAGCGCCGGCATGCCGGGCAGTGAGATCGCGGCGAGGCCGAGCGCAATGGCTACACGGCGGCTGAGGTTGATAGACATTTGTTTCCTCCCTGGTTTGTTGTCGTGCAACCCGCCGCCTTCGGCCGCGGGTAAAGCTCAGTTCTTGCGTCGGGCCAGCACCGCTCCTTCGAAGAGTCGCCGACAGGTCCGCATTACATAAACGGCTGGCTCCCGCGCCCCGTCCGGCACGCTCACCCGTACGTCCATACGGCCGGTCGGATGCTCGAGGGTCAACTGGGCGGGGATGCGGAAGTCGGGCAGCGCGGCGCCAACGAGGCTGCCCGGCAGCGTCGCCGCCATGGCAACGGAGACCGCCCCTGTGATGGCGAGCGAGCTGTGGCAGGCGTGCGGGGTGAAGTAGCGGACCGCGAGAGTGCCGCCTTGGTTTGGCTGGCCAATGATTACCGGCTTTGGCAGAACCGAGGACCGGACATCGCCCAGTCCCATACGGGCGCCCGCCTCGATCCGCAGTTGCTCCAGCCGGGCGAGAAAGTCGCGATTTCCATCGAGTTCCGCCGCCGTTTCCGACCCGGTAAGGCCGAAAGTCTTTGCGAGGAGAATCATCAGCGGTGTGGCACCGTCGACGAGCGAGACAGGTACGCCGTCAATCTCCTCCTGCGCCGCGCCAGTGGGCAACAGCCGTCCGGTTTTGGCCCCTACCGCGTCGGTGAAGGCGAGATAGACCGGCGCCGCGGTTCCCGGCACCCCGTCGATGGCGGCGTCGCCCTGATAGCGGACCGTGCCGCCCGGGGTGTGGATCAGCGCCTCGATAACCTTGCCGGTATTGACGTTGTGCACCCGCACTGTCGTCTCCTCGCGCCCGGCGGCGACAAGACCCGCCTCAATCGCGAAGGGACCAACGGCGGAAAGCATGTTCCCGCAATTCGGAGAGGTGTCGACCAGCCGGTCCTCTACCTTTACCTGGGCGAAGAGATAATCGACATCGGCGTCCTCTCGCGTCGACGGCCCGATGATCGCAACCTTGGACGACAGCGAGTTGCCGCCTCCCACTCCATCAATTTCCAGGGGATGCCCCGATCCCATGATTTCAATCAGGAGTGCGTCACGCTGCTCCGGATCCAGGGGCAGATCACGAGCCAGAAAGAATGGGCCCTTGGATGTGCCGCCGCGCATGAGAACGCAAGGAATGCGGATCAGGTCGTTCATCTTCCAGCCTCCCGTTTATGCGATGAATGGTTCAATCGCTCTTTTTCTTGCATTTTATGGAAGATTAATTATTCTGTAAAATGTCTATATCGAAGGAACTGATGCATGATGAGCATGAATTGTGAGATCCTTGATCTCCGCGCCTTCCTCTTGGTGGTGGAGCTGCAGAGCTTCCACCAGGCGGCTGAGGCGCTGAACCTTTCCCAGCCCGCGCTCAGCCGACGCATCCAGAAGCTCGAGGGTGCAATCGGGGCTCCGTTGCTGGAGAGGACAACGCGGCATGTCGCGCCGACGGCAATGGGAGAGGAACTGGTGCCGCTGGTGCGACGGATGCTAGAAGAGTTCGACGGCTCGCTGTTCGCCTTTCGCGGCTCGGGAGAGCGACGCGCAGGACTCGTCACCATCGCATGCTTGCCGACGGCGGCCTTCTACTTCTTGCCTTCGGTCATCCGCGACTTCAAGCAGCAGTATCCACATATCCGCTTCCGTATCCTTGACCTGCCAGCGACCGAAGGTCTGCAGGCAGTCGCACGGGGAGAGGTGGAGTTCGGAGTCAACATCATGGGGTCATCGGATCCTGACCTGATCTTCGACCGTCTCGTCGAGGATCCCTTCGTCCTCGCCGCCCGCAAGGAACATCCCTTGGCGGCCCGAAGCTACCTCACATGGGCCGACCTCGAGCCCTATGACCTGATCACGGTACATCGGTCGAGCGCTAACCGGGTCCTCCTCGATTCCGTCCTAGCCCGCTCCAACCTGACCCTGCGGTGGACCTATGAAGTCACCCATCTGTCGACCTCTTTGGGACTGGTTGAGGCAGGTCTCGGCATCTCGGTGTTGCCACGTATGTCCACGCCGCGGGACGATCACCCTTTCCTGATTACCCGACCAATCCGGGAACCCGAGATCTCGCGCACCATCGGTGTCGTCCGTCGTCGCGGGGGAACCCTGTCGCCAGCCGCGGACCGGTTCATGAATATGCTGATCGGCGCCTGGGGGGACACCTCGCGAGCTCAGAGGATCGAAGATCGTGACGACACAATGCATAACATGATACGCGATACCGATGTCGTGACCGAAAAGACCGGAGCTAACGTGTCCAAGCCCAAGTAGCATTGGCACAGACGAGTGCATGAAAGCGCCAAAAAACCAGAAAATTGTTCAGAAAATCTGAGCCTTTCTAGAGCGTTTTTCGATCATTCTGGGTCATATCCGCAGGAACGGAAGTAATTGGCGCATTCGTGGGGTTGGAAGATGTCGACGAGTCTGCCGATGAGGTTCCATAGGCCGCTGACGGTTCGCTCCCCGATCTTTCGGAGCAT
>JBMDWT010000020.1:0-1603 GCA_048594665.1 Amaricoccus sp. | reverse complement strand
CGACTGTATCAGCCACGACGCGTGCCTGCGCGTCAAATCCGGCTGCAAGAAGTTCGGCAAGACTTTCATCCCGTTGCGCAATGGCAGCAAGTCCAGCCTCGAGCGGGCGCTGCAGACGATGAATGAGCGCGGTGCGAATTAGGGGATGATGCGGCGCCGGATGAGGTCTGCAGGTACCCCTACTATCGAGTGGTAAAAATAGTGGATCCTCGCCTCAAGGGCGAGGATGACGGAGGAGAGGTCTGAGGCTGATCGTGCCGACCTCGACGTGGCGAAACATGGTTTCTACAAAGCGTTCCTGCGGATGACTTCGCTCAGCCAGTGATACGACGCCTTCGGAATACGCTGCAGTGTCGGGTAGTCGACATAGACCAGACCGAAGCGTTTGGAGTAGCCGCGGCCCCATTCGAAATTGTCCATCAGCGACCAGGCGAAATAGCCCTTGATATCGTGGCCTTCTTCGAGCGCGTCGAGAAGAACGTTCAGGTAGCCTTCGAAATAGGCGATGCGATCCTTGTCGATGACCTTGCGATCCGGGCCGAGCGCGTCCGGATAGGAGGCGCCGTTTTCGGTGATGTAGATTGTCGGCTTGTTGTAGCGCTCGCTGGTATCGCGGATCTGTCCGAGGAAGGCTTGCGGATCGACAACCCAGTTGACATCGGTCAGCGGACCCATGCCGGTGGGCGGGGCAGTCTCGGCGACGCCAAAGGTCGTGTTCTTGTTGGGGCCGACGAAGACGGGATTGTAGTGGTTGAGGCCGAAGAAATCCATTGTCTGGCTGATGTCCGCCATGTCGTCGCCAAGAATGAACGGCTCCATTTGCTTGGCGATCGGCTCTGGATAGGTGCCGAGCCACAGCGGATCGACGGTCACGCGGCGCCAGAGGCAATCGCCCAGAATGCGGGCTTCCTCGTGCGCCGCATCGTCGTAATGCGGACGCACCGGCCCGAGCGAGACGATGTTGCCGACTTCCGCCTCGGGCGCTTCGGCGCGAACGGCCTTGACCGAGTAACCATGGGCGAGGTTCAGCGTGTGGATGGCCTGCAGGCTGTCCTCGTAGGACTGCTTGCCCGGCGCGTGACGGCCTACATTATAGGCGACCCAGGGAATGACGTTCGGTTCGTTGATGGGCGCAAAACGCTTCACGCGGTCGCCAAAGTGGCGGGCAATCGTGGCGGCGTAATCGGCGAAGATCTTTGGGGTTTCGCGCGAGCGCCAGCCGCCCTTTTCTTCCACCGCCACTGGCATGTCCCAGTGATGCAGGCAAATCCACGGCTCGATGCCTTCATGCAAAAGGAGGTCGATGACGCGGTCGTAGAAATCGAGCCCGCGCTGGTTCACCTGGCCGGAGCCCTGCGGAAAAATGCGCGGCCATGCGGTCGACAGGCGATAGGCGCCGACGCCAAGACCGCTCATCAGGCCGATATCTTCCGGATAGCGGTGGTAGTGATCGCAGGCGATGTCCGCCGTCTCGCCATTGGTGGTGCGGCCCGGCGTGTGGGCATAGACATCCCAGACACTCTGGCCGCGGCCATCCTTGTTGACGGCGCCTTCGGTCTGGAAGGCGGAGGCGGCGACGCCCCAGAGAAAGTCCTTGGGAAAA
>JBMDWT010000002.1:0-2384 GCA_048594665.1 Amaricoccus sp. | reverse complement strand
CTATCCCATGACTGACAATATCATCTCGACAGCCGTCATCATCGGCGCCGGTATCTTTGGCGTTTCCACAGCTGTCCAACTGGCGCGCCGTGGCGTCAATGTGACGATCCTCAATGACGGCCCACCTGCCAACGGCGCCTCCGGCCGCTCGCTCTCCTGGCTGAATTCGGCGCGCATGCGCTCCGAGCCGTATCACCGGTTGCGCGTGGCGGGCATCGATCGCTATCGCACGCTCGCCGCGAAGAACCCGAACGCAGACTGGCTGCGCTTTGACGGTGGGCTGACCTGGGATGCCGATGACGAGCGAAACGAAATCGACGCCGCCTATCGCCACGAGGTTTCAATTGGCTATGACGCACAGCGGCTTTCGGCGCAGGACGTCTCCCGCGTCGTGCCCGGTCTCGACACCAGCGGCATTACCCCGCAAGGCGCGATCTTCAATCCCGGCGAAGGCTGGGTCGATCTGCCGACGCTGATCGGTTTGCTGCTGAAGGAGTTTTCGGAACTCGGCGGCGTTGTCGTCACGGATCAAGGTGCTGCCAAGGTGGTGATCGAAGGTGGGCGCGCAATCGGGGCGCAAACCGCCAAGGGCGATCTACACCGCGCGGACGCCGTTGTTCTCGCGACCGGTCCGGCGGTGCCGAAAATGGCTGCTGAGAACGGCCAGACCATCGGCGACGACACACCCATCGCCCTTCTCGTTCAGACCAAGCCCCTGGCTCATCCTTTGCGTGCCGTGCTGAACACACCGCGTGTTGCTGTGCGTCCAGCGCCTGGCGGCACATTTTCGCTCGATGCGGACTGGGCGGCCGACGAGGGTGTGAGCGTTAGCGCAGACGGTAGCTACCAGGTCCACGAGAGCGTGATTGCCGAGTTGCTGGCCGAGGCTGCCAAAGTGATGGAGGGTAACCCTCAACTCGAGGTCGCTTCCGTCGGCGTCGGCGGAAAGCCGATCCCTGGCGATGGCGAGCCGGTAATCGGGGCGATGAAAGACATACCCGGCTACTATGTCGCCTTCAGCCACAGCGGCGCGACCCTCGGTCTCATCGTTGGCGAGTTGCTGGCCTATGAGGTCGCGAGCGGTGCCGAACATCCAATGCTGGCGACCTTCCGGCCTGAGAGGTTTAAGCCCGTCTGAGCATGGATTGACGCTATTGAGATAATCAGCCTGCCACGATGAGGCGGGCTGAAGCAGATGAAGTCAGGCGAGCGGTCGCCAATCAAACGCGAGCGTTTCCTTGAATGCGAAACGCTCGATATGACGTTGGACGACATCCTGGAGAACCGGCAGGTCTTCGCTTTTGTGCGCAGCGACCTCGATGCCCAACTGGGTATCGTTTGCACTGAGGCGTGCGTCACCGAGCGGCAGAGCGATCTTAGATGAAACCGGCGTGAACTCGGTCTCAAACTTGTGCGCCCAGTGCTTGGACAATTGCTGCAGGTACCGGCTGGCATGCTGGGTGGCGACTTCGACTTGACTGCTAGACATGAATGCATACTCCTTAAGAGCGTCACGCCATTCTGTGCCAAAAGCAATAACGAACGCACCTTCGAAATCTCAAAGATGAGTATAGTAGTCAAGTCATTATCCATGCTCAAGTCGGATATGCCTGCGGGATGATAGCCGTTTGGGATGGAGCGTAACGAGGCCTACTCAGCGAATATGTGAGCAGACCACACGACGTCTCGACCTCCCTCTGTCAGATCCCTTGAATATCGGCCAAGAGTTCGGCATTCTTCGAGTTCTTGCGATAGAAGACAGGCGGTTGGCCGAGTGGCGCTTCCACTGTCACCTCCTGACCGCCATTATGTGTCGCGCCGGTCCACACATGCACCCACTCAGCGTCTCGCGGCAGGTAGACGGTGCGCTCGCTTTGCCCCGCTTGCCAGACCGGCGCGACCAGAAGGTCTTCTCCGTAAAGATAGGCGTCCTGAATGTCATATGTTCTGCGGTCGTCCTCGTGATGTAGGAAAAGCGGACGTTGCACGGGCAGGCCGGTTTCGGCCGCTTGTCTGGAGAGAGTCTTCAGGTAGGGGGCCAGATGAACATAGATCGCTGTCATGCGGGCAAAGTGCGCGAGCACGGTTTCGTTCTGGTCGATTTGCAGATTGTCGCGCGGGCGGTTGCCCTCATGGGTCCGCATGACTGGGGTGAAGGCGGCCATCTCGGCCCAGCGCATCAGGAGTTCTGCTGTGCGAACATTGCCGAAGAGGCTGGTATAGCCGCCGATATCGGAGTGGTGGTAGGCGTTGCCCAGCAGGCCGGAGGAGAGCGCGCCGGACATAACCGTAACGAGGCCGTCATGCCTTGTGAAATCCACCGACTGGTCTCCGCCCCATAGCAACGGGCAATGCGCCTGGACCCCGGTGAACCCCGCGCGCAT
>JBMDWT010000019.1:0-1638 GCA_048594665.1 Amaricoccus sp. | reverse complement strand
TGGCTTCTGACCGAACCCCATGATCGGCACCGCAAGTGCAAGCACGGCAACCGGCGGAAATGTCTGGCCGATATTGACGATGCTGCGCGACAGCGGCAGGAATTCACGACCGAACGGCCGACTCACGAGAATGGCAAGTGTCGCTGCCACCAGTGTGGCAGCCGCCGTCGCCATCCCGACAATTGCCAGATGGGATAGCGTGAGGGACAGAAGATTGGCCTGCTGGTAGATAGCGGGTGCGTTGGTCTGGACAAGCGGTGAGAAGATCGGCGCGAAAGTGCCTGGTGTCGCCAAAAAGACGACGAGCAGCAGCGCCAGCCCCAACAGGAGCAGAGGTCCGAGCAGCGCTTTTGGGTGCGCGCGCGTCATGAACGGCCCGCAGCTTGCTGCAGCAGAGTTTCGCGCCGGATGCGGCCGATCTTCTGCCCGTCGGTGCCGACAACCGGGAGACTGTCTCTTCCCGCCCAGAGCATGGCGGAGAGTGCGTCGCGTTGGCTAAGGCTGCCGGTGAGCGGTTCGCCTTCCGCCTCTCCGGGTTCGACGATCTCGGAGACGGTTGCTACGGAAAGAAGCCGTAAAGGCCTTTCCCGCTCGCCGATCAGCGTTCTGACAAATGGCGTTGCCGGGTTGAGGACGAGCTCCGCCGGTGGTCCATATTGCACGACCGTTCCCTTATCCATGACGGCAATCCGATCCGCCAGGAAGAAGGCCTCATCCATATCGTGGGTGACGAGCACGATGGTGACACCGAGTTTGTTCTGGATTGCCAGGAGATCTTCCTGCGCCTTGGCGCGGATAATCGGGTCGAGCGCACCGAAGGGCTCGTCCATCAAAAGAATGTTCGGTTCGGCTGCCAGCGCGCGCGCCACGCCGACGCGCTGCTGCTGACCGCCCGAGAGTTCGCTTGGGAAACGGTCGGCATAAAGCTTTGGGTCAAGTTGAAAGAGGGTAAGCAGTTCGTGGAGTTTCGCCGAGACCCGCTGCCGATCCCAGCCAAGCAGTTCCGGCACGGTCGCAATGTTCGGCCCCACTGTCCGATGCGGAAAAAGCCCATGCCCCTGAATGGCATAGCCGATGCTGCGACGAAGCTCGAAGCCCGGCAGATCGAGAACGTTGCGCCCATCGATGCGAATAACGCCCGAGGTCGGCTCGACGAGACGATTGATCATGCGCAGAAGCGTCGTCTTTCCCGAGCCGGATGTGCCGACGATGACGGTAACGCTTTGGGGTTGGACAGCGAGGCTCACATTATCGACCACCGTCGCTTCGCCATATCGTTTGGTGAGGCCTTCGATTTCGATCATCTGGTTTTTCCTCGTGCCAGGAGCTTGCTGTCGATCAGGGCATCCAGCAAAATTGCCGCGGCAAATCCCAGGATGACGGTCGGGATGGTTCCGAGAAGAACGAGGTCCATGGCCGTTTGGCCAATCCCCTGGAAGACGAAGACGCCGAAGCCTCCGCCGCCGATGAGCGCCGCAATCGTTGCAAGCCCGATGTTCTGCACCATCACGATGCGGATGCCCGTCAAGATGATGGGGAGCGCTAGCGGAAACTCGACCTTGAACAGGCTTTGCCGGCCCGTCATGCCGATACCGCGCGCCGCATCACGCACGGCGGGTGAAACGCCGGCGAGTCCGA
>JBMDWT010000018.1:0-19766 GCA_048594665.1 Amaricoccus sp. | reverse complement strand
GGCGAAAAAGATCGCATCCTTCGGATAATGCACACCTTTGAAATCAATCGGCACGTCCTGGTCCCTGTCAGCAATCGCAAAGGCTCCGAGTATCACAGGCAGTGCCACGGGCGCACCCGCTCAAATGTTTGCGACAGAACCCGACCGGTGTCAGATAGCCCGTGACCAGCACGACGACGGCGGCGGCGTGCACCGCTCCTTTGAAGCGCGCGCTCATACCGGCACCTGCTCCGCCGTGCGCATCGGCGTCCAGTCGCAGACGCAGGGGCTGGTTTTTCCGGTATAGCGCGCGCAGCCGCCGAGCACCTTTGTCAGTCCCCCGAGCGCACCGAGATCCATGTCCGCGATCACGCTGGTATCGCCCGAGCGGATCAGCGCGAGGCGGCTCTCCAGCCCACTCGAACAGGCGAAGGTCAGCTCGCGATCGTTGAGCGCCAGCGGCGCCAGTTCCTCGGGCGTATTGCGGGAGTTCGGGTACAGGATCGTGGTGACGGCCCACAAATGACAATGCCGACCACCTTGTTCGGCCCGCGCGACACCTTCGTTGGCGGGGCGCTCGCCCATCCGCGCTTCGCGGGCCGCTTGCCCCTGCGAGTCAGTTGCCGCTGCCGCGCGCATTGGGACCATGCGGATCTCGAAGACCTGTGCTTCGACCGGGACGTCGAGCTTGGCAGTCGAGAGGATCTCGCGGCTGCCATGACCCTGGCCCGCGCCGCCGTCGCCGCCGACATGATCCCCTCGGATCACGACGCGGCCCTGCGCCTTGTGCCGCGCTCTGTCACCATTCTCGACGCGGAGCAGTGTCTCGTCCTGGCTGGCGATGTGAAGGGCGGCGGCATCCACTGGTGCAATCCGGTCGGCAATGACGCCGAGGCGCGGCGCGTGGTGGGCGAGGCCTGCGCGCTTTGGGTCGAGGCCCGCTCCGCGACGGAGGCAGGCAATCCCGACGCCGCCGCGCTTCTTTCCCGCGCGCACTCGCTGGAAGGCCGTCTGGTCGAGGCATTCTGGCGCGAACGCGCGACCGCCGCCGTCGATCGGACCCTGGTGGCCTGATCTTCCCTATTCCGGAAACCTGCCCCTGCGCCTGGTCGGGTCATTGATTGAAGGAGATCGAGGGTATGAGGTCACTACAATCAGAGCAATCATAGAAGGTTTCGATCCACGGATCGAAACCACCCGCTCACACAAGTAAAAGGTCGGACACCGCGAGCGCGTGCGTATTGTCGAGCGTCGCCACGAGGGCCGCCTCCAGATCTGGGCGCGCGCCGTCCGCGTCGAACCAGAGCCAGCCCGTGTCGGTCTCGAACAAAAACTGCGGCCCCGCGGCGGTGGCCCGCGGGTCGGTGCCCGACACGAGATCGATGCCGGCGCCCGCCGGCAGCCCGAAGCCTTCCCGCTCGATCACCAGCCGATCGGTTCTGCGGACGAAGTCTGTGATCTCGTCGCCGGAGCCCGTGGCGTCCCAGCCGAAGACGAAGCGGTCCGCGCCCGCGCCGCCGATCAGCAGGTCTGCCCCGCCGCCGCCGCGCAGGACATCGTCCCCGGCGCGGCCTTCAAGGCGGTCGCCGCCGAGACCGCCCGACAGGTTGTCGTTCGTGGCGGCGCCCTTGATGTCGTCATCGCGATCGCTTCCGACGACCCCCTCGATGCCCGTGAGCGTCAGGCCCCTCGCCATTCCGCCGTTCGCGGCGTTGCTCGCCAGGTCCACCTGCACCGCCGCGTTCGACAGGAAGTTGAAGCTCACGCTGTCAAACCCGGCGCCGCCGTCGAAACGGTCGGTCCCGAGCGCGTCGCCGCCGCGCTCGAAGAGGTCGTCGCCGGCGCCGCCAATGAGCTGGTCGCTTCCGGACCCGTCGGTCAGACGGTCGTTGCCGCCGCCACCACCGAGAACGTCGTTCCCCGCGCCGCCGGTCAGCGCGTCGGCGCCCGCGCCGCCGGTCACCCGATCGCTGCCGGCGCCGCCCCTGAAGTCGAGCAGCTCGATCCCGGCGAAGCTCGTCGCCGCATTGACCGCGCCGGTTCCAGTTCCGAGCGCGAAGGTCACGCCCGCCGTCGTATCGGCGAGTTCGACGTAGAGCCGGTCAACTCCCGACCCGCCATTCGCGGCGTCGCCGCCGTTGATGTGCAACTGGTCGTCACCGGCGTCGCCGGAGAGCGTATCCCTGTCTGCGTCCGACAGACCACCGGCTGACCACAGGATATCGTTCCCGTCGCCGCCGCTGAGCGTGTCGCGACCGTACCAGCCGATCAGCTCGTCATTTCCGCCGAGCCCGTTCAGCGCATCGTCGCCCTGGCCGCCGTTCAGATAGTCGGCAAGCGCGCCGCCTGTCAGCCGGTCGTCGCCGGATCCTGAGCGAATATTGACCCGCTCCACATCCGTCAGCGTCACCCCGCCGCCTCCGAGGCTCGCGTTTGCGCCGAGCGTGAAGGTGAGGTCGGCGCTCGAGAGCGAGCGATTGATCCAGGCCCAGTCGGTACCGGTCCCGCAATTGACCGAAAAGACTCCGTGCACGGCCCCCGAGGCGTTGTTGATATAGACCGTGTCGTCGCCGGTTCCGAGCGTGATCGTATTGAGGTCGCCGCCGCCGGTCGCATAGGCGACATCGACCTGCGCGGTGTCATTGCCCGCGCCGGTGTCAATGCTGTTCGCGCCGCTTCCTGCGAGGACGCGGTCGGCGCCGTCGCCGGCGGTCACGGTGTTGTTGCCGGAGCCCACATCGATCACATCGCCGCCGGCGCTACCAGTGATGCGGTCATTGCCGTGGCCAGTGTCGAAATTGACCCAGGTGGCGCCGCGACCGTCCAGCACATCGTCGCCGTCGCTGGTCTCGAGCGTATAGGCCTCCGCGCCGGAGATCGTGGTGCCGTCGCTCAGGGTCGCGTTTCCTCCAACGATCGCAAAGCTGAAATCGACATCGAAGCTGTAGTTGCGATCGATGGTCACGCTGTCGAAGCCCGCGCCGGCGAGGATCGTGTCGCGCCCGCCACCTCCGACGATCAACAGATCGTCGCCGTCACCGCCTTCGAGCCGGTCCACGCCCTCGCCGCCGTCAAGCTGATCCGCGCCGCCGCCACCGATCAGGCGGTCGTCGCCGTCATAGCTGCTCATCACATCATTGCCGTTATGGCCGGTGAAATCGTCGCGGACCGACGAGCCATTGAGCGTATAGGCCTCGACACCGATCACCTTCGTGCCATCGGACAGTGTTTTCTGAACAGTCGGCGCCGCTGCGACGAAAGTGCCTTGCAGCCAGTTCAGCACCAGCCGGTCGGTGCCCGCGCCGCCGTCGATCGTGTCGGGACCCTCGCCGATCCAGTGGGTCATACTGTCGTCGCCGCTCCCGCCCCGAACCGTGTCGCGGCCTTGCCCGCCACGCAAGGCATCGTTGCCCGCGCCGCCATCGACCAGATCGTCGCCGAAACCGCCGTCGATCAGGTCATCGCCGTCGCCCCCCTGAAGCGTGTCGTTGCCGTCGTCGCCATAGAGCGAGTCGTTTCCAGTGCCGCCGTTGAGGGAGTCGTTTCCCGTGGCACCCCAGAGATTGTCACGACCGTCACCGCCATTGACCGTATCGGCGCCGTCGCCGCCATCGATCTGGTCGTCGCCCGCGTCGCCGGAGAGAACGTCCGTGCCCCTGTCGCCAAAGATCGTGTCGCGCCCGCCACCGCCCCGCATCATGTCGTCGCCGTCACCCGCGTAGAAGCTGTCGGCCCAGCGATCGCCGGTGAAGTCATCGCCGAAGATCGTGCCGGTCAGGGCGTAGCGCTCGATCCCCGTCCATTGCAGATCGCCGGGCTCGCCGACGAGATCGATCGGGTCCGGGGCCTCGAACAGGATGCCGGTGGCGAGGTTCGACAGATTGATTGTCAACTGGTCGATGCCGATGCCGCCGTCGATGACGTCGCCCAGACCCTCCAGCAGGGTCTTCAGCGTGAAATTGTCTTCGCCGAGGCCGCCATTGATGACGTCCGCCCCAAGGCCGCCGTCGAAATAGTCGTCGCCCGAGCCGCCCTCCAGACGGTCGTCACCGTCACCGCCGAAAAGGACGTCGGCCTGTGCTCCGCCGTCGAGCGTATCATTCCCCGTCCCACCGTCGAGCGTGTCCGCGCCCTGCCCGCCGGTGAGCCGGTCGGCGCCGCCGTAACCATAGAGCCCGTCGGCATCGTCGCCACCCGTCAGAACATCGGCGCCGTTCGTTCCAGATTGATAGGCCATCTCAGTCGTCCTTCCCTCAGACATGCTGATTACGCGACCAAAAGTACGCTTCGTACTTTCAGACTAGGTTGATTCTAAAGATAATTGCTTCGACGTATTTGCAGAGACCGTCAGTATGCTCGCATCAGAAACACTGCTCATGACGCGGTTTGAATATTCCAGGTCTGCGCTGAACGCTCGCTAAGACTTCCTGAACGGAATGCTAATAGTTTACTAAGTGCCGAGCCCCTAGCCTTCTGCGAGCGCCAGCGCGCCCTTGGCATCGGGGTGGATCAACGGCGGCCTGCCGGTGGACCGGTGTCCGTAAACAGGACGGGCAGCTTGCTCCGGATGGGGCAAGTTTGCACGGTCTCACCCGTGTTAGCGCCTGGGGATGGAAAAAGCGCCACCCCCGAACCGTCACTCACGACAGTCGTAAAGGCCAAAGCAGCTTCTACGCGGCCCCGATCATCTGGATCCCGTGGCGCTGGCAGGCGGACATGATCTGGCCAATCAGTTCTTCGGACGGCGGTCCGGGCGGCGGCATGACAGTTGAGCCGGCATCCTGGAAGAATGCCACCATCTCCTGTTCCAGCACGGCGGCAAAGCGTGCCGGCTTGCCAGACTGGTTGCTGTAGTTGTGTCCGAGCCACGAAGGGATCGTCACCACTGTGCCGACGCCGGCGGTGATAGTTCGGGGCGGGCCGTCTTCGAAGATGCCGAAGGTGATTTCGCCCTCAGTCACGCGGAAGATTTCGGGTGAGGCATGGCGGTGCGGCGGGGTTCCCGAGCCAGGCATGACGCACACATCGACGACACTGAGGTTGGTGCCCTCCACATCGCCCATGAAGCGGACCTGGTCTCCGATCACCCAGACACTTGGGGCATCGGACAGCGTGGTCACGCTGGCGGATCTCGCAGCGGTCATTGGGTCTTCTCCTTTCGCGGTCGGGGTTGCGCCTCTCGACTCCGACCGCAGGGCAGTCAAAAGAAGCGTCAGTGCACGGGACACGGTCTTGCCCGCATCCTGTCCCGAAAGACCCGCATAGTCCTTCAGGGTCTCCCAGGCAGTCGCGCTGACGAGCAGATGAGCGAGCGCCTCGAATTCATGCCTTTGCGCGTTGGACAGGTCGCGCAGTCCGATTTCGACGACCCGGGCAAAGCTCTGCCTGCGCGCGGGAACAGCTTCCTGCCGCATGGCGCGCCCCGAGGACGAATGCAGGCTGGCGCGGATGACATTTTCATTCGCATCAAAGCCGGCGAAGATCCGGGGCGGCATCGCCACGAGTTCGTCCAATGTCGCAGGCAGGATTTGCGGACCAATCCGGGTACCGATCCAGACCCAGAAGGCGCGTAGAAGCTCGGTCTTGTTCGGGAAGTGCCGAAAGACCGTACGGCGCTCCACGCCCGCGGTCTTGGCGATTTCGTCGAACATGACTTCGTCTCCTCCGGTTGTGTCCAGCACGTCGGCAAGCGCCTGCAGGATCCTGTCACGGGTCGCATCCGCCTGGGCCCGGCGGAGAGGGCTTTCATAGGGTCTGGAATCAGGTGTTTTCATGTCATTTACAGTGACATCAATTCGGTCAGCTGTCAAGTCTTGCGTGTCGGTGCTCGACCTGGACGGAGTCGAAGCGGCGGCGGCGACGGTCACCGGCCGCAGCGCCACATCGGCCAGCGTTGTCGAGTCCAACTCATCCATGAAGGCCCGCCTCGCTCGGCGAAAGACCCGCGGCAGGCGACAGATTCCGGTGATGGCACAGTCGTTGACCTCGCCCAGGCATTCCACCAAAGCAAAATCCGTCTCCATCGCCCGCACGACGTCGCCAATCCGAATTTCAGACGCGGGTTTGGCAAGACGCAACCCGCCAGACCGGCCACGAATTCCAGTCAGGAACCCGCTGGACGTGAGCTCGTTCGCCACTTTCATCAGGTTGGCGCGGGAGAGGTGAAACCTTTGCGCCGCCTGTTCGATGGTAATCAGGCACCCATTGGCCTCCTGCGCCATGAGCAAGAGCCGCAGAGCATGGTCGGTGGAGTTGGTGAGCCGCACGCTGTTCTCCCTTAAGATATGTATGGAATGTATCTTAGGGTGATGTGTCCAAAAAGATGCTAATATATAGTATCTTTTAGGATCCGACTGTGAAGGCCAGTCAGGCGCTGGCATCGCATCGTCACACGCGACGACGAGAGAAGATCATGGGTCGTTTCAAATCGTCGCGCCAGGCCCAGCGGTTTCTGTTCGTCCACGACCAGACAATCACTCTCTTCCGCCCAAAACGCCACCGACTATCCGCAACATTCTACCGCGATGCCCGGGCTGATGCCTTCAGCCTGTGGAACGGCTATGCCGCCGAACTGGCCGCGTAACAAAGATAGATGCCCTGCTCGGACCGACGTCAATTAACCTGATGGTGTGGACGGCTCCGCCCCGACGGCATCGCATTGTGCCATGTTGGTGCTGTGTCGCTGTCAACAAAGGAAGGAGCCGACCACATGAAGATTACAACACTCGGGATCGATCTGGCCAAGTCCGTCTTTCAGTTGCATGGCGTTGACGCGGATGGCGCCATTGTTCTGCGGAAGAAGGTTCGTCGTGCCGCGCTTCTCGACGCACTGCGTCGGCTGGAGCCCTGCCTGATCGGTATGGAAGCCTGTCCGACGTCGCATTTCTGGGCGCGGGCGATCGCGGCGCTCGGCCATGACGTGCGGCTGATCCCGCCAGCCTACGTGAAACCTTACGTCAAACGTCAGAAGAATGACGCGGCGGACGCCGAGGCGATCTGTGAGGCCGTGACGCGACCGAACATGCGCTTCGTGCCGGTAAAGTCCGAGGAGCAGCAGGCAGTCCTGGTTTTGCATCGGTCACGCGACCTTCTGATACGGCAGCGGACCATGGTTCTGAATGCGATCTGGGCCCATCTCGCAGAATTCGGTTTCATCGCCACTCAGGGCCCTTGCAAGGTGATCGCGTTGGTCCGGAGACTGCGAGGTCCCGATGACATCGCACTGCCCTCGATCGCACGGGACGCTCTTTTGTCCTTGGCGACGCAGCTCTGGCACTTGATGGCGGAGATCACGCAGATCGAACGTCGCCTGATGGCATGGCACCGGTAAAACCAGGCAAGCCAGCGGCTTGGGACGATCCCGGGTGTCGGCATCATCACCGCCACCGCGCTTGCTGCCAGTGTGCCGGACCCGACTGTCTTCCAATCCGGCCGGCACTTCGCCGCCTGGCTGGGGCTCGTGCCTCGGCAGAACGCGTCAGGCGGCAAGGATCGGCTGGGACGAGTGTCGAAGATGGGGAACGGCTACCTGCGACGACTGCTCGTCGTCGGCGCAACCTCGGTGGCGCGGCGTGCGGAAAAGACCGACACGCGAACCGGGGTCTGGGTCAGATCCCTGTTGATGCGCAAACCCGCACGGCTCGTCACGGTGGCGATAGCCAACAAGACCGCCCGCACCGCCTGGGCCCTTCTTGCAAAGGGCGACGTCTACAGAGACGCGCCGGCAAACTGACCGAAGAAGAAACACAGCGGCGTACCACCCGCGCCGCGACGAGATGCAAGGGCAGACGAGAGTGATGAAGATGATCGAACGGACCCGCGGCCAGAACACTCCGAGGCATTGTCCGGGCTCCAAAGCTCGCTAACCTGATCGGGATCTGGCATGCGGACTTCATCAGGGCCAGCGGGCATATGTCCTGCGATCAAAGGCCGGACAAATGACCGCAACCTGCTTCGACCAAAATCGCTCGACAAATCCCTTGCAAAACAGGAGCCGTCCACAAATGACAATGCCGTACCAACTGGTCGGGGCGAAGCGGAGATGCGGAGAATAGGCCCATCATTCTCCGCATATATTGCGGTGTTTTTCCTTGCACTTGCAGAGAATGCGGGCAACAATCGCCGCTCGTTATGCGGAGAATGTGGTGTACATTTGGGAGCAACCAGACTGGCCAAGGCTGACCTGGCAGGATGGCAGCATTGCCGCGCTCCTGGCTGCCGTCCGTCACGACCAGGGGCGATTGATCGGCCGTATGGAGGCGCTGGGCTTCAATCTGCGCGAAGAGGCGGTTCTGCAGACGCTGACGCAGGACGTCGTCAAGACAAGCGAGATTGAGGGCGAGCTTCTGGACGCCACACAGGTGCGGTCATCCCTCGCCCGACGGCTTGGCATCGACATTGGCGCCCTGCCTCCAACCGATCGCAATGTGGAAGGCATTGTCGAGGTGATGCTGGACGCGACGCGGAACTATCAGGCCGCGCTTACAGCCGAGCGCCTTTTCGGGTGGCATGCGGCGTTGTTCCCCACAGGGCGCAGCGGCATGACGAAGATCATCGTCGGGGACTGGCGCGATGACAGTACCGGCCCGATGCAGGTGGTGTCTGGGCCCTACGGCCGGGAGAAGGTTCACTACTCGGCCCCGCCCGCACCGCGCGTCGCGGAGGAAGTGGAAGCCTTCCTTGCATGGTTTAACGCGCCCTTGGCCACCGACCCGGTGATCAAGGCGGCGCTGGCTCATCTGTGGTTTGTGACGATTCACCCTTTCGAGGACGGCAACGGCCGCATCGCCCGCGCCATCGCTGACCTGGCGCTTGCCCGGTCGGAAGGAAGTCCGCAGCGCTTCTACAGCATGTCCGCGCAGATCAGGGTCGAGCGGAACGCCTACTACGACCAGCTTGAGCGCACCCAGAAGGGCGGCACGGACGTCACGTCGTGGATCCTGTGGTTCCTCGACTGCCTCGGCCGAGCCATCCACGGCGCCGATGGTGTTTTGGCGGCGGTCGTCGCCAAGGGGCAGTTCTGGGAACGCGCCGCGACGCTGGCGCTGAACGAACGTCAGATCAAGGTGCTAAACCGCCTTCTCGACGGTTTCGAAGGCAAGATGACATCATCGAAATGGGCGGTGATTGCCAAGTGCTCGCAGGACACGGCGAACCGTGACATCGCCGCTCTGCTGGACCTCGGGCTGCTACGGAAAGGCGAAGGTGGCGGCCGCAGCACGCATTATGAGCTGGTGCTGTGAGGGTCATGGCCACGATTATCTGACCCCTTGGTGGGGGGCTCGTAAAACGTTGACCGGGTGTTGACAAGAATTTGGAATCATGAGAGCCGAGCGTTTGGCTTGGCTTTGAAGTCTTTGATAAGAAGTTATTTTTTTGTTACAAGGGCAGGATTTGAGCCCGCGGCCTTCAGGTTATGAGCCTGATGAGCTACCGGGCTGCTCCACCCCGCGGCTTACGCCTCACCCCTCTCCAGCGCGGGCATGAACACCTCCAACACGCCGCGACGCCCACCCCGTTTGCCGACCTGCACGATCAGGTCGATGGTGCGCGCGGCATAGTCGAGCACATCGCGGCGGGTCTGGCGGGTGCCCGCCTGCATCACCATGAGAGCCAGGCGTTCGAGGGCGAGGACGGGGCTGTCGGCGTGAATGGTGCTGATCGAGCCGGGGTGGCCGGTATTGATCGCCTCGAGGAAGGCCAGGGCCTCCTCGCCGCGCATCTCGCCGAGGATCAGCCGGTCGGGCCGCATCCGGAGGGCCGAGACCAGCAGGCGGGCCGGGGTCCGCTCCGAACCAGCGGTTCGTTCGGCGATCAGGGCCACGCTGTTCTCGTGGGGCAGGTGAAGCTCGCGCGCATCCTCGATGGTCACCAAGCGCTCGTCACGATGCGCGAGCGAGAGCAGGGCGCGCGCGACCGTGGTCTTGCCCGAGGAGGTGCCGCCCGAGACGAGGATGTTCATCCGCTCGGTGATCGCCCGCGCGAAGAGCTCCGCCAGATGGCCCTCGCGTGCGAGGCCGGCGATCTCTCCGAGCCGCTTGCGCCGCTCCCCTTCGACGCTAATCTGGCGCCCTTCCAGGAACCCGATTTCGCGCACATCGAGAATACGTGAGACGTATTTGCGGATCGAGAGCGAGGCCCCGTGCTCCACGGCGGGCGGCACCACGATCTGGACCCGCAGGGACTGCCCGAAGGCGAGAAAGCTTCCTGAGACCAGCGGATGTTTCGGCCCCAGCTTGTTGGCGGTTTCCCCAGCGAGATGATCGCTGAGCTGCCTGATCTTCGCGAGTGCGAAGCGGTGGTCTGTCCGGATCATATGATCCGCGTCCGCGCGTTCGACCCAGACCGCGCCATCGGGATTGAGGGTAACCTCGTTCACATCGTCGGCGGTGAGCAAGGCGCGCAGCTCGCGCAACTCATGCTCGGCATGACTGCCGCTGGCGAGGCGGGCAGGGGACCTGGTGCTCTCATTCTCCATCAGAACACTAGGTCGCCATTGACAAAGATGGTCAGGCGATCGCCCTGTGCGACGCTGATCGTGGGTGGAATGTTCAGATAGGCGTCGAGCGCGCCGCCGGTGGCGGAACTCAGATCATCGCCGAGATCGTCGATCGCATCGGCCGCGTCACCATTGGTGCTTTCGCCGACAATGACCTGGGGGGCGATCCCCACCATCGAGATCAGCGCCGCCGAGCCGAACCGTTCCCGGAAATGCGTGTTCACATCGCCGGTCTGCCCACTTCGGCCGAGCGCGTCGGCACCGATGCCGCCCAGGGCGACGCTGGTCCCGTCCGGGGTGATCGCCCGGTTCCAGGCGACGAGCGCGCGGCGCTGTGCAATCCTCACGTCCGAGCTGTAGGTGCCGATCAGCCGCGTGCCCTTTGGCAACAGCACCGCCGAGCCATCATAGGAGAGGACGTCCTGGCTCAGTACCGCGCGGATCGCTCCCGGGAGATCGCTGGTGATCGCGGTCTCCAGCACGCCTTCGAGGATCGAGCCCTGAACGATGATGCGCGCTGGATCGGTGAGCTGGGTGGCGCGCGCCGTCTCGGGGCTCTCAGCGGCGGCCGAGGCGAGAAAACCCTCGTTGCCGGACAGACGCCGGCCGTCTCCGCCCGCGCTCCCCGGAACCGTTCCGCCGGCGCCGTCGATCACCAGGCCGCGGGATTTTACCTGGGCCTCCTCGATCGCCGCCCGGCGGGCACGCTCCTCCTCCATGCGCTTGCGCGCCTCCGCCTCGGCGGTGCCGGGGACGATACCCGCGGGGACCGCGTTCCGGGAAAGCAGCATTCGGTTCACCTCGCCGCGGATCTCGGCCGCGTTGGCCTCGAGCATGGTTCGCAGTTCCTCCCGGCTCAGCCCGGCCTGCTTGTCGCGCAGGGTCCGCAGTTCCGCTTCCAGCGCTGCGAGGCGCGCCTGATCGCCGGCGCTCATTCCGGCGGGATCCCGGCGCGGGACCTCCGTGTTGATCGGAGGCTCCTCAGCGGCCGGGATGCCACGCGGAAGCTCGGTCGAAAGCCCTGGCTCCTTGGAGGCGGTCTGCTGGACAGGCGCGACCTGGGAGGTTCCGAAGCCGAGCAAAGAGCGCACCTGCCCGGGAGCGATCGCCAAGATCGCCGCGACAGAGAACAGCAGCCCAAACCCCGCTCCCGCGAGGATCGGCCGCGCGCGGCCCGGGGCGACGGGCGCCTCCCGTTGCGCGAGCAGCCGGAGACGCTCTGTGTCGCGCGGCTCGGCCTCGGTCATTTGGGAAGCCCTCGGCCGCCCGCGCCCGAAGCGGCGGTCGCGGCGACATAGCCGGAACGCAGCGCCTTCGATCGCGCGCTGCCCGGCACGGTCTTGATGACTCTCTGATGCGCGACGCAGAGTTCTTCCTCGCCGATCCGCAGGGTCCAGCGATCCGAGGTTCCCGTCACCACTGCGCCGGTGTCGGTCTCGCGCAGGTTGATGATGCTCTCGCGTCCCGTTGCATCGACGCGGAAGATCGCCGGGCGCGGGGCATCGGGTGCGAAGACGAAGGTGGTCTGGCGTCCATCGTCATAGACCGAGACCGGGCGCCAGGCGACCTTGGGTCCCGCGACATAGTAGTTGGGGTCGCGGGGCCGCGCTGCTTCGACCAAGGCGCGGTTGGCCTTGGCGTGTTCCTGTTCGGGATATCGAAACCCGATGCGGTAATTGAGACTGGGCGAACCGGAGCTCGCGGGGACCGCGCGCAGCTCGAATGTGTAGGTGCGCTGCCGGGTATAGACGGTCATGTTGGTGCGCGCGCCCAGGATCAGGGGCTTGACCGCCAGCACATGGCCGGACTGGAGCCGGATCACCTCCCAGCTTTCGCTGTCGCCCATCAGCACACTGTCGATCGCCTCGCCGGGCGCGAACTTGATTGAGGTGATGATCTTCATCGCGAGATCGAGCTGGTACACCGTGGTCGGGCCATAGGTATATTGCTTGATCCGGGGATCGGCCCCGATCGGGCGCGGGCCGGTCTCGGCCTGGGAGGGCGCGGCGCCGAGGACAAGGAAGGCGGCGCCGACGAGGGCGGCGCAGGGCAGGGCAAGGCGCATGGGAGGTCCCTTACTTGGTGACGGCGTCCAGCGTCTCGGCATCGACGCGGTAACTTGTGGCGACAAAGCCGAGCGGGTTTTTCCAGACCGCTTCGAGCGTGCGCTCGGTTTTCGGGCGGAAGGCGAACCCGACCGTGGCGACAAAGGCGCGCTCGACCAGGGGCAGACCCTTCTCTTCGAGCGAACGGGTGAAGCGGACCTGCGCGGTGGCGTCATTCAGCACCGTGACCGAGCGGACCCGTGCGCGGATCAGGGTGTCGGCACCATGGAGCGCCGGGGGATATCGCGGGGAGGCGGAGTTCCAGAGCGCACGCAACGACTCCGCCGCCTGACCCTCGGAAGTGGCGAGCACCTGGGGAATGCGCATGGCATTGTCGGCGATGTCATAGGTCTCACGCTCGGAGACATAACGCACCAGTTCCGCCTCGCGCACCGCGTCCTGTTCGGCGAGCGATCCGGGCCGGGTGGAGACGAGAAGCTCGGACTCGCCGGTCTTTCGGTCGACCATCACCACATAGGGCCGGATCTCCTTGAGCGGCAGGACGATCGCCAGGGTGATGACCGCGCAAAGCGCAATGCCCATCGAGAGCGCCGCCAGCCAGGCGAAGAGACTGACCCTGCGGCGCAGTCCGAAAAAGACCTCGTCTTCGAAGCGATGTATCAGTTCGGTCTGGTCCGACATATGGGACTCCTTTTCGGCTCGCCTCCCTTGGGAGCGCGTCAATCTTGACGGATGGGGATGGGACTGGTCCCGACGTCAGGTTTTCCTGGTTTTCGGTGTGGAGGACGGATCGCTTGCGGGCCCATCCGCGCCGGACTTTTTCGCGGCGGAAAGCTCGCGCCAGCGGCGGCGGGCATATTGTTCCTGTCTCGCCTGTCCGGCCCTGAAATCGTCGCCGAGGCTTGAGCGCTGGCCGAGGGTCGCAAGTCGTGGCTGGTTGCGCTCGATGTTCTGCTTGCGCGCCTGATAGGAGGCGATCAGCTCCTGTCCGAAGACGGTTCCGCGATTGCCGGACTCGGCTTGCGAGGCGGCGCGGCCCGCCGGCGCCACCGCCTTGACCGCCGGGCTCGCGGCGCTCAGGACCGCGCCGCCGCCGCGACCGGTCGCGACGGCGACGGCCCTCATCTGGTTCATCTCCCGCACACCGCTCGCGGTTGCGACCACCGTGCCGGCCAGTCTGTTCACCATGGTCGGGACCTGGCTCATCAGGAAGATCGCCGCCATCGCCACGATCAGAAAGCCCGCTGCGTCGGTGAGCGTGCCGGCTGTTTGCACTTCGAGAATCATGTCCTCGCCAATTCTGATGATGATGCCCATGACGCCGGCGAGCACGAGCGGGATCAGCGCGAAGCCGAGCGTGAACCTCGCCCAGGACGAGAAGAGATCACTGGTCGCCTTGAAAAGCAGGCAGGCGATAAAAACCGGTGCCAGAGAAACTGCCATCGCCAACCCGATCTTGGCGATGCCGGCGACGACAATCGCCACACAGGCCATCAGCGCCCCGACGATTGCCAGTACGATCGAGAGCAGGTTGATCGAGAAATAGCCGCTCTCCTCGGCCGCGCGGTCGGAAAAGTCGAAGATCCCGGTGACCATATTGTCCATGGCCTCGTTCAGCGTGGCGCCTCCGCCCGCGTCGAGGAGTTCAGCACCGATCGAACTCGGAACATCGGTGACGATGTTGTAGATCGGCTCGAACTGCGCCCAGCTTGTCGCAACCATGAGCACGATCACATAACGCATTCCCCACTTCAGGAAATCCGTCACCTGCAGCGGGGTCCATTGAAAGATTGTGTTTGCGCCGAGAAGAGCGAGGGCGACGATACCGGCGAGGCGGATGCTCGTGGTCAGCGGACCCCCGAAATTAACAAAGACTGTCTCCGCATAGGTCTCAACGAGTGCGTCTATGCTCGCGAGATTATCCGTTATGAAAGTCGCCATGTCCTGATTGCCCCGATCCGCTACCTGATCGCGCCAACGGATCGACAATAGTCCATGGCTTCCTTGAAGCCATTCCCTTTATGCCGTTCCATATTCAGGGTCGCGGCGAGGCTCTTGTTGGAGCGCCCGAAATACTCTTGCGGGACGCTGGCAAGGATCGCCGGCCAGTCGCGGCGCCCGTTCAGGCAGGTAATCTCATAGGGCCGACCTTCCGCGTAGGCCCGACATTGCTTCATCGCCTCCTGGGCATCCCAACGCGTCATATATTGAATAACGATGCTTTGCAGTGCGCCACCTTTGTCAATCTGCTCCCGGACCTCCATTGTGGGGGAGCGCTCACAGGCGAAAGATCCCCCAAGGGCCCAGGCTTGACCGGTCGCGAATAACGCCAGCCCCATTACGACTGCTCGAATGATTTTCATGGTGTTTCCCTCTGTGCGCCGAGCCGCAGGAATTCCCGGGACGCCATCTCCTGACGGGTGTTGAACAGCGATTGCGCGCCCTGGGCATTGGCCTGGGCGGACAGAACCCGCAGCAGCTCGTTCAGAACCTGGGTCTGCTCGATCTGGACGCGTGTGTTGAAATCGACCGAGGCCTTGAGATCGGTATTGGCATCGATCCGGGGGATCAGTGCATTGACGCGGGCCATCGCCTCGTTGGCGCGCGCGTAGGAATCCTTGCCCGTCGCCATCGCCGCGAGGGAGGCGCCACCAAGGGTCGCCAGCGAGCGATATTGCGCGAGGTCGGAGGTGGCGAAGCTCCCGAGGCCGCCGAGGTCAAGGTTGGTCTTGATCCGGTTGATCGAAGCCACGATCCGGGTGGTGTTGCCGAGAATCTCGCGGCCGGTGATCGCGCCATCGACAAGGCCCGGGAAGTCGGACGCCGCCGAACGCGCGGCGATATCGGTCGCCGAATTGAGCACCTGGTCCATGCCGCGCGCGCCGGTGATCGCGTTGATCTGGGCCTGTGCGCGTTCGATCATCTCGACCCCCTGACGCACCTGCTCGATCGCCTGTGCCACGCCCGAGGCATCGAAGACCGGGACACCTTGCGCGCGGGCAGGTGCGAACGTTGCCAGACATGTGGTGATCAACACAGCTCCGGCGACCGCGGTGCGCAGCGCCCCTTCGAGACGCACACTCATACAGGCACCCGTTCCGCGCTGCTCACAGGCGTCCAGTCGCAGACGCAGGGGCTGGTTTTTTCGGTATAGCGCGCGCAGCCGCCGAGCGCGGCCGTGGCCGCTATGATCATGATCCACCGCGCCATCAGGCGATCTCCTTCCAGAATTCCGGGTTCTCGCGCCAGTCGTCCGGCATCCCCGTGCCGCCCGGCCCGCCGCCGAGCACCTTTGTCAGTCCCCCGAGAGCGCCGAGGTCCATGTCCGCGATCACGCTCACATCGCCCGAGCGGACCAGCGCGAGGCGGCTCTCCAACCCGCTCGAGCAGGCGAAGGTCAGTTCGCGGTCGTTGAGCGCCAGCGGCGCCAGCTCCTCGGGCGTGTTGCGGGCGTTCGGGTACAGGATCGTCGTGACGGCGGATTCAAGGATCGAGCCCCCGGCGCGGCTTTCGCGGATATGTGCGACGCGCTGGGTCAGCAGCACGACCGCGACATTCTTCTTGCGCATCGTGAGCATCCAGTCCTTCAGCCGGCGCTCGAAGTAATCGTCGTCCAGAAGCTTCCAGGCCTCGTCGAGTACGATCAGCGTGGGCACCCCGTCCTCGATCGTGCGCTCGATGCGCCGGAACACATAAGCGAGCCACGCGGTACGCACGGCGGGGGTGTCGAAGATCTCCGAAAGATCAAAACCTGTGACAGGAGCCCGGAGCGACAGCGTATCGACGCCCTCCCCCGAGAAGAGCCAGCCGAAACTCCCGTCCCTGTCCCAGTCACCCATGCGGGTGAAGAGATCCTCGTCATCGTCCAGCGAGCGGAACTGGCGTCGGAAGAAACCGAGGCTGCGCAGGTTCGGGTCGGTCTCCGCATTGACCTTGACACCTTGCGTCAGGGCCTGGGTCTGGATCGCGGTCAGCGGCCCGTCGCGGGAGAGAAGCGCGCTCAGCCAGTCGGCGAGCCAGGCGCGGCCCCGCTCGTCGGTTTCGGCGGCGAAGGGATTGAAGCCGGTCGTCTCGCCCATCCGGACCGCGCCATAGGCGCCGCCCATGGCGCGCACCGGCATCTCGAGCCCGCGATCCTTGTCGAAGACGATGATCCGGGCCCCGGTGCGCCGGGCCTGGGTTATCAGGAAGGCGAGCCCGAGCGTCTTGCCCGAGCCGGTGCGGCCGAGCACCAGCGTATGGCCGACCGTTCTGTCACCGGGTTTGCCACGCTGGTGGAAGCTGAACCGGAAGAGGCCGCGCGCGGCGGTCGGCAGGAGGGTGATCGGCTGGCCCCAGGGGGTTTCCGATGCCGCGAGGCCACGGGGGTCGGCATGCAGGGCTGCGAGATGGGCGAAGTTGCGCGACGAGATCATCGCCGCGCGCGCCCGGAAGGCATGATTGCCCGGAGCCTGCGCGAAATAAGTCGCGCGGGCACCGATGTCCTCGCGGACCATGACGCAGCCGGCCCGCTGGCCGGCCGCGCGAACCTGGGCCGCCGCCTCGTCGAGCGCGGCCTCCGAGCGGGTGAGGATCACGAGCGAGGCGTGGTGATGGCCAAAGCTCACCCGGCCGGAGGCGAGATCGTCGGCCGCGTCGATGAGCTGCGCGCGCAAGGAGGCTGCCGCGTCATCGGCCGCGCCCATCTGGCGCACGGTGCGCTTGATCCGCGCCAGCGCGTCGAAGGGCTCGATCGGGGTGAAGGACTGAGTGAGGACGCTGTCGAAATCGAGATCGAACAGATCGAAGATGCCCGGCGCCGTCGTCGCGGGATAGGCCTTGAGCGAAAAGACCGCGCCATGGCGCATATCCTCGGTCGAAGCGCCGGGGATCAGGAACAGGTCGCCCCGGAAGATGATCGGGGAGGTCGCGATCAGATCGGCTACTGGCCGGAAGCTATCAGGCATTGGCGTCGGCTCGTGGACCCCGGTGAGGAGCGCGCGAAGCAGCCCGTACCAGCGGCCATCGCCGATTGTCAGGCGGTCGGGACGAGTGATCGAGAGCGCATCCATCAGGAAGCCGATCATGTCCTCCAGTCGATCGATCCTCCGCCGGAGGCGATCGCGCTCGGCGGCGGCGCCCGGGCCAAACAGACGCGCCGTGAGGCCGAGAAGCTTTTGGGGGCGCAGGATCACGGAGACGAAGGACCGGCGTTCGCGCAGGTCCATACCGGTCAGCGCCGCCTGCCAGCGTCGGTCGACCTCCCAGGAGAAGGCATCGGCGCGCAGCGGCGCGGGCAGGGCCGGCGTGGCGCGACAGGAGAGGCGATGCACATAGAAGCCGAACTCTGGCTGGGACTGGGCCAGAATGGATTGCACCGCCTCCGCCACCTCCTCGACCCGCGCACTCTCCCCCGTGGCCGCGCAAAGGCCCTCCACGACGAAGGTCGCCATCAGCTCGCCATCGCGCAGCAAAATCACATCATCGCTCACGGCCGAGACATACGGCAGATGGCGCACGAGAAAGCCATCGTCCCGGAAGCCACTGGGTTCGAGGCGGCGCAGGGCGCACGTGGGCGAGAGGTCAAACACGGTAGATGATCCCCTTGCCCCGGAACCAGGCGGCCGGAAGCGGCGTCCGGACAAGGCTGGTGAGGATCACGTCGAAGATGCGCGGATCCCAGGCGGCGAGCGCGCGCAGACCGGCGTAGCCGAACAGCGCCGCGCAGAGAAAATAGACGAAGCTGAGCGTGGCGATGAAGCCGCCCAGAACCGTCATCACCAGGATGATGACATAGGTGAGGGGCAGGCCCGCCACCGAGACGGGTCGGGTCAGGGCCTGGAAGCAGGGCGCGTTCACGCGAAACCACCGAGGATGGTCGCGGCGCCGAAGAGGATGACCAGGCCGACACAGATCGAGACCGCGAAGCCCATGTTCATCCGGCCAAACAGGAACATGATCCCGACGGCGGCGAGCGCCACGAGGCCGAGCGCGCGTCCCGTGGCGCCGGTGAGAGCAGTCCCCAATGTGGTGAAGAAGGTATTGATTGGCGAGAGATCCTGGGCCAGCGCCGGATGTCCCGAGAGAAGGCCGGCGGCGAGGGCGACGAGAAGCCAGGTGAGAGGACGACGGGTGATCAGAGTCAGTTTTTCCATTCGAGAACACTTTCTTTCCGGGGGGTTGGGGTGGAGAGAGGTGCTACGTCGGAGACAGGCTCCAACGCGGGCACCTCTGGTGTTTCCGGCGGCGCGATTGCCTCCGGCGGTGGTTACAGGGTGGGCGCGCGCGTGATGCGCGCGACATAGTCGCGTGTCTCGCGAAACGGCGGGATGCCCTGGTACTGGGTCACACGATGGGGCCCGGCGTTATAGGCGGCGAGCGCGAGATCGACCCGGCCGAAGGTTGCGAGCTGGGCGGTGAGGTAGCGCGCGGCGCCGCGCAAATTTTCCATAGGCTCGAGCGCATCGCGCACCCCGAGCGCGGCGGCGGTTTCGGGCATCAACTGGCCAAGTCCGCGCGCGCCCTTTGGCGAGACAGCGCCTGGATTGAACCGCGACTCCTGGTCGATCAGCGCCACGAAGAGCCGCGCGAATTCCTCCGCGTCGAGGCCCGCCCGGGCGATCGCCGGATCGCGCGCGAAAACCCGTGCGACACCCTCGGCCATGGGCCGATAGACCGCGGCATAGCCGGTCGCGGGCGTGCTCAGGTTGCGCGTGGAGCGGGTTTCATTGATCGCATCGGTAACATAAGTTCTCTTATGCGGGAAACGATCATGAGAGTTTGGCGCGAGCAGAACCCGCCCCTTGCGGTCAAATTCCCAAACGCCCGCTGCTCCGGTCACGGTCGAGCCGAGAAGCACCAGCAAGGCGCTGGCGATGACAGAGGCTTTCGTCATCCAGGCCAGGTCACATTGAAAGCGACGACGTGCGCCAGCGGCGCGGCAAACGCCGATACCGACCGACGTTTCCGAATTGTCAGGAATCCGTGGGTTGGCAGAATAGCCTGTCGGCTGCCCGGCGGATCGCGAACTATCCCGTATTGGACAACGCGACGCGAAGCTCGGCCCCGAGATAGACGCCACGAGCTTCCCGGAGCGGGCGTTCTTGTTCGATACATCTGGCGCGAAATTGGAGTTGGCCGCCGTCTCGTTCAACAAAAGTACCCACATGGTTCGTTACTGATCTTCAATTCGTGTTCGAGAGGCGCGCGGATGCCCGTTCCGGCACCACCCTGAAGCGAAAAAC
>JBMDWT010000017.1:0-18471 GCA_048594665.1 Amaricoccus sp. | reverse complement strand
GAACCCGGCTGGTGAAACGGGATGATCGTGGTATCGTCGTTCATGGCGTATCGCTCCTTCGGGAGGTTCTGGCAGGCGTCGAACACCCGCCACGATACGCCGCCCTCTCAGGCCGCCATCACCCAAATTCTCACATAGCTCGTATCGCTTGGCCAGCGCCCTCAGGCTCTCTTGACTATGCTGTATCGCTCGACGGACCGCCGCGGTCGTCGTGGCGCAGCCGTGGTGAACCTGGCCCATAGCGCTTCCTTCCATTCTCTGGAAAAGATCGCACCATCAAAGCACGGGATCAAACAGGTAGGCCGGTTTTCGATCATTTTGGCTTATATCCGCAGGAACTAAAGTAGTTGGCGCATTCGTCGCCTCGGGTTGGCAAAGCATTGGGGGCAATTGCTGGAAAGCACAATGGTCCGGACCCTGCTCGCAAGCGTCGGGTTCATGACGCGGCGTCTGGCAAGGCGTTGCCATGTCGGTGAGCCTTTGAATTAGGGTGTCAGATCGATGTCTGTGGTCGGATCGCGGGAGATGTAGCTCTGAATCTGCGCGACGATCTGCGCGGCGTGCTGGGCTCCCAGACGATCGGCCAGTTCCGTGTTTCGCGCATCTATGGCGACGACCATCGCCTCGTGTTCATCGACGAAACGGCGCGGCAGGACATCGTCGAATGTCTTGTAATACAGCCGCAGGATGCGCCGACCCTCGTCCAGCAACCGCGAAAACAGCGCCGTGAAATAGGTGTTGCCGGCCGCGACGGCGATGGCGACATGGAAATCGCGGTTGGTCTGGATCATGCCCGGTACATCGTGCGCGTTCACTGCTTCGGCATAGTCCATCTGAAGCTTGCGGATCGTCACCAGATCGACATCGCGACGGTTGGCCGCCGCGCCGCGGGTGGTCACGCGATACATCAGGGTCAGGGCTTCGAAATAGATCGGCAGCCGCACCAGGTCGATGGCCGAGACGATGGTGCTGCGGTTCGGCAGCGTGGTGACCAGTCCTTCGGTGGACAACCGCACCAACGCCTCGCGGATTGGGGTGCGCGACATTGCGAACTGTTCGGACAGGCTGACTTCGTCCAGCGGGCTGCCGGGTTCCAGCTCCAGTTCCAGGATCGTCCTGCGCAGCGTTTCATAGACGATCTGGACGCCCGATCCGCGCGCGCGCGCCGGGCCTTCCTTTGCCGTCGTGGTTTCGGCCGGGGTGGCTCGGCCCGCCTTCTTTCCCGCCGTCAATTTCGATGATGCAGCCAACTGTCCGAAGTCCTTCTGTTGATCCCCCGTCAAGGGTGGCGTTCCCGATGCAGACTCAAGCCTGGACCGGAGGTCCGTGTAGGGATGAGGCTAACCCGAAAACCCACTCTCGGGCCATGAGCATTCCCAAAAGCATGCTTCCTCAGTTCGCCGCTCTTTGCAAGGTCATGTCGCCATATTGTCGACAATAGACTTGACAAGCAGAGCGCTCGCCGCAGAATGCGTCATCGTCGGGCAGTGCTTGTTGGTAGCGCCGCGTCAAAAAAACAGGGAGACTGCCATCATGGCAAAGACGAAACTATTCGACATGGTGCTCGCAGGCCTGTTGGCCACGGCGGCGGTGATTCCGGCTTTCGCGCAGGATGCTCGTCCCGGTGGGACGCTGATGATTCTCGGCACCGAGGATCTGGACCATTTCGATCCGACCTCGGCCGGCCTTGTCACCACCAACAACTTCCTGCGCGCGGTGTCGCGTCAGCTCATTTCCTATGAAGCCTCGACCGATGAAACCGTGCGCATCACCCCGCGGGGCGATCTCGCCGTCGATGTGCCGCAACCGACCGATGACGGGCTGACCTATACGTTCAAGCTGCGCGAGGGGGCCAACTGGAACACGCCGTCCGGCCCGCGCCAGATCACCTCCGCCGATCTGGAGCGCGGCTTCAAGCGGATGTGCAATCCGGCGCTCGGGTCGTCCGCGCTGACCTATTTCTCGGATCTGGTCGCCGGAATGGCGGATTTCTGCGCGGGTTTCGCCAAGGTGGAGCCAACGGTCGCGGCGATGAAATCCTATATCGAGACCAACGATATTCCCGGCATCGAGACGCCGGACGACCAGACCGTCGTCATCCGGCTGACCCAGCGGGCCGGCGATTTCATCTATATGCTGTCGCTGCCGACCTCGGCTCCCGCCCCGGTCGAAGTGCTCGACTATATGCCCGACGGTCCCGACTATCGGGCGAACTTCATTGCCAGCGGTCCCTATACGCCGGGGGCCTATACACCGGACACGTCGCTCCAGCTGGTGCGCAACCCGGCCTGGAAGGCCGAGAGCGATCCGCTCCGCAAGGCCTATGTCGATCAGATCGACGTGACCTTCGGCCTGACCGTCGATGCGATCATGCAGCAGTTGCAGTCGGGCGACGGCGACATGACCTATGATGTCACCATTCCGCCCTCGATCCTGCAGATGCTGAAGGCGTCGGGCGACGACAAGCTGATGACCGTGTCCTCGGGCAATACGAATTTCATCTTCATCAACACCACATCCGACAACAACAAGGGCGCCTTGCGCGACCTTCGTGTGCGTCAGGCGCTCAACTACGCGGTGGACAAGGCCGCCATCGTGCAGCAGATGGGCGGGTCGGACATCGTGAAGCCGGTCAACGGGATCTTCGGTGTCGGAGTGCTCGGCCACCACGATTTCGACCTCTATCCCTCGCCCGACGCGAAGGGCGATCCGGAGAAGGCGAAAGCGCTCCTGGCTGAGGCGGGCTATCCGAATGGCATCACGCTGAAGATGCCGTTCCGCAACAAGGGCAATGAGCCGGCGGTGGCGCAGACCATCCAGGCCTCGATGGCGAAGGCGGGCATCACGCTGGAGCTGACCCCGGTCGCGCCGGCCGACTATTATTCGAAGTTCATGACCAACCCGGTGAATACCAAGAACGGCACCTGGGACATCGCCCCCGTGGGCTGGACGCCGGATTGGGCGGGCGGCTCGGCGCGGTCGGTCTTCCAGCCGCAGTTCACCTATAACGGCACCCACCAGACCTACAACTACACCGATTATAACAACCCGGTGGCGACGAAGCTGGCACAGGAGGCAATCAATGCCACCACGCCGGAAGAAGTCGGCAAGATCTGGGGCCAGGTGGATGAACTGGTGATGGCCGATGCTCCGGTCGTGCCGCTGGTCGCCAATCTGATTGTCCTGTACCACGGCGCGGCGGTACAGAACTTCCAGCCCTATGCCATCGGCGTGCAGGGCGACTGGACCAACGTCTGGCTGGACCGCTAAGTCCCGCGCGCGCCCGCGCCCCGGGTTCCGCGTCGTTACCGCGCGGAACCCTCGTTCCAGAAATCGGAGTGTTGCCATGCCGGTACTCGACGTCCGTGATCTTTGCGTGGCCATCCCGACCGAAGACGGCATGATCCACGCTCTGCGCAACGTATCCTTCCGTGTCGAAGCAGGCGAGATGTTCGGGATCGCCGGGGAGTCCGGGTCAGGCAAGAGCGTGCTGACGCAGGTCATCCTGGGGCTGCTGCCCGGTGCGACAATCACCGGTCAGGTCCTGTTCGAAGGTCGCGACCTGCTGCGCCTGTCGTCCGCGGACATGAGGCGCATCCGGGGCTCGAAGATCGGCATGATCTTTCAGGATCCGATGTCGAGCCTGCATCCTTATTACACTGTCGGCCGCCAGATCACCGAGATGATCCATACCCACGAACAGGTCAGTCGGGAGGAGGCACGTCGCCGCGCCGTCGAACTACTGGGCCGGGTCGGAATTGCCGATGCCGGGACACGGTTCGACATGTTCCCCCACCAGTTCTCAGGCGGGATGCGGCAGCGGGTGATGATCGCAATGGCGCTGGTACTGAACCCGCCCCTGGTGATTGCCGATGAACCAACGACGGCGCTGGATGTGACGGTGCAGGCGCAGATCATTGAACTGCTGGCCGAGATGCAGCGCGAGCGGGGCATCACGGTGATGATGATCACCCATGATCTGGGCCTGCTGTCGAGCGTCGCGGATCAGGTCATGGTCATGTATGCCGGGCGGCGGATGGAGATCGGTCCGGCCGAGGCGCTGTTCTCGGCGCCCACTCATCCTTATACCTCGGGTCTGCTGGCGTCATCACCGGGGAATTACGAGGCGGGGGCGGAGCTTGTGCCGATCCCCGGACGTCCGCCGAGCCTGCTCGACACGCCGACGGGTTGCGTCTTCGCGCCCCGGTGCGCCAGTGTCCTGCCGCGATGTCCCACCGGGCAGCCGCCGGTACGCCGCTACAATGACGGAATCGAGACGCTGTGCTGGCTCGAGGCACCGCCCGCCCCGCCGGTGGCGCAAACCGCCGCGCCCGCCGCTCTGCGCCCTGAACAGGATATCGTGCTGCATGCCGAGGGCGTGCGGCTGACCTATGGCGGCGGCGGTCTGTTCTCGCGGGGGGCGGGGATGGAGGTGCTGAAGGGTATCGATCTCGATCTTCGTCGGGGCGAGACGCTGGGGTTGGTTGGTGAAAGCGGCTGCGGCAAATCCACGCTCGCGCGGGTGCTGGCGGGTCTGATCCCGATGACGGGCGGTCGCGTGACCTTGATGGGACAGGATCTGAAGGGGCTGGATGCCGCCGCCTGGCGTCGGATGCGCAGGCAGGTGCAGATCGTCTTTCAGAACCCTTATGGCGCGCTGAACCCGCGTCGCCGCGTGGGGGCGATCATCGGCGATCCGTTCCGGCTGCACGGGCTGGCGCGGGGGGAGGCGCGCAAGAAGGAAGTGGGGCGTCTCATGGAACGGGTCGGCCTGAACCCGGAACACTACAACCGTTTTCCGTCCGAATTCTCTGGCGGTCAGCGTCAGCGCATCGGTATCGCCCGCGCTTTGGCCCTGAACCCCACGCTTGTGATCTACGACGAACCGGTATCGGCGCTGGATGTTTCGATCCAGGCACAGATGCTGAACCTGATCAGCGAGTTGCAGCGCGATCTGGGGCTGACCTACCTCTTCATCTCGCATGACCTCGGCGTCGTGCGCCATGTCTGCGACCGGGTCGCCGTGATGCAGGGAGGACAGATCGTCGAGATGGCCGACACCGAAACGCTCTATCACGCGCCGCGTCATGCCTGCACCCGAGCGCTTCTGGAGGCCGCGCATCCCGCGCCGCCACGCCGCCCCGCCCCGGACAGGGTGCTGGAGTCTTCGGTCGAGGCGATGGCCCGATGAGCGCCCGGCCCCCTGTCATCCAGCGCGGATCCATCGCTCTGACGCTGCGGCGGTTGCTGCGCGATCCGGCAAATTTCGTGGCGCTCGGCTTTATCCTGCTGGTGGTGCTGTTCGCGCTTTCGGCACCGCTGATCGAGACGATGACCGGGCATAGCCCCATCGAACAATACCGCGCGACGGGGCTGTCGCCGACCGGCCTTCCCGTGGCCCCTAACCGCGAATTCCTGTTCGGGACCGATCATCTGGGGCGCGACGTGCTGGTGCGGCTGGCCTATGGCGCGCGTGTCTCGCTGCAGGTCGGATTGTTCGCGGCCTTGATGGCCGCGCTGGTGGGCGTGACCGTCGGGATGATCGCCGGGTATTTCGGCGGCTGGATCGACATGGTGCTGAGCCGCTGCATGGACCTGGTGATGAGCGTGCCCTTCCTCCTTTGCGCTCTGGCACTGGTCTCGGTCTTCGGGCCCAGCCTCGGTCTGAGCATCGGCGTCATCGTGTTCTTCAGCTGGACAACGATGGGTCGGGTGATCCGCGCTCAGGTCATATCCTTGCGCCGACAGAAATTCGTCGAGGCCAGCCGTTCGCTCGGTGCCCGTCCGCTCTCGATCATGTTGGTGGATATCCTGCCCAACCTCAGCGTGCCGATCATCATCTATTCGACGATGATGATCCCCGGTTCCATTGTCTTCGAAGCGACCTTGTCCTTTCTGGGCATGGGCATCGTGCCGCCCGCGCCCAGCTGGGGCGGGATGCTGGCCGACGCGGCGGGCAATTCGCTGTATCTCGTGGCCTGGTGGCTGGTGCTGATCCCGGGCATGGCGTTGCTGCTGACGACGCTGGCTTTCAATATTCTCGGTGACGGTTTGCGCGATGCGCTGGACCCCAAAGGTCGCCCCGTCCGGCAGGGGAGGAGCGCGCGATGATCCGTTTTCTGGCTGGGCGCGTCGGGTTCGGCGCGCTGATCCTGCTGGTGCTGAGCGCGTTTGTATTCTTCCTGTTTTTTGTCGCCCCCGGTGATCCCGCCCGAATGGTAGCCGGTGACAAGGCGACCGAGACGCAACTGGTGCAGATCCGGGCCAACCTCGGCCTCGACCGCCCGATCCATCAGCAGTATTTCGGTTTTCTGGCCAAGGCGGCGACGGGCGATCTGGGCTTTTCCTACCGCAACCAGCAGCCGGTGACCAAGCTGATCCTGAACCGGGTGCCCGTCACCCTGTCACTGGTGCTGGGGGGGGTGGTGTTCTGGCTGGCGATTGGCATTCCCGTCGGCATCATGTCGGCCCGGCATCCCGGCTCCTTGCGCGATCGGCTGGGGCAGTCGTTCATCCTGGTAGGGCTCAGCTTCCCGACCTTCGTGCTGGGGATGGTGTCGCTCTATCTCTTCTATTTCCTGCCGCGGCAGGCCGGGTTCGTGTTGTTCCCTCCCGGCAGCTACAAGCCGTTCTGGCCCGACCCGGCGATCTGGGCATGGTATCTGTTTCTGCCCTGGACCACGCTGGCGCTGACCATGGCGGCCGTCTATGCGCGGCTGACACGCGGCCAGCTTCTCGAAGTGTTGGGGCAGGACTATATCCGCACTGCCCGCGCCAAGGGCCTGTCCGAGCGGCGGGTGATCTGGCGTCACGCGATGCGCGCCACGCTGACCCCGCTGGTGACCCAGCTCGGCGCCGATATCGCGATGCTTCTGGGTGGGGCGATCGTGATCGAACAGGTCTATGGTTTGCCCGGCGTGGGTCGGCTGGCGGTGCAGGCCGTTGCCAATCAGGACCGTCCGGTCATCATCGGTGTCGTGCTGCTGGGCGGCCTGTTCATCGTCGTCGCCAATATCATCGTGGATATCGTCTACGTCCTGCTGGAACCGCGCGTGCGCTGAACGGAGGCTGTGATGGCCGTTGCCGAATACATCATCCCGGGATTGCTGGTCCGCGATCATCACCTCGCGGTTCCTCTGGACTGGTCGCGGCCAGAGGGGGCCACGATCTCGATCTTCGCGCGTGAGGTGGTCGATCCGGCGCGGCGCGATGAAGACCTGCCGCTCCTGCTGTTCCTGCAGGGCGGACCGGGGGGTAAATCGCCCAGACCGGACCGGTTCGGCCCGCCCTGGCTGGCCGAGGCGCTGAAGACCCATCGGGTGATCCTGCCCGATCAACGCGGCACCGGCCGGTCAACGCCGATCGAGGCGGCCACCATGGCAGGCCTCGCCGATGCTGAGGCCGCGGCGTATCTGGCGCTGTTCCGGGCCGATTCCATCGTGCGGGATTTCGAACATCTGCGGCATAATCTGTACGGCGGACGTACTTGGGAAACCCTGGGCCAGAGCTATGGCGGGTTTCTGACGCTGACCTATCTGTCGCTCGCGCCGGAGGCACTGGCGGCCTGTTACGTGGCCGGTGGTCTGGCAAGCCTCAGGCCTTCGGCGGATGAGGTCTATCGGCGCACCTATCCGCGCGCCGCTGCCAAGACGACGCAATTCTATCAGCGCTTTCCCGGCGATGTGGAGCGTGTCGCCGCGCTGGCCGATTTCATCGACGCCAATGAGGTGCGCCTGCCCGATGGCGACCGGTTGACGGTGCGGCGGTTGCAGCTGATCGGGATCGAACTTGGCATGTCGGTCGGGTTCGAGGCGGTGCATTGGCTGATGGATGAAGCCTTTTCGGCGCCGGGGCGACTGTCGGATCATTTTCTGGCGTCGATCATGGTCCGCACCAGCTACGACATCGGGCCGCTGTTCGCCGCTCTGCAGGAAAGCATCTATGGCCATGGTCCCGGAACGACCGCCTGGGCGGCCGAACGCATCCGCGCTGAATTCCCCGAATTCGCGCCTGATCGGCGGCCTTTGCTGTTCACTGGTGAGATGATGTATCCGTGGATGTTCGAGGAGATCCGCTCGTTGCGAGCCTTCCGCGGTGGAGTCGAGGCGCTGGCGCGACGTGGGGACTATCCGCTGCTCTATGATCCGGTCCGGCTGGCGGCCAACGAGGTGCCGGTGGCGGCGGTGATCTATCATGATGATCTCTATGTGGATGCGGGCCTGTCGCTGGAAACGGCGTCCGAGGTGGGCAACCTGACGCGCTGGATCACAAGCGAATACGACCATGACGGCATCCGCCAGAGCGGCGAAGTCTTTACCACGCTGGTCAGGATGGTGCGGGAACGCGGCGGCCCGCGGGCAGTGCGCGCACAACCGCATTTCATTGTCGACAAATAGAATACAAAATGTAATGTGTGGGCAATAGATCGGATTCGTCGGGGCAATCCGGTCCCGGTCTTCCGCATCCAGACTTTGCCCTGCCCGAAGGAGCACGACATGAAAGCCCAGATTTTTTCCGGCTGTATTCCGGCCTTGATGACGCCCTGCGCGGCGGATCGCAGCCCCGATTTCGATGCACTGGTCCGCAAGGGGCAAGCGTTGATCGCCGCCGGTATGTCGGCGGTGGTTTACTGTGGCTCCATGGGGGATTGGCCGCTGCTGACCGATGCGCAGCGGATGGAAGGGGTGGAACGCCTGACGAAAGCCGGTGTGCCGGTCATCGTCGGCACCGGCGCGGTGAACACGGCGACGGCCGTGGCGCACGCGGCACATGCGCGCAAGGTTGGTGCGAAGGGGTTGATGGTGATTCCGCGTGTTCTTTCGCGCGGCACCTCGGCCACGGCGCAGAAGGCGCATTTCAAGGCGATCCTGTCCGCCGCGCCCGACCTGCCCTCCGTGATCTACAACAGCCCCTATTATGGCTTCGCGACCCGGGCGGATCTGTTTTTCGCGCTTCGGGCGGAGCATCCGAACCTGGTCGGGTTCAAGGAGTTCGGCGGCAAGGACGATCTGCGCTACGCGGCGGAACATATCACCAGCCGCGATGACGATGTGACCCTGATGGTCGGTGTCGATACCGCCGTGGTGCATGGCTTCGTCAATTGCGGTGCCACCGGCGCGATCACCGGTATCGGCAATGTGCTGCCCCGGCCGGTGTTGCGTCTTTGCGAGCTCTCGCGCCAGGCCGCCGAAGGCGACGTGGCTGCCCGCGCCCTGGCGCTGGAACTGGAAGGGGCGTTAGGCGTGCTGTCCTCGTTCGATGAGGGCGCTGATCTGGTTTTGTACTACAAGCATATGATGGTTCTGGCGGGCGATGCCGAATACAGCCTGCATTTCAATGAAACCGATGCTCTGACTGACAGCCAGCGCGGCTATGCCGATCAGCAGTTCGCGCTGTTCAATCGCTGGTATGCCAACTGGCCCGGTAAAACCGGCGCGGCGAAGACTGTCGCGGCCTGATCGCTGATCCGGCATGTCGCGCACCGCGGAAGTAATCGTCGTCGGCGCGGGTGTTATTGGGCTGTCCGTGGCACTCGCGGCGCAGGCTCGCGGGCTCAGCGCGCGGGTCATCGACCGCGCGGGCCCGGCGGCGGGGGCCTCGTCTGGCAACGCCGGGGCATTTGCCTTTACCGATATCTTTCCGCTGGCCTCGCCGCGGATCATGGCGCAGGCGCCGCGCTGGTTGCTCGATCCGCTCGGGCCTCTTTCGGTGCCGCCGCGTTATGCGCTGAGGATCGCGCCCTGGATGTTTCGGTTCTGGCGCGCCAGCCGCGCCAGCCGCTATCGCGCCGGTACGGCGGCGCAGAGTGCCCTGATGGGTCTCTCGAAATCCACGCTGGAACCGTTCCTGGCCGACCACGCGCTGACCGCGATGCTGCGCCGTGACGGCCAGCTGCAAGTCTATGAGGGCGAAGCGGAGTTCCGCGCAACCTTGCCGGGCTGGCAGGCGCGGGGTGAACATGGCATCGCGTTCCGCCATGTGACCGGCGATGACATGGCCGAGGTTCAACCGGGTCTCGCGCCGCGCTTCACGCATGGCACATTCACCCCCGGTTGGTATTCGATCAGCGACCCGCGCGACTATACTCTGGCGCTGGCGGACCGGTTCCGCGCGAACGGCGGAGAGATCACCCTCGCCAATGTCACCGCGCTGACACCTCAGGGCGTGCGGACCGACGTGGGCGCGATGACTGGCCGCGTCGTACTGGCGGCGGGTGCCTTTTCGCATCGTCTGGCGCGGAGTCTGGGTGTCGGGATTCCGCTGGAAACCGAACGGGGCTACAACACCACGCTGCCGGGGAATGCCTTCGATCTGCGGACCCAAGTGACATTCGGCGGTCATGGCTTTGTGATCACGCGTTTGACCTCGGGTATCCGTGTCGGAGGCTCCGTCGAGTTGGGCGGGCTGGATCTGCCGCCCAACTTTGCCCGTGCCGATGCCATGCTCCGCAAGGCGGCGCAGTTCCTGCCGGGGCTCGCGGTGACCGGGGGCAAACAATGGATGGGGTTCCGTCCGTCGCTGCCCGACAGCCTGCCGGCCATCGGCCCGTTGCCCGGCCATCCGGACATTCTGTGTGCCTTCGGTCACGGCCATCTGGGACTGACACAATCCACCGGCACAGCGGCGATCGTCGCCGATCTGCTGACCGGCCAGACACCGGGGCTCGATCTCGCGCCTTTTTCTCCCGCCCGCTTCCAGAGGCCATCATGACCCGCCATACCTTCCCCTGCTTCGACGGACATACTTGCGGTAACCCCGTGCGTCTTGTCACGGGCGGCGCGCCAATGCTCAAAGGCGCGACCATGCTGGAAAAGCGCGCTCATTTTCTGGCCGAGTTCGACTGGATCCGGACGGGCCTGATGTTCGAGCCGCGCGGCCATGACATGATGTCGGGCTCGATCCTCTATCCGCCGACGCGGGAGGATTGCGATGTGGCGGTGCTGTTCATCGAAACCTCGGGCTGTCTGCCGATGTGCGGACATGGCACCATCGGCACCATCACCATGGCCATCGAGAACGGATTGATTACGCCGCGCAGGCCGGGGCAGCTGTCGATCGACACGCCCGCCGGCAAGGTCGACATCACCTTCCGGCAGGAGGGCGGCTATGTCGAGGAAGTCCGGCTGACGAATGTGCCGGGGTTCCTCTTTGCCGAGGGTTTGACCGCGGAGGTGGAGGGCCTGGGCGAGATCGCGGTCGATGTCGCCTATGGCGGCAACTTCTATGCCATCGTGGAGCCGCAGAAGAATTTCCGCGACATGGCCGATTTCACCGCCGGAGAGCTGATCGGCTTGTCACCGAAGCTGCGGGCCGCGCTGAATGCGAAATACGACATCGTCCATCCCGAACATCCGGCGATCAGCGGCCTGTCGCATATCCTCTGGACGGGCGCGCCGCTTCATCCCGAGGCGCATGCCCGCAATGCGGTGTTCTATGGCGACAAGGCCATCGACCGCTCGCCCTGTGGCACCGGCACGTCGGCGCGGATGGCGCAACTGGCGGCCAAAGGCAAGCTGCGGGAAGGCGATGCGTTCGTACATGAGAGCATCATCGGATCGCTGTTCAGGGGCCGGGTCGAAACCCTGACCCGTGTGGCCGGTCGGGATGCCATCATTCCCTCGGTTGCCGGCTGGGCGCGGATGACCGGCTACAACACGATCTTCATCGACGATCGCGACCCCTTCGCTCATGGCTTCGTGGTGAAATGAGCATGACCGATCTCTCCAAAGCACTTGCCGCCTTTCGTCCCGTCGAGGTGGCCGCGATCACCGACGCCGAGTTCCGTCAGCGGCTTGCCACCCTGCAAGGGGCAATGGCGCGGGACGGGGTGGGGGCCGTCTGGCTGGATGCCTCCTCTTCGCTGCGGTATTTCACGGGAGTGTCGCTGGGGCTCAGCGAGCGGATTCACGGCGCACTGGTGCCGGCGCAAGGTGAGATCACCTATGTCACTCCGGCGTTCGAGCGGCCGAAGCTGGAAACGCTGATCCGTATTCCCGGACGGATCGCGGTCTGGGAGGAGGAGGAGGATCCCTTCGCGCTGATCGCAGGGCAGGTGACCGGCACGCTCGCCCTGGACCCCGCCACGCCCTTCGTCTTCGTCGATGGGATCGGACGGGCCACCGGACGCGCGCCGCAATCGGCGCAACCTCTGATCGTGGCGCAGCGGCAGGTGAAATCGGCCGCTGAAATCGCGATCATCCAGGCGGCGATGACGGCGAGTCATGCGGTGCAGAAGGCCGTGCATGCCGGGTTGCGCCCCGGCATCCCTGCCACGGAGGTCATTGATTTCGTGACCGCCGCTCATCTTGCGCTCGGGCTGAAGCCGCTGTTCGCCAGTGCGCAGTTTGGCGAGGCGACAGCCTATCCGCATGGTGTGCCCTATCCTCAACGGCTTCGGCCCGGCGATATGGTTCTGGTCGATCTGGGAGGCGTGCTGCATGGCTATTGTTCCGACATCACCCGGACCTATGTGTTTGGTCCTGCCACGGAGCGCCAGCGCGGCTTGTGGGAACATGAGCGGCGGGCGCAGGAGGCGGGCTTCGCCGCGGCGCGGTTGGGTGTTCCGTGCGCCGAGGTTGACAGGGCGGCGCGTCGGGTCTTGACGGAAGCCGGGTTCGGGCCGGGGTATCGCATCCCCGGTCTGCCACATCGCACCGGTCATGGCCTCGGCCTCGACATCCACGAAGAGCCGTACATTGTCGCGGGCAATGGAGCGACCCTGGCCCCGGGAATGTGCTTTTCCATCGAGCCGATGCTCTGCCTTTACGGCGAATGCGGCATCCGGCTGGAAGATATCGCCTGGATGACCGAGACGGGACCACGCTGGTTCTGCCCACCCTCGGTCCGGCTGGATGATCCATTCGGTATCTAGAGCGTAATCCGACCTGACACAGTCAGGTCGCGCGCGCTATCTCCATGATCTGACGCGCAATTTTTCCGATCCTCGTTTCACTCCGGTCGGATTGCGCTCCAGGGAAACTTCCGAGCCCTCGAAGGGTTGTGTTCGATGGCTCGGGATCGCGGTCATTCAAACGGGGCCCGCCCTAGATCGGGCGCGTCATGCGCGTCAGCCAGTCGCGGACCTCCTCCGGCACCAGGGACATCAGGCTGTCGCGGACGCGGGTATGATAGGCGTTGAGCCAGGTCCTCTCGCCCTGTGACAGGTCGGCCCGTTCGGTAAAGCTCAGGTCGATCGGCACCAGCGTCAGGGGCTCCATCGCACAGAACCCTTCGCCCGCCGCCACCAGCTCCACCTGATTTTCCACCCGCAGGCCATAATCACCGTCACGGTAATAGCCCGGCTCGATGGTCATGATATTGCCCGGCTCCAGCCGGAACGGATTGGCGCGCTTGCCGAAGCGATGGGGGTATTCATGCACCAGAAGATTGTGCCCGACACCGTGCCCGGTGCCATGATCGTAATCGAGGCCCATGGCCCAAAGCGGGGCACGGGCCAGCGCATCCAGTTGATGCGGGAAGGTGCCGGTCGGAAACCGCGCCATCGACAACGCCAGAAACCCGCGGAGGACCGCCGTGGCCGCCGCGCGCCGGGTGGCGGATTGCGGGCCGAAGGCGACGGTGCGTGTCGCATCGGTGGTCCCGTCCAGATACTGCCCCCCGGAGTCCAGCAGAAACAGCATGTCCGGCAGGATCGGCATGTCCCGCTCCCGTGAGGGGGAATAATGGCACATCGCCGCGTTCGGTCCGGCGGCGGAGATGGTTGCGAAGGAGGGTTCGAGAAATCCGCTCTCCGCCCGCCGCATTGTCAGGATGGCGTCGGCGGCCTCGCATTCTGTCACCGGATCGCCGCTGGCGGCGCGGGTTGGAACCGCGGTGTCCAGCCAGGCGAGGAAGCGCGCCCAGGCCACCGCGTCGGCAAGATGCGCGCGCCGGTAGCCCGCCAGTTCGACCGGGCTCTTGCAGGCTTTCCTCAGCATCACCGGATCGGGCTGTTCCCGCACCGTGCCGCCCGCGGTGGTGATGCAATCCGCCACGGCCACCGGCGCGAAGGCGGGGTCGAGTCCCACCGTCAGGTTCGCGGCGCGCAAGGCCAGACGCGGCAGGAATGCCGTCATGGGATAGGCCGAAACGCCCGTCGGCGGGTCGGAGGACAGTTTCTCCGCGTCGACGAACCATTCCGCCGTGCCATCCGCGGCGATCAGGGCAAAGGACAGCGCCAGCGGATTCATCTCAACATCGCTGCCCCGGATGTCGAACAGCCAGGCAATGTCATCAGGCCGTGTCGCCGCCCACAGGTCGATGCCTTCCTTTCTCAGCCTGGCACCGATTTCGCCCAGCTTGTCAGTGCGATCCGGGGAGGTCATCGACCGGATCTTGCCGCGGGGAGGGGCGGGGCGATCATTCCAGATTGCCTGGAACGGGTCGTTGGGCAGGGGGACCATCCGCGGGCCGCGCGCCAGCGATCGTTGCTGGTCCACCGTCCAGAGCATCGGATCGAACCCGATCCTCAACCCTTGCGCGGCCGGCCATGTCGCGGGCGGTGTGTCGTGCAGATGTGCGATCTGCCACAGGTCGGACGGGACTTCCTGACGCGCCTGCGCCTGATAGCGGCCATCCACGAACAGCACCGCCGCGTCGGGCAGCACCAGCGCCTGTCCGAGCGAGCCGGTGAAACCGGTCAGCCAGCACAGGCTGCGATCGTGGTCCGGGGGATTCTCGCTCTGATGCGCATCGGCCGTGGTCAGCAACAGCCCGTCCACCCCCTGCGCCGCCATCCAGCCGCGCAGACCCGCCAAACGAGCCGCCGCGTGGGTCTGTTCATCAACTGTCATTGTCATCATATGTTCCGTTCGGGACTGGCTGTCACACCCGCTGCGACAAGCCGCTCGCAGGGTTGAAAAGATGCATCGCATTCATGGTGAGGACAACGTCGCCGCGCTGCCCGGTGGCGGAACCATCTCTGGTTCCAGCGTGGCACAGAGCGTGGTGCCGCCGATCTGGAAATAGACCATCGTCCGCGGCCCCGACGGCTCGACGAGCTGCGACACCGCGTCAACAGGCGCAAAGCCCGGACGATCCTGCCGCGGGGTGATCGCTTCGGGACGCAGTCCGAACGTCACATCGCCATCGGCGGCTGAAAACCGGGCGATCATTGAGGCGGGCATTTCCAGTTCGAGCCCGGTTTCCAGCACGATTGCCCGGCCGCCGCCTCGCGTCACCAGCCGTGCCGGCAAAATGTTCATGGCCGATGATGCGATGAAACCTGCGACAAACAGGCTCCGTGGCGCCAGGTATAGCTCCTTTGGTGACCCGGCCTGTTCGATCCCCCTGCCATTCATGACCACCACCCGGTCCGCCATGGTCATCGCTTCGATCCGGTCATGGGTGACAGAGACCGTGGTGGTCGGCAAAATCCGATGGAGGCGCTTGATTTCGGTGCGCATCTGGACACGTAGCCTGACATCGAGGTTTGACAGCGGTTCGCCGAACAGGAACATCTTGGGATTGCGAACGATGGCGCGTCCCATCGCCACCGGCTGACGTTGCCCACCCGACAATTGTCCCGCGCGGCGGTCCAGCGGAGCCGTGATATCAAGCGTCTCGGCCGCGCGAAGGATGCGGGCTTGTCGTTCGGCCTTGCTGATCCTGATCTGTGCCAGACAGAACGAGATGTTTTCGCGGACGGTCATATGGGGGCAGAGCGCGTAGCTCTGGAACACCATGGCGGTGTCACGCTGTCCGGGGCCAAGGTCGTTGACCGTCTGATCGTCAATCCGGATCTGGCCGCCGGAGATATGCTCCAGATCTGCGATCATCCGCGGCGTCGTGGATCTCCCGCGGCCCGAGGGTCCAGCCCGCGCGGCGAACTCACGGTGCGCGACCCTCAGGTCGATGCCGCGCACCGCGATATGGCTGCCCCGGGGTTTTACAACCTTGCTCAGTGTCAGCCTGGCCAAACCTATGCCTCGCCGGCTTCGGAGAGCCAGACCTGCATGGCCCCTGCGTCACGGTTGGCCCATAGGTGATAGGGGATGGCGGTCACCGTCCGGGCCACCCTATGCGCGGGTTCGGCGCGATAGAGCATGTTGCCCCAGTCCTCGGCGTTGATCTCCCGCATTTCAGCCTCCAGCACGACGGCCCCTCCCAGCAGATCCGGATCGAAGCGGTGGCGGATCGTGGCCGCGGCGGGCAGGCGCAGGCGCTGGGGTTCGATCCCGCTGTCAACCTGTTCGATGCAATAGACCACGGGTCCGCGGCGCAGCGCCACCCGGCCCGCGCCCGCGTCGACTGCCGGATGGGCATGCATCCGTTTAATGGGCATCGAGAGCTGGAGCGTTACCACATCGCCATCGAACCAGTCGCGGGCAAGCGACGCATAACCCTTTGAGGTGATCGCCTCCAGGGACTGGGCCTCACCGTTCACCGCCAGCGTGGCCTCGCGACACCAGCCGGGGATCCGCGGGCGCAGAGTGAAGCGGGCAGGATGGTCGAGGACCAGAGTCAGGTCGATCCGGCCGTTCCATGGATAGTCGGTGGTCTGGGTCAGTCGCAGAGCGACGGGGCCGACCTTCAGATCGGCCTGACTTGCTCCGTAGAGATGCACCGCCAGATCACCTTCGCGGGACGAATAGAAATACTGTCCGAGCGACGCCAGAAAACGGGCGATATTGGTCGGGCAGCAGGGGCAATAGTGCCATTTCCAGCGCCGGTGCTGACCGTGGCTTTCGAGGACGTTCTCATAGAAATAATGCTGACCATCGCGGGAGATGCCCGACAGCGCCCCGTTGAACAGCACGGTTTCGAGCTGGTCGGTGTATTTCGCATCCAGATCAAGCTGTGCCATCCGATGCGTCCAGAACCCGAGTGCCACGGCGGCGCAAGTTTCGGCATAGGCGGTTTCGGTCGGTAGATCATATTCCCGTGTGAACCCTTCGTTCTCGCCCGAGGGACCAAGACCGCCGGTAATGTACAACTGCCGTCGCGTCAGATTGTCATAGAGCCGCGCGCAGGCGTCGAACAAGGTCTGGTCGCCGGTCTCCGCCGCCAGATCGGCCATGGCCGAGAACAGATACATCGCCCGCACCGCATGGCCTTCGACCACCCGCTGGTCGCGCACCGGCATATGGGCCTGACTGTAGGCGTAGGTCTTGTAAACGTAGTCGGCCGGGTCCTCACCCCGCCCGCGGGCCTCCTCGTCGAAATAGGACGGCATCTGGCCGCGTTCGTCGACGAAATACAGCGCGAGGTCGAGATGCCGCCTGTCGCCGGTCACACGATAGAGCTTGACCAACGCCAGTTCGATTTCCTCATGCGCATCATAACCGCGCAGCTTGCCGGGTTCTGGCCCGAACATGTCGATGATATGATCGACCGCGCGGATCATGACGTCCAGAAACCGGCGATTGCCGGTCGCGTCGAAAAGCGCGATGGCGCCTTCCAGCAGATGGCCCATCGAATACATCTCGTGCAGGTCGCGCAGGTTGGTCCAGCGCTTGTCAGGTTCGCGGCGGATAAACCAGCTGTTGAGATAGCCATCCGCCATCTGTCCCTGCTCCAGCCGTGCCACGATGGAGTCGATCTTCGCTTCGAGCACGGGATCGCGGCGCGCTTTCAGCGTGTAGCTGGCGGCTTCGATCCACTTGCCGAAGTCGCTGTCGAAGAAATGCTGCATCGACAACCCGCTCGGCTGGATCGGTCTCACAAGCGGCACGGGCGGCTTGTCGAATTCCAGCACCTCGAGAAAACCCTCTTCCTCCAGCCTCTGGTACTGGGTGGGCACGGTCACACGGGCCACGGTCTCCGTCCAGCCTTGCCAGAACCCACCGGTAAAACGCACCTTGGCATGGTCGGCCGGATTGTACCGCGTCGCGCGCTTCATCTTGGTCATGAGGAGGCCTTCATTTCACGGCGCCGGCCGTCAGGCCGCGCACATAGTGGCGTTGGAAGCCATCCGCGAGGAGCTGACGACGGCCGAGCTCGGTTCTATCGCAAATTTCTGAAGTTTACCGGGAAAGCGCTGTCCCCGGACACAGTTATGTTGCAAGTTCCGCGAATTGCTGCAAGGCGGATTTCCCGGGCATGTTGAACTGGCCCTTGTGGATCATATGCGCCACCTCGATACCTGCCAAAGTCGTGGACGCCGACCGGAACGATTTGAAGCCTTTCATCGAGCGGGTCATCTTCTTGATGAACCGGTGGGGCATTGTCAGGTTATTGACGCGGCCCGACAGCGTGCCAAGCGACCGGTCATGATCAGCCAGGTTTCACAAGCCCGCTTGAAGGGCTTCCGCTTTCCTCGGTTCATCATCGCCTATGCCATCTGGGCGGTCCATCGGTTCGCGTTGAGCTTGCGCAACGTGGAAGGCCTGCTGGCGGAGCGGGGCGTGATCGTCTCCCATGACAGCATCCGGGTGTGGTGCCAAAGATTCAGTACGCGGATCGCCGCCAGGATCCGGCGCGACCGTCCGGCGGCGGCCGACAAATGGCATCTCGACGAGGTCGTGATTTCGA
>JBMDWT010000016.1:0-265582 GCA_048594665.1 Amaricoccus sp. | reverse complement strand
ACCTGAAACACGTTCTTGGCAATATCCAGGCCAACTATCGCAAATTCCATGACAAGCAGCTCCTTTGAGATAAGACAGTCACGCAACCCATTCAGGATGCACTGACCTCAGGGCGCAGAGGCCGTCCACCTCATCAGATGTATTACGTTTGTACTGTCGCAGTGGTCGGTCCGTTCATCCTTTAAGTTGGACGCCATGCTGCGATGTTCCTCGCCTGATCCGAGGGGTGCCAATCTCAATAGAGGGAAAGTGAATGATCGACCAAGGGAGGCCATCTTTGGGCCGCTTCCTTTCGCGATTACCATACAGCGGGATGGAGGTCATTGGAGTTCGACAAGTGTTGGCCTGCTGACCTGGATGGGGAGTATCCATCGCATTAATAGCGGGCTCGCTAAAATAAATCTTGTGCCTTCGCCGCTGCCAGCGTCTCGGAGGCGGTCAGGAGGGAGCGGATAATGTCTGCTTCGACGGGTCGGACACGAATCTCGTGCCGACACGGCTGTTCGCTCCGGCGATGCGGATCGATGTGTTGGGATTGGAGGCTAACCTTCAATGGCCAATGGCGGGGGTGGAATCCTGGGGGAAGCATTCCGTCAACGGAACCCGATCAGGGAGATGAAATGTCTTCCGACGGGGCGAAGCATGGAATGGACCGAGGGATTGATAACCTGTAATACACTACAGATAAAATCGTGATAAGGATCAGCAATGGCGGTCGTTCGGTTCGTCGGTCTTTCCGGCAATATCAGTGAGCCTTCCAAGACGCGGCGGCTCGTCGAAACCGCGTTGGACCTCGCCGCCGAAAGGTTCGGCGCCTCGACGGAGCTTCTCGAAATCAATGATTTCGGAGCGGATCTTTTCTTGGCGCGACGGCTTGGCGATCTCAGGGGCGAGGCCTTCGAACGCGCGCGCGCCTTGCTCGATGCCGATGCACTGATCGTTGCGACGCCGATCTACAAGGGAAGCTATCCCGGCCTGTTCAAGCATCTGATCGACCTGATCGACCCGACCGCGCTTGTTGGAAAGCCGATTTTGATCGCGGCGACCGGTGGCGGAGAGAAGCATGCTCTGGCAGTCGAACACCAGTTGCGGCCGCTTTTTGGCTTCTTTGAGGCAAACAGCCTGCCGACGGCCGTGCATGCCTCCGACAAGGATTTCGAGGATGGCCAGTTGCGCGGCGCGGCCACGCTGGAGCGGCTCAGGCGCGCGGTCGCCCAGTTCGATCCGTGTTTTGGCAACGTTGTCCGGCAGATCCAGGCGGCTGAGTGAAGGCAAGGGAAATGAGCGCGTCGAATTCGCGGGAGGGCGATTTCAGATCGAAGGCGGATCGCACGCGCTCGACCCCGATGTGACGCGGGTTGCGCAAGTCAGGGATGAGGATTTGGAATGCTGCCAGTTCGGTGAATATAGTCCGGGCCGAGAAGGTTTATGTGATCCCGGCGCAGCCAAGGGGCGGGTCAGAGCGGGAGGCGAAGATCGCGCCGGGCAGCCCTTTCGCTCGCGCCTACCGCGAGCCAATGGAGCCGCGGCGGAATTCAGATCACTAACCGGGCAGGGCGTAGACGGGCGGGGCGGCCATAACGGGGGGCGGTCAGTACCGTCTGAGGTTTTTGACCGCCCAATTCCAGGGTGCGCGCCCGCAGGACCTCGGTTGCCTCGGCCGATCCGACTGGCAGCGACTCCGGATCAATGGCGGGGCCAAGGGTCAGCCGATAAGGCTGGCGGGTCTTGTTGAGGACTTCATGGAACAAGGTAATGTCGCGCAGGGTCGGGTGGAGCTTGTCAAAGAAATAGAACAGGGCCGAATTGCGCGCGGTGATATGCAGTGGCACGATGGGAAGGTTGAACCTGCGCGCCAACATCGCACCGGAGGCCATCCAGGGCCGCTCGTGCAAGGACCACCAGCGGCGCTTTGCGAGACGACCCGAGGGAAAAAGCACGCCCATCCTACCTTCTTCGAAGGCTTTGTAGGCATAGGCCATCGTCTCGCGATTCTGGCGATGCGTGCGCTTTTCAGGGCGCCATTCCACCGGGGCGATCACCGCTTCGAGTTGTGGCAGAATGCGCAGAGCGTCGGCGTTGGCAAAAAAGAAGAGATCAGGGCGCACCTTTGCCAAGGCGCCATAGAGAACGATGCCGTCGGCGATTCCGGTCGGATGATTGCTCACTACCAAGACCGGTCCAGTCTTGGGTAAATGTTCCAGACCGCCGGTTTCGACATGCAGGCCGATCATGTCAGCCAGAGACATCATGATGTCGGGGCCAGGCATTGGCTCCAGCGTCTCGGCGATCTTTCGGGTGCGGTCATATTGCAGGATGGCGTGCAGGAGGGTGCGCGCGGCGCGCACACCGGAGCCCTGGCGGCGGAGCCAAGGAGCGCGTTCTTCGATCAATTGATCCAGCACTTCTTTCATGATCGTGACCTATCGCGTCCGCTTGACAATAGTATGACAGGGACGATGCCTTAGCCCTGTCCAGGTTCCAGAAGCCGTCCAACGATTTCCCCGGTGTCCCGGGACAGTCCCGGAAGAGCCGCCAGCCGCTCCAGCTGACTGCGCAACAGGCTCTGTCGGCCCGGATCGAAGAGGCGCCAGTTCCCGAGTGTCGCAGTCAATCGCGCTGTCGTCTGGGGGTTGACCGGATCGAGCCGCGTGAGCCAGTCGACAAACAAGACGTATCCTTCTCCATCGGCCCGGTGGAATCCCGCCAGATTGCCCATTGCGAATGTTCCGATCAACGCGCGGAAACGATTGGGGTTCCGCCAATCGAAGTCAGGATGCTCGCCGAGTTTTTTCACGGTCTCGACGGCGATTTCTGGCGGTGTCTGCGCGGCCTGCACGGCGAACCATTTGTCGATGACCAGACGGTCGTGCTTCCACTGGTCGTGAAAGGCGGCGAGGGCTGCGTCCGCCTGACCCTTCGCCGTCAACAGGCTGAGTGCTGCGAGCCGTTCGGTCATGTTATCCGCTTCGGCAAAGAGCTGTTTTGCCTGCGTGGCGTCCGGATCTAGCGCGGTCAGAAAGTCAAGCGCGCGCAGGCGGAGCGCCCGATGTCCCGCCGCGGTGGCATCGGGGCTGTAGGCCCCGGGCACCGCATTGGCCTGATAGAGCGACAAGGCGCGATTCCCCAGGGCGCCTGAGATCGCGCCAAGCAACCGTCGTCGGGCCTGAAAGATTGCGATTGGTTCGGGCACTTGGCCCAGTCCCGCGATATGGGAAATGATTTCCTCGATCGGTGGCAGGGCGAGCGCCAGGGCCTTGAAGGCCGGATCGAGCCGATCGTCATCGGCGAGTTCGACCAGTGCCGCGAGATGATCCGGATCGGGAAGGGCGGTTTCATCCTGGGCGAGGCGGGTAAGATTTTCCAGCGACGAGGTCTGGCCCGCTTCCCATTTGTTGAAGGGATCGGTTTCCCGGGCGAGCAGGAAGGCGCGCTCGGAGGGGCTGTTCTGGCGTTCGAGGATCACGGGGGCCGAGAAACCCCGTAGCAGGGACGGGATCGGGCGTTCCGGCAGGTCCCAGAAAAAGGTCTGGAACGACTCGGTCAGTTCCAGAACGCCGGAGGCCATTTCCTTGCCCTTGGGGCCGAAGAGAGCATAGGCGATGGGAATGACGAGCGGCGCCTTGTCCGGTTGTTCCGGAGTCGGCGGTGTGTTCTGGGCGATGTCCAGCGCATAGCGGCCATTGGTCCAGCTTTCCGAGACCTTGAGGCGGGGGGTGCCCGCCTGCGCGTACCAGAGTTTGAACTGCGAGAGATCCCGGCCGGAGACGTCCTCGAAGACCGCGATCCAGTCCTCGATCGTGCAGGCCTGGCCGTCGTGCCGTGCGAAATAGAGATCGAGCGCCGCGCGATAGACATCGGCGCCAACGAGTCCGCGCAACATGCCGATGAGTTCCGCGCCCTTCTCGTAGACGGTGGCGGTATAGAAGTTGTTGATCTCGACATAATGGTCGGGCCGTACCGGGTGGGAGAGCGGGCCGCCGTCCTCGCGGAACTGCGCGCCGCGCAGACGGATCACATCCTCGATGCGCTTGACACCCCGGCTGCGCTGGCTTCCCGAAAACTGCTGATCGCGAAAGACCGTGAGGCCTTCCTTGAGGCAGAGCTGGAACCAGTCACGACAGGTAATCCGGTTGCCGGTCCAATTGTGGAAATACTCGTGAGCAATGATGGTTTCGATGGACTTATAGTCGGCATCGGTCGCGGTCTCGGGGCTGGCCAGCACATAGCGGGAATTGAAGACATTCAACCCCTTGTTCTCCATCGCCCCCATGTTGAAATCGTCGACTGCCACGATCATGAACCGGTCGAGGTCATATTCCCGGCCATATTCGGATTCGTCCCAGAGCATCGAGCGTTTGAGCGCGTCCATCGCATAGGCGCAGCGGTCCTGGTCGCCCTCGCGCACCCAGATCTGCAACAGGACGTCCCGGCCCGAGGCGGTGACGAACCGGTCTTCGACGGCGGCCAATTCACCTGCGACAAGGGCGAAGAGATAGCTCGGCTTGGGATGGGGATCCTCCCATTCCGCCCAGCCCGGGCCGGAGGCGACCAGATTGCCGTTGGAGAGCAGGACCGGGAGATCGCCTTCGATCCGCACGCGATAGGTTGCCATCACATCGGGACGGTCGGGGAAATAAGTGATCTTGCGGAACCCCTGCGCCTCGCATTGGGTGCAGTACATGCCGCGCGACATATAGAGCCCTTCGAGCGCCGTATTGCTCTCGGGGGAGATTTCCGTTTCCGCCTCCCAGACGAAGGCGCGATCCGGGACATGGGCCGCGTCGATGGTCAGGCCCTCCGGGTCGAGGCCCAGCGCATTTTGCGCAACCGCCTGCCCGTCGATCGAAGCCGAGATCAGTTTAAGCGACCGGCCTTCGAGGCGCAGATCAAGCGGGCCTTCCCCGGAGCGTGCGGGATTGGGTCGCATCGTAACGCGGGATGTGACCCGGGTGGCGCCGGGCCGGAGCTTGAAGGTAAGTTCGACACTTTCGACGAGGAACGCGGGAAGACGATAATCCGCGAGCCGGATCGTTGGAGCCTGTTGGTCCAGGCGCATCATAGCCACTCCCCCTGTCTGATCCTTGGGCGGAATGTGTCATGTGCGCCTGAAACAGGTCAAGGCGGATCGGGGCCGGCGACCGGAGCCGTTCTTTTCGCAACCGCGGCAAAATCGCAGGGCCGTGCGATTGTAGCTGGAGCAGGGATGTATTCAATGGTATTCAATGCAAGACGACACGAGGCATGCCAGTTTTATTTGAAAACAATGCCGTATAGGGCGTAAGCGCGGCATTGCTAGAATGCCAGCGCATAGCGGGCATAACTATGCTGCAATTGCGAAATTTTTGAGACGTTATATATCTATTTCCATGAGGCGCCCTTTTGAGAACATCGGCGCCAAAACATCCGATAAGGAAAAGATCATGTTTCGTAACGCAGTAGTCGCCGGCGCCGTAGCCGTAACCCTTGCCCTGCCGGTTTATGCCGAGGAAGCCGTCGTCAGCCATCCGATTCAGGCCGCGAGCATCCACGAGGGGCCACTGGATATGGTTGCCTACTTCCAGCCGATCAATGACGACACCTATGAGGTCACCGCCACCTTTGCCCCGCATGACGCGGCCGGCGCGCCGATGCGGATCGTCATGGCAATGCGCGATGGAGACGCGGCGAATTTCGCCATGCCGGGCTATCGCGAAGCCTCGTACACGTTTGCACGCAAGGGTGACCAGCTCTCCGTCAATGTCGATGCGAGCGAACGCACCGCGCTTGCCAACTGATAGAGTAAATTTTATACAATCAGGGCTACCGGATAGGACTTTTGTGTCGGTAGCCTCTCGACTAAGCCCAGCGACAAATCTATTATCCTGGTTAAATATGTTGCATGGGTACTCGTGAGCAATGACCAGGCCGATCATCGGTATCATTGGAAACTCTCATATTATCAATGACCAATACGCGGTGCAGGCCGTGGGTGTCACAAACATCCAGGCCGTGGCCGATCTGACCGGTTCAATTCCCCTCATCGTCCCGGCCCTGCCCATCGTTGGTCCCATAGGGGATCTCATCTCCGCCTGTGACGGGTTTGTCTTCACCGGAGGCCGGCCGAATGTGCATCCAAGCCACTATGGCCATGAACCCACCGAAAAACACGGTGCATTCGATCCTGACCGCGATGCCGTCACGCTTCCTCTGATCCGGGAATGCGTGGCCCTTGGTGTTCCCGTGTTCGGAATTTGCCGGGGATTCCAAGAGTTCAACGTGGCTTTTGGAGGGACGTTGCATCCCGAAATTCGGGAGTTGCCCGGGCGGATCAATCATCGGATGCCCCCCGATGGAACGCTCGAGGAAAAATTCGAATACCGCCATAGCGTCCACCTCGCAGAGGGGGGGCAATTCCACCGGCTTCTCCATGCAAAGGAAGTGATGGTGAATTCGCTGCATGGCCAGGGTATTCTGGACAAGGGTGCGCGGGTGGTGATCGAAGGCCATGCGCCCGACTCCACCCCCGAGGCGATCGTGATCGATGAAGCCCCTGGATTTGCGATGGCGGTTCAATGGCATCCCGAATGGAATGCCGCGAATGACCCGGTTTCGCGTCCTTTGTTCCAGGCCTTCGGAGCCGCCGTCGCCGCCCGACGGGAGCACTGAGCTTAGTCGCAGACGATTGGAACAACGGTTTCTGCCATTTCGGAAGGCGCACCTTCCTCCATGTCGAAGGGCGCCATGCCGCCCGATTTCGCCGAGAGGTGGTGAAGCGACAGGAAGGACGTCAGTTCCTGACTCTGAACCGCGAAATTGACGTTTTGAGGCAGGCTCCCCGTGGTCCTGGAAATATAGTCCTCGGAGAGCCGGGACACGACCACGCCTGCGACAGCTCCGTCCCGGGCCAGCAGCGGGCCCCCGCTGTTGCCCGGTTGTACCGGCGCGGTGACGCTGAGAAAGCGCTTGTCATCGTCAAGGCCCGCCAGGGCGCTGACATTTCCACCCGCGACATTCAGGCCAGTTCCGGACAATCCGAAATAGGGATAGCCGACCGCGTTGACCTTTTGACCCAATCCGATCCGTCCCGCGCCGAGCCTTAGCCAGTGACCGACCGGCGACGGTGTGTGAAGAGCGGCAAGATCGAGATCGGTGTCCTCCGCCGCCAGAGACAAGGGCGTGCCATCGACCAGAGTTACCCTTTCGCAGTTTCCAACGACATGGGAGGCCGTTACCAGAAGGTTCGGAGCCACATAGAATCCCGATCCCGTGCTCTGCTCGGTCGCGGGTTCGACAGGGCGATCTCCGATTGTGCCCGAGGCTGTCTTGCTTCTGGAGGTTGCGAGATAATTGAACGTTTCTCCCACCAGGGATTCCAGCAGTCCACCCGCTGGCAGGCTCCAGGAAAGACCCTCTCCCGGTGTGATGCTCGCGGCGATCAGGTTGGCCTGGAGAGTGTGCTTGGGGGTGGTGATAATTCGCAGGCTGCTCCAACCGCCATTCACGAGATAAGAGACATCTATGATCCGCGGGCCTGCGGCGCTGGTGATTTCGGTGACCCAATGATCCGGCGACCGGCGGATGATCGGTTTCCCGGACGTCACTTGTGCTTCGGCGACGGCGGCATGGGCGGAGGTTGCCTCGGCCCGGGTCTGGCGCATGGCCAGGACCGAGAGGCCACCGTCGCCGTCGACCCACTCCACTCCGTCGGAGATTTCGGAGCGTTTGAGCGAACCCAAGGGAAGGGCAAAGGACAGGCCCGTTGCCGGATCAAGGGAGAGATCCCATCCCTCGCGGGCAACTGTGTCGGCGAAATCGATCATTAGCGCCGCCGCATGCAGGTTGAGCGGCGTCTGCTGGAACGTCCGGGTGGCATAGCCCTCGAACGCGTGTTGGCTGGGGCCGTCCCAAGCGCCGGTAACTTCTCCCGAATAGTCACCTGAGGCGGCGAGCGCGGTCTGGATCAGGGAAATCTCGGAATGCAGCAAGGTTTGTGCATTGAACGTGGCCAGCAGGCTGCCATCGCTCTCCGCGAAACCCATCCGTGGACGCGAAACCGCGCAGACCACCGCCAGAACCAGAACAATCCACCGCCACATGCCGACATCCCCCAAGAGAGGGCCAGACTAGCAGTCGATCGACTTCGCCTCAAAATGAACGTGAAGGTTTCGTAAACGCGGGATCAGAGGATGAAGTCGGTGGAGGTCAGGGCGCTGAGATTGGTGATTTCAATCTGCAGATCGGCGACTCCGTCGCCATTGACGTCACCGGAGAGGATGCCACCAACATACCGCAGCTCCCCGGCATTGCCTCCAAACCCTTCGCGGCCGATGAATTCAAAAGCCTGATTGCCCGCGCGTCCCAAGTCCGCGTCTATCTCGGACAGATCGATCCGATCATAGCCATGGGTGAAATCGACAATTGCCTCCCGGACGGCACCACGCGGCGCGTTGCTTGTCAAACTGAACAGAAAGACATCCCGACCGCCGCCTCCTGAAAGCCGGTCAATTCCCGAACTTCCATGGAGCGTGTCATCTCCATAAAATCCAGCCAGACTGTCGTTTCCTGAATAGCCCGAGATATAGTCATTGCCAATTCCACCATTGATGACGTCATTGCCAGCTCTGCCATAAAGCTGATCGTTGCCGTCGGATCCGGACAGGGAATCATTGCCACTCCCACCGTTCAGGTAGTCATTCCCGTCGCCGCCGATCATGCGATCGTTTCCATTACCCCCAAAGAGCAGGTCTCTGAACGAGGTGCCTGTCATGACATCCGAACGGTCGCTGCCCATGATGTTCGGGGGGCCGGACCTGTCCGCCGCCGCGCCGAACCAGACGTGGTAAACCCTGCCTCCATAGGGTCCGGGGCCTGCGCTGGTGTCGAGGCCTATGCCGATCGCGTTGAAATCGATATTCGCCCAGGCGTTCTGGTTGGTGAGGATGTCATTGTGGCCGGGCGAGGCCTTCCATCCGGCCAGCGCGGCGGCGGCGGTGGGTTGACCCGCCGCGCTGATCTCATAGCCCGACGATGTATAACCGGTGTTCAGCCGCTCGGGCGCATCCCACATGACTCTCGGGTCGCGGCCGTCGGCGTAATAGGGGGCATCACTCCAGCTGTGCAGGTTGGCGCCCGAGGGAAGCCGCAGATCCTCTCCCCAGATATTTTCCCGCGTGTCCACGACATGCCGGCCCGCCGTGGTGGTCAGGGATTTGGACAGGGGGATCGCCCCGAGACCTTCCTCCGCGCGATAGTCCATGATTTGATGATACAGATCGAGCTCCGCGAGGCTCAGGCTGTCCTGGGCGTTGGGTTGGTAGATGTTGACGCTCATGGTGGAACTCTCCGGCTGAATGCGCGGCCGACCGATCCAACGGGATCAGAGCATCGAGGGCAGGACCTGGTCCGGGGGGCGATGACCGTCGGCAAAGGTCTTGATGTTGATGATGACCTTCTCGCCCATATCCTGCCGGCCCTCGACCGTCGCCGATCCCATATGGGGCAAAAGCAGGACATTCGGCAACTCACGAAGCCTTGGGTTCACCTCATGGCCATGTTCATAGACATCAAGGCCCGCTCCCGCCAGCTCCCCCGAGCGGAGCATCCGGGTCAGGGCGTTCTCATCGACCACTTCGCCGCGGGCGGTATTGACCAGATAAGCGGTTGGTTTCATCAGCTTCAGCCGACGCGCATTCATCAGATGAAAGGTGGAAGGCGTGTGCGGCACGCAGATCGCCAGAATATCGATCCGTGCCAGCATCTGGTCGAGGCTCTCCCACCAGGTCGCCCTGAGCTCCGCCTCGGTTTCCGGATTGACGCGACGGCGGGCATGATAATGGACTTCGAGCCCAAAGGGCGCGGCCCGCGCGGCGACGGCGCGGCCGATCTGGCCGAGGCCGAGAATCCCGAGGCGCTTGCCCGAGATGCGGTGCCCCATCAGGGCGGTCGGGCTCCAGCCCTGCCAGTTGCCGCTTCTGAGCAGCAGGCTCCCTTCCGGCAGACGCCGGGGCACGGCGAGGATCAGGGCCATGGTCATGTCCGCCGTGTCCTCGGCCAGAACGCCGGGGGTATTGCAGACGATGATGCCGCGCTGGGTCGCGGTCGGCACGTCGATATGATCGAATCCCGCGCCATAGTTTGCGATCAGCTTCAATCTCGGTCCGGCCTGGCCCAACAGGCGGGCGTCGATCCGGTCGGTGATCGTCGGGACCAGGACATCGGCGTCGCCGAGGGCCGCGACGAGCGCCTCGGTGGACATCGGTTGATCGTCGGGGCTGAGCTGGACGTCGAACAGTTCGCGCAACCGGTCTTCCACCGGAGCGGGAAGGCGGCGCGTCACCACCACGCGGAGCTGGGCAGATGTCATGCGGTTTGCTGTTCCTTCGGGACCGGGATTTGGCTATCGTTCCGGGATAATGGCACGGGCGGGTTCGGAAAATCCAGACACTTCCCGGCATCGAGGCACGGAGCGGGACATCTTCCATGGCCGGACACAGGCCCATTCGCCGTGGCATGGCGGCGCTGCTTCTTCTGGCGTGGATCGGGCCGGGCGGACCGCTCGCCGCCGGAGAGACCCTCGTTTCGGTCGGGCCGGTCACCAACCTGCCGCTGCCCCGGTTCGTCTCGATGCGGGCGGACAGTGCGAATGCGCGGCGCGGGCCGAGCCTCGATCAAAGGGTGGACTGGGAATTCGTGCGCCGGGGCATGCCGCTTCGGGTCACGGCCGAATATGGGAACTGGCGGCGGGTCGAGGACCGGGATGGCAAGGGGGGCTGGGTTCACCATACCTTGCTCTCGGGCGCGCGGACGGCGCTGGTCATTGGAAACCAGACGGTCCCGCTTCGCGAGGAGCCCGAGGACTCCGCGCGGATCGATGCGATGGTCGAGCCGAACGTGGTCGCGCGCATCAAGGCCTGCGAACAGAACTGGTGCGAACTGGCGATCGAAGGGATCGAAGGCTGGCTTCCCAAATCCGAGATCTGGGGCGTCGAGCCGGGCGAAGTGATCGAATAAGTCCGGTCCGGGGCCTCCGTCCGCGCTTTGTCCGCGCTTGAACAATCGGATATCCCATTGAGAACAATCAGGATTTCCCGTGGCGTTCATCGCTTGTTAACCCGGTCCGGGCGGGAACTGGTGAGCGGCGGACCTCAGGGGGCGCGGCGGAGGCGGATGACGACATCGACCCGGCTGAGTTCCGCGCCCGCCGGAATCATCGGCGTGCCCTGAAGACAGACGGCGTCGTTGGGAGCGTCGGTCAGAGTACCGTCCTCCTCCCAATAATAATGCGGATGATCGTCGACCCGGGTGTCGAAATAGGAGCGGGTGCCATCCACCGTCACCTCATGCATGAGGCCGACATCGCAGAAGGCGCGCAGGGTATTATAGACGGTGGCGAGCGAAACCGGCTGGCCCCCCTCGCGGGCGGCCTCGAACAGGCTCTCGGCGGTCACATGCCGATCCCGGCCATCGCCGACCAGCAACTCCGCCAGGGCAAGGCGTTGGCGTGTCGGGCGCATGCCCCCGCCCATCAACCACGCGGCGGCGCGATCCCTGCCTGTCTTTTTCGTCGCTACCATACCCGGGTGCATTCGGTTCGCCCCTGATCATCGCTGCCTTGATCGGTGTGGATCGCTTCCCCCCCGTCTTCCCTTGCATAATCAAATTAGTCAGGCTTTTCCAGAGGAAAAACCGGGGACGGGATGAGCCAGCCCGGTAGAATGGCCGGAAAGCGGTCGGAACAGGGGGACAGGATGCTGTTGATCGTCGGAACCGTGCGCTTGCCGCCGGAGAACATGGCCCGCGCGCTGCCTGCGATGCGCGCCATGGTGACGGCGAGCCGGGCGGAGGAGGGATGCCTCGATTATTCCTATGCCGAGGATGTGCTGGACCCCGGCCTGATCCATATCACCGAACTCTGGCAGGACCGGTTGGCGCTCGACCGGCATTTCGCCTCGGCCCATCTCGTGGTCTGGCGCGCGGCCTGGCCGGAATTCGGTGTCGGCGAACGCGCCTTGCTGCTTTATGAGGTGGGGCCGCCGCGTGCGACCTGAGTTGCGCCGCGCGGTCGAGGGGCTGGGACTTGCAGGGGGGGGCTGGCCTTGATAGAGGTCCGGCACTCAAGATGAATTTATCATGAACAGGAGCCGGGACCCGGATGACAGATCGACCCAGCAGTATCGATTATGAAGGTCTTCTGTCCTGCGCGCGCGGCGATATGTTCGGGCCGGGAAATCCGCAGTTGCCCGCGCCGCCGATGTTGATGTTCGACCGGATCACTTCCATTTCCGCCGATGGCGGACCGGACGGCAAGGGTCACGTCGTCGCCGAATTCGACATTCATCCCAACCTGTGGTTCTTCAGCTGTCATTTCATCGGCGATCCGGTGATGCCGGGCTGTCTCGGGCTCGATGCGCTCTGGCAGCTGACCGGCTTCAATCTGGGCTGGCGGGGGATGGAAGGACGCGGCCGGGCCCTCGGGGTCGGAGAGGTCAAGTTCACCGGAATGGTGACGCCGAAGGTCCAACTGGTTGAATATACAGTGAACTTTACCCGGGTTATCGACCGCAAGCTGAAGCTCGGCGTCGCGAACGGCGAAATGCGGGCGGACGGCGAATTGATCTATACGGCAACCGACATGAAAGTCGGATTGTTCCAGGAATAACTCAGGAGAACGCCCATGCGCCGTGTTGTCATCACCGGTCTCGGCATCGTTTCTTCGATCGGCAACGATGCCGAGGCGGTCACGGCCTCCCTGAAGGCGGGCCGGTCCGGCATCACCTTTGCGCCGGACCATGCCGAGCACGGGTTCCGCAGCCAGATCCAGGGCAGGCCCGACATCGTGGTCGCCGATCATATCGACAAGCGGCAGCTGCGTTTCATGGGGGATGGCGCGGCCTATGCCTATCTCGCCATGCAGCAGGCGGTGGCGGATTCCGGGCTGGAGGAGAGCGAGATTTCCAACCCGCGCACGGGATTGATCGCGGGATCCGGCGGACCTTCGACCCGCAATCTGTTCGAAGCGCATCGGATCGTGATCGAGAAGGGCAGTCCCAAGCGCATGGGCCCCTTCATGGTGACGCGGGGCATGTCCTCGACGGTTTCGGCCTGTCTCGCGACTCCGTTCAAGATCAAGGGGTTGAATTATTCGATCACCTCGGCCTGTTCGACCTCGGCCCATTGCATTGGCTCGGGCGTCGAGCAGATCCAGTGGGGCAAGCAGGATGTGATTTTCGCCGGCGGCGGCGAGGAACTGGACTGGACGCTCTCCTGTCTCTTCGATGCCATGGGGGCGATGAGTTCCAAATACAACGAGACGCCGGAGCGCGCGAGCCGGGCGTTTGACGCGGATCGCGATGGATTCGTGATCGCGGGCGGCGGCGGGATGGTGGTTCTGGAGGAGTTGGAGCATGCCCTGGCGCGGGGCGCGAAGATCTATGCCGAGGTCACCGGATATGGCGCCACGTCGGACGGTCACGACATGGTGGCGCCGTCCGGGATCGGCGGCGAGAGGGCGATGCGGCTGGCGCTCGGGACATTGGCGCCGGATCGCAAGGTTGGATATATCAATGCGCATGGCACCTCGACGCCGGTCGGCGATGTAAGCGAGGTCGAAGCGGTGCGGCGGGTGTTCGGCGAGGGATCAACGCCGCCGATCTCGTCCACCAAGTCGATGACCGGTCACAGTCAGGGCGCGACCGGGGCGCAGGAGGTGATCTACAGCCTCCTGATGCTGCGCGACGATTTCATCGCACCCTCGATCAATGTCGAGACCCTCGATCCGGCGTTGAAGCCGGAGGAAATCGCGACGACGCGGGTGGATGACGCGGGGCTGGATTCGGTCATGAGCAACAGTTTCGGATTTGGCGGGACCAACGCCTCCGTGATCCTGAGCCGCTATCATGGCTGATCTGCTGGCGGGCAAGCGGGCGCTGGTGCTCGGCGTTGCCAACGATCATTCGATCGCCTGGGGGATTGCGAAGGCGCTGGCGGGGCAGGGGGCGGATCTCGCGCTCACCTATCAGGGCGAGGGTTTCGGCAAGCGGGTGGTGCCCCTGGCGGAATCGGTCGGCGCGCGGATCGTGGCGCCGGCGGATGTGCGGGACGAGGCGTCGCTCGATGCCCTGTTCGCGCGGATCGCCGAGGAGTGGGGTGGGCTCGACATCCTGGTCCATGCCATCGCCTATTCCGACAAGACGGAGCTGGACGGGCGGTTTGTCGACAGCACGCGGGCGAATTTCCTGAACTCGCTGGATATCTCCTGTTTTTCGCTGGTCGATCTGGCGCGGCGGGCCGAGCCGTTGATGGGGGCGGGCGGATCGATCATCACCCTGAGCTTTCTCGGGGCGCAGAGGGTCACGCCGAATTACAATGTGATGGGCGTAGCCAAGGCGGCCTTGGAGAGCGCTGTGCGGTATCTCGCCAATGATCTCGGGCCGTCGGGGATCCGGGTGAATGCGATCAGCCCCGGACCGATGCGGACGCTGGCCGGGGCGGCGATCGCGGGCGCGCGCAAGGTCTATCGGGCGACCGAACTGAATGCGCCCTTGCGGGCCAATGCCACATTGGAGGCGATTGGCGGGACGGCGGTTTATCTTGCGTCCGACCTGGGAGCCTGCACCACCGGCGAAGTGATTTTCGTCGACGGCGGTTTCCATATTACCGGAATGGCCCAGCCCGAAAATCTCTAGCCCCCTCCTCGTCCAATCCGGGTTGGCGCGACGGCGGATTCGCGTCAAAGGAGACAAGAGGGATCCGCGGTGGGAGATTCGCGTCATGATTGGCACAACAGCCAAGAAGCTTGTGGTTTTTGATGCCTATGGCACCTTGTTCGACGTGACGGCGGCTGCGCGGCGGGGCGCGGCCGAACCCGGGGGAGAGGTTCTGGCCGAGGTCTGGCCCGCCGTGGCCCGCAACTGGCGCGAGCGGCAATTGCGCTACAGTTGGGTGCGCACGATCACCGGGGCCTATGCCGATTTCGAAACGGTCACCGCCGATGCGTTGGATTGGGCGTTGGAGGCGGCGGGGCTGGCCAAGGACGAGACCGTCCGGACCCGGCTTCTGGCGCTCTATCATGAGCTGGACGTGTTCCCCGAGGTGCCCGGCATGTTGCGTGAGCTGCGGGCGGCGGGATGCCAGACGGCGATCCTTTCGAATGGCTCGGCTGCGATGCTCGACGACGCGGTGACCAGCGCGGGTCTGAGCGGGGCTTTCGACGCGGTCCTGTCCGTCGACGCGGTGGGTGCGTTCAAACCCGCCCGCGAGGTCTATGATCTGGTCGGGGCGCGGTTCGGGGTCGAGCCGGCCGAGGTGTTGTTCGTATCGGCCAATGGCTGGGACGCGGGTGGCGCGGCGGCCTATGGCTTCGAGTCGGTCTGGATCAATCGTACACTGGACCCCGTGGATCGGCTGCCCGGACGTCCCGCGCGCGTTCTGGCCGATCTCGGCCCGGTTCCCGGACTCGCCACGGACCCGACGGCGCGCTGGTTCAAGACGTCGGACGGGTTGGCGATGGCCTATTGGGACCAGGGGGAGGGGTTGCCGGTCCTCTGCCTGCCGGGCCTGACCCGCAACAGCGAGGACTTCCTGCCGCTGGTCGAGCATTTCGGACAGCGGGCGCGGATCATCCGCCTGGATGCGCGGGGGCGCGGGGCGTCGCAATACGATCTCGCCTATCTCAACTACAACGTGCTGCGCGAGGCGCGGGATGCGCTGGAATTGCTGGATCATCTCGGGATCGACAAGGCGCTGGTCTTCGGCAGTTCCCGAGGCGGAATGCTGGCGATGATGATCGCGGGGATGGCACCGGATCGGCTGGCGGGGGTGGTGCTCAACGACATAGGGCCGGTGATCGACCAGGGAGGCATCGCGCGGATCATGAGCTATCTCGGCGTGTCTCCGGTCCATCGCACTCTCGATGCCGCGGCGGCGGCGATGACCTCCGGCCTCGCGGAGCAGTTTCCGGGGGTCGGTCCGGAGGCTTGGAAGACGAGCGTTGCAAAGGTCTGGCGCGAGACGTCGGCGGGTTTGTCGCTGCGGTATGATGCGCGGTTGCGACAAGCGGTGATCGAGCAGGCGAGCAGTTCGACCGCCGTCGATCTCTGGCCCTTGTTCGATCGTCTGGCAGAGATTCCATTGATGGTGATCCGGGGGCAGTTTTCCGATATCCTGCCCCCCGAAGTCGCCGAGGAAATGCGGAATCGGCGACCGGATATGGAGTATGTGATGGTACGTGACCGAGGGCATCTGCCGTTCCTGGATGAGCCCGAATTGATCGAGGCCTTTTCCCGCTTTCTCGACCTGGTCCGCGCATGACCGATATCGCACGCATACGGGCGGCGCGGGACCGGGCCCGGGGGCGCGTGCGGCGGACACCGATCCTGAGCTCACCCGCGCTTGATGCCATTGCGAAACGCCGGGTCTGGGTTAAGGCGGAGTGCCTCCAGGTCACCGGTTCGTTCAAGGCGCGGGGCGGCTGGTCGGCGGTTTCGGCGATGGATCCCGAGGCGCGGTCACGGGGGGTGCTGGCCTTCTCATCCGGCAATCATGCGCAGGGGATCGCCTGGGCGGCGGCGGCGCATGGGGCGACGGCGGTGATCCTGATGCCCTCCGATGCGCCCAAGGTGAAGATCGAAAATACCCGCTCCCTGGGTGGCGAGGTCGTCTTGTACGACCGGGTGACACAGGATCGGGATGTCCTCGGGGCCGAGATCGCGGGCACGCGGGGGTTGACCGTGATTCCGCCCTATGACCATCCCGAGGTGATCGCCGGACAGGGGACGGCGGGGCTCGAACTGGCGGAGCAGGCGGTGGAACTGGGCATCGGCCGCGCCGATGTCATCGCCTGTTGTGGCGGGGGCGGGCTCGCGACCGGGGTCGCGCTCGCGCTCGAGGCCATGGCGCCGGATCTGCGCCTGCGCACGGCGGAACCATCGGGATTCGACGATATGGCGCGCTCGCTCGCGGCGGGTGAACGGTTGGACAATCCGGCGGCGACCGGATCGATTTGCGATGCGATTCTGACGCCCCGGCCCGGTGCGATGACCTTTCCGATCCTGCGGCGGCTGGCGGGACCGGGTTTCGTCGTGTCCGACGAGGAAGCCCTGCGGGCGGTGGCACTGGCCTTCCAGCATCTGCGAATCGTGCTGGAGCCGGGTGGGGCGGTTTCCCTCGCCGCGGCCTTGTTCCGGCCGGACGAGATCAGGGGGCCGGATGTGGTGGTCATCGGATCGGGGGGAAATGCCGATCCGACGATCTTCGCCGAGGCCCTCCGCCGGTTTACCTGAGCGATTTCCAAGCAGGTGGGATCGCCTGCCGATTAAGAAATCGCGACGAACAAAATCATCAAGCGATTTCCAGGCGGGTGGGATCGCCCGTCGGTTAAGAAATCGCGATGAATATAGGAGTGGGACGATACGCTTCAAACGGATCGTCCCACACCGAGCCTGGCGTCTGGCCTCATGGCCGGTCGGGCGCGAGGGCGAACAGGGCGGACAGGGCCGGGCTCGGTCGCGCGCCCGGCATGTTGTATTTGAAGATCTCGGCCATCCGTCCGGAATGATAGAGCCCGCTCAGGGCGGTATCGACCGCCAGCCGGAAGTCGTCGTCGCCGCGGGGAAGCGCGAGCCCCTGCTTCTCGACCGTCAGGGTGTTGTCCGAGATCGACAGATTTGACTCCTTGCCCTGCTTGAGAAGCAGGTTCAGCAGAATGGCCTGATCGCCGAAATAGGCATCGATCTTCCCGGCTTCCAGTGCCGCGATCCCGGCCTGATGGCTCTCCAGAGCCTCGACGGTCGCATTGGTCTTGGTCGCGGTCAGCGTGTTGCGCAGCGCGGTTTCGGTGGTCGTGCCGGCGATGACGCCGATTTTCTTGCCGGCGAGCGCGGACAGTTCCGGGCTTTCGCCCTTGCGCAACAGCACCGCCGCGCCATCGACGAAGGTCGGGATCGAGAAATCGACCTGTTCCCGGCGCGAGAGGGTGATGGTCGAAGCCTCGCAGAGCAGATCGACCTTGCCCTTGGCGACGGCGTCGAAGCGATCCTGCGCGGTGACCTGGACATAGAGCGGCTTGATTTCCGGAATATCGAGGAATTTCGCCAGCTCCTGCGTCACCGATTTGCAGACATCGACCGTGTAACCCGCCGCCAGACCGTCGGTGCCGGTATAGGACATCGGCGCCGCGTCGGTCCTTATCCCCAAGTGGATTTCCCCACTGGATTTGATGTGATCGAGCGTTCCCGCGGCCAGGGCGGGAAGCGACGTCATGGCAACGGCCATGGCAAGGGCGAGGCGGTGGACTGGATGCATAGGGTAGAGCCCCTTGAAATGTTCTCGCGGCAATGACTCGCGGCGGGCCGCCGGATCCAAGCGCGCGGCCCGGCTTAACGAGGGATGATGCCAGAGACAAGATCACCGGTCAGCGGGGGATGATCCCGGGCGGTGGGTCTCGAAGGGATTTTCCGTCGAACGGATTCCTCCGATGGTTCGGAGGTCGTGGACATTCAAATGGCGAGAGCGAGCCCGTGCGAAGGCAAACCGTCCCATGGGCGGAAACCGTTCTAATGCCATTCGGTCGCGGCGGCGGCCAGTTCTTCCTGGAAGGAGGGTTGGGTCATCAGATAGTCAAAGAAGGCATGGGCGAGGCGGCCGCCGCCTTCGGTGTCGCTCGGATAATGCACACCGGCGATCTCGCGGTTCCGGCCGATCCGGATCGCATCCTGGAAATAGGCCAATTGCTGATCCGGATTGAGCTGTCCCAGAGTATAGGCCATCAGCATTGCATTGGTGGTATGCCCGCTCGGGTAAGCCGCGTGATTGGGAACCGGAATGAGCGTGGTGAGCGTCGGATCGACCTGATTGGGTCTGGGCCGGTCAAATTGGCGCTTCGCATGCGAAATGATCGGGTCGATCAAGGCGAGCTCATCTTGGAGCAGTTTGTAGGTGAGCGGGTAGTGAACCCGGCTGCCATCCTCGGCCATCGTGAAGTCGCCGAGCTTGAAGCAGGAAAGGTCGACCTCGCACAGGATCTCGGCCTGCTTTGCCGGGCGCATGGCCTCGAGCTCATGGAGGTATTTGATCTCGGCGCAGGTCGTGTCGCCGTGGTTGGGGGGAGGGCCAGCGTCCACCCATTCGAAACGGGGCGCGATCAGATCGTTCTCGACCGCTTTCAGGGAGGACCGGATCACATGATAGGTCGATTGGCCTTGGGAGAAGTGCTCGATATGGACCGGGCAGTCGGCAAGGGCCAGAGCGGAGGAGAGAAACAGGGCGAAACCACCGAATGTCATGCACCGGCGGGCAGAACTCAAATCCACAGAAACCATAATCCTGTCCGGTTGTTCACGTATTGTTGATGGAAATTTGGAGTCTGCCCAGGTTGCCGTCAAGCCGAAATCAGAAAGTAGGGGGGGATTCGAACCGGACTTCGGCGCCCCCAATCGGATGGCGAAAGGAAAGTGACGTCGCGTGCAATTGCAAGCGGAGCGCCGCCGCCAGTGCCTCGGGTGGGGCATAGAACGGATCGCCAAGGATTGGATGCCCGAGTGAGAGCAGATGGACGCGAAGCTGATGACTGCGGCCGGTTCGCGGGAACAGTTCCAGGCGAGTCGCATCGGGTTCGCGCGAGAGCACGCGCCAGTCGGTGATCGAGGGACGCCCGGTCTCGAAACAGACCTTCTGTTTCGGGCGATTTTCCCAGTCGGTGATCAGGGGCAGGTCGACGCGGCCCTCCTCGCCTTGGACATGGCCCCAGACGCGGGCGACATAGGTCTTTGTCACCTGCCGCCGCTCAAACTGCCAGTTCAGGTGGCGTTGGGCGAGTTTGGTGCGCGCGAAGACCATGATCCCCGACGTGTCGCCATCGAGACGGTGGATCAGGAGGGAATCGGGATAGGCCTCCTTGACCCGGGCTTGCAGGCAGTCCGGATGGCCAAGCTTGGGCGGGACCGAGAGCAGGCCCGAGGGTTTGTCGAACAGGAGGAGGGCTGCGTCCTCGTGGATCAGGGTGAGGCCGTCGGGAGGGGGGACACGGGGTTCAAACATCGATCTGCCATCAGGGCCCCGTCAGGGGGCAAGGAACGTCCAGTCGCATGTCTCGCGGGCCAGATCCATCAGGGCGCGGACCTTGACCGACAAAAACCGGGCGCTTGGATAGACGAACTGAATCGGAAGGGGTGGGATCTCGAAGGGTTCGAGGACGAGGGAGAGGCGGCCTTCCTTTACCGCGTCGAAGACCTGATAGCTGATGAGCTGCGTCAGTCCCCCGCCGGTTTCCGCGTGCCAGAGGGCCGCTTCGGCGCTGTTGGTCAGGAAGGCCGGGGCGGTGGGCAGGTCGCTGGTGAAGCGCCAGAGGTCTGGCGGACCAAGGGCGGTGCAGGTGATGAGCCGGTGCGCGGCAAGGTCCGAGGGATGAGTGGGGGTGCCAGATCGGGCGAGGTAGTCGGGAGAGGCCACGGTCACGCGGCGTGCGCTGCCAACCCGCCGGGCGATATCCGTTGAATCGGCGAGATGCCCGATGCGCAGGGCGAGGTCGATGCCCTCGTCGACCAGATGCATGTTGCGATCGTTGAGAGTGAGCTCGGCCACCACGCCCGGATAGCGCGCGAGATAGGCCGAAATCAGTGGTGCGACATGCAGGCGGCCGAACAGGTGGGGCGCGGTCAGGGTCAGGCGGCCCGAGGGCGTTACCTTTTCGGTTTCAGCGAGCCGTTCGGCTTCGTCGAGGTCGGCGAGCAGGCGGCGCGCCCGTTCGAGGAACCGTGCCCCGGCATCGGTCAGATGCACCGCGCGCGTGGTCCGTTGCAGAAGGCGAAGGCCCAGACGGCTCTCCAGATCGGCGATCAGCCGGGTGACGGCGGAGGGAGACAGGCCAAGGGCACGGGCGGCCGGGGCAAATCCCCTGCGGTCGGCGACGGCGACAAAAGCGGTCATGGCATCGAAACGGTCCATGACATCATTGCTGAATTTGCAATGATCCTTTGTCAAGCGGTAGCATTATCATTCCAAGTGAAATGATCGATATCGGAGGGGCAGATGCACTCATTTCTGAACCAAAAGGACCATCCAATGTCTCGCATCACCATCCCCGCCACGATCGAAGCCGCGCCCGAGGCCAGTCGTCCTTTGCTGGAGGCGGTGAGGGCGCGAGTGGGCGCGGTGCCCAACCTCTATCGTCTGGTGGCGTGGAGCCCGGCGGCTCTGAGCGGACTGCTCGGGCTGAGCGGCGCCCTGAGCCAGGACAACCTCGATCCGGTGACGCGCGAGCGGCTTGCGCTGGTGACGGCGGAACTCAACGGCTGTGACTATTGCACCGCCGCCCATGGTTTTATCGCTGGGAAAGCCGGGGTCCCGGCGGAGGAAATCCTGTTGAACCGCGCGGGTCAGGCGACGGAGGCCAAGGCCGACGCGGCGCTGAAATTCGCAACGGCGGTGATCGAGCGGCGCGGCAGGATCGATCAGGCGGCGCTCGATGCCGTCCGGGCCGCCGGATACAGCGATGCGCAGGTGCTGGAGATCGTCGCCCATGTCGCACTGAATACCTTCACCAACTATGTCAACGAAGTGGCACAGACCGACGTCGATTTTCCCAAGGTCAGTCGCCCGGTGGTGGCCTGAGCCATGACCGAAGTATCGAGCGACATCGCCTTTACCCCGGCGGTCAAGGCGATCCAGGAGCGCAAAGGCTCGCGTCAGGCCTATGCGGCGATGGAGGCGCGCGGGGGCTGGGAGACGGAGATCCCTCCCGATCTCGCGGCCTTCATCCGGGCGCAGCGCAGCGTATTTCTGGCGACGGCGGGTCCGGAGGGGCAGCCCTATGCGCAGCATCGCGGTGGGCCGCCGGGATTTCTGCATGTTCTCGATCCACGAACCATCGCCTTCGCGGATTTCAAGGGAAATCGCCAGTTCATCACCCAGGGCAACCTGGAGGAAAACCCCAAGGCGTTCCTGTTCCTGATCGATTACGCAACCCGCCGCCGGGTGAAGATCTGGGGACGGGCGCGGGTGGTGGAAGGGGATGACAGCTTGCTCGCGCGCCTGATGCCCGACGGATACAAGGCGCGGCCGGAGCAGGTCATGCTTTTCGAGGTCGAGGCCTGGGACATGAACTGTCCACAACACATCCCCCGGCGGTTCGAAGCGGAGGATGTGGAGCAGGCCCTGACCGAGCGCGATGCCCGGATCACGGCACTGGAGAGCGAGATCGCAGATCTGAGGCTCAGGCTTTCAGAGCGGTGATGGTCCGGAGCAGGCCGGCGGTGGAGCCATCCTTGGTTTCAGCGCCTTCGCCGCTCTGGACCAGCGGCAACAGCGCCGTGGCCAGTTCCTTGCCGAGTTCGACGCCCCATTGGTCGAAGCTGTTCAATCCCCAGATCACGCCCTCGACAAAAACCCGATGCTCATAAAGCGCGATGATCTTGCCAAGCGTGGCCGGATCGAGCAGCGGATAGATCAGGGTCGTCGAGGGCCGGTTGCCGGGGAAGGCCTTGTGCGGGGCAAGGCTCGGATCCTTGACCGTCGCCTTGGCCGCTTCCAGGTCACGCCCCTTCATCAGCGCCTCGGACTGGGCGAGGCAGTTGGCCAGCAGCAATTCGTGATGCGCGCGCAGGTCCGGTTCATGGCTGTTGGCCGCGACCAGGAATTCGCAGGGGATCACGTTCGAGCCCTGATGGATCAGCTGATAGAAGGCATGCTGGCCATTGGTGCCGGGCTCTCCCCAGACGATGGGGCCCGAGGCGCGGGGCAGGGGAGTGCCATCGAGCGCCACGCCCTTGCCGTTCGATTCCATGTCGAGCTGTTGCAGATAGGCGGGCAGGCGACTCAGCCGCTGATCATAAGGCAGTACCGCGCGGGAGGGATAAGCACAGATATTACGGTGCCAGATGCCGACCAGGGCGAGCAGCACCGGCATGTTGGACGGCAGCGGCGCTTCGACGAAATGCCGGTCCATGGCATGGGCGCCGGCGAGGAAGTCAATGAAATTCTCCGGTCCCACCGCGATCATGACCGGCAGGCCGACGGCGCCCCAGACCGAATAACGGCCCCCCACCCAGTCCCAGAACCCGAAGACGCGCTCGGGTGCGATGCCGAAGGCGGCGGTCTTGTCGAGCGCGGTCGAGACGGCGGCGAAATGACCGTCGGCCGCGGATCCCAGCGCCGCCCTCAACCAGGCCTGCGCGGTGCGGGCATTGGTCATGGTTTCGATGGTGGTGAAGGTCTTGGAGGCGACGATGACCAGGGTGCGCGCCGGATCGAGACCCGCGAGCGTGTCCTCGATATGCGCGCCATCCACGTTCGAGACATAATGGAGGCGCGGACCGTCGTGATAGGGCGCGAGGGCGAGGGTGACCATGACCGGGCCGAGGTCGCTGCCGCCGATGCCGATATTGACCACGTCGGTGAAGGGAGCGCCGTCGGAAGCGGCGATCGAGCCGTCCCGGAGCCCGCGGGCAAAGGCCGACATCCGTTCGAGCACGCCGTTCACCTCGGGCATCACATCGGCGCCATCGACCAGCACGGGCGTGTTCGAGCGGTTGCGCAGGGCCGTGTGCAGGACCGCGCGGTTTTCGGTGATGTTGATCGGTTCGCCTGCGAACATGGCGGCGCGGCGCGCGGGAACCTCGCGCAGTTCGGCGAGTTCGATGAGCAGCGTCAGCGCATGGGAATCGATATTGGTCTTGGAGAAGTCCAGCGTCATGTCCCCGAGCGACGCCGAAAACTCGCGGAAACGGTCGGGATTGCGATCAAAGAGCGTGGTGATGCGGCGGTCACGCGCGGCGGCGCCCGCCTCGGTCAGGGCATTCCAGATTTTTTCGGCCATTCTCAGCGCTCCAGTTTGCCCGCAGTCCGGGCGAGGCTTTCGATCTCGTCCCATTTCCCTTCGGTCATCAAGGCCTTGCTGGCAACCCAGGAACCGCCGACGCAGAGCACATTGGGCAGTCCGAGATAGGAGGGCGCGTTCTCGGGGGTGACGCCCCCGGTCGGGCAGAAGTGGATTTGCGGCAAGGGACCGGCGAAGGCCTTGAGCGCCGGGGCCCCGCCATTGGCCTCGGCCGGGAAGAACTTCATCACGTCATAGCCGCGCGCCAGCATCGACATCGCCTCTGTCACGGTGGCGACACCGCCCAGAAGCGGCAATTCCTCCGCCTCGCAGGCGGCGAGCAGTTCATCGGTCACGCCGGGTGAGACACCAAAGAGCGCGCCGGCGTCCTTGGCTGCCTTGACATCCTTGGGGGTGATCAGCGTGCCGGCACCGACGACGCCGCCTGAAACCCCGGCCATCGCCCGGATCACATCGAGGGCGGCGGGGGTGCGCAGGGTGACTTCGAGCACCGGCAGGCCGCCGGCGACCAGCGCCTCGGCGAGCGGGACGGCATGGGCGGCGTCATCGACGACAAGAACAGGGATGACGGGCGCGAGACCGCAGATCTCGCGAGCATATTTGGCAGCGTCCTTGATGATCATGACAGGGCCTTTCACTGGCACATTCGTAAAGCGCCTAGAGCGCGGAGAGAAACGCGGTCACGCGCTGCCAGAGCAGTTCGGCGGCGGCCGCGTCGTGGTCGGGGAGAGAGGGATCGGTGAAAAGATGTCCGGCGCCGGGATAACGGAAAATCTCCGGGTTGATCCCGGCGTGGTTCGCAGCGCCGTGGCAATACCCGATCCAGTATTCTTCCTCATACGGATCCGGTTCGGCGAGATGGATCCCCAGGGGGAGGCCAGGACGGGCCGTCCGGGGGATTGGCGCGACGCCGTGCAGGAACAGGACACCCCTGGTGTCCGGTCTGTTGGCCCAGAGGTGGGATGCGATCGCGGCACCCATTGAGGCGCCTGCGAGCACCGCGTCCGGTGGGGCCTGAGTGGCCTCGGCCCGCCGGAGCAGTGTGTCCCAGCCGATCCTCTCCTGCAAGGCAAAGCCCGCTTCGATCGTAGGAGAGGTTTCGCCGGCATAAAGATCCGGAGTGATGACCTGATGCCCCTCCGCGCGCAACCGCTCCACCGCGCTTCGTTCCAGCTCGCAGAGGCCGCGGATCGAATGGAAAAGGAGGATCGTCGCCATCGCTGTGCCTCAGCCCGGACGGCGGGTGCCAGCCCCGCCGGAGCCAACCGGCCGGACGTCGGGGAGAGGCGACGGCGCCCTTCCGCCCGCGCTCGGAAATCGTGGGCTGGAGGGAGGACCCGGGATCCGGTGGACCGAAAGGAGGGGGCGGGGAGGGGGCATCAGTGGGTCCCGTTCTACCAGAGGGTCCGGTTGGCTCGGTCGAGCCAGCTTGCGTCATAGGTCGGCCCACCCACGGCGCCATCGCTGAGCGCGGCGAGGATGGTTCCAGGGCTCGGCAGGTCGGTCGTTGCGTCGCGTGACCTGCTCCATAGTCGGGCACGCATCACCGCGCGGGCGCACTGGAAATAGACCGCTTCGACGGAAATCAGGAGAAGGGTGACGGGCGTCCGCCCTTCCATGGTGAAACGGGCCAGCAAGTCCGGATTGATGGAAATGCGCGCCCGGCCCCGCACTCGGATCGCATTGCCCTGGCCGGGGATAAGAAACATCAGCGCGCAGCGCGGGTCTTCGACGATATTGCGCAGGCTGTCGAGTCGGTTGTTTCCGCGCCGGTCCGGCAGGGCGATGAGGTCGGGGGCCAGCACCGTTGCAACCGTCCCAGCGTCGCCTCGGGGCGAGATATCAAGGCCCCCTTGTCCGACGGTTGCAAGGGCGCAGAAGGGTGCCGCTTCGATCCAGGCTTGATATTCCGGCGTGACCACCGGTGCCACCTTTACAAGGGCGGGCGGCTGCGGCGTCCCGTAGAGCGCCTCGAGATCCGCGAGGGTGGTCACGTCCGTCATGGTTCAAAACAGAGGCGACGCGCCGGCCTCGGCGGCGCCGACATTGGACCGGAAGGCCGCGAACAGCTCGCGTCCCACCCCGAACTCGTTGTGGCCGAGGTCCGGGCGCGTGTTCGGTCGGTCAAGGGCGCCAGCGGTCAGGACATCGAGTGTGCCGGAGATGGCATCGACCCGGATCAGGTCACCGTCCTGAATGCGGGCCAGAGGTCCGCCGTCGAGCGCCTCGGGCGAGACATGGATCGCGGAGGGAACCTTGCCGGACGCGCCGGACATGCGTCCGTCGGTCACGAGCGCGACCTTGAGTCCCTTGTCCTGAAGCACGGCGAGGACCGGCGTCAGGCTGTGGAGTTCAGGCATGCCATTGGCCTTTGGACCTTGAAACCGGACAACGACCACGGTGTCGGTGGTGAATTCCCCGGCGCGGAAGGCCCGCTTCACATCGTCCTGATCCTGGAAGACCCGGGCGGGCGCTTCGATGACCTGACGCTCCAGGGCGACGGCGGAGACCTTCATCACGCCGGTACCGAGATTGCCCTTCAGACGGCGCGTGCCACCGGTGGTCTGGAACGGGTCCGAGGCCGGGCGCAGGATCTTGTCGTTCAGTGTCGTATCCGCCCCATCCTGCCAGACCAGCGCGCCCTCGATCAGTTTGGGTTCCTGCGCATAACGGGCGAGCCCGTCGCCTGCCACGGTGCGGGTGTCGGGATGCAGCAGGCCGCAATCGAGCAATTCACCGATCATGAAGCCCAGTCCGCCCGCCGCGTGGAAATGGTTCACATCCGCCAGGCCGTTCGGATAGACGCGGGCCATCAAGGGGGTTGCGTCGGAAATCTCGGCAAAATCCTCCCAGTCGAGCAGGATCCCGGCGGCGCGTGCCATGGCGATCAGGTGAATGAGGAGATTGGTCGAACCGCCGGTGGCATTGAGGCCGACGATGCCATTCACAAAGGCCCGTTCATCGAGCACATCGCAAACCGGCGTATATTGATTGCCGAGCGCGGAGATCGCCAGGGCCCGCTTGGCACCCTCCACCGTCAGCGCCTCGCGCAGGGGGGTGCCCGGGTTGACGAAGCTGGCACCCGGCAGATGCAGCCCCATGAATTCCATCAGCATCTGGTTGGTGTTCGCCGTCCCGTAGAAGGTGCAGGTACCCGGGCCGTGATAGGAGGCCATCTCGGCCTTCATCAGGGCGTCGCGGCCGACTTCTCCGGTAGCGAACTGCTGGCGGACCTTGGATTTTTCGTCATTGGGGATGCCGCTGGTCATCGGACCCGCCGGCAGGAAGACCGCCGGGAGATGGCCGAAGGTGGCGGCGGCGATCACCAGTCCGGGCACGATCTTGTCGCACACCCCGAGATAGACGGTGGAATCGAACACATCATGGCTGAGCGCGATGCCCGCGGCCATGGCGATCACATCGCGCGAGAAGAGGCTGAGCTCCATGCCGGGCTGACCTTGGGTCACGCCATCGCACATGGCAGGCACGCCGCCCGCCACCTGGGCCGTTCCCCCCGCCTCATGGGCGGCGCGCCGGATCAGGGCGGGATAGGTCTCGAACGGCTGGTGCGCCGAGAGCATGTCGTTATAGGCGGTGATGATCCCGAGATTGCCCGCCGTATCGCCGGTGAGCAACGTCTTGTCGGCATCGGGCATCGCCGCGTAGGCGTGGGCCTGGTTGCCGCAGGTCAGATGGGCGCGCTTGGGCCCTTCGGCCTTTGCCCGGGCCATGCGCTCGAGATAGGGACGGCGCAGCGGTTGCGAGCGGTCAATGATGCGCTGGGTGACGCGGGCGATGGTGGCGTTCAGGGTCATGTGGCTCCGTCCTCCGGATCAGTCGGCGTAATGCACGGTCACGGGACAAGGCGCGGTCAGGACGGCGCGGATCGGCGCCTCGGTCACCGGGCCGTCCTGTTGGGCAATATCGAGCGCGGCGAGCTTGTCGGATCCCGTGATCAGCACGTGGATTACGCCCGCCGCGCGCAGAACCGGGGCGCTCAGCGTCAGACGGGCCTCCGGCTGGTCGGGCGGATGCACGGCGACGATGGTTGGCGCATCCTCGGCCAAGGCCGCGTCCAACTCAGGTGCGCCGGGAAAGAGCGAGGCGGTATGCATGTCCGACCCCATACCGAGCACCAGAACGTCGATGGGAAGCGCCTCGGCCACCCGTTCTCGGATCGCATCGAGCAACAGCTCGATGCCGGAACCCAACGCGTGGAAATGCAGAAGGTTCGCCTCGGCCGCGCGATTTCTCAGCAGGGTCTCGCGGATCAGCCGGGTATTGGACCGCGGGCTGAGTTCCGCCACCACCCGCTCGTCGGTGAGCATCACCGTCACGTTGGCCCAGTTCAGATCGGCATCCGAGAGGGCCTGAAGGAAAGGCGCGGGCGTCGTTCCCCCGGGAACCGCGAGCGTCGCGCGATGTTTGCTGGCCAATGCGCCGCGCAACTGGTCGGCGACGAGCTCCGCGAGCCCGCGCATCAGGGTGTCGCGGTCGGGATAGGACTGAACAGCGGCCTTCACGCTTCGATCTCGCGCCAGAGATGACCCTCGGAGGTGGTCAGCTTGTAAGCCTGGATCGGTCCTGCGCTGCCCTGGTCATAGGGCAGGGGACGGGTGCCCGCGTCGGTCCAGGCCTTGATGATGGGATCGGTCCAGGCCCAGGCGGCCTCGACTTCGTCGCCCCGCATGAAAAGCGTCTGATCGCCGCGGATCACATCCATGATCAGGCGCTCATAGGCCTCGGGCATCGCGCCCGCCTCTGGCCCGAGCGCATCGGCGAAGGTCATGTCGAGGGGAACCTCGGTCAGGCGCATGCCGCCCGGCCCCGGATCCTTGATGGTGACGCGCATCGTGATGCCCTCATCCGGTTGCAGCCGGATGATCAGGGCATTGCCGCGCTGATGCTCCACCTGCGGAAAAATCGTATGCGGCGGCTGTTTGAAGACGACGGCGATTTCCGAGAACCGCGCCCCGAGTTTCTTGCCGGTGCGCAGATAGAACGGCGTCCCGGACCAGCGCCAGTTGGAGACATGCACCTTGAGAGCCACGAAGCTCTCGGTCAGGCTGTTTGGGTTTTCGGCATCCTCGAGATAGCTGCCATCCTTGCCATTGGCCCGATATTGACCGCGGACGGTATCGCCGAGGGTCAGGGGGTCGAGGGCGCGGATCACCTTGAGCTTCTCGTCGCGGACCGCGTCCGGATCGAACCGCGAGGGCGGCTCCATCGCGGTGAGACAGAGGAGCTGCATCATGTGGTTCTGGACCATGTCCCGCATCGCGCCGGACTTGTCGTAATAGGCGCCGCGCCCGGCCACGCCGATCGATTCCGCGACGGTGATCTGGACGTGATCGACATAGTGCGAATTCCAGAGCGGCTCGAACAAGGCATTGCCAAACCGGATCGCCATCAGGTTCTGGACGGTTTCCTTGCCGAGATAATGGTCGATGCGGTAAATCTGGTGCTCGCCGAAATTCTTGGAGAGCTGCGCATTCAATGCCCTGGCGGACTCCAGATCCTTTCCGAGCGGCTTTTCCACGACGATGCGGCTGGCTGGCGTTGCAACGCCGGCATCGGCGAGGCGCTGGGAGATCTGCGAAAAGAGCGAGGGAGCGACGGAGAGATAGAAGGCGCGGATATGGTCTGGCTGTTCGTTGAGCTTTTCGGCGAGTGTGGACCAGCCGGTTTCCCCCATCGCATCGATCGGGACATAGTCGAGGCTTCCAATGAATTCCTCAAGCACCGCCGCGTCGAGCTTTTTCGGCCCGATGAATTCGTTGAGTGCCGCGCGGATGGACTCCTGAAATTCCTCGCGGCTCATCGAGGCGCGGGCCGCGCCGATGATGCGCGCGCCGGAAGGGATCTGATGGACAGCGAGGCGCCGATACAGGCTGGGCAGAATCTTGCGATGGGCAAGATCGCCGGTTGCGCCGAAGATGACGAGATCGAATGGCTGAACTGGGATGACGGTCGAAACCAAGGCGCTTATCCTTGTACAATCAGGAAACGGTCAGTTCGGAAGATCGTGGCAGGTCCGCGCCGCGTCGTGAGCAGGTGATCGCCGCCGCCCGCGCGGCATATCCCAGGATCGCTTCCAGACGCGAGGCGTCAAGCGCCTCGATGGCCTGGACCGGACCGGCCGGATCTTTTGTGAGCTGGGCGATCAGGGCCGCTTGAAAGGTATCACCGGCGCCGACCGTGTCGATCACCTTGACCCGGGGAGGAGTAGCCTTTGCCCTGGCGCCATTCGCATGCCAGCCGTGGGCTGCCTCGCCGCCATCGGTCACGACCACCAGCTTGACGCCGCGGGCAATCAGACCGAGCGAGAATTCCTCGGCGGAGGTCCCGGGATGGAGGAGTTCGAGATCCTCTGCGCTGATCTTGACGAGGGTCGCCAGTGGATAGAGCACATCGAGACGTTGGCGCCAGACATCCATGTCTGGCTCGACCGTCGGGCGGATATTCGGGTCGAGACTGATGAACAGGTCTTTCGCGGATGTCGCAAGGGTCGCGAAGGCATCGGCCACCGGCGCGGCTGCCAGCGAGTAGGATCCGAAATGCAGTCCAATCACCTCCGACCCCAGTTCCGGCAGATCGGCCGGAGTCACGCCCGTGTCGGCCGAGCCGTTGTCATAGAACTGATAGGCGGGCACCCCGGCGGCATCCAGGCCCACGAGACTGAGGGTGGTTGGCCGGTCCGTCGGGATCGCATAGGCGGTCGAGACAGCCTCGTCGCGCAAGACCTGCGATAGGCGCTGGCCCAGCAGGTCGGAGGACAGGCCCGTCAGGAGGCCTGAGGAGACATCGAGCCGCGCCAGTCCGATTGCCACATTGAACGGCGAGCCACCCGCGCGCGCGGCATAGGTCGCCGCCGACGGGCCGCTCTCCGTTTCCAGGAAAAAGTCGAACAGGGCTTCGCCACAGACCAGAAACATGGGCAGGTTCTCCGCGGTTCAGACATCATATTTTGAAACGCACCTTGCCCAAGCCACCGGCAATCGCAAGCTCTAAACGTTTCGATTCCCCCTTGGGACAGTGCTACGACTTTTTGGTGGCGCGGAGAAGACACGGAATTGCCTCTCCGCGCAATTCTCAGTTGGAGAATTCCTCGGCATAGAGCGCCTGGTAGGGAGCGAGAACAATGGTATTTCCTGCGATCTGGCCGCCGAGATCTTCGCTGGAAATCGCACGCCATTTGCCTTCGGGAAGGGGAAGGCTTTGTTCGTGATCGGAGAAATTGAAGGCGCAGATCATCCGCCGACCCTCGTGCGCCCGTTCGAAGGAAAGCGTGTCCCCATTCGCGCTGAGCATCTTGAAGCTGCCCTTTGCCAGGGCGGGGTGCTCTTTGCGAAGAGCAATCATCCGGCGGTAGCAGGACAGGACCGATGTCGGATCCCCGTCCTGCGCCGAGACCGAGCGGCTGACATGATCGGCCGAGACCGGGAGCCAGGGTTTTGCGTCGGTGAAACCGCCATTCATGTTGTCGGTGATCCAGACCATCGGTGTGCGGCATCCGTCCCGGCCGCGGTACTTGGGCCAAAAGCGCTTGCCATAAGGGTCCTGCAGGTCGTCAAACGACACATAAGCCTCGTTCAAGCCCAGTTCCTCGCCCTGATAGAGGCAAACCGAGCCGCGCAGGCTCATGAGCAAAGCGAGGTACAGCCGGAGTTGGGCGTCGTTCAACCCCCAGCGGCTGACATGACGCTCGACATCATGGTTGGAAAAAGCCCAGCAGGCCCAACCATCGGCCGCCACTTCGCTGAACTTGCTCAGGACCTGAGCCACGCGGGTGCCGGTCGGTGCCTCGCTCGACAGGAATTCGAAGGCATAGCACATCTGCATCCGGTCATCGCCCCGGGTGTATTCGCCCATGATCTCCATGCCGCGCTGGGCATCGCCGACCTCGCCGACGGCGGTGATCGCGGGATATTCGTCCATCAGGGCGCGCATCCTTTGCAGGAAGCCGATCATCTCGGGGCGGCTCTTGTCGTAGATATGCTCCTGCCAGTTGTAGGGGTTGACCTCCGGCGCGGTGGAAAAATCGCGGCGTTCCGGGGGCAGCGCGGGATTGTCGCGAAACTCCGGGTCGCAGAAATAGAAGTTGATCGTATCGAAACGGAATCCGTCCACGCCCCGGTCCAGCCAGAACTTCGCGACGGACAGTAGCTCATCCTGAACCTCGGGCTCGTGGAAGTTCAGGTCCGGCTGCTGTCGCAGGAAATTATGCAGATAGTACTGCATGCGCTCGCCATCCCACTCCCAGGCCGAGCCTCCGAAGATCGAAAGCCAGTTGTTCGGGGGCGTCCCATCCGGCTTGGCATCCGCCCAGACATACCAGTTCGCCTTGGGATTGTCCCGGCTCGCCCGGCTCTCGGTGAACCAGGGATGGGCTTCGGCGGTGTGGCTCAGGACCAGATCGATGATGACCCTGATCTTCAGATCATGGGCGCGCTGGATCAGGGCATCGAAATCGCCGAGCGTTCCGAACATCGGATCGACGTCGCGATAGTTCGACACATCATAGCCGAAATCGAGCATCGGCGAGGTGAAGAACGGTGAAATCCAGATCGCATCCACGCCAAGGCTGGCGACATGGGACAGGCGATTGATGATCCCGGCCAGATCGCCGACGCCGTCGCTGTTCGAATCCTGAAAGGAGCGCGGGTAAATCTGATAAATGACAGATCCGCGCCACCAGTCCTTGTCGATCTCGAGCGGTTTGTCCTCGTGAACGGGCAGATCTATGTTCATGTGGAAATACTCCTCACGGGGGCTTTGCCGGTCTCCGGGGGAGGGTCCTCGCGGAGAGCGACGTCGCCGCACGCTGCCGCGGCCCGCTTGGCCTGTCAACATGGCCGCGACGGCGGAGCACGGTGGCGGGCCGGCGTCGCGCAGGGGGTCAGTCGAGAAGCCAGACCCGCTCGGACTCCGGAACCCCGACGAAACCCGCCACCTGCCAGATCAGGACGCGGACGGGATTGAAATACCAGGACAGGCTCTCCCGGAACAGGCGGCGGACCTGCTCGCGCCGCGGAAGCCGGCCGAAGCTGTCGCGGGCATAGAGTTCGGTCGGCCCATACCCTGCCCAGCGGAACGAGGCCCAGGCCCGCCCCAGGTGATAGCCGTCCGAAACGAGGATCACCCGCCCCTCGGCCAGCTTCCCCAGGATCGGCAGGGAGAACAGGGCGTTCTGAAGCGTCGATTCCGACAGGTTTTCGGCGGAGGTCGCCTCGGCCGGCACGCCGAGGGAAATCGCGAGGTCCCGCATCTGGGTGCCGGGCCCCGGCATTCCATTCGATGCCACGCCCCCGGTGAAATGGATGCGGGGGGCGAGGCCCTGCTTGTAGAGATCGATCCCCGTCCTCGTCCGGGCCTCGGTATCGCTGCCCAGCCGCCCCTCCACGGTCATGGTCCCGCCCAGAACGATGATCACCCCGGCGGGGCGGAGCCGGGGATGGAACTCCCCGAGCCAGGTCGCGTGAGCAAAGACGGCGAGCATCGTGAACAGAATGAGGCCCGCGAACAGCAGGCTCGCGCGAAACAGAAATCCGACGGGACCAGGTCCCAGGAGTGTCCGAGCGCGGCGCCGATCTAACATATTGAACTCACTTGAAAAAAACCACCGACCATGTTTGGTCCGTGTTTGCTCGGACCGGCTTCCACCGCGCCTTCATATCCGAACAGAGCGGCGATGTCAGGGAGGGATTGACCCGATCGCGTCGGAGTGCGCCGTCGCAGGGGAGGCGATCAAACCGGGGGCAGGCCTCCGGTGCCCCCTCGTTCCGCTTTGCAACGGTCACAAGGGCGGTGGGCGGCGCGCCCTTGTGAAAATCCCATGTCCCGGCCCGCCCGTTTCGGGGTGTCCCGCCGTCTGGTTCGAAACCAGAACAGTTTTCGGCCGCGGATCCGCGCGGCAAAGGGGAAAGGCCAAAGGCGCGGGGCGAAGCGCTGGACAAGATGGCGTCGGCGCTTGCCAGGAGTTCGAGGCGCGTCAGGCGCGTTCGACATATTCCATGGTTTCGGTCGAGACGATGATCGCCTCGTCCTGGCCGACGAATGGGGGAACCATGATGCGCACGCCATTGTCGAGCACGGCGGGCTTGAAGCTGTTCGCGGCGGTCTGACCCTTGACCGCGGGTTCGGTTTCCACCACCACGCAGGTCACCTTGTCGGGCAGTTCGACCGAGAGCGCCTCGTCCTCGTAATATTCGACATGGATCTTCATGCCGTCCTGCAGGAAGGGGCGGCGGTCGCCGAGGATGTCGGCCGGAACCTCGACCTGTTCGAACGTGTCGCTGTCCATGAAGACCAGCATGCCGTCCTGTTCATAGAGAAACTGCTGGTCCTTCTGGTCGAGGCGGATACGCTCGACCTTGTCCGCGGAGCGAAAGCGCTCGTTGAGCTTGGTGCCGTTGCGCAGGTTCTTCAATTCGACCTGCGCGAAGGCGCCGCCCTTGCCGGGTTTCACATGGGCGACCTTGACGGCGATCCAGAGGCCGCCGTCATGCTCCAGAATATTGCCGGGCCGGATTTCATTGCCATTGATCTTGGGCATTACGTTTGCCAGTCCATTCACGAGATTGAAATTTGTGCCTGCTATAGACGCACACCGGTGCGCTGGCAAGTTGTCGTCGGCGGCTCATTGGCGGAACCCCTGTCCCAAGATCCGCTTCCAGAACCGATCAATCGTCAAAATTGGATGACGGATTTTGGCGTCTGGGCATATTGTGAAACGAGTTATCATGTATAATTTACCAAAGCTTCCGGCCACGGTCGCTTCCAATATTATTGCCCGGGGTATCACTTGTCTGACACCGGTCCAGAACGAAATTCTCTCCCTTGACGATATCGCAGGCGACAAGCTTGTCTCTGCCCGCACGGGATCTGGCAAGACACTGGGCTATGGCATGGTCTTCGCGCAGCGGCTGCTCGCGGCCGATGGAATCATGCGCCAGGCACCGGGTCCGCGGGCGCTGGTGATCGCGCCGACGCGGGAAATCGCGACCCAGGTGAGGGCCGAGCTGGCCTGGCTGTTTTCGGGAACCGGGGCGCGGGTCGGATGCTGCATCGGCGGTTCCGATATCGGCCTGGAGCGGGCCGCGCTGCTGGCTGGCCTCGATATCGTCGTCGGAACGCCGGGGCGTCTGCGCGATCATATCGAGCGGGGCCGACTGCAAGCGCGGCATCTGGTCAGCGTGGTGCTCGACGAAGCGGACGAGATGCTCAATTTCGGGTTTCGGACCGATCTGGAGGCGATCCTGGCCGCGACGCCGGAGGATCGCCAGACCCTGATGTTCTCGGCGACGATCACGTCGCGGATCGAGGCCCTCGCAAGCTGTTTTCAGAGCAATGCGAGACGGGTGATGATCGCGCCGGAGGAAGAGCGCGCGGATATGGACTTCATGGCCATGGCCGCCAGTGCCGAGGACCGGGAAAAGGCCGTGGTCAATCTGCTGTGCCTGCATGAACCCAAAGGCGCGCTCGTGTTCTGCAACCGCCGGACGACGGCCGCGGCCCTGACGCGTTATCTCGCGGAACGTGGCTTTCGGGTGGTCCAGCTTTCGGGGGATCTGCGGCAACCGGAGCGTGACGCGGCCGTGGTCGCCATGTCCTCGGCGCGCGCGCGGGTCTGTGTGGCAACCGACGTGGCGGCGCGGGGGCTCGACCTGCCGGGGCTTGATCTGGTGATCCATGCCGAGTTGCCGATGTCGGTCGAAACTCTCTTGCACCGTTCTGGACGCACCGGGCGCGCCGGACGCAAGGGGCGGGTGGCCGTGATCGTGCCCCCGAGGGCATGCCATCGCGCGGTGGCGCTCGCCGACAAGGCCGGCATCGCGCTCAGGTGGGTTTCGGTGCCCGGCCTCGATCAGTTCGAGCCGTTGGAGCGGGAGCGGCTGTCGCGGGACCTGCGGGCGGGTCTGGGCCGGTCAAGTTCAGCGGATAACGCGGCGACGGAGATGATCCTCGCGGAACTGAGCCCCCGGGAAATCGCCAGCGCCTATGTCAAACTTTGGAGCGCCAGCCGCCCGAGGATGGAGACCTTGTCCTGCCCGGAGCCATCGGAAGTTGCATCCGCCGACAGTGGAGCATGGTTCAGTATCAATTTTGGCAACGGGCAAAAAAACGAAGTGCGCCGCATCCTGCCCCTGCTGTGCCGCATCGGCCAGATCAATCGTCAGGATATCGGCAAGATCCGGGTCATGGCCGGCGAGACACGGTTCATGGTTCGGGCCTCGGCCCTCGTGCGATTCGCCGCCGCCGCCGCCGCCCATGAAGGCGAGCCGCGATTGCAGCGGATCGCAGCGGCCGATCCGCGCCGCGAGCGGGACTGACGCGCGCCTGGGCCCTGGGGATGGTGTAAGACGGCGGCGGTTCTGGTTCCCGGGCGCTCCGGTGCCCGGGCCATTGGCCCCGTTTGGATTATCGTGTTGTCGGCAGTTCGATCGCCGCGACCTGGTCCACGATCGCCGCGCGGTCGCCGATACGTCGGGATACCGAGGAGATGTCGGTCTGCGACAATGGGCTCCACCGACCCTCATGGAAGATTTCCAAGGGATTGAAACGGGATTTATAGTCCATCTTGGCGCTGCCGGGCACCCAGTAGCCCAGATAGACAAAGGGCAGGCCGGCCTCGCGCGCCAGTGCGATATGGTCGAGGATCACGAAGCTGCCCAGACTGTCGCCCGCCAGATCCGGATCGAAGAACGAATAGACCATCGAGACGCCATCGCTCAGCAGATCCGTCAGGCAGACCGCCACCAGTTCGCGACCCGGATGGCCCTGACGGGGCCGGTAATATTCCACCACCCGGCTGCGCACCGGGGTTTCTTCGATCATGGCGGAGAATTCATGCATGTCCATGTCGGCCATGCCGCCGGTGGCATGGCGGGCGTCGAGATAGCGGCGGAACAGGGCGAACTGCTGTTCCGTGGCCCAGGGACTGGTCACGATGCGTTCAAGATCGCCGTTGCGACGCTGAATCCGGCGTTGACCCCGGGAAGGGTCGAAGTTGTTGACCACGATCCGGGCGGACAGACAGGCGGAGCAACCGGCGCAGGACGGGCGGTAGAGGACATTCTGCGACCGCCGGAACCCCTGATGTGACAGGACGTCATTCAGATGGGATGCACCCTCGCCCTGAAGCGCCGTGAACAGTTTTCTCTCGACCCGGCCCGCGAGATACGGACAGGGCTGCGGCGCCGTGACATAGAACTGATGCGTCTGCGGCAGGCTGTGGCGCATTATCGCCCCCGTGGTGTCCCGTAAGTCATCGAGCCTAGCAACAGCGATTACCTCACAGCAACAGATTTCTCATTCCAGGGTGAAGGCGGAGGTCATTTCCCTCCTTCAATCCGCCGGCCGGTTGATCGCAGTGGTGCGCAGGATCAGGTCGGGCAGGCCCTGGCCATAGCGGGTGCCGACCATTGCCACGCAACTTGCGAACTGCAGGATGACGACCCCGAAGGAGAAGGTATAGATGGCCGTATGCAGCAGGGCCGTCAGAAAGTCGAATCTGGAGCCATCCGCGCGACGGAGCTCGATTCCCATCATCCACATGCCCCAAGTGGCCGAGCCCATCGTGATGGTCGCCGCGCGGTAGAGAAAGCCGACGCCCGCGACCAGCAGCGGGAAGATCGCAAAGCCGAATCCCAGGGTGAGCAGGCCGAACAGCACTGCGAACGGCACGCCCATCGCAAGAATGATGAAGAGGTCGATCACCCAGGCCGCGAGCCTGCGTCCGGGAACCCCGTCATAGAACTGGCGATCCATTTCCGGGTCGGGCAATCCCGGAAGGAGTCCCGTGTCTCCGTAAGCCTGCATCTGGATTTCCCTCGATCGTGTGAGGCCTTCAGATGGGAACCCACCGGCGGCCCTGCAAGGGTTTCGCCGGTGTCCTGGTCCGGTTTGGCAGGCGGGGCCGGTCAGGTCGACAAAAGGATTTCCGGGCCGCCGCAGATCGCGGGGTCCGGCTCCGCGATATCCTTGCCCGGATAGTCGAGGCGCGAGAGGATGGCCTGCATCGCCGCCAGCCGGGCACGGCGTTTGTCCTCGCCCCAGATGACGGTCCAAGGCGCCAGGGTCGATTGCGTCCGCTGAAAGGTCTCCTCGATCGCCCTGGTAAAGTCGTCCCAGCGCGACAATCCATCGATATCGATCTGGCTGAGTTTCCATTGCTTGAGCGGATCGCTTTCGCGCTGAAGAAACTGTCGGAGCTGTTCGGCGCGACCGATCGAAATCCAGATCTTGATCAGGTGGATGCCGTCGCGAACGATCATCTTCTCGAATTCGGGCACCTGCACGAAGAATCGTTCGCGCTCCGCCGGCGTGCACCAGCCAAAGACATGCTCGACCACGGCGCGGTTGTACCAGGAGCGATCGAACAGGGTCATCTCCCCGGCGCTGGGCAGGTGCGCGATATAGCGCTGGAAATACCATTGACCGCGTTCCATGTCCGAAGGCGCGGCCAGGGCGACGACGCGGGTCGAGCGGGGGTTGAGGTTCTCGGCCACGGCCTTGATCGTTCCACCCTTGCCCGCGGCGTCCCGGCCTTCGAACAGCACGACGATCCGCTGGCCCTCGGCCCGCATCCAGCGTTGAACCTTGATCAGTTCGAGCTGGCAGGCCATTTCGCCCGCCTCGTAGGTGTTGGAGTCAAGACGCGAGGAATAGGGATAGTTCGCATCGAGGATTGTGTTCTTCGAGGCATTCTTGACCAGCGTGCGAATGTCCCGGGGCGCCTCCTTGCGGAGAAACCGGCTGACCGCGCCATTGAAAGGCTTGGCATTCGGACCTGACTTGTCGCTCATCGGCTGGTTCCCCCTAGTCGGAAAACCCTGTTCATAGGGCTTGGCGGGGATCGCGGCAATCGGCGGAGCGTTTCGTGGCCCGCTCAGGAACGGGCGGCCTGTCGGCCGCGAGAGACGCCGGGGGGCGTGCCGGAAAATCCCCGCGCGGAGCCGGGTATTTGGGTCGAGGGGGCCGGAGGATCGCTCAGGTCCCTATCGCTGCCATGTCATAGGGAGTGGTCTGGTAAATCTGGTTGATCCAGTTGCCATAAAGGAGCTGGCCATGGCTGCGCCACAGGTTTTCCGGCGGTTGCGACGGGTCGCCCTCCGGGAAGTAGTCGACAGGCGGCACGGTTTTGGGCTTGGTCAGCAGATCCCGGTCGTATTCTTCCTTCAGCGTCGTGGAATCATATTCAAGATGATTGAACATATAGAGGGCCCGATGGCTCTCGTCATTGACGAGACAGGGCCCCATCTCGTCGGAGGTGATGAGGATTTCCAGATCGGTATGCAGGTCGATATCCTCGGCCCGCGCCTCGGTCCAGCGGCTGACCGGGACGAGAAAATGGTCGTTGAAGCCGTGGAGAAAACGGGAGCTCTGGGAAATCCTGATGTGGCGATACAGGCCGAAGGCCTTGGCGGGCAGCATGTGCTTGGGCACGCCATGAAAATGGTTCAGCATCGCCATGCCGCCCCAGCAGACGCCGATCGTGTGATGAACGTTGGTCTGGGTCCAGTCGAAGAGTTCCCGAAGCTCGTTCCAGTAGGAGACCGCCTCGTAGTCGAGATGTTCGATCGGTGCGCCGGTTATGATCAGCCCGTCGAACTTGTGGGCCCGCGCCTCGCCGAAGGGCATGTAGAAGGCTTCGAGGTGGGCGGGCGAAGTGTTTTTCGACTCGTGCTCGGTCATGCGGATCAACGTCAGGTCGATCTGCAGGGGCGTCGCTCCGATCAGGCGGGCGAATTGTGTTTCGGTCTGAACCTTTTTCGGCATCAGATTGACCAGACCGATCCGCAGCGGCCGGATATCCTGCCGCTGGGCCGATTCCTCGGACATGACCATCACGCCTTCGCGCCGGAGCACGTCATAGGCGGGCAGGGTCATCGGGATTTTGATCGGCATCGGACAGTCACTTTCAGTTGCGGGCACTTTCAGTCACAGGCGTGATGGAAATCGAATGTCGATTTCTGATCGGACCCTCTCATCTTGCGCGCCATGGCAAAGATCGCGTTGAAACGGACCGTGGTTTTGGCCTGCATTTTAGACAATGGAGGCGCTAGATAGTGCAGCCGCTCGCATGTGGCAAGCCCGCTCTGGTCGTGGCGGGTGGTGCCATGATCTCGACCGTCGCATGATCGAACCCGAACGTCTCTGCGAGGCGCGCTTTCACCTGGCGCCGTGTCAGTTCGGAATCGCAGGTCTCCGCGGTCACGACTTCCATCGTGACCATCGGTCGCTCCTGGCTGATCGACCAGGCGTGGAGATGGCGAATCTCGATTACCCCTTCGATCTCCCGCTTCAGATCCGCCGCGATGGCCTCCGCGTCGAAATTGCCGGGCGAGCCTTCCAGAAGGATGTGACCGCTTTCCCGCACCACGTTCCAGGCCGAGCGCAGGATCAACAAGGCCACGGCCACCGACAGGATCGGGTCGATGGGCAGCCAATCGGTGTAGATGATGACGAGCGCGGCCACGATCGCCCCGACCGAGCCGAGCAGATCCCCCGCGACATGCAGCAGGGCCGCCCGCATGTTGAGATTCTCGCCGTCTCCGCGCGACAGAACCCAGAAGGACACGATGTTGACCAGCAAGCCGGCGAAGGCGACCCCCAGCATCAGGCCGCCGGTGATGGGTTTGGGGTCGGAAAGCCGTTCGATCGCTTCGATCACGATCCAGACCGTCACCGCGATCAGGGCAATTCCATTGACAAAGGCTGCGAGCACGGAAAGCCGGTCGAACCCATAGGTGCGGCGGGTATCCGCCGGACGCCGCGCCACCCGGAAGGCGATCCATGCAAAGAGCAGCGCTGCGAAATCCGTCAGCATATGTCCGGCGTCGGCGAGCAGGGCGAGCGAGCCCGAGAGGATGCCGCCCGCGATCTCGACCAGCATGAATGCGCCGGTCAGAAGCGCGGCGATGCCCACGGCGCGGGCATTGGTATGCGCATGGGAGTGAGAGTGGCCATGGCCCCCGTGATCATGAGCGTGATCATGTGTATGATTGTGGGCCATGTGGGTTTTCCCGCCTTCGGAGTTGGTCGTGCTCATGATCCAAGCTTCGGGTCGCGGGCGATGGCTGTTGCGACCAGGGTGTCGAAATCCCGGGGATCCCGAATGGCCGCGACCTCCGCCGCGTCGACCGTGACTCCCCAGTTTTCCGCCATTGCCCGATAGATCGGCAGGCGATGGGACATCAGGGCGCGAAACCCGTGGCGGATGAAGGCGTCCGGATCGACGGATTCGGGCGGCACGTCATTCTCGGCACAGAATTCGTCCCACAGACGCTTCAGGAAGTCCTCCGGATAATACATCGGCTTGGGTGCGCGATCAAACCGGGCGGCCAGTTCGTCCAGATGGTCGGACGTGCCCCGGATCCAGATCAGAAGGGTGCTTTTGGCGAGATCGCGCAGCACCGGATCCTTGGGGTCCCAGGGATCGACCACCTCGCAGAGCGATCCGGACGTGTCGCAGACAAAATGATCGTAGCCGTAGATATCCCGCGCCCTGTCGATGAAGCTGAGCGCATCCCGGGTTGCGGCGATTTCGGCGACGCGATGCTGGCGCTGACGGTTGAGATATTCGGAAAAGAGGATTCCCCCCAGCGCCGGATCGCCCGGCTTGCCAAGATAGGTCGAGAGGGGCGCGAGATTCTGGAACGTGATGTTGGAGGCGATATAGATCGAGTCCGACATGAGCAGCTCCCGCAGGAACGGGTTGCGCATCGCCTCTCGCTTGAAATTATCGACGATGTGCTCGCCCATATAGCGCGTGCCGATCCGAAGATCGACCGAATAGTGGAACCAGCTCGCTTCCTCTCGGAGCATTCCCGAGAGACGGGTCTTGCCCAGGCCCGACATGCCGAAGAGAGTCACCCGTTTCCGCGTGGCTTCGGTCCAGTCGCGCGGCGTTGAATAAAACATCGATGAACCCTGACCCGCGCGAATGGATGGCCCGCGACGAGACATCCGCCACGGGGTCCCCGACCCGGACCGAAACGCCGGATCGCAGGTTTTCTACAGACCGCCGCGCGGCGAGGCAAGGCCGCCAGCCGGTCCCCGACAGTGGACCGGCTGGCGGCCGATCCGATTACTTCGACATCGCGTCCAGCGAAGCCTGAAGGATCTCCTCGGCCTCGGCCTTGTTGCCCCAGCCGATCACCTTCACCCACTTGCCGGCTTCGAGATCCTTGTAGTGCTCGAAGAAATGCTTGATCCGGTCGCGGGTCTTCTGGGCGACGTCTTCCAGATCCTGGATATGAGCCTGGAACGGATCGACCTTGACCAGCGGGACGGCGATGATCTTGTCATCCATGCCGCCGTCGTCTTCCATCTTGAGCACGCCGATCGGGCGGCATTTGATCACCACGCCGGGCTGGAGCGGGAAGTCGCAGATCACCAGCACGTCGGTCGGGTCGCCATCGGCATGCAGGGTGTTCGGAACGAAGCCGTAGTTGCAGGGATAGAACATCGGCGTGTTCACCACCCGGTCCACGAAGATCGCGCCCGAATCCTTGTCGAGCTCATACTTCACCGGAGCGCCGCCCGAGGCCCCGCCGGTGATCTCGATGACGACGTTGATGTCCTGGGGCGGGTTCTTGCCGGCCGGGATCTTGTCGATGTTCATGCAGCTCTCCTCGATTTCGGGTCTGGTCGCGTCAAATGCGACGCCCGCCTAGCATGCCCCGCGGCGCGGCAAAAGGGGGGGCGTGACCCGCGTGCCATCTCAGCGACCTCCCGACCGCCCGGAAGGACCTGGGCGCGCACGCGTGCGCAAGCGAATATCCTGTTGATCTTCCTGATAAATCCATTTTACGGTAATCAAATCTTAAATGTGATGAATCCGCGCCCGGCAAGGCGAGGCCGAAGGACCGGAGCCTGGTGTTCCGCGTCCGCGTCGCCTGATCCGGCCTAACTGCCCGAGGTCGCGGACCCGCCGTGACCGGAATCTGGAGACCGTCCCCTCATGCTCGATCCCATCGCCTTTCTGCAAAAGCTCGTGGCCATCCCCAGCTGCGATCCCCCCGGGGGCGAACTGGCGGTGGCGGAGGCGGTGCATCGTCAATTGCTGGACATGGGGATCGAGAGCCAGCTCGACGAATTCCTGCCCGGACGCGCCAATGTGATCGGACTTCTGCCCGGCCGGGGCGAAAAGGCGCCGCTGATGTTCTCGGCCCATCTCGACACGGTGCCGGTCGGCGACCGCCCCTGGGCCTTTCCGCCCTTCGCCGGCGATGTCGTCGAGGGCCGGGTCCGGGGACGGGGCGCCACCGATATGAAGAGCGCGGTCGTGACCTTCATGGCCGCCGCCGAGCGCCTGTCGCAGCGCGCCACGCCGCTGGCGGGCGATGTCATCCTCGCCTTCACCGCCGGAGAGAGCGCCAATTGCCTGGGCGCGCGCCGGATGGTCGAGCAGGGGTATCAATCCCGGATCGGCGCCTTTCTCTGTGGCGAGCCGAGCACGCTCGACCTGATCGTGGCGGAAAAGGCCGTCCTGTGGCTGGAGGCGCGGGCCGAGGGACAGATCGGCCATGTCTCCGGCGCGGCCGGGATCAACGCCATTTCGCTGATGGCGGATTTTCTGAACCGTCTCAACGGCTTCACGCTCGATCTTCCCGCGCATCCCCTGCTGTCGGCGCCCACGGTCAATGTCGGGCGGATCGCGGGCGGGTCGGCGGTGAATGTGACGGCGGATCTCTGCACCGCCGAGATCGATGTGCGCTTTGGCCCCGGCGCGACGGTCGAGGAGGTGCTGGACCAGATCGGCACCATCCTGCCCGACCGGCTGTCGCTGAGGGTCATGGATTTCAAACCGGCGGTGGAGGAGGCGCCCGACAGCCCGTTCGCGCTTCTCTGCGCGCGGGCGATCGCGGCGCGGACGGGACGCGCGCCCGAGGTCAAGGGGGTCTCCTATTACAGCGACGGCGCGGTCCTCCTGGACGGGATCAAGGCGCCCTTTGCCATCGTGGGTCCGGGCGATCTGGGGATGAGCGGCCAGATCAACGAGACGGCGTCCGTGAAGAACATCCTCGATGTGGTCGATATCTATGTGCAAATCGCCGAGGAATGGCTGGCATGAGCCAAGTCCTGCCCGCGGTGCGATGCGCGGAGGGTCAGCGGATGAGCGGCGGCGACGGGGCCGCCGCGACGCGAAGGGGGGGCTTCCCGTCGGAACGCGGTCTTGGCCCGACAGCGATTGCCCCGAACATTTTCGGCGAAAGTGTATTCGCTGACTGAGACGAGGGTTGGACAAATGGCGCGTCAAAGCATGTGACAAGAGCGCAGGACTTGACCCATCAGGTTGAAAATCGGGTAAATTCAAACGGATAGACTGATAAACCTGAGCCAATGCGGAAACCGCTCTGGCCGAGAGGTTCGACAAGGATTTCGCGGGATCAGTTGAAGGGATTTTTCCCCTCGGGCTCCTTGACGCCGACAAAGGGATTCCGTCCGGCCGGACCCGTCGGCTTTTGCTTCCAGCACGCGAAGGCCTGTTGAAGAGCGGAATCGCTGCCATCCATCGGGATCGTATATCCGGTTCCGTCGGGAAAGATCACGGACATCTTTTCTGAAAACCGCAAGGCATTCAGAATCTGTCCATAATCGTTCTTGTCCGGAGCCAGCAACATGGAACTGGTCTGCCCGGAATCGTCCTGCGAGGACCAGGCGGACAAGACAAAATCCCCCGACTTGAACGAGAACGCAACGCTGCCGAGCTTTTGTTCGGACGGTAGAGACAGTTCCTTGTTGGCAAAGAAAAAGTCCATCTCCTCGCCATAGATGCGCGCGACAAGGGCCGCGTCATTGTACCAGATACCGGCATTGCAGCTCGTGATCTCATCAGATCCGCTGCCCACCGAATAATCGAAAGTCCATGGATTTTCTGCAAAAGCATACCCGGCGGGGTTCAATGAAATCACGGCTATGAAAGCCGATCCAATGCTTGGGATGGCGCTTTTCATGATAACTCCAATTAAAAATTGCTGCGATTGTGCTCTTGCACGATGATTCGTGCAAGTTGCGGCTCGGGCACCGGAGCGCTGGTCGGAGGGAAGGTCGCGGTGCTCAGCCCCGGACTTCCGAATGGCGCGGTGCCGATCAGGGCGGCGATGCGCAATGGCCCGAGGCGGACCGTTCTCGAACAGGATCCCTCGTGGAGGCCGGGGCCGCCGCCCACCCGATCCCAGGGCGGAGGTCATCTGGTCAATCGATCCTGGAAAGGCAGGCCGCCATCGGCCGCGGGCCCCGGGGCCGCTTCGCAGCCTCGGAGGCGGCTCCCCGTGTCGGTTTGGGCCGGTGTCTCCTCAATAATGAGGAACGGAACCGCAAATCAGGGGTTTACGAGGCACCCGGGAGTACAATCATGATCGAACTGGACACCATGCTGGACACCATGGATGCCGAGGCCACCGGGGAGGGCGGCGTCCGGTCCCGCAGGATCCTGATCTTCGGCCTGGGCAAGAGCGGCACCACCGCCCTGATGGCCGCGATCTGCAAGGCGACCGATCTGCCCCATGAAATGGAGCCGGCGAAGCTCAGGGATCTCGACTATGCGAAATCCTTTGTCGCAAAGAAACTGATCGACCGGTTCGGTCCCCGGGAACTGAGATTCCTTCCCCATTTCGACAATGTCATCCTTATCGTCCGCGATCCCCGGGATGCGCTGGTCAGCCGGTTGCTGTACCGGGCCTATGGCCTCAGCGCCTTTGGGGACGATGCCAGGCTCAGGACCTTTCTCAAACTGATCGAGAGGAAGATCGAGGATCCGAAGGCGGTCAGTGTCCTGCGATTGATCACCTGTCTGCGCGATCTGTCGCATTACGAATTGATCCCCGATGTCATGGATCTCAACAGGCGGCTGCTTGCGATTCACGAGGCGCTCGGTTCCCGGTCGCTCCTCCTGAAATACGAGGATTTCGTTCGCAATGACTATGCCGCGATCGATGCCTATCTCGGGACGCGCCTTTCCGATGGCTTCACCGTGCCCGAGGAATATGGCCGGGTGGCGCGCAAGGGGGGGCAGGGCGACTGGAAGAACTGGTTGACGGCGGGGGATTGCGCCTATTTCGACCGGATCTTTGCCCCGATCTATACCACCTTCGGCTATGCGCCCGAGCGGCCCCTGGAGGCGCCGGTGATCGACCGGGCGCCTTCGGTCGATTATATCGTCGGTCTGGTGAACGAATGGCGCGCGCGCAAGGGCATCGCCCCCTATGAGGGCCCGCGCCCTGAGAATCCGGCGGCCTCTGTCCTGACCGGGGAGGCAGCGGACAGCGTTTCCCTCTGATCGGCGGCTGGCGGCGGCGGGTAAGGTTTTCCGGCGCGCTCTGGCCCCGTCAGGTCGCCCGCTCCAGGGGCCGGGTCGCGGCGCGCATGTTGATCAGGTTCGCGCAGATGATGATCGCGGCGCCGACGAAGATGGCGGGGCGCAGGGGTTCGGCATAGAGCATGGCACCGATCACCGCCACCACCGGCAGGCGGATGAATTCCATCGGGGCGACGATGGTCGCGGGGGCGAAGCTCAGCGCCGAGGTCAGCGAATAATGCGCGCTGAGGCCGGTCAGGCCGATCACCAGCATCCAGGGCCAGAGGGGAAGCGAGGGGATGGGAATGCCCCCCGGCAGCGAGAGCAGGAAGCTCATGCTCCCCTGGGCCAGGGTCATCCAGAAGAGCACGCAGAGCACGCTGTCGGTGCGCATGATCTGTTTGGTGTAGATCGTGTTCATCGCAAAGCAGATCGCGGCCCCGGCGGCGGCTGCGTGGCCGAGATGGATCGGGGCGCGGCCCGGTTGGGCGACGATCAGCACGCCGACAAAGCCGATCAGGGCCGCGATCACCCGGACCTTCGTCAGTTTTTCCCCCAGGAAGAACGGTGCGAGCAGGGTCACCCAGATCGGGTTGGTGAATTCGAGGGCGACGAGCTGGCTGAGCGGGATCAGCATGACGGCGGTGAACCAGAGATTCTGGCCGATGTAATGGAGGAGGTTGCGTTTGACATGCAGCCCCGGGTGCTTCGTGCGGATCTCGTCGAAGCCGGTCGGGCGGAAAGCGAGAATGACGCAGACCGCGACAAAGCCGATGCCCGAGCGATAGAGCATCAGTTCGAACGTGTTCATTTCCGTCTGGATGGCGCGGGCGGCCACGGCCATCAGCGAGAAGGAAACGACCGCGCCCATCATCCAGGCGAAGGCGGTGAGGGGGCGGGCTTGTGTCATGGCCGCAGCTATGCCGGATCCGGGGGCGGCGGCAAGGGGGTGGTTGCGCAAGGCGCGCCGCGGGTGTCGCCGGGATCAGCCGACCCGGGCCGTCCGTTCACGCAGGGGAATGGTGTCGCGGGGCGGGAGATCGCGGGCCCGGTGGTCCTCCAGCTTGTCCGCGATGAAGCCGCTGAGCCGGGTTGCGAAATGCGCGGCGTCGAAGCGGGCGGCGTGGGCGCGAATCGTGGCGGGGTCGAACCGCTCGCGCTGCCGGACGAAGTCGCGCACGGCGGCGCCGAGGGATTCGGGTGTCTGTTCGTCGAAGAAGAGGCCGGTTCTGCCGGGCAGGATGGTCTCGGTTGCCCCGCCGCGACCGAAGGCGATGACCGGTCGGCCGCTCGCCATCACTTCCAGCGGGACGATGCCGAAATCCTCGACGCCGGGAAAGACCAGCGCCTGGCAGCCGGCGAACTGTTCCTCCATCCCGGCCTGATCGAGGGGGCCGAGGAACTGGATGTTCGGACCCGCCGCCGCCCGGAGTTGGGGCGTGACCCCGTCGCCGACCACGCGCAGGGGCAGGCCGTTGCGGCTGAAGGCCTCGACGGCGAGGTCGATCCGTTTCGAAGGGGTGATCTGACCGGCGCAGAGGAAATAATCTCCGGGGCTCGCCGCGATGGAGAAGCGGGCGAGATCGACGGGCGGATGGATCACGGTCGCCTGGCGGCGGTAGAATTTCTCGATCCGCCGGGCGACGAAGCGGGAATTGGCGATGAAATGATCCACGCGCGCGGCGGTGGTCACGTCCCAGTGCCGCAGGACCGGCCCGCTCAGGGACAGCATCGCCCGGGTCATCCAGCCGGACTCGCGCATATATTCGGGTTGCAGATCCCAGATATAGCGCATCGGCGAATGGCAGTAGCAGATATGCAGGGCGTCCGGACGGGGCACGATCCCCTTGGCCGGTCCGGCCTCGCTGGAGATCACGAGATCATAGGGGGTGAGGTCGAGCGATTCCAGGGCGAAGGGCATCAAGGGGAGCATCCGGCGGTAATGCCGGCGCCCGCCGATCGTTTGAAGAAACGAGGTCTTGATCCGGTGGCGCGCGATGCGGGAGGAAATCGCCGACGGGTCGAGCACGAGGGTGAAGATATCCGCCTCGGGATAAAGCTCGCAGAGCGATTCCAGAACCCGCTCGCCGCCCCGCATCCCGACCAGCCAGTAATGAACAAGAGCAACCCGCATGACCGATCGCGCCTCCGCGGCCTGAAACCAAGGCGCAACCTATACGGGAGTCACATTGAATGATTTCTAAAGAAGAGGCAAATTGTCAGTAAATGAATGCGGCATGTTGTAATCGTATAGAGATCGATCAAGCGCCCCCCGGTCCGGTGAGGGCGGCGGGGGCGTCCGGTTCAGAAGTCGAAATCGGCGAAGACGCGGGCCATGGAATCGCGCGTGTCCCGCCGGTAGCCGGAGGGGATCGGCTCGCGGGGCTGGGCGGCGCGGACGAGGGCCTGGAGCGCGTTCAGCAGATCGCTCTCCTCGGCATAGAGGGCATTGGCCGGTTGGGCCGCCTCGCGCCGCGAGACGAGATCGATCACGGCGCGGCGGAGGCTGCCGCGGTTGGATTTTTCGGTGGGGAGGAAGGTATCGGACATGGTCGGTGCTCCTTGTGAACTGTCCCAAGGTTAACCGGGCCCGCGTGACACGAGCGTGAGCCGGGCGTGTCCGCGCCCCAAGCGCAATCCGACCGGAGCGGAGCGAGGATCGGATGAATTGCGCGTCAGGCAAAGGGAGCGCAATCCGACCGGAGCGGAGCGAGGATCGGATGAATTGCGCGTCACTCAAACGGCATGCAATCCGACTGGAGGGGAGTGAGATCGGGTTGCGCGCCCTCTGTCACGAGCAGCGCGCGGAACCCTTGGTCCATCGGATCGAAAAGCGCTCTATTGCACCCAGGTTCCATCGAAGGGCGCCTGGGTGCCGTCCGAAAACAGGATGCGATCCCCGGTGATCTCGGCCGTGACACCGTCCGAGTCCGTGCAAGGAACGGCGCCCATCGCGGTGGCAACACTCGTCACCGGGTTGGCCGAGAGGTCGAAGGCCGTCGGAATGCCCTCCTCCGACAGCCGGTTCGGGGCGGTCGAGGCGGACCAGCCGCGCCCGCCGAAGGCGCGGGCTTCCTCGATCCCGACCACGCCGACATGCTGGCCGTTCCAGGGCGCGTAATCGCGGCCGCCGTTCGACATCCAGAGCATGGTCTGGGGCAATTGTGCGACATTCTTGACCAGGAATGCCAGATCGGCGAAGGCCGGGCGCAGCGCGGTGGCCCAGCCGATCCCGACCTGGGGATCGTCGATCAGCATGGCGAAATCCTCGTGCCGCCGGGCAAAGGGCACGCGGGTCAGGTCGACCGTGCCGCCGGGCGCCGGAAAGCGGGTCAGATCCGCGCTGGCCGCCGGATAGGAGATCGCGCCATGGCCGGGCTCGTGCGGGGTCTCGAAGGTTTCCGCCCGAAGCTTGGGCGAGAACCTCAGGACCGCGCCGGTGCGCACGTCGATCATCGCATGATGCGCCATCGGGATCGCGCCCGAGCCGCCGATGAAATCATGGCGCTGATAGAGGCAAGGATGGTCGTCGCGCAGGACCCAGATCTTCTCGACGGTGGCGCCCGCGATCTTCCGGCTCAGGCGGAAGCGCGCGCGGATGCCGTCCCCGAGCGGGGTTTCCTCGACCAGATCCCAGCGCGCATTGCCCGGCCAGCCATGCAGGGGCGCGCCCTCGACATCATCGAGGCCGAAGGGGGCGCAGAAGAAATCGCCCGACATGCGGCGCAGATGCGGCGGCAATTCCTCGCGCACCCGGTCCGGATCGACGGAATCGGCCCAGGGGACCCGGGCGAAGGGGGCGATTTCGCGGCCCTCGCGCTCGATGACCAGAAAGGCGATCTGACCATAGTCGAGATCGAGTCCCGCGCGAATGCCGCGAGCGCGCAAGCTGTGGAGGACCGCGCCGGTGATGGGTGTCATATGAGGTTCCTCTGTCGGGACGGGTTGGGCCCCCCGGGGGGCTGTCCGATTTGCCCCAAGCTATGCGCCAACTTGCCCGCCGGGGCCAGCCCGGATCAGAGGCCGGGCCAGATCCCGGCGAGGCGCGCGCGCAGATCGGCGGCGTCGATGGCCCGGGTCGTGTCGACTTCGATCATCGGGCCGCGCCGCAGCGGCCCCGCGGTCCGGGCGAGCGCGATCAGTTCGGGGACATAGTCCAGCCCGGGATGCCCCGGCTTGCGGGTTTCCACCCGGGCGGCATAGCGGGCGCCGAGGGTTTCGGGGGGGGCGTGGCACCAGATCTCGATCGTGGCCTCGATGCCGTTGCGGGCGAGATGGGCGTCGAGAACCTCGGGCGGTTGAAATCCGAACCAGGCATCGACGATCGCGACCGTGCCGGCGGGCGAGGCGCCGATCAGGTCGAAGATCGCCTGATAGCTGGCCTTGCCGAGTTCGCGGTTGAAGGGCCGGTCGACGGGTTGGAGCCGGTCGAGGAAGGGGTTCTTGATGGTATCGAGCCCGAGGACCGGCCAGCCCGTCGCCTGCGAGAGGGCGGCGGCGACGCCGCTCTTGCCGCTGGCGGGCAAGCCATTGACCAGGACCGCGCGCCGCGGCCGGGCGGCGGGCAGGGTGAGGGCGGCATAGGCCGAGCCGATCACCCCGGCGTCGTTGCCGAGTGCCGCGGCGGCGATGTCGCAGCCGATCCAGCGGCCCTGTCCGGGCAGGCTCTCGACAGCGGCGACGGCTTCGTGGCCCAGTCCGCCGCCGAGCAGGACCAGTTCGGGATCGAGCGTCGTGGCCAGCGAATCGATGGCGACCCGCAGCGGACCCGCCCAGGCGCGCAGGACCCGTTCGGCGACGGGATCGTCGGCGCGGCGGGCGAGGAGTTCGGCGGCGGTCGTGCCCCTGGGCAGTCCGGCCTCGGCGATATGGCGGCCGAGCGAGGTGCCCGAGCCGTAGGTTTCGACGCATCCCCGCCGCCCGCAGACGCAGAGCGGGCCTTCGGGATCGACGGTCAGATGCCCGAGCTGGCCCGCGCTGCCCCTGCCGCGCAGGATCTCGCCGCCGTCGAGGACGGCGCCGCCGATGCCGGTGCCGATGGTCAGCATCGTCACGTTGGAGCGGCCGCGCGCCGCGCCGATCCAGGCCTCGGCGAGCAGGGCCATGTTGCCGTCATTGTCGATGGTGACGGGCAGGCCGGTCCGGGCGGTGATCGTGTCCACGATGTCGAGCGCGGAGAGATCGACATAGCCCCCGCTCAGGACCTTTTGCGCGCCATGGTCCACCCGGCCGGGGACGCCGATGCCGATGGCGGTGACGGTATCGTCCCTGACCCCGGCGATCAGGTCCGAGACGCGGGAGAGGACGACGTCCGGATCGGGGGAGCTGACCTCGCGCAGGACCGCGAGGATCTCGCCCGCGCGGGAGACGCGGGCCGCGCGCAGGTTGGTGCCGCCGATATCGACGCCGATGGTGGTGGGTTCCATGGCCGACCGGGGGGGTCAGGCGGCCTGGGGTGCCGCGCGGTGGCGCGCGATCACCGCCTGGATTTCCCGCAGGCGCGGCACGGCGATGGTTTCCAGCCGCGTGCGCTGTTCGGCGCGGTCGAGCGAGACGCAATCCTTCCAGAGCGAGCGGCCCGCGATCACCCCGGAGGCGCCGTTCGCCATGGCGATCTCGACCTGGCCGAGGAAGGTCGCATGATCCACCCCGGCGGACAGGACCGCCCAGGGCACGTCGCCCGAGATCTCGGTCACCGCCGCGCAGGCGTCGGGGGTTCCGGGGTAGGGCAGCTTGAGGACCTTGGAGCCGAGGTCGAGGCAGAGGCCGGTGCCGCCGACGATCAGTTCGGGGATTTTCGCCGTATAGTCTTCCTTGCTCTCGCCCGGCAGGGCATAGGTCAGGAATTCCACGACCAGCAGCAGGTCCTCGGATTTGAAATCGGCGATGACATCCCTCAGGATTTCGAGATTGGCGGTGTTCGCCGCCGGAACGTCGGAGCGCAGATAGATCATGATCTTGCCCCCCGTGCCGCCGAATTCGCGGACCGCCCGGGCGGTGATGCCGGGGACCATGTTGGAGAGGCGATAGCCCTCGGGCGTGGTGTCAAAGCCGGAGGCGTCGAGGCCGATCAGGAGCGCCGTCGACCGGTCGAGCGTGCCGTCGTCCACCAGGGCCGGCACCGCGCAGATCGGATCGACCAGCACGCAGGAGGCATGGCGGGCGAGATAGCGGGTGATGTCGGCCTTGGTCTCGCCCAGGGTCGCATTGCTGATCGCGGCCTGCGCCGCAGGGTCGCTGGCGAGCAGGGACCGCATTCCGCCGCGCTGATCGCAGGCGATGACCATCATCGCGCCGTCCTCACCACAGATTTGCTGGTATCCACGCAGTTCGGCAGTGGTCATCCGGCTCATGTCGCGTTCCCTCATTCGGAGCAATGGCTGCCCGTTTCCGGAAACGGGCGGCATTGCTCCGCTTCCAGGTTTGATCCATAACGGGCAAGAGGATCGGATGCAACAGATTGCAGAAAGGAATTTCACACTGTCTGGAACGCCCTCCGCCGATGGCGCAACCCGTGCGATGCTGCATGCCGTGGCCAAGCTGCATTATGAAAACGACCTCAGCCAGGTGGAGATCGCCCGTCGGCTGGGACTGTCCACCGCGACGATCTCGCGCCTGCTGCGCCGGGCCCGGGACGAGGGCATCGTGCGAATCGAGGTGCGCCCCCTCGCCGAACCGCTGGAACTGCGCGATCAGCTGATCGCGCGGCTCGGGCTTCGGGCGGCGGCGGTGGTGGATGCGCCGGCGGCGGGGATCCTCTCGGCGCTGGCCCCGGCCCTGGGCGAGATGCTGCGCGCGCGGGATCTGGGCGAGGGGTCGGTGATGGCGATCGGCTGGGGCCGGGCGGTGCGCGCCGTCATCGAGGCAGGCCTGCCGAGTCTGCCGGGAGTTGTCGTGGTGTCCGCCACGGGCGGCCTTCAGCAGCATGCCCCGCATTTTCAGGTCAGCGAGTTCGTGCGGCTGGCGGCGGAGCAGATGGGCGGGGTGCCCCGGTTCATCCATGCGCCCTATCTGCCGTCGGCGGCGGCGCGTCCCGCGCTCCTGGAGGATCCGGTGATCCAGCGGAATGTGGCGCTCTGGGACCGGATCGACGTGGCGATCGTCGGGGTCGGCCTGCCCCATGCGATCAATTCGCCGGAGGCCAGTGTCGCGACCAGCGGAGAGCGGGCGCTGGTCGAGGCGGCCGGCGATGTCATCCGCCATTACTTCGACGCGGACGGGCGGTTGATCGAATGGGATGGCGAGGCGCGCATGATCGCGGCATCGCCCGCGCAGCTGCGCGCGGCCCGACTGGTCATCGGCGTGGCGGCGGGAGAAGACAAGGCCACCTCGATCGTCGGCGCGGTCAAGGCCGGTTTCATCACCGGGCTGGTCACCGATGCGACCACCGCCGAGGCCATTCTCGCCCGCCCCTGAGCGCGGGAGGATTTTTTAAATGAAATACGTTTCTGCAAAGAATTGCACTTGACCGGAGAACCGCGGGTCAGTCTAGTGCGTCAACAGCCCCCGGCGGAATGTCGGAAGGGTGGAACTCGGGAGCCCGACGAACGGGCTCGATATGGGAGGATAGAGGATGAAACGTCGCTCACTCATGCGCGCGGCCGCCTTCGTGGCCATGGCCGGAGCCGTCGGACTCGGGACCCTGCCGGCGGCGGCGCAGGACGGCAAGAAATACACGATCGCCCTGATCCCCGGCCTGACCACCGATGCCTTCTATATCACCATGCGCAAGGGCGCGCAGGCTGCGGCCGATGCGCTCGGCGTCGATCTGGTGTTCCAGGGCGCGCCCGATTTCAATCCGGTGACGCAGGTGCCTGTGCTCGACGCCGTGATCGCGCGCAAGCCCGATGCGATCCTGATCGCCCCGACCGACACCACCCAATTGATTGAGCCGCTGCGCAAGGCGAATGACGCGGGGATCCCGGTCATCACCGTCGACACCTTCATCGGCACCGGCAAGTACCAGACCGGCGCGGGCGACGCGGATTTCCCGCTCGCCTATATCGCCTCGGACAATGTGCTCGGCGGCCGGATGGCGGCGCGCGCGCTGGCCAAGGCGATCGGCGAGGAAGGCAAGGTTTTCGTCTCGAACGTCAAGCCGGGCATCTCGACCACCGACCAGCGCGAAGAGGGCTTCAAGCTGGAGATGAAGGAAGCCTTCCCCAAGATCGAGGTCCTGGAAACCCAGTTCAACGACAATGACGCGAACAAGGCGGCCTCGCAGCTCCAGGGCGTGCTGGCGCGCAACTCCGACCTCAAGGGCGTGTTCGGTGCCAATCTGTTCTCGGCGCTCGGCTCCGCGAACGGCGTGCAGCAGGGTGGCAAGACCGGCGAGATCAAGGTCGTCGCCTTCGACGCCCCGACCAGCATCGTCGACAATATCAACACCGGCCTCGTCGATGTCGCCATCGCCCAGCATCCCGCCGAAATCGGCTATTACGGCGTGGTCTCGGCCTATGCGCACCTGACCGGCAATTCGATCCCGGTGTCGATCGGAACGGGCTTCACCGTCATCGACAAGAGCAACGTGTCCGATCCGAACGTGGCGAAATACGTCTATTCGGACTGATCGCATCCCCGGCGCGGGGTCTGGTCCCCGCGCCACGATGCCCCTCTTTTTTTCCGCCCGACCGCCGGCTGACCGGCCGCCGGTCCCAAACGGACCGCCCCATGACCGCACCCACTCCGATCCATCCCGCCGCGGTCGCCGAACCGCGCCATGTCGCGCCACAGGCCGACCACGCGGGGGCCGTCAAGACGCTGGCCCAACGCATCGCCGACCTGCGCGCCTGGCTGTTCCTCGCCGCCCTGATCATCGGTTTCGAACTCTGGTCCCGGGCCAGCTTCGGCGGCAGCTTCATCCTCAATCCGTTCAATGTGCAGTCCATCGCGATCTTCGCCGTGGCGCCTCTGCTCCTCGCGACGGGTCAGACCTTCGTCATCATCTCGGGCGGGATCGATCTCTCGCTCGGCTTCGTGATGGGGCTCGCGGCGGTGGTCGCGGCCCATGCGATCAACTGGTCGGGCGCCTTCCTGCCCTTGCCGCTCGCGGTGCTCTTCGGCGCGCTGGCGGCGGTCGCGGTCGCGGGCCTGCCCGGGCTGGTGAACGGGCTGCTCATCTCGCGGCTCAAGGTTCCGCCCTTCATCGGCACGCTCGGCATGTTCGGCGTGGCGCGCGGCGTCGCCTTCCTGCTTGCCGGGGGCACGACGGTTCCGGTCAGCAACGGCTTCTTCTCGGCGCTGGGCAACGGGCGGATCCTCAACATCCCCTATATCGTCATCCTCGCCGCGATCTTCGTCGCCATCATGCATTATCTGTTGAGCCAGACCCGCTTCGGCCAGCACAATTATGCGATCGGCGCCAATGTCCAGGCCGCCCGCCGGTCGGGCATCGACATCCGCTGGCACCTGCTGCGCCTCTATGTATTGTCCTCGCTCTGCGCGGGTCTCGCGGGGTTCGTCTATGCCGCGCGGTTCTCGGCGGGGGCGGCGCAGGCGGGGGAACCCCTGCTTCTCGACAGCGTCGCGGCCGTGGTCATCGGCGGCGCCAGTCTCTTTGGCGGATCGGGCACGATCCTCGGCACCGTCGCCGGCGCCTTCGTGATCGCCGTCATCCAGTACGGCCTTGTCTTCGTGAATGTCGAGCCTTTCTGGCAATTCATCAGCGTCGGCATCGTCATCATCATTTCCGTGCTGATCGATCAGGCCCAGCGCCGGTTCAGCGGAGGCCGCGTCGATGAGTGAACATGTGCAACCCCTTCTCGAAGTCCGCAATCTCTCCAAGAATTTCGGCGCGGTCCAGGCGCTCCGCGATTTCTCGATGGTCGTGCGTCCCGGCGAGGTCGTGGCGCTGGCCGGGGACAATGGCGCGGGCAAGACCACGCTGATCAAGGCGATCTCGGGCGTCTATCGGCCGTCCTCCGGCGACATCTATCTGCGGGGGGAGCCGGTCTCCTTCGGCACGCCGCAGGAGGCCCGGGAAGGCGGGATCGAGACGATCTATCAGGATCTGGCGCTGGCCGACAATCTGACGATCGGGGCCAATATCTTCCTCGGGCGCGAACCGATGCGCAAGGCCTTCGGCTTCCTGCCGGTGCTCGACCGCGCCAAGATGGCCGAGGCCGCGCGCAGCACGATGGCCTTGCTCGATTTCCATGTCAGCCGGCTCGATGCGCCGGTGAGCAATTTCTCGGGCGGTCAGCGCCAGGCGGTGGCGATCGGCCGGGCGGTCTACTGGAATGCGCAGATCCTGATCATGGACGAGCCGACCGCCGCCCTCGGTGTGCCGGAGCAGCGCAAGGTCGTGTCGCTGATCCATCAGCTCAAGGCGCAGGGGCGCGGGGTGATCTTCATCTCGCACAACCTCCAGGACATTTTCGCGGTGTCGGACCGGATCGTGGTCCTCAGGCGCGGGGTGATGGCGGGGGAGCGGCGGATTTCGGAGACCACCCATGACGAGGTGGTGAAACTGATGGTCGGCGGGTAAGTCATGAAGGCGCGTATGTCGGTTGTCGGATCCCTTGGCGAGCTGCTGGTGGAATTCGTCTGTTCGGAGCGGGATGGCCATAACCTGCGGTCCGCGTCCTATGCCGGGCCGTTTCCGAGCGGGGCGCCGGGGATCTTCATCGATCAGGCGGCCCGGGTCGGCGGCTCGGCGATCTTCGCGGGCGCGGTGGGGGACGATGCCTTCGGGACGGTGATCCTGAACCGGCTTCGGGCCTCGGGCGTGGCGGAGGCGCTGTTGCGGGTGGTGCCGGGGGTTCCGACCGGCTCGGCCTTTGTCAGCTACAATTCCGACGGAACGCGCGATTTCGTGTTCAACATCGCCCATTCCGCCGCCGCGCGGTTCCCGAGCGGGGCGGAGGCGATCGAGGCCTTTCGCGCGGCGGGAACCTCGGTGCTGCATGTCTCGGGCTCGGCCCTCGGCGATCCGGCGATGCGGCGGACCTGTCTCGATGTCTGCCTCGCCCTGAGCGCGGCGGGGGTGGATATCTCGATCGATCCGAACATCCGCAAGGAGCTGATGGCCGACGCCGATTACCTGACCACCGTGCGCCAGCTGATCGCCGTCGCGCGTTATATCCTGCCCAGCGAGGAGGATGCGGAATTGCTCTATCCCGGCCAGTCCTTCGCCGATTACGCGCCCGGCCTGATCGCCGAGGGCGCGCGGGCCGTGGTCCTGAAACGGGGGGCGGAGGGTTGTTCGGGGCTCGACGCGAACGGGATCATCGTCGATCTGCCGGCCCACCCGGTCGCCGTGGTCGATCCGACCGGGGCGGGGGATTGCTTTTGCGCGACCTTCGTGACGCTGATGGACGAAGGCTCCTACGATCTGCGCGCGGCGCTCGTCCGGGCGAACGCGGCGGGGGCGCTGGCGGTGGGCAAGCTCGGACCGATGGAGGGCAATTCGACGCTCGGCCAGATCGAAGCCTTCCTGACGCGGGGATCGGAATGAGCGCGCTTCTCGATATCGTCGCGGCGAACCGTTCGGGGTCAGGCCGGGGCATCCCCTCCTGGTGCACCGCGCACGAGGCCACGTTGCGTGCGATCCTGAAACGATATCGCGACGGGTCCGCGCCGATCCTGATCGAGGCGACCTGCAATCAGGTGAACCAGTTCGGCGGTTATACCGGGATGAAGCCCGCCGGGTTTCGCGCCTTTGTCGAAGGGCTGGCGGTGGAGGCGGGGGTGGCGCCGGGGCGGCTGATCCTCGGGGGGGACCATCTCGGCCCGAACCCGTGGAAATCAGAACCGGCCGCCGTGGCGATGGAAAAGGCGAAGGCGATGGTCGCGGACTATGTCGCGGCCGGGTTCACCAAGATCCATCTCGATGCCTCGATGGCCTGCGCCGACGACGGGATCCTGAGCGAGGGGGAGATGGCCGCGCGGGCCGCGGATCTCTGCGCCGTCGCCGAGGCCGGGGGGCGCGATCTGACCTATGTCATCGGCACCGAGGTTCCGATCCCCGGGGGCGAGCTTGCGCCGATCGATACGCTGGCCGTGACCAGGCCCGACGCCGCCCGCCGCACCTATCACTTGCATTGCGAGGCGTTCCGGGCGCGCGGACTGGAGCGCGCGCTCGAGCGGGTCGCGGGCATCGTGGCCCAGCCGGGCGTGGATTTCGGCAACGACCAGGTCTTTGCCTTCGCGCCCGATCGCGCGGCGGATCTGTCGCGCGCGGTGCTGGATCTGCCCGGACTGGTGTTCGAGGCGCATTCCACCGACTATCAGACCGGAGGGGCGCTGGCCGCGCTGGTCCGGGGGCATTTCGCCATTCTCAAGGTCGGGCCGGAGCTGACCTTCGCCTATCGGCAGGCGATCTTCGCGCTCGCCGGGATCGAGGCGGCGCTCGACTGTGCCCAGCCCTCGCGCATCATCGAGACGATCACGGAGGAGATGCGCCAGGCCCCCGACCAGTGGCGGCCCTATGTGGCGGCGAATGCGCGCGAAGGTATAATGATGCTCCAGGGTCTGTCGGACCGGGTGCGCTATTATTGGCCCAATCCCCGGATCGCCGCGGCCCTGCGCCAGTTGAACGCCAACCTGTCCGGTGCGCGGCCCGAGCCGGGGCTGATCGCGCAATTCACCGGGGGACTCGTCGAGCCGGTTCCCGAGGGCGACCTGATGACTGTCATCGTTGAGCGGATGGTGGGGCAGGTCGTGGAGAAATACCGCCACGCGGCCGCGTGACCGGTCAGACCCGCAGATCGAGGTTGGACAGGTCGAATTCGGAATGATGCACCAGCGCCGCCGCCCCGATCGCGCATTCGAACTCGCCGATCTGCGAGATGGTGAAGGCCGGTACCGGCATTCCGGGAACAATGGACCGCGCGACGGAGGCAGCCGTCCTCTCCAGAATATCGCCAAGAAGGGGCAACATCGGGCCACCCAGGATAATTTCGGCGGGATTGAAGAGATTGGTGATCGCGGTCAATCCGCGCGACAGATACCGCGCCAAGGTATCGACCGCCGCCCGGGCGGTTTCGTCCTCCGCCTTCAGACGGTCGGCGATATGGCGGGGCAGGTCCGGCTCGGTATAGCCGGCCGCCACATCCTCGGCATTGGCATATCGTTGCAGTGCCTTGAGATTGACGAAAGTCTCCAGACAGCCGCGCTGGCCGCAGACGCAGAGCGGCCCGTCGTCGGCGACCCGCAGATGCCCGAGTTCCGCGCCAAGCCCCGTGCTCCCGCGCAGCAATCGGTCCTCGATCAGCACGGCGCCGCCGCAACCGGTGCCGATCTTGAGATAAACCATTACCGACTGTCCGGAGCGGGGATGCGAATAGACATAGCCGAAGGCCGCCGCGTTGGCATTGTTTTCGACCCGGCTGGGCAGGTCGATCGCCTCGGCGAGATGACGCGCCAGATTGACCTGCTTCCAGCCCAGGATCGGCAGGTTGATGACATATCCATCCGTCCGCACCAGCCCGGGAACGGTGACACAGAGCCCGTGGATGCGTTCGCCAATGTCGGGCCGCTCGCGCAGGATGGCGAGCCTGCGTGCCACCAGCCGCACGATGACCTCGGGCTCCGGGCTCGCGGAAATCCGTTCGATGAAGGTTTCGACCGGACGCGCCGCGAGGTCGATCAGCGCGAAGCGCACGATGCCCACCCCGATCTCGACCCCGAGAAAGAACGCGCCCGCCGGATGCAGGCCGATGTTCACGCCGGGACGCCCCACGTCGCGCCGCCTGGCAGGGGGGGAAGAGGCGCCTTCCTCGCGGACCAGGCCGCGCCCCATCAGATCGTCCACCATGCTGGTGACCGCCGCCCGGGTCAGCGAAAGCCTGCGCGCCAGTTCGGCCCGCGGCAAGGATCCATAGATCCGCAGCGCCGCCAGCAGGCGGCGTTCGTTGATATGCCGGACAACGGTCTGATTGGCCATGAAGTTTCTTCCCGTTTCGGAGCACCCGGCTCCGTTTACGTTAGGGTAAATCCGGCGAGGCGGCAATCGGCCCGGATTGACATAAAGGACAGTCCGAATTAATTAGGACTATTAACAAATAGTGACTCGCTCGAAGCGAGAAAAGACCTGGGTGGGACATGGTACAAAAAGACGAACGATTGTTGAAAGTCGGCGTTCTCGGCTGTGGACCGATCGCGCAGGCCGCGCATTTCGAAAGCTGTGCCAAGGCCCGCAACGCGGAGCTTTATGCCATCTGCGACGTGGCCGATGATTTGCGCGCGCGGATGGCGGCGACCCATGCGCCGACCCGCGATTTCGCCGATTATGACGAGATGCTGGCCGATCCCGAACTCGACGCGGTAATTATCGCGACCTCGGATGCGTTCCATGTGCCGGCGGCGATCCGGGCGCTGGAGGCAGGCAAGCATGTCCTGTGTGAAAAGCCGCTGGCGACCGGCATCGAGGAGGCCGAATCCTTGCGCGCGGTTCAGGCCCGCTCGGGCCGTCTGGTCCAGGTTGGCCACATGAAGCGGTTCGACGCGGGGCTGGAAGCGGCGAAGGCTTTCATTGGGGATGAAATGGGCGAGATGGTCGCGCTCAAGGCCTGGTATTGTGATTCCACGCATCGCTATCCAATGACCGACGCGGTTCAGCCCCTGATGGTGTCGAGCAAATCGGCGCGCAGGCCGTCGGAAAATCCCAAGGCCAATCTCGATCGTTATTACATGCTCGCGCATGGCAGCCATCTGGTCGATACCGCGCGCTATTTCGCAGGCGAGATCACCGCCGTCGACGCGCGCCTGAGCAACCGCGCCGGGATCCGCTGCTGGTTCGTGGATGTCGAATTTGCCAATGGCGTGCTGGGGCATCTCGACCTGACGGTCGCGGTGCGGATGGACTGGCACGAGGGCTTTCAGATCTATGGCGAGAACGGCTCGATCCTCGGCAAGACCTATAACCCCTGGTACTACAAGACCAGCGAGGTCGATATCTTCCACGAGAGCGACGGCGCGACCCGGCGCGTGCTGGGGGCGGACGGGCATTTCTATCGGCGGCAGCTGGAGGGTTTCGCGGCGACGATCCTCGATGGCGCGCCGATGCGCGGGGCCGATATCGAGGATGGCATCGCCTCGGTGCGGGCAATGGTCGCCATCGCGCAGTCGGTGGCCACGGGCAAGCCGGTGACGCTCGCCGAAGTCTCGGGCGCGCTCTGATGCGCCTCGGGATCTTCGCCAAGACCTTCGCCGGGTCCGATCCCGCGACGGTCCTGACCGCCGTGCGCGCCGCCGGGTTCGAGGCCACGCAATACAACATGGCCTGCTCCGGCCTGCCCGCGATGCCGGAGGAGATCCCGGAGGAGGTGGCCTCGGCCGTTTCGGCGGCCGCGCGCGCGGCTGGCGTGGGGATATCCGCGGTGTCCGGCACCTATAACATGATCCATCCCGATCCGGCGGTCCGGGCGACGGGATCGCGGCGTCTCGAGCGCCTGGCCGCGTCGGCGGGGGCGATGGGGACCGATCTGATCACGCTCTGCACCGGAACGCGGGATGCCGAGGATCAGTGGCGGGGCCATCCGGACAATGGATCGCCCGAGGCCTGGGCGGATCTGCTGACCGAGATGGGCAAGGCCGCGGAGATCGCGGAACGGTACGGCGTCCGGCTCGGGATCGAGCCGGAACTGGCCAATGTGATCGACAGCGCCGCGAAGGCGCGCCTGTTGATCGACACATTGCGCAGTCCGACCCTGGTGATCGTCCTCGATCCCGCCAATCTTTTCGAGGTGGCGCCGGTCGAGCGCCAGAGGGACATCGTCTCCGCCGCGATCGACCTTCTGGCGGACCGGATTGCGATGGGTCATGCCAAGGACCGCGCGGCCAACGGGGATTTTGTCACCGCCGGAACGGGGGTGCTCGATTATGACCATTATCTGGGGCGGCTGCGCGCCGCGGGGTTCGAGGGCGATCTGGTCACCCACGGACTCTCCGCCGCCGAGGCGCCCGGGGCCGCCGCCTTCCTGCGGTCGCGGTTGTGAGGATTCTGCCGCGCGACGGGCTGTCGCTCGCCTGGTATGACACAGGCGGGCAGGGCCCGGCGTTCATATTCCAGCACGGGCTCGGGGGCGATGCCAATCAGACCCGCGAGGCCTTTCCCGACGATCCGCGGTTTCGCCGGATCACGCTCGAATGCCGGGGGCATGGCGCATCCCAACGGGGCGCGCCGATCTCGCTCGCCGCTTTCGCCGAGGATCTCATTGCCCTGATCGAGAGCGAGGGGCTGGCTCCGGTCGTGGTCGGGGGCATTTCGATGGGCGCGGCGCTTGCGACGCGGCTCGCGGTGACGCGGCCCGATCTGGTGCGTGCCCTCGTTCTCGTGCGTCCCGCCTGGATCGCGGAGGAGGGCCCCGACAACCTTGCGCCCAATATCGAGGTCGGGCGATTGCTCGCCGAACTCCCCCCCGCGGAGGCCCGCGCGGCCTTTCTGGAGAGCAGCGCGGCGCGGCTCCTGCGTCTTCTGTCGCCCGACAATCTGAACTCGCTGACCGGTTTTTTCGATCGACCCGATCCGGAGGGGACGTCGCTCCTTCTGCGGACGATTTCGGCCGATGGGCCGGGGATCAGCCGGACGGACCTCTCACGGATCGCGGTCCCGGCGCTCGTGCTCGGCACCGAAAAGGATGCGATCCATCCGCTGGCTCTGGCCGAGACAATGGCCGGTCTCCTGCCCCGATCCCGGTATGCGACCCTGACCCCCAAGGGATCGGACAAACCCCGCCATCTCGCGGAACTGCGTTCCGCCATCACCGCCTTCCTTCAGGAGCTTTGAGATGCCCCGTCCCTCCGCCGACTGGATCGCCGAACTGCCCGTCGATCATTTGACCGCCGAATTCTCGATGTGGTCCGCCGATCTCATCCGCCTCGCCGATGAGCTCGTCCGGATTGATCCCTACGCGGATGTCCTGCATGTCGATGTCGCGGACGGGTATTTTGCACCGGCGCTTCTGTTCTTTCCCGATCTGGTGGCAAAGATGCGGGCGGAGACGGATCTGCCGATCCATGTGCATCTGATGGTGTCCGACGCGGTGCTGCTCGCCCAGATCGAGCAGTTCGCGGAAGCGGGGGCCGATCTCATCAGCTTTCATGCCGAAAACGCCGCCGTCGCCGACGCGGCCTTTGCCCGGATCACGGAGCATGGGATTGCCGCGGGCATCGTCCTGCGGGTCGAGACGCCGGTGTCGGCGGCGGCGCCCTTCCTCGACCGGATCGCCTTTCTGACGCTGCTCGGCACGGCGATCGGTGTGAAGGGGCAGGGGCTCGATCCGAGTGCGACCAGCCGCCTGACCGAGGCCAAGGCCATGATCGCCGCCACCGGCCGGCGGATCGTGCTCGCGGCCGATGGTGGCATTCGGGACACGACCGTGCCGCTCCTGCGCGCGGCGGGGGCGGAAACCGTTGTCCTCGGGTCGCTCGCCTTTGGCGCAACCGACCTCGGGGCGCGGATGGACTGGCTCGCGGGCCTTCGCTAGAGCCTTTTCAGCGGGGGTTTATTCGGTTCCGCGACCTGAAAATGCCCAATATAAAATGGATAGAGGGATTTTCAGGAAGCGGAGAGCATGGAAATCCCTTTAGGGCGTTTTCCGATCCGGCGGGGTCAGGTCATGCGCTCTGGATACAGGGTGTGACGCGCAATCCTTCCAATCCTTGCGCCTCTCCGGTTGGATTGTGCTCCGGGATCCGGCAACGAAACGAAGAGGGGCTTGCCCCCGCCCGGTCCAGCTGACCCGGCGGGAGGCAAGCCCCCATGTTTCTCGCAAAGCCTGGAATTAACGGTGAGCGAGACGATCGGACAGATCGAAGATCTCGGCGCGCTCAAGCCCGATATCGGCGAGCTGAAGATCGGACAGATTGTTCAGCGTCGCGCGGGTGGCGCGGGCGTTGCGCCATGCAACGGCGGAATTGACGATACGCTCGAGCAGATTGACGATGCGAAGCGTGGTGATGGAGCCCAGCGGAACGGAGCGGTTGGTTTCATAGACGGACATGATCGATTTCCTTTTGCGGGGCTCAGCTTGATGCCCTGCGATGGGGATCGTATACAGTTTTCATTCTGCCCAAACAATCGCCAAGCCTGCATGTCAGCTATGCAGACGGCGCTCGGAAACGTCATCATTCCTTCACGCATCCCGATTGGTCCCGGGGCCCGGGGCCGGGCCGGGAAACAGGGGGCTTTGCGGATGTTCGCGCTTCGTGCTAGCCTCGATCCGAGGCAAGAAGCAGGAAATGCGCAATGCGGGTGATTGGGATCGACCCCGGGCTGAGACGCACCGGATGGGGGGTCGTCGATGTCGAGGGCACGAGGCTGCTGCATGTGGCCAACGGGGTCTGTCTGTCCGAGGGGAGCGAACTCGCGGTCCGCCTGCGCAGCCTGCATACGCAGCTGACGGCGGTGCTCGCGGCCTGGAAGCCGGAGACGGCGGCGGTGGAGCAGACCTTCGTGAACAAGGACGCGGCCGGCACCCTGAAACTCGGGCAGGCGCGGGGGATCGCCCTGCTGGTGCCCGCGCAGTTCGGGCTCAATGTCGCGGAATATGCCCCGAACGAGGTCAAGAAGGTCGTCGTCGGCGTCGGCCATGCCGACAAGCGACAGGTCGAGCATATGGTCCGCCTGCAACTGCCCGGCGTGGAACTGAAGGGGGCGGATGCGACCGACGCGCTGGCGATCGCGCTCTGTCATGCCCATAACGCGCGCTTCGCCGGACGATTGCGCGCGGCGCTTGATCGCGCGGAGGCCGGGCTGTGATCGGCAAGATTTCCGGCATTCTCGATTACCGCGCCCTCGATCATGTCCTGATCGATACCGGGGGGGTCGGCTATCTGGTCTATTGCTCGGACCGGACCCTCTCGGCGATGCCGCGTCCCGGCGGGCCGGTGACGCTCTATACCGATCTTCTGGTGCGCGAGGATCTGCTGCAGCTGACCGGGTTCCTGACGCTGGCGGAGCGCGAATGGTACCGCCTGCTGACCTCGGTGCAGGGGGTGGGATCGCGCGCGGCGCTCGCGGTGCTCGGAACGCTCGGCACCGAGGGGATCGCGCGCGCACTGGCGCTCGGCGATGCGACGGCGATCCGCGCCGCGCCGGGCATCGGCCCCAAGATCGCCCAGAGGTTGATGCTGGAATTGCGCGACAAGGCGCCCTCGATGATGGCGCTGGGGGCCCAGGGCGCGCGCCCGGCGATGGTGGCCCAGACCGGCGGCGAGGAGGTCATCGAGGCCACGGCACCGGCCGAGGCGGTCTCGACGGTCGTCTCGCATGCCTCGGCCCAGGCGGATGCCTTGTCGGCGCTGCTCAATCTCGGCTATGGGCGGGGCGAGGCCGCCGCCGCTGTCGCACAGATCAGTTCCGACGCGCCCGATCTCGACGCGGCGGCGCTGATCCGCGCCAGCCTGCGTCATCTCGCGCCAAAGGGGTGAGCGTATGACATTTCCCGATCCGACCCTGCGCGCCGATCCATTGCCCGAGGATGCCGACCGCGCCCTCAGGCCCCAGACGCTCGGCGAATTCGTGGGCCAGAAGGAGGCCCGCGCCAATCTCGCCGTCTTTATCGAAAGCGCGCGGCGGCGGGGGCAGGCGATGGACCATACCCTGTTCTATGGCCCGCCGGGCCTGGGCAAGACGACGCTCGCCCAGATCATGGCGCGTGAACTCGGCGTGAATTTCCGGATGACCTCCGGGCCGGTGCTGGCGCGGGCCGGGGATCTGGCGGCGATCCTGACCCATCTCGATGAGCGCGATGTGCTCTTCATCGACGAGATCCATCGATTGAATCCGGCGGTCGAGGAAATCCTCTATCCCGCGCTCGAGGATTTTCAGCTCGATCTGGTGATCGGCGAGGGCCCCGCCGCCCGGACCGTCCGGATCGAGCTTCAGCCCTTCACCCTGGTCGGGGCGACGACGCGGCTCGGGCTCCTGACGACCCCGCTGCGCGACCGGTTCGGCATTCCGACCCGGCTCGAATTCTACGATGTCGAGGAACTGGTCCTGATCGTGACCCGCGCCGCGCGCCTGCTGCGGGCCGATGCGACCCCGGACGGGGCGCTCGAAATCGCGCGCAGGGCGCGGGGGACGCCCCGGATCGCCGGGCGGCTGCTGCGCCGCGTGGTCGATTTCGCGATCGTCGAAGGGGAGGGCAAGGTCACGCGCGAGATCGCGGACCGCGCCTTGCTCCGGCTCGGGGTCGATGATCTCGGGCTCGACGGGGCGGACCGGCGCTATCTGAGCCTGCTCGCGGATCATTATGGCGGCGGGCCGGTCGGGGTGGAAACGATCGCCGCCGCCCTCTCGGAAGTGCGCGACGCGCTGGAGGAGGTGATCGAGCCCTTCCTCTTGCAACAGGGCCTGATCCAGCGCACCCCCCGGGGCCGGATGCTGGCGGCGCGCGCCTGGACCCATCTCGGCCTGCCACCGCCCCGGCTGGCCGGGCAACCGGATCTCTTCGCGGAGGATTAGGTCGGGAGGCGGTTGAGTTTATTTCGGATTTGCTAGAGCGTTTTCCGATCTGACTGCGTCGGATCGTCCGCTCCATGATTTTGTTTTGTCGCGATTTCTTAATCGGCGGTTCGGTCCACTTGGCTGGAAACCGCTCTAATGCGCGCTCCTGTTTGGCTAAACAGGAGCGATTTTTCACAAGTTGGACAGAATCAGAAAGATCGGCTATTGTTGTCTTCCTCTTTGATCGTTTTGATGATGGAGGAATTTTATGGAATTTACAGGTAAAGGCCTTCCCATGACCGGGAGGGGGATGAGTTCCGTTTGTGATTTGCTGTCCTGTGGCGAGCCCGAGATCTGGGCGATCCTCACAGTCGAAACCCGCGGGTTCGGCTATCTGCCGGATCGTCGGCCGAGGATCCTGTTCGAGCGCCATATCTTCAGCCGCTTGACGGGTCGGGCCTTCGATGCGCAACACCCCGACATTTCCAATCCGACGTCCGGCGGCTACAAAGGCGGCGCCGCCGAATATGACCGGCTGGAACGTGCCATGATGCTCGATATCGAGCATGCAATGGCCAGCGCGTCCTGGGGATTGCCGCAGGTGATGGGCTTCAACCACGACGCGGCGAATTATCCGACCGTCGGCGCGATGGTCGATGCGATGGTCGCAAGCGAGGACAATCAGCTCGCGGCGCTGGCCAATTTCATCAACCACAATCCGAAATGCCGGATCGGGGTCCAGCGCCGGGACTGGACGACCTTCGCCGCCTGTTACAACGGCCGGGATTTCCGGCGGAACGATTATGACAGGCGGCTGGAGGCCGCCCATGCCAAGGCGCAGTCAATGCTGCCCGACATCGAATTGCGCGCGGCGCAGGTTGCGCTGACCTATCTCGGGATCGATCCTGGCGCGGTGGATGGTTTGCGCGGACGCATGACCCGGGGCGCGATCCTCGAATATCAGACACGGGCGAAGCTGCCGCCGACCGGTGAACTTGACGAACTGACCGGAAACATGCTCTCCCGGGAGGCGTTCGGACAGGCGGGGGCGGCGGGTGAGGCAAGGCAGGTTCAGACGGCCCAGGCGCCCCGTTGATCGCGCGGCATTCCTGATCGGTCTCGTCCTTGCCGGATCGGCGCTGGCGGGCGGAGAGGAACCGGATCTGGCCTCGGCCGTTTTGCCCGGGGTCGGTAGGGTCGAACTCAGGAGTGTCTTCGATCCCGCCGCGAGTCCGCCCGTCGCCCGGCTTGTGCTCCAGTCTCCGACAGGCGCGGTGGTCGGGGATTTGGCGCCCTTGGCGGGGACGGGCGACTATGCCTTCTATCAGATGACCGACGCCCGGTTCGCCGATGTGGATGGCGATGGCCGCCCGGATCTGGTGGTGGTGGCGCAATTCATGACCGGCATCGGCCCCTCCGGCGCGGAGCCGTTTCCGATTGCGACCGTCTATCTGGGGCAGGAGGCGGGGTTCGAGCGATCCCGGGCACTGGAGGACAAGCTCAACGCTCCGGACAAGGGCGCATGGGACACCGCGGCCGGGGCCGTCGGCTTTCTGAAAGCGCACTGATCGCATGGAAGGGAGCATCGGCCAGGGCGCGCACCGGTTCACCTGCAAGGTCTATTACGAAGACACCGACCTCGCCGGCATCGTCTATTACGCCAATTACCTGCGCTTCATCGAGCGGGCGCGCAGCGAGGCGCTCGCCGAGGGGGGCGTGGATCAGGTGGCCCTGCTCGATGGAACCGGGGTGGTCTTCGCGGTGCGGCGGGTCGAGGCTGATTATCTCGCGCCCGCCCGGTTCCAGGACCGGCTCTGCGTGACCACGTCGCTGCTGGCGCTGGGCGGATCGAGCGTCGATCTGGAGCAGATCGTCTGGCGGGATGAGACCAAACTCTTTCGCGCCCTGGTCCGGCTGGTCTGCATCAATGCGTCCGGACGGGCCACCCGCGTTCCGGAGGCCGCGCGCCGGGTCCTGGCGCGCTTCGGCCCGGCGGAGTGATCCCGGTCCCTTTCCGGTGATCGGCCGTCGCCACACTGGACAGGGCACCGGATTTTCGCCACAAGTCCCGCCAAAGTCTCTCTTCGCACGGGCGGGCCGGACCAACACGGCCGAATGACCAGGACCAAGGCACTTCGGGCAACAAAGCAGGCAAATATGGAAGCGGATACCCTCGCGGCGGCGCAGCATCTGGATTTTTCGCTGTTGGCCCTGTTCCTGCGGGCAAGTTTCACGGTGAAGCTTGTGATGCTGGCGCTGATCGGCGCCTCCTTCTGGTCCTGGGCGATCATCTTCCAGAAGATCGTCGACCTGCGGCGCGCGCGGGCGGACGCGGCCGAATTCGATCAGGCCTTCTGGTCGGGAGAGCCGCTCGACGTGGTCTTTGATCGGATCGGGCCGGAGCCCCAGGGCGGGTCGGCGCGGATTTTCGCCGCCGGCATGACGGAATGGCGTCGGTCCCATCGCCAGGATGGCGGATTGATCGCCGGAACCCAGGCGCGGATCGAGCGGGCGATGAATGTCGCCATCGGCCGCGAGTCCGAACTGTTGAACAAGGGCCTGACCTATCTCGCCACGGTCGGCTCGATTTCGCCCTTCGTCGGCCTCTTTGGAACCGTCTGGGGGATCAAGGCCGCGTTCGAGGAGATCGCCGTCCAGCAGAGCACCAACCTCGCCGTGGTGGCGCCCGGCATCGCCGAGGCGCTGCTCGCCACCGCGCTCGGCCTGCTCGCGGCGATCCCGGCGGTGGTCTTCTACAACAAGCTCAGCCAGGACTGCGAAAGGATGACGACCGGATACGAGAGCTTCGCCGATGAATTCGCGCTGATCCTGTCGCGCCAGCTCGACCGGACCGCGGCCTGAGATGGGGGTGAGCCTGTCCGGGGGCGGCGGCGGCGGCCGGCGGCGGGGACGCGGTGCCCGCAAGCCGATGGCCGACATCAATGTGACCCCGATGGTCGATGTCATGCTGGTGCTGCTCATCATCTTCATGGTGGCGGCGCCTCTGCTGACGGTCGGGGTTCCGATCGAACTGCCCAAAACGGCGGCCACGGCGCTGCCTTCGGAAGGGGAGGAGCCCCTGACCATCGCCCTGACCCCGGATGGCAAGATCATGGTCCAGACCACCGAGGTGACGCGCGAAGGCTTCATCCCCCTGCTGCGCTCGGTCGCGGCGGAGCGAAAGAGTGACAAGGTGTTCCTGCGCGCCGACGGGGCCATTCCCTATTCCGACGTGATGCAGGTCATGGGGGCGTTGAATGCGAGCGGTTTCAACAATATCGGTCTGGTGACCGAACAAGGGGGTCCGACCTTCGACGGACAGGACAATTAGGCCGGACAGGGCGAAATGAAGACCGGCGTTGCCATTTCCGGGGCTGCCCATGCCGCGCTCATCGCGCTGGTGGTGCTTGGCTTGCCCTGGTTTTCCTCCCGCTCGCGCCCGCCCATCCCGGTCACGGAGGTGAGTTTCGTCAGCGAGGCGGATTTCGACCGCGCGCAGGCCACCTCGCAGGCGCCCCGGACCGAGGATGCCGCGCCACGACAGGCAAGGCCCGTCGCGCCGCCGCCCCGGCCGAAACCCGAGCCCGCGCCCGAGCCCAAACCCGAGCCCGCGCCGGAACAGGCCCCCGAGCCGGATCCGAACGTGGCCAGCCTCGCGCCTGCCTTCAATCCGGAATCGCCGCTCAACCTGCCCTCGGCGACGCCCGACCTGACCACGCCCTCGGTGGAGCCCCCCGCGCCGCTGACCGCCGCCGCCCCGCCCCGGGCGCGCCCGCGACTGCCCGAGGCGCCCGAGCCATCCCCGCCGCAGACAAGTCCCCAGCCGGTTGCTCCCCGGCCCGAACCGGCCTCCCAGCCCACGACGGTGCCCCGGCCCCAGACACAGCCGAGCCCGGAGGCCACGCCGGACACGCCCGAGCCCGAGAGCCTCGCGCTCGAGAGTTCGGCGCGGCCCCTGTCGCGCAAGGGCAATCTGGCCGAGCCGGTAGAGACGCAGGTCTCGACCCTCGTCGAGCAATTGAAACAGGAGGTCGTGCGCGAACAGCGCAGGCAGGCGACCGAGCGGCCCGAGCCCGATACGGCGGGCACCCCGGCCACCGAGCCGACCGTCACCGAGCCGACGGAGCCTGCCCGCGCGGGCGATGGTTCGGCGCCCGAGAGTTCGCTGCCGGAGGGGCCGCCGATCACCAATTCGGAAAAGGACGGGTTGCGGCTCGCGGTCCAGCGCTGCTGGGTCGTGCCCGCCGGCGTGCGCGACGCCTCGGAACTGAGGGTGGTCCTGTCGGCGCAGCTTCAGCCGGATGGCTCGGTCCTGAGCGGATCGATCCGGCTGGTCGAGCCCAATCCGGTGCCCGATTCGCGCTTCCAGGCCGCCTATGACGCCGGTCGCCGGGCCCTGATCCGCTGCTCGCCCTATTCCGACCTGCCGCGCGAAAAATATGCGCAATGGCGCACGATCGAAGTAGTCTTTAATCCCAAGGGGATGGTGTCATGGTAAACCGGCTTCGCCGCGATCTTCTTCTCGCCGTACCAGCGGCCCTGGTGGCGCGGCCTTTCGCCGCCGCCGCCCAGTCGCCCCTGCGGATCGAGATCACCCAAGGCGTGATCGAGCCGATGCCCTTCGCAGCGCCGGTCTTCGTGCCCGATACGCCGGACGCCGCCGACCTTGCCCAGCGCATCACCCGCGTGATCGTGGATGACCTGACCGGCAGCGGCCTTTTCCGCGAGATCCCGGCCAGTGCCCATATCGGCCGGATCAGCAATTTCGACGCCCCGGTGCAGTTCGCCGACTGGAAGGCGATCAATGCCCAGGCGCTCGTCACCGGCGCGGTCGGGAGCAATGGCGACAAGGCGGAGGTCCGGTTCCGGCTCTGGGATGTCTTTGCCCAGACGGCGCTGGGCGAGGGGCTGCGGTTCGAGGGGCCGGCGGCCAGCTGGCGCAGGCTCGGTCACAAGGTCGCGGACGCGGTCTATTCCCGCCTGACCGGCGAAGGCGGATATTTCGACAGCAAGGTCGCCTATGTCGCCGAGAGCGGTCCCAAGAACGCCCGCCGCAAGCAGGTGGGGCTGATGGATTACGACGGTGAAAATCCGCGGATGCTGACCGATGGAAGTGCGATCGTCGTCACCCCGCGGGTTTCGGCCAAGGCCAGGCAGATCCTCTTCACCAGCTATGAACTCGGCTCGCCGCGCATCTTCATCATGAACGCCAGCGGCGGTGACCGCCGGGTGCTCGACAATACCGGCACCATGACCTTCGCGCCGAGCTTCTCGCCCGATGGCTCGCAGGTGGTCTATTCGGTTTCCGAGGGCACCGGCTCGGACATCTATATCTCCAGCACCTCGGGCGGGGGGCGGCGCCTGACGCAATCCTCCTCGATCGACACGGCGCCAAGCTTCTCGCCCGACGGCGGCCAGATCGTGTTCGAGAGCGACCGTTCGGGGAGCCAGCAGATCTATGTCATGTCCGCCTCCGGCGGCGAGCCCAAGCGGATCAGTTTCGGCGAGGGGCGCTATGCCACCCCCGTCTGGTCACCGCGCAACGACCTGATCGCCTTTACCAAGATCAACGGCGGCCGGTTCCATATCGGTGCGATGCGGCTGGACGGCTCGGAGGAGAAGCTTCTGACCGCGAGCTATATCGACGAGGGACCGACCTGGGCGCCGAACGGGCGGGTGTTGATGTTCTTCCGGGAAACCCCGGGTGAATCCGGTGGACCGGGCATCTATTCGGTAGACATTACCGGGCGGAACCTGCGTCAGGTGCCGACCCGGGGGTTCGCTTCGGATCCGTCCTGGTCGGGACTGCTCGGCTGACACGACTTCTCTGGGGGAAATACGACGATGCGACTGATCTCGGTGACTGGTTTACTGCTCTCGGCGGCGCTGATGGCGGGCTGTTCGCAAAAGCCGATCGACATTCCGACCACGCCCGACATGGGGTTCAGCGGCGGTGGCGCGGGCGGGGTGGGGGGCACGGGCCTCGACGGCGCGGGGGCGATCACCGGCGGCACCCTGCCGGGCACATCGATCAGCGACCGGGTTCTCTTCTCGGTGGACCAGAGCACGCTCAGCCCGGAGGCGATTGGCACGCTCAATGCCCAGATCGGCTGGCTGACCCAGAACCCGACCCTGCCGATCACCATCGAGGGCCATGCCGATGAACGCGGCACACGCGACTACAACTTCCAGCTCGGCTCCAGCCGCGCCAGCGCCGTGCGCAATTATCTGGTGACGCAAGGGATCCCGGACAGCCGGATCAGCATCATCACCTATGGCCGCGAGCGTCCGGTGGCGACCTGTCCGGAGGAAAGCTGCTTTGCCCAGAATCGCCGGGCCGTCACGGTCGTGACCGGCGGCGCGGGCACGTGATCGCGCAAAGCCGCGGGAAAGGGTATGGGATGCGGGGAATGATGCGGCGCGCGCTCGGGGGGATCGCACTGGCGTTCTGGCTGGCCAGTCCGGTCGCGGCGGAAACGGTGGCGGATATCCAGGCGGAGCTGACGCGGCTGAATGGTCAGGTCGATCAGTTGCGCGCCGAACTGGTGAAGCAGGGACCGACCAGGGGCCTGCCCGTCGCACCCGCCACCGCCCTGACCCGGCTTGACCAGCTTCAGGAAGAACTGAAACGCCTGACCAACCGCGTCGATCTGTTGAGCAATGACATCTCGCGCATCGTCCAGGATGCGACGAACCGGATCGGGGACATCGATTTCCGCCTGAGCGAGCTCGAAGGTGGCACGCCGCCGGCGGGCAAGCCCGAGACGCTGGGCGGCGGTCTCACCCGGCCCGAGCAGCCTCCGGCGGCGGCGCCGGAACTGACCGTGACCGAACAGGCCGATTTCGACGCGGCGGTGGCGGCGGCGGAGGCGGGCGACAATGCCCGGGCGGCCGAACTCTTCGGCGCGTTTCTGGCCACCTATCCCGGCGGGCCGATGTCGAGCGAGGCGCAATATCGGCGGGGCGAGGCGCTGGCGGCGCAATCGGACTGGAAGGGCGCGGCGCGCAGCTTCCTCGATGCCTTCAGCGGGGCGCCCGAGGGGGCGGTGGCTCCCAAGGCGCTCTATCACCTGGGCCTCAGCCTCGCACAACTGGGTCAGGTGAACGATGCCTGCATGACCCTTGCCGAGGTGGACAACCGCTATCCCGGTTCGGAGGTCTCCGCCGACGTCGCCTCGCAAAGACAGAGCCTCAACTGCCCGTGAGCGCCCCGCACTGGGCCCTGATGGCGCCGGCGCTGGCGCGGGTGGCGGGGCCGGTGGGCGTCGCCGTTTCGGGTGGGAGCGACTCGCTCGCCCTGCTCCTGACTCTCGCGCGCGGGCTCGGGCCGGACCGGGTGGCCGCCGTCACCGTGGATCACAATATGCGCCCGGAAAGTGCCCGCGAAGCGACGGATGTGGCGCAATTCTGCGCCGCGCGCGGGATCTCCCATACGATCCTGAAATGGGAGAACTGGGAGGGCCAAGGCAATCTCCAGAACGAGGCGCGCCGGGCCAGACGCCATCTGATCGCCGATTGGGCGCGGGGGCGGGGGCTGGCGGCGGTGGCGCTCGGCCATACGCTGGACGATCAGGCCGAAACCTTCCTGCTCCGTCTGGCGCGGGGGTCCGGTGTCGATGGCCTCGCGGCGATGCGGGAGGTCGAGGAGGTCGGCGGCATCGCGTGGCTGCGCCCGATGCTCTCTGTCCGGCGCGAGACCCTGAGGGACTGGCTGCGGGCGCAGGGCGTGGTCTGGAGCGACGATCCGAGCAATGCCAATCCCGCCTTCGATCGCGTGCGGGCGCGCCGGGCGATGGCGACGCTGGCGACCCTCGGCCTTGGTCCGGAGCGGCTGGCGGCGACGGCGGCGGCGATGCGGCGGGCGCGCGAGGCTCTGGAAAAGGCCACGGCGGAACTCGCGGGCACGTGCGTCTCCCTGGGCCCCGCGGGGGATCTCTGGCTCGATCCGGCGCCGCTGGGCGAGGCGGCCGGGGAACTGCGCCTCCGTCTGTTCGCGGCGGCGCTGCAATGGGTGTCGGGCGCGGTCTATCGGCCCCGGCTGGCCACGCTCGAAGCCGCCCTGGGCTCGATCCTGATCGGGAGGATCGGGCATGGTCTGACGCTCCACGGCTGTGTTCTGCGCCCCCGGTCCGGAGGCGTGGCGATTCGCCGCGAGCCTGCCCGTGTCGCCCCCCCGGTCCCGCTCGCCGGCCGGATCTGGGACGGACGCTGGCGGTTCGAAGGGGATATGATCGACGGTCGGGATGTTCTGATCGGGGCCCTGGGCGCCCGGGGACTGGATCTCTGCCCCGGGTGGCGCGACACCGGACTCGCCCGCGAGACGCTTCTGGGCACGCCCGCTCTCTGGCGGGGAGAGGCCCTGATGGCCGCGCCTTTCGCCGGATTTGGCCATGCGACGACTTTTCAGCACTTCTCCGCCGTTTCCGCGTTCCGGAGTCTGATGTTATGACGTTGAATCCCCGGCCACAGGGCTTATGTTAGCTGTCAAGACTCGCGGGCGGCCGAAGCCGTCCGATTGGTCGTTTAGGAGGGTGGCCGTGGGCAACACCAAGAATATCGCGTTCTGGATCATTCTGTTTTTATTAATGGTCGCACTGTTCAATGTCTTCTCGAACGGAAGCAGGACCAGTATGGGACGCGAGATCAGCTATTCCGAGTTTCTGAACAAGGTCGAGGCCGGACAGGTCTCGGCGGTCAGGCTCGATGGCGAGCGCGTCTTTGTCACAACATCGGATGGCGTTGCCTATCAGACGATCCAGCCCCGCAATACGGACGTCCTGCCCGATTTGCGCGAGGCGGGGGTCGAGATTCAGGCCGCCCCGCAGGAGCAGTCGGGCATCATGTCGGCATTGGGGCTGTGGCTGCCGTTTCTTCTGCTGATCGGGGTCTGGATCTTCTTCATGAACCGGATGCAGGGCGGTGGCCGGGGCGGCGCGATGGGCTTTGGCAAGTCCAAGGCCAAACTGCTGACCGAGAAATCCGGCAAGGTCACCTTCAATGACGTGGCCGGCATCGACGAGGCCAAGGAGGAGCTGGAGGAAATCGTCGAATTCCTCCGCGATCCTCAGAAGTTCAGCCGTCTGGGCGGCAAGATCCCCAAGGGCGCGCTGCTCGTCGGCCCTCCCGGGACCGGCAAGACCTTGCTCGCCCGCGCGATCGCAGGCGAGGCCGGGGTTCCGTTCTTCACGATTTCGGGATCGGATTTTGTCGAAATGTTCGTCGGCGTCGGTGCCAGCCGCGTGCGCGACATGTTCGAGCAGGCCAAGAAGAACGCGCCCTGCATCGTCTTCATCGACGAAATCGACGCGGTCGGCCGGCATCGTGGCGCGGGCTATGGCGGCGGCAATGACGAGCGCGAGCAGACTTTGAACCAGCTCCTGGTCGAGATGGACGGTTTCGAGGCGAACGAGGGCGTCATCCTGATCGCCGCGACCAACCGCCCCGATGTTCTGGACCCCGCGCTGCTGCGTCCCGGCCGGTTCGACCGTCAGGTTCAGGTGACCAATCCCGACATCAAGGGCCGCGAGAAGATCCTCGCCGTCCATGCCCGTCGTGTTCCCCTGGCGGCGGATGTGGATCTGCGGATCATCGCCCGCGGCTGCCCCGGCTTCTCGGGCGCCGACCTTGCCAATCTGGTGAACGAGGCGGCCCTGCGCGCGGCCCGGACCGGCAAGCGTTTCGTGATGATGGACGATTTCGAGAATGCCAAGGACAAGGTGATGATGGGCGCGGAGCGCCGCTCTATGGTCATGTCGGACGAGGAGCGCAAGCTGACCGCCTATCACGAGGCCGGCCATGCGATCGTCGGCCTGAATGTTCCGCAGCATGATCCGATCCACAAGGCGACGATCATTCCGCGCGGCCGGGCGCTCGGTCTGGTGCTGAGCCTGCCCGAACGCGACCAGCTCTCGGTGACCAAGACCAAGTACAAGTCGATGATCGCGATGGCGATGGGCGGCAAGGTCGCGGAGGAACTGGTCTTCGGCCCGGATCAGGTGACCTCGGGTGCCTCCTCGGACATCCAGCAGGTCAGCCGGATCGCCCGCGCCATGGTGACCAAGTTCGGCATGTCGGAAAAGCTCGGCAATATCGATTATGCGAACGAGCAGTTCAGCTATCTCGGTCCGCAGGGCGGTGGCCTGAATGTTGGTCCCGACACGCATGAACTGATCGATGCCGAGGTTCGGGCGCTGGTCGACGAGGGCTATGATACCGCGCGCCGCATCCTCACCGAAAAGCGCGACGATCTGGAGCGGATGGCCAATGGCCTGCTCGAATACGAAACGCTGACCGGCAAGGAAATCGCCCGGGTCATCTCCGGACAGCCTTTGAACCGCGATGGGGATGACGAGGAGGAGCCGCGCGAGGGAACCGGCCTGTCCGCGATCCCCAAGACGGGCAAATCCGCCCGTCCCACACGGGGCGAGAACGGCTTGGAACCAGAGCCGATCGCTTGACCTCCTGATCCAGTCCCAAGCCGCCCGATCGTCCGGGCGGCTTTTTCTTTGGGAGAACGGGCCATGGCCATTCTGAAACGAACCGAAATCGCGGGGACCGTGGCCTGGTTGGGTCTCGTCCGGGACCGCGCCCAATCCCTCTGCTCGGAAGCCGTCGAACGCGTCGAGGCCCGGTTCGAGGGTCTGGTCGGCGAATGTCACTCCGGCCTCACGCGCCCCTCCTGCTCCCGCGTCAGCGCCCTTCATCCCCGCCGCGGAACACCGATCCGGAACAGCCGCCAGATCAGCCTCCTGTCCACCGAGGAGATGGCCGAGATCGCGACGGCCCTGGAACTGCCCGCCCTGCGGCCGGAATGGGTGGGCGCCAACATCCTGCTGACGGGTCTTCCGCACCTTACGCTCCTGCCCCCCGCCTCGCGCCTGCGATTCGAGGGCGGGGCCTGTCTGACCGTCGATATGGAGAACGCTCCCTGCAAATATCCCGCCGAGGAGATCGAGCGCCATCATCCGGGCACCGGCCGCCACTTCATCGGCGCCGCGCGCGGCAAGCGGGGCGTGACCGTCTGGGTCGAGGCGGAGGGCGGGATCAGTCTGGGCGAGAGGGTGGAGCTTTTTGTGCCGCCGCAACGATTATACCCGGCATTGCAGCCCACCGCCTCCTGACATACGACTTTTTTGCTGCTCGCGCAATTTTCTTGCTCCGCTTATGATTTCCCGAGTTCGAAACCCACGCTGCCCCAGGGAGCCCCGCGGCCATGGCCCATCTGTCCGACATCGAGATTGCCCGAGCCGCCCAGAAGAAGCCGATCCAGATCATCGGCAAACATCTCGATATCCCGGTCGATGACCTGCTCCCCTGTGGCCATGACAAAGCCAAGCTCTCCGCCTCCTTCATCGCGAGCCTCGCGGACCGGCCCAGGGGCAAGCTCGTCCTGGTGACGGCGATCAACCCCACCCCGGCGGGCGAGGGCAAGACCACCACCACCGTCGGCCTCGGCGACGGCCTGAACGCGATCGGTCGCAAGGCGGTGGTCTGTATCCGCGAGGCCTCGCTTGGTCCCTGCTTTGGCATGAAGGGCGGAGCGGCGGGCGGCGGCTATGCGCAGGTCGTGCCGATGGAGGAAATGAACCTTCATTTCACCGGCGACTTCCATGCGATCACCAGCGCGCACAACCTGCTCGCGGCGATGATCGACAATCATATCTACTGGGGCAACGAACTCGATATCGATGTGCGGCGGATCACCTGGCGCCGGGTGATGGACATGAACGACCGCGCGCTGCGGGAAATGGTCATCAATCTCGGCGGGGTCGCCAACGGCTATCCGCGCGAATCGGGTTTCGATATCACCGTTGCCTCCGAGGTCATGGCAATCCTCTGCTTGGCCACCAACATCGCTGATCTGGAGCGGCGCCTGGGGGACATCATCATCGGCTATACCCGCGCGAAACAGCCGGTGACCGCGCGCGATCTCAAGGCCGATGGCGCGATGACCGTCCTGCTCGCCCAGGCGATTCAACCGAACCTGGTCCAGACGCTGGAAAACAACCCGGCCTTCGTGCATGGCGGGCCGTTTGCCAATATCGCCCATGGCTGCAATTCGGTGATCGCCACCTCGACCGCGCTGCGCCTCGCCGATTTCGTCGTCACCGAGGCGGGCTTCGGCGCCGATCTCGGGGCGGAGAAATTCATGGACATCAAATGCCGCAAATCGGGTCTCGCTCCCGATGTCGCGGTGATCGTCGCCACAGTGCGTGCGCTCAAGATGAATGGCGGCGTGGCCAAGGACGCACTGGGCACCGAAAATGTCGAGGCAGTCGCCATGGGTTGCGCCAACCTCGGCCAGCATATCGCCAATGTCCGGAGCTTTGGCGTGCCGGTGATCGTCGCGATCAATCATTTCGTCACCGACACCCCGGCGGAAATCGCCGCCGTTCAGGAGTTCACCGCGGGCCTCGGGGCGGAGGCCGTGCTCTGTCGTCATTGGGCGGAGGGCTCAGCCGGGATCACCGAACTGGCCACCAAGGTCGCGGTCCTGGCCGATGCCGGAACCGCCCAGTTCAGCTATCTCTATCCCGACGACATGCCGCTTCTGGAAAAGATCGAAACCATCGCCCGGAAGATCTACCGCGCGGACGGGGTGGACGCGGATGCGAGAATCGTCGAGCAATTGCTGGCTTGGGAAAAGGCGGGCTATGGCAATCTGCCGGTCTGCATGGCCAAGACGCAATATTCCTTCACCACCGACCCGTCGCGCCGGGGGGCCCCGACGGGCTTCACGATCCCCGTGCGCGAGGTCCGTCTGGCGGCGGGCGCGGGCTTCGTCGTGGTGATCTGCGGGGAAATCATGACCATGCCGGGTCTTCCCCGGGTGCCGGCGGCGGAAACCATCGGCCTGGATGCCATGGGCCGGATCGAAGGTCTTTTCTGACGCATGATCCTCGGATTGCATCCGGCGTTGTCCCGGGTTAGGGCCTTGGCCATGACCCGTGACCCTGCTTCCTGCGCCAATATGATGGAACTGCGCGAAGAGATCGACGCGCTCGACCGCGAGCTCGTGGCTCTGCTCGACAAGCGGCGCGGCTTCATCGCGCGCGCCGCCGAAATCAAACAGGCCCAGGGCCTTCCGGCCCGGATTACCCCCCGGGTCGAGGAAGTCGTGGCCCGCGTCCGCGCCGAGGCGGACCGGCGTGATCTCGATCCCGATCTTGTCGAGGTTCTGTGGCGGCACCTGATTGAATGGTCAATCGCGCTCGAGGAACGGGCGTTGAACGGAAAGGATGCGTAATGGACACGGGAACACGGGCGACGATCATTGACGGCAAGGCATATGCCGCGCGCATCCGCGCACGGGTGGCCGAGGAAGTGGCCCGGATCAAGACCCATGGCGTGACGCCGGGTCTCGCCGTGGTGCTGGTGGGCGAGGATCCGGCAAGCCAGATCTATGTTCGCAACAAGGCCAGGCAAACCGTTGAAAGCGGGATGCATTCGGTTGAACACAAACTGGAGGCGACCACGAGCCAGGAGGAGCTGCTGGCCCTGGTCGATCGGTTGAACACCGATCCCGCGATCCATGGCATCCTTGTCCAGCTTCCCTTGCCGAAGCATCTCGACGAGGAACTGGTGATCAATGCGATTCATCCGGACAAGGACGTGGACGGGTTTCACATCCACAATGTCGGCCGTCTGGCGACGGGCCAGAAAGCGATGATCCCCTGCACCCCCTTGGGCAGCCTGATGTTGCTGCGCGATCATCTGGGGGATCTCAAGGGGTTGAACGCGGTGGTGATCGGCCGCTCGAACATCGTCGGCAAACCGATGGCCCAGCTTCTGCTGCGCGAGAGCTGCACCGTGACGACCACCCATTCCCGCACGAGGGACATCGCCGCGATCTGTGCCAAGGCGGATATCCTGGTCGCGGCCATCGGCAAGCCCAGGATGGTGACGGCGGACTGGATCAAGCCGGGCGCCACCGTGATAGACGTCGGGATCAACCGGATCGAGGGGCCGGACGGCGCGTCGCGCATCGTGGGCGATGTCGATTTCGATGGCGCCCTGTCGGTGGCCGGGGCGATCACGCCGGTTCCCGGCGGGGTAGGGCCGATGACGATCGCCTGTCTCCTGGCGAACACGATCACCGCCTGTTGCCGCGCCCATGGTCTCTCGGAACCGGCTGACCTGACTGCCTAGAGCGATTTCGAGGCAGGTGGCTTCACCTGCCGATTCAGAAATCGCGACAACCAAGACCAAGCGATTTCGAGGCAGGTGGCTTCACCTGCCGATTCAGAAATCGCGACAAAATAAAATCACGGAGCGGACGATCCGGCGCGGTCGGATCCGGAACCGCTCCAAGCCGAGGAGGGGCCGTCCGTGGCACACAAGATCGTTCTCGTCACCGGCGCAAGCCAGGGCATAGGGCTTGCCACCGCGCGGGCGTTTCTCGCCCAAGGCTACGAGGTGATCCTGGCCGCGCGCCGACAGGACAAGCTCGACGCCGCCGTGGCAGAGCTCGGGGGCGGGCAGGGGATCGCCACCGATGTCACCGACCCCGCCTCGGTCGAGGCGCTCTTTGCCCGGATCGCCGCCGATCATGGGCGTCTCGATACCGTCTTCAACAATGCCGGAACCAGCAGTCCCACCCGCCTCGCCGGGGATGTCCCCTGGGAGGAATGGCGGCGGGTGCTCTCGGTCAATATCGACGGCGTGTTCCTGATCGCGAGCGCCGCATTCCGCCTGATGCGCGACCAGAGCCCGCGGGGGGGGCGCATCATCAACAACGGCTCGATCTCGGCGCATGTGCCGCGCTATGGATCGGCGCCCTATGCCGCGTCGAAACACGCGGTCACCGGCCTCACCCGGGCCTTTTCGCTCGATGGCCGCGCCTTCGACATCGCCTGTGGCCAGATCGATATCGGCAACGCCGCCTCGGCGATGACCTCGGCGATGAACGCCGGGGTGCCGCAGGCCGATGGCACCCTGAAATCCGAGCCGACCATCGATGTCGATCACGTGGCGCGCGCGGTGGTCCAGATGGCGGAGCTGCCGCTCGATGTGAATGTGCAGTTCATGACGATCATGGCGACCGCCATGCCCTTTATCGGCCGGGGCTGAGGCGCGCCCCTGCGCACGCGTGCGCAGGGGGTTTACTCTCTGAAATCATTGAATTTTCGGAATCAAGCACTCGCCCCCGACCGCGCCGCGACAGGCGGTCTCAGGCCACGGGCGTGATCAGGGGGTCGCCTCGCAGATAGGCGCGCAGGTTGGCCGCCACCAGATCGCCCATCGCGGTCCGGGTCTTGGTCGTGGCCGATCCCTGATGCGGCGAGAGCACGACGTTCTCAAGGCCAAGGAGCGCCTCGGGCACGCGGGGCTCAGCCTCGAACACATCGAGCGCCGCCCCGCCCAGCCGCCCGTCGCCCAGCAATTCCACCAGCGCCGGTTCATCGATCAGGGCCCCGCGCGCCACATTGACCAGCGCCCCCTCCGGCCCCAGCGCCTCCAGCACCCGGCGCGACACGATCCCTTTGGTCTCCGCCGAGCCGGGGGCGATGACGATCAGCCAATCCACCTCCCGCGCCATCTCCTCCAGATCGGCGTAATAGACATAGGGTTGAAACGGCTGCTCGCGCCGCCCGTGATAGGAGACGCGCATCCGAAAGGCCTGGAGCCGCGTGGCGATTTCCTTGCCGATCCGGCCGAGCCCGAGGATCCCCGCGTGCGCCCCGGTCAACTCGCCCGTCAGGCCAAATCCGCCCGAGGTCCAGCGCCCCGCCCGCGTGAACCGATCCGCCTGCGGGATGCGCCGACAGAGCGCCAGCATCAGCCCCAGCGTCAATTCCGCCACCGCGTCATTGAGCACGTCCGGCGTGTTGGTGACCCGGATGCCCCGCGCCCGGCAGGCGGCGATGTCGATCCCGTCATAGCCGACCCCGTAGCTCGCGACGATCTCGACCCCGGGCAGGGCGGCCAGCACATCCGGGGGCACGCCCGCGTGACCGTCCGTCGCCACCGCCCGCGCCCCCGCGCCGAGGCGCGCCAGAAACCCCGCGCGGTCCGGGGCCTCCCACAGTCGATGCGCCGTGAACATGTCCGACAACTGCCCTTCGAGGCGCGCCGACATCGGGACGATCTGGAGCAGTTCGGGCTTCATGTCGGCGTCCCTTTCAAAAGGTTTCCCAAACGGTGCAAATAAGCTTTGACATATCTCCTTTTGACACATTTGTTCCACCCAAGGCAACGCGTGGAAAATGGAGTGATGTCATGTCTGAAACTCCGGTCGTCGGTTTCGTCGGCGTCGGCCTGATGGGCTGGGGCATGGCCAAAAACGCCGTGGACAAGGGCTATCCCCTGCGCGTCGTCGCCCATCGCAAGCGCGAGGCGGTGGAGGATCTGATATCGCGCGGCGCGGTCGAGACGACCCTGCCGGAGCTGGCCTCTCAATGCGACGTCGTCGTGCTCTGCGTCACCGGCGCGCCGCAGGTCGAGGCGGTCATGGCAGAGATCCTGCCCGGGGCGCGTCCGGGCCTGACCATCATCGACTGCGGCACGTCGGAACCCAGCCTCTCCGCGCGCCTCGCCACCGATCTCGCAGCCCGAGGCATCACCTATTTCGACGCGCCGCTGTCGCGCACGCCCAAACATGCCTGGGACGGGGAACTGACGACCTATGTCGGTGGTCCGCTGGAGACGATCGAACGCTGGCGCCCGCTTCTGGCCACCTGGGCGAATGCGATCATCCCGGTGAACGGGCCGGTGGGCGCGGCCCATGCGCTCAAGCTCATCAACAACCTCGTGTCGCTGGGCTATGCCGCCGTCTGGGCGGAATGTTATGCGATGGTGAAACAGGTCGGCGCCGAGCCCGCTGTCTTTCACGAAATCGTCTCGAACTCCGGCATGAACTGCGGGAATTTCCAGAGCTTTTCGAAATATATCGTCGAGGGGGATCCGACCGCCCACAAATTCACCCTCTCCAACGCCGTCAAGGATCTGACCTACTATCAACGCATGGCCAGCCAGTATGGCGGTGCGACCCTGATGTCCGACAGCGCGCTTCAGACATTGAAACTCGGACTTGCCATGGGCTTTGGCGACCGCTTCTTGCCGGAGGCCGTGGATATCGTCCTGGAACTGAACCATCCGGGATCGACCGGCCCCCGACGGGGCTCTTTGCCAAACGACGAAAACACGCCAGACTGACCGCGATACGGGCTCCGATGAAAGAGGCCCGGTCCAAGGAAACGAACAGGGAGAAGACAATGACCATCACCGCGCGCGGCGTCCTCGCGGCCGCCCTCTGTCTCGCCGCCAGCCAGGCGGCGCTGGCCGACACCGCCACCAAGAAGATCGCCCTTTCGAACAATTACGCCGGCAATTCCTGGCGCCAGGCGATGCTGGAGAGCTGGGACAAGGTCACCAAACCCGCCGTCGCCTCGGGCGTGGTGGCGGCGGCCGACAGCTTCACCACCGCCGAGAATCAGGTGACCGAACAGGCCGCCCAGATCCAGAACCTGATCCTCCAGGGCTATGATGCGATCGTCATCAACGCCGCCTCGCCGGAGGGGTTGAACGGCGCGGTCAAGGAGGCCTGCGACGCCGGGATCGTCGTCGTCTCCTTCGACGGCATCGTGACCGAACCCTGCGCCTGGCGCATCGCCGTCGATTTCAAGCAGATGGGCAAGGACGAAGTCACCTATCTGGCCAAGAAACTGCCCGAGGGCGGCAACCTGCTCGAAATCCGGGGGTTGGCCGGGGTCTTCGTCGATGACGAGATCAGCAAGGGCATCCACGAGGGCGTCGCCGAAAACCCGCAATTCAAGATCGTCGGTTCCGTCCATGGCGACTGGGCCCAGGAGGTCGCCCAGAAGGCGGTCGCGGGCATCCTGCCGAGCCTGCCCGATATCGTCGGCGTGGTAACGCAAGGCGGCGACGGCTATGGCGCGGCGCAGGCGATCGCGGCGGCGGGCCGTCCGATGCCCACCATCATCATGGGCAACCGTCAGGATGAACTCGCCTGGTGGAAGGAACAGAAGGACAAGGACGGGTATGAGACCATGTCGGTCTCGATCGCGCCGGGGGTTTCGACCCTGGCCTTCTGGGTGGCCCAGCAGATCCTCGACGGCAAGGACGTGCCCAAGGATCTGAGGGTGCCTTTCCTCAGGATCGATCAGGACGGATTGGACGCGGCCCTCGCGACCACGCAGAAGGGCGGGGTGGCGAATGTGGAATATACGCTGGAGGATGCCCAGAAGGTCCTCGCGGGATCCTGAGGGCCGATGAACGGCCCTGCCATCGCCCGGCTGGAGGGCGTCGAAAAATCCTTCGGCGCGGTGCGCGCCCTGAACGGCGTCACGCTGGAACTGGACCGGGGCGAATGCCTCGGTCTGGTCGGCCACAATGGCGCGGGCAAATCCACCCTGATGGGGGTGCTCTCGGGCACCACCGAGCCGGACCGGGGCCGGATCGCGATCGACGGCACCGAGCTGACCTCCGGTTATTCGGCGCGGGCGGCGCATCGCGCGGGCCTGCGCTGCGTGTTTCAGGAACTCTCGCTCTGTCCCAACCTGACGGTGGCGGAAAATGCCCGGATCCTGCATCCGGGCCTCTCGGGCCTTGGCTGGCGCCGCCGGGCCGCCCGTCTGATCGGCGACCGTCTCGATGCGATCTTTCCCCGCCACGGGATCGACCCCGGCGCGCTGGTCGGGGATCTCTCGCTCGCCGAGCGCCAGATCGTCGAAATCGCCCGCGCCTTCACCGAAACCGACAGCCCGGCCAAGATCGTGATCCTGGACGAGCCGACCTCCTCGCTCGATCAGGTCCGCGCCGGCCAATTGCTCGCCTTCGTCGGCCGCTTCATCCGCCAGGGGGGGAGCACGATCCTGATCTCGCATCTGCTTGGCGAAATCCTTGGTGCCTCGACCCGCGTCGCGGTGATGAAGGATGGCCGCGTCGTGGCGCTCGACCGGGCCGCCGCCTTCGATCGCGACGGGCTGGTGCGGGCGATGGGCAGCGTGGCGCAGGCCCCCGGCGCGACCGCGGCCGGGTTCGACCGGGCAGGGCAGGCGCCCCTCGTCACCGCCCGGCCCCGGGGTCAGGCCGACGGGCGGACGCTGCTCGCCCATCGCGGCGAGATTGTCGGGCTCGGCGGGCTCAGCGGCCATGGCCAGACCGATCTGCTCCTGCGCGTCTTCGATCGGGCCCCCGGCACGGAGGTCGGCGAGAAGGTCGCGCTCGTCGCCGGGGACCGCCAGAGCGACGGGGTCTTTCCGCTCTGGTCCATTGGTGCGAATATCGGGATCGCCTCGCTCGACCGGTTCACGCGCGGGGGGCTGCTCGAGGGTGCGCGGGAGCGCGCCTTCGCCGAGGACTGGCGCGCCCGGATCGGCATCCGCACACCCGACATCGACAACGGGATTCTCTCGCTCTCGGGCGGCAATCAGCAAAAGGCGCTGTTCGCCCGCGCCCTGGGATCGGATGCGCCGATCATCGTGATGGACGATCCGATGCGCGGGGTCGATATCGGCACAAAACAGGAAGTCTATGCCATGATCCGGAACGAGGCCGCGCAAGGCCGGACCTTCCTGTGGTACACCACCGAAATGGACGAACTCGCGATCTGTGATCATGTCTATGTCTTTCGCGAGGGCCTCGTCGCCGCCGATCTCGCCCGCGCCGACCTGACCGAGGAAAAAGTCCTCCACGCCTCGTTCCGGATCGACGCATGACCCATCTCCTCACCGCCCGCCGCCTGCGCGGTGCCTTGCCCGCCTTGTCGCTCGCCGGGCTCCTGATCGCGATCTTCTGGCTTCAACCCCGGACGATGAGCTATTTCGGTCTCAATCTCCTGCTCAATCTGGCCGTGCCGATCGCGCTCGCGACCATCGCCCAGATGTTCGTGATCTGCGTCAACGACCTTGATCTCTCGATCGGCGCCTTCGTCAGCCTGGTCGCCTGCGTCACCGCCACCTGGCTCCATGACACGCCCCTGCTCGGGGCGCTGGCCCTGTTCGCGCTGGTCGGGGTCTATGCCGGTCTCGGGGCGCTGATCCATCTGCGCGATCTGCCCTCCATCGTGGTGACCCTCGGCATGTCCTTCGTCTGGCTCGGTCTCGCCGTCCTGATCCTGCCCACGCCCGGGGGAACCGCGCCCGGCTGGCTCCATGGCTTCATGACCTGGAAGACGCCCTATGTGCCTTTGCCGATCCTGGCCTCGGTGGTGATCGGCTTTGGTGTGCATTTTGCCCTGATGCGCTCGGCGCGGGGCGTGGTGTTGCGCGGGGCGGGGGGCAATCCGAAATCCGTCGCCCGCGCCGGCTGGTCGCTGCTGCGGGTCAAGATGGTGATGTTCGCCCTGACCGGCCTCTTCGGCGTCTTCTCAGGCATGGCGCTGGTGGGCCTCACCACCTCGGCGGATGCCAATATCGCGCTGCGCTATACGCTTTTGTCGGTGGCGGGGGTGATCCTGGGGGGCGGCGAATTCACCGGCGGCCGGATCTCGCCGATCGGCGCCGTGATCGGGGCGATGACCCTGACGCTGGCGGGCTCGTTCCTCTCGTTCCTGCGGATCAATCCCGACTGGCAGATCGGGGCACAGGGCGCGATCCTGATCCTCGTGCTCGCCCTTCGGGTCTTCATCAACCGGGCGGAGGTCCGGGCATGACCCGCGCGCCCTGGCTCTGGTCCTTTGTCGGCGCGGCGGTGGTCTGGCTGGTCACGCTGATCCTCAATCACGGCCACGGCGGCGCGGAGGTGCTGAGCGCGGCCTTCACCTTCGCCACCTTCTCGGTGATCGTGGCCCTGGGTCAGATGTTCGTGGTGACGCTTGGTCCCGGCAATGTCGATCTCTCGATCCCGGCGGGCATGACGCTGGCCGGAACCGTGGCGATGAAGGTCATGGACGGTCAGGATGCGATGATCCCGCTGGGGCTTCTGATCGCGCTCGGGATCGGTCTTGGCATCGGGCTGGTGAATTTCGGCCTGATCCGGCTCCTGCGGATTCCGCCGATCATCGCCACGCTGTCCTCCAGCTTCCTCTTCCAGTCGACCGCGATCTGGTACAACCGCGGCCTGCGCATCAAGCCCCCCGCCGCCCTCGCGGAGTTCAGCACCGCCCAGATCGCCGGGATCCCGATCCTCGCCCTCTGCGCGCTGGTCCTGACGGTTGGCATGCATCTGCTGCTGACCCGGACGATCCTGGGCCGGCAGGTGCTCGCCATCGGCCAGAACGCCCGCGCCGCACATCTCGCCGGGATCCCGGTCGAGCGGGTGCGCCTGATCACCTATGTGATGTGCGCCGTGCTGGCCGCGCTCTGCGGCACCCTGCTCGCCGCCTTCTCCGGGGGGGCGGCGCTGAACATGGGTCAGGAATATCTCCTGACCTCGATCGCCGTCGTGGTGATCGGCGGCACCTCGGTCGCGGGGGGGCAGTCGAACGTGCCCGGTCTCTGGGGCGCGGCCCTGTTCCTCTTCCTCCTGGTGACCATGCTCAACACCTATGGCTTCGGCGCGGGGGCGCGGCTGGTCCTCACCGGCCTCATCATCATCGCCGTCATCACGGCGGCGAGCGGTGGCCGACGCCGCGCCTGACGACGAAGGCCACTTCCCCCCGCCGGCGGATGCTTTATTGTCCCTCTCCGTTTGCAATGGTTCCGCGAGTATCCGATGACCTCCGACACGGGAATACTGTCTCACGCCCCTCGCCTGCCCGACGCCGCCAGCGTCCCGATCCCCGGCTATCGCCGCGAAGTGGACGGATTGCGCGCGGTGGCGATCCTGCCCGTCGTGCTGTTTCACGCAGGGTTCCCCGGCCTCTCCGGCGGGTTTCTCGGCGTCGATGTGTTCTTCGTGATCTCGGGTTATCTGATCACCACGCTGATCCTGCGCGACATCGCCCAGGGGCGCTTCTCGATCCTCACCTTCTACGAGCGCCGGGCCCGCCGGATCCTGCCCGCGCTGATCTTCACGGTGCTCTGCGCCATTCCACTCGCCGCCTGGTTCCTCTTCCCCTGGCAGTTCGCCAATTTCGGCTGGAGCGTCACCGCCACGGCGGGCTTCTATGCCAATTATTACTTCCTCGGCACCATCGACTATTTCAAGGAAGGCGCCGACCGCCTGCCGCTCCTGCATATGTGGAGCCTCGCGATCGAGGAACAATACTATATCCTCCTCCCCCCGGCGCTCGTCCTGCTCTGGCGCATCGGCCTGCGGCGGCGCGCGCTCCTCGGCCTGATCCTCGGCGCGAGCCTGCTCTCCCTCGCCGCCGCTGTCCTGCTCGTCACCCGCAAACCCGCGGATACGTTCTACCTTTTGCCCACCCGCGCCTTTGAACTCGGCATCGGATCGCTGCTCGCCACGCTGCTGATGGGGCGGCCCCTGCCGCGCACGCGCGCGAACGGGGCGCTCGCGGCGCTCGGCCTCGGCCTGATCCTCGGCACGATGCTGCTCCTGCCCGAGGATGCGCTCCTGCCCTCCTGGCCCTCGGTCCTGCCCTGCCTCGGCGCGGCCCTGATCCTCGCCTTCGCGACCGAGGGCACGGCGGTCCACCGCCTCCTCGCCTCGCCGCCGGCGGTCTTCATCGGCCTCATCTCCTTCAGCGTCTATCTCTGGCACCAACCGCTCTTCGCCTTCGCCCGCGCCGCGACCGCCGTCCCTTCGCCGGAACTGATGGCGGGCCTCGCCTTGCTCTCGATAGCACTCGGCGCCTTCAACTGGCGCTTCATCGAAGGGCCGACCCGCCACGCCGCCGTCCCCCGCGCGACCGTGCTCTGGGCCGCCGCGCTCTCGCTCATCACCCTCGGGGGCCTCGGCCTCCTCATCGCCCGGACCGCGCCGACCCTCCAGACGATCCGGCCCGAGGACCGACAGCTCGCCGTTTCCGCCGACGACCGCGGCGCCTTCGTCTCGACCCGCTACAATGCGCTGCCCACCGATTTCGCCACGGCCCCGGCGGGCGCGAAACGCCTGCTCCTGATCGGTGACAGCCACTCGCAGGATTTCTACAACATGGTCCTCGCGACCGGCGCCTTTTCGGGTTGGGCGGTGGCGACCCACTATATCCCCACCCTCTGCCAGACCTATTTCGGTCCGGAGGACATCGACCGCTTCCTCGCCCCCGGCGACCGCCGCCGCTGCCGCGCCCGGCACGAGGCGGAGGGGGTGCGCGAGATCGCCCGACAGGCCGATGTCGTGGTGATGATCGATTCCTGGCGCCTCTGGTCGGCGGAACGCGCCGCCGGAACCATCGCGGCCCTCGACCTGCGCCCGGAGCAGAAGCTGATCGTCATCGGCAAGAAGAACTTCGGCCATCCGTTCCTGCGCGGCTTCCTCGGCCAGAGCGCCGGGGAACGCGCCGCCACCCGCGTCCCGGTCTCGCCCGAGACGGCGGCGATCAACGCCGCCCTGGTCGCGAGCCTGCCGAACGAGACCGTGATCGACTTCGAAACGCTGATCTGTCCGGAGGCGAGCTGCCCGCTCTTCACACCCGAGGGCGATCTGATCTCGCATGACGGCGACCATCTGACGGAAAAGGGCGCGGCCTGGGCCGGTGCGAAATTGTTCGCCGACCCCCGGCTCCGGCCCTTCCTCGCCGCCAATCCCTGACGATTTCGGGATGCGGAGCCACGCCAGGATGATAAACCTCCCTGTAAAATCAACAGGGGGGAACCAAGATGGCTCTGGTGGGTGATTCTTACGACTATCTCGACAAGAGGTTTCGGGATCTGACGATCCCGATCGCCGCGGTCGAAACGCTCTTCGAGGGGTGCCGCTGGGCCGAGGGGCCGGTCTGGTTCAACGACGGCGGCTATCTGGTCTGGAGCGACATCCCCAACAATCGCCTGCTGCGCTGGACACCGGAACACGGGGTCGGGACATTCCGGGCCGCCTCGAACTATGCCAACGGCAACACCCGCGATCGTCAGGGACGCCTCGTCTCCTGCGAACATGGGGGGCGGCGGGTGACGCGCACCGAGCCGGACGGATCGATCACGGTGATCGCCGACGCCTGGCGCGGCCGCCGGTTGAATTCCCCCAACGATGTCGTGGTGAAATCCGACGGCACGATCTGGTTCACCGATCCGACCTATGGAATCCTCAGCGATTACGAGGGGAACCGGGCCGATCCCGAACAGGACGGCTGTTACGTCTACCGCGTCGATCCGGCCACCGGCGAGATCGCGGTGGTCGCCGACGATTTCGTGAAACCGAACGGACTGGCGTTTTCGCCCGACGAATCCCTGCTCTATGTCGCGGATTCGGGCGCGTCCCATGACCCGGACGGGCCGCGTCACATCCGGGTCTTCTCGGTCACCGCGCAGAACACCCTGAGCAACGCCCGCGTCTTCACCGAGGTCTCGCCGGGGGTGCCCGACGGGTTCCGCCTCGACACCGAGGGCAATCTCTGGACCAGTGCGCAGAACGGCGTGCAGTGCTTTGCCCCCGATGCGACCCCGCTCGGCCGGATCCGCCTGCCGCAGATGGTCTCGAACCTGACCTTCGGCGGCCCCAGGCGGAACCGGCTCTTCATCACCTCGACCCACGCGCTCTATTCCGTCTATGTCGCCGCCACCGGGGCGCAGCATCCATAGACCGCGAAGCGCCCGCGGGGCCTGTTTCCCGCGCTCCGGCGTCCTATATGCCCTGTCATGACACAGAGCATCGAAACAGGATCGGACGAGAGCGCCGCCGTCCGGGCGGCGGTCATCGAGGCATCGCGCGCCTATTTCGCGGCGCGGCGGGAAAAGGTCGATGGATTCGTCGACACATGGTTCTCCGTCCAGGGCACATTGCGCCTGCATCGCAAGGCGGTGGGCTGGGATCTGGCCCGGGCCCCCGCCAATCTCGGTCTCGGGGTCGTGCATTTCGCAACCCGGGCGGGGGCGGGCGTCGCGGGCCTGATGGGGCGCGACAAGACCGCCAGATGGCTGCGCGACCGCGATGTCCTGTTGGAAACCGACGTGATGCGCGAGGTTCAGCGCCTGATCGTGACCGAACTGCTCGAACTGCCCTTCGCGGGGGAGGGCAAGGAGCCGAGCCGCGATGCGCTCGCGGCCGCGATCCTCGCCGATGGGGAGGTGCGGCGCCTGCTGGGCGAGGCGTCGGGCGGCGTTCCCGGTCCGGATCTGTCGGAAAACCTTCAGGAATATACCGGCGCGCGGCTCGCGGTCGGTGAAATGACCACGACGCTGGCCACCCTGGGCGCGGGGGCGGCGGCGTTTCAGAAGCTGACGCCCGGGGTTCTGACCCTCGGCCCGGCGCTTGCCGCCGCCATGACCCAGAGCGCCGCCGTCGCGGCCTTTCCGCTCGGGGCGACGGCGGGCTCGATCTGGTACGGCTGGTTTCCCCCGGCGGCCTCCGGGACGGTGGTGGCGGGGGCGACGGCGGGCCTGATGATCTCGGCCTCGATTCTCGCGGCCTTTGCCGGGATCGTGGCGGATCCGGTCCAGAGGAGCCTCGGGGTGCATCAGCGCCGCCTGTTGAAACTGATCGATGCGCTGGAGCGACAGTTCACCGAAGGCGAAGCCGCCGGTTTCGCCGCGCGCGAGCATTACGTGGCGCGGCTGATGGACCTGATGGACGCGGGCTTCACCGCCGCGCGCGCCCTGCGCGGCTAGGGCGATTCAAACAGATAGAGCGGTGAACGTGAGCCAATGCGAACGGGCACCGCTCTGATCCCTCCGGTCTTAAACGGACCGTTCCCTTCGGGTCCGGACGCCTGGACTCCCCGCCTTATGGCGGAGCCCCGTTGGGCGGTATTTCGGATCGTTCAACGAGATCAAGGGGTTGTGGTTTGTCCGCGTCCGGACGGCGCGGTCTGGCCGATATCGCGGGCAAAGAGGCGGAAGCCCTGGCCTGGATGGATCAGCCGGACCTGCGTGACCGGATCCTCTCCCAGCCAGGTCGTGCGCTCGATCACGAAGACCGGCGCCCCGGTCGCGAGACCAAGCCGCTCGGCCTCCTCGGGGCCCGCGGCGGCGGCCGACAGGATATGCTCGGCCCGGGTGAAGGGGACCGTCCGGACCAGCCATTCGTTCGGCCCCTCGCGGGCGAAGTCCTGAGCGGCGGCGAGGGGGACGGTGCGCAGGTTGATCCAGCGGTCCTCCAGTTGGTAGGGTTCCCCGTCGGCGGAATGCAGGCAGAGGATATGCAGGGCTTCCCCGGGTCCGATCACCGTCCGGGCCGATCCGGGGGCGCGTTCGATCCCGAGCAGGTGATAGCCATAGCCGCGACCCGCGGCTTCGATTTCGGTTCTGACGAGGGGGATGGTGAGCAGGATTTCCCGCGCCCGACGTTCGACGACCCGGCTGCCGGCCCGGCGGCGGCGTTCGATCAGCCCGGCCTTGACGAGGTCCGACAGGGCCCGGGCCACCGTCGGGCGGGTGCAGCCGAATTCGAGGGCGAGATCGGCCTCGTTCGGGATCGCCGCCCCGGCGGGCCAGAGGCCGGAGGTGATCCGCCCGAGAAGTTCCGCATGGATATCGTTATGCTTTGCCATGGGATCAGATCAGGGCCCGCAGCCCCTTCATGCAGCGCCGCCAGTCCGCCTCGATCCGGTCGCGGGCAACATGCCGTCCCTTCTCGACGACGGGCCGACCGGCGGACCAGACCTCGCGGATCGCATCGGGGGGGGCTGCGAAAATCCAGCCGTCGAGGAGCTGGTCCTCGTCGAGTGCCATCAGCGAAGAATGGTCGCGGTCGAGGGTCAGAAGGTCCGCCCAGCTCCCGATGCGCAGCGCACCGCTCTCGCGGCCCAGCGCCTGCGCTCCGCCCGCCAGCGCCCCGGCATAAAGCGTCGCGCCGGTCGAGGAGCGGTCGGCGGCGAGGACATTCCGCGCCTTGTCCCGCAGCCGCTGGGAATATTCGAGCTGCCGCGCTTCCCCGGCGAGGGTGATCTGGATATTCGAGTCCGTGCCCAGCCCGAAGCTTCCGCCCGCCCCGAGGAAGGTCGCGCCGTTGAAGATGCCGTCCCCCAGGCTCGCCTCGGTGATCGGGCAGAGGCCCGCGACGGCGCCGGAGGCGGCGAGGGCTCCTGTCTCGGCCTCGGTCATCTGGGTGGCATGGATCAGGCACCAGCGCCCGTCCAGCCCGAAGCCATCCAGCAGGAATTCGATCGGCCGCGCGCCCAGCCAGTCCTGGATCTGTCGGACCTCCTCGACCTGTTCGGCGGCGTGCATATGAAAGGGACCTTCGGGACAGGCCTCGATCAGGGCCTTCAATCGGGCCGGACTGGTGGCCCGCAAGGAATGGGGCGCGGTGCCGAGGCGGGAGTCGGCCGCCCGGAGCCGGGTCGACGCCCGCAATTCGAGAAACCGGTCGAGGTCATTGCCAAAGCGGAGCTGGCCGCCCGCCAGCGGCGCCTCCGCCGCGCCGCCATGGGAATAGAGAACGGGCAGGAGGGTCAGGCCGATCCCCGCCGTCTCGGCCGCCGCCACGATCCGGTGCGACAGTTCCGCGCGCTCCGCGTAGGGCACGCCTCCCGGCTGATGGTGAAGATAATGAAACTCGGCCACGGCGGCATAGCCTTGTTCCAGCATCTCCATGAAGGCGAAGGCGGCGATCGCCTCCACATCCTCCGGCGTCAGGTGGTCGAGAAATCTGTACATCAGCTTGCGCCAGGTCCAGAAACTGTCCGCGGTCGGGCCGCGACGCTCGGTCATCCCGGCCCTGGCGCGCTGGAACGTATGGCTGTGCAGGTTCGAGGCGGCGGGCAACAGCGCCCGGCCCGTCAGGATCCGGTCCCCCGCCCTGACCGTCGCGCCCGGCTCCAGGCCGGTGATCCGCCCCTCCCCAAGCGTCAGCCGGACATCATGTGCCCAGCCGTCGGGGAGCAGGGCGAGGGGGGCGAAGAGGGTGCGTGTCACGGTCGGTCCTGTGATTCCGGGAGTTGACGTGCCCTTAATATGCATTTACATATTTGATCCGTCAAGCAGGTTCGTGACTCGAGGGGCGCCGTGCAAACTTCTGACTATGTTCTGAAAAATGCTACCGTCTCGACAATGACGGATGGATATGGCCTGATCCCCGACGCGGCGGTGGCGGTAAGGGGCCATCGCATCGCCTGGGTCGGGCCGCGCCCGGACCTGCCGCGGGAGTTCGCGGATCTTTCGGAGCGCGATCTCGGGGGCAGGGTGGTGACCCCCGCCCTGATCGATTGCCACACCCATATCGTCCATGGCGGAAACCGGGCGCTCGAATTCGAACTGCGGCTGAATGGGGCCTCCTACGAGGAGGTCGCGCGGGCGGGCGGGGGGATCGTTTCCACCGTGCGGGCGACGCGCGACGCCGACGAGGCGACGCTGCTGGCAGAGGCCCTGCCGCGCGTGGATGCCCTGATCGCCGAAGGGGCGGCGCTGATCGAGATCAAGTCGGGCTATGGGCTGGAACCCGAAACCGAACTTCGGATGCTGCGCGTCGCGCGCCGGATCGGCCGCGAGCGCCCGGTCCGGGTGCGCACCAGCTATCTCGGGGCCCACGCGGTCCCGGCGGAGTATAACGGCGACCGGGCGGGCTATCTGTCCGAGGTCTGCCTGCCGACCCTGCGATCCGCCGCCGCCGAGGGGCTGGTCGACGCGGTCGACGGATTTTGCGAGGGGATCGCCTTCTCTCCTTCGGAGATCGCACAGGTCTTCGATCTGGCCCGCGACCTCGGGCTGCCGGTCAAGCTCCATGCCGAACAATTGTCCAACCTGCATGGCGCGGCGCTGGCGGCGCGATACGGGGCCCTGTCGGCCGATCATCTGGAATGGCTCGATGAGGATGGAGCGCGTGCGATGGCCGGGGCGGGAACCGTCGCGGTGCTGCTGCCCGGGGCCTTCTATGCTTTGCGCGAAACCAGGGTGCCGCCGGTCGAGGCCCTGCGCGCGGCCGGGGTGGCGATGGCGGTGGCGACGGACTGCAATCCCGGCACCTCGCCGATGACCTCGCTGATCCTGGCGATGAACATGGCCTGTACCCTGTTCCGCCTGACCCCGGAGGAGGCGCTGGCGGGCGCCACGATCCACGCGGCGCGGGCGCTCGGGCTTGGGGATTGCGGCGTGATCGCAACGGGCAGGCGGGCCGATCTCGCGGTCTGGAACATCGGCCACCCCAGGGAACTGGCCTATCGGATCGGCTTCAATCCCCTGTGCGAACGCATTTTCGGAGGTTCGGAATGATTACACTGGTACCTGGTGCCGCGCGGCTTTGCGATCTCGAAGCCATCTATCATGGACAGGCCGCCCGGCTCGACCCGTCCTGCGCCCCCGCGGTCGAGGCGGCGGCGGACCGGATCGCCGCGGCGGTCGCGGGCGAGGCGGCGGTCTATGGCGTGAACACCGGTTTTGGCAAACTCGCCAGCGTCAAGATCGCCGCCGCCGATACCGCGACCCTGCAACGCAACCTGATCCTGTCGCACTGCGCGGGCGTCGGAGAGCCGACACCTCAGCCGGTCGTGCGCCTGATGATGGCGCTCAAGCTGCTCTCGCTCGGGCGGGGGGCGTCGGGCGTGCGCTGGTCCTTGATCGCCCTGCTGGAGGGCATGCTGGCCAGGGGCGTCACCCCCCGGGTTCCGGCCCAGGGGTCGGTCGGCGCCAGCGGCGATCTCGCCCCGCTGGCCCATATGGCGGCGGTGATGATCGGCGAAGGGACCGCCGATTTCGACGGGCGGCTCCTGCCGGGGCGCGAGGCGCTGGCCGCCGCCGGGCTGGAGCCGATCGAACTCGGGGCCAAGGAGGGGCTGGCCCTGATCAACGGGACGCAATTCTCGACCGCCTATGCGCTGGCGGGACTGGCCGGGGCCTGGAACGCCGCGCGCAACGCGCTTCTGATCTCGGCGTTGAGCACCGATGCGATCATGGGATCGACGGCGCCGCTCCGGGCCGAAATTCATGCTTTGCGCGGCCATCGCGGTCAGATCGAGGCGGCGGAGGTGATGCGGGCGGCGCTGGACGGCTCCGAGATCCGTGAGAGCCACCGCGACGGGGACAGCCGCGTTCAGGACCCCTATTGCATCCGCTGTCAGCCACAGGTGACCGGGGCGGCGATGGATCTGTTGCGCGGGGTGGCGGCGACGCTGGAGGTCGAGGCGAACGCGGCGACGGACAATCCCCTCGTCCTCGGCGATGCGATCGTGTCGGGTGGGAACTTTCACGCCGAACCCGTTGCTTTCGCGGCGGATATCATCGCGCTGGCGGTGGCCGAGATCGGGGCGATCGCCCAGCGCCGGATCGCGTTGATGGTCGATCCGACCCTGAGCCACGACCTGCCGCCGTTCCTGACGGCCAATCCGGGGCTGAACTCCGGCTATATGATCGCCGAGGTCACCAGCGCCGCGCTGATGAGCGAGAACAAGCATCTGGCCCACCCCTGTTCGACCGATTCCACCCCGACCAGCGCCAATCAGGAGGATCATGTCTCGATGGCCGCGCATGGCGCGCGGCGGCTCGGGCGGATGGTCGCCAATCTGGAGCGTATCCTCGGGATCGAAGCGCTCTGCGCCGCGCAGGGCATCGAATTCCGCGCGCCCCTGCGCACCAGCGCGCCGCTCGCGGCCGCGGTGGCCCGGCTGCGCGCGGAGGTGCCGGCGCTGGGGCAGGATCGCTATGTCGCGCCCGAGCTTGAAATCGCGGCGGATCTGGTCCGGAGCGGCGCGCTGGTCGCCGCCGCCGGTCAGCCCTTCCCGCATCTGTAAGCCCATTCGAACTGGAGAGAGAGATGTCCGATCCCCGCCGGAACAGCCGCGTCATTACCCCGCCCACGGGCACCGAGATCAGCGCCAAGAGCTGGCTGACCGAGGCGCCGCTTCGGATGCTGATGAACAATCTCGCGCCCGATGTGGCGGAAAATCCGCATGAACTCGTGGTCTATGGCGGGATCGGACGCGCGGCGCGGACCTGGGAGGATTTCGACCGGATCGTGGCCTCCCTGCGCGGCCTTGAATCGGATGAGACATTGCTGGTGCAGTCGGGCAAGCCGGTCGGGATCTTCCGCACCCATGCCGATGCGCCGCGCGTCCTGATCGCCAATTCCAATCTGGTGCCGCATTGGGCGACCTGGGACCATTTCAACGAACTCGATCGCAAGGGGTTGATGATGTACGGCCAGATGACGGCCGGGTCGTGGATCTATATCGGCACGCAAGGCAACGTTCAGGGCACCTACGAGACCTTCGCCGAGGCGGGCCGCAAGCATTACGGCGGCGATCTCAAGGGGCGCTGGATCCTGACCGGCGGCCTCGGCGGCATGGGCGGCGCGCAGCCGCTGGCGGCGGTGATGGCCGGGGCCTGTTGTCTCGCGGTCGAATGCAATCCCGACAGCATCGATTTCCGGCTGCGCACGCGGTATGTCGACGAGAAGGCGGAGACCCTGGACGAGGCGTTGGCCCTGATCGACCGCTGGACCAAGGCGGGCGAGGCCAAGTCGGTTGGACTGCTCGGCAACGCGGCGGAGATCTTCCCGGAACTGGTCCGGCGCGGGATTCACCCCGACATCGTGACCGACCAGACCTCGGCGCACGATCCGATCAACGGCTATCTGCCTTTGGGCTGGACCATGGGGGAGTGGCGTGAGAAGCGCGAGAGCGATCCCAAGGCGGTCGAGAAAGCCGCCCGCGCCTCGATGAAGGTCCATGTCCAGGCGATGGTCGATTTCTGGAACGCCGGGGTGCCGACGCTCGATTACGGCAACAACATCCGTCAGGTGGCGCTGGACGAGGGGCTCGCGGAGGCCTTCGCCTTTCCCGGATTTGTGCCCGCCTATATCCGGCCACTGTTCTGCCGGGGGATCGGGCCGTTCCGCTGGGCGGCGCTGTCGGGCGATCCGGAGGATATCTATCGCACCGACGCCAAGGTGAAGGAGCTGATCCCCGACGATGCGCATCTGCACAACTGGCTCGACATGGCCCGCGAGCGGATCGCCTTTCAGGGGCTTCCCGCCCGGATCTGCTGGGTCGGCCTCGGGCAGCGGCACCGGCTCGGGCTCGCCTTCAACGAGATGGTGCGCAATGGCGAATTGAAGGCCCCGATCGTGATCGGCCGCGATCACCTCGATAGCGGATCGGTCGCGAGCCCCAACCGCGAGACCGAGGCGATGAAGGACGGATCGGACGCGGTCTCCGACTGGCCCTTGCTCAATGCGCTGTTGAACTGCGCGAGCGGGGCGACCTGGGTCTCGCTGCATCATGGCGGCGGGGTCGGCATGGGCTTCAGCCAGCATTCCGGCATGGTGATCTGCTGCGACGGCACCAGCGAGGCGGATGCGCGGATCGGACGCGTCCTCTGGAACGACCCGGCGACCGGCGTGATGCGCCATGCCGACGCGGGCTATGACATCGCGCTCGATTGCGCGCGCGAAAACGGACTGCGCCTGCCGGGGATCCTCGGGAATTGAAACCCGTCGTCGCGGTCCTCGCCATCCTGGCGCGCGGCGAGGACGTCCTGCTGGTGCGTAGGGCCAATCCGCCCGACGCGGGGCTCTGGGGGTTTCCGGGCGGCAAGGTCGAACCCGGCGAAACCCTCGCCGCCGCCACCGAGCGCGAGGCTTTCGAGGAAACCGGCATTCGCTGCGCGGCCGGACGCGCCTTCACCGCCCTCGACGCCTTCCATCATGAGGCAGGTCAGCTCCGGGCGCATTACGTCCTGATCGCCGTCCCGTGCCGCTGGCTCTCGGGCGAGCCGGTCGCGGGGGACGATGCCCTGGAGGCCGCCTGGGTCCGGCTGGCGGATCTCGCGGGCCGGGACGATCTCAGCGCGGATGTCGAAAGCCTCGCCAGGACCGCGCTCGGGCACCCCTGACCCTGACCCCGAGACGTTTGCGCCTTGCATTCGGGGCGGGGCAGGCTAGGGTTGAACCTTGCCTCGGGGTGTCCGGCTCAACCGGACTGAGACGCGTAGCGCGGACCCGTTGAACCTGAACCGGCTCATACCGGCGGAGGGAAGGCGCGGCGCGGATCAAGTGTCACTCCTCTTCTTCGCCGCCATCCTGGAGTGAGAGATGAAACCATCCCGCATCGCCGCCGCGCTCTTAGCGCTGTTCCCCGCGTTCGGCTGGGCGGCGGACAAGCCCGAGCTGGTGATCTATACCTATGAGAGCTTCCTCTCCGAATGGGGACCCGGCCCGGCGGTCGCGGCCAAATTCGAAGAGACCTGCGACTGCGAGGTGCGTTTCGTGGGCGCGGGCGACGGGGCAGGGCTCCTCTCCCGCCTGCGGCTGGAAGGGCCCCGGACCGAGGCCGACATCGTGCTTGGCCTCGACACCAACCTGACCGCCGAGGCCACCGCGACCGGCCTCTTCGCCCCGCACGGGATCGCGGCGCCCGCGCTCGACATGCCGATCGCCTGGTCGGATCCGGTCTGGCTGCCCTATGACTGGGGCTATTTCGCCTTCGTCTATGATGCGACCAAACTGAAAAACCCACCCCGGAGTTTCGAGGATCTGATCGCCTCGGACACCAGCATCGTCATCCTCGATCCGCGCAGCTCGACACCCGGTCTCGGCCTCCTGATGTGGGTCAAGGATGCCTATGGCGCGCGGGCTCCCGACATCTGGAAGGGCCTCGCCCCCCGGATCGTCACGGTCGCCCCCGGCTGGACCGAGGGCTATGGCATGTTCCTGTCCGGCGAGGTAGACATGGCCCTCGCCTATTCGACCTCGCCCGCCTATCACCTGATCGCCGAACAAGACGCCAACAAACGCGCGGCGATGTTCGAGGAAGGCAATTACATGCAGGTCGAGGTGGCGGCGATGACCGCTTCCACCGACCAGCCGGATCTGGCCCGCGCTTTCCTGAACTTCATGCTGACGGATGCGTTTCAATCGATCATCCCCACGACCAACTGGATGTATCCCGCGCATCTCCCCGCCGGCGGTCTGCCCGCCGGGTTCGAAACACTGGCCCGCCCCGCGAAATCCCTGCTCCTCTCGCCGGAGGAGGCACGGGCCGAACGCGCGCGCGCCCTCGCCGAATGGCTCGCGGCCCTCAGCCGCTGACACGCAACCGGAGCGAAACGAGAATCCCTTGCGCGCCCCATCCCGAACCCCCACCCCTCCCTCGGCGGGCGTCCTGATCGGGGGCGCCGCCGCGCTCCTCCTGATCGCGGTGCTCACCTTCGGGATGGTCGCGGCCCTCGCCACGCGCGCGACGGAACGCGGGGGGCTCGGTCCGGCCGACTGGGCGGCCCTGCGCTTCACCCTCCTCCAGGCCTTCCTCTCCGCGCTGATCAGCATCGCAGCGGCGATCCCGGTCGCCCGCGCGCTCGCCCGGCGCGACTTCCCGGGCCGGAGGCTGATGACCTCCCTGCTCGGGGTGCCGTTCCTGCTTCCGGCCATCGTCGTGGTCTTCGGCCTCCTCGCCATCTGGGGCCGCGGCGGGCTCATCAGCCGCGCGCTCGCGCCGTTCGATCTTGGCCCGCTCGATATCTATGGCGCGACCGGTGTCATTCTCGCCCATGTGTTCTTCAACCTGCCGCTGGTGGCCCGGCTCCTGCTGCTCGGCTGGCTCGCGATCCCGCCGGAACAGTTCCGCCTCGCCGCCCAACTCGGCTTTCGGCCGGGCGACATGTTCCGGCGCATCGAGTGGCCCATGCTCCGGGACGTCCTGCCCGGCGCCTTCGTGCTCGTCTTCCTGCTCTGCATGGGCTCCTTCGCCGTCGCCCTGACCCTCGGCGGGGGCCCGCGGGCGACCACGGTCGAACTTGCGATCTATCAGGCGCTGCGGTTCGATTTCGATCTCGGCCGGGCGGCTTGGCTCGCCCTGATCCAGTTCACCCTCTGCGGGACGGTGACGCTGCTCGCGATGTCGCTGTCAGAGGCCCCGCGGTTCGGCGGCGGCCTGCTCGGCCGGGTCCAGCGCTGGGATGCCTCCACGCTCGGAATCCGGATCCGGGATGCCTTCGTGCTCGGCCTCCTGACCCTCTTCCTCGGCCTGCCCCTTATCGCCCTCCTGCCGGGCGGGGCCCTGGCCATCGCGCGCGGCCTGCCGCCTCAGGTCTGGTCCGCCGCGATGAACAGCCTGTCGGTCGCGCTGGCCTCGGCGGCGGTGGCACTGCTGCTCGGTCTCGGTCTGGCCGGGCTGATCGATGCCAGACGCGCCCGGGGCGGGGGCCGGTTTCTCGAAGCCTTCGGCATCTTGTCGCTGGCGGCCTCGCCCTTCGTGATCGGAACCGGGCTCTTCATCGTCATCCATCCCCTGTTCGACCCTTTCGCGCTGGCGCTTCCGGTCACGGCGCTGGTCAATGCGACCATGGCCCTGCCGTTCGTGCTCCGCGCCCTCCTGCCGCCTCTGGCCGCAGCGCGAGAGATCGACGGCAAATTGGCCGACAGCCTCGGCCTGTCGGGGGTCTCGCGGTTCCGGCTCATCCTCTGGCCGCGGCTGCGACCCGCGGTCGGCTTCGCGGCCGGACTGGCGGCGGCGCTCAGCATGGGTGATCTCGGTGTCATCGCCCTCTTCGCCCCGCCCGAGCTCATGACCCTGCCGCTCCTCGCCGAGCGTCTCCTGTCCTCCTATCGGACCGGGGCCGCCGCCGGGGTTGCCTTGATCCTGGTCCTGCTCACCGCTCTGCTGTTCTGGATCTTCGACAGGGGAGGACGCGCGCGTGCTGCGGCTTGAAGGCATCGAAATTGTTCAGGACGACTGGAGCCTGTCGGCGGACCTGTCCTTGCCCGCCCAAAGTGCCACGGCGATCATCGGCCCCTCCGGCGCGGGCACGAGCCGCCTGCGCGATGTGATCGCCGGATTCCTGAGGCCCCACCGGGGGCGGGTGCTGTGGGTCGGCGCGGATCTGACCGCCCTGCCACCGGCGGCGCGTCCGGTGACATTGCTGTTTCAGGAGCACAATCTCTTCTCCCAGATGACCGCCGCCCGGAATGTCGCCCTTGGCCTCAGTCCGGACCTCAGGCTCGACGCCGCGGGCTGGGCGCGGGTGGAGCGGGCGCTGGCCTCGGTCGACATGGCGGGGATGGGGAACCGGATGCCGGCGGCGCTCTCGGGCGGCGAGAGGCAGCGTGTCGCGCTGGCGCGCGCTCTTCTGCGGCACCGCCCGCTTCTCCTGCTGGACGAGCCCTTCTCGGGTCTCGGTCCGGCGCTGCGGATGGAGATGCTCGATCTCGTCGCCCGGATCAGGGCCGAGCAGGGGGCGACCTTGCTGATGGTGACCCACGATCCCCGGGACGCGGCCCGGATCGCCGAACAGACGGTGGTGGTCTCGGACGGGACCGTCTCCGCCCCCCATCCCACCGCCGCCCTGCTCGCCGATCCCACGGCGACCTTGCGCGACTATCTGGGCGAGGGCTGAGACGCGGTTCTTCCGGGGGCGCGGGGACGCTGCCCGGGTCTGGCGGAAAGACGGGGTTCGCCGGACCGTTACATGTAACGCCTTCGCGATTGTTGCCATTGCAACCCCGGGCTCTCACATCCGCCCGAGGTTGCAATGTTTCGAAGCGCCGCCCTCCCCGGGACGTTCCGGGAAGGGCGGCGCGCCTGGAGCGATTTCCAGGCCGGTGGAACCCCCCGCCGATCAGGAAATCGCGGCAAGCCAAAGCCATAGAGCGGCTGATCCGGTTCAATCAGATCGGACACCGCTCTCAGGTCGATTACTTGCGCTTCTTGGGGGTGGTGTTGATTTCCTCGACATCGACGTCGGTCTTGCGGACGGTGTCGCGGATCTCTTCGACATGCTCGGTGGTGTCCTTGGTGATCAGGACCTCGCCGACCACGCTGGCCTCCTTGCTGATCTCGGCCTCTTCCTTGATGCCCATCATCTCGACCGTCTTTTCCTCAAAGGCGGCCTCGGCCTCCTCCGGATCGAGCGGGCGATCCGCCGCGCGCTCGACCGCGGTGACATGCTCTTCCCGCAAGGCCACGGTCTCCTCCACCGGGCGCTCGGTGACCTTCGAGGTGACCCGCACGCCGCCCGTCGGGGATTTGGCCTTGCCGACGGCCAGACGCTCTTCGACGATCGGGACCGACCGCTCCAGACGATCCGTCCGGCTCGCGGCATTTGCGATATCCTCGGGCGACATCTCGAAACGTTCGAGAATGGAGGCCGCCTGATCCGCCATCTCCTGCGAGACGCGGACGGATACGAGCTTCAGACCTTGTTCGACGGCATCCGCGAAGCCTTGGGCATCGGCCTTGTCGAAACCCTGGCTGCCAAGCTCCTTCAGGAGCGTCTCGGCCCCGTCGTCCATGATCCGGACATTCTTGTCCTTGATGCCTTCCTTGCGAAGGGCCTCGACGACCTGGTTCACAACATTGTCGTCTTCAACGACGCTGACGATCGCAGTATCCATTGGGTCTATCCTTTTGTGTCTGTCTGGGGGGCACCCGAGGGGCGCCGGTGGGCAGGGTTCAGATCGGCTCTTCCAGGGTCGTGCCATCGGCGTCGAGACGTTCGATGACGGCTTCCTCCCGGCGCAGCGTGATCCGCTGGGGCGTGCTCGTGACCAAGCGGCGCTTGGTCACGTGGATTTCCTCGATGGCGCGCAACCGTTTCTCCACGACCAGCACCTCCTCGACGGTGGTGATGATCGTCGTGTCGCCGTCCTGACGGATCGGCACGGGCCCCTCGACCCAGCGGTCGATGGCGATGCGCTCCGTCGTCACCTCCTCGGTGACGACGGGCTCATCGACGACATCCTCATGCTCATGGGTCACCGTCCGCACCCGCACGCCTTCCGCGAACTTCTTTCGCTTCAGGATCACGGCCTGCTCCTCGACGATGGGCACAATCACGCTGTCCCGCTCGATCCGGTCGGACATATCGGTCACTCCATGAAGGTGGCGTCGACGCGCCTTTAGCGCAGGTTGGGCAGCAGCATCGCCTTGTAGGTCGCGCGCACGAGCGCGAGATAGCTCTCCTGCAACTGACGCGCCCGCTCGAAGCTTGAGGCGAGGAATTCGCGCTGGGCGACGACGAGATCGGGCCAGGACACGGCATGCGCCATCTGATCGGTCGTTTCCATGTTGCGGCGCGTCTGTTCGGCGAGCGTACCGAGCATCTGCTTGCCCTGATCCGCTGCTTCCTCGGCGACACGGAGCCCGGCGCGCGTGGCCTTCTCGGCTTGGGGAAGGGTCTTCGGAGCCTCTTCGATCATGGTCCGGGCGGCTTTCGCGCCGGCGTCGACCGTCTCCTGCGTCGCCTTGGAAGCTGCCTTGGCCGGCCGTTCCACAGCCTCCTGATCGGGCTCCATCGTAACAATCTTCGGCATGGACTTTCCTTTCGTCACTGATAGTCAAGTTCTGCCTTGCCCGTGGATTTGTTCGACAAGACGCAATGGAAACGGTCCTGTCCGCGATAGGTTCCGAAAAAAACACACATGAATCGGAATCAGAATCCATCACCCATATGCATATTCATAACATATATCTCCAATGAACAGAATCTTGTCTGTCTGAGAAATCTGTAATTTCAAGAGTAATTGTATAAGGAGTAAATTTATCGAAAGAGAGGAACCAGAGGCGAGTAAGGTCGTTTCCCTCCCTTCGCCCTCCGAGCCCGGTAAACGAACACCCGCGGGGAGGCGCTTCCCGGATCCCGCGCGGCCCCGTCCTCCGGTCGGATCGGGGCCTGTCACACCGCTCGGGCGGATGGCCAGGCTCCCATCCCGCCTGCGATAAAAACATCACCGGCCGATGGTCCCGCATCATAGGACAGGGGATTGTGCAATGCAACCAAAGGGGATGCCGAACGGCCTCCTGATCGCGGGACGGGCGCCCGCGGAGGGTCCTCAGGACCCGCCCGATCAGGTCCGCCGCGGGACACTCCTTTCCGCACCGCCCCTTGGGCCCGGTCGCATCGGCTAACCTTGCGTTAACCGGCTTGCGACGATGGTCGGCAGCGCCGCGGTCTTCGCGGTCCTTCGAGCGAAGATTGGGAAGACATGCCATTCGTGGGTCAGAGCTGGGCGATCAGGGATCAGGCCCTCTATGAGGAGAGCATCGAGGGACTGCGCCGCAGCATCGTCGTTCCGGAAAATCTGCTCGCCACCGACAACATGATCCTCTGGAACCGGAATTTCAGCTTCCGCTCCGACAGGAAACTGATGGATCTCGTCGTCCGGCACCATGACAGCCTGACCGAGATTTCAATTGTCTATCGGACCTATGTGCTCTGTTTCCTGGCCCGGCTCGCGTTGCGCCACCCCGGCGATTTTGTCGAAATCGGGGCCTACAAGGGCTATACGGCGAATGTGATCGCCGATCGCGTGGATCTCGGCGCGACGGGCAAGAATTACTGGCTCTATGATGTGTTCGATCACGCCGGGACCGATCTGAAGCGGGCGATGGCTCAGACCGGGCCAGAGCTGGAGGAAAAGGTGCGGGCGCGGTTCGCCGACTATCCCTATGTGAGGGTGATCCAGGGGCTGGTTCCGGACTCCTTCGAAAAGGGATTTCCCGAGCGGATCGCCTTCGCCCATATCGACCTCAATCAGGCACCGGCGGAAATCGCAGCCCTGCGGTGGGTGATGCCGCGGCTGGTGCCGGGGGGGATCCTCGTCCTCGACGATTACGGGTGCGCGGCCTATCAGGATCAGAAAACCGCCGAGGACGAATTCCTTGCCGGGTTCGGGCTGGAAGTGCTCGAACTGCCGACGGGGCAGGGGATCGTGTTCAAACCCTAGGCCGGAGGGGGACTTACCGCTCCGGCACCAGGACCTCGCGCTTGCCGACATGATTGGCCTGGCTCACGACTCCGGCCTCTTCCATCAGCTCCACCAGCTTCGCGGCCTTGTTATAACCGACCGAGAGCTTGCGCTGGATATAGCTCGTCGAGCATTTGCGGTCCTTGGCCACGATCGCCACCGCCTGATCGTAAAGCTGATCGTCGCCCGTCGTATTGCCGCCAAGGCCGAGCATCGCGTCGATGTCCGATTGCTCGTCGGCATCGGGGCCGTCCAGCACCGCCTCGTCATAATCGGGGGCGCCATAGGATTTGAGGTGGGTGACGACCTCCTCGACCTCCTCGTCCGAAACGAAGGGGCCATGGACACGGGTCACGCGACCGCCCCCCGCCATATAGAGCATGTCGCCCTGGCCCAGAAGCTGCTCCGCCCCCATTTCGCCGAGGATGGTGCGGGAGTCGATCTTGGAGGTGACCTGAAACGAAATCCGGGTCGGGAAGTTCGCCTTGATCGTGCCGGTGATCACATCGACCGAGGGACGCTGCGTCGCCATGATCAGATGGATGCCGGAGGCGCGGGCCATCTGGGCCAGACGCTGGATACAGGCTTCGATCTCCTTGCCCGCGACCATCATCAGGTCGGCCATCTCGTCGACGATGACGACGATATAGGGCATCGACTTCGGCTGGAATTCCTCGGTCTCGAACATCGGCTCGCCGGTGTCCTCGTCAAAGCCGGTCTGGACGGTGCGGGTAAAGCCCTCGCCGCGCTCCAGCGCGTCCTTGACCCGCATGTTATAGCCGTCGATGTTGCGCACGCCCATCTTGGACATCTTGCGATAGCGCTCCTCCATCTCCGCCACCACCCATTTCAGGGCGACGACGGCCTTCTTGGGGTCGGTGACGACCGGAGAGAGCAGATGCGGGATGCCGTCATAGACCGAGAGTTCGAGCATCTTGGGGTCGATCATGATCAGGCGGCATTCCTCGGGCGAGAGCTTGTAGAGGAGCGACAGGATCATGGTATTGATCGCGACGGATTTGCCCGAACCGGTGGTGCCCGCGATCAACAGATGCGGCATCCGGGCGAGATTGGCCACGACCGGCTCGCCGCCGATATCCTTGCCGAGCGCGAGGGGCAGGGCATGGGCGGTGTCGCCAAACCCCTTGGCCGAGAGGATCTCGCGCAACAGAACCTTCTCGCGCAGCTCGTTCGGCAGCTCTATGCCGATGACCGAACGTCCCGGAATGGTCGAGACACGACAGGCGAGCGCGGACATCGAGCGGGCGATATCGTCGGACAGGCCGATGACGCGGCTGGCCTTGAGCCCGGCGGCGGGTTCGAGTTCGTACATGGTGATGACCGGGCCGGGACGGATCGAGGTGATCTCGCCGCGCACGCCATAATCGTCGAGCACGCCTTCGAGCAGGCGCGCATTGTTTTCCAGCCCCTCGGTCGAGAGATGGTGGCGGATGATGGTGTCCGGACTCTGCAGGAGCGAGAGAGGCGGCGTCTGATAGGCCTCGGTCCCGTCCCCGGCCGGGATTTCGAGCCGGGACGGCTCCTCGGACCGGGCCTTGATGGTCCTGGGCCGCGGCTTCTGGGGCACGGGGCGGACCCGCGCTTCCGGCGGCGGGGGGACGAGGGCGGGATCCTCGCGGTCGAGCAGATCCACCTCCGCCTCCTCGGCGGTCAGGGGCGGTGCCTCGCGGGTCAGCGGATTGGGGCGCGCGGGTTTGGGCTCGCTCCGGGCGCGGACGGCCGCCGTGACGCGGGCCATCACGCCCTCGTCCTGAGGCTCCTCGAAGGCCTTGGGATCGAAGCGCGGAATGCCGCTGGTGGAGGGCTCGGCGCGGCTCGGGCGCGGCGCGGCGGCGGCGGCGGGGGCGGTGGCTCGGCGCGCCCGCGCCTCCGCCGCCAGGTCGCGGGCGGCGATCGCGCCACCGGCCGCGGTCGAGGCGGCGCGGCCGACGAGACCAAGCAGGCTGGCATAGATCAGGACGGAGCCCGTGCGCAGGAAGCGCAGGAAGCTGGTGAATTCGCTCCAGGTCACCCCGAGCGCGAAGCCGCCGGTCACGGCGAGGGTCAGGCCGAGGGCCAGGCTGACGAAGGGCAGGGAAAGGGTCGGTCTGACCGGGATCAGGCCGAGGATGCCGCTGAGCGAGGCGTCGCCAAGCAGGCCGCCGAGGCCATAGTCGGAGGTCCAGCTTTCGAGCGGGACATGGGTCGAGGCAAAGGCGGCGGCGGCGAGCAGCGCGAGCGGGGCCAGGATCACCCGGCTGACGACGCGGTTTTCGCCGGAATGCAGCACGAGCCTGAGGCCCCAGACCCCGAACACCACCGCGACGCCATAGGAGGCCCAGCCGAGGGCGCGGCGCAGTGGATCGGCCATCGAGGCGCCGAGCAGGCCCAGCGCATTGCGGGGGGGAGCGTCGGTGGCGCTGAAGAGGCTCGGGTCATCGGGCGAATAGGTCCAGATCAGCGTCATCACCAGTGCCGCGATGACGATCAGCGCCAGGCCGACAAGCTCGGTTCCGCGGCGGCGCAGCGCCAGTTCGGTTTCACTCTCGACCAGACGGGTCCGGCTCTTGGACTTGGAGCGCGCTGTTGCCATGTTACCCTGTTTCCCCAGATGAAATGCCGCCGGTCGCGGTGAGTTCGGTGCCCAGCGCCTCGCGGATCGCCGTCAGCCCCCGGGCGACGGTCGCGTGATCGGCGACGAGCGCCACGCGCACATAGGGATCGCCGGGATTGGGGACGCCGTCGTCGCCGGCGCGCCCGAGATATCCGCCGGGCAGGACCCTTGCGCCGGTCTCCCGCCAGAGCCGGATCGCCGCCGCCTCGCCATCCCCGACCCTGAGCCAGAGAAAGAAGCCCCCCGCCGGCCGGACATAGCCGGGCAGATTGCCGAGGACGCGGTCGGCGGTTTCGAATTTTTCGCGATAGAGGGCGCGGTTCGCCTCGACATGGGCCTCGTCACGCCAGAGCGCGGTGGCCGCGCGCTGCAGCGGCAGGGGCAGGGGGGCACCGCCATAGGCGCGCAACTGGCGCAGGGCGGCGATGGTCCGGGGCCCGCCCGCGGCGAAGCCGGAGCGCAATCCCGGCGCGTTCGAGCGTTTCGAGAGGGATTGCGCGATCATCACCCGCTCGGGATCGGCCCCGGCGGCGGCGGCCATCGCGAGGCCACCGGGGGGCGGGGTATCGGAATAGATCTCGCCATAGCATTCATCGGCGATGATCCGGAAATCATGGCGTTCGGCGAGGGCGACCAGGCTCTGCCAATAGGCCTCGTCCGCGACCGCGCCCTGCGGATTGGCCGGGGAACAGAGATAGCAGATCGTGACCCGGTCCAGCAGCCGGGCGGGCAGGCTGGCGTAATCGGGCAGAAATCCGGTGGCGGCGGTCGCGGGCACCAGGATCGGTTCGGCCCCGGCGGCCAGGGCCCCGACGCCATAGGCCTGATAGAAGGGATTGGGCATGAGGATCGCCGGCCGCCCGCCCGCCTTGCTCTCGGGCGAGAGGGCGATCGCCGCGTTGAACAGCCCCTCGCGCGTGCCGTTCAGCGGAAACACCGACGCGCCGGGATCGAGCGTGACCCCATGCCGCGCGGCGATCCAGTCGCCGATCGCCGCGAGCAGTTCCGGCGCGCCATCGTTCGGCGGATAGAGGGCGAATTCATGGGCATGGCGCGCGATTTCCTCGGCGATGATCCCCGGCAGGGGATGCTTGGGCTCGCCGATCGTCATGTTGATCTCGGGGCCGCCGGGGGGGATGTCACGCAAGAGGCGCCGCAAGCGCGGGAACGCATATTCCGGCAGGGCGGAGAACCGCTCGGGAAACTGCATGGACGGACCTCAAGATTTCGGGGTCATGATCGCCCCGTTAACCAGGAACTGTAACGGACTTCACCGTTCCGGTCCAGTATCTTGCACCGCGTCACAGGGCGGATCGCCCACCCTCCGGCCAGGGCGCGTGATCTGACAGGGTCAGGTTGCACGCCCGATCTCTATGATTGACGCGCAATCTGTCCGATCCTCGTTCCCCTCCGGTCGGATGGCGCCCTAGGGCGCGGGGCTTTCCCCGGACCGCAGCGCCGCCTCAACGGCGGCGAGGATCTCCGCTTGGACCTCGGCGCGGGACCGTCCGCCCGGTTCCGCGCAGATCGCCGGATCCTCGCCGGAATCCGTCAGGATATCGACCGCCATCGGCGTGCATTGCGAAAAGGCATCAAACGGGGAGGCCTCGGCAAGCGCCGTGCCCTCGGCCCCGGGGATCTCCTTGACCAGGGGCGACAGGTCCGGCGTGCCCAGGCTGATGACATGGACCGGGATCGTGATCGCCCCGAGGCTCTTCGGATCGAACGCGGCGCTGAACTCCGGATCGACGGCGATGGCGAGGGCGATGCCGGGATTGCCCCCGGGCTCCGAGGGCGGGGCGGGTTCGATCCGGTGCAGATCGATCCCCGCCGTTTCGAACCAGCGGCAATCGGGGCCCGTCAGATTCCCGTCGCAGGCGGCCGCGAACCGTTCCGGATCGAGCTCTGCCCCGGCGAGCGACAAGACCGAGGTGCCGCCCAGTTCGAACCCCAGCGCCGCGACCCGGTGACCGTCCAGATGCGGCGCCAGATCCGGATTGGAATCGACCGCCGCGAGGCCCGCCATCAGGTCGCGCGGCCGCAGCCAGGGTTCATCCACCGCCCGGCGGGCGTCGTCGGGCCCAAGGCTCGGCGGCCGCGGCGCCACCACGATCCGCCCCTGCGCCGCCAGACCGGCGGCGATCCATCCGCTGGTCGCGGGGTTCGAGCGCAAACCGCCATGGGCCAGGAGGACGATCGGATATATCCCCTCGGCGGGCGCCGCGTCGCGCAGGACGGGGGTGCCGGTGAAAATCTTCGACGCGCCGTAATCCTCCGGGTGACCGCCCGGACCGGCGGGATACCACACCGACAATTCGATGCTCTCTCCCCGCTCGGGCGAGGGAACGGTCAGGGTCGTTACCCCCACGGGCGGCCTGTCCGCGGCCAGCGCCGCGAAACATCCCCCCGCGGCGAGCAGGCAGGCGAACAGAAAAGACGACGATCCCGGCAATGTACCCCTTTCGGACGCGAATGGCCTCGCGTCTGGCATGAGCCCTCAGGCGAGGGCGCGTTCCACCGCCGCCCCGAGGCGCAGCAGGCGTTGTTCGGCGCGCGGCGGCGCCATCAGCAAGAGACCGCAACTCGGCGTTTCCGTCGGCAAGGTCAAGGCGCAAAGGCCAAGCAGATTGCCCACCCGGGTGTTGCGCAGGGTCAGCAGGTTCTCCGTCGCGAAATAATCCGGATCGGACAGCAGTCGCTCGACATTCGGCGGCAGGTTCGGCGTCGTCGGCAACAGCACCGCGTCATAGTCCGCCGTCGCCTCCAGATACCCCAGGCGCAGCGCATCGAGCCGCCGCCAGCCGCGAACATACTCGACTGCCGACCAGGCGGCCCCCCCCCGGAACCGCTCCCGGACCGGGGCGAACATCAGATCCGGCTGCTCCTCGATCTCCTCGCCCCAGACCGCGTAGGCCTCGGCGGCGAAGAGACAGGGCGCGAGCGCGAGCGCGGGCCCGACCTGCGGCACCACCGCGCGGGTGATGCGCGCACCGGCGCGCGACAACCCCTCCAGGGCGGCTTCGAAGGCGGCGGCGGGCTCCGGACGGGTCGGCTCCAGCGCCGGATCCTCCAGCGCCAGCAGGCGACAGCCGGCAAGACCCGCGCCCACGAGATCCGTCGAAGGTCCGCCGAGCAGGGCGAGCAGATGGCTCGCATCCTCGACCGACCGGCAGAGCGGGCCGACCGTGTCGAACCGCGGACAGAGCGGCACCACCCCCTCCAGCGACAACAGCCCGGGCGAGGTCTTCAACCCCACCAGATCGTTCCAAGCCGCCGGAACCCGCACCGATCCCCCGGTGTCCGACCCGATCGCACCGGCGGCGAGCCCGAAGGCGACGGAGGTCGCGGCCCCCGACGAAGACCCCCCCGGCGCAAGCTCGGGATCGTTGATATTGGGCGGCGTCGAGGTGACGGGATTGAGCCCGAGGCCCGAGAAGGCCAGCTCCGTCTGATGCGTCTTGCCCAGGGCGACCGCCCCCGCCCGCGCCGCGCGCGCCAGAACCGCCGCGTCCTCGTCCGGCACCCGGCCGCGCAGCAGGGCGGAGCCCGATTCCGTCGCAACCCCGGCGCTGTCGAACAGATCCTTCCAGCTCAGCGGCACCCCGTCGAGCGGCCCGCGCCTGAGCCCCGCGCGGGCCCGTTCGGCGGCGGCCCCGGCCTCGGCCCGGGCCCGCTCCGGCATGGTCCGGGCATAGATCGCGGAACCGTCGGGATGGGTCTCGATCGCCGCGAGATAGGTCTCGGTCAGATCGCGGGCATCGATCTCGCCCGATCCGATCGCGCGCCCGAGGTCGGAGGCGGTCATCCAGAGCCAGGTGTCCGACATCGGCTTTCCTCCTTCATGCACTGGGTCAAACGTAAACAACGCAAGGGCGATGGACAATCGCCGCTTTTGCAGGATAGTGCGCGATATGCAACGGGATGTTCTGATCGTAGGGGGGGGGCTGAACGGGCCGACCCTGGCGCTGGCTCTGGCCTCGGGCGGGATCTCCTCGCTCGTTCTGGATGCCCGCCCTTTGGAAATACGCGTTGATCCCGAATTCGACGGGCGCGCCTATGCCTTGTCCCTGAGTTCGCGGCGGATGCTGGAGGCTTTGGGTCTCTGGCGCGAGCTCGGGCCAAGGGCGCAGGCGATCCACGAGATCAAGATCAGCGATGGCCGGGCCGGGGAAGGGGCCTCGCCCCTGTTCCTGCATTTCGACCGGGACGAGATCGACGAGGGCCCGATGGGGCATTTCCTCGAAGACCGCTATCTGCGGGCGGCCCTGCTCCGGGCGATGGCTTCGAACGATCTGATCGAGCATCGCGCCGGGGTCGAGGTGGTGGCACAGGATCTGTCGCCCGGCGGCATCACGGCGCGCCTTGGCTCGGGAGAAACCATCGAGGCGCGGCTTCTGGTCGGATGCGACGGTCGCGAGAGTGGCACGGCGGAGCGGGCCGGGATCGGCCGGATCGGCTGGGATTATCACCAGACCGCCCTGGTCTGCGCGGTGGCGCACGAGCGTCCGCATCTTGGGATCGCGCATCAATTCTTCATGCCGCCGGGACCGCTTGCGATCCTGCCCCTGCCGGGCAATCGATCCTCGATCGTCTGGACCGAGACCCGGGCGCGGGCCGATGCGATCGGGCGGATGGAGGCTACGGACTATCTCGCGGCGCTGCGTCCGCGCTTCGGCGATTTCCTGGGAGAGATCGCCCTGGAGGGCGCGCGCTATTCCTATCCGCTCAGCCTGTCGCTGGCGACGGATTTCGCGGCCGAGCGGGTAGCTTTGGCGGGGGACGCGGCGCATGGGATTCATCCGCTGGCGGGTCAGGGGCTCAATCTCGGTCTGCGCGATGTCGCGGCGCTGGCGGAGGTTCTGGTGACGGCGCATCGCCGCGGTCTCGATATCGGGGCCTCCGACGTTCTGGCCGGATACCGGCGCTGGCGCCGGTTCGACACGGCCCTGCTGGTGGCGGCGACCGACGGGGTGAACCGGGTGTTCTCCACCGACAATCCCTTGCTCCGTCTGGGCCGGGATCTCGGCCTCGGCCTCGTCAACCGCCTCCCCCCTTTGCGCCGCGGCCTGATCCGCGAGGCCGCCGGCCTGAACGGCGACCTGCCCGCCCTGTTGCGGGGTCAGAGGATCTGAGGAGACCTGTCCCGCCCGGCCCGCGTGCCGGAGCCTTTCCGGATCATCGGAGAGGCCCCTCCGACGGGATCGTCGGCCCGGATTTAAGACCCGGATTTAGAGCGCTGCCCGTTCGCACTTGCTCACGTTCACCGCTCTATCGATTTGAATTGACGCGCAATTTTTCTGATCCTCGCTTTGCTCCGGTCGGATTGCGCTCCAATTTGAATTGACGCGCAATTTTCCGATCCTCGCTTCGCTCCGGTCGGATTGCGCTCCAAGCGGTTTCCAAGGCGTCGCATGTGTCCATTCGACTGAAAATCATGGGTTCGGGTTTGCGCGGCTTCCGGACCGTCGAAGGGTGCCCTTCGACTGGAAATCGTTGGGAAACCGGGCTTTCCCAGATGGTCCATCCCTGCGCAGGCGCCGCCGCCTGCGCAGGGATGGCGGCGACTGCCTGTCCGGGTCCGGGGGTCAGGCGATCAGGCCCCACCGTTCCGGAGGGTCCCTGAAGGCCCGACAGCCCGCGCGCGGTTTCCGACGGCTGAAAAGGCGAATTTGGATTATATATTTATATCAAAGAGATAACCCCCTGCGCACCCGTGCGCACCCCCTCGCGGTCCCGGTCGGGGTTCCCCGCGCGGGTCGCCGATCCCGGGGGGGAAGTCCGCCCATGGGTCCGGCTTCGGCCTCCGGGGTCTTGTGGAACCGCGCGGACTGGTCCTGAATGGGACGGGTGGCATCCGATGTTGAACAGAGGAGGTCGGCGTGCCCGCTGGAACCGGCGGTCCTTTCGTCGCGTTCCGGACGCGGGAGGTCCGGCCCTCCAGCCCTGGCCCGAGGACGGGCCCTGCCCACCCCGACGGCGTCCCCCGCGCCCGCCTGGCCTTTCAGGACAGTCCTTTTTGAGATGAAGTGAACGATAGAGCGCATGAATTCAGCGAAAGACCCGACAGGGCGAACACGACGGGCCGACAGGTGGCCGCTGCTCTCCGACCTCCCCCCGGGCCGCGGATGCGACCGGAGACGTTTCTCCATGCCGGGGGTGGAGCGGGTCGTTCTGACCGCGCTGCTCCTGTTGGCCCTCGCGGCCTGCGGGGCGTGGCCGACGGCGGTGCGACAGCCGATCTCGGTCATCACGGTCAGCGCCGATCTCGCGACCCTTCCCAGCGGCGCGCCGGTCTATTGGGCGCGGCTCGGAGCCGACCTTCAGACCGAGCTTGCGCATCGGTTCGTCAATGACATTTCCCCCGAGGGCCACGTTCTTCTAATCGATATCGACGAGGCCTCGCTGGCGGCGGCCTATCAGTCGGGGTTCGCCGCGGACAAGGCGGGGCTCGGCGCCCTCGTCACGCTGACCCGTCAGGACGGGCGGATCCTGTTCCAGAAAAGCCTTTCCGTCCAGACCAGCGCGGCGGCGGGCGGGGTCCAGTCCTATGACGCGGGCAGTTCGGACTATTACGCGGCCCTGATCCGGGCATTCGCGGACCGGGTGGATGCCGCGATCAATCCCGGCGGGCCTTGACCCCGCGGGACGAGGCTCCGATTGTCGCCCGACAAAACGGGAGACTCTGTCATGGCTGTGACATCGGCATTGTATCAGGAATGGGACACACCCTTCGGGCTTCCTCCTTTCGACCGGATCGGGGTCGATGACTATCCGTCCGCCTTCGAGGCGGCGATGGCCGAGGCCCGTGCCAATATAGACAAGATCGCGAACACTCCGGACGCGCCGACCTTTGCCAATACGATCGAGGCGATGGAACTGGCGGAGGAGCGGCTGGACCGGGTCGCCGCCGTCTTCTTCAATCTCGCCGGGGCCCATACCAATGACGCGCTGGAAGCCCTGCAGCGCGAGCTGAGCCCGCGCCTCTCCGCGCATTCCTCCGCCACGATCATGAACGCGGCGCTTTTTGCCCGGATCGACGATCTGATGGCCCGAAAGGACTCGCTCGACCTGACCGAGGAGCAGACCAGGGTCCTGGAGCTCTATCACCGGATGTTCGTCCGGGCGGGCGCCAAGCTCGAAGGCGCGGATCGGGACCGGCTGACGGAGATCATGCAGCGTCTGGCAAGCCTGGGCACGGCCTTTTCGCAGAATGTGCTCGCCGACGAAAAGTCCTGGGAGCTGGCCCTGGAGCCCGTGGATCTGATCGGACTGCCGGATTTTCTGGTGGCTGCCATGGCCGAGGCGGCGGCGGAGCGCGGTCACTCCGGCCATGTCGTGACCCTGTCGCGCAGTCTGATCGTGCCGTTCCTGCAATTCTCTCCGCGCCGCGATCTCCGGGAGGTGGCGTTCCGGGCCTGGGTGGCACGGGGGGCGAACGGAGGCGAGACCGACAATCGCGAGATCGTCGCCGAGACCCTGCGGCTGCGCGAGGAGAGGGCGCGGTTGCTGGGCTATCCGTCTTTCTCGGCCTTCAAGCTCGAAAACGAGATGGCAAAGACACCCGAGGCGGTCCGGGACCTGTTGATGGCGGTCTGGACACCGGCGCGGCGACGGGCCGAGCGGGATGCCGAAAGGCTGGCGGAACTGATGCATGGCGATGGGATCAACGCGGAACTCGCGCCCTGGGACTGGCGATTCTATTCGGCGATCCGCCAGAAGCTGGAGCATGATCTCGACGAGGCGGAGGTGAAACCCTATCTTGAACTCGAGCACATGATCGACGCCGCCTTCGATGTCGCACAGCGTCTGTTCGGGCTCAGCTTTCTGCCTCTGGATGTCCCGCTCTATCATCCCGACGCACGGGCCTGGGAGGTGCGTCGGGGGGATCGCCACATCGGCATCTTCATCGGCGATTACTTCGCACGCGGATCGAAACGGTCGGGGGCCTGGTGTTCGAACTTCCGGGGGCAGAGCAAGTTGAAGGGCGAGATCCGGCCCATCGCCATCAATGTCTGCAATTTTGCCAAGGCACCGGCGGGAGAACCGAATCTCCTGACCTTCGACGATGCCCGGACCCTGTTCCATGAGTTCGGCCACGCCCTCCATGTGCTGATGTCGGATGTAACCTATGGTTTCATCTCCGGCACGTCGGTCGCCCGGGACTTCGTGGAGCTTCCGAGCCAGCTCTACGAGCACTGGCTCTCGACCCCGGAGGTTCTCGAAGCCCATGCCCGTCATGCCAGAACCGGCGAGCCGATGCCGCGGGCCCTGCTCGACCGGCTCCTGGCCGCGCGAAACTATGACCAAGGCTTTGCGACGGTGGAATATGTGACCTCGGCCATGGTCGATCTTGATTTCCACGCCGGTCCCGCGCCCGCCGATCCGATGGAAGCGCAGGCGGCGACGCTCGCGCGCCTCGGTGTCCCGCCGGCCATCGTCATGCGCCATGCCACGCCGCATTTCGCGCATGTCTTTTCGGGGGACGGCTATTCCTCGGGTTATTATTCCTACATGTGGTCCGAGGTGATGGACGCCGACGCCTTCGCCGCGTTCCGCGAAACCGGCGATGTCTTTGATCGGGAGACGGCGGATCGGCTGGCCCGGTTTGTCTACAGCGCGGGCGGGTCTCAGGAGGCGGCGGCGCTTTACACTGCCTTCCGAGGGCGGATGCCGGGCGTGGAGGCCCTGTTGGAGCAGCGTGGGCTGGTGGACGCCTGACGGCCGGGAGGGGGAGGCGTCAAACGGGGTCCTGGTGGATGATCACATCGGCCGAGGGTACGTTGTTCAGGATCGCCCGCCGGACTCCGGCGGCGATCGCATGGGCCTCGCGCAGGGATTGATCTCCGTCCAGCTCAAGATGGACCTGGACGAAGATGCGCGCCCCCGCCGTCCTGGTGCGCAGATCATGAAATCCGATGACCCCCGGATAATTTGCCACTGTCGCTTCCACCGCTGCGATCAGGTCCGGGCTGGCGCGGCGATCCATCAGGGCATCCCAGGCGGCGAGCCCGATCTTCTTTGCGCCGAGCAGGAGCATGAGCGAGGCCGCGATGGCAATGACCGGGTCCAGCCAGTAAATCCCGAAGCGCGATGCCGCGAACAGCGCAATGATCGCGCCGAAATTGGGCAGCAGATCCGACAGGTAGTGCAGACGGTCCGCCGCGACGATCTTGGATCCCGTGCGCTTCGCCACGCGCCCCTGCCAGAGCACCAGCGCCACCGTCGTCGCCATGGCCACGCCCATGACCAGAAGGCCGGCGGCCTCGGACTCGAGCGGCCGGGGCTCACCGAACCGTTCGAATGCCTTCCAGCCGATCAAGGCGGCGGAGAAGGTGACAAGAACAGACTGACCAAGGGCCACCAGATCTTCGATTGAACTGTGACCAAAGGAGTGATCGTCATCCGGCGGTTTCGCCGCGTAGACAATCCCGATCAAACCGGCCCCGGAGGCAATGACATCAAGACCTGAATCCGCGAGCGAGGCCGCCACGCTGAGAGAGCCCGTCGCAATCAACGCCCAAAGCTTTAATATTACGAGGAAAAGCGCCGTTCCGACCGACGCTATGCCGGCTGAGAGATTCAGTCGATGTGATTGGTCCATTAAGCGTACTCTGTGATCTTGACTGGATTAACAACAATTTGCATGGAAGACGTCAGATTTTCGGTGGCCTTGCGCCCGACTCCTTTTCGCAGGGGATATGTCGGGACTATTGCTCGCACAAGCGAAAGATCGGTGTCGGACCCGTGCGCCGACTATTTTTCATGGAGTGTGAATTTTAAGCTCCGCAACCACGAATTGATCTAAACCACTGTGCTTCCCGCCACAAAAAAACAAACCTTAGCAATGGCATTGTTGAAGCGTTCATACTTCACTCACAGTTCCGGTTTGTTGCCTCACGTCGGCGTGACAAAAAAAACTGCTCATCTTTTTCTGCAATCTCTTGTCAAAGTCCTTTTGTCAAAATACAATACTAGGACCATCAGATTTCGTTCGCGAACGATCGGTGCATAAAACTCAAATATCCACAAGCAGGCTTTACCCGCTTTGGATGCAATGTCAGGAAGAGGCTTGATGTCAGAAGAGCAAACTATCGGTCGGGGGGAAATCCTTGCCCTGACCACGGAGATTGTGTCGGCGCATGTTGCGAATAACGCGGTTGTGCAGAACGATGTCCCGGAACTGATCCATTCGGTTTTCCTCAAGCTGAGCGAACTTGCCGGTGGAGAGGAAACCGCTTCGGTTGAGCTTGCTCCGGCTGTCCCGATCAAGAAATCCGTAACGGATGACTTTATCATTTGTCTTGAAGATGGCAAGAAATTGAAGATGCTGAAGCGGCATCTGATGACGGCTTACGGCATGACCCCGGAAGACTACCGTGCGAAATGGGGGCTCAAGTCCGACTATCCGATGGTTGCGCCGAACTATGCCGCCAAGCGGCAGGAGCTTGCCAAGAAGATCGGTCTGGGTCGCAAGCCGCGCCTGACGAAATAACATCGACTTGCGCTTGGTCGCCTTGGCGACTACGGGACGGTACGCGACCAGTGGGTTTGCGTACCTTTTTGTTTCCGGAGACCCGGCCATGTCCGCGCCGAAAAATCCCGCCGATCCGATCCTCAAGCTGTTCGTGAAGACTTATGGCTGTCAGATGAATGTCTATGACAGCGAACGCATGACGGCCGCTCTGGCCTCGGAGGGTTATGAGGCCACGGACACGGCCGAGGACGCGGATCTCATCCTCCTGAACACCTGCCATATTCGCGAGAAGGCCGCCGAGAAGGTCTATTCCGATCTCGGTCGGTTGCGCCCTCTGAAATCGGCCAAACCGGATCTGCGCATCGGCGTGGCGGGCTGCGTGGCGCAGGCGGAGGGCGCGGAAATCCTGCGTCGGGCGCCCATGGTCGATCTGGTCGTGGGGCCGCAGGCCTATCACCGGTTGCCGGCGATGCTCGAAAACGCGGCGCGGGGCGAACGACCGATCGACACCGATTTCCCGACCGAGGACAAGTTCGATCATCTGCCGCAATCCGCGCAGACCCGTCGCGCGCCTTCGGCGTTTCTGACCGTACAGGAGGGCTGCGACAAGTTCTGTGCCTTCTGCGTCGTGCCCTATACCCGGGGGGCGGAGGTCTCCCGCCCGGCGAGCCGGGTGTTGGCCGAGGCGCGCGAGCTGGTGGCGCGCGGTGTCGTGGAGCTGACCCTGCTCGGGCAGAATGTGAATGCCTATCGTGACGGGGCAGGGACGAGCCTCGCTCGACTGGTCCGGGACCTTGCCCGCGTCGACGGGCTGGAGCGCATCCGCTATACGACATCCCACCCCAACGACATGGGCGACGATCTGATCGAGGCCCATGCCGACGAGCCGAAGCTGATGCCCTATCTGCATCTGCCGGTACAGTCCGGCAGCGACCGGGTCCTGAGGGCGATGAACCGGCGCCATACCGCCGAGGCCTATCTCGATCTGATCGGGCGTATCCGGACGGCGCGGCCCGACATGGCGCTTTCGGGTGATTTCATCGTCGGGTTCCCCGGAGAGACCGAGTCGGATTTCGAGGCGACACTCGCATTGGTCGAGGCCGTGAACTACGCGCAGGCCTATTCCTTTGCCTATTCGCCGCGACCCGGCACGCCCGCCTCGGGGCGGCCAGAGATCGATCCGGAGGTGAAATCCGATCGCCTCCAGCGCCTGCAGGCGCTTCTGACCCGGCAGCAGACCGAGTTCCAGGAGAGTATGGTGGGCCGTATCCTGCCGGTTCTGCTGGAAAAACCAGGCCGCGATCCGGGGCAACTGGTCGGAAAGACGCCTTGGCTCAATATGGTTCATCTCCAGGCCGACCCTGAGCTGATCGGTCGGATCGTACCCGTCAGGATCGAGAGAGCGGTCCGAAATTCCCTGTCCGGTGTATTGAACGTTTAACTTATCCTAAGGGGTCCGGTCCAAGATGCTTGCACCTCTGGCACTGCTGGGGCAGTGTCAGGGCATCGACGTGTCACTGGAACACCGGAGGCCAATTGGCGATTAACGCCCCAACAACCGCCCCGAACCCGGACGCAGCGTCCGATAGCGTGCTGCAATTTCCGGACAATCGCCTGTTGATCGATCTCTGCGGTGAACTGGATCGCAATATCGTCCAGATCGAACATAGATTGGGCGTCGCGATCAACCGACGCGGCAATCATCTGGCCCTTCATGGTCCCGCCCAGGAGCGCGCCGTCGCCGAACAGGTCTTGCGCGGTCTCTATGCCCGGCTGGAACAGGGCCGCCCCGTGACATCGGGTGATATAGACGCGGTCATTCGCATGGCCCCCGGCGCGCCGGGTCAGGAACCGCGGCGGCCAGAGCCGGGAACAAGGACGGGTCAATTGGAAATGTTCAGCTCTGAGCCGTTGGAAATCCGGACCCGCCGCAAGGTCGTCGAACCCAGGACGTCGGCACAGAAGGACTATGTGCGCAAGCTTTTCCGGCACGAGCTGGTGTTCGGTCTGGGGCCCGCGGGCACCGGCAAGACCTATCTCGCCGTCGCCGCGGCGGTTTCGATGTTCATCGAGGGGCATGTGGACAAGATCATCCTCAGCCGTCCGGCGGTGGAGGCGGGTGAGCGTCTCGGCTTTCTTCCCGGCGACATGAAGGACAAGGTCGATCCCTATATGCAGCCGCTCTATGACGCTTTGAACGATTTCTTCCCGGCCAAGCAGGTCCAGAAGATGATCGAGGAGAAGCAGATCGAGATTGCCCCGCTCGCCTTCATGCGCGGCCGGACGCTGGCGGGGGCCTATGTCGTTCTGGACGAGGCGCAGAATGCCACGACCATGCAGATGAAGATGTTCCTCACCCGCCTTGGCGAGGGGAGCCGCATGGCCATCACCGGCGATGTGACCCAGATCGACCTGCCGCGCGGGGTGATGTCGGGCCTTGTCGAGGCCGAGCGCGTTCTGCGCGACGTCGAGGGGATCGGCTTCGCGCGTTTCTCGGCCGACGACGTGGTGCGCCATCCGATGGTGGCCAAGATCATTCGTGCCTATGAGAGCGCGCGCCCCCTCGATGCCTGAGCCGCGGCTGGTCGATCTGGTCGAGGAGGATCCCCGCTGGGCGGAGCAGGATCTCGAAGCCATTGCCGAACGATCCGCCCGCGCGGCCCTGTTGGCGGTGGGCCTCGACCCGGACCGACATGAAATCAGCCTGCTGGCTTGCGACGATGCGCGGATCGCCCGGCTGAATGCCGATTTCCGCGGGCTGGACAAACCTACGAACGTTCTGTCTTGGCCCGCCTTCGACGGCGCCGTGCCCGCGCCAGAGGATGAGCCCCTGTTCATCGGCGATCTGGCGCTGGCCTATGAGACCTGCTGGCGCGAGGCCGAGGCCGCGTCGATCCCGCTCCGGGACCACGCGGCGCATCTGGTGGTGCATGGCGTGCTGCATCTTCTTGGCTATGACCATGAAATGGAAGCCGAGGCGGATGCGATGGAAGAAATCGAGACGAAAATACTTGCAACCATGGGGATCGCCGACCCATATTCGCGCCAGGAGCGCCCCTGAGGCGCGTTATCCGGACAGGGAGACATGGGCGAGACATCAGACGGGCACCCGGCGACGGGGCAGCACGTTTCCGACGACGGAGATCCGGACAGTCCCGCCAGGCCGACTTTCTTCTCCCGCCTTTTTCGCCGTGACACGGCCGAGAGTGAGGAACAGGCCGCGGACACAGGCGATGAGACACCGCCAACCTTCTCCAACAGTGAGATGCTCGTCAACCTGCGCAATCTGCGCCGGATGCGGGTCGATGACGTCTCGGTCCCGCGGGCGGAGATCATCGCGGTCGCCGATGATTCCTCGATCGAGGATATCGTCACGGTGTTCAAGAGCAGCACCGTGTCGCGTCTGCCGGTCTATTCGGACAATCTCGACCAGCCGCGTGGTCTTGTACATCTCAAGGATTTCGCGCTGAAATACGGCTTCGGGGCTCCCGACTCCTCCTTCGATCTCGGCGCATTGCTGCGGCCCTTGCTCTATGCGCCCCCCTCCATGCCGATCGGTGTGCTGCTTCAGAAGATGCAGGCGGCGCATATCCATATGGCGCTGGTGATCGACGAATATGGGGGGGTGGATGGGCTGGTGACGATCGAGGATTTGCTGGAGCAGATCGTCGGGGATATCGCGGACGAGCATGACGAAGCCGAGAGCCAGCTCTGGGCGCGCGAGGCCCCCGACGTGCTCGTGGCCCAGGCCCGCGTCGATCTGGAGGATTTCGAGAAGGAGGCGGGGGTTCAGCTCAGCGATCCGGAGCTGACCGAGGAAGTGGATACGCTCGGCGGGCTGGTCGTGCGGCTCGCTGGCCGCGTTCCCGCGCGCGGCGAGGTGGTGCTCCATCCGCAAGGCCATGAGTTCGAGGTCATCGACGCCGACGCCCGCAAGATCAAGCGCGTGCGCCTGCGTCTGCGCCAGGATCCGGAGAAAATGGCCACCGAAGCCGTGGAATAGAACCGCGGTGATTTCCTATGTCCGCGCCCTGACGGACTGGCGTCGGTTCTGGCTCGCCCTTGCCGCGGGCGCACTGCTGGGCGCGGCCCAGGCGCCGGTGTCGCTGCCCGTCGTTATTTTTCTGTCGGTGCCGGTCCTGCTCTGGCTGCTGGAGGGCTGCGCCACACCCTTCGCGGGCTTTCTGGTGGGCTGGGCGGCTGGAACCGGTTACTTCGCCGCGACCATGTTCTGGATCATCGAGCCCTTTCTGGTCGACGCGGCCGCGACCGGTTGGATGGCGCCCTTCGCCCTGGTCTTTCTCGCGGGGGGGCTTGCGCTGTTCTGGGCCGTGCCCTTCGCAATCGCGCGCATGGTCTGGCCAAAGGGTCCCGCGCGGATCCTGACCCTCGCCGCGCTCTGGACCTTGTCGGAATATGCCCGAAGCCATGTCTTCACCGGATTGCCGTGGGGATTGATGGCATACGGCTGGGTCGAGACGCCGGTAATACAGACGGTCGCCCTCTTTGGCCCGCATGTGCTGGGCTTCCTGACGCTGGTGGCGGCACTGGCCGTGGGACTGGCGCGCCGGGGCGGGCTGGTCCTGGCGGCGGTCCTGGTCTTGGCCAGCTGGAGCTTTGGGATGGTCCGGCTGGGGGACCCCGTGTCCCCCCGGAGTGATTCGCTGGTCATCCGCCTCGTTCAGCCGAATGCGAAACAAAGCGACAAATGGAAGCCGGGAAAGGAAGCGGAATTTTTCCAACGCCATCTCGCATTGACCCGCGCAGAGGCCGAGCCGCCGCCCGACATCACGATCTGGTCCGAAACGGCGGTCCCCTTCGCCCTCGGCTACGACCCCGCCGCGCAATCCGAGGCGGCGGCGGCCGTGGGGCCGAAGGGGCATCTCATTCTCGGAATTGAGCGGACCGACGTGACCGCCGAGGGCCGACGCTGGTTCAATTCCTTGGCCGTGCTCGAACCGGACGGTGCCGCGACGGCGGTCTATGACAAGCACCATCTCGTGCCATTCGGCGAATATATTCCCCTCGCCTCGGAGATCTCCCGTCTGGGCATTGGCGGGCTTGCGACGATGACCGGAGGCGGATTTACGCCGGGAGACGGACCGCATCTGATCTCCGTGCCAGGAATTCCACCGTTTTTGCCGCTTATTTGCTATGAAGCCATCTTTCCCGATGGGCTGCGCGCGCCGGAGGGGCGGGGGGAGTGGCTGGTTCAGATCACCAACGACGCCTGGTTCGGCACGCTTTCCGGACCCTATCAACATTTTGCCCAGGCCAGGTCACGTGCCATCGAGCAAGGTTTGCCTCTCGCACGCGCGGCAAATACGGGAATTTCCGGAATGATCAGCGCACACGGAGAAGTTGTTCAGAGTCTTGGCCTTGGACTGAGGGGATACGTAGACGTTCAATTGCCGGGCAGCTTGCCCGCTACACCTTATGCCCGACATGGTGATCGGTTCGGGGTACTGGCAATTGTGTTCATTTTGGCGTTAACTGTTGCGACTTTTAGCAGTAGCAATTTGAGCGACGGGCGGAGATAATTTCACCTGACGAAAAGGCGGATCCGCCCTTTGCAATGCGCCCGCATCGCAAAGGGGAGGATCAAGATTTCGCAATGGGATCACTCAACCTTGATTATGGGGTTTTTGTATTGTCTTTGTATGCAAATAAGGTCGATGTGCATGTCGGTGCCCGAATGCGGCAAAGGCGCGAGGCACTCGGCATCAGTCAAGGTCGGCTTGGCCGACATCTGGGACTGACTTTCTCACAAATTCAGAAATATGAGAAGGGCTCGAACCGCATTGGCGCGGGACGCCTGTTTCAAATTGCTACTTTTCTGTCTGTACCGACGGGATACTTCTTCGAAGGGCTGGAGGACAGTCCGGTATCCGAGGAATCCCTTGGCGCAAGTCCGGTTCGCGACGAGTTGCGCGCCCTCATCGACGCCTATTCCGCCATTGCCGAGCCGGAGACCCGCAATTCCGTCCTTGCGCTGGTCCGATCGCTATCCTCCGCGGGGCAGTCGCGTTCCGGTGAGGATTGACGCACGCGTCCCCGGGCATCCGGTTTGCTCGCGGGTGATTTCCGGGAGTTCGGGATGGACGTTGACCTTGCTTTGCGCCTCGGGCTAGGGAGGGGGCGCGCAATTTGCAAGCAGGGTGTCTCGATGAGCAATCGAACCGATTATATTTTCGCATCTGAATCGGTGTCTGAAGGACATCCGGACAAGGTTTGTGACCGTATTTCCGACGCGGTCCTTGATGCGTTTCTGACTGTTGATCCCGAGGCCCGGGTTGGCTGCGAGACCTTTGCCACCACCGACCGTGTCGTCGTCGGCGGTGAGGTGCGGGGGCCGGGCGAGGTTCTTGCGCGGGTCGAAGATATCGTGCGCGACTGTGTGCGTGACATTGGTTACGAGCAGAAGGGTTTCCATTGGGCGACCCTTAACGTGCACAATTACATCCATGGGCAGTCCGAGCATATTGCCCAGGGCGTGGACGCGGGCGAGGGCAAGGAAGAGGGCGCGGGCGATCAGGGGATCATGTTCGGCTATGCCGTGGCGGAAACGCCCGAGCTGATGCCAGCGCCGATCCATTACGCCCATGCGATCCTGCGCCGCCTCGCCGAGGTCCGCAAGAACGGCACCGAGCCGCGCCTGGGTCCGGATGCGAAATCCCAGCTCTCGCTGCGCTATGCCAATGGCAAGCCGGTGGAGGTCTCGACGCTCGTGCTCTCGACACAGCATCTCGACGAGGGCATGACTTCGAAGGATGTGCGCGCGATGGTCGAGCCCTATATCCGCGAGGTCGTGCCGGAAGGCTGGCTGACCGATGCGACGGCCTGGCATGTCAATCCCACCGGCAAGTTCGTCATCGGCGGGCCGGACGGCGACGCGGGCCTCACGGGGCGCAAGATCATCGTCGACACCTATGGCGGGGCGGCCCCGCACGGGGGTGGCGCGTTCTCGGGCAAGGATCCGACGAAGGTCGATCGTTCCGCCGCCTATGCCGCGCGCTATCTGGCCAAGAACGTCGTCGCCGCCGGTCTCGCGCATCGCTGCCTGATCCAGCTCAGCTATGCGATCGGGGTCGCCCATCCCTTGTCGATCTATGTGGATACCTTCGGCACGGGAGAGGTCGCGGAGTCGGCGATCGAAAAGGCCCTCGAAAAGACGCTCGACCTGACACCGCGCGGGATCAGGACGCATCTCGGGCTGAACAAGCCGATCTATCAGCGCACCTCCGCCTACGGCCATTTCGGTCGCGCCGCCGATGCCGATGGAGGTTTCTCCTGGGAAGCAACCAACCTGACCGACGCCTTGCGCAAGGCTGTCTGACCTTTCGGAACGCGACATGCAGGACGGATCCAACGGCGCGGAGTCCCCGCGCCGAAACTTTTACGGGCGGCGGCATGGCAAGACGCTGCGGCCCAATCAATTGCGCCATCTCGCGGAACTGTTGCCGCGCCTGGCGCTGCGGGACGTGACGCAGGCGGAGAATCCCGAGCGCGTGCCAATCGATACCGCGCGGCTGTTTCCCGATGAACGTCCACTCTGGCTCGAAATCGGCTTCGGAGGGGGAGAGCATCTCGCGGCGATCGCGGCCGCCCATCCCGGGATCGGCTTTATCGGCTGCGAGCCCTTCATGAACGGCGTCGCCATGGCCTTGCGCCAGATCGAGACGCGGGCCGTCGAGAATGTCCGCCTCCATGCCGGCGATGCGCGTGACCTGTTCGATGTCCTGCCGGACGCCTCGCTCTCCCGGGTCTATTTGCTCTATCCCGACCCCTGGCCAAAGGCGCGCCACCATCGCCGCCGTTTCACCAGCCCCGAGAACCTCGCCGCCCTCGCGCGCGTAATGAAACCCGGCGCCGAGATTCGCCTTGCGACCGACATTCCCGATTATGTCACCCATTCGCTGGAGGCTTTCGCCGGCGCACCCGAATTCGAACGCGTCTCCGCCGATTTCACCGAAGCCTGGCCTGGCTGGCACCGGACGCGCTATGAGGAAAAGGCCCTGCGCGAGGGCCGGACACCCTCTTATGTCATCCACCGCCGATCTTGACCCTCGGCCCGTTTGACCTGTGGACCCTCACGCGCTGATTGCGTAAGACCAGCGGATTGTCTGGGTGGGGAGAAGCCGATGGCGGGGCATGGCGAAGCAAAACCGATGCGGTCACGGGCGCGGGGTCCCCTCTCGGGCGTGGCGGACATTCCGGGCGACAAATCCGTATCCCATCGCTCCCTGATCCTGGGCGCCCTCTCGATCGGCAGGACCGAGATCACGGGTCTGCTCGAAGGCCAGGACGTGCTCGACACCGGCGCCGCGATGAGCGCATTCGGCGCCACCGTCGAACGGCACGGTCCTGGCGTCTGGACCGTCGACGGTGTGGGAGTCGGGGGCTTTCGCGAACCCGAGACCGTCATCGATTGTGGCAATTCCGGCACCGGAGTGCGGCTCATCATGGGCGCGATGGCGACCAGCGATCTCACCGCCATCTTCACCGGCGATGCCAGCCTGCGGTCGCGTCCCATGGGGCGCGTCACCGAGCCGCTGGCGCTCTTTGGCGCCGAATGTCGGGGACGCCGCGGCGGACGGCTGCCGCTCGCCTTGACGGGCGCCGCCAATCCCCTGCCGGTGCGCTACCGCACGCCGATGCCCTCCGCGCAGGTCAAGTCGGCGGTCCTGCTCGCAGGGCTCAATGCGCCCGGAACGACGGTCGTGACCGAGGCCGAGCCGACGCGTGACCATACCGAACGTATGCTCGCAGGCTTTGGCGCGGATATCTCGACCGAGATCACGCCGGAGGGGCGGGTCATCACCCTGCGCGGTCAACCCGAATTGCGCGCGCAAACCATCGCCGTCCCGCGGGACCCAAGCTCCGCCGCGTTTCCGGTGGTCGCGGCGCTGTTGGTGGAAGGGTCGGATATCCTGGTCCCCGGCATCGGCCTCAATCCGACCCGCGCGGCGCTCTATCAGACGCTGGTCGACATGGGCGCGGACATCGAATTTCAGAACCGCCGGGAGGAGGGGGGTGAACTCTCCGCCGACCTGCGGGTTCGGTTCTCCGCGCTGCGTGGGATCGAAGTCCCGCCGGACCGCGCGGCGTCGATGATCGACGAATATCCCGTGCTGGCCGCCCTCGCCGCCACCGCCGAGGGGAACACGGTGATGCGCGGGATCAAGGAATTGCGCGTCAAGGAATCCGACCGGATCGATGCCATGGCCCGCGGCCTGGAGGCCTGCGGGGTCGTCGTGGAGGAGGGGCCCGATTTCCTGATCGTCCATGGCCGCGGGCCCGGCTCGGTCAAGGGCGGCGTCACCGTCGCCTCCCGCCTCGATCACCGCATCGCCATGGCCTTCCTCTGCCTCGGGCTTGGCGCGCGCGAAGCCATCACCGTGGACGATGCCGCGCCGATCGATACCAGTTTCCCGGGTTTTGTGCCTCTGATGCGGGGCTTGGGCGCGGAAATCGAAGAGACAACCGAGTGAAATCCTTTACCGTTGCCATCGATGGTCCGGCCGCGTCCGGCAAAGGCACCATCGGGCGCGCCATTGCGAAGCATTTCAACTTCGCGCATCTCGATACCGGGCTGCTCTATCGCGCGGTCGGGGTGCGGGCGCTGGAGGATGGGCGCGGCGTGATCGATCCGCTCTGGGCCGGGGAGCTTGCCCGTCGCCTCGACCCGGAAACGCTGGAGCATCCGGCCTTGCGCAGTGCCCGCGCCGGATCCGCCGCCTCGCGGGTCGCCGCTCTGCCGGAAGTCCGCGCGGGTCTCCTCGATTTTCAGAAGCGCTTTGCCCGCCGCCCCGGTGGCGCGGTCCTCGACGGTCGCGACATCGGCACGGTGATCTGTCCCAAGGCCGAGGCCAAACTCTTCGTGACCGCCTCCGACGAGGTTCGCGCCGCGCGCCGTCATGCCGAACTCGGCGATGCCAGCAGCTTCGAGCAGGTGTTGATCGATCTTCGGGTGCGCGACGCGCGGGATTCGAACCGCGACACGGCGCCATTGCGCGCCGCCGAGGGAGCGCTCTTGCTTGATACCACGGAATTGTCCATAGAAGCGGCCGTTGCCAGGGCCATCGCCTTTGTTGATAGTCGATTCGAGAAGCAGGGCTCTTGACCCCGCCCGCGTTTTGCTATTCTGCGCCTGTGCACATCCTGAAAGACCGGTGGAATCAACCACCCGGCCGGAAATCATCTGTTTGGAGAACTGTATGTCAGCATCCGCTGCGACCATGGAAGATTTTGAAGCCCTTCTGAATGAGAGCTTCGAGCTTGAAACCCCCGACGAGGGTTCCGTCGTCAAGGGCACCGTCCTCGCCATCGAAGCGGGACAGGCCATCATCGACATCGGCTACAAGATGGAAGGCCGCGTCGATCTCAAGGAATTCGTGACTCCCGGTCGCAATATCGAGATCAAGGTCGGCGATACCGTCGAAGTCTATCTCGACCGCGTTGAAAATGCCAAGGGCGAGGCCGTCCTGTCGCGCGAGAAGGCTCGCCGCGAGGAAGCCTGGGACCGGCTGGAAAAGGCCGCCGAAAAGGAAGAGCGCGTCGAAGGCCAGATCTTCGGCCGGGTCAAGGGCGGTTTCACCGTCGATCTCGGCGGCGCGGTCGCCTTCCTTCCCGGCTCTCAGGTCGATGTGCGCCCCGTGCGCGACGCCGGCCCCCTGATGCACATGAACCAGCCCTTCCAGATCCTCAAGATGGACCGTCGCCGCGGCAATATCGTCGTGTCCCGTCGCGCCGTCCTGGAAGAATCCCGCGCCGAACAGCGCGCCGAAATCGTCGCCAAGCTCACCGAGGGTGAAGTCGTCGACGGCGTCGTCAAGAACATCACCGAATACGGTGCCTTCGTCGATCTGGGCGGCGTCGACGGCCTGCTCCATGTCACCGACATGGCCTGGCGTCGCGTGAACCATCCGTCGGAAATCCTGAACATCGGCGAGACCGTCAAGGTTCAGGTGATCAAGATCAACAAGGACACCCAGCGCATCAGCCTCGGCATGAAGCAGCTCCTGTCCGACCCGTGGGATTCGGTCGAGGACAAGTTCCCGATCGGCTCCAAGCACACCGGCCGCGTCACCAACATCACCGACTACGGCGCCTTCGTGGAGCTGGAGCCGGGCGTGGAAGGTCTCGTCCATGTGTCGGAAATGTCCTGGACCAAGAAGAACGTGCATCCCGGCAAGATCGTCTCGACCAGCCAGGAAGTCGAAGTCCTCGTGCTCGAAATCGACAGCTCCAAGCGCCGCGTCTCGCTGGGCCTCAAGCAGACCCAGGGCAATCCGTGGGAAAACTTCGCGGTCAGCCATCCGAACGGCACCGAGGTCGAAGGCGAGATCAAGAACATCACCGAATTCGGTCTGTTCATCGGTCTCGAAGGCGATATCGACGGCATGGTTCACCTCAGCGACATCGACTGGAACCGCGCGGGCGAGGAAGCCATCCAGGATTTCCACAAGGGCGACATGGTTCGGGCCATCGTCACCGACGTGGATGTCGAGAAGGAGCGGATTTCGCTCTCGATCAAGGCCCTGGGCGGCGATCCCTTCACCGAGGCGACCTCGGGCGTCAAGCGTGGCGATGTCGTGACGGTGACCGTGACGGCGATCGAAGAGGGTGGCATCGAAGTCGAATATGACGGGATGAAGAGCTTCATCCGTCGGTCCGACCTCAGCCGCGACCGCGCCGATCAGCGTCCTGAGCGTTTCACCAAGGGCGACAAGGTCGATGCGCGCATCACCAACATCGACAAGGCGAGCCGCAAGCTCGGTCTGTCGATCAAGGCGCGCGAAATCGCCGAGGAGAAGGAAGCCGTCGAGCAATACGGGTCCTCGGACTCCGGTGCATCGCTTGGCGACATCCTCGGGGCGGCCCTGAAGAAGCGCGAAGACTCCTGATCCAATGGACGTGCTTGAACGTGATTTCTACGAGGAGCGGCGCCGTAAATGGCGCCGCAACGCATTCTGGCGCGGGTTTGGCGTTGCGTTGCTTCTTCTCTTCGGGATTGCGTTCTTCGCAATGTCGGGTGAGCTGGAGCATACCTCCGACGAGATCGCCCGCTTTCAGGTGAATGGCGTCATCCTCGACGATCTCGACCGGGACGAGATCCTGACCGAGATCGCGGACAATGATCGCGTCAAGGCGCTCGTCTTGCGGATCAACTCCCCCGGCGGCAGCACCGCCGGGTCCGAGGCTCTTTATGCCTCCCTGCGCGCGACCGCCGCGAAAAAGCCCGTGGTCGCGGTGCTGGGCGAGGTCGCGGCGTCGGGTGGGTATATCGCGGCCATCGGCGCCGATCATATCGTGGCACGGGGCAATACCCTGACCGGCTCGATCGGCGTCATCATGGAATATCCGAACTTCACCGAACTGATGGACAAGGTCGGCATCGGTTACGAGACCGTGCGCTCTTCCGAGATCAAGGCCGAGCCCTCGCCGTTTCGTCCGACGAACCCGGCCGCGCGGGCTCTCGATCAGGCGATGGTCAATGACGGTTTCGCCTGGTTCCGGGGTCTTGTGTCGGAGCGGCGGGCGCTCGAGGGCGCACGACTCGACGCCGTTGCCACCGGTGGCATCTTCACGGGCCGGGTGGCTCTGGGGAATGGACTCATTGACGAGATCGGTGGTGAGCCCGAGGCGATCGCCTGGCTCGAATCACAGAACGGGGAACTGGCCGACCTTCCGGTCTCCGACTGGGACGTCGAGCGGGAGGAACCCTTCCTTGGCCGCTTTCTGGGAATGGTAGGCTCAAGCAGCGGGATTCTTAAAGAAATATCCGGTCTCGGAGGCTCCAAGCTCTATTCCATCATGCCGTGAATCCTGCCAGTATAGCACAGGAATTGGCGGATTGCCCGGTTCGTTCCCCTCAAGCAATTGGGGGGATGCCGGGTCACGAGGTTAACGCATGATTAAGTCCGAGCTTATTCAAAAGATCGCAGAGGAAAATCCGCATCTTTTTCAGCGGGACGTCGAGCGGATCGTGAGCACCATCTTCGATGAAATCATCGAGGCGATGGCCTCCGGAAACCGCGTGGAACTGCGGGGCTTCGGTGCCTTCTCGGTCAAGAAACGCGACGCCCGTCTCGGCCGCAATCCGCGGACCGGCGATTCCGTCGAGGTCGAGGAAAAGCATGTTCCGTTCTTCAAGACCGGCAAGCTGTTGCGCGACCGTCTCAATGAGGGCTAGGATGCCCTCCGTTAACCTGTCCTAAATCCGGAGCCGACATGCGGACGATCAAGCTCATCCTGCTCGCCCTGATACTGCTGGTGATCGTGGTTCTGTCCCTCGCGAATCGCGAGATCGTGACGCTCCATCTCCTGCCCGCGGGGATCTCTCAACTTCTCCCCCTTCAGATCCAGCTGCCGCTCTTCGTGGTCAGCCTTTTGTCCATCGTGGTGGGCATGGTGCTGGGCTACCTGCTCGAATGGCTGCGGGAGCACAAGCATCGCCGCCGGGCCGCGCTGAAGACCCGTGAGGCCACCCAGCTCAACCGCGAGGTCGATCGCCTGCGCAAATCGACCGGCAAGGCGGACGACGACGTCCTCGCCCTTCTCGGGAATTGAGAACAGCCACGTGCGGGTAAAGATCTGTGGCCTGCGCTCCCGGGCCGACGCGGCGGTGGCGGCCTCCAGCGGGGCAGCCTACGGCGGCCTCGTCTTCTTTCCACGATCCCCTCGACATCTCACGCTCGCCGATGCCGCCTGGGTATCGGGTGGCATGCCCGACTCGCTGACGCGGGTGGCATTGACGGTGGATGCCGATATTCCCACGCTTGAATCCATTGTCGAAACCCTGCGCATCGACATGTTCCAGTTGCACGGCCGGGAATCTCCCGACCGGGTCGCTGAAATCCGGGACCATTTCTCTCTGCCGGTGATGAAGGCGATCGGCATCGCCGACGAGGAGGATCTCGCGGCAATCGCCGACTATGCGCGGGTGGTGGACATGTTGCTGATCGATGCGCGGCCGCCGCGCGACGCGGCGCTGCCGGGCGGGAATGGCATCTCCTTTGACTGGCGGCTCATTCAGGGCCGCCGTTGGCCCGTTCCTTGGATGCTCGCAGGCGGCCTGACCCCCGGGAATGTCGCGGAAGCCGTCCGTCTCACCGGCGCGGATCAGGTCGATGTCTCCTCGGGCGTCGAAAGCGAACCCGGCATCAAGAATCCAGGCATGATCGCCGCCTTCATCCAGGCGGCCCGGGGCTGAATCGCATCGACGCTGCCGCGCCCGCGGGTTAAACAGGCCCGGATCAGCAGCGAGGCGCCCCCATGACACTCAATTCCTACCGCACAGGCCCCGATGAACGTGGCCGCTTCGGCGATTTTGGCGGACGTTTCGTTTCCGAAACCTTGATGCCTCTGATTCTGTCGCTGGAAGCCCATTATGAACATGCCAAGACCGACCCGACCTTCTGGGCGGAAATGGATGATCTGTGGAAACATTATGTCGGGCGCCCCAGTCCGCTCTATTTCGCCGAACGTCTGACCGACCACCTCGGCGGCGCGAAAATCTACTTCAAACGCGACGAACTCAACCACACCGGCGCGCACAAGATCAACAATGTGCTGGGCCAGATCCTGCTCGCCCGGCGCATGGGCAAGACCCGCATCATCGCGGAAACCGGCGCGGGCCAGCATGGCGTGGCTACGGCGACGGTCTGCGCCCGCTTCGGCCTCAAATGCATCGTGTTCATGGGTGCGACCGATGTCGAGCGTCAGAAGCCCAATGTCTTCCGCATGAAGCTGCTGGGCGCGGAGGTGGTGCCGGTCACCTCGGGCCGTGCCACGCTCAAGGATGCGATGAACGAGGCGCTGCGGGACTGGGTCACCAATGTGCATGACACGTTCTATTGCATCGGCACGGTCGCGGGTCCGCATCCCTATCCGGCGATGGTCCGCGATTTCCAGTCGATCATCGGCAAGGAAGCCCGGGAACAGATGCTGGAACGCGAAGGCCGCCTTCCCGACAGCCTGGTCGCCTGCATCGGCGGCGGCTCGAACGCGATGGGCCTGTTTCATCCCTTCCTCGATGACGCCGATGTGCGGATCATCGGCGTCGAGGCGGGGGGGCACGGCGTCGACGACCGGATGGAACATGCCGCGAGCCTGACCGGCGGCCGCCCCGGCGTCCTGCACGGCAACCGCACCTATCTGTTGCAGGACGCGGATGGCCAGATCCTCGAAGGTCATTCGATTTCGGCCGGGCTCGACTATCCCGGGATCGGTCCGGAACATGCCTGGCTGCATGACATCGGCCGGGTGGAATATGTCTCCGCCACCGATGCCGAGGCGCTGGAAGCCTTTCAGCTCTGCTGCGTGACGGAGGGAATCATTCCCGCGCTCGAACCCGCCCACGCCCTGGCGCATGTCATGCGTCTCGCGCCGACGCTTCCGAAGGATCATCTTCTGGTGATGAACCTTTGTGGGCGGGGCGACAAGGATATCTTCACCGTCGCCGCGGCACTCGGTACCGATATCTGAAAAACGTAATGATTCCAAGGCATATGACTTTGGTTTAGGGGTCTATGCGGAGGGATGACGAAACCCCGGCTAAACGGCCGGGCAATCGCCAGAGCCGTTTGACCCTGTTTTCCATGGCTTCATCGTCGCGGGCTCCGCCGCCGACAGCAAGCAACATGGAGACAGTCAATGAATCTCAAGAGCGCCACCGTCCTGATGGTCCTGCTCGGCAGCGGGGCGGCCTATGCCCAGACCGCGCTCGATCCGGTTCTCGAAACCCTGCGCGGCCAGGGCTATTCGAATGTCGAAATCACCCGCCAGTCGGGTCAGGTGAAAATCGAGGCGCGCAACGGCACGGCCCAGCGTGAACTGGTCTATGATGCGCAAAGCGGCAAGCTCCTGTCGGATGAGGCGAACGCGGCGGGTCGCGGCACTGTCTCTGGCACCGACGATCCGGCCGGGCACGATGCCAACGACGATCGGGCCGGATCCGCGTCCGGTTCCGATGATCCGGCCGGGCATGATGCCAAGGATGACCATGGCGGATCCGCGTCCGGTTCCGACGATGCGGCCGGGCATGATGCCAACGACGATCATGGCGGCGGGGCCTCGGGTTCGGACAGGTCCGGTTCGGGACATTCGGGGGGTGGCTCGGATGACAGTCATGGCGGCGGCTCGGACGACAGCGGTCATTCGGGATCCGGTGGCAATTCCGGCAATGGTCATGGCGGAGGTCATGGGAGCGACGATTGAGGGCCCGGAGCGATTTCCAGGCAGGTGAAACCTGCCGGTTAAGAAATCGCGACCATTAAAGGCCATAGCGATTTCCAGGCGGGTGAAACCTGCCGGTCAAGAAATCGCGACCATTAAAGGCTTACAGCGATTTCCAAGGCAGGTGAAACCTGCCGGTCAAGAAATCGCTCCAGTGTGTTGTAAGGTAAGGCGCGCTTCACGGCGCCGGGGATACCATCGGAAGGGATCCGTCTTCGTAAGAGCATTTTCAGCGAAGGTATATTCGGTTTCCCGACTCGAAAATGCGCAATATCAAAGGACTGGAGGGATTGCATGAAGCGGGGGTCATGGAAATCCCTCCAGGGGCGAAGGCGGATCCCGCGGGTTCTGGAGGCCATTCGAACGGTGATGAAATGGTTCAGCTTGATCCATGTGGCGGTGATTGCCACCGCGCTGGTGTCCGGACCCGCCGGGGCGGCGGAGCCGCTCGACCAGATCGTTGGTCAATTGCGCGCCCAGGGCTATCAGGTCAAGACCGTCAGCCGGACCTGGCTCGGCCGGATCAAGGTCGAGGCCGAGGGGGACGGGTATCAGCGGGAGGTGGTATTCAACCGGGTTACCGGTGAGATTCTGCGCGACTACCGCTCGCGGATGGAAGGGTCGCAATCGAACGGTAATGCCTCCTCCGCCACAACCGGCTCCGGTGAGAGTTCGAACTCCGGCCACGGCGACGATGATTCCGGCAAAGGCAATGAAAACAGGGGCGGGAGCGGAAAGAGCGACGACAGCGGCGGCGGTGGACGCAATGGGAGCAGTGGAAGCAACAGCGGGAGCGGCGGAAACAGCGGCGGAAGTGGCGGAGGCGGCGGTGGCAGTGGCAACAGCGGGGGCAGTGGTAGCAACAGCGGGAGCGGCGGTGGAAGCGGTGGCGGACACGGCGGTGGTCATGGGAGCAGTGGCGGGCATGGCAGTGACGACGGCGGTGATGATGATTGAGCTGGATGGGCCGGCGGGACGGTTGGACTGAGGTCATGGGCAAGCGGAGTTCCCGCGCGGCGTTGCTTTGGGTAATCGTGGCGGTTCAGGCCGTTTGCACGACGTTTTTCATCTGGGATATCGCCGCCAGCGTCTTTGGTTTCGAGAGCCATCCGATTCCCTGGGAGTTCCGCGAATTGATCGAGATGGGCGCGGGCCTCGGGCTGGTGCTCGGGGTCGGGGTGGGCGCGCTGCTGCTCAGTCGCACCCTGCGGCGCAACGCGGTGATGGAGGATCAGATCCGGCTCGCCAAGGTCGCCTTTTCCGAGATGCTGGAGGACCGTTTCACCGGCTGGGGCCTGACGCCGTCCGAGCGGGATGTCGCCTGGTTCACGATCAAGGGGTTCGCCATCGCCGAGATCGCCCGGATGCGCGGCACCAGCGAGGGCACGGTCAAGGCGCAATCCAATGCGATCTATCGCAAGGCCGGTGTCTCGGGCCGCACCCAACTGCTCAGTCTCTTTCTGGAGGATCTGATGGGGGATGCGCCGCCCCTTGCCACCAGCCTGCCCGCCGCCTGAGCCGGAAGCGTCCACGGGTATTATAATGAAAATACTATATAATACAATAACTTATCCTTTGTCCGCGCCCGGACATCTTGAATGCTCCGCGCCATCGCCCTATGATCTTGGACCATTCGCGGAGAAAAGCTCGTGACCGTAGCCCCTGTCCTGATCGACCCCTTCCAGCGCGCGATCTCCTATCTGCGGGTTTCGGTGACCGACCGTTGCGATTTCCGCTGCGTTTATTGCATGTCCGAGAGCATGACGTTCCTGCCCCGGGCCGAGCTTCTGTCGCTGGAGGAACTGGACCGGCTCTGTTCCATCTTCATTGGCTTGGGCGTGCGCAAGCTCCGGATCACCGGGGGGGAGCCTCTCGTTCGCAAGGGCATCCTCACCTTCTTTCGGGCGATGTCGCGCCATCTGAGGTCCGGGGCGCTGTCCGAGCTGACCCTGACCACCAACGGAAGCCAGCTGCGCCGCGCCGCCGCCGAACTGGCCGATTGCGGGGTCCGGCGGGTGAATGTTTCGCTCGATACGCTCGATCCGTCCCGGTTCGAGGCCATTACCCGCTGGGGCCGGCTCTCTCAGGTTCTCGACGGGATCAAGGCCGCGACCGAGGCAGGCCTTCGGGTCAAGATCAACGCCGTGGCCCTGCGCGGGGTCAACGATCTCGAAATCCACGATCTGGTGGCCTGGTGCGGGGATCAGGGCCATGATCTGGCCTTCATCGAAGTGATGCCGATGGGGGACATCGGAAACGAGGGTCGGCTCGATCAGTTCTATTCGCTGAAGGCCCTCCGCCGGGACCTGGAGGAGCGTTGGACCCTGGCCGACACTCTCGACCGGACAGGTGGCCCCGCCCGCTATGTCCGTGTCGCGGAAACGGGCGGCCGGATCGGTTTCATCACACCCCTGACCCATAATTTCTGCGAGAGCTGCAACCGGGTTCGCCTGACCTGCACAGGCCAGCTCTTCATGTGCCTCGGTCAGGAAGACGAGGCGGATCTGCGGTCCGTCCTGCGTGCCCATCCCGAGGCGGATGGTCCCGTTGTCCAGGCCATCGAGGCGGCGATCGCACGCAAACCCAAGGGCCATGATTTCGATTATTCCCGCCAGTCGGTCGGCGGGCAGGTCTCCCGCCATATGAGCCACACCGGCGGCTGAGACCCGGGAACCGTCGCCCTCGACTATGTGCGATATGAGGCGGCATCCCCGATAGTCTGTTTCCATCTGGACTGACCGGCTCGTGGGCCTGGGGGGATCGCGACACGAACCGAGGCGCTCCTTCGGGCCCTGTCCAGGTCGCTTTGGATCGGAGGGCGCGGAAACTTGATGCCGGGCAGTGAATTGGCTAAGTCAGAGACGATATCGAGGCGGAACCGGGGAATGAAATTGTTGAATACCGCGCAGGATTTGCCTCAGGCCGTGGGGAATACGCCACTGATCCGGCTTCGGCGAGCGTCGGAACTGACGGGCTGCGAGATCTGGGGCAAGGCGGAATTCATGAATCCCGGTCAGTCGGTCAAGGACCGGGCGGCGCTCTCGATCATCCGCGACGCGGAGGCGCGGGGCGTCCTCGCGCCCGGGGGGACGATTGTCGAAGGCACGGCGGGCAATACCGGGATCGGCCTCGCGCTGATCGGATCGGCGCTCGGTTATCGCACGGTCATCGTCATTCCCGAGACGCAGAGCCAGGAGAAGAAGGACATGCTGCGGCTCGCCGGCGCGGAGCTGGTGGAAGTGCCGGCGCTCCCCTATCGCGATCCCAACAATTATGTGCGCTATTCCGGACGGCTGGCGGAGGCGCTGGCGGCGAGCGATCCCAAGGGGGCGATCTGGGCCAACCAGTTCGATAATGTCGCGAACAGGCAGGCCCATATCGACACCACGGCGCCGGAGATCTGGGAGCAGACCGGCGGCGGGATCGACGGCTTCATCTGCGCGGTCGGGTCCGGGGGGACGCTGGCGGGCGTGGCGGAGGGGCTGCGCGCGCGCAAGGCGGATGTGCGGATTGGACTGGCCGACCCCGATGGCGCGGCGCTCTTCAGCTATTACACGACGGGGGTTCTCAAATCCGATGGCTCCTCGATCACCGAGGGCATCGGCCAAGGCCGGATCACGCGGAATCTGGAAGGGCTGACCGTCGATATGGCGTACAACATTCCCGATACCGAGGCGCTGCCGGTGGTATTCGACCTGTTGTCCGAGGAGGGCCTCTGCATGGGCTCCTCCACCGGGATCAATGTCGCGGGGGCGATGCGGATGGCCCGCGAGATGGGGCCGGGGCATACGATCGTGACCATCCTTTGTGATTACGGCACACGCTACCAGTCAAAGCTCTTCAACCCCGCTTTTCTGCGGGAACACAACCTGCCGGTGCCGGAATGGCTCGAGCGTCGGCGCACCGACATACCCGACGCGCGGATCTCCTGACGCATGGTCGAGCGAAATTCGGCGCGACCACTGTTTCGATCCCCGAAAGAACATCGGCGCGAATGGAGGTGGTCAGGGCGGCGGATAGCCTTGGTCCTGACACTGTGGATCGCGGCCGCCCTTATTCCACTGTCGGGCGGACGCGTGGTCGCCGATCCGATTGCCGATCCCACGAAGCAGTTTTATGAGCAACTCGACCCATCGCTCGCGGCGGCGCGCCTCGTCATCGAGGCCAGCGGCTCCGACGCGGATGAGCTTGAGAATATGCGCGAGCGCCTGCTCTCGATGCGCGCCTTGGCCAGCACGGCGGAGCGCAAGGCCGACGAGGCGCTGAAGGAAGCCAAGAGCCTGTTGGAGCAGCTCGGGCCGGCGCCGGCCGAGGGGACGGACGAACAGCCGGAGGTCGCCGCCCGACGGGACGAACTGAACAGGCAGGTGGCGGAGGCCCAGGTGCCCCTGTTGCGGGCGCAGGACGCCCTGCGCCAGATCAATGAGTTGATCCAGCAGCTTGATGTCGAGGTCTGGAGCCGGGTTTCCCTGCAACTGCGCACCCTGGGCCCGAGTCCGATCGCTCCGGGCAACTGGATCAGCACCTATGAAATGCTGGGGCAACGGATGGAGGATGCGCGGCTGTCCCTGTCCGGGATGGTCAATGATCCCGACGTTCGCGCGGCCGTGACCACGAAATTGCCACGTAACCTGGTCCTTTTGATGATCGGGCTGCTGGCGACGCTGCTTTTGCGCAGCCGGTTGATTCCCTTGGTCGAAAACGCGCTGGGCCGGGAGACAAGTCCACGACGGATCGCGCTGCTCGTTGCGCTGCGCAATGTGTTCCGTCTGGCGTTTCCGGCAGTGGGCGCCGGGCTTTTGTTCGCGGCTCTCGATCCGGCTTTGCTGCGGGGAACAGAGAGCATCCATTTCTTCAACTTGCCGCCCTTCGTGCTGGCTCTGATCGGGTCAACCTGGCTGGCGAGCAGCATCTTTGCCCCCAAACTCGCGGCCTATCGTGTGGTGCCTCTGGACGATGCCGAGGCGGCGCGGGGCGCCCGCCTGACCATTCTTCTGGGCGGCATCCTCGCTCTGCATCTCTTCATCATCAATCACCTCGGCTATTGGGAAATGACGCCGGCGGTGAATGCCACCTTGAATTTCCCGATGACCCTTCTCGCGGCGCTCGGACTCTGGCGGGCCGCGGCTCTTCTGCGGGTCATCTGCCGCAACATCCAGGACAGCCGGGACAAGGCGCCGCCGGACCAGAAACCGAGCGCCCTTGGCGTCAATCTTCTGAGCTTCCTGGAGCGGGCTGTCTTCATCATTTCGGTCGCATCGCCGGTCCTGTCGGCCATCGGCTATTTCGCGCTGGGCCAGGGATTGCTCTATCCGATGATCCTGACGCTCGGATTGCTCGGGGCCAATCTCGTCGTTTTTGACCTCTTGCAGAAGACCGTCCTCACCATGCGGCTGAGCGGCGCGGTGAATACGACCACCGATGTCGGGCTCGGCCCGGTGATCGTGGTGGCGGTGCTTGCCATCGCCTCGGCGCCGCTTCTTGCGCTGATCTGGGGAGCGCGTCCTTCGGATCTCGCGAGCTTCTGGCTCCTGTTGCGCGAAGGGGGGAGTCTTGGCGGAGTGCGGCTGTCGGCGGGAGATGTCCTCACGCTGATCCTGGTGTTCGGGGTCTGCTACGGACTGACGCGGGCGTTCCAGTCCCTGCTGGCGGGATCCGTTCTGCCGCGGACCCGGCTCGACGCGGGCGGCAAGAATGCGATCCTGTCCGGCGTGGGATATCTCGGTGTCGCCATCGGCGTGGTGGTGGCGATTTCCGCGGCCGGGATCGATCTTTCCAACGTGGCCATCGTCGCCGGTGCCCTGTCGGTCGGTATCGGTTTTGGTCTTCAGACCATCGTGTCCAATTTTGTGTCTGGCATCATTCTGCTGGTGGAGCGTCCGATCAAGCAGGGAGACTGGATCGAAGTCGGCACCTTCTCGGGCTATGTGCGGCGCATCTCGGTGCGTTCGACCGAGATTGAAACCTTCGATCGGGCAAGTGTCATCCTGCCCAACTCTGATCTCGTCTCCGGCGCGGTGCTCAATCGCACCCATTCAGGGATGTCGGGGCGTATCCAGATTCCGGTCAGCGTAACCTATGACGCGGATCCCCGGCGCGTCTCGGAAGTGTTGCTTGAAATCGCGGAGGGACATCCCCTCGTTCTGGAAGAGCCGGCGCCTCGGGTTCTGTTGATGGCCCTGGGGCCGGATTCGATGGATTTCGAGATCAGATGTTGGTTGCGCGACGTGAATTTCTCGCTGTCGGCCCGGTCGGACATGAATTTCGAAGTGATCGAGCGGCTGAACGAGGCGGGAATTCGGATACAGTTCTGGCAGCGGGACGTTCGCATGCCGCCGACTCCTCCGGTTTTCGGTCAAGAAGATGAAATGGTCTCCGCCGCCCCGCCAAAGCAAGCTTGACAGAGCGCCCTGTTTTCGTAATACACGCGTCTCTCGTGCGCCGTCGGGGCGGACGGGTCATATGCCATTGGGCAAAAGCGCGCAGTTCGCAGGCGTGGGGTAACCCACCGAAACGCCGACCGGTGTCGGGGCCGAAGGACGCGGGAGAGCAAGAAGGAAGACGCGAATGTTCGCGGTGTTGAAGACTGGCGGCAAGCAATACAAGGTTGCTCGAAACGATATTTTCACGGTCGAGAAGCTCGCGGCCGAGGCCGGTGAGACGGTTCGCTTCGAAGAGGTGCTGATGCTCGGGGGCGAAACCGTCACCGTGGGCGCGCCGCTGATCGAAGGTGCCGCGGTCCTGGCCGAGGTGCTGGAGCAGACCAAGGGTCCGAAGGTTGTTTCCTATGTGAAGCGCCGCCGGAAGCATTCCTCGCAGCGCAAGCGCGGCCATCGGCAGCAGCTGACGCTGGTGCGGATCACCGACATCATCGCCAATGGCGAAACTGCGAACTGAGGAGTAGGGCGCGATGGCACACAAGAAAGCAGGCGGTTCATCCCGCAACGGTCGCGACAGCGCGGGCCAGCGGCTCGGCGTCAAGAAGTTCGGGGGCGAGACCGTCGCTCCGGGCAATATCCTGATCCGCCAGCGTGGCACGAAATGGTGGCCGGGCGTGGGTGTCGGTCTCGGCCGGGACCATACGATCTATGCCGTTACCGAAGGCGCTGTGACCTTCCACAAGGGCTTCAAGGGCCGCACCTTCATTTCGGTGCTGCCAGTGGCCAAGGCCGCGGAATAAGCTCACCCGTTTTCCGCGGATATTGTCAGGGAGGCCGGAGTTCGCACCGGCCTTTTTTCGTTTTGGATCGGGACATATGCAATGAAGTCCGACATTCTGCCAGGCCAGCCCGAGCTTATTGGTCAAAGATTGGTGCTCAGGCCGCTGCGCCGGTCCGACGTGGGGTTGCTGGAGCTTTATGCCAGCGATGCCCGGATCGCGCGGATGACCGCGACGATTCCGCATCCCTATCCGCCGGGTATGGCGGAGGCCTTCTTCAAGCGCCTCTGCCAGCCGAAGGCGGTCGAAAGGGTCTGGGCGATGGACACCGATCCCGAGAGCGAGAATGGATTCGTCGGTCTGATCAGCCTCAAGCCCGCGGGCGAGGGCGGGGCGGAAATCGGCTATTGGGTCGCACCCGCCTTCTGGGGCACGGGGTATGCCTCCGAAGCGGTCGAACTGGTCGTGGACTACGCGGCGGCACGTGGGCTGAGCCCCTTGACCGCGCAGGTTTTTCAGGAAAATGCGCCGGCGGCGCGGGTCTTGACCCGCGCGGGCTTCGCCTATGTGGGAGAAGGGGAACTCCATTGCGTGGCACGCGCCGGGATGGTTCCAACCTTTTGCTATCGCCGCGTCGTTTCTCCGGTTCAGGCCGTGGCATCATGAAATGCGTGGGCTGTTGGGCTGATCGGAGGTCGACATGAAGTTTCTGGATCTCGCACGGGTGCATATCCGGTCCGGCTCTGGCGGGCATGGCTGTGTCGGCTTTCGGCGCGAGAAGTTTGTTGAATTTGGCGGACCAGATGGCGGCGATGGGGGAAATGGCGGGGATGTCTGGGCCGAGGCGGTCGAGGGACTGAACACGCTCATCGACTATCGCTATCAGCAGCATTTCTTTGCCAAGAACGGCCAGGGCGGCATGGGCCAGCAACGGACCGGGCGTAGCGGCGAAGATATCCTGCTCAAGGTTCCCGTGGGTACCGAAATCCTGGAAGAGGATGAGGAAACCCCCGTCGCCGACCTGACGCGGGTCGGACAGCGCGTCCTGCTGGCCAAGGGCGGAAATGGCGGCTGGGGTAACCTGCGTTTCAAGTCTTCCACCAACCAGGCACCGCGCAACGCCAATGCCGGACAGGAGGGGGTGGAGCGTACCCTCTGGCTTCGGTTGAAGCTGATCGCGGACGCGGGCCTGGTTGGCCTGCCGAACGCCGGCAAGTCGACGTTCCTCGCCGCGACCAGCAATGCCAAGCCGAAGATCGCGGATTATCCCTTTACCACCCTGCATCCAAACCTCGGGGTCGTGGGTGTTGATGGCGCGGAATTCGTACTCGCGGATATCCCAGGACTGATCGAAGGTGCTCATGAGGGCAGGGGGCTTGGGGATCAGTTTCTGGGTCATGTCGAACGCTGCGCGGTTCTTTTGCATCTGATGGATGCCACCTCGCCGACGTTGGTCGAAGATTACGAAGTAATCCTCGCCGAACTCGATGCCTATGGAGCGGGGCTCTCGGACAAACCAAGGATCACCGGACTGAACAAGATCGACGCGCTCGACCCGGAGGAACTGGCGGAAGTGCTCGGGGCGCTGCGCGAGGTTTCGGGAGGGGAACAGATCTTCCCGCTTTCAGGAGTGAGCGGCCAAGGTGTACCGGAGGTCCTGCGCGCCTTGCGCGCGGTGATCCGGCACGCTCGGGATCAGGCACTTGCCGAGGAGGAGGTTCCCGAATCATGGACGCCGTAACTCTCGTTTCGCCTACCTCCGCTGAACGGTTGGAGCACGCGCGGCGAATCGTGGTGAAGATCGGCTCGGCCCTGCTGGTCTCTGTCGAGACCGGCGGACTGCGGCTCGACTGGCTTCGTGGGCTGGCCGAGGATGTCGCGGAACTCCGGCGGCGGGGCAAGGATGTGGTCCTGGTGTCATCGGGCTCCATCGCCCTGGGGCGGCGGGTGCTTGGGCTCCCCGCGCAGGCCCTGTCACTTGAGCAATCCCAGGCGGCGGCGGCGGTGGGCCAGATCCGGTTGGCTCAGGCCTACGAGACTGTGCTTGCGCCGCATGGCATCACAACGGCGCAGGTTCTGGTGACGCTGGAAGACAGCGAGAACCGGCGGCGCTATCTCAATTCCCGCCGTACGCTTGGTACTCTTCTGGAGTTCGGGGCCGTGCCGATCGTGAACGAGAACGATACCGTTGCGACCGATGAAATCCGGTATGGCGACAATGATCGGCTCGCGGCGCAGGTGGCAAGCATGGCGGGTGCGGATGTCCTGATCCTTTTGTCGGACGTGGATGGTCTCTATACCGCGAACCCGCGTGAGGATGCAGCGGCGGAGCGTCTGGAAATCGTCGCGGCGATCACCGCCGAGATCGAGGCCATGGCAGGCGGCACGGGATCGTCCTTGTCGCGCGGGGGCATGAAGACCAAGCTGATGGCCGCCGAGGTTGCAACCCGCGCGGGCTGTGCGATGGCGATCAGCTTCGGCGCGGTGGAGCGGCCCTTGCTTGCCTTGGAGCAGGGCGCCAACTGTACCTGGTTCGAGGCGGACGGCGATCCCAGGGCGGCGCGCAAGCGGTGGATTTCCGGCATGAAACCGCGCGGACGATTGACCATCGATGGCGGCGCGATCGCGGCTCTGGCACGGGGCAAGTCATTGTTACCCGCGGGGGTGATCGGGGTCGATGGTGCCTTTGGCCGGGGGGATCCGGTCGAAATCGCGGGGCCGGACGGCGTTGTCGTGGCAAAGGCGCTGGCGGGCTATGAATCGCGCGAGGCGCGCATGATCATGGGACACCGGTCTGACCGAATTTCCGAACTGCTCGGCTATCCCGGCCGGGCGGCCCTGGTGCATCGCGACGATATGGCTCTGTGATGGATGTAAGGCAAATGATGCGCGAGATCGGGGCCCGGGCGCGTGAGGTGTCGCGTGACCTCGCCTATGCCCCTTCCGCGCGAAAGGACGAAGCTCTCCGCGCCGCCGCGGTGGCGATCGAGGCGGACCTGGAAAGGATCCTGACCGCCAATGCCGCCGATATGGAGGCTGCCCAGGCAAAGGGATTGACCAAGGCAATGCTCGACCGGCTGCTGCTGACGCCGGACCGGGTCACCGCCATGGCGGAGGGGTTGCGCTCTGTCGCAACTCAGGAGGATCCGGTGGGGCAGGTATTGTCGGAGTGGGATCGGCCGAACGGTCTCCATATCCGTCGGGTTCGCACACCCATTGGCGTGATCGGCGTGATTTTCGAAAGCCGCCCGAATGTGACCGCCGATGCCGGGGCGCTCTGCCTGAAGGCGGGCAATGCCGCGATCCTGCGGGGCGGATCGGAGAGCCTCGACAGTGCCAGGGCGATCCATGCCTGTCTGGTGTCGGGATTGGAAAGCGCCGGATTGCCGGCCGCGGCGATTCAACTGGTGCCCACCACGGACCGCGCGGCGGTGGGCGAGATGTTGACCATGGTGGAATACATCGACGTGATCGTGCCGCGCGGCGGCAAGGGTCTGGTCGGCCGGGTTCAGGCCGAGGCGAGGGTGCCCGTCTTTGCCCATCTCGAAGGCATCGTTCATATCTATGTCGATCGCGCGGCGGATATTGCCAAGGCGCGCCGGGTCATCCTGAATGCCAAGACCCGGCGGACCGGGATATGCGGCGCGGCGGAATGCCTTTTGATCGACCGCGCCTTTTTCGAGAGCGTTGGGGCGCCTTTCCTGAACGATCTGGTCGAGGCCGGCGTGGAAGTCCGTGGCGACAGCGACCTTCAGGCGTTGCCCGGCGTGATTCCGGCCAGCGAGGCCGATTGGGGGCATGAATTTCTTGACATGATCATCGCGGCGCGGCTGGTCGATGGCGTGGACGGGGCGATTGCCCATATCAGGCGGTACGGGTCCAACCACACCGATTGTGTGCTGACCGAGGATGACACGGTCGCGGCCCGCTTCTTTCAACGTCTGGACAGTGCGATTCTGATCCGCAATGCATCGACCCAGTTCGCCGATGGCGGCGAGTTTGGGATGGGCGCGGAAATCGGCATCGCCACGGGAAAACTCCATGCCCGGGGACCGGTGGGCGCGGAGCAGTTGACCAGCTTCAAATATCTGGTTGAAGGCGACGGCGCGGTCCGATCCTGAAACGAGAGCGCAATCCGACCGGAACGAGGATCGGAGAGATTGCACATCAAATCATACCGACCGAAGCGCGCGACCTGATCCCATCAGGTTGCGCGATCTGGATGTTAGAGCGTTTTCAGCGGAAGTGTATTCGGTTTCGCGACTCGAAAATGCGCAATATCATAAGGATGAGAGGGATTTTTATGAACCGGGGATCATGAAAATCCCTCTAGGGCAGATCAGCCGTTCCAGGTCCGGATCGGCCCACAGTCCATATGAACAAAGTTGGACCGGCGGTAAAAGCCCACGCCGCCACCGCCGCAGCGCAGGGCCGCTCGCTGAATGGTCCGGACATCGCGGCTCTTGAGGCGCACATCGGCGGCCATGGCCCGCATATGATAAGAATTGCTGGCCGCGCCCCGCAACATCCGGTTGGTCTTCGGGGTGCGATAGCCCGAGATCATCAGATAAGGCTCGGTCGTGTCCATCAGCATCAGAGACGCGGTCAGGTTGTCGATGTTATCCGGCGCATACGCCATAATCGCGTTTTGACGCCAGTCGCGCATGAAGTAACTGACTTCCTTGAGCGCCTCGGGGATATACTTTCCGTCTGCGTAATAGATCGTATTAATCGATTCGCCTGTCCGCTGGCTATACATGCGGATCTTGCGTACATCGCCCGCGCCGCGGAGCAAGCCGGGCGCGCGTGCATATACCGGCGCGGCGGCCATTGCGCACAGCCCCGCGAACACGCCAAGCACCGCCCGACGAGTCGGTCTCGTGTCGTCCATTGACATTGTCACTGCCTCGATAACTGCCTGCGGGGATTTTTTTTGAGCCCCTTGACCGAAATTGATGGCACAGGTTTCTCGCGGATCCAAGTGTGCCGTAGGATGTTAACCTATTCGGCGGAACTTTGCCGAGCCTTCGTGGCGGGACGGCTTGCTTAATTCCTTGGCAACACCCTCGAAGTGTTGCCGCATGGAACAGCCAAACTTGTTTCGGTTCGGGATGCGGGCTATTCTTTGGGATAAAACATAAATGAGGCAAGAGGCAGGTATGCGTTCCCAACGAAATCCGCGGGTCATTTGCGCCCTTATCGTCGCTGGACTGGCTCCGTGGGTCACGTTGGCTCATGCCCAGACCGAGACTGTCGTGGCGACCGCGGCACCTGTCGAGATTGCCCCCGAACAGGTGGTCCCGGATCGGCCCTTGCCGCCAGACGCGGCGGCGTTCCGCGCGGCCTTGCGGGCGGAAATCGCGCCGCTTTCGGAAAAGGACCGGATTGCGATCGAGCAATTCTATTCGATGCGCGATTACAAACCCTATTGGACACTCGAAGGGTCAGACAGTCTCGATATCCTGCTCAAATCGCTTGAGGATAGTCCTGAGCAGGGTCTGCCTCTTCGGCGGTACGATCCCGGCGCACTCGCGGCGATCTTCAAGGCGCCGCTGACAGAGACGCCGATTGCCCTGCGCGAGGTCGCGGCCTCCCGCACCTATATGCGCTATGGCTCTGATCTTTCGGGAGGCATCCTGACGCCTTGGCGCATCGACCCCGATATCGACGTCAAACCTTCGCGCGTCACGGCCTCTCTTCTGATGGCGCGCCTGAACGGTCAGCCGATCGACCGGATATTGGCCTCGCTGGAGCCGTCCGATCCCGACTATCGGCGGTTGATCGCGGAACGTGAGCGGCTCGAAGGGCTGACTCAGAGCAACGCCTGGGGGCCGGAGGTGGCGGCCGGCCCGAGCCTGCATCAAGGTGAAACCGATCCCCGTATCGCGGGCCTTCGCACCCGCCTGGCGCGGCTCGGCTATGGTGTGCCCACCGACGCGGTCGCGGACAGCACCTTCGACGCGGGGCTTGCGCAATCCGTGATGAACTTCCAGCGCGATCACGGTTTGAACGCGGACGGCGTGGTTGGCGCGCATACGCTCGAGGAGATCAACACCAGCGCCTCGGCGCGACTGGAACAGGTGCTGGTCAATCTCGAACGGATGCGCTGGCTGAACCGGGATTTCGGAGACCGTTATATTCTGGTGAACATTCCCGATTTCTCGGCCGCGGTGATCGAGAATGGCACTGAGGTCTGGAGGACGCGCGCCGTTGTCGGGGTTGCGAACAAGACGCCCTCCGCCGAATTTTCCGGTATGATGACCTATATGGTGATCAACCCGAGCTGGCACGTCCCCAGCAGCATCGCCAAGCGCGTCTATCTGCCAAAACTGAAACAGGATCCGGGGATCCTGGCCCGTGGCGGCATGCAACTCATGACCCAGAGCGGTACGGTGATCGATCCCAAACTGGTCGACTTCAATCAGCTCGGCGGTTCCTTCCCCTTCCGCATTCGTCAAATCCCGAGCGATGACAATGCCTTGGGAAAAGTAAAGTTCATGTTCCCGAATGATCATTCGATCTATCTGCATGACACGCCGCACCGTGACCTCTTTGCCAAGGATGCGCGCGCCTTTTCCAATGGTTGCATCCGGCTTCAGAACCCCGAGGAGCTGGCGTTCCTGCTTCTCCAGGGGCAGGTCAGCGATCCACAAGCCGCCTTTGACAAATGGGTCGCGGCGAAATCCGAGCGTACGGTGATGCTGGATCGGCCGATTCCGGTCAATCTCGTCTATCGTACGGTTTTCATCGACCAGGCCGGCGTTCCGCGCTATCGCGACGATATCTATGGACGCGACGCGGAGGTCTTCCGGGCGCTGGAGGCCGCGGGCGTCACGGTCCCGACCGCCGAGGGTTGAGACTGCGTCGAGAAGGCGGAGGACGGACATGATCTCCATTGCCGAACTGGCCGGGGCGCTGGGCGCCGAGGCCGTCGGAGATGTCGGGCTGCGGGTCGGGGGCGCCGCGGAACCCGCCACCGCCCGCGCCGACCAGATCGCGCTCGCCATGGCACCCGCCTTCGCCGAGGGCCTGCGCACGGGCAAGGCGCGCGCCGCCATCGTCTGGCAGGGCGCGGACTGGCAGGCGCTCGGGCTTGAGGCGGCCATCATCGCGCCCCGGCCCCGCTATATCCTGGCGGGCGTCACCCGCGCCTTCGAGCGCCCGGTCCTGCTCGACGAGGGTATCCACCCCTCCGCCATCATCCACCCTTCCGCCCATATCGGCGAAGGCGCACGAATCGCTCCCTTCGTGGTGATCGGCCAGAATGCCCGCATCGGCGCGGGCGCCCGGATCCTGTCACATGTTTCCATCGCGGAGGACGCGGAAATCGGACCCGACGCCCTGATCCACAGCGGGGTTCGCATCGGAGCACGAGTCCGGATCGGGGCGCGCTTCATCGCACAGCCAGGGGGCGTGATTGGCGCGGATGGCTTCTCCTTTGTCACTCCGAGCCCCGGCCATGTCGAGGAGGCGCGCGCCGCCGGAGTCATCACCGCCAAGGCGCAGGAGAGCTTCGTCCGGATCCATTCCCTGGGATCGGTCGTGCTGGGGGACGATGTCGAATTCGGCGCGAATTCCTGCATCGACCGCGGCACCATCGCCGACACGACCGTTGGAAACGGGACGAAAATCGACAATCTGGTCCAGATCGGCCATAACGTCCGCATCGGCCACACCTGCCTGCTCTGTGGTCAGTCGGGGGTGGCCGGCTCCACGATCATCGGCGACCGTGTGGTGCTCGGAGGCGCTGCGAAGGTCGCGGATCATCTGCGGATCGGTTCGAACGTGGTCATTAGCGGAAATTCGGGCGTTGCAAGCCATGTCGCCGACAATCAGATCATGATGGGCTATCCAGCGGTGCGGATGGATCAGAATGTGGAGATGTACAAGGCGCTGCGCCGGTTGCCGCGGCTGGTTGCCAGATTGACGGGAACGCAAAAATTGGTTTCCAATCCGGGTGGGACGGAATAGACCTTCCGCTCGGATTGACCGTTGGAGGCAAGATGTCCGGAACTCTCAAGGATGAGGTCAGGGGCAGGGTGATTGCGATCCTGTCGGAGCAGGCTTTGCTGGACCCCTCCGAGGTGTCACCGGCCTCCACGCTCGAGGAGCTGGGCATCGATTCCCTTGGGCTGGTGGAGGCGGTCTTCGCCATAGAAGAGGCATTCGACATTCAGGTGCCGTTCAACGCCAATGATCCGAAAGACTCGGAATTCGACATCAGCAGCGTCGACACGATCGTGCGCGCGGTGGAAAACCTGATCGCCGCTCAGAAATAGCGGATGATCGGACAAATTGGGAACCGGGCGTCCGGTATGGCTATGGGTTATCCTGCTACTATATGTTCCAGCGGATTCGAACCGTCTGATCACTTTTTCATTCCGGGTTGATCATGCGCAGGATCGTCATCACGGGCCAGGGCGCGATCAATGCGCTTGGACCGACCGCCGCCGCCTCCATGGAGGCGATGCGCGAGGGCCGTTCCGGCATCGGCGCACTGGACTTTCAGGATGTGGACCGGTTGTCGATCGCCATCGGCGGACAGATCCGGGACTATCGTCCGGACGAGTATTTCACGCGCCAGGAGCTGGTGCTTTATGATCCCTTCACCCAGTTCGCCCTGCTCGCCGCGCGCGAGGCCATGGCGCAGTCAGGGCTGGAAATCACCGAGGAATTGAGCGAACGGGCCGGAGTGGTTCTGGGGACGTCTGGCGGCGGCCTCCAGACCCAGGACGAGAATTATCGGCTGGTCTATCAGGAGGGAAAGAACCGGGTGCATCCCTTCGTCGTGCCCCGGCTGATGAACAACGCGGCGGCGAGCCACATGTCGATGGCCCATCATCTTCAGGGGCCGACCTATACGGTGGCCACGGCCTGTGCATCCTCGAACCATGCGATGGGACAGGCCCTGAACCTGATCCGCTCGGGGCAGGCCACCGTGGTGCTGACCGGCGGCAGCGAGAGCATGCTCTGCTTTGGTGGCATCAAGGCCTGGGAGGGCCTCCGCGTGATGTCAAAGGATGGCTGCCGGCCCTTCTCGTTCAATCGCAACGGCATGGTGCAGGGCGAGGGGGCGGCGGTGTTCGTGTTCGAGGAACTGGAACATGCCCGGGCCCGGGGGGCTGACATTCTGGCTGAGGTGACGGGCTTCGCCATGACCTCCGATGCGTCCGATATCGTGACTCCGAACCAGATCGGCGCGGTCCGGGCGATGCGGGGGGCCCTGAGGGACGCGGGCCTCAATCCCGAGGATATCGGCTATATCAACGCCCATGGCACCGGCACGACTGCCAACGACAAGACGGAATGCGCCGCGGTTCGGGAGACTTTTGGCGCCCATGCCGATGCCTTGATGATTTCCTCGACGAAATCCATGCATGGTCACCTGATCGGGGGGACCGGCGCGGTGGAATTGCTGGCCTGTGTCATGGCCTTGCGCGACGGAGTGATCGCGCCGACGATCAATTACGAAGTGCCCGATCCGGAATGTGACCTGAATGTGGTGCCCAATGTGGCCAGGCAGGCAAAAGTGCGCGCGGTGATGAGCAATGCCTTTGCCTTTGGGGGTCTGAACGCGGTCCTGATCCTCAAGGCATTTTGACGGCGGCGCGCCCGAGCCCGGGCGCGCCATCGGTCGGATCAGTTCTTTGGCATAAGTGACGGCAGCGGCTTGGGCGCGGGCGCGGCGGGTGCCTGGACAGCCATACCCGGAGGGGCCGGCGGGGTCTTCAGGGAATCATAGGCCGCCGTAAATCCGGTCAGGGAAAGATTGAGGGCAATCGGGCTTTGCGGCGAGGCGACGGCGATCAGGGTCATCGTGCCTTTCTTGCCGCGCTTCATCGCCGCGACCGAATCCGGCAGAAGTCCGAACCGGGAGAAACATCCGGCTTGGCTGCACCAGTTGAACGGATATTGCCGCGGTTCGTTGGTGTCGATCTGAATCTGGACGCCGGTGGTCAGCAAGGTGCCCAGGGGGCTGACGATCGTCATGCCGGCGGCGGCCTCGCCTCCCGCCGGGAGCTTCAGCAGACTCACTTCGGCAACCGGGTTCTTGTTCGTATCGAGCGCCAATTGGTACATGAAGCATTCGTCGCTCTTGGAAAGACAGCGGACCTGCCAGTCGCCGAAAGTATCGCGCACGAATTCCGTGACCTCGGGCCGGGCCGGATTGCCATCGGTGGCAGGCGCGGTCGTCGCCGGCGCGGGAGCCGCGGCGGTCGGCGCGGGCGCAGGGGCGGGGGTTGCGGGAGCCGGAGCCGGAGCCGGGGGCGTCGTCGGCGCGGGCGCGGGCGCGGCGGGAGCGGTGGCCGCGGGTGCCTGGGGAGCAACTGGCGCCTGGGCCTCCTGCGCGAAGCTCGGACAAGCAAGGCCAAGGCCAATGGCCAAGGCGAGGGTCAGGCGATTTCGGTCGAACTGCATTTTCTTGTTCGCGTCCCTGGTAATGATATGCGCGCGGAGTGGCACCAGATAGAACGTCTGTCAACTGCGAGGCGGTCAAGCCCCCGTGTCAAAAATCGAAATGGGATTGGCAAGTGGTTGAAATCAATGTAAAAAGGGTGCCATTTGGCACCCTTTTCCCCGCTTGGGCGGATTTCCCTGTCGGACGGGCCGAAGCTTGTGAGAAACATCTACGCCAGTCGAAAATTTCGGTCAAGTGTGGCTCGCAAGCCATGGGCATTTCACCAATAACACCAAAAAAAGAGGCCGCGGAGTCGTCTCCGCGGCCAGTCCAACAGGGAGGAAGTCGTGCACCGATAGGTCCGGGGACCGCATGGGACACGAGTTGCAGTTTGCGAGACAACACTTAATATTCGGTTCAAATTTCATCCAGTTTCGAGGGCAGGGATGGCGGGCGACGAGATTTTGATAGGCGGTGGGGGCAAGAATTATGCCGAGGCGCGCAATCTGCTCACGCGTTATGCAAACCGCCATGGCTTGATCACCGGAGCGACCGGCACCGGCAAGACAGTGACCCTGCAGGTTCTGGTCGAAGGCCTCTCCGCCGCCGGAATTCCGGTCGTGGCCCAGGATGCCAAGGGTGATCTTTCCGGCCTCTCCCGGCCGGGCGACCCATCTGGGAAAGCGGACGCTGCCCTGCGCGAGCGTGCCGAGAAGATTGGCATGACGCAATTCGCCTATCGTGCCTGTCCCGTGGTGTTCTGGGATCTCTTCGGTCAGACCGGTCATCCGGTGCGCGCCACGGTCAGCGAGATGGGGCCGTTGCTGCTCGCCCAGATGATGCAATTGACCGAGGCCCAGGAGGGGGTGCTCAACATTGCCTTCCGGGTCGCGGACGAACAGGGTCTCGCCCTTCTCGATCTGAAGGATCTCCGGGCGATGTTGCTCTGGCTCGGGGACAATGCCGCGGAGGTCAGCCGGACCTATGGCACTGTCGCGACCGCTTCGATCGGCGCGATCCAACGGGGTCTGCTCGTGCTGGAGAACCAGGGGGCGGCGGGCTTTCTCGGGGAGCCGAGGCTGGAGCTTGCCGATCTGATGGCGGTGGATGGGAGCGGCAGGGGCCGGGTCAACATCCTGATGGCCGACAGGCTTATGCAATCGCCGCGGCTTTATGCGATGTTCCTGCTGTGGCTTTTGTCGGAACTCTTCGAGGAACTGCCGGAGGTGGGGGATCCGGAAAAACCCGTTCTCGTGTTTTTCTTCGACGAGGCTCATCTGCTCTTTAAGGATGCGCCGAAGGCTCTGGTCGAGAAGGTGACACAGGTCGTCCGGTTGATCCGCTCCAAGGGCGTTGGCGTCTATTTCATCACCCAGACTCCGGATGACATACCGGGCGAAGTTCTCGCGCAACTGGGAAATCGTATCCAGCATGCCTTGCGCGCCTTTACTCCGCGGGATGCCAAGGCCTTGAAAGCGGCGGCGCAGACCTTTCGCCCTAATCCGGAGTTCGACACCGAAACCGCGATTCGCGAGGTCGGGACCGGGGAGGCGGTCGTCTCGCTGCTGGAGGAAAAGGGTGTTCCGGCCATGGTCAGCCGGACCCTGATCCGGCCGCCGGAATCCCGCCTTGGCCCGGTCACCGCGGCGGAGCGTGCTGAAACCATGGCGGCTTCTCCCGTTGCCGGAAAATACGATACCGCCGTCGATCGGGACTCGGCCAGCGAGATCCTCGGCCGCCGCGCGCAATCACAATCGGTTGAGGAGAGTCGCGCCAAGGATGTGGCCCTGGCGGAGGAAATGCTGCGCAAGGCCGGCGCCGGCACTGGTAAACGGTACGATGCGCCACGATCCCCCACGCCTCGGGCGCAGCCCTCGCTGGGCGCGGAGATTGCAAAAACGGTGGTCAAGCAACTCGGCACCCGCCAAGGACAACAACTCGTGCGGGGCATCCTCGGGGGCCTGTTCAAATCCCGCTAAGGTGCGTTCCGGCCTGACGGAATCAGGTCGCGCGCTCTGCCTGTGGCATGGCGCGCAGTCCGGTCCCCATGCCCCTCCGATTGTGCCTCAAAGCTTTCGCAGCCGCAGCCGGGTCAGTCGGTTGTTGCGCCGCTCCAGCACTTCGAACCGGAAGCCGTGGAAGCTGAAGACCTGGCCCTCGTTGGGGATTGCCTGCGCCTCATGAATGACCAGACCCGCCACGGTATTGGCTTCTTCGTCGGGCAGGGTCCAGTCGCAGGCGCGGTTGATGTCGCGGATCGTGACCATGCCCTCGACGACCACCGAACCATCGGCCTGGGTTTCGATCCCACTGGTGGTTTCCGTGTCATGCTCGTCGGTGATGTCACCAACGATTTCCTCGATGATATCCTCCAGCGTGATCAATCCGCGCAAGGCGCCATATTCATCGACCACCAAGGCGAAATGCGCGCGTCGCCGCAGGAACTCCCGCATCTGTTCATCGAGCGGCGTCGATTCCGGAACAAAATACGGTGGCATCGCCACATCCATGATATCGAAATTCTCAAGACTCCGGGAAGCGCCGCCGTTCTCCAGGAAATATTTGTGCACAGCTCGCGAGAGATCCTTGGCGTGGATCACTCCAACGATATTTTCCGGTTCCCCCCGGAAAATTGGGATGCGGGTATGTGGTGAATTGATGGCCAGCGACAGGATCTCTTCCGCCGGGGCGTCGGCGTCGATCATTTCGATGTCACGGCGGTGCATCATCACCTCCTCGACATCGCGCCGGCCGAGATCGAGCGCGCCGAGCAGGCGGTCCCGTTGTTCCTTCTCCACCGCGCCCTCGGAATGGTGCAAGGCAATGGCTTCGGCGATTTCCTCCTGGGCGGCCAGCACATTAGCCTTGGGGTCGGTTTTTACGCCGAACAACCTCAGGATCAGCCGAACGATCCCCCGCACCGCGTTCACGATCGGTGACAGAAGGATCACACAGAAAGCGATCAGCCGGGATACCCGCATCGCCATGATCTCGGCATTGGTGATGGCATAGGTCTTGGGCAGGACTTCGGCGAAGATCAGGACCACGGCCGTCATCACCAACGTCGCCACCGCCACGCCACCTTGGCCAAAGAGCACGGTAAAGAGCCGCGTCGCCAAGGCCGCCGACATGATGTTTGCAAAATTGTTGCCCAGCAGCAAAGCCCCGATCAGCCGCTCCTTGTCCTCGGTCATCGCCAGGGCCCGCTCCGCGCCGGCCTCGCCTCGTTCGGCACGCGCATGGAGCTTGCCCCGGTTCGCCGTGGTCAAAGCGGTTTCGGACCCTGAGAACAGGGCGGAGAGAATCAGCAGGGCAAGGATTGCGAGGCTGGTCAGAACGAGATCCAGGCTCAAAAAGGCAAAGGCACCGCCGGCGGCTTCCATCGGCTCTCAGATCCTCGTGTCAGGCGGGAATGTTCCGGCCATCGTTTGAGTGCTCATGCGATCACGGTTGTTTGGCATCAAGATCCGCCTCGGCCAGAGGATGTTTCTCCAGCACCAAAGCGCGCAGCCTCTCGTCGAGCACATGCGTGTAAATTTCCGTCGTGGCAATGCTCGCATGACCGAGCAGCGTCTGAATTACCCGCAGATCGGCGCCATGCGCGAGAAGATGCGTGGCAAAGGCATGGCGCAGTACATGCGGTGAAATCTCGGTCGCATCCAGTCCGGCGCCCCGTGCCAAATCCTTGATCAGCAGGAAGAACCGCTCACGTGTCATATGGCCGCGCACACCTCTCGCGGGAAAGAGAAAGGCCGAACGGGCCTTGCCGGCCTTCACCCGCGCCGCTTCCTCCGCGTCCCGCGCGCAGAGCCAGGCGGTGGTCGCATCACGCGCGGGCGGCGAGAGGGGCACCATGCGTTCCCGTCCCCCCTTGCCGCGCACCAGGATCATTCGGGGATCGCCGCGCACCGCCGCGACCGGCAAGGAGACGAGTTCGGTCACGCGCAATCCGGTCGCATAGAGCAGTTGCAGGAGGCAGGTATCGCGCCGACGCTCGGCCTCGGTCCTGCCCCAGGTGGTCGCACAGTCTAGCAGCCGGTCCACATCGGCCTCGGTCAGACCGCGGGGCAGGGCGCGCACCCGTCTCGGCCCCTTGATCAGGGCGGCGGGATCATCCGGGCGCCAGCCTTCGAGGAAAGCGAAGCGATAGAGCTGCCGGATCGCTGACAACCGCCGCGCCCGGGTCGACTGTGCCATCCCGCGGTCCATCTGGTCCGAGAGATAGGCTTCGATCTCGGTCCGGCCCGCGCTTGCGTAATCGCTCCCCCGCGCCGCGAGGAATTCGGCGAAATCGGTCAGGTCGCGGGCGTAGGAGGTCAATGTATTGCGCGCCGCGTCGCGCTCGGCCTGAATCGCTTCGAGAAAACGCGGCAGCCAAGTCCGGGGCATGGCTCAGCCCCCGACCGGGCCAGGCAAAAGGGTCTGGAGCGCGATCTGGCGCGCCACCTTTGCCTGTCCCGCCCGGTTCAACACAAAAAGCGCCGCGCGCAGGGCAGGGGGATCGGTTTCGACTCCGGCCCGCGTCAGTTCAAGCGCGGCGAGGAGGGCCTCGCCAACATCGCCCCGGTCCACCTGCGCGGCCAATTGTTCCTCGCGATCGTCGGCGGGCTGGTGAGGTCCGAGGCCCGCGAGGGCCGCGGCCAGCCGGTCGTCGCCCTCCGGTCGCTGCAGCGGTCCGTTGCCCGCGATCGCCAGGAGCGCCGCCGTGCGTGGATCGGGCGACGGGAGCAGGGCATGGGCGGCATCGCTCGCGCCGGCGAGCAGGAGCAGCTCGGCGGCGGCGCGGCGGGCATTGTCGGGCAGAAGGTCAGGAGAGATTCCGGCCAGCCGCTCTCCATATTCTTGGGCCAGAGCCACCCGAAGCCCCCGCGGGCTGAAGACCGCGTCCGCCGCCCGCAGGCTCTTGCCGATCTCTGTTCCGTCACCGCTCTCCAGAGCGGCATCCAGGGCCTGTGTCGCGAGCGCGCGATCCCAGATACCGCCCGATGCCGCCGGTTTCCCCGCCCGATAGGCTTCGAACAGGGCTGGAAAATCCAATGCCCCCGACAGGACAAGCCGCTCCGCCGCCTCGACCCGCGTCCGCATCGGCGCATGATCGCTGAGATCCGCGTGAAGAAAGGCCAGCGGCAGGGCGCCGGGCGGGCGTGGCAATCCGACCGCTTCGCGCAAGAGAAAATCGAGCGGGGTCAGGGGATCGGGCATCGGAGGGTCCGGCTCGCCCTCGAAGAGTTCGGGATCGAGAAAACGCGCCAGCAACCGCTCCTGGGCTTCCGGGATCGATCCCACGCCCTTGCCGAGGGTCAGCGTGATCTCCGCCGCGTTCCAGTCCCCGCCCCGGGCCAGACAGAAGACCCGAGCGGGAAGCGTCGGGGACAGCGACGGGTTCAGGCGCAGCGCATCGCAGGGCGGCTGTGCCGCGTCGAGCAGCAGGCCGATATCGAACCAGCGGCGGAAAAGCTCGGGGCTATCCGGTCCCGCTACGCCAATCATCGCATTGGCCTCTTCGAGGGCCCCCATTTCCAGCAACCGGTCGATGCGCGCGACAAGGACGCTCGATCCCGGATCCTGGCCGTCGGGAGGATCGGCCTCCGCCGTCATCAGGCGGCGAAAGAGCGCGATGGACTCAGGCACGCCTCCGCCACCCTGGCTCAGGATCGCATCCCGCAAGGCTCCGGGTCCAACCGTACCCCAGAGCTTGCGCGGAAACCCCGTCTCGGCGGGGGGAAGCAATCCGACCGCGTCCCGGCTGATATCCCCGAGGGGCGTCACGGTGATCGCATCGCCCTCCGGCGGGCCATCCGTCGGGGAATGGGGCATGGACGTCGCGCGGGGCGGCGGCGGGGCGGCGGTGAGGATGATGCTCTGCGACAGCCACGGGATCGCGCTGCGCGGCGTCGCGTCCGCGGCCCCCGTTGCCAGAAACAGGGCGGAAAGTACGAGAAACGCCCTCATCTGGGCTGGACCGGCAGTGTGACTTCCTGGGTGGGCGCCGGCAGGTCGGAAAAAATTGCATAGCCCACCAGTGCAATGCCGCCCGCCAGAACCAGAAAGACCACAGCCTTCAACACAAATCGCATATATACCTGCTCTTTCGTGCTGGCTTGACCGCCGCATCTTGAACTGTTCAATCACGGCTCCGGGCCGCGTTATCCTTTCGCGGACCATACTCCGGCGGGACGCGGGCGGCAATTGGCATGATCGAGGGGGCAAGGGACTTGGGTGAAGCGGAACCGGAAATATTCCGTCTGAACCGGCCCCTTGTGCTTGTCGGATTGATGGGCGCGGGCAAGACCAGCGTCGGAAAGCGGCTCGCCACCCTTCTGGGCGTGTCCTTTGTCGATTCGGATGCCGAGATCGAACGGGCGGCCGGAATGACCATCACCGAAATCTTCAAGCATCTCGGCGAGCCCGCCTTTCGCGATGGCGAACGCCGGGTGATCTCCCGGCTGCTGGTCGAACATCCCGGAATCATCGCAACCGGCGGCGGTGCCTTCATCGAGCCCCGGACCCGGGCGGAGATCGAGGCGGGCGCGACCTCGGTATGGCTGCGCGCCGAACTCGGCGTGCTTTGGGACCGGGTGCGGGACCGTCCCGGTCGGCCCCTGCTCGCGGCACCCGATCCAAAGACCGTGCTGGCGGGCCTGATGGAACGGCGCTATCCGATCTATGCCCTCGCCGATGTCGTGGTTGACAGTCGCCGCGGCGCCAGCCACGAGGTCATGGCGCGTGAGATCGTGCGGTCCGTCCAGGACTGGGACAGCCGCCGCGCCCCGATTCCTCCGACGCTGGAGACCCTGACCTGATGACCTCGGCCGTTCCGCTTGAAACCGTTTCCGTTCCGCTCGGCGATCGCGCCTATGATATCCGTATCGGTCCGGATCTGCTGGAGCGAGCCGGCGCCGAAATCGCTCCCCTTGCCCGCCGCCGCCGGGTCGCCATCATCACGGAAACCCGGGTCGCGGCCCTTCACCTCGACACCCTGTCGCGCGGGCTCGAAGCGGCGGGATTCTCCTATGATGTTCTGGAACTGCCGCCGGGGGAAACGACCAAGGGCTGGCCAGAGTTCAGCCGCGCCGTCGAATGGCTGATCGAACGGCAAGTGGCCCGCGACGATCTGGTCGTGGCGTTCGGGGGCGGGGTGATCGGCGATCTCGTCGGCTTCGCGGCGGCGGTGCTGCGGCGGGGCGTGGGCTTCGTCCAGATCCCGACCAGCCTGCTCGCACAGGTCGACAGTTCGGTGGGGGGCAAGACCGGCATCAATTCACCGCTGGGCAAGAATCTGATCGGGGCCTTCCATCAACCCCGGCTGGTCCTGGCCGACATTGCCCTGCTCGACACCCTGTCCGCGCGTGACTTTCTGGCGGGCTATGGCGAGGTGGTGAAATACGGCCTGCTCGGCGACGCGGCCTTCTTCTCCTGGCTGGAGGACAACGGCCCCGCTCTGGCGCGCGGCGACCGGGCTGCCCGCGGCTATGCCGTCCGCCGATCCTGCGAGATGAAAGCCGATATCGTCGTGCGCGATGAAACCGAACAGGGCGACCGGGCTCTGCTCAATCTCGGCCATACCTTCGGCCATGCGCTGGAGGCCGCGACCGGCTATTCCGACCGCCTTCTCCATGGCGAGGCGGTCAGCATCGGCTGTCAGCTTGCCTTTGACCTCAGCGCGGCTGTGGGGCTCTGCGCGCAGGAAACCCCGACCCGGGTCGCCGCCCATCTCGCCGGCATGGGCATGAAACGCTCCCTAGCCGATATACCGGGCGATCTGCCCGACGCGGAGGGGCTGATGACCCTGATGGCCCAGGACAAGAAGGTGCGCGACGGCCGCCTCGCCTTCGTTCTCGCCCGCGGCATCGGCGAGGCGTTCGTGGCCCGCGACGTCGAGCTTGACCGGGTGCGCGACCTGTTGAAACGGGCCCTCGGGACACAGTGACGCGGGATTCGATGGCATTTCACCGCCGCGACGTCCGAATCGACCTTGCGTGGCGGGAGGAGTGCACTACAACCTCCTGTTAAGGAAGACAGGCGTATGTCGATACATGCGTCGCCGGCGGCGGAGTTCAAATGCATTTTACCTCTCGATTTCTGGCAGGACTGCGCCATCTCGGGTCGCTGACGGTCGCCGCCGTCCTGCTGGGATCTGGCGCGGCCTCGGCCCAGGCGTTCTTCGACGCACCGCCCCCGGCCGAGGGGCAGCCGGACAACCGCGACTTCATCGGGACGATCATGCTCGGCGCCGGCGCTTCGCCCGCCTATTTCGGGTCCGACAAATACGAGATCGGGCCGGCCTTCGACGCACGCATCGACTTTCTCCGGTTGCCCGGGGGGCTTGAATTCGGATCGACCCGTTCGGTCGGATATCAGGAGGGGTTCGGTTTCGCCGGATCGGCCCGCTATATCCCCAAGCGCGACTCGAGCGACTATTCGGAACTCAGGGGCCTCGACACTGTCGATATGGCGCTCGAACTCGGTGGTGGTCTCAGCTACGGCCAGAAGAACTGGCGCGCCTTCGGAACGGTACGCTACGCTGTGCTCGGCTATAATTCCTGGACCGGCACGATCGGCGCCGACGCCATTGCCCGCCCGAGCGATTCACTGATCCTGAATATGGGACCCCGGATCGAGTTCAGCAGCAAACGCTTCATGACCACCTATTATGGCGTGACCGGGGACGAGGCCGCGAATTCGAACCTGTCCGCTTATGATCCCTCGGGGGGGCTCACCTCCGTCGGGATCGAACTCGGAGCCAATTACGCTTTTTCGGATCGCTGGGGCATCGAGGGCGTGGCCTCCTATGACCGCCTCGTCGGCGACGCGGCGGATTCGCCGATCACCGGTACCGGCTCCGCCGATCAATATGGCGTGCGCGTCGGCATCACCCGCCAGATCAGCCTCGATTTCTGATCGCCCTCCGGAGCACGCGACCTCGCAGGATCGGGTCGCGCGCTCAGCGGCTTGAATTCACACGATTCCCTGGATCATCGAATGAGGTCATTCGATTGGAAATCGCTCTTGCCATGTGATCTGGCGCGTAATTCACCCGATCGTCGCTCCACTCCGGTCGGATTGCGCTGCCTTTGATGGACGCGCAATTCATCCGATCCTCGTTTCACTCCGGTCGGATTGCGCTTCAGCTCCGATCCCGCTCCTCCGCCCTCTGACGGGCGAGGCCGCTGTCCTGATCGGTAACCCCCAGTAGATTTGCGACCAGCCGCAGGAAACCGCGTTCATCCGCGTCGATCCCGTCCGCCGTGGCCACGCGCCACAGCGCCTCGATCACGCCTGTACGATCCTCGTAAGGCACGGCCTGCTTGATCCGGCGGGTGAACTGCACCGTATCGGGCGCGGCGGCCTCGGTGGTTTCGGCATGAAGGCGCAAATCTCGCGCCGCCTCCGGCGTCAGCCGATATTGCTCAGCCAACAGCCTCTCGATCCGGTTGCGCTCGGACGAGGTATAGCTCTCATCGCTGCGGGCCAGCCGCACCATCAAGGCCGCGAGGGCCAGACGGCTGTCCATGGCGGAGAAGGGGCCATCTTCGGACATCACACTCAGTCGACGGATCAATTCTGCGATCATCTTCTATCCCATTCCCTCAAGGCGGCCCCGCGCGATCTGAGGCCCATCCAGCGCCAGCCGCAATGAAATTCCCTGTGAGGCCCGGGAGTTCCAGAGCGGTGTCCAATCTGATCGCACCCGATCGTCCGCTCCACGGCCGTGTCTTGTCGCGGTGTCCAATTCGCCAGGTGATTTCCCCGGCCTGGAAAGCGCTTCATGACGCTGTTCCGCGGCGATTTCATGATCTGGCAAGTGATCCCACCTGGCCGGGAAATCGCGTTAAACCAGCCGGGATTGCTCCAGCGCGGCCCGGATGAAGTCGGCGAACAGGGGATGCGGGTCGAAGGGCTTCGACTTCAGTTCCGGATGAAACTGCACCCCGATGTACCAGGGATGTCCCGGAATTTCGACGATCTCCGGCAACCGCCCGTCGGGAGACAGGCCGGAAAACCGCAGGCCGCAGTCCTCCAGCTTGGCGCGGTAGGAAATATCGACCTCGTAGCGATGGCGGTGGCGCTCGGAGATCGAGGTCCTGCCATAAATCTCGGAAACCTGGCTGCCATCCGCGAGCATCGCATCATAGGCCCCGAGCCGCATCGTGCCGCCCTTGTCGTCGGCGAGGCTGCGCTGGACGGTCCGGTTGCCCTCGACCCATTCCTTGAGGTGATAGATCACCGGCGTGAACCGCCGCGCCCCGGTCTCCAGATCGAACTCCTCCGATCCCGCGTTGGTCAGGCCCAGCAGATCCCGCGATGCCTCGATCACCGCCATCTGCATGCCGAGACAGATCCCCAGATAGGGAACCTGCCTGTGCCGCGCGAATTTCGCCGCATGGATCATGCCTTCCGTCCCGCGCACCCCGAACCCGCCCGGCACCAGGATGGCGTGGAACCCCTCCAGCAGCGGCGCGATCCCCTCATCCTGTTCGAACAGTTCGGAATCGAGCCATTCCGCCTTGACCTTCACCCGGTTGGCGATCCCGCCATGGGTCAGGGCCTCGGCGATGGATTTGTAGGCATCCTCGAGCTGGGTATATTTGCCGACGATCGCGACCTTCACTTCGCCCTCGGGATTATGGATGCGATCGACCACATCCTCCCATTTCGCCAGATTGGGCTTGGGCGCGGGCGAGATCCCGAAGGCATCGAGCACCGCCTGATCCAGCCCCTCGCGGTGATAGGCGAGCGGCGCCTCATAGATCGATTTCAGATCCTGCGCCGCGATCACCGCGTCGGGCCGGACGTTGCAAAAGAGCGCGAGCTTCTCGCGCTCCTTGGGCGGGATCGGCATCTCGGACCGACAGACCAGCACATCCGGCGCGATCCCGATCGAGCGCAGTTCCTTGACCGAATGCTGCGTCGGCTTGGTCTTCATTTCGCCGCTCGCCGCGATGAAGGGCAGGAGCGTCAGATGCATGTAGATGCACATGCCGCGCGGGCGCTCCTGGCCATATTGCCGGATCGCCTCGAAGAAGGGCAGGCCCTCGATATCGCCGACCGTGCCGCCGATCTCGCAGAGCATGAAATCGACCTCGTCCGCCCCGATGTCGAGGAAGGCTTTGATCTCGTTGGTCACATGCGGAATGACCTGGATGGTCTTGCCCAGGTAATCCCCCCGCCGTTCCTTCTCCAGCACGTTGGAATAGATCCGCCCCGCCGAGATCGAATCCGTATAGCGCGCCGAAACCCCGGTGAAGCGTTCGTAATGGCCGAGATCGAGATCGGTCTCCGCGCCATCGTCGGTGACGAAGACCTCGCCATGTTCGAACGGCGACATGGTGCCGGGATCCACATTGAGATAGGGATCGAGCTTGCGCAGTCGCACTGAATAGCCGCGCGCCTGGAGCAGGGCTCCGAGCGCCGCGGAGGCAAGACCTTTGCCGAGCGATGACACGACGCCACCGGTGATGAAGATATAGCGCGCCATGTATTGGTCCCCGGGCCCTGGTCAAACAACAAAAGGAAAAGGCCTCACGGGCCTTGAGGTATAAGCCAAGGAGTACGCCTGGGCAAGGGCCGCGGCGCTTTATGCCGCGGGCCCGGAGAGCGGACAGGGCCGCGAGAGATCGCGGCCCGTCGCCCTATTGGACGGGGGGCGGCGTGGCCGGGCCCGCGTCCGGATTGGGCGTGGTGGCCGGAGCCGGGGCGGGCGCCGTCAGATCCGAAGGCGCCGGCGCGGGTTGCGTCGCGGGGGCTTCGATCCCGAGCCGGTCCATCACCGACCCACCGCCCGCGCCCGTCGCCGACAGAATGGTCAGGGTGATGCTGGTGATGACGAAGGCAATGCCCAGGACCCAGGTCACCTTGGAGAGCGCCGTCGCGGCGCCCCGGCCGGTCATGATGCCGCCACCGCCTCCGCCACCGATGCCGAGGCCGCCGCCTTCGGAGCGTTGCAGCAGAACCACGACGATCAGGGCCAGGGCGATGATCAGGTGGATGGAGAGGACGATATTTTGCATACCGGGGTCCGGTCAAATTCTGGGAACAGCGCGCTCTCTACCCGCTCCCCGCCGCCTTGTCGATTGCCAATCTCCCTCAGGAGACCCCGGCGCCGCGATATTCGAGGATCACCGGCACGACCAGCTCTTCCTCGTCGATCAGGTGCCGGTCCAGCAGCCGCGCGAATTCGGTGAAATCCCCGAGCAGACGCGCCGCCGCCTTCGTGTCACCCAGATCGGTGAGAACCGCGTTGGTGTTCCCGACCATCCGGTGGAGCAGCGGATCGATCGCCTGATGATCGCGCTCCAGCAGGTCGAACCCGGATGCCAGCCGCGCATCCTGTGCCGCCAGGATCGGGAAATAGGAATGATCCTCGATCCGGTGATGGCCATGCAGCTCGTTGATGAACTGTCCCGCGCGCCGGACCAGCCCGCGGCCATAGACCGCCGCCTCCAGGCGCCGATCGAGAAATCCTTCCGTCTCGGCGATCAGCCGCCCCTGCAGATCGCGAAACATCAGATGCCGGTCGAGCCAGAACCGGGTCAGCGCATTGAACTCCGGATGCGCCTCCCAGCCGTCGCGCGGATATTTCTCTACCAGCACCCGCAGCACGTCCGGCAGGCCCGCCCGCCTCGCCAGATCATCCATGCGCGCGCAACGTCCGGCGCGAGACCCGCGCCCGCCAGACCCGCTCGATATTGGCCCGCGCCCAGTCCGGATCCAGCCGCTCCGGCCGGGCAAGGATCACGGGATAATTTCGATGATGATCCGTGGTGAAGAACGTCTCGGGATCGGCATCGAGCAGCATATCGCGCTCCTCGATATCGACCTTGAACACCGGACAGTCGTATTTTGCATTCCAGAACAGGATCACCTTCCCGTTCACCTTGAACGACCGCGCATCCCAGGACATCCCTTCGACCGTATCCGGCAGGGCCAGGATCATCGCTCGCAAATCCTCAAAGGTCACCATCCGCGCCCCCTTCGGGTCCCCCAACTGATTGCAACGACGGTCCCGATGTTCAAGATATTTCCGCGGCCTACGTCGATGGGCGGACCTTGGGTCCGCCCGCCGCCCCTCAGTTCCGCGAACGGTCCACCATCTTGCCCGCGCTGATCCAGGGCATCATGGCGCGCAGCTTCTCGCCGACCTGCTCGATCTGGTGCTCGTCGTTGATCCGCCGCGTCGCCTTGAAGAACGGCTGACCCACCGCGTTCTCCTGCATGAAATCGCGCACAAACTTGCCGGTCTGGATGTCGCGCAGAACCGCCTTCATCCGCGCCTTGGTCTCGTCATAGGGCAGGATGCGCGGACCCGACACATACTCGCCATATTCGGCGGTGTTCGAGATCGAATAGTTCATGTTGGCAATGCCGCCCTCATAGATCAGGTCGACGATCAGCTTCACCTCGTGCAGGCATTCGAAATAGGCCATCTCCGGCTCGTATCCGGCCTCGACCAGCGTCTCGAAACCCATCCGGATCAATTCGACCAGACCGCCGCAGAGCACCGCCTGCTCACCAAACAGGTCGGTCTCGCACTCCTGCCGGAAATTGGTCTCGATGATCCCCGACCGCCCGCCGCCGATGCCGGAGCAATAGCTCTTGCCGATCTCCAGCGCGTTGCCGCTCGCATCGTTATGCACCGCCACCAGACAGGGCACGCCGCCGCCCTTCACGAATTCGCCGCGCACCGTATGGCCCGGACCCTTCGGCGCCATCATGATGACATCGACGCCCTTCTTCGGCTCGATCAGGCCGAAATGGATGTTCAACCCATGGGCAAAGGCAATCGCCGACCCTTCGCGCAGATTGTCATGGATATACTTCTTGTAGGTCTCGGCCTGCAGTTCGTCCGGCATGGTCATCATGACCACGTCGGCCCATTCGGCGGCCTCGGCGATCCCCTTGACCTTCAGGCCCTCGCCCTCGGCCTTCGCCGTCGAGGGCGATCCGTCGCGCAGGGCGACGGCGACCTTCTTCACGCCTGAATCGCGCAGGTTCAAGGCATGGGCATGGCCCTGGCTGCCGTAGCCGACGATGGCCACCTTCTTGTCCTTGATCAGATTGATGTCGCAATCGCGATCATAATAAACGCGCATGGCTTTCTCCCCTTATGCCGTTGCGCGGCAGCATAGTCGCCCGCGGGTGTTAGGAATTTCCGATTTTGCATTTTTTGCACGGTTGTGCGAAATTTCATGCGCCCAAATCTCTCGATGATAAAAATCCATGCGCACTCTCGATGAAATCGACCACCGCCTGCTCCGCCTGCTTCAGGAGGATCCGATGCTGCCCATGGCGACATTGGCCGACAGGGCAGGGGTGTCGGCCGGGGCCTGCTGGCGGCGGATCCGCCATCTGGAGGAGGAAGGCATCATCCTCGGCCGTCGGATCGACATCGATTATCGCGCGCTTGGCTTCGAGGTGCGGGTCTTCCTGCGCATCACCCTCGACAAGACCGCGAACAATGCCTTCGACGCCTTTCTCGCCGCCGCCCGCCGCCTGGCCGAGGTCGAGAATATCCAGACCCTGCTCGGCCGGGTCGATGTGCGCATGGATGTGCTCGCCCGTGACCTTGCCCATTATCAGGAGATCTATCGCGACCGGATCCTCGCGCTGCCCCATATCGCGGAAATCGAAGCCCTGATGCTCGTCTCCGAACTCCGGAACTCCGACCGGTTGCCGCTGTGATCGAGCTTGACGATACCGACCGCGCGGTCCTGCGCGCCCTGATCGCCGATGGCGGGCTCTCGGCCAAGGAGGTGGGGGCCGTGGTGGGACTGTCGCAACCCGCCGCCTGGCGTCGCATTCGCCGGCTGGAGGAGGCGGGGGTGATTCGTGGCCGCCGGCTGCTCCTCGACCGCGAGAAGCTGGGATTCACGGTTGTGGTGTTTCTCGGGGTGCGGCTCGCGGCGCGGGGCCGCCTCGACCTGGAGGCGTTCGAACGCGCGATCCTGGCCATCCCCGAGGTGCAGATCGTTCAGCATGTCCTTGGAATTTATGATTATCGGGTCAAGGTGGTCGCCCGTGACCTCGCCGATTTCGAACGCATCCTGCGGCGGCGGGTGATGACCTTGCCCGGGGTCGGCGCCGTTGAATCAAATGTGATGCTCAGTGAGGAGAAATCATCGGGTCCACCCGTATAGGGGGATCTGGATTCAATAAGGATTCCGCGATAAGAGCGCCGCATGAAACTGCAATATCCAGAGCATCCCGCCCCCGCCCATGCCGACGCCCTCCGCGCTCAGGCGCCGGTGATCTGTTATCCGGCCGACGGCCTGCCCCAACCCGATATTCCGGGCTATCGCGCGGTGCGGTTCGGCTGGGAACTGGACAATGAGGTCATCGTCCCCGCGCGGGAGGCTCGCTGGTTTTCGGTTCCCGCCGGGCATTTCTTCCGGATCGTCTGTGTCGATGGCCCCCAGGTCGGCGATCTCAATCTCTGGAACGCCAATGACCTCGGCGAACGGTTCTATTCGGGCAAGACGCGGGCCCTGCATGGCACGCATCTGACCACCGGGGATCAGCTCTGGTCGAACCTGCCCTATCTGCGGCCGATGGCCACGATCACCGAGGATACGCTCGACTGGTACAATTTCGACACGTTCGGCGCCTCGGTCCATGATGTGATCGGCACCCGCTGCGATCCCTATACGCATCGTGTCCTGACGGGCCAGGATTACGGGCAATGCTGTCATTCCAACCTGACCCGGGCCCTGGCGGATCGCATGGGGCTGAGCTTCGCCGAGGCGGAGCCGCATGTGCATGACGTGCTGAACGTCTTCATGTGCACGGGCTTCACCCGCGACACCGGCCAGTATTTCATGAAGGCGAGCCCGGTCCGGCGCAACGACTTCCTGGAGTTCTTTGCCGAGATCGATCTCTTGGGCGCGCTCAGCGCCTGTCCCGGCGGCGATTGCGGATCGGAACATTCGAGCGATGCCGCCGCCTGTTATCCGCTCCGCGTGGATGTCTATCGCCCCACCGAAAGTCCCTATGGCTGGACGCAGCCGAGGCGGAACGACCATCGTCCGTGACCCCGTCCGAGCTGTTATTTTGATATATTGATATATATCAATGGGTTAGATCGTGTCCGCGCCCGGACGCCAATCCTGGTGGATGCCCAGCCCCAGTTTCATGACCGCCCGCCGCGCCGGCGCCAGCCCATGGAGTCCCCGGAGCCCGGCCAGCCGCAGGTCCCTCAGGCCCTGATGACGCGCCATCGCCGCCCGGTTCAGGGCATCGATCCCGAGCACCCGGGCGAGGGTCTCGGCATGTCTTGCCCGATGATAGCGATCGAGGAGATCCCGCGACCCGATATCCCGTCCCCCGTTCCGGGCCTCCTCGCAGAGCCGGGCCAGCGTCCCGATATCGGCGAGGCTCATGTTCAATCCCTGCGCCCCGATCGGCGGGACCACATGGGCCGCCTCCGCGACGAGGGCGAGCCGGGGCCCGTTCATCCGATCCGCGATCTGGGAGACGATCGGCCAGACCCGCCGCGCGCTCTCCGGTTCGAGCCGGCCCATCACCCCGCCGGACCGCTCGTTCATCTCCCGCCCGAAGGCTTCGTCATCGAGCGCGGCCAGCCGCGAGGCTTGCGGTCCCGTCTCCATCCAGACCACCGCCGAGCGATGGACCCCCTCCCGATCCGGCAGGGGAACCAAGGTGAAGGGTCCGCCCGTCCGGTGCACCTCGGTCGAGACCCCGTCATGGGGCCGCTCATGGGTCACGGTAAAGACCAGCGCCTTTTGACCATAGCCCCAGCGTCTGGCCGCGATCCCGGCGGCTGTTCGAAGCGCGCTGTCGCGCCCGTCCGCCGCGACGACGAGCCGTGCCGCGACCTGACCCCCGTCCCCGAGCCGGGCGAGGGCCATGGTCGAGCGGGGGGTGACATGGGCGACGCTCGCCGGAGCGATCAGCCGGGCCCGCGGGTGGTCCGAGAGAGAGGCGACCATCTCCCGGCGCAGCAGCCAGTTCGGCAGGTTATATCCAAACGCCTCGGCTCCGAGTTCCCCGGCTTCGAAATCGACGGTTTCCCGGGGGCTGGGCTCCGCCCCGCCCGCGTCGACGATCCGCATGATCCTGAGCGGCGCCGCGAACGGGGCCAGCCGGTCCCACAGGCCTGCCTCGCGCAGGAGCTCGACGGCGGGACGCAGGAAGGCGGTGGAGCGCAGGTCCGATCCCTCCGCCTCCGCCGAGGTGACGGGCGGCACCGGATCGACGCAGATCACGTCAAACCCGCGCGCCGCGAAGACAGCCGTCGCGGCAAGCCCCGCCACCCCGCCGCCCGCGATCAGAATATCGGTTTCCAGACGGTCCATGTGTGCCTCGTTGGCAGGATCAGATGATCGCGGAGAGAAAAGCCAGGAGATTGTCGGTCCGGTGATGGATATGCGGCGCCCCTTCGGCGTCCCCGACCAGCACCGTCCGCATCCCCAGCGCATGGGGCACGGCGAGATTGCGGGGATCGTCCTCGAACATCGCGGCGCGCCCACAGTCCAGTCCATCGAGCGCGAAGACCGTGGCGAAGGCCGACGCCTGGGGTTTTGGAACGAAGCCCGCGTCCTCGAACCCATAGAGCGCGTCGAAGGCCCCGTCGAGACCGAGCGCGCGGGTCACCCTGCGGGCATGCTCCCGCGAGCCGTTGGTGAAGACCACCCGGCGTCCGGGCAAGCGACCGATCGCCTCCCGCAGGGCGGGGGCGAGAGGCACGGCGGAAAGGTCGATGTCATGAACCTCGGCGAGATAGGGTTCCGGATCGAGCGCATGTTCGTGCATCAATCCCGCCAGAGTCGTTCCATGGTTGCGCCAGTAGTGCCCGCGCAACAGGTCGGCCCGCTCCCGATCCACCCCGAGCGCCCGCATCACGTAGTCGGTCATCCGCGCCTCGATCTGGTCGAACAGGCGAACCTCGGGTCCATAGAGGGTGTTGTCGAGGTCGAAGACCCAGGTCTCGACATGTGTGAAATGAGCGCGCGGCATGGCCGGACGCTATCCGCCCCGGGGATATTCCGCAAGACCGGCCTGCCGCGGCCGCTCGATTCCGCCGCCACTCCGGGCTAGGTTGCCGGCGAAGGTCAGTGGGAAGTTTGAAAATGTCGACGGTCACACAGGGTCAGAAGGATGCGTTCTCTCTCGTGCTCGAGGCGATCGATCACGGGGACTATCGTCCGGGGGACCGGCTTGTGGAATCCGAGCTGGCGGACAGGTTCGGAGTGTCGCGCACCCCGATCCGCGAGGCGCTCCAGCGGCTGGAGACTCAAGGGGTGCTGACCCGGGACGGACGAAGCCTCGTCGTGTCCAGCCTCGATCACAATCAACTCGGCGAACTCTATGTGGTCCGCTCGGAATTGGAGGCCCTTGCCGCCCGCCTCGCCGCGCAGCATGCCGCGCCCGAGGAAATCCGGGTCCTCTGGGAGATGGTGCGCAAGGATCGCGATCTGGTGGACCAGCCCAACCTGCTCTCCCGCGCCAACAAGCGGTTCCATCGCCAGATCCATATGGCCAGCCACAATCGCTATCTGATCCAGCAGCTGGAGATGGTGCATCGATCGATGGCATTGCTGGCGAGCACCTCGCTCGCGGTCGAGGGGCGCGGTGCGCGGACGATGGAGGAACATGAGGCCATCGTCTCCGCGATCGAGGCCCGAGACGGGCCCGCGGCCGATCTCGCCATCCGCCAGCATATCAGCCGCGCCTACGAAACCAGGCTGAGACTCTCGGCGGAACGGTGAAAATCCCGGGGCGCCGGGGCGCGACCACGCCATGCTCGGTCTTGTGCCAGTAGAACGGCGCATAGAAGATTTCGGCGATCGCCCGATAGGCCGCGACCGAGCCGAGCGGCCAGTAGAAGACCATCATCGGGATCCAGCAAAACAACAAAGGTCGGCCGGAATCGCGCGCGGCGACGGCCATGATGCTGACCATCACCACCTGACCGAGCGCCATCGAGGTGAGCAGGCAGCCGATCAGGTCGACCGAAAGATCGCTCAGCCTTTCGAGGCCCCAGCCGAATCCCCCGATCCAGGCCAGCCACAGGAGCGGCAGCGTCAGATAGGATGTCAAGGTTCCCAGAAACAGCACCTGAAACCCGACGAACCCCCGGAATCCGAGGTCGCGATAGAGCAGGACCGGCTCGCGCATATGCGTGGCCCAGGTGATCCCATAGCCCTTGAGCCAGCGGGATCTCTGCCGGATCCAGGGCAGGGGGAGAAAGTTCGCTTCCTCGTAGGTCGTGCTGCCGATCATCTCGCAGCGAAAGCCGAAGCGGGCGAGGCGAATCCCGAGATCCGCGTCCTCCGTGACATTATGGGAATCCCAACCGCCGATCCGTTCCAGAATCCGGCGTCGAAAGAATACGGTCGTTCCGCCGAGGGGAATCGGAATGCCAAGCCGCTGAACACCCTTGAGGACCACGCGAAACCAGACCGCGTATTCGAGGGTGAAGCACCGCGAAATCCAGTTCCGGTCGGTATTGTAGAAATCGAGATAGCCCTGGACGCAGGCGACATCCGGGGGGGCATCCTGAAGATGCTCCACGATGGCGCGAATCTGCGAAGGGTCCGGACGATCCTCGGCGTCATAGACGCCGACAATCTCGCCCCGGCAAAAAGGCAGGGCAAAATTCATCGCCCGCGGTTTTGTTTTCAGCGTGTCACGCGGGACCGTGATGACTTCCATCGTCACAACCGGCCCCATGGCATCGATAGCCGCGCGCGTCACATCGTCCTGCTCTTCGAGCACGAGTTTTATGTCGAGAAGGGCCGGGGGGTAATCGAGCGCGGCCAGCCCTTCCATCAGCTTTTGCGCAACCTTTTCCTCTCGCAGGAGGGGCACGAGGATCGAGACGCAGGGCAGTTTCTTGTAATCGGCGAATCTCGGGGTCTCAAGGCGCGGCGCGGGTTTCCGCACGCTGTAGCGGGCAAAGAGCGCGACCAGCCGCAATCCCATGGTCAGAAGGTTGAACAGAAGCACCCAGACGATTGTGAACCAAACCACGAGCTTCGGTGCCAGCACCAGAGCGAGCATCGCTCCCGGGGCGGCCACGCGCCAGAAACGGCGCGGCTTTCGCAGCCAGTCCCGGCAACTGAATTGCTCCGGGCAGCGGTCCCGGGCATCGTCTCGCAGACGACCCTTGAAGCCTGTCGTTAGGGCGGTCCGAATATCGTCGGCGGGGGCCAGGGCGATGGCGACCTTTGGCAGGCCACCGCCGCAGACCTCCCTCGCGAGGGCGGCATTGTCGGGATTGCTGATCACGATTACGCGGGTGCCCCCGATCTGTCGCCAGGGCACGGCTTCGATTTCGAGGCAGCGGTAGGGATCGAGACCGCTCAGGAGATTGGCATCGACGGGGGAGGTCAGGAGATCGACCCGTCCGAACCCGGATTGTTTCGAGAGGGCATCGCCAAGACTGTCCTGCGTGATCTGTCCGTCCGCCAGAAGGATTCGGCCAAGACGTTGATCCAGCATCTTCTGTTTTTCGAGCGCCGCGACCAGGGCCGCGGGTTCCAGCGCACCGGATTGCACCAGTACCGATCCCAAGGGAATGCGCTCGGTCTGGCCCTCGGGTGCCGGAGGCTGCGCAGCGGCGGCGGGTGCATAGGGCAGAACTCGTGCCATGAAAAACTCGCAAACCATCTACGGCGCGAATTTGTCAGGCCCGATTTAACAAGGGCCTAACGTTACTGAAAAATAAACAGAAAAAGCCTGTGTCGCGGCCCTATTTCATCGAGGAGACGAACCGTTCGAACAGGTAGAAGCTGTCCTGCGGGCCCGGGCTTGCCTCGGGATGATGCTGAACCGAGAAAACCGGACGATCGGCCATGGCGATCCCGCAATTCGACCCGTCAAACAGCGAGACATGGGTCTCGATCACCCCCGCGGGCAGAGTTTGACTGTCGACGGTAAACCCATGGTTCATCGACGTGATTTCAACTTTCCCGGTCGAGAGTTCCTTGACGGGATGATTGGCCCCATGATGACCGTGGTTCATCTTGATCGTGCGCGCGCCGAGGGCCAGCGCCAGCATCTGGTGGCCAAGGCAGATACCAAAGATCGGCATATCCGATTTGTCGAGGATTTCCCGGATCATGGGCACGGCATATTCCCCCGTCGCCGCGGGGTCTCCGGGACCATTCGACAGAAACAAACCCTCGGGGCTATGCGCCAGCACATCCTCCGCCGTCGCGGTCGCGGGCAGGACCGTCACGTCGCAACCCGCGCTGGCAAGGCAGCGCAGGATGTTCCGCTTCGCCCCATAGTCGATCGCAACCACCCGACGACCGGGTGTGTCGCGTCGACTATATCCTTCCGGCCAGGCCCAGCGCATCTCGTCCCAGCGATAGCTCTGGGCACAGGTGACGTCCCGGGCGAGATCCATCCCTGTCAAGCCCGGAAACGCCCGTGCCTTGGTTCTCAGATCATCGAGATCGAATGCGCCGGAGGGGTCATGCGCGATTGCGACATGCGGTGCCCCCTGCAGCCGGATAGCCCGGGTCAGACGCCGTGTATCGACCCCCCCGAGGCCGATCCGCCCACGGCGCGCCAGCCACGCCGGCAGATCCCCGGCCGCGCGCCAGTTCGACGGCTCAGTGGGGTCCCATTTGACGACCATCCCGGCCGCCACCGGATCGACGGTCTCGTCATCATCGAGATTGACCCCGACATTGCCGATATGGGGGAAGGTGAAGGTCACGATCTGGCCCGCGTAGGACGGGTCGGTCATGATCTCCTGATAGCCGGTCATGGCCGTGTTGAAACACAATTCCCCGACGGCCACCCCGGTGGCGCCGAACCCGTTCCCGAAGAAGGCCTGGCCGTCCGCCAGGACAATGCAGGCAGTCGGTTTTGTCGCGCCCAGCATCGACGTGGTCGGCGCCTGATCTGAGAGGGCTCCGCGTTCGGTCATGATCTCGTCCCTTTGGATTGGCCGAAACCTTACGCGGGGACCGCGGGAGGGTCAAGATCGTCCCCTCCGGAACTTGCCTCCCGCGCGGGCGAGGAGTATCCCGGTCTCCCCGGCTGAGAGGAGAGGGCAAATGCTCCGCGAGCGCTTCGGCGAAGATCTGAAACTGGCGTTGAAGGCAAAGGATACGGCGCGCACCTCGACCCTGCGCATGATCCTCGCCGCGGTCAAGGACCAGGACATCGGCGCGCGCACCGGAGAGGTCGCGGACCGCTCCGCCGGCGTTTCCGACGCCGAAATCCTCTCCCTCCTCACCAAGATGATCAAGCAGCGCCAGGAGAGCGCCAAGGCCTTCGACTCCGCCAACCGGACCGATCTCGCGGACAAGGAGCGGACGGAGATCGCGATCCTCCAGGACTACCTGCCCCGCCAGCTCGACGAGGCCGAGGTCAAGGACGCGATCGCCGGGGCCATCTCGGCCACGGGCGCCGCCTCGATCAAGGACATGGGCCGGGTCATGGCCTACCTTCGGGAGCGCCACACCGGACAGATGGACTTCGGCAAGGTCGGCCCCGCGATCAAGGCCGCCCTCTCCGCTTGACGCCTCCCCCGGCATTGGCTCTTGTGAAACCACAAGCCGGGGAGACTGCGATGAAGAAGCGGGTGTTTGGACAGAGCGACGGACGATCCGTCGATGAGATCGTCCTCAGGAGCGCCGAGGCCGAGGTGGCGATCCTCAACTATGGCTGCGTCACCCGGGACTGGCGGGTGGATGGGCCGAACGGCGGCCTGCCGATGGTGCTCGGATTTCCCACCTTCGAGGGGCATGAAAAATTCTCCCGCTCCCACGGTGCCATCGTCGGGCGGATCGCGAACCGGACGGCGAACGCGACCTTCGATCTCGACGGCAAGACATACCACCTCACCCCCAACCACGGGCCCCTCGGACAGCACCATATCCATGGCGGGGCGATCGGGCTCGGCAAGCGGCTCTGGGAGATGGACGGCGACGAACGGGACGAGGCGGTCCACCTGCGCTATCACTCCCCCGACGGCGAGGAGGGCTATCCCGGCGCGGTGGACTTCGAAGTCACCTACCGGCTCGACGGGCCGACCCTGATCTGTGAGATGAGGGGGATGCCGGACCGGGTCACGCCGATCAACCTCGCCCATCACAACTACTTCAATCTCGGGGGCGGGGGGACGGTGCGCGACCATACCCTCTGGCTCGACGCGGCCGCCTATACCCCCCTCGATGCCGAGAGTATCCCGCTCGGGACCATCGTCCCCGTCGAGGGGCATCTCGATTTCACCACCCCCCGGACGATCGAGGAGAGCGATCCGGAGCGGGTCGGCATCGACAACAACTTCGTGCTGCGGGCGGACCGGGATCCGGGGGAACCGGCGGCCTGGGCCTCCTGTCCGCGGACGGGCCTCAGGATCCGGGTCTGGACCGGCGAGCCGGGGATTCAGATCTTCAATGCCCCGACGATGGTGGTCGGGGCGCCGGGGCATGGGGGCGAGAGCTATGGCCCCTTCGCGGGCCTCTGTTTCGAGGCGCAGCATTTTCCGGATTCGATGCACCATCCGGACTGGCCGAGCATCCTCTGCTCCCCCGAGACCCCCTATCATCAGAGGCTGGTCGTGGAGATCCGGAAACCTTAGGCGCGCACGCGTGCGCACCGGGTTAAATATTTGAAATAAATAGGAAATAATTTTTCTGGTAATCTTTGCTTAACCCCCCCCCCCGCACGCGGGGGGCGGGGCGTTCGATTGTGGGTCGCGGAACCGGCGGGGGGCTGTTATTCTGTTATAGTATAACAGAATGGAGGTTTCCTTGAGGGATCGGATCGGACGGTTTTCGGGCTCGGGTTCCGGCGCGCCGCGCCCGATGAATCGGGGGACGGGCAATTTGCGCAGCGGGCTCCGGGGGCGGCGGCGGGGGGATCCGATGCGGGAGTTCGACGCGCTGCCTCTGGATTTGCGCCGCTGGCTGGGTCAGGCCTGCCTGCCCTGGTCCCCCCGCTCGGCGGCGCGGATCTGGGCCCGCGCGATGGAGCGCTCCGGAGGCGACCCCACCGCCGCCCTCGCCGCCCTGACCCGCGCCGAGGCGAGAACCCTTGCCCGCGACAGTCTCAGAGGCGGAGCGGTTCAGGATCGGGCTCGCTTCGCCAAGGGATGCCCCTCGGGATAAGGGGCGTCGAGGGCAAGGCGAGTGCCCGTCTTTTGTCGGAGATTGTCGATGCTGCAAATGAATGTGGCTCTAATTGCCTCCCGTTCATTTTGATCTAGGTGCGGAATTGCGCCAGAGGCAAATTCTAAAAATGAATCGTCCGGTGGACTTTCCCAACATGACCACACGTAAAACGCCTTTCTAGTTACGAAGTCAATTTCCTCAGGTAGAAGTGTTCCTATGTTTCCAATTAATGGATCGAGTATGGCTTGTGTTAAACCACTTGCGCCACGGAAGTCTGCAAAATGAGCTGGAGAGGCAGAGGTTGATGCACCGTCCCATATCGTATTCCTTAGATTCGTACGGACAAATATTGTGCCTTTTATTCGTGTGTCGCGGAGATCAGCCCACTCTAAACAGGCACTTACAAGATCTGCTCCCTCCAGTCCTGACCCACGCAGTTTTGCCCAATTCATTTGAGCCCTAAAAAGATATGCGCCTTCAAGGCGTGTATGGCGAAGATTTGCTCTCTCGAGGCGCGCTTCAAAGAACTCTACTCCTTCCAATCGTGCCTCGGAGAAATTTGTGTAATTCAATTGCGCCCAAGTAAGATCGGCACTTTCCAATCTGGCCTTTCGTAAATCGCCTGTTTCTAGCCGGCATCCAAGTAATTTTGCCCCATCTAGGTAAGATCCGATGAATTTCGTCTTATTGATCCACGCCCGAGATAGGTCTGCGCCTTCCATCCGCACGCCACTTAGGTCAGCACACTCAAAGTGTGCATTTGACAAGTTTGTGCGCCTTAAATTTGAGCCGCGTAAATCCAACTTGAAATTGGATGCAACTTCAGCTTCTCGACGACCTTGGTTACGACGCCCGATTACAGTCAATGCTGCCTGGATGTCGATGCGGGGTTGGGGGAGGCTAGCAACCCATGTGCGTAGTTTTTGGGCGCGTTCCCTACGATAGGCGTCGCGGTCGGGGGCTGAGGGGTCGTCGTAGTCCTTGAACTCACCAAGGGCATGGTCGGGGGCATCGCTCGCCTTGGCGTTTTCGCGGATGTAGGCGCAGAGGATTTCCATAATGGTGATGTGGTCGCGCTCGCTGTCCTGCGCGATGCGCTCCAAGGCGTAGATGCCGCCAAGGCGGACTTCGAGATTTGGGACAGTAGTTTCAATCACGACTGGAACATTGTCGCTGTTGCGAACCTCGTTGCCGTCCGCGTCTTTCAGGATGCGCTTCACGGTCTTTTCGGCGCCGAGTTGTTCCACCGCCTTGGTGATCCGGTCGGTGACATGGCCTTGTTCGATGGTCGAGATCTGACGCTCGTTGGTCCAGACCCGGATCGCTTGCACGATGATCGTGCCGAAGATCGCAATACCCGCGATCAGGGCGGTGATGGCGGTGATGATCGAGCGGGTGGCGGCGTCGTTGCCCGCGTTTTCTCTCAGATCCTCAAGGAGTTTGCCGAGTTCGTTCGGAACGCGGGCGAGGCCGAGCCAGAGGGCCCAGACGCAAAACAGGAATGTTGCTGCGAATATGATCTGAACATAATGCTTGCGCGCGATCCGGGTGAGCCACCCATAGGCCTTGATCCCGTCCGACCGCATCGCGGAGGCGGGATAGTATTCCCTGAGAATCAGAACGGCGAGGAAGGCGGTCGTCAAAAGGGTGTAAATCATCCGGCAGGTCTCCAATCCCGTGAGTGAACGGTATCCCGGCCCGTGAGGCAAGCGGACGGGTGGTTGCCTGTTTTTTTTGGCGGCCCCGGTGGGCGCGCGGGGAGGGGCGGTCTTGTCGCTTGATTCGACGGGCGGGTGGTGGTGGCGCGGGAAGGCCAGCGGTGCGGAGCATGGGCCGCAGGCGGATGAAATCATTCCAGAGATGGCCGTCCGCGCCGGAAAATCCGGCGGGGTTTTGACGCGCCCGCGGTCGTTCCGGGGCGGACGGCCGGTTCCCTCAGCCCCGTATGCCGGTTTTTGGCATATCAGGTTGGAATATCTAGGGATTGCGGGCTCAGGGCAGTCATCCACAAGTTATACACAGCTATTGTGGGTAAGATCCTGTCAACCACTATATGTGGGGGTGAGGGCGAATAAAGAAATTGCGACTCGGGGGGAATTGACGTTCTTTGGGGGCAAGACGCGTACCGGCCACAACATCTGGTGCACTAAGGACAAGGACGAGAGCCATGAAGATCGAACGCCATTTCACGACCCCCGAGAAAGGCGCCTATGGCGCGATGGAGTTCCGCGCGACCACGTCGGAAATCCGCAATCCCGATGGGTCGGTGGTGTTCGCGCTCGAAAACCTGGAGGTACCGGAGGGCTGGAGCCAGGTCGCGGCCGATGTGCTGGCGCAGAAATATTTCCGCAAGGCCGGGGTGCCCGCGATCCTGCGGCGCGTCGAGGAGGCGGGGGTTCCGGCGTTCCTGTGGCGGTCCGAGGCGGATGAGGCGCGGCTGGCGGACTTGCCGGAGGCGGAGCGGTTCGGCGGCGAGACCAGCGCGCGGCAGGTGTTCGACCGGCTGGCCGGGGCCTGGGCCTATTGGGGCTGGAAGGGCGGATATTTCACCGCCGAGGACGATGCGCGGGCCTATTACGACGAGATGCGGTTCATGCTCGCGGCGCAGATGGCGGCGCCGAATTCCCCGCAATGGTTCAACACCGGGCTGCATTGGGCTTACGGCATCGATGGTCCGGGGCAGGGGCATTTCTATGTCGATTTCGAGACGGGCGAATTGACCCGCTCGACCAGCGCCTATGAGCATCCGCAGCCGCATGCCTGTTTCATCCAGTCGGTGTCGGACGATCTGGTGAACGACGGCGGGATCATGGATCTGTGGACGCGCGAGGCGCGGCTGTTCAAGTACGGCTCCGGCACGGGGACGAATTTCTCCTCGCTGCGGGCCGCGAACGAGAAGCTGGCGGGCGGGGGCAAGTCCTCCGGGTTGATGTCGTTCCTGAAGATCGGGGACCGGGCGGCCGGGGCGATCAAGTCGGGCGGCACGACGCGGCGCGCGGCCAAGATGGTGATCTGTGACATGGATCATCCCGATATCGAGGAGTTCATCAATTGGAAGGTGATCGAGGAGCAGAAGGTCGCCTCGCTCGTCGCCGGATCCAAGGCGCATGAGGCGCGGCTGAACGAGATTTTCGCGGCGATCCGGGGGTGGGACGGGATAGAGCGCGATGCGTTCGATCCCAAGGTCAATGCCAGCCTGAAGGCCGCGATCCGGTCGGCGAAGACGTCGATGGTGCCCGAGACCTATGTCAAGCGCGTCCTGCAATATGCCGAGCAGGGATATGCCAGCATCGAGTTCCGCACCTATGACACGGATTGGGATTCGGAGGCCTATCTGACGGTCTCGGGCCAGAATTCCAACAATTCGGTGCGGGTGACGGATGCGTTCCTGAGGGCCGTGCGCGAGGATGCCGATTGGGCGTTGATCCGGCGCACCGATGGCAAGGTCGCAAAGACCGTGAAGGCGCGGGAGCTGTGGGATCAGATCGGCCATGCCGCCTGGGCCTGCGCCGATCCGGGCGTGCAGTTCCACGATACGATCAATGCCTGGCACACCTGCCCCGAGGATGGGGCGATCCGGGCGTCGAACCCCTGCTCGGAATATATGTTCCTCGATGATACCGCCTGCAATCTCGCCTCGCTGAACCTGCTCACCTTCCTGCGGGAGGGGACGTTCGACGCGGCGGCCTATGTGCATGCGACCCGGCTCTGGACGGTGACGCTCGAGATCTCGGTGCTGATGGCGCAGTTCCCGAGCCCGCGCATCGCGGAGCTGAGCTATCGGTTCCGCACGCTCGGCCTCGGCTATGCCAATATCGGCGGGCTCCTGATGACCATGGGCCATGGGTACGACTCGGCCGAGGGGCGCGCGCTCTGCGGGGCGCTGACGGCGGTGATGACCGGCGAGGCCTATCGCACCTCGGCGGAAATGGCCAAGGAGCGTGGCGCCTTCCCCGGCCATGCCGCCAATGCCGACCATATGATGAGGGTGATCCGCAACCATCGCCGGGCGGCGCTCGGCGCCACGACCGGATACGAGGGGCTGGCGGTCGCACCCGTGCCGCTCGATCATGCGAACTGCCCCGACACGGGCCTGCTCGATCTGGCGCACAAGGTCTGGGACGAGGCGGTGGCCCTGGGCGAGGCCCATGGTTTCCGCAATGCGCAGGTGTCGGTAATCGCCCCGACCGGGACCATCGGGCTGGTGATGGATTGCGACACCACCGGGATCGAGCCCGATTTCGCGCTGGTCAAGTTCAAGAAGCTGGCCGGGGGCGGATATTTCAAGATCATCAACCGCGCGGTGCCGCAGGCCCTGAGGAATCTCGGCTATACCTCGGCGCAGGTTGAGGAAATCATCGCCTACGCGGTCGGCCATGCCTCGCTCGGCAATGCGCCCGACATCAATCCGACCGCCCTGATCGGCCATGGCTTCGGCGCGGCCGAGATTGCCAAGATCGAGGCGGCGCTGCCCACGGCCTTCGATATCCGCTTCGTCTTCAACCAATGGACGCTGGGCGAGGAATTCTGCACCGGCGTGCTCGGCATCCCCCCGGAGCGGCTGCGCGATCCGAGTTTCGATCTCCTGCGGCATCTCGGATTCTCCCGGGCGCAGGTCGAAGCGGCGAACGCCCATGTCTGCGGGACGATGACGCTCGAAGGGGCGCCGCACCTCGACCCCGCGCATTACGTCGTGTTCGATTGCGCCAATGCCTGCGGCAAGACCGGCAAGCGCTATCTCTCGGTCGAAAGCCATATCCATATGATGGCGGCGGCCCAGAGCTTCATCTCGGGCGCGATCTCCAAGACCATCAATATGCCCAACGATGCCAGCATCGAGGATTGCAAGGCGGCTTATGAACTGAGCTGGTCGCTCGGGGTCAAGGCCAATGCGCTCTATCGCGACGGCTCGAAACTGAGCCAGCCGCTGAGCGCGGCCCTGATCGAGGAGGACGAGGAGCTGGAGGAGGCGCTGACCTCGGCGGCCCCGGCCGAGCGGGTCACGGTCCTGGCCGAGCGGATCGTCGAGAAGATCGTCTATCGCGACGTCGCCCGCACCCAGCGCAGCCGCCTGCCGGAACGGCGCAAGGGCTATACCCAGAAGGCCATCGTCGGCGGGCACAAGGTCTATCTTCGGACCGGCGAATATGGCGACGGCAAGCTCGGCGAGATCTTCATCGACATGCACAAGGAGGGCGCGGCCTTCCGGGCGATGATGAACAATTTCGCGATCGCGGTGTCGGTCGGCCTGCAATATGGCGTGCCGCTGGAGGAATTCGTCGATGCCTTCACCTTCACCCGCTTCGAGCCCGCGGGTCTGGTCCAGGGCAATGACTCGATCAAGAATGCGACCTCGATCCTCGATTACATCTTCCGTGAACTGGCGGTCAGCTATCTCGACCGCACCGACCTCGCGCATGTCAAGCCGACCGGCGAGAGCTTCGACGATCTCGGCAAGGGCGAGGACGAGGGCCGTCCGGCGCGCGAACCCCGCGACGAGGCGGCGCAAAGCTCGATCGATGTGATCCGCCAGATCTCCTCGACCGGCTATCTGCGCAAGCGTCTGCCGCAGGAACTGATGCTGTTGCAGGGCGGGGCCTCGGTTTCGGGCGCGCTCGACCTGACCGGCGCGCTGAGCGGCCTCGCGCTGCGCGCCGCGACCTCGCCGCTCGACCAGCGGGCCAAGGCCCGGATGCAGGGCTATGAGGGCGACCCTTGCGGCGAATGCGGCAACTTCACCCTGGTGCGCAACGGCACCTGCATGAAGTGCAACACCTGCGGCGGCACCTCTGGCTGCAGCTGAGGGGTCCGGACAGGCCAGCGGGCGGGAATGGTCCGCTGGCTTTCCCGAAAATTTGAAAGATGACAGAGCGTCCATCCCCGGGATGATCGGGGACAAGGACAAAGCAGGCGCTCGGGACTGAGGGCAGGCGCAGTGCAGGCAGGCGCGACGCGCGGGGGATCCTCGCGCGTCGCGCAGGCCTGTCCGGATATTTCCAAAGGCGCGGTTTTCCATCGAAGGCATGCCTTCTATGGTCGGCGCATCCGCGTATTTTCGGGAGCAGAATCCGATAGGGCGCGGTTTCCGCGCCCTGAAAGGTTAGCGCGGCTTCTCCGGACCCCCCTGCGAGAACACGAATCTTTAATGGGTGATGTGCTTAGTCCGCGGGCAGGACAGGAGACGCCACTGATGTTCCACTGGTTTAAAAGTCTGCTCAAAGGCAACAAGATCGATGGTTCCGATGCCGAGGCCAGCCTCGCGGATCTGCGTCAGCGATTGTCGATCCTGGACCGCCATATCGGCGTGGGCCTATGGGACGCCGTCATCGTGGGGGGCGATGCGACCTCGCCGGCGAGCCGTTGGACATGGTCTCCCGAATTTTCGCGGCTTCTCGGGTTCGACAATCCGAACGATTTTCCCAATGTCATGAGTTCCTGGTCCGAGCGCCTGCATCCGTCCGACACGCCGAGGGTCTTCGCCGCCTTCGGGGAGTTCGTCGGCGACAAGAGTGGTCGTACCGGCTATAACATCGATTATCGATTGAAGATGCGCGATGGATCCTATCGCTGGTTCAATGCGACGGGCGGCTGTATCCGGGATTCGGCGGGAATCCCGTTGCGCGCGGCCGGATCTCTCAGTGACATCCACACCGGCAAGGTTCTCATGGAACAGCAGGCCGAGATGCGGGCGGCCCAGGCGGAATCCCTGAGCGCCGCCGCCTCGGCGATGGAGGAGATGACGGCGAACATCCGGCAGAACGCGGAGAACGCGGGCCTGACGGAGAAGATCGCCGCGACCGCCGCCACCAGTGCCAACAAGACCGGCGGCGCGGTGGCAAGTTCGGTGGATGCGATGCGCTCCATCGCCGAAAAGGTCACCATGATGCAGGAGATCGCGCGACAGACCGATCTTCTGGCCCTGAACGCCGCGATCGAGGCGGCGCGGGCGGGCGAGCATGGCAAGGGTTTCGCGGTCGTCGCGTCCGAGGTGCGCAAGCTCGCGGAACGGTCGCAGCTGGCGGCCGTCGAGATCGGTCATCTCTCGTCCGAGACCTTGTCCACTTCGGATGCCGCCGGGCGCATGCTGACCGCGCTGGTTCCCGAAATTCTGCGCACCTCCGAGCTGGTCGTCGGTATTTCGGCGGCTTGTCGGGAGCAATCCATCGGGGCCGAGCAGATCAATTCCGCATTGCAGCGACTTGGGGGCGATTCCGGTCAGCCCGGATACCGCCAGGGCAGGCGCCGCGCCGCGTAAGGCCGCGCGGTCGCTGGCCCCTTTTGCAAAAGTCGAGGAGGGGATGAGGGTGCCCCCCGTGTCCAAACATCAATAATCATTTGAAATAAAATAACAATTGGGAAATTCTATTCCCTGTCTCCTGTTCGCTCTGGCCCGTTCGCATCGAAACATTTCCCGTCTTTGTCGCGGACTTGCGCTCCTTGCGCGCAGGAAAGCCTAGACCTCGCGACGCATCCGTGGGTTATTCAACCTGACGCGGATATGCCGCGCCGCGGCAGGGAATGTCGAGCGAGGAAGGCGGATGGCCAATGGCTTGCGGATCGTCGTGGTCGAGAAGGATCGCGAACGGGGCTTGATGATCGTCGAGGGCCTGAGAGACGCCGGCGATTTCGATGTGACCGTGATCGGAGAGGATGGCGGTCTTGCCCGCAAGCTTGCCATGCTTGCGCCCGATGTCGTCCTGATCGATCTGGAAAACCCGAGCCGGGATATCCTGGAGGAATTGACGCTTGCGTCTTCGCCGACCGAGCGGCCCGTCGCGATGTTCGTCGATCGTTCCGACGAGGCGGTGATGCGGGCGGCGATCGACGCGGGCGTGAGCGCCTATGTCGTCGATGGCCTGACCAAGGAGCGGGTTCGGCCCGTCCTGACGGCGGCGATCGCGCGGTTTCACATGGTCGCCCGGCTCAGGACCGAACTCGCCGCGACCAAGGCGGCGCTTGAGGAGCGCAAGACGGTGGACCGGGCAAAAGGCATGTTGATGAAGGCCAAGGGCATCGGCGAGGATCAGGCCTATGCCTTGCTGCGCAAGGCGGCGATGGATCAGGGGCGCAAGATCGGCGAGGTCGCGGCGGCCCTGCTCATGGTGGGGGAATTGTTGAAATGATGCGCCTCGACGCGGGTTTTGTTCCACTGATCGACAGCGCCCCCCTGATCATCGCCCGGGAGATCGGTTTCGCGGCGGAGGAGGGGCTCGACCTGGTCCTGCATCGGGACGTTTCCTGGGCCTCGTTGCGCGACAAGCTGGTCTGGGGCCAGTATCAGGCGGCGCATATGTTGTCTCCGATGCCCATCGCGATGTCGGCCGGGCTGGGCGGGGGGGCGACGCTGGTGGATGTGCTCTCGGTTCTTTCGGTCAATGGCGATGTCATCGGGATGCGGCCGGATCTCGCCGCGGGCCTTGAGGCGGATTTCCTGGACGCGGAGGCGGTCGGCCGGTCGATCCTGGCGCGGGCGACGGGTCCGTTGCGGATCGGCGTTCCCTTCCCCTTTTCCATGCAGCGCAAACTCGTCAGCTACTGGATGCTGGGCCTCGGGGCGGAGCTGGACGCGGCCTTCGACCTCAGGATCGTGCCGCCGCCGATGATGGCCGATGCGATGGCCGCGGGCGAGATCGATGCCTTCTGTGTCGGCGAGCCCTGGGGCAGCGTCGCGGTCGAGCGCGGCCTCGCGGATATCATCCTGCCGGGCAGTGCCATCTGGCAGTTTGCGCCGGAAAAGGTGCTGGCGGCGCGGCGTGACTGGATCGAAGCCGAGCCGGAGGCGCTCGCGGCGCTGATGCGGGCCGTCTGGCGGGCCGGGCGCTGGGTCGCGGCGCCGGAAAACACCATCACGGTGGCCGAATTGCTGGCGCGTCGGGAATATCTCGACCTGTCCTCGGATATCATCGAGCGTCCGCTCGCCGGGCGATTGGTGATCAATGCGCGGGGCGATGAACGGCACGTGCCACGCTGCATCGAGTTCTTCTCCGGCGCCGCGACCTTTCCCTGGCGCAGTCAGGCGGTCTGGATTGCCGATGCGCTGGCAGGGCGTACCGGCGCGGACAAGAGTCATCTGCGCGCCACGGCCCGCGCCTGTTTCCGGAGCGATCTCTATCGATCCATCCTCGGACCGGTCGGCGCCGACCTGCCGGGGGCATCGGAGAAGCTGGAAGGAGCCCTCGGTCATCGCACCGCCGTCAGTTCCGTGCGCGGAAAGATGATTCTCGGACCCGATCAATTTTTCGATCGTCAAGTCTTCGATCCAACCGCCTGAGGGCCCGAGGCGGGACAAGGTGCCGCGGTATTCTCTCGAACCGTTGCGACGGCGGGCTGTGCCGTCGAGGGCAAAGCTGATCGGGTGAAGATCGCGCCGCACCCAGGGATCAGAGCCGTTCCTTCTGGTTATTCTGATATTTGAAGCTGTTGCGGTCGGAACCGAACCGGCGACCCGGATCGGGGTCATCGACCAAATTCAAATAAATTCAGGAATACTGACGCGGTCCAACGCAACATTCATGGCTGGTTAAGACATGGTCGACTACTCAACGCAAAGCTGTGTTGGAGGAATAAACGATGGCATTGATGAAGACGGATCGGCGCGGAGGCGCGTCCGCGGCTGTTGCGAACGTCGCGAATGACGCGGCCTCCTGGGATGACACTGGACCCCTCGCGAATGTTGCCAACCGGACAGCGGGCGAGCGTGGAAAGCCGTCTTATTCGCAGGCGCAGGACCGCAAGCAGAACAGAAGCTATTCTCGTCAGCGGAAATCGGCGGAGCGCATCGCCTCCGCGACGGCGCAGCTGTCGAATGGCGTGTCCGAGGCGGCCGCCTCGGCGGAGGAGCTGCGCAAGGTGATGGACCAGATGGCCGCCGGCGCCCATGAGGCCGCCAGCGCCGCCGATGACTCCCAGCGCGCCGTTGCTTCCATCGCCTCGGACATCACACAGGCGCGCGAAGGCGCGGACGCATCGCTTCGCAAGACCGAGGCAGTGCAAGCCCTGATCGCCGGCCTCCAGGGTCAGATCCGGTCGAGCGTCGCCGGCGTGGGCCGGTCCGCCGACAAGCAGGAGGCTTCGGTCTCGAAGGTCGCCGAACTCGACCGGCAGATCGCGACGATCGGAGATATCGTCAAGGCGGCGGCCCGGATCGCCGACCAGACCCATCTCCTGGCCTTGAATGCCACGATCGAAGCGGCGCGGGCCGGCGAGAATGGCAAGGGTTTCGCCGTCGTCGCGGACGAAGTGCGCGCCCTGGCCGAGACTTCGGAAAAGAGCGCCGGCGACATTCAGGACCTGGTGGGCCAGGTCCAGCGGCAGGTCAGGGAGATCGCGGACGGGATCCGGGGATCGGCCACGGGAGCGCGGGCCGGAGCGGATCGCGGACAGGATGTCGTGAAACATCTCGAGCGCCTCGGCGCCGATATGGCAAAGATCCAGGACGGCGTGCGCGCTGTTCTGGCCGAGACGATCGAAGCCGACCAGGCGGCGACGGAGGCCCGCAAGGGTTCCGAAGCCATCGTCGTCGCCGCCGCCGACCAGACCGCGGCCTGTGAGGAAGCCGGCAAGACGGTTGCCCAGCAAAATGCCGCGATCGAGCAGATCGATCAGGCCTCGCGCGAGCTGGCGGATCAGGCGGATGAAATCCGGGGCAGCTCGGATATCGGCAGACGCGCGGAACATGTCGCCGGCGCCTCCGAGCAGCTCGCCGTCGCGGTCGAGGAGATCAATCGTTCCGCCGCCCAGATCATGATGGCCCTGAACCAGATCAGCGCGGGCGCAACGCGGCAGGCCGCGACGGCGGGCGAGTCCGCCGCCGTTCTGTCGACCCTCCGCCAGAAGGCGCAACGCTCCAGCGATGGCGTCCGCGCGGCGGGTGAGATGAGCCAGGCGTTGAAGGGTGAACTGACCTCGAACCAGGCCTCGGTCGAACAGATGGTGTCGGGCCTTCGCGCGGCGGTCGCGTCGCACGAGCAGTCCCGGCAGCGGATGAGCCAGCTCGAGCAGGTCGGTCGGAAGATCGACCGGATCATCGGTGCCATCACCAAGGTTTCGATCCAGACCAACATGCTCGCCGTGAGCGGTTCCGTCGAAGCGGCGCGGGCGGGCGAGTTCGGCCGGGGCTTTTCGGTGGTTTCCTCCGACATTCGCGCCCTTGCCAACGAAGGCGCGGAAAACGCCGAGAAGATCGAAGATCTGATGAATGCCGTTCAGGATCAGATCGCTGCCCTGCGGCGCGATTTCGAGGAGACGGTCACGCTGGGTGCCCTGGAACTCGAAAAGAGCGAGGCCGTGAGCAAGGGTTTTGCCACACTGGCAAACGACATGCTCGACATGGCGGCTGGTCATGATGCGCTGCTGAGGAACGCCACCGGCATTCTGAACGCATTGGGTCAGGCGAGCACGGGTGTCGATCAGATCGGCGCGGCGGCGTCCGGATCCTTGCGGGCGACCCAGCGGGCCTCGGGCGCGGCGCGCGAACAGGGCAAGAGCGCGGAGTCCCTGGCAGAGGTGATCGAGGAAATCACATTGCTCGCGGAAGAGTTGCAGATCGAGGACGGCAACTGAGATTAGCGCCGAGGAGAGTGCAATGACGACGACAAATGCTGAGCCATCCGAAGAAACGACCGCGGCCGCGAGTGAACAGTTTGTTACCTTCAGCGTTTGCGGCGAATTGTTCGGCATACCCTTGGCGGAGGTGCGGGAGGTCATCCGCGTACCTCACCTGAATCACGTCCCGCTCGCGGCCAAGAGCCTCGAGGGGATTGCCAATCTGCGCGGGACGGTCCTGCCTGTGACCAGCCTGCGGCATATCTTCAAGGCGGCCCCGGCGCCCCATGACGATGCGACCAGGGTCGTGGTGATCAACCGCGGATCGCTCATGGGTTTTGTCGTGGACCGCATGGCCGGCGTCATCGGCGTCGAGCGGGACCAGATCGAATCCGTCAACGGCATTCGCGCGACCGGACAGGCGCAATTCCTCTCGGGCGTGATCAAGCGCGGCGATGGGATGGTGCTGTTGCTCGATCTGGACCTGTTGATCGAACACGGGCTCCGGTCCGACAAGGAGAGCGGTTCCAGCCGGGCCATGCCCGAAGCCGGAAGCGGTTCCGAGCCGCGGCCCATGCCCCGCGTGGAGGCGGCTGTGCCCGCCCGGGCTCCGGACGATATCCGGCTGGTCAGCTTCGAAGTGGCGGGCGAGGAATATGCCTTCCCGATCGAGGAGGTGCTGGAGATCATCCAGATGCCGGAACGGGTGAACAGCGTTCCGCGCGCGGCCGAGTGCGTGGCCGGATTCATGACCCTGCGCGACCGGCTGCTGCCGCTCGTCTCCCTGCGCCAGATGTTCAAGCTGCCGCCCGCCCCGAAGGACGGTCCCAGCCGGATCGTCGTCGTCTCGCCAAACGGTGACCAGGGGCGAGGCGGCTGGGTCGGGGTCGTGATGGACAGCGTGAACGAGGTGCTCCATGTCCGTCGCGATTGCGTGCACCAGGTTCCGCCTCTGCTCGCCGAAAGCCGCTCGGAACTGACGTCCATCTGTCGGCTGGACAAGGGCAAGCGGCTGGTCAGCATCCTGTCGGCGCCCCGGATGTTTGAATCGCCCGAGATGAGGAAACTGATCGGAATCGGCGAGGATCAGAAGCACGAGGCCGCCGTCGAGGAGAGCGAGGAGAAGTTCGTGATCTTTCGCCTCGGCGGCGAGGAGTACGGCGTTCCGATCGCGGCGGTCCAGGAGATCGTGTGTGTGCCCGAGGATTTCACGGCGCTTCCGATGGCTCCGGGCTTTATCGAGGGTGTGGTCAATCTTCGGGGAATGGTGCTTCCGGTGGTCGACCAGCGGCGGCGGTTCAATTTGCCGGACGTCGCCCGGACGAATCGCCAGAGGATCGTGGTCCTGGCCTCCGGAGCCACGCGCGCGGGATTCGTGGTCGACCATGTGAACGAAGTGCTTGGCATCAAGGCCAGCGAAGTCGAACCGGCGCCACCGCTCTCGCCCCAGCAGATGCGGGTCATTCGCAGGATTGCAAATCCGCGAGGCAGTCGTCGGATGATCTTCCTGCTCGAACCGGCGCATATGCTCGACAAGGAAGCCATGAAGCCCGTGGCGACCGCCGCCTGAGCCCGGAACGGAGGAGCGGACGCGCGCCGCTCTTCCCATCCCGCCCCGTGGCGGCGCGGGGGATGCCGTATTTGCGTGAAACGGTCCCGGGCAAGACCGCGGACATCCGGGGCAACCCGGCCGCGCGGATCCATCATGGACCAGACATGGGAGGGCGGCCAGGTCCGGACGCAGGCAGCGTGAAAATGTCAAGGGCAACGGGAAATCGATGGCTCTCGGGCCCCTCGCGGAAAGGAATCGCATTCCATTGCGCCCATGCACCGCGGGTCATGGTTTTTCGGTTGATATCGGCCCGCGTCAAATTGGCTGGAATTGAGTATTATGGAAATTGAAGCAACCATTCAGGAAAGTGATTTAAAGAGCTTTCAGGATTATTTCTATTTGCAGACTGGAATTGTATTTGGTCCGGGGAAGCGGTATTTCATCGAGCGTCGGTTGAGGGACAGGATGCATGCCCTGCGGGAGGCGAGCGTTCGGGGATACCTGCATCGGTTGAAACAGCCCGACGGGGTGGTGGAGATGCAGCTTCTCATCAACTCCATGACGGTGAACGAGACGTATTTCTTTCGGGAAACCTATCAGTTCTCCTGTCTTGTCAATGATCTGCTTCCGGAAATCGTCCGGGACAAGAGCGGGAGGAAAGTCTCGATCTGGTCCTTTCCCTGTTCGACCGGCGAGGAGCCCTATTCCATCGCCCTCTGGCTGCTCGAGAACTGGGCCGAGGTCGATCAGTTCGAGATCAGCATCCTCGCCTCCGACATCGATACCCGAACCCTGGAGCGGGCGCGCGAGGGTCTCTATAATGCGCGGTCGATCCGGAGTTTGCCCAAGAGCATGCTCTCGCGCTATTTCGAGCCGGTTTCGAACGGATATTGGCAGGTTATCCCCGAGCTGCGGAATTCGATCGATTTTTCCTGCGTCAATCTGATGGACCGGCTGAGGATGCAGTCGCATCGTGGTTTCGACGTGATCTTCTGTCGAAACGTCCTGATCTATTTCGACGATGCCTCAAGGAGCGCGGCGGCGAAGGCATTGTACGATGCCCTGCGACCCGGTGGATTTCTGTGCCTCGGCCACTCGGATTCACTCAGCCGGGTGTCGGAGCTTTTTGTGGCGCGGCGGTTCGCGGATTGTGTCGTCTACCAGAAATCGAAGGAGGCGCGGTAACGTGATGCAAGCTCTGGCTTTTATCCAGGCAGGTGGCGCGGATCCGGGGTCTTCGAAGGATCCCCTGTCCGTCCGGACCCGCGCCACCGTCGCGGCCATGCCCGTGTTATCCGCGCCCAGAACCAGGGGAGAGGGTTGAGATGCTGAATGAAGATGCGGAACTGCTGCGCCAATTCATTCCCGAGGCTCGCGACCTTCTGGAGCAGGCCGGGTCCGGTCTCCTGACCGCGGAGCAAAATCCCGCGGCCCGTGAGGGAGCGTTCATCGGTGTCTTTCGCGCCATGCATGCCCTCAGGGGGACCTCGGGTCTGTTCTCGGTCGCGCCCATAACCCGTGTCCTCGGCGCCGCGGAGGATCTGCTGAGCGCCTACAGGGCCTCGCAGGCTCCGTTTCCCTCCGAAGCGGTCAGTCTTCTTCTCGAGAGTTTTGGCCAGATCGGCCAGTGGATCGATTGCCTTGAAAAAATGGATGCCTTGCCCGGCGATGCATCCGAGGCCTCCGAGACGCTTGCCGCGCGGATCCGCGGCATCGGGCCGAGCGGGGACACGACGACGGGCGGACAGGCGATCGCGGAGGATGTCGGTGCCTGGTGCGCGGCCCTCGACGACGCGGACAAATCAAAATGCCGCCCCGCGGGGGACACCGAATCCCTGGTGGCGATCGAGTTCCGTCCCGACCGGGAGTCCATCGCCCAAGGGGAGGATCTGGCTTCCTTGATCCGGAACGTGCCGGGACTGCGATGGCTTCGTGCCGATCCGGACGATGCCCCGGAGGCCGTCGAGGGCGATCTCGTCCTTCGCGCCATCGCCGCCACCACCGTTGCCGAAGCCCGGGACGCCTTCGGAGCCGCGGCGGACAGGGCACGCATCGGTACTCTGTCGAGCGATTGGCCCGGGGCGGCCAGGGCCGAGGCCGCGTCCGGTTCGCTTCGGGACATCGTTCGCGCGCAATGCGAGCTTCTCGGGGCAGAAGGGGGCACGTCCCTCGCCGAACGGGTGTCGACCGCGGAGGGGGCCTTGCGAGAGGCGCTCCGCCGATCCGGTCTCCATGACACGACCGCGGAATTGCTCTCCCAATGCGCGGCGGCTTCGCTGAGCGAAGCCAATCCCGCGCCCTTGCTGGCATTTTGCGCGGAGATCCTGGAGCGCGGGGCGACGGCCTCTCCCGCTGAGCCGGAGGCGCCGGACGCGCAGCCGGTGGAGGATTGTCCCGCCGAGCCGTTCTCCTTGACGGTGGAGCAGGGCCACGTCGATGCCCTGATGGCCTTGATGGGCGAATTCGTGGTCGCCCGGAACGGTTTTGCCCAACTCGCCTCCCGGCTCGACAGGGTGCGCCGGATCGGTGAGCCGGGGGAAAAGGATGAGTGCCTTGGCGCGATGTCGCGCGAGATGCGGCTCCAGCGGGCCCAGTTCGACCGTCTCGCGGAGGATATGCGGACCGCGGTGATGGCCTTGCGGATGTGCCCTGTGTCGCAGCTCTTCCGACGGTTGCCGGGGTTCGTGCAAGATCAGGCGCGGGCGTTGAACAAGGAGGTCGCGCTGATCGTGGAGGGCGGGCATATCGAGGCCGACAAGGATATTCTGGAAGCCTTGGCGGATCCGCTGGTCCAGATGATCCGGAACCGTCTCGATCAGGGGTACGAGCTTCCCGAGGAGCGGCTGGCCGCCGGCAAGCCCAGGCAGGGGTCGCTCCGGCTGACGGCCGCGCGGCAGGGGGAGACTGTGATCCTCGACCTGATCGACGATGGCCGGGGGATCGATCCGGAATGGTCGGACGGGATCCGGGGCGCGATCGAAAAAACGGGCGGTCAGATCTCGCTCCAAAGCAAGGCGGGACAGGGAACCATCGTCCGGCTGTCCCTTCCGCCAACCCTGGCCGTGACGCGGATCATGGCCGTCGAGGCGGGGGGCGGGCGGCTCTTCGGGATCCCGATGGGCATGATCGCCGAAACCGTGCGCATCCCCCGGGACTCGATCCGCAAGGCCAGGAATGCCGAACTCTTCACCTTGCGCGACGCGGTGGTTCCGCTGGTTCGCCTGAACCGGATGCTGGATCTGCCTCTCGGGCCGCCGAGAGAGGATGATGCCGTGCTGGTCGTGATGATGGGGGGCGAGCGGTTCGGGATCGCGGTCGACGGCTTCCGGGAGATCATGGATGTGATCGTCAAGCCGATGGAGGGGCCTCTCGCGGAACTGCGCGGCTTCTCGGGCACCACCTTCCTCGGCGACGGCCGGGTCCTTCTGATTCTCGATCCGCGGGAGCTTATGTGATGCCGCCGCGTCCAGGGGTCGAGACCCTCTCCTGTTCTGAAATTTCGTCGAATGCGTCGGCGGATTCAGCAGATCGAAATGATCCCGATGCCTAACTCCCTCGATGCCAGGGAACGAAAGGACCACGCATGAAGCCCGTACTACTCGTTGACGACAGCATCACGATGTTGGCAAGCGTCTCCAGCATGATGACCAAGGCCGGCCTCAAGGTCGAGAAAGCAAAAAGCGCGGAAGAGGCGCTGGCAAAGCTCGCGAACTCACCGCCGCTGCGTGTGATGATCACGGATTATCATATGCCCGGCATGAACGGGGTCGAACTGTGTCGTGAGGTTCGCAAGATGGCGGCCTATCGGTTCCTGCCGATTCTCCTTTTGACGACCGAGTCCGATCAGACGAAGCGCGATGCCGCCCGCGCGGCGGGGGCGACGGGCTGGCTGGTCAAACCGGTTCAGGCGGCGAAGCTCATGGAAATCCTCAATCAGGTCGCGCCTGCGTGATTTTACGCGCTTCTGCCAGTCTGGAGAAACAGGAAATGGCGCTTGAGACCTCGGATGAGTTCGAAATGCCCTCTGCCAGCCGATCCATGCAATGGCGTACCCTCGCCATTGCCGTGGGGGTCGGCCTGCTGATATTCCTGATCGTTCGTTTTGGATCCCTGGCCGGAGCGGGTTCGTCCCTTGTCGCGATCACCGCGGGTTTCGTGTCGGTGGCCGGAGCATACCTGACTGGACGGGGAACGTCCGGGGCGTTGAGCGCGCCAGAGGTGACTGCGCCGGAACCGGCGGTTCCCGTGTTTCGCCCCATGCCCGTCGAACTGGCGCCGCCGCCGCTTCCGGCGCGTGTCGAGGAGCGCGAGCCCGAGAGTGTGGTGGCGGTGCCCCCCTTGGTGGTCTCCTCCTCCCTTGCCCCTCTGGTTTCCACGGAACTGGACAAATACGCGGATGTTTCCGGGCTCCTGAGCCAACAGGTCGAGGGCGCAACGCAAGTGACCGAAAATGCCGTGCTGGAAGTGGTTGCGCGGCTGGAGGCGCTGAATTCGACCTTTGAGGAGCATCTTTCCTTTCTGGCGCGGATCGAACGCGCCTCCGCCGATGCGATTGAAAAGGGAGGACGCGCGGTCACGGAAAATGTGGAACTGGCCCGCCGGCTTCGGGAGCTGATTGAATCCCGCGCACAGGACAGTCTGGCCGATCGGGGCACCTATACCGAGATCGCAAAGGAGGCGAACCAGTTCGAAATCGCCCTTGAGGCCATCACGCGGATCGCCTTTCAAACGCATGTCCTCGCCTTGAATGCGACCATCGAGGCGGCGCGCCTCGGGGCGTCGGGGCGCGGATTTGCCGTGGTGGCGGGCGAGGTGCGGCAATTGGCGGACGAGGCGGGACAGGTTGCCAAGGATGTCGCAAGCGGTCTTGCGCGGTTGCGGACGATGACAAACCAGCGCCTGAGCCAGAAGGTCGATACGTCGGACGAGGCCAATCTGCTCGACGAGGTTCTGGCTCAGTCGAAAACGGCCGAGGAAGGCTTTCGGAACCTGACGGAACAACAGCGTCAGACCCTCGAAAACGGCACCTCCGTGGGCGCGCGCTCCGCTCAGGAGATCATGGCGGCCCTGGGTGGCATGCAGTTCCAGGATATCGTCCGGCAACGCCTGAATGGGGTTCGCGCCGGGCTGGACCGGTTCGGCACCCATGCCACGGACCTGGCCGCGGCTCTGCGTGATCCGCGAAAGACCGTTCCGACGGTTCAGGAGACCCTGCTGAAACCGATGGAAGCGACCTATGTGATGGCGAGCCAGCACGAGGTCCACAGTCTCGTGGCCAAATCCGATGTCGTGTTCACGGGCACCGGGCCCGCCATCGATCTTTTCTGATGATCCGGGTTCAGGCGGAGCGATCCAGTATATCCTGATCGATGTCGCGGATATCGCGGCGGCCGCAGAGGGCCATGGTGATGTCGAGTTCGTTTCGCAGGATTTCGAGCGCGCGGGTCACTCCGGCCTTGCCGCCCGCGCCAAGGCCGTAGAGGAAGGGGCGTCCGACATAGGTGCCCCTCGCCCCGAGCGCGATCGCCTTCAGCACGTCCTGTCCTGAGCGAATCCCGCCATCCAGATGAACTTCGATCCGGTCTTCGACGGCTGCGACGATGGCGGGCAGGGCGGAAATCGTCGATCTCGCGCCATCCAGCTGTCTGCCGCCATGGTTCGAGACAATCAGGGCATCCGCGGCGGAGTCGGCGGCGCGGCGCGCGTCCTGTGGATCAAGCACGCCCTTGATGATCAGCTTGCCGCCCCAGTTCTCCTTGATCCAGGCCACGTCCTTCCAGGAAAGCCGCGGATCGAACTGTTCGTTGGTCCAGGCGGCAAGGGACTGGAGGTTCGAGACATTCCTGGCATGGCCGATAATGTTGCGAAAACCACGCCTGTGCGTGCCCATCATCCCGAGGCACCATCCCGGCCGCGTCGCCATCTGCCAGAGATGTTTCGCCGTCATGCGGGGCGGCGCGGACAGCCCATTGCGCAGGTCATTGTGCCGCTGGCCGACAATCTGCAAGTCCACCGTCAGGACCAGCGCGGAGCATCCGGCCGCCTTGGCCCGGGCGATCAACTGAAGCACGAAATCGCGGTCACGCATGACATAAAGCTGAAACCAGAAGGGCTTGCGCGTCACACTTGCAACATCCTCGATGGAGCATATGCTCATGGTCGACAAGGTGAAGGGAACGCCGAACGCCTCGGCCGCCTGCGCCGCCAGCATTTCTCCATCCGCGTGCTGCATCCCGGTCAGACCGGTGGGCGCGAGTGCCACCGGCATCGAGACCGGCTCGCCGATCATCGTGCTCGCGAGATGACGGTCGGACATGTCGACGAGAACACGCTGGCGCAGCTTGATCCCCGCGAAATCGGCCTCGTTCGCCAGATAGGTGCTCTGGGTGAAGGATCCGCTGTCGGCATATTCAAAGAACATTTTCGGGACACGCCGACGGGCCATGGCTTTCAGGTCGGCGATTGTCAGGGCATCTTGAATCAACGCTTTCCCTTTCCGGATCGCGGGCGATGCTGGCGGTAATGCGAGCCGAGCCCCCGGGTCGTCAAGGGCGACGCGCGGTCAAAGGAATTATCGCGCCCCCGGGTTTGCATCCGGACGCCCGCGGGGGTACGTGGGGGGTTCGGGATTTCCGCGGGGGAACCATGGCGTTTTTTCAGAAGCTCAAGGACAGGCTCTTCAAGTCCTCGTCAAAGATCGACGAGGGACTGGAGGCGATTCTGGATCAAGCGCCCGTCGAGCCCGCGCCAGCGCCTGAGGTGGCCAGGGCCGAACCGGAGCGGCCGGGTCTGGTCGGCCGGCTGTTCGGGGCCGAGAAGGGCCGGGTGCTCGATGATGCGATGCTGGAAAGTCTGGAGGAGCTGCTGATCTCGGCCGACATGGGGGTGGAGACGGCGCTCAAGGTCACGGCGAACATGGCGGAGGGCCGGTTTGGCCGCCGCCTGGGCGCCCGGGAAATCAAGGAACTACTCTGCGCCGAAATCACCACGATCCTCGAACCGGTGGCCCGGCCTCTGCCGATCTATCCCAAGCGGCCACAGGTGGTGCTGGTGGTCGGGGTCAACGGGTCGGGCAAGACCACCACGATCGGCAAGCTCGCGAGCCAGTTCCGCGCCGCCGGAAAGAAGGTGGTCATCGCCGCCGGGGACACGTTCCGGGCGGCGGCGGTCGAACAGCTTCAGGTCTGGGGCGAGCGCGCCGGCGTTCCGGTGATGACGGCGGCGCAGGGATCGGATCCGGCGAGCCTTGCCTTTGATGCAATGGCGAAGGCCGAGGCGGAGGGGGCGGATCTGCTGTTGATCGACACGGCGGGGCGGCTTCAGAATCGCGACGACCTGATGCAGGAGCTTGCCAAGATCGTCCGGGTGATCCGCAAGCGAGACCCCGCCGCGCCGCACAACACATTGCTCGTGCTCGATGCCTCGAATGGACAGAACGCGCTGAGCCAGGTCGAGATTTTCCGCCGAATCGCGGATGTGAGCGGCCTTGTCATGACCAAGCTCGATGGAACGGCGAAGGGCGGCGTGCTCGTGGCGCTTGCCGACCGTTTCGGCCTGCCCATCCATGCGATCGGGGTCGGAGAGGGGATCGATGACCTCTCCCCCTTCGATCCCGAGGAATTTGCCCGTGCCCTGACCGGGCTCGATGCCTGATTTTCCAGAGGACCCTTATGTCGGACCAAAGCAAAGAGCGTCACATCAATCCCTTGCTGCGGCTCGCCCTGGAGGCCGGTCCGATTGCGATCTTCTTTCTGGCCTATCGGATGGCTCCGGTCTCACCTGACGTGGCGGCGACCGAGCGTCAGCTTGAACAAATCCTGTTTGCGACCTCGGTCTTTGTGCCGGCGATCCTCGGGACGCTGGCCATCAGCTATTTCCTCACCCGCAAACTGCCGAAGATGGCCGTCATCACCGCGGTCGTCGTCACGGTGTTCGGCGGGCTGACGCTGATCCTGCGGGACGATACCTTCGTGAAGATGAAGCCGACGATCCTCTATGGGCTTTTCGCCTCGATCCTCGGCTTCGGTCTCCTGCGGGGGCAGAGCTATCTCAAATATCTGATGGATGAATTGATCCCGATGCGGGACGAAGGCTGGATGAAATTCACCGTCAGATTCGTGGTTTTCTACATCATTCTCGCCATCACCAACGAGTTGGTCTGGAGGATTTACGGCACCGACGTCTGGGTCAATTTCAGGACCTTTGTCCTGCCGGTCGCAAATATTGTCTTTATCATGGCGCAGGTACCATTGTTCCAACGCTACGGCGAGACGGACACAAAAGACACCAACTGAGCCCGGGGGCTTTTCTTCCGGAGCCCGCCCGCGGGGGGCGCGACGGGCGCCCCCGTCGCGTGGTGGTATGATGGGGTGCCCCGTCGGGGCGGGGACGTCCGGCCGGTCAGAACGGGATTTCGTCGTCCATATTGTCAAGTGAGCCGCGCTGGTCCCGGCCGGAGGACGATCCACCGCCCCGCCGGTCCTCATAGCCCGATCCGCCGCCATAACCCGCGCCGCCGCTGTCTCCGCCGCGACCGTCAAGCATCGTCAGTTCGGAGCGGAAGGGGCGCAGAACCACTTCCGTCGTATAGCGGTCCTGTCCGGACTGATCCTGCCACTTGCGGGTTTCCAGCTGGCCCTCGATATAGACCTTCGCCCCTTTTTTCAGATATTGTTCCGCAACCCGGACCAGCGGCTCCGAAAAGATCGCGACCGAATGCCATTCGGTGCGTTCCTTGCGCTCGCCGGAATTCTTGTCGCGCCAGGTTTCCGACGTTGCGATGCGCAGGTTGCAAACCTTGCCCCCGTTGCCGAAGGTCCTGACCTCGGGATCCTGTCCGAGATTGCCGATCAGAATGACCTTGTTGACGCTGCCCGCCATGCCGTTACCTCTCGTCTGGCCGATCCGGGATTGCGCGGAAGCTACACCTCGGCGCAAAACTTTGCCTTTCTTATGGTTAACGGTTTCTGAAGAACAGAACAAAGCTGACAGGTGATTTTTTTTTTGCCATAGTCGCGCCAAATCCGGGGAACCGGGCGGTGGTGAGCAGTCCACCGACAGGGACGCGAGGGGCAATGCGAAGGATACTATTGGCGTTTGGCGTCGCGGCGACGCTTGGGGGAACGGCTTCGGCGGACACATCATTGAGCGCCCTGTTGCGCAACCAGTCCAATCTTTCTCCCGAATACCGCAGCTTGATCCGCCCTCCCGTGCCCGGGGCCCTGGCTGGAAGGCCGCGCCGCCCCAAGACGATCGAAGTCGATGTCTATGCCGCAATTCCGGTCTATGGCGGATCTCCGGGCGTCTATCAGGATATGGCCCGGGCGGCTGCGCGCCGGCACAATGTGCCGGAGGATCTGTTCCTGCGCCTGGTCCATACCGAATCCAAATTCTATCCCGCCGCGCGATCGGGAAAAGGCGCAATCGGCCTTGCCCAGTTGATGCCGGACACCGCGCGAATTCTGGGCGTCAATCCGAATGATCCAAAGCAGAATCTCGAGGGTGGCGCGCGCTATCTCAGCCAGCAGTACCGCCGGTTCGGCGACTGGCGCCTAGCGCTCGCCGCCTATAACGCCGGGCCCGAGGCGGTCCAGAGATACAACGGGATCCCGCCCTATGCCGAGACCCAGGGCTATGTGCGCAAGATCCTGGGACGATAGAGTCACGATGGAATGAGGGCGGAATTTCTGGTTTCGCCCCTTCGAATACGCCTGGGTTTATGCTGTTATTGTTCGCTCTGGAAGCAAGTGAGTAGCGAGTGCTGTACCGATGAAACGACTGGAAATCATTGACGGATTCCGCGGATTTTTTCTCCTTTTCATGGGGATAGTCCACTTTAACGATATCACCGACTCGATCCTCGGGAAGTTGAACCATCACCGGTTCGGGTGGGTTCAGGATGCCCAGGGGTTCGTCTTCATCTCCGGGCTGGTCGTCGGGCTTGTCTATGGCAAGAAGTTTCTGCGCCAACCGACCGTATCTTCGATCTTCCAGCCCATCCTCAAGCGGATCGGAACGATCTATCAGCATCAGGCGGCCCTGATCTTCATCCTGCTGGCGGCGGCCCTGCTCCTTGGCGCCTATGCGCCCAGCAATCTTGGTCCCTATCAGCGGGAGCCCTTCGCCTTCACCGGCCTGAGCCTGCTGCTTGTCACCGCGTCGACGCATATGGGCATCCTGCCCATGTATATCTTCTTCCTGCTGGTCACGCCCTTCGCCTTCCAGGCCTTGCACAAGGGCTATGTTGTCCCGTTCTTTCTGGTGGTGCTGCTCAGCTGGCTCTTTGCCCAGACCGGCCTGCTCGACCTTGCCTCGGGACATCTTCAGCAAGGTCTGGCGCTCTGGGGCGTGCGGATCAGTTTCGGGATCGGATTCGACGCCTTCGCCTGGCAGGTGTTCTTTTTCGTCGGCTTCTATTTTGGTTTTCGGATGGCCGAGGGCAAGATGGATCTCGGCTATCTGAAACAGCCGCAATACCGCGCGGCCTTTCTGATTTCCCTGGTTGCGATCTTCCTGCTGGGCGTGTTCTTCCGCACGGTGAACTGGAACATGCTCGGCCTCGATTACTCCACTTTCTTCGAGGGCCGTACGGATCGGGGCTCTCTGACCTTCATCTTTCCGATCGCCTATGCGCTCGATCTCTTCGCGGTGGTGTGGATGCTGGTGGTCGGGGTGGACGACCGGAACCGGTTGATCCGCGCGGCTTCGAAAGCCATGGCTTGGCTCTTCTCGCGCAGGCTCTTCGTCGTGCTCGGTCAGCACAGCCTGCATGTGTTTTCGTTTCACATCCTGATGTTCTACTTTCTCGCGACGGTCGTTCCTTTGTTCCACCTCTCTCACCTCGGTCGCTCCATTGTCCTGATCGTCGCGGTGGCCACCCTTTGGATCGCCGCCTATGGACATGCGTGGCTTCAGGCACGGGACGCGGCGCGCGCGAAGCAGGTATCCCTCGCCAAGGGGTGATAGAGATGAACTGAACGCGGGGGCATGTTTTCCGGCCTGACCGGACGATCTTGCCCTTGCAAATGATCCCGCTTTGTTCTCGATTGCCTTACTGGTAAATTCTCGGCAAGGCGCTATGTGACGCCTTTCGATTTGGGGACGGGTCGCAATGGCTGAACAGAAGTTCATCGAAATCCGGGGCGCGCGCGAGCATAACCTCAAATCCATCGACGTCGATATTCCGCGCGACCAGCTCGTCGTGATCACCGGCCTCAGCGGTTCGGGAAAGTCCAGTCTCGCCTTTGATACGATCTACGCGGAGGGGCAGAGGCGCTATGTCGAAAGCCTGTCCGCGTACGCCCGCCAGTTTCTGGACATGATGCAGAAACCGGACGTGGACCATATCTCGGGCCTTAGTCCCGCGATCTCGATCGAGCAGAAGACGACTTCGAAAAACCCCCGCTCGACGGTTGGAACCGTTACGGAAATCTATGACTATCTGCGGCTGCTCTTCGCCCGGGTGGGGACACCGCACAGCCCGGCGACCGGCCTGCCGATCGAGGCGCAGCAGGTCAGCCAGATGGTCGATATCACCATGGCCCTGCCGGAGGGGACGCGGGCCTATCTGTTGGCCCCGATCGTCCGGGACCGGAAGGGAGAGTATCGCAAGGAATTTCAGGATCTGCGCAAGCAGGGTTTCCAGCGCGTCAAGGTCAACGGAGCCTTTCACGACCTCGATACCCCGCCCACGCTGGACAAGAAGTTTCGCCATAACATCGATGTGGTGGTGGACCGGATCGTCGTGCGGGAGGGGTTGGCGACGCGGCTGGCCGACAGCCTGCGAACCGCGCTCGATCTGGCGGACGGCATTGCGATCCTCGAAATCGCGCCACCGGCCGGGGAGGAAACCGGGGAGGAGCCGCGGCGGATCACCTTCTCCGAGAAATTCGCCTGTCCGGTCAGTGGCTTTACCATCGCTGAGATCGAGCCGCGGCTCTTTTCATTCAACGCGCCGTTCGGGGCCTGTCCGGTCTGCGACGGGCTGGGGGTGGAATTGTTCTTCGATCCCCGGCTGGTTGTGCCGGATGAGGGCCTGCCCTTGCTCAAAGGGGCGATCGCGCCCTGGTCCAAGGGGTCCTCTCCCTATTACCGCCAGACGATCGAGGCTCTGGCAACACATTACGATTTCAACAAATCCGCGCGTTGGCGGGATTTGCCGGATCATGCGCGGCAGGTTCTGCTCTATGGTTCGGGCAAGGAGGAGATCCGGTTTCGCTATGACGAAGGCGGCCGTGTCTATGAAATCAACCGCGCCTTCGAAGGTGTCATTCCCAATATGGAGCGGCGCTATCGCGAGACGGATTCGAACTGGTCGCGCGAGGAGATGGAGCGCTATCAGAACAATCGCCCCTGTGGCAGTTGCGGCGGCTTTCGCCTGAAGCCGGAGGCGCTCGCGGTCAAGATCGCCGGGGTTCATATCGGTGAGGTGGTGCGGCTCTCGATCCGCGAGGCGCTGGACTGGACCCTCGCGGTGCCCGAATCCCTGACCGGCCAAAAGAATGAAATCGCCAAGGCCATCCTCAAGGAAATCCGCGAACGGCTCGGGTTTCTGGTGAATGTCGGACTGGATTACCTAACCCTGGCGCGCAACGCGGGTACATTGTCGGGCGGTGAGAGCCAGCGGATCCGGCTGGCCAGCCAGATCGGCTCGGGTCTGACGGGCGTGCTTTATGTGCTGGATGAGCCCTCGATCGGTCTGCATCAACGGGACAATGACCGGCTGCTGACCACCCTCAAGAACCTGCGCGACGCGGGCAATACGGTGATCGTGGTCGAGCATGACGAGGAGGCCATTCGCGAGGCCGACCATGTGATCGATATCGGGCCCGGCGCGGGCGTGCATGGCGGCACGATCATCGCGGCGGGAACGCCGGCCGAAATCAGTGCCAATCCTGAATCGATCACCGGGCAATACCTCACCGGGGTGCGCGAAATTCCGGTGCCCGCGACGCGGCGCAAGGGCAATGGCAAGTCGCTCGTGGTCAGGAATGCCACGGGCAACAATCTGCGCGGGGTGACGGCGGAATTTCCGCTCGGGGTCCTGACCTGCGTGACCGGGGTGTCGGGGGGAGGCAAGTCGACCCTGACCATCGAGACCCTGTTCAAGACCGCCTCGATGCGGTTGAACGGGGCGCGGCAAACCCCGGCGCCCTGCGCGGAAATCACCGGGCTCGAAAATCTCGACAAGGTCATCGATATCGATCAATCCCCGATCGGTCGCACGCCGCGGTCCAATCCCGCGACCTATACCGGGGCCTTTGGGCCGATCCGCGACTGGTTCGCCGGACTGCCCGAAGCCAAGGCCCGGGGCTACAAGGCGGGACGGTTCAGCTTCAACGTCAAGGGCGGACGCTGTGAGGCGTGTCAGGGGGACGGGGTCATCAAGATCGAGATGAACTTCCTGCCGGATGTCTATGTCACCTGCGAGACCTGCAAGGGCAAACGTTATAATCGCGAAACGCTGGAGGTGCTGTTCAAGGGCAAGAGCATCGCCGATGTGCTGGATATGACGGTGGAGGAGGCGGAGGAGTTCTTCACCGCCGTGCCCTCGATCCGCGAGAAGATGACGACCCTGATGCGGGTCGGCCTGGGATATGTGAAGGTCGGGCAACAGGCGACGACGCTCTCGGGGGGCGAGGCACAGCGGGTGAAACTGTCAAAGGAACTGGCGCGGCGCTCCACCGGGCGCACGCTCTATATCCTCGACGAGCCCACCACCGGCCTGCATTTCGAAGATACCCGCAAGCTTCTGGAAGTTCTTCACGAACTGGTCGAGCAGGGCAATACGGTCGTGGTGATCGAGCATAATCTCGATGTGATCAAGACCGCCGACCGGATCATCGACATCGGTCCCGAGGGCGGGGACGGCGGCGGATCGATCGTCGCCACCGGCACGCCCGAGCAGATCGCCCGGGTCAAGGAAAGCTACACCGGCCATTATCTCAAGCCGCTCCTGAAACCGCGGCGGGTGGCGGCGGAGTAGTCTGTTCTTGATCTGTTCCTGATTTCGCGGTTAATCTGTCGAAAACAGGGGAGAGAAGAATGCAGGTCTATGTCACTTTGGGCGCGCGGGATGCCGAAGCCTCGCGCAAGTTCTATGACGCGGTGCTGGGGACGATCGGCTGGAAGATCCATTTCGAGTTTCCGGGATGGGTTGCCTACAGCGCGGGAGGAACGGGCGAGGAGTTTGTTCTCTGGATCGCCACGCCCTTCGACGGCGCCCCCGCGAGTGCTGGCAATGGTGTGATGGTCGGGTTTCCGGCAAAATCCCGTGCCGAGGTGGATGCCTTTCACGCGGCCGCGCTGGCGCGGGGCGGAAGCGACGAAGGAGCGCCTGGCCCGCGTCCACATTACGGTCCGAACTGGTACTCCGCCTATGTGCGCGATCCGTCGGGAAACAAGCTGGCGATTGTTCTGAATGGCTAGGGCATTTCAGCGGAAGTGCATTCGGTTCCGCGACTCGAAAATGCGCCATATCAAATGGTCAGAGGGGTCTTCATGAATCGGGGATCATGGAAATCCCTCCATGGCAGTTTCCGTTCGCATTGGCACACGTCCATTGCCCACTCCTTTTGAATTTACGCGATTTCCAATCGAATGAGTCCATTCGATTGGAAATCGTTCCAAGCTCACTCCGGGAAGGTGAGTTCCGCTTTGCCCAGGGGCGCCAGCATCGCCTCGGCCTCCACGGCGGTGACATGGTCGGGATCGTCGCGCCAGACCGGCGTCCGGTCCTTGTCGATCACCGCCGCGCGGATGCCTTCGAGCAGGTCGCCATCGCGGGAGGCACGGGAGGTAAAACGGTATTCGCGGGTCAGGGCGGCCTCGACCCCCGGTTCCCGGCGCGCCGCGCGGATGAGCGAGAGCGCGCAGGCCAGGGCAAGCGGTGACTGCCGGTTCAGGATTTTCAGGATGCCATGGCCCCAGTCGCTGGTCTCCAGCCGCGCGGCGAGGGTGGCGATGTCCGGCGCCGAGAAGGCATCGTCGATCCGGTCCTGATCGGGGGCGAGGTCCGGTGGCGGGGCGGGTTGGAAGAAGGACGCAAGGCAGCCGGGATCGGCGGTTTCCAGAAGCCGCGCCGTCATGGCGGGCCAATCGGCGGCGGGGACATAGGCATCGGCGAAACCCGCGCGGATGGCATCGCCGGGTTTCATGCGATGGCCGGTCAGGCCCAGAAATTCCCCCAGATGGCCGGGTGCGCGGGCGAGCAGATCACTGCCTCCCACATCCGGGACGAGCCCGATCGCACATTCCGGCATGGCCACCCGGCTTGAGTCGCACAGAACGCGGTGACTGGCATGGCCGGCGATGCCCACGCCGCCGCCCATCACGATCCCCTGTGCCAGGATAACGACCGGTTTTGGATAGCGGGCGATAGCGGCATTCATTCGGTATTCAGTGGCCCAGAACCTTTGGCCAAAGGCGAAATCCCCGGTCCGGGCGGTCGCATAGATTTCCTGGATGTCGCCCCCCGCGCAGAAGGCCCGCTCGCCCTCGGCATCGAAGAGCAGCAGGGAGATATCGGGATCGTCGCGCCACCGGGCAAGCGCTTCGCCGATCTCGACCGTCATTGCAAAGGTCAGTGCATTGAGGGCGCGGGGGCGGGTAAGCGTGATGTATCCGACACGACCTTCCCGGCGAATGTGAATGTCATTCATGCGTGGCATACCCAGATTGCGACGGTTCCGGTATTTTACCTGTGTTGTGGGGGAAAAACAGGCTTTCGTCTTGCGATTTTGCATTATGTTGCAGGGTGACGGAGGGGTAATCATGCAAGGCAATGCTCTCAGGTGGGATGATCTGCGTCTGTTCCTGGCGGTGGCCCGACATCGGCGATTGCTGGTGGCGGGAAAATCGCTGGGGCTCGATCCCGCGACGATTGGCCGGCGGATCACCGCGTTGGAGGAAGCGCTGGGAACGAAGCTGTTTGACCGGGGACCGAAGGGATACATGATGACAGAAGCGGGCCGCGGTCTGTTCCCCCATGCGCAAATGATGGAAAATCAGGCTCTCGCCGCCACCGAGGATGTGGGGGAGCAGATCCCGCGTTTGTCGGGTGTCGTGCGGATCGGTGCGCCGGACGGGGTGTTGAACTATCTGTTGATCGAGGCCTGCGACGCTCTGAGCCGGGACAATCCCAATCTGCTGGTGCAGGCGGTTTCCCTTCCCAGGCTGTTTTCCTTGAGCAAACGCGAGGCCGATCTGGCCATCGCGGTGTCGCCGCCGTCCGCCGGACGCCTGACGGTGCGCAAGATCGCCGATTATGGCCTGAGCCTTTATGCGCGGCGGGATGTGGTGGAGTCTTTGGGCCAGGTGGAGACGCTCGGGGATTTGAGCGCCTTGCGGGGGATTGGCTTCATCTCGGACATGATCTTTGACAAGGAGCTTGATTATTATGCGCTGCTGGGACGCGAGCCGGAGCCGTCGCTTACGTCGAACAGTCTGATGATGCAGCTTCGCTGGTGTCTGCGGGGGGCTGGGATCTGCATCCTGCCGGATTTTGTCGCCCATGAGCATCCCGAGTTGGCCGTGGTTCTGCCGCAGGAGATCAGGTTGACCCGATCCTTTTATCTGGTGCGCCACCAGGATGATGCGCGGGTGGCACGGATCAACCGGATGGCCGATATCGTGGTGGATCGCATGCGGGAGGTCCTGGACAATTGTCAGCCTTGACAGCCTGTCCGTGGGGGAGGAGACTTTGGTTCAATCGGAAGTGAAGCTGGACCGGGGAAGCGCATGATTGTTGGTAATATTATCGCAAACAAACAGATCCGCGAAGTCTTGTCGGTCAAACCGGGCGATACGGTCGAGACCGCGGCGAAACTGCTCGCCAAGCATCGCATCGGCGCGGTGATTGTGAGCGGCGATGGTGCCACGGTCGACGGAATTCTCTCCGAACGGGATATCGTGCGTGCTCTGGGGACAGTGGGTGCGAGTTGTCTCGAAAGCAAGATCAGCGACCTGATGACATCCACGGTGATCGGTTGCAGTCCGAAGGATACGGCCCTCTCGGTGATCGAGAAGATGTCCGATGGCCGCTTTCGCCATATGCCGGTGATCGAGAACAACCGGATCATCGCCGTCATCTCGATTGGAGACGTAGTCAAGGCGAGAATCACGGAAATCCAGCAGGAAAATTCCGCGCTGACCGGGATGATTGCCAACAGTTGGTGACGTCTCTCACCGTGATCGCTTGACCCCGGGCGCGCAATAATGTTGCTTGCGTGAAGTCAGGCGCGGCGGGGGACGGGCGATGCGGATTGGACTTTATCCTGGAACCTTCGACCCGGTCACGCTGGGGCACACCGATATAATCCGGCGTGCCTGCAGCTTGGTGGACCGGCTGGTGATCGGCATTGCCATCAATCGGGACAAGGGTCCGCTCTTCTCGCTCGAGGAGCGGGTCGCGATGGTCGAGACGGAATGCGTGCCGATCGGCAAGCGCCTCGGGGTCGAAATCGTCGTTCATCCCTTCGAGAACCTGCTGATCCACTGTGCCGAGGATGTGAGGGCGAACATGATCATCCGGGGACTGCGGGCCGTGTCGGACTTCGAATATGAATTCCAGATGGTCGGCATGAACCGGGCGATGAACGACGATGTCGAGACGGTCTTCCTGATGGCGGACGCGCATTTCCAGGCCATCGCCTCGCGGCTGGTCAAGGAGATCGCGCGTCTCGGCGGGGATGTATCGGGGTTCGTGCCGCCGATGGTGGAGCGGGCCCTGATCGAACGCTACGCGGCCAGGACGCCGGTCACCCGGCTGGAACGCAAGTAACGCGGATTTTCGCTGGAAATCGATGTCTGCCCTTTCCCCGGCGGCGGCGACCTCTTAGGGTCCGCGGCGAAACACGCCAGGAGGGGAATATGGCCGAAATCACCGATCCGGAGAACACGCTGGTGGTCGAATTGACCGGCGGTCAGGTGCTGATCCAGATGCTGCCCGACGTGGCGCCCAAGCATGTCGAGCAGATCAAGGCGCTGGCCCGGGCGGGCGAATATGACAATGTCGCCTTCCATCGCGTCATCGAAGGCTTCATGGCCCAGACCGGCGACGTCGCGAATGGCGACATGGAGGACGGCTTCAACATCAACCGCGCCGGAACCGGGGGATCGAGCAAACCGAACTTGCCGGCGGAATTCTCGAAGCTGCCGTTTGATCGCGGCGTGGTCGGCATGGCCCGGTCACAGAGCCCGAACTCGGCGAACTCGCAGTTCTTCATCATGTTCAAGGACGGGCACTTCCTCAACGGTCAGTACACCGTCTGGGGCCGGGTCATCTCGGGGATGGAGCATGTCGATGCGATCACCCGGGGCGAGCCGCCGCGCAGCCCGGACCGGATGATCTCGGTCAAGGTGGCGGCCGACCAATGATCCGGCGGGTCTTTCTCGGGCTGATGGCGGCGGCGGGACTGGCGACGGCGGTCTCGGCGCAGGATGGCCATACCCTGGTTATCGAAGTCGCGGGCAAGGCGAACGGGACCATCGAAATCCAGCTCCGCCCCGATCTCGCCCCCAAACATGTCGCCCAGATCGAGGCGCTGGCCAAGGAGGGCGCCTATGACGGCGTCGCCTTCCACCGCGTGATCGACGGCTTCATGGCCCAGACCGGGGATGTGGAGTTCGGAACCAAGGCCGCCTTCCCCGAGGGGCGCGCCGGCATGGGCGGATCGAAGCTGCCCGATATCCCGGCGGAGTTCACCCAGACCAAGTTCGAGCGGGGCACCGTCGGAATGGCCCGGTCCCAGTCGGTGGACAGCGCCAATTCCCAGTTCTTCATCATGTTCGCCCCGGCCCCCTTCCTCGACGGCCAATATACCGTCGTCGGAGAGGTCACCAAGGGCATGGACGTGGTCGATGCGATCCAGCGCGGGACCGAGGACAACAACGGGATGGTCGACACCCCCGATTTCATGACCAAGGTCACCGTCAAATAAGGGCCCGCGCACGCGTGCGCACCCAGCTAACGCCCTGAAAGAAAACAAAAACCTTCAGGGCGTTAGGGAAGCATTAACCACGCGCGGTCAGGCGATCCGCACCAGGCGGTGCTTTTTCTTGCCGATCGAGACCTTGAGCTCGGACCCGATCGTCTCGGCGGTCACCAGGGCGTTGCCATCGAGAACCAGCTCGTTGTTGAAGCGCAGGCCCCGCTCGCCGATCAGGCGCTTGGCCTCCTTGCCGGACCCGACCAGCCCCGTCGAGACCAGGAAATGCGTGTTGGCCAGACCCGCGCCGAGGGCCTCGCGCGTCACCGTCACGATCTCCAGCTCCTCGCCCACGCCGCCCTGCTCGAAGACCGCGCGGGCGGTGATCTCGGCCGCCGCCGCCGCCTCCACCCCGTGGCAAAGCGTCGTGACCTCGTTGGCGAGGATGACCTTGGCCGCGTTGATCTCCGACCCGCCCAGGGCGCCCAGACGATCGCACTCCCCGACCGGCAGTTCGGTATAGAGCTTGAGGAACCGGCCCACGTCGGCGTCGGTGGTGTTGCGCCAGAATTGCCAGAACTCGTAAGGCGAGAGCATGTCGCCGTTGAGCCAGACCGCGCCCCCCTGGCTCTTGCCCATCTTGCGCCCGTCCGAGGTGGTGAGCAGGGGCGAGGTCAGGCCATAGATCTCCGTCCCCGCGACGCGGCGGGTCAGGTCGATGCCATTGACGATATTGCCCCATTGATCCGATCCGCCCATCTGGAGCAGGCAGCCGTGGCGGCGGTTCAGTTCCAGAAAGTCATAGGCCTGAAGGATCATGTAGTTGAATTCGAGGAAGCTGAGCGATTGATCCCGGTCCAGACGCGATTTCACGCTCTCGAAGGAGAGCATCCGGTTCACGCTGAAATGCCGCCCGATGTCGCGCAGGAATTCGAGATAGTTCAGATTGTCCAGCCATTCCGCATTGTTCAGCATCAGGGCCGAGCCATAATCGATATAGCGTGCGAAGATCCGGCCCATGCTGGCGATGTTCGCATCGATCTGTTCGGGCCCGAGCAGGGGCCGCTCATCGGACCGGAAGGAGGGGTCGCCCACCTTGGTCGTTCCACCCCCCATCAGGGTGATCGGCCGGTTGCCGGTCTTCTGGAACCAGCGCAGCATCATGATGTTCAGGAGATGCCCGACATGAAGCGATTGCGCCGTGGCATCGTAACCGATGTAGGCCGAGACCGGACCCTTGAGAAGCTGTTCGTCCAGACCTTCGAGGTCGGTGCAGTCCTGAAGATAACCGCGGGTCGCCATGACATGCAGGAATTCGCTTTTGGTTCTGTAGCTCATGGCAGGTATCCTTTTGCACGCGGGCAGCGGCGTTCTATAGCGGATCAGGACAACAGGAAAGAGGCTGGGCATGCGGCGGGCTTTGGGATTGATGTCGGGCACTTCGATGGATGGGGTGGATGCCGCGGTGATCGAAACCGATGGCGAGACGATCCGTGACTTCGGTCCCACCGGATTCCGGGCCTATGCGCCCGCCGACCGGGACCGGCTGCGCGCGGGCCTCGGGGCCTGGCCGGGGGCGGAGGGGCTGGAGGGGGTCGAGGCGCTGGTCCGCGGCGCCCATGCCACGCTGGTGGCCGAGTTTCCGGGGGTCGATCTGGTCGGATTCCATGGCCAGACCCTCGCCCATGAGCCGAAAGGCCGGGGCACGCATCAGATCGGGCGGGGGGACTGGCTCGCGCGCGATACCGGGCGGACGGTGGTCTGGGATTTCCGCACGGCGGATGTGGCGAGCGGGGGCGAGGGCGCGCCGCTGGTGCCGTTCTTTCATTTCGCCTGTGCGCGCTGGGTCGGGTTCCAGCGGCCGGTGGCGTTTTTGAACCTCGGGGGGGTGGGCAATGTCACCTGGGTCGATCCCAGGGCGGCGGCGCCGGAGGAGCCCGGTGCGCTCGTGGCCTTTGACACCGGGCCGGGCAATGCCCTGATCGATGATTTCCTGTCGCGGCGGTTGGGGCGGGCCTATGACGCGGAGGGTGAGCTGGGGCAGCGCGGACGGGTGGAGACGTCGATCCTGGCCGATCTGGCGGCGCATCCCTATCTGGAAAGAAAGCCGCCGAAGTCGTTGGACCGGAACGATTTCCATGGATATCTGGATCGGGTCGAGCCCTTGTCGGCGGAGGATGGGGCGGCCACGCTCGCGGCCCTGACGGCGGCCTGTGTCGGGGCGGCGGCGCGGCATTTTCCCGAGCCGGTGGAGCGTTGGGTGGTCTGTGGCGGCGGACGGCGCAACCGGGCGGTGATGGCGATGCTGCGCGCCGGGGCCAATGCGCCGGTCGATCCGGTGGAGGCGGTGGGCCTCGATGGCGACATGCTGGAGGCGCAGGCGTTTGCCTATCTCGCGGTCCGGGTGGCGAAGGGGCTGCCGACCTCGGCCCCCGGCACGACGGGGTGCCGGCTGCCGGTGTCGGGCGGCCGGATCAGTGCGCCCGGCTGAGCAGGATGCGGGCGGCGAAGGCCGCGAAGATCGAGGCGAAGAGCCAGTCGAGGGCGCGGGCGACGCGTTTGTTGCCGCGCATCGCCTGCGAGAAGCTCTCGGCGGCGAGCACCATCGGGATGCAGACGAGGCCCCCGACGAGGATGAAGACGGCGCCGAGCGTCATCAGTTTCAGGGTCGCGTCCGGGTCGTTGGCCGACACGAATTGCGGCAGAAAGGTCATGAAGAAGAGCACGATCTTGGGGTTCATCATATTGATGGCGAAGCCCGAGGCGAAGGTTCCGGCGAGGGTCTTGCGCGATTGGTTGCCGCGCGGGAGGGTCAGCGCCGAGCCATGGCGGATGGCCTGGACCGCGAGCCAGAGCAGATAGAGCGCGCCCGCGACCTTGATGGTCATGAAAGCGGCGGGAGCCGCGACGATCAGCGCCGACAGGCCGAAGGCGACGAGCGCGGTATGGACGAGCACGCCGAGATTGGCCCCCGCCAGCGCCGCGAGGCCGGCGGCGCGCCCCTGCGAGAGGGCGCGGCCGAGAAAGAAGGTCATGTCGGGACCGGGCGTCAGGGCGATGATGACGACGGCCATCGTGAAGGGCAGAAGGACCGCCGTTTCGATCATCGGCTGTTTTCCGTCAGGCGGCGGCGGACATAATTGTCGACGGTCGCGATCATCTGTTCCATGCCGGGATCGAAGAAGTGGCTGGCGCCTTCGATGGTGGCATGGGTGATGGTGATGCCCTTCTGGAGCTTGAGCTTGTCGGCGAGGTTGCGGACATCCGCCGGCGGCACCACGCGGTCGGCGGAGCCGCCGATCAGGAGGCCCGACGAGGGGCAGGGGGCGAGGACGCTGAAGTCGTACTGGTTGGCGGGCGGTGCGACCGAGACGAAGCCGGAGATTTCCGGGCGTCGCATCAGACGCTGCATGCCGATCCAGGCGCCGAACGAGAAGCCCGCGACCCAGCAGCCGCGGGCGTTGGGGTTCAGGGCCTGGAGATAGTCGAGCGCCGCGGCGGCGTCGCTGAGTTCGCCGATACCCTGGTCATATTCGCCCTGGCTGCGCCCGACGCCGCGGAAGTTGAACCGCAGGCAGGTGAAGCCGATCTTGTGGAAGGCGTAATGCAGATTGTAGACGACCTTGTTGTTCATCGAGCCCCCGTAGAGCGGGTGGGGATGCAGGATGATCGCGATCGGCGCGTCCTTGATCTTTTGCGGATGGTACCGGCCTTCAAGACGACCGTCTGGACCGGGGAATATGACCTCGGGCATCGGTCTGATCTCCTGTGGGGCCTAAGACACGAACTTGACGGAATCGCTCAACCAATCTAGAAGAATTCTAAGGTTAAGGCTGTGTTCCCGTCAGACTGGCTAGTTAAGGTTTCAGGGGCGACGCGTCAACACCGCCGAGCGAAATGTATTGACTAATGTCATCTGGATGAAGGTGAGCGATGAAGCTGAGCACCAAGGGCCGGTATGCGATGATCGCCCTGACCGATCTGGCGGGGCAGGGGGCGGACCGGCTGGTGTCGCTGTCGGAGATCGCGGAGCGTCAGGATATATCGCTCGCCTATCTGGAGCAGCTGTTCGTGAAACTGCGGCGGGCGGAGATCGTCGATTCGGTGCGGGGGCCGGGCGGGGGCTATCGGCTGGCGCGCGGGGTCGAGGAGATCCGGATATCGGAGATCCTCTCGGCGGTGGATGAGACGATGGATGCCCTGACGCGGGGGGCCGGGGCCTCCGGGGCGGATCGCGGGACGCGGGAGCAGGACCTGACCGACAAGCTCTGGGAACAGTTGTCGGCGAATGTCTATGTGCTGCTGCATCAGACGCGGCTGTCGGACGTGGTCAAGAACCAGCTCGCGCCCTGTCCGGCGGTGCCGGCCTTTGTCGCCGTGGTGGACGAGGCGGTATGAGCCGGGTCTATCTCGACTGGAATGCCACCGCGCCTCTCCGGGCGGAGGCGCGGGCGGCGATGCGGGATGCGATGGATGTCGCGGGCAACCCCTCCTCGGTCCATGCCGAGGGGCGGGCGGCGCGGGCCCTGATTGAACGGGCGCGGGCGGAGGTCGCGGCGGCGGTGGGCGCGGAGCCGGACGAGGTGATCTTCACCTCCGGCGCGACGGAGGCGGCGGCCCTGGCCCTGGCGGGGCGGGGATTGCTCGGGGCGGCGGTCGAGCATGACTGCGTCGCGGCCTGGACCAATCCTGAGCTTGCCGTCGATCGGGAGGGGCGGGTCTCTGTCGCGAATCCGTCGGCAAGCGTCCTGCAACTCGCCAATTCGGAGACGGGGATCGTTCAGGACCTGTCGCCCGGTCTGGCGCTGACCGACGCAGTGCAGGGCTTTGGCAAGATCCCCTTTGCCTTTCGCTGGTCGGGGGCGGAGGCGGCGCTTCTCTCGGCGCACAAGATCGGCGGGCCGAGGGGGGTCGGGGCGCTGATCCTGCGCGGCGGGATCGAGCGGGCACCGATCCTGCGCGGCGGCGGTCAGGAGATGGGACGCAGGGCCGGGACCGAGAACCTGATCGGGATCGCGGGCTTTGGCGCGGCGGCGACGGCGGCGGCGGCGGATCTCGCCCATGGCGTCTGGGACGAAGTGGCGGAAATTAGAAATATTCTAGAATCGGCTCTGGACGCCGCCGCTGGGGAAACTATTTTAGTCGGGAAATCGGCGAATCGACTGCCGAATACCAGTTGTTTCGCCCTTCCCGGCTGGAAGGCGGAGACGCAGGTGATGCGGATGGATCTGGAAGGCTATGCGGTCTCGGCGGGCTCGGCCTGTTCCAGCGGCAAGGTCCGGGCCAGCCGGACCCTGACGGCGATGGGATACGGGCCAGAGGTGGCTGGGTCCGCCATCCGGGTCTCGATCGGGCCGGGGACGAGCCGGGAGCAGGTTCTGGCCTTTGCCGAGACCTGGGGAAAATGCCGCCGGGCGCGGCGAAGGGCCGCCTGAGGTGGCGCGCGATTTGGAAGGGGTTAGGACAATGGCGGCATTCGATCAGATCAGCGCACGCGAAGGGGTCGATCAGGAGACCGTCGATACGGTCCGCGACGTCGGCGACAAATACAAATACGGCTTCTCGACCGAGATCGAGACGGAATATGCGCCCAAAGGTCTCAACGAGGATATCGTCCGGCTGATCTCGGCCAAGAACAACGAGCCGGAGTGGCTTCTGGAATGGCGGCTCCAGGCGTTTGCGCGCTGGCGGACGCTGGAGGAACCGACCTGGGCGATGGTCCATTATCCTGAAATCGATTTTCAGGACCAGTATTACTATGCCCGGCCCAAGAGCATGTCGGTCAAGCCGAAATCGCTCGACGAGGTCGATCCGATCCTGCTTGCGACCTATCAGAAGCTCGGGATACCGCTCCGGGAACAGATGATCCTCGCCGGGATCGAAGGCGCCGAGGGCGCGCCCGCCGAGGGGCGCAAGGTCGCGGTCGACGCGGTGTTCGACAGCGTCTCGGTCGGGACCACCTTCAAGGCGGAACTGGCCAAGGCCGGGGTGATCTTCTGCTCGATCTCCGAGGCGGTGCGCGAGCATCCCGATCTGGTGCGCCAGTATCTCGGATCGGTGGTGCCGATCAGCGACAATTTCTATGCCACGCTGAATTCCGCCGTGTTTTCGGATGGTTCCTTCGTCTATGTGCCAAAGGGCGTGAAATGCCCGATGGAGCTGAGCACCTATTTCCGGATCAATGCCGAGAATACCGGACAGTTCGAGCGCACCCTCATCATCTGCGACAAGGGCGCCTATGTCAGCTATCTCGAAGGCTGTACCGCGCCCAAGCGCGACGAGAACCAGCTGCACGCGGCGGTGGTCGAGATCGTGGCGCTGGAGGACGCGGAGGTCAAATATTCCACCGTGCAGAACTGGTATCCCGGCGACGAGAACGGTCTGGGCGGGGTCTATAATTTCGTGACCAAGCGCGCCGATTGCCGCGAGGCGCGGGCCAAGGTGATGTGGACGCAGGTCGAGACCGGATCCTCGATCACCTGGAAATATCCGTCCTGCATCCTGCGTGGCGAGGGGAGCCAGGGCGAGTTCTATTCGATCGCCATCGCCAACAACCACCAGCAGGCCGATACCGGCACCAAGATGATCCATCTGGGGCGCAACACCAAGAGCCGGATCGTGTCCAAGGGGATCAGCGCGGGTCATGCGCAGAACACCTATCGCGGTCAGGTCTCGATGCATCCCAAGGCCAGGAACAGCCGCAATTACACCCAGTGCGACAGCCTGTTGATCGGCTCGACCTGTGGCGCGCATACGGTGCCCTATATCGAGGTGCGCAACAACTCCAGCCGCGTCGAGCATGAGGCGACGACGTCCAAGGTCGACGAGGACCAGCTCTTCTATTGCCGCGCGCGGGGCATGGACGAGGAGGAAGCGGTGGCCCTGGTGGTGAACGGCTTCTGTCGCGAGGTGCTTCAGGCGCTGCCGATGGAGTTTGCGATGGAGGCCCAGAAGCTGGTGGCGATCAGTCTCGAAGGGTCGGTGGGATGACGCGGGATCTGGACGACTGGATCACGGCGGCGCTGACGGCGGCGCCCTTTGCGCTCTGTTTCGGCATTCTGGTCAATCAGGCGACCTGGTGGCCCGCGCCGGTCTTGCTGGCGCTGACCGCCGGGGCCGAGGTGGCGGGGGCCATCGGGGTGTTCCGCATGCTGCGCGCGGGGCGCATCTGAGGCGGGGTCCGACCGGAGGAGCCCGGGGATCGGGTGAATTGCGCGGAAACCGAGGGAGAGCGCACTCCGACAGAGTGCGCGTTGACATCGAAGCGCGCTTTGGCCGGAGGAACCCGGGAGACCGGGTTGCGCGGCGGGTAAGGGAATGAGCGATGGACGGGGGTCGGGGCGACTGGACCCCCCTCTCGCGGCGGATATCGGAATTCGGGGAAGTTTATGCTCAAGATCAGTAATTTGCACGTCAAGCTTGAGGATGAGGGCAAGCAGATCCTCAAGGGCGTCGATCTGACCGTCGGGGCCGGAGAGGTCCATGCCATCATGGGGCCGAACGGATCGGGGAAATCGACGCTGTCCTATGTGCTGGCCGGGCGCGAGGGCTATGAGGTCACCGAAGGATCGGCGGCCCTGGGCGATGTCGACCTTCTGGCGCTGGAGCCCGAGGAGCGGGCGGCGGCGGGGCTGTTCCTGGCGTTTCAATATCCGGTGGAGATCCCCGGCGTCGGCAACATGACCTTTCTGCGCACGGCGGTGAATTCCCAGCGCAAGGCGCGCGGCGAGGCGGAGATCAACGCCGCCGATTTCCTGCGTCTGGTGCGCGAGAAGGCCAAGACCCTGAACATCGATGCCGAGATGCTGAAGCGCCCGGTCAATGTCGGATTCTCGGGCGGCGAGAAGAAGCGCAACGAGATCCTTCAGATGGCGATGCTGACGCCCCGGATGTGCATCCTGGACGAGACCGACTCGGGGCTCGATGTCGATGCGATGAAGCTGGTGTCCGAGGGGGTGAACGGGTTGCGTTCCCCGGAGCGGTCGTTCCTGGTCATCACCCATTACCAGCGGCTGCTCGATCATATCAAACCGGATGTGGTGCATATCATGGCCGACGGGCGGATCGTGCGCACCGGCGGTCCGGAGCTGGCGCTGGAGGTCGAGACCAACGGCTATGCCGATATCCTGCGGTCGGTGGCGTAATGGCGGTCGCGGCGGTGAAGATCGCGGGCGGGGCGGCGCTGGCCGAGGCCTGGGCCCAGCCGTCGGGCGAGGCGCCTTGGGCGCGCGAGGCGCGGGCGGCGGCGGAGGCGCGGCTGCGGTCCATGGGCGCGCCCGCGCGGCGCGATGAATATTGGCGGTACACCGATCCCGCGAGCCTGACCGAGATGCCGGCGCGGGCGGCGGCGCTCTATGCGACCCCGGACAAGCCGGTGTTCGACGGGGTGGAGCGGCTCAGGATCGTGTTCGTGGACGGCGTCCATGCGCCGGATCTGTCGGATCCGCTGGAGCTGGCGGGGGTGGAGATCCAGCCCCTCTCCGTGGCGCTGGCCGCCGATATCCATTGGGCCAGGGATCTGTTCGGGGTGCTGGAGGCCCGCGGTCAGGTGCCGGTCGAGCGGCCGATGGCGGCGTTGAACAGTGCGCGGGCGGCGCAGGGGATGGTGATCCGGGTAACGGGGCAGGCGCCGCGTCCGGTCTGTTTCACCTATCTCCAGCGGAGCGAGACGTCGGATGCGATGGTGCATAACCTGATCCGGCTGGAGGCGGGGGCGGATCTGACGCTTCTGGAGCATGGCGCGGGGGCGGCGCGGCTCAACAAGGTGATGGAGGTCGAGATCGCCGAGGGCGCGTCCTTCCACCATGTGCGCACGCAAGGCCGGGCGCATGAGCGGCGGGCGGTGACGGCGATGTTCGCGCGTCTGGGGCGAGAGTCCAACTTCAAGTCCTTTACCCTGACGGCGAACGGCCGGTTGACGCGCAATGAATGCGTGATCGAATTCACCGGCGACGATGCCCATGCCCGGGTGGCGGGGGCCTGTGTCGGCGATGGGGATTTCCATCACGACGATACGGTGTTCATCACCCACGACGCCTTGAACTGCGAGAGCCGGCAGGTGTTCAAGAAGGTGCTGCGCGATGGCGCGGTGGGGGTGTTCCAGGGCAAGATCCTGGTCAAGGCCGGGGCGCAGAAGACCGACGGCTATCAGATCAGCCAGGGGCTGCTGCTCGACGACGACAGCCAGTTCCTCGCCAAGCCGGAGCTGGAGATCTATGCCGACGACGTGGTGTGCAGCCATGGTTCGACCTGCGGGGCGGTGGATGAGACGGCGCTGTTCTATCTGACCTCGCGCGGGGTGCCGCGACGGGAGGCGGAGGGGCTTCTGGTGCTGGCGTTCCTCGACGAGGCCATCGCGGAGATCGAGGATCCGAGGCTGGCCGATGACATGCGCGATCTGCTGGCGAACTGGCTGGCGCGGCGCGGACGGCTCTAGATGGCGGGCCTCGTCGCCGGGATCGGGCGTGCCTGGCGCAATCCGCGCACCGAGATGCGGGCGCGGATCGCGGGCGGCCTGACCGAGGGCACGCTGCTCTCCTGGCTCTTCATCGCCTGCGCGCTGGGGTTCGTGGCGAGCCTGCCGGATGCGCTGCGCACGGCCCGCGGGCTCGAGATCGAGGACCCGGTGGCGGGGGCGATCGCGGCGCATCTCTTTGGCTATATGTTCGTGGCGCCGTTGCTGCTCTATGGGATATCGGCGCTGGTGCATCTGCTGGCGCGGCCGTTCGGGGCGCGGGGCGGTTTCTTCGGGGCGCGGGCGGCGCTGTTCTGGAGCCTGCTGGCGGCGGCGCCGGTCGCCCTGGTCCTGGCGCTGGTCGGGGTTCTGGCGCAGGGGGCTCCCGCGCCGTGGCTCGCGGGGCTGCGCTATGCCGGGCTCGCGGTCTGGCTCTGGCTCTTTGCCGCCAGCCTGGCCGAGGCGGAGGGATTCGCGGGGACGGGGCGGGTCGCGGCGGTTTTGGCCCTTGCCTTTGCCGGACTGGCCCTGTCTTTGACAAGCGTGGCGCATGGCGCGCCCTTCACAGGCTGACGGGATACGCGGATGCCGGACCGGGAGGCCCAGATGGCGGAACTTTGGCTCGAACTGGTCAAGGACAGCATCGCGCGTCCCCGGCAGGCGGCGCGGCGCGTCCTGTCGATGCGGATCGCGCCGATGGAACTGGTGCTGATCGGGCTGGTTGTGACCTGCGTCGGCATCATCCTGGCCTATGGGGCGATGCGGTTGAGCGGGGGCGCCGTCGATGAGGTGACGGCCACCATGCTCGGGATGCCGCTGCTCAGCGCGGTGGTGGAATTTGGTGTGATGGGGGTGATCGTCCTGCTCACCACCCGGATCGGGGCGCTCTTCGGCGGTCAGGGCGGGTTCTGGGACGCGGCCGCCCTCGTGGTCTGGCTCAATGTGGTGCTCCTCCTGATCCAGATCGTCCAGATCCTGTTCCTGGTCCTGCTGCCGCCCCTGGCGGGACTGGTTGCGATCGCGGCCATCGTCTGGGCGCTCTGGGCCTTTGCGAATTTCGTCACCGAACTGCATGGCTTTGAAAATCCCGTTCTCGTGCTCGGGGCGGTGGTGCTCACGGCGATCGTTCTGTTCATCTCGCTGGCGATGGTCATCACCATCCTTGGCATTTCCTCGCACGGACTCTGATCATGTATGATATAGAGGCGGTTCGCCGCGATTTTCCGATCCTGTCGTGCACGGTGCATGGCAAGCCACTGGTCTATCTCGACAATGGCGCCTCCGCGCAAAAGCCGCGCGCGGTGATCGAGGCGATGGCCGAAACCTATTCCGCGGGCTATGCCAATGTGCACAGGGGGCTGCATTATCTCTCGAACCATGCGACGGATCGCTATGAATCCGTGCGCGGGACCATCAAGCGCTTTCTCGGCGCGGAGCGGGAGGAGGAGATCCTCTTTACCTCCGGCTCGACCATGGGGATCAATCTCGTCTCCTATGCCTGGGCCGCGCCGCGGCTCAGAGCCGGGGACGAGATCATCCTCAGCGTGATGGAGCATCACGCCAATATCGTGCCCTGGCATTTCCTGCGCGAACGGCAGGGGGTGGTCCTGAAATGGGTGGATACCGCGCCCGACGGCTCGCTCGATCCGGGGGCGGTGCTGGAGGCGATCGGTCCGCGTACCCGGCTGATCGCGATCACCCACATGTCGAACGTCCTCGGCACCGTGGTCGATATCAAGGCGATCTGCGCCGGCGCGGCCGAACGCGGCGTGCCGGTTCTGGTCGATGGCAGCCAGGCGGCGGTGCATATGAAAATCGATGTCCGCGATCTGGGCTGTGACTTCTATGCGATCACCGGCCACAAGCTCTATGGACCGACCGGCTCCGGCGCGCTCTATGTCCGTCGGGACCGGCTGGCGGAAATGCGCCCCTTCATCGGCGGGGGCGACATGATCCGCGATGTAAGCAAGGAGGCGATCACCTACAACGATCCGCCTCACAAGTTCGAGGCGGGCACTCCGGCGATCGTGCCGATGATCGGCCTCGGGGTCGCGATCGATTATATGACCGGCCTGGGGCTCGATGATATCGCGGCCCATGAACATGCCCTGCGCGATTATGCGAGCGAACGTCTGTCGGGCCTGAACTGGCTGAACCTTCAGGGGACGGCGCCGGGCAAGGGGGCGATCTTCTCCTTTACCCTCCAGGGCGGCGCGCATCCGCATGACATTTCGACCATCGTCGACCGCAAGGGCGTCGCGGTCCGCGCGGGCCATCATTGCGCGCAACCTTTGATGACGCATCTTGGCGTAAGTGCCACCTGCCGGGCGTCCTTCGGGCTCTATAACACGCTGGAAGAGGTCGATGCGCTGGTCGCGGCCCTCGAAACCTGCCACGAGCTGTTCGCCTGACCGGGCGGTGATCGATCGCGGGGGGCGCTGGCCTCGCTCTTGGAGCGCGTGACCCGGCGGGTTCCGGTCGCGCGCCCGGTGCTCCATCGTCGTGACACGCAATTGGTCTGTTCCTCGTTTCAGTCCGGGCCGAGGGCGCCTTGGGGCTGGGTCCAGAACGGGTTCGCGGCTTCGCGGGCGAGGGGATGGCCCGCATAGCGGCGCTGGAAGTCTGCCAGCGCGGACGGGGTCAGGCGCGCCCGGTCGAAGGCCAGGATGATTTCCGCGTCGGGGCCCGGTCCCGCGATGGTTTCCGGGGCGCGCGCTCTGAGGAGGCGTCGCGCGGTCCCGGCCGAGGGCTGCTCGGGATATCGCGCGAGAAAGAGGATCAGCGCGTCATTGCCGGGCGCGGATTGCGCGGAGCGGAGCTGTTCCAGGATCGCCTGTCCCGGATCCCGCGGCGGGGGAAGGCCGCCCGCGCCCGCCCCGGCGGCCAGGGGAAATGACAAAACCGAGAGCGCAACAATCGGCGAGAGAATGCCGAAAACCCCCCGGATCTGTTTCCAATCAGGCACAATCGTGATGAAGCTGGTTACCATTCGCCGATCCCGCTCTGGCGCCCGGCGGCGCGATAAGGCACCTTGCGCGCGATCCCCGGAGAATGCCAGAGGGTGGGACCGGGGGACATGGGGTGAGGATCTTACTCCTTCGCGCGGGTGGGGAAGGACACCGCGGCCCGACGCTTCGTCGGGTCTGGTCGGGGTACTATGAGAGGGTGAACGGTTGAGTAATCTGTATGGCGAGGCGTCCCGGTCAGGCGCGGGCGAAACCGCGGCGGCGTCGATCGAGGCTGGCGCCGTGGCGCGGGGGGCGGCCTTCTCGGAGGTGAGCTTCTTCGATCAGCCGAGCGATCCGCGGATCTATGGGTTGTTGAGCACCTACAAATGGAGCGGAACGGAAATCACCTATTCCGATCCGGACAGCCGCTCGGATTACGAGACCGACTATGGCGAGAATTTCACCGATCTCGTCCAGATTTCGGCGGCGCAGTTGCGGGTGGCCCAGGCGGCGCTCGACACCGCGCGCCTGGGACAGCCGACCGGGGGGGCCGGTTTTTCCGTCGAGGGCTTTACCGGCCTGAGCCTGCGCTATGCCGGTCACGGCAGTGGCGATGCCACCATCCGGCTGGTCAATACCAGCGATCCCGAAACGGCCTATGCCTATATGCCGAGCCATTTTGTCGGCGCGGGGGATGTGTTCTATGGTCAGTCCGGCCGCGAACCGGTCACGGGCAATTACGATTACCTCACGATGATCCACGAGATCGGTCATGCGCTCGGATTGAAGCATGGCCATGAGGATACCGATTTCGGGGCACTGCCCGCGGACTGGGATTCGATGGAATTCTCGGTGATGACCTACCGTTCCTATATCGGCGGGCCGACCGACGGCTATACGAACGAGGAATTCGGCTACGCCCAGACCTATATGATGCTCGATATCGCGGCGCTTCAGTCGCTCTATGGCGCGGATTATTCCACCAATGCCGGCGATACGGTCTATACATGGGACCCCCTGACCGGCGAGGCGCGGGTCAATGGCGTCGTTGCCCTGACCCCCGGTGCGAACCGGGTGTTCGAGACCATCTGGGATGGCGGTGGCAGCGATACCTATGATCTGTCGAGCTACACCACCAACCTGAGGATCGATCTCAAGGCGGGGGGCTATTCGACCTTTTCCGCGACCCAGCTCGCCTATCTCGGCGGTGGCCCGAACAGTGGCTATGCGCGGGGGAATGTCTTCAATGCCCTGATGCATGACGATGACCCGCGCTCGCTGATCGAGCGGGCCGTGGGCGGATCGGGGAACGATATCATGATCGGAAACAGCCTTCGGAATGGCCTGACGGGAGGGCTCGGGAACGACAGGCTGAATGGCGCGGAGGGGAATGACAGGCTGTTCGCCGGTGGCGGAAACGACAACCTGCGCGGCGGCGACGGCAACGACCGGCTGATGGGCGGGTTCGGGGCCGATGTGCTGATCGGAGGGCGCGGCGCCGACATTTTCGATTTCCATCGGTTCGAGGAATCCACGGCCCTGTCCCGGGACACGCTGCGGGCCGGGGACGGCGGTCTGGCCTTCGACGGGGCGGGCGCGGCGGCGGGGGACCGGTTCGACCTGCAGGATATCGACGCCAATCAATCCATCGCGGGGAACCAGGCCTTCAGCTTTGGCGGGGGAACCGGGATCGGCAAGGTCTGGGCCACCACCTCGGGCACCGACACGTTGATCCGGGCCAATGTCGACGGGCATGGCGCCTTCGATTTCGAGGTGAGGATCGAGGACGGAACCGTTCTGGCCTCCGCCTATGGGGCGAGCGATTTCATCCTGTGAGGGGCGCCGGGGGATTGTCCGGGCGCGGACGGATCGTATCTTATTGATATAATACGATAAAAATAGAGAGCGTGTTTTTCCTCGGAGTGTAGGAGCGGGTCTGTCCGGACTGGGGTCAAGGCGGATCGGGCAAAGGTCCGCCCGGTTCCCCGGTCTCGGCGAGGAGCCATGCGCGGTAATCCTCGGTGGGGACGGGCGAGGAGGCTCGGCGTCTCAGAGGGGTGAGGCGGCCTGACGGCGACGGCGATGGTCTCGAAGAGATGGGCGCGGGTCCGGAGGGTGAGGGGGATTTCCTTCGTTTTGTGGATCGTGCCTTGCCAGTGATAGAGGCTGGTGATGGGGACATGGATATGGGCGGCGGCGGGAGAGTAGGGTTTCCGCGATGCACTCCGCCGTGGCGCGGTCGGGAGAGTTGACTTCGACGGCGATGAGGTCGGAAATGTGCTGGTCCTGGCGATGCGGCGGCAAACTGTCCAAGTATGATCTAAATTTATCTAATTGAATTTAAATGATAAAATCAGAAATGTGGTGCGGCTGCCGTAGGTGCGGTCAAGGCTCTCGGAAATACACAGTCAAAGGGACATGGTCTTGTGGATAGAGAGCGACGCTTGCACATGGTAAAGGCCGATGCGGTATAATCGGCATGGTACCTAGTTACCCAAGAAGGCAACGCATTAAACTAAAAAAAGATTGAAAATTTTGTGAATTTTGTCATTATTAAAAAGTTTTTGGAGGAAATAAAATGACAATAGAAAAAAGTCTATCAATGCTTTCGGAAAGAATCAAGTCTCAGTCGAGTTCAATGGTCACTGAAGAGGCAGTCAAAACGGCAGTAGTATTGCCATTTTTTCATGCCCTTGGCTATGATGTTTTTGATCCAAATGAAATGATTCCCGAGTATACAGCCGATGCAGTCGGAAAGAAAGGGGAGAAAGTCGACTACGCGATCAAGATTGATGGAGAGGTCCGCATCCTTATAGAGTGTAAGCCAATCACCGTGAATCTTGATAAGGTGCACCTTTCGCAATTATTTCGATATTTTACAGTTACATCTGCAAAGTTTGCCATACTTACGAATGGCAGGACTTTTCATTTTCATACGGATTTGGAAGAGCCAAACAAGTTGGATGTCCGTCCCTTTTTAACATTTGATCTTGCCGATATACAACCGCACTTGTTAGTGGAGCTTAAAAAGTTTGAAAAGTCAGGTTTTGATGTAGATGGAATTTTAAAAACTGCGGAAAGACTCAAATATACTTCTGCATTAAAAAGTGAGATTAATAAAATTATTGAAGATCCAAATGATCAATTTGTAAAAATGGTTTCTTCTGGACTTTATGAAGGAAACTTTACTGCGCAAATTAAGGAACAATTTTCTGCGTTGGTAAAGTCTGCCTTTAAGGAGGTTATCAGGGAGTCGGTAGTGAGCCGTTTGTCCTCGGCGCTGGCTGTGACAGAGCAAGTCACTGACGAAGGGCATGCCGAACTGATTGAGGAAGAAATTGTAACGACCGACGAAGAAAGGGAGGGGTATATGATTGTAAAAGCTATTGTTCGAGAGGTTATCAAACCATCACGGGTTTTTATGCGTGATGCAAAGTCTTACTGCGCAATATTAATCGATAATAATAACAAAAAACCTCTTGTCAGGCTTCATTTTAACAGAGCGATAAAGTATATTGGCCTGTTTGATGGAGACAAGGAGGAGAGGGTAAAAATCGACTCGCTTGATCAGATATACGATTTTACTGACAGGTTAAGATCAACCGCGGCGAAATACCCTGCCAAGCAGGAAAAGATGATTGCCACCGTGGACGCTTAGCGAGGCGCAAGATTGCGCCTCGACTGCGTTTTGATCCTTCCTGAAAGAAAGACGAGGCCTAGGCGATCCCCAAGCTCGCCTTGTACAGTTTGATCTGGCTTTCGCGGCCGATCTGGTCGGTGATCTTTTCCCAGGCGGCGGCGATGTTGTCCGCCCCCTGTTGCGCGGTGAATTGACCCGCGTAGACCTTGGCCAACTCATCCTCCGCGATCGAATAATACTGGAAGATGCCGGGAATCCGGGGCTCGATCGCCGCGTTCGGGTGGTTGTAGCTGTCCAGATTCGAGCCGAGGTAATCCTCGATATAGGCCCGGTCGTAACCCGCCGCTTCCCATTCGTCGAAGTTGAAGTTGGACTTGCGGTACGGCTGGAAGCCGGAGGGATAGGCCGAGGTCCAGAGCGAGAGATCCTTGCCCCCCAAATGCGCGGCGGCGGACCAGGCGGCCTTGTGCTTCTTCTCGTCCGCGTCGACGCGGGCCATCACATAGACCCCCCAGCCGATATAGGCCATGTTCGGCGCGAAGTTCGGTTCCGCCGGGGTTTCCCAGGCGCCGGTCTTGTTGTTGTACACATCCGGCGAGCCGGGCAGGATCGAAAAGCCCACCACGTCGCCAATCACCGACCCGTCCGAGGTGCGCGCCGAGGAGCCGACATCGCCCCACCAGCTGAGCATCGAGCCGGTGCCGGCGAGGAATTGCTGGAAGGCCGTCGTGCCGGGATCGGCGTTGATCTGGTCGGCGGGCTGGTCGGGCATCACGTCGAGCACGTCCTGGATCGCCCGCACGAAGGCCGGATTGTTCACCAGCGGTTTCATGGTGTCGGGATCGAAGAGCCAGGCCGGGTCGTTCGGGTGTTTCGCATAGGCGGTGGCGCGGGATTCGAGGAAGTAGAAGCCGAAGCCGCCCCAGCCTTTCAGCGGGTCGAGATAGCCATAGGCCGGGCCGCCCATCGGTTCGGTCTTGCCCTTGAGGAATTTGGTGACCGCCTGCACGCCCTGCCAGGTGGTCGGCGCGGCCCATTCGGTGGTGTTGCCGGCGTCTTTCCAGGCCTTGGCCAGGTCCTCGGAGGCGAAGACATCGGTGCGGTAGGAGAAGGTGTGGCAATCGCCATCGACCGAGACGCGGTAGGTCTTGCCCTCCCAGGTTCCGACCGGCGCCTTGAGGTAATCCACGTAATCGTCCATGTCGATCTGGGCCTTGACCCAGTCGGGCATTTCCGAGGCGAGGCCCTTGCCGCAGACATCGCCCTCGAAGGGGGCCCCCATTTCGATGATGTCGAAATCGACGGTGCCGGTGGCGATCGCCTGTTGCAGGCGGGCGTTGTAGTCGGCCTGGGCGAGGTCGATCCAGTTGATCTTCGCCCCGGTATATTCCTCCCAGGGTTTGAGGAAGCCGCGGAAGAGGAAATTGTGCAGGTTCTGGTTGTTCAGCCCGAGGAAGGTCAGTTCGACCCCTTCGAATTCGCCGGGTTTGACGGAGGCCTTGGTGGCTTCGAGCGTGAGGGCGCCGACCTTCTGCCAGTCCGCGTCGGTGGGCGAGCCCGCGCCGACGCCGGGGATCTTGAGCAGTTCGGCGCGCAGGTTGTCCTGGGCCCGGGCCGCGCCGGTCAGGGCCCCCAGGGCGCCGCCCGAGGCGAGGGCGAGGGCCGAGACCCCGGCCGCGCCGCGCAGGATCTGGCGGCGGCTGGCGGAGACCGCCATCATATGGTGGTAGAGATCGAGTTTCACGCTGTGTCCCTCCCTGGACGCTGTGGGCTCAGTGCTCTCTGGCGGAGCGCGGCCGGAGGGGGCGGTGTGTTGCACCGCGCAATTCCGGTCGTGTTTCTAAGCGGTTGCACTATGGACGAACCGGATCACCTGTCAACGGGGCGTGCGATGGCGGTGGACAGGGAGCCCGGCGATCGGATAGGCAAGGCGGGATATAAAGGCGCGGCCGGGAAGGTCGTGGCCGGGGGGAAGCGCATGGCAACAGTCACCGTCCGCGGGTTGCGGAAGGCCTATGGCTCCGTCCAGGTGATCCATGGCCTGGATCTGGGGATCGAGGATGGCGAATTCGCCGTGCTGGTCGGACCCTCGGGCTGTGGGAAGTCGACGCTCCTGCGGATGATCGCGGGGCTGGAGAGTGTCACCGCCGGGACCATCGAGATCGGCGACCGGGTGGTGAACAACCTGCCCCCCGGCGAGCGCGACATTGCGATGGTGTTCCAGAGCTATGCGCTCTATCCGCACAAGACCGTGGCAGCCAACATGGCCTTTGCCTTGAAGCTGCGCGGGGCGAGCAAGGCCGAGATGGCCGAGCGGGTGCGCAGGGCCGCGGATATCCTCGGGCTCGGGCCCTATCTCGACCGCTATCCCCGGCAGCTTTCGGGCGGGCAGCGGCAGCGGGTGGCGATGGGGCGGGCGATCGTGCGCGATCCGCAAGTGTTCCTGTTCGACGAGCCGCTCTCCAATCTCGATGCCAAGCTGCGTGTCCAGATGCGGGCCGAGATCAAGGAACTGCACCAGCGTCTGAGGACGACGACGGTCTTCGTGACCCATGACCAGATCGAAGCCATGACCATGGCCGAGAAGATCGTGGTGATGAACGCAGGAAGGATCGAGCAGGTGGGCTCGCCGCTGGAGCTTTACGACCATCCGCGCAACCAGTTCGTGGCGGAATTCATCGGATCGCCGGCGATGAACCTGATCCCCGGGGTCGGGGCGACGGGCGGGGTCGTGGCGGAGGGGGCGGTCCTGCCGGTGACGCGGACCGGGGTGGCCGAGGGGCGGCCGGTGACCTATGGCATCCGGCCCGAGCATCTGGAGCTGGCCCCGGAGGGGATCCCCGCGCAGGTGACGGTGGTCGAGCCGACCGGGGCGGAAACCATGGTCTATCTGAAATTCGCTGGAACTCCGATCGTTGCGATCTTTCGCGACCGGCATGACCTTTCGCCCGGACAGATGGTGCATCTGCGGGCGCGCGCCGACCGGGCGCATCTGTTTGACCCCGAAACCGGCCAGAGTCTCTGAAGGACCCGAGATGATGATAAGGACCATGCTTTGTTATGGCGACAGCAACACCCATGGCACCATGCCGATGGAGGGGCTGGAAGAGATGCGGCGCTTTGGCCCGGCGGAGCGCTGGCCGGGGGTGATGACGGCCGAGCTCGGGTCGGGCTGGCGGGTGATCGAGGAAGGGTTGCCGGGGCGCACCACCGTGCATCCCGATCCGGTCGCCGGGGCCTACAAGAATGGTCTCGCGGTGCTTCCCGCGATTCTGGAATCGCATCGGCCGATCGATCTGGTGGTGCTGATGCTCGGAACCAACGATCTCAAATGCCGCTTCCAGGTGCCCGCCGTCGAGATCGGGGAATCGGTCGCGCAACTGATCCTGACGGTTCAGCATTCCATGGCCGGTCCCGGGGGGGCGGCGCCGAAGTTGTTGCTGGTCTGCCCGCCGCCGGTGCTGGAAGCGGGATGCCTGGGGGATATCTTCGAGGGCGCGGCGGAGAAATCGAAGAAGCTCGGTCCGGTCTATTCCCATGTCGCGGCGCGGCATGACGTGGCCTTTCTCGATGCCGGCACGGTGATCGTGTCGAGCCCGGTCGATGGCGTGCATTTCGACGCGGCCGAACATGTGAAGCTGGGCCGGGCGGTCGCCGCCGCGGTCAAGGCGATGATGCCGTGAAAGGGGAAGCGTCATGCTGAAGGGGATTGATCCGATCCTGAATGCCGAGGTGCTGGGGGCCTTGCGGGCGATGGGGCATGGCGATGACCTCATTCTCTGCGACACGAACTTCCCGGCGGAGTCGGTGGCGCGGCGCACGGGGCTCGGCCGGTTGCTCCGGATCGACGCCGACCTGCCCCGGGTGGCGAAGGCCGTGCTCTCGGTCTATCCGCTCGACGGGTTTGTCGATGACGCCGCCGCCCGGATGGAGATCGTCGGCGATCCGGTCACCGTTCCGGAGGTCCAGGGCGAGGTTCAGGTCGAGATCGACGCGGCCGAGGGCAAGGCCTGGCCGATGATCGGGATCGAACGCTATGCCTTCTATGAGCGGGCCAAGCAGGCCTACGCGGTGATCCAGACCGGCGAGCGGCGGTTCTATGGCTGCGTTGCCTTTCGCAAGGGCGTGATCCCGCCGGAGGGGTGAGCATGGATTGTACGAATAAAGTCGTGATCCTCGGCGTCTTCGTGGCCGATACCGCCTATCGGGCGGATCGGGCGCCGCGCATGGGCGAGACGATCCTCGGCAACAGCTTCCGGCTCGGGCCGGGGGGCAAGGGATCGAACCAGTCGGTCGCGGCGGGGCGGCTCGGGGCGGAGGTGAGTTTCATCACCCGCCTCGGGGTCGATGATTTTGCGAATATGGCGATCTCGACCTGGGAGGGGGCGGGGGTGACGCCGGTGGTGATCCGCGACCCGGAGAGCTATACTGGCGCCGCCTATATCTTCATCGAGGAAGCGACCGGCAACAATTCCATCATCATCGCACCGGGCGCCGCGGCGCGGATCACGCCGGAGGATCTCGATGCGCAGGCCGAGCTGATCGGCGCGGCCTCGGTGTTCGTCACCCAGCTGGAGCAACCGCTGGAGGCGGCGGTCCGGGGCCTGGAGATCGCGCGGGCGGCGGGGGTGACGACCATCCTCAATCCGGCGCCTGGCCGGGCCCTGTCGGATGATATCCTGGCGCTCTGTGACTATGTGATACCGAACGAGACCGAGACCGAGGAGCTGACCGGGATCGCGGTGACGGATGTCGAGGCGGCGCGGGCGGCGGCGGATCGGCTGATCGAACGCGGTGTCGGGGCGGCGGTGATTACCTTGGGCGAAAAGGGCGCCTTGTTCCATGCGCGGGATCGCTCGGTGCTGGTGCCGGTGGTGAGCGCGGGTCCGGTGGTCGAGACCACCGGCGCGGGCGATGCCTTCAATGGCGGCTTTGCCACCGGTCTCTCCCGGGGCATGGATCCGGTCGAGGCGGTGCGCTTCGGCTGCGCGGTCGCAGGGATTTCGGTGACACGCCCCGGCACCGCGCCCTCGATGCCGACGCTGGTCGAGGTCGAGAATTTGCTGGCCCGGAGCTGATCCCGGCGGGGAAGGGGCTTATTCCTCCCGGGTCGTCTCGGGCGGTACCTCCTTTGACTCCGGATGGAAATCGAAGAAGAAGGCATAGACGCAATAGGCCCCGAGGCCGAGGAAGATCATCGCCCAGAACGGACTGCCGGTGATGATCTCCACCAGTCCCCAGCAGAGCGTCACCGCCACGATGGTCACACGGGTCCAGAGCGGTTTGAAGGCGGGATGATCGGTGTCGAGGAATTTCTTCATGGCGGCGATCTGAGGGGCTGGCTTCTCCCGAGTCAAGCGGTGAGCAGTTTTCTGAGGCCGGTGCCGGGCGTGGCGAGGGCGGTGGGGTCCGGGCAGAGGCCACGCGCGATCATCATTTCGGCGAGACGGATGTCGCGGGCGATGGCATTGCCCGGACCGATGCCGCTGGCGGCGAGAAGGGTGCCGTCGGGGGCGAGATGGAAGAGGATGAAGGCCCCCGGCCCGACCTCGCGCCGGATTTCGGTGGCGGCGCCCTCGGCCAGTCCCGCGACCTGAAGCGTCAGGTCATATTGATCCGACCAGAACCAGGGGGTGAGGGCGAGGGGCACCGCCTGCCCGAGCATGTTGCGCGCGGCGAGCGCGCCCAGCTCCTGCGCCGCCCGCCAGCTTTCGAGCCGGACGCGGCGTCCGAGCCGCGGCAGGGGAAAGGCGCAGCAATCGCCGGCGGCGAAGATATGGGGATCGGAGGTGCGCAAGGTTGCATCGACCGCGATCCCGTTGTCGATCGCCAGACCCGCCGCCGCCGCGAGTTCGATATTGGGGATCGCGCCGATGCCGATCACCACCAGATCGGCGGGCAGGAGCGTGCCGTCGAGAAGATGGACTCCCGCCTCGGTCACGCATTCGATCCGGGCATCGAGGCGCAGGTCGACCCCTTCCGCCCGGTGCCGTTCCGCGAGCAGGTCGGCGATGGCGGCGGGCACGCCCCGGGCGAGCAGTCGGGATTGAGCTTCGAGCAGGGTCACCTCGGTGCCGCGCTGTCGGGCGGTGGCCGCGAGTTCGAGGCCGATGAAACCGCCCCCGATGACGATCAGCCGCCGCCCCGGCCCGAGATGCGCGCGCAGCCGTTCGGCATCGCGCCAGGTTCGCAGGGTCGCGGTGTTCGGACCATCGGCACCGGGCAGGGGCAGGGGGCGCGGCCGGGCGCCGGTCGCGATCAGGAGCCGGTCATAGGCCAGCCGTTCGCCATCCGCGAGCAGGAGCATGCGCGCCGCCCGGTCGATGGCTTCGACCCCGATCCCGGGGCGATAGGTGACCTCGGAGAGCCGGTCCGCCCCTGCGATGATCCGGGGGGCGGGGTTTTCGGCGGTCAGGATCTCCTTGGAGAGCGGTGGGCGTTCGTAGGGAAGCCCGGCTTCGTCCCCGAGCAGCGTGACCGGCCCGGCATGGCCCAATTCCCGGAGTGCCAGGGCAGCGCGGGTTCCACATTCCCCCGCGCCGATGATGACGAGGGGTTCAGATTTCGATGAGCACATCGCCGCCCTCGATCCTGACGGGATAGGTCGAGAGATTGACGCAGACGGGCGCGCCCTTGGCAGCGCCGGTGCGATAATCGAACCGGCCATTGTGCTTGGGGCATTCGATGATGTGATCCATCACCAGCCCGTCGGCCAGATGCACCTTCTCATGGGTGCAGAGCCCGTCGGTCGCGAAGAACTTGCCGTCGGGGCTGTGATAGATCGCGAAGGTTCGGCCTTCGTGATCGAAGCGGAGCACATCCTCCGCGTCGATATCGTCCGTGGCGCAGGCGCGGATCCAGTCGGTCATGTCTTGTCTGCTTTCTTCTTGAGGGGGGTTATTCCGCCGGAACAGCGGAGCCGGGGAGAGGCCGCCGGATGTACCAGGCGGGATCGGTGAGCTGTCGGCGCAGGGCGGGGATGATGTCGCGGTAACAGGCCCAGAGGCTGGGATAGGCGGGCGGGCACTGGTCCTTGATCACCGCGTGAAGCTTGGGCAACCGATGCCAGGGGACCATCGGAAACATATGGTGCTCGATATGGTAATTCATGTTGAAATAGAGAAAGCGGAACACCGGATTGGTCAGGAATGTCCGGGTGTTCAACCGGTGGTCCCGGATATCCTCGCGCAGACCCGCGTGCTGGGTGATATTGAACAGTTGTGCCATGAAGCCGCCATAGAACCGCGGGGTGACGATCAGGAGCGCGGGCAGGACGGACTGCCAGACAATACAGGCGAGGATCGTCAGGGCAAACACGGCCAGATAGGCGCGCGCCGTCCAGATCACATTCGACCGTTCGGCCGGCGGGATGAAATGTTCCCCATCGCCCGCGATCTGGCCGAAGGCGCGCCGGACCATTCCGCTGATCTGCGTCCACCCCGCTTCGAGGAAGAAGAAGTTGAGCAGCAGGGCCCGGATGTTCGGCGGGGTCATGACGGCGATCTCGGGATCGCGGCCGACGAGCAGCGTATCGGTATGATGCCGCGTGTGGCTCCAGCGCCAGTAGCCCGATTCATGCAAGGTCATGAATCCGTTGAGATGATAAAGCCCTTCGTTCAGCCAGCGCGTCTTGAAGGGCGTTCCATGCGACAATTCATGCGCGTGATGGTCCGACATGCAATAGATCACGCCATAGACCAGAAAGAACGGCACGCATCCCCATGAGCCCCAGGTCAGGATCGCGCCCGCGCCGCCGCCGATCAGCAGGACGAGCCAGAGGCCGAAATGCCGAAGCGAGGGGGCATCCTCGCGCTTCATCAGGGATTTCAGCAGTCGGCGATCGATGACCGGCGTGAACCAGCTGGCCTCTACCTCGGTTTCGAATGTGTCGGTGGTCAGCGAGGTCACAGATCCGGCCTCGCCGACAAGCGCATAGCGCGTCGGCATGATGATTTCCTCCAGTACGGGAACTGAGGGAAGGCATAGAGGCATCAGGGGGATTCGTTCAATTCCCTGAAATATTTCCTTCCAAAAACTGCCATTCCTTGCGATATTTCGTTGGAAGAAATCTTCCAGGATGGACAGATGCGGCGACCGACCGTCACGGACCTTGCGCGGGAAGCGGGCGTTGGGCTTTCGACCGTGGACCGGGTCCTCAATGGCCGCGAGCCGGTGCGCGAAGCGACCGCGCGGCGGGTGCTGGAGGCGGCGGAGCGGATTGGATTTCACGCGACGCCACTGTTGCGGACCCGGCTGCGCGCCGACGTGCCGGAACGCTGTTTCGGCTTTCTCATGCAACGCCGCGAGACACCGTTCTACCGCATTCTCGGAGCCGCGCTGGAACGGGCCGTCGGCGATTGCCCGCATGTCCGGGGCCGCGTCATCCTTGACTTTCTGGAGGATCTCACCCCTGACCGGGTCGCGGAACGCCTGATCCGGCTGGCGCGGCGCTGCGATGGGATTGGCGTGGTGGCGGCGGACCATCCGCATGTGGCGGCCGCGATCGAGTCCATCGCTGTACCGGTGGTTGCCATGGTCTCCGACCTGACGGCGCCGGCGCGGGCGGGCTATGTCGGTCTCGACAATCGCAAGGTCGGCCGAACGGCGGGATGGTTCCTGGCCAACATGCTGCCCCCCGCGGCGAAGGTCGCGATCTTCGTGGGCAGCCATCGCTATCTCTGTCAGGAAGCCTGCGAAATCGGATTCCGGGGATATCTGCGGGAAAAGGCTCCCGGCCTGACGCTGCTCGATCCGGTGGCGACATTGGAGAGCGACGCCTATGCTCACGAGGCGATGCTTGATCTTTTGCACCGCGTCCCCGATCTCGCGGGCATCTATGTCGCGGGAGGAGGCATCGATGGACTGGCGCGCGCGATCGGCGAACAGCCGCCGGGCAAGGGTCCGATGGTGGTGGGGCATGATCTGTCCGACTCCACGCGCGAGGGGCTGGTAAACGAAGTTCTGAAGGTCTTGCTCTGTCACCCGGTCGATGATCTGGCCCGGGTAACAGTTGATCTGCTTGTGAGCGGAGAACGGGGACGCGCCGTGCAATGTCCGCTTCCCCTGGTGATCCATACGCCCGAAAGCGTCTGACCTATTCGGCCGCGGCGATCGTCTCGCCATGCAGGTCCGGACGATAGGGGCGGGCGGTGGCGGGCAGCTTGCGTTCCACGAACCATTCGGGCTCGCGCCTCTGACGCAGGAGCGCCGGGATGATCTCGGCATACGCGGCCCAGGTCGAGGGATAGGGCGCGGGGCAGTCGTCCTTCATCCGCGCATGCAGGTCGGGGAGCCGGTGATAGGGCACCATCGGGAACATGTGATGCTCCACATGGTAGTTCATGTTCCAGTAGAGATAGCGGAACACCGGATTCATCCGGACCGTGCGGCTGTTCAGCCGGTGATCGAGCACGTTCTCGGCGAGGCCCGCGTGCTGGGTCATGCCGACGAAGACCCCGAACCAGGCACCATACATGGTGGGCAGCACGGCGACCAGCAGCACCGGCAGCCAGGAGCTCAGGGCGAGCGACAAGGCCACGGGGATCAGATGCAGCGCGAGCCAGATCCGGGCGGTGCGAAAGACCTTTGGCCATTCCATCTCCGGCACGAAGGTCTTTTCCTCCTCGGTCAGCCGCCCGGTGGCATGCAGCGCCATCAGCCAGAGCGCGCGGGGCGCGTTCTTGATCGCGAACACATTGAGCAGGATCGATCCGATCGCCGGGGGCCGCATCGCGACGATTTCCGGATCGCGGCCGACGATGATCGTGTCGGTATGGTGGCGGGTGTGCGACCAGCGCCAGATCTCGGGCTCGCGCATGATCATGAAGCAGGCGATCTGATAGACCGCGTCATTCATCCAGCGGGTCTTGAAGGCCGTGCCATGGCCGCATTCATGCCAGCGCGAATCCGACGAAGACCCGTAGAGCGTGCCATAGCAGAAGAGGGGCAGGATCGCCCAGGGCGAGGGCCAGAGGAAAATGGCGAGCGCGGCGAACCCGAGGAGCAGCGCGAACCAGAGCAGGGTGTCGCGGATCGCGGGCCCGTCCTCGCGTTGCATCAGGGCTTTCATCTCCTTGCGGGGGATGTCGGTGTGATACCATTCGGCGGCGGCGAGGCCGGTCTCGACGGCGAGCCGGGCATCGCGGCCGATCAGGCTGTAGTCACGGGCGGTGGGCGTGGCACTCATGCGGATCCTCCCCTTCTGGCCGGTCGTGGCCTTGGGGGAGGTGATACCGCGGGCGGTTGTCCGGCTCAACGCGGGCATGATAGAACCTATCAAAACATATCAGATCATCGCATTCAGCCCTGATGGAGTTTGAGAGAATGGCGAAGCGCCCCACCATCCGGGATCTGGCCGAGGCCTCCGGCGTCAGCGTGGCCACGGTGGACCGGGTGTTGAACGGGCGCCTGCCGGTGCGCGAGGAAACCGCGCGGCGCGTCTATGAGGCGGCGGCGCGGATCGGATATCATGCGACGGGATTGATCGGGCAACGCATGCGCCGGGATCTGCCGGCGGTCCGGCTCGGCTTCGTTCTGCTCAAACAGGGCCAGCGCCAGTTCTTCTATCAGAATTTCGATGCCGAATTGCGCGCGCGGGTCGCGGCGGTTCAGGATGCGAGGGCCTCCGCCCTGGTGGAATTCGCCGAGACGCCGACGCCCGTCGATGTCATCGCCGCCATGGCCCGGATCTCGCAGCGGGTCGATGCGATCGCCATGGTGTCGCCCGACCATCCCAGCGTCACCGCCGCCGTTCAGGACTGCCGCGACCGCGGTGTGCCGGTCTTTTCCCTGCTCTCGGACTTTGCCCCGGGCGTGCGCGAAGGCTATGTCGGCCTCAACAACCGCAAGGCCGGGCGCACGGCCGCCTGGACCATCGCCAATGTCGCAAAAAGGCCAGGCAAGGTGGCGATCTTTGTCGGGAGCCACCGGTTCCATGGTCATGAACTGCGCGAAATCGGCTTTCGCGCGTTCTTTCGCGAACAGGCGCCGGAGTTCGAGGTGCTGGAAACGCTGGTCAATCTCGAAACCCGGCAGATCACCCATGAAGTGATCCTCTCGCTGGTCGAGCGCAACGCCGATCTGGTGGGGATCTATGTCGCGGGCGGCGGGATGGAGGGTGCGATCACCGCCCTGCGGGAAGGCAACCGGCGGATCGTGACCGTCATCAACGAGATCACCCCCGATTCCCGCGAGGCACTGGCGGACGGGACCGTGACGATGCTGATCTCGACCCCCTTGCCCGCCCTCTGCCGCGATCTGGTGGGCCTGATGCTGCATGCGATCCGCAATGGACCGGCCGAGGCACCGGGCCAGACGTTCCTGCCCTTTGACATCTATCTGCCCGAGAGTTTGTGACGCCTTTGCAAAACTCTATCAGGGCTTGCGAGCTTTTCTATCAGGGATGATGGCCCGGGGCGGGACAAGGGCTTTGCGCCGCCGATCGTTCCGTGATGAATTCCGCAACCTCCCCGGCAGACTCGCCGGATTGGAATTTCCCCTGAAAGTGACAAGATGACCGAAACCACGCTTTCCTTTGCCCTCAATCATATCACCACGCCTGGCCTCGCACCCCGGGACTTCCTTGCCCTGGCGCGGGATCTCGGGATGGTCGGTGTCGAAATCCGCAATGACCTGGCAGGCAATGCCATTCTGGACGGGACGCCCGCCGCCGAGATCCGGGCGCTCGGTGGTCCCGCGATCCTGTCGATCAATGCGCTGCAACGCTTTACCGACTGGACGCCGGCCCGGGCCGCCGAGGCGGAGGCGCTCGCCGATTACGCCGCCGCCTGTGGCGCGCGCGCCCTCGTCCTCGTCCCGACGAACGACGGTTCGGGCCGCGAGGAGGGGGTGCGCCAGCGCAATCTCCGCGCCGCCCTCGCAGGTCTCGCGCCCCTTCTCGCAGCGCGCGGATTGCTCGGATTTGTCGAACCGCTCGGCTTCGCGGAGTGCGCGCTGCGCCTCAAATCCGAAGCGGCGGCGGCGATTGCCGAGACAGAGGGCGGCGAGGTCTTTCGTCTGGTCCATGACACCTTCCACCATCACCTCGCCGGCGAATCGACTTTGTTCGCCGACCTGACCGGCCTCGTCCATATCTCCGGCGTCTCCGATCCCGAGGTGCCACTGTCGGAGATGCGTGACAGCCACCGGGTGCTGGTCGAGGCCGGGGACCGGCTCGACACCCTTGGCCAGATCGCGGCGCTTCTGTCCGCCGGATACCAAGGACCCTTTTCTTTCGAACCCTTCGCCGTCGAAGTTCAACAGGATCCCGATCCCGCCACCGCCCTGCGCCGGTCGATGGATGTCCTGCGCGCGGGTTTGTCCGCGGTTGCTGCTTGACGGCGGGGACCAAAATAGAATAAATATTCTGCTATACAAAAAATCGGCGCAAACGTTCCAAATTTGGAACGAATGTTCCGCAAGAATTGGCCCCGGGCGCAAAGTTCGGGGGATCCGGGAGAACCAGGTGCTCCGGACACCGACGTGGAGGATGACCCAGATGAAGAGATTGCTTGTTGGCGTAGCCTTCGCCGCCCTGATGAGCCAGGCGGCGATGGCCCAGAACATCGGCGTGTCGATGGCGGCCTTCGACGACAATTTCCTGACCGTGCTGCGCAACGGGATGCAGTCCTATGCCGATTCCAAGGGCGTCACGCTCCAGATGGAAGACGCCCAGAACGATGTCAGCAAGCAGCTGAGCCAGATCGAGAACTTCGTGGCCGGTGGCGTCGATGCGATCATCGTGAACGCGGTGGACACCGACGCGACCGTGGCGATGAGCGCCGCCGCCAACGCCGCCGGGATCCCGCTCGTCTATGTGAACCGCGAGCCGGTGAATGTGGACTCGCTGCCCGGGAACCAGGCCTTCGTCGCCTCGAACGAGGTCGAGAGCGGCACGCTGGAAACCCAGGAAGTCTGCCGCCTGCTCAAGGCCGCCGGCAAGACCGAGGCCAATGTCGTGGTGATGATGGGCGAGCTCAGCAACCAGGCCGCCCGCCAGCGGACCCAGGACGTGCATGACGTGATCGCAACGCCCGAATGTTCCTTCATGAAGATCGTTCAGGAGCAGACCGCGAACTGGTCGCGCACGCAAGGCACCGACCTGATGGCCAACTGGCTCTCGGCCGGGGTCAAGTTCGACGCGGTCATCGCCAACAATGACGAGATGGCGATCGGCGCGATCCAGGCGCTGAAGGCCGGCGGCGTCAAGATGACCGACGTGGTCGTGGGCGGCGTGGATGCGACGCAGGATGCGCTGGCGGCGCTGGCGGCGGGCGATCTCGATGTGACGGTGTTCCAGAACGCCGCCGGTCAGGGCGAGGGCGCGGTGGACGCGGCGCTCGCGCTGATCAAGGGCGAACCGGTCGAGAAGAAGGTCTATATCCCCTTCGAGCTGGTGACGGTCGAGACGCTGCCGAAGTACCAGGCGGCGAACTGATCCTTGGGGGCGAGGGCCCGTCGCCCTCGCCCCGTCCGACCACCTTGTTCGGGTGGACGGCGGTTAGCGTAATCCGCGGGGGGATTCCGGCATGAAAGTGACACCAAGGCTCAGCCGCGCCATCGAACGGCACAAACGTCAGATCGACAAGGCGCTGCTCGAAGTCGTCAAGGTACGCAAGGAATTTCCTGGCGTCGTGGCGCTCGACGATGTCAGCTTCACTTTGCGCGCGGGCACGGTCCATGCGCTGATGGGCGAGAATGGCGCGGGCAAATCCACGCTGATGAAGATCATCGCCGGCATCTATGCGCCGGACGGTGGCCAGATCCGCCTGCGCGGCCAGGACATCACCCTGACCTCGCCGCTCGATGCGCTGGAGCAGGGCATCGCGATGATCCATCAGGAGCTGAATCTGATGGCCTATATGACGGTGGCCGAGAATATCTGGATCCGGCGCGAACCTCGGAACCGTTTCGGCCTGATCGATCATGGCCGGATGAACCAGATGACGCAGGAGCTGTTCGACCGGCTCAATATCCGGATCGATCCCCGGGTCGAGGTCAGCACCCTGACCGTCGCCGCGCGCCAGATGGTCGAGATCGCCAAGGCGGTCTCCTACGATTCCGACGTGCTCATCATGGACGAGCCGACCTCCGCCCTGACCGAGACCGAGGTGGCGCATCTCTTCGCCATCATCCGCGACCTGCGCCAGCAGGGGATCGGGATCGTCTATATCACCCACAAGATGAACGAGCTTTTCGAGATCGCCGATGAATTTTCGGTGTTTCGCGATGGCAAATATGTCGGCACCCATCTGAGCGCCGATGTCACCCGCGACGATATCATCCGGATGATGGTCGGGCGCGACATCACCGACATGTTCCCCAAGGAGATCGTGCCGATCGGCGACGTGGTGCTGGAGGTCGAGAACCTGACCCTGCCGGGCGTGTTTCAGGACATCGGCTTCACCGTGCGGGCGGGGGAAATCCTCGGGCTGGCGGGACTGGTCGGATCGGGACGCTCGAACGTGGCCGAGGCGCTCTTCGGGGTCAAGCCCGCGACGGCTGGCCGGATCCGCATCCGGGGCGAGGAGGTCGCGATCCGCACTCCGGTCGATGCGATGAGGAACGGCATGGCCTTCCTGACCGAGGATCGCAAGGAGACCGGCTGTTTCCTGATCCTCGACGTTCTGGAGAACATGCAGATGGCAGTCCTGAATGACAGCCATGTGCGGATGGGCTTCGTCGATCAGGCGGCGGTGAATGCGCGCTGCGAGGAGATGAAGACCGCGCTCAGGGTCAAGACGCCGACGCTCCATGAGCGGATCGAAAACCTGTCGGGCGGCAACCAGCAGAAGGTGCTGATCGCCCGCTGGCTCCTGACCAAACCGAAAATCCTGATCCTCGACGAGCCGACGCGGGGCATCGATGTCGGGGCCAAGGCCGAGATCCATCGCCTGATCTCGCGGCTGGCGGGGGAGGGGGTCGCGGTGGTGATGATCAGCTCCGAACTGCCCGAGGTGCTGGGCATGGCCGACCGCGTCATGGTCATGCACGAAGGAAAGGCCACGGGGACACTCGACCGGGCCGAAGCGACGCAGGTCGCGATCATGGAACTCGCCGCGCGCTGAGACGCGGCATCTGGGGGAATGCGATATGGCCGCGCAGACGCAAGCCGAAGGGGCCTATGTGCCCGACCGATCGAAACGCCGGATACCTCCGGAGGTGAACATCCTGTCGATCCTGCTCGGGGTGGCGGCGGTGTTCGAATTGCTGGGCTGGATTTTCCAGGGCCAGAGCTTCCTTGGCAACACCCAGCGCCTGACGATCATGATCCTGCAGGTCAGCGTCATCGGCATCATCGCGGTGGGCGTGACCCAGGTCATCATCACCGGCGGCATCGACCTCTCCTCCGGCTCGGTGGTGGCGGCGACGGCGATGATCGCGATGAGCCTCGCCCAGGTCGGCACCTATGAACGCGCGGTCTATCCCGCGCTGACCGACCTGCCGGTGATCGTGCCCTTGCTCGTGGGGCTCGGGATCGGGCTGATCGCGGGGCTGATCAATGGCAATCTGATCGCCTATACCGGGATACCGCCTTTCATCGCCACGCTCGGCATGATGGTCTCGGCCCGGGGCATTGCGAAATGGTACACCAAGGGCCAGCCGATTTCCTTTCCGACCGACAGTTTCGCGATGATCGGCAGGGGCATCTGGCCGGTGGTGATCTTCCTTCTCGTCGCTTTGATCTTTCACATCGCCCTGCGCTATACCCGGTATGGCAAGTTCACCTATGCCATCGGTGCCAATCCGCAGGCGGCGCGGGTGTCGGGCATCAATGTCGGCGCCCATCTGGTCAAGGTCTATGCCATCGCGGGGACGCTGGCGGGCCTCGCCGGGATCGTCACCGCCGCGAGGGCCCAGACCGCGCAGGCCGGAATGGGGGTGAGCTATGAGCTCGACGCCATCGCCGCGACCGTGATCGGCGGCACCTCGCTCTCGGGCGGGCAGGGGCGCATCACCGGCACCGTGATCGGGACGGTGATCCTCGGGGTCATGACCTCGGGCTTCACCTTCCTGCGGATCGACGCCTATTACCAGGAAATCGTCAAGGGCCTCATCATCGTCGCCGCCGTCGTGGTCGATGTGCAGCGCCAGAAGAAACGTACCAAGAAGGCCTGACCTTCGCCCTTTACCGCCCCCGGGTGGTCCAACTTTCGTGAGGATAATATGACTGTTCGTTTCGGCCTGCTCGGCGCCGGGCGCATCGGCAAGGTTCATGCCAGGGCCATCTCCGGCAATCCCTCCGCCCGGCTCGTCGCGGTCGCGGATGCCTTTCCCGCCGCCGCCGAGGCCCTCGCCGCCGACTATGGCTGCGCCATCCAGACGATCGAGGCCATCGAGGCTTCGGACGAGATCGACGCGGTGGTGATCTGTACCCCCACCGATACCCACGCCGACCTGATCGAGCGTTTCGCCAGGGCCGGCAAGGCGATCTTCTGCGAAAAGCCGGTGGACCTCTCCGTCGTCCGCGTGAAGGATTGTCTTCGGGTGGTCGAGGAGACCGGGGCAAAGCTGATGGTCGGCTTCAACCGCCGCTTCGATCCGCATTTCCAGGCGGTGCGCGGGGCCATCGACGCCGGCCAGATCGGCAAGGTCGAGATGGTGAACATCACCTCGCGCGATCCGGGGGCCCCGCCGGTCTCCTATATCGAACGCTCGGGCGGGATCTTCCGCGACATGACGATCCATGATTTCGACATGGCGCGCTGGCTTCTGGGCGAGGAGCCGGTGGCGGTGACGGCCCATGCCGCCGTCCTGACCGATCCGGCCATCGGCGCGGCGGGGGATTATGACAGCGTCAATGTCCTCTTGGAAACCGCCAGCGGCCAGCAATGCGTGATCTCGAACTCCCGCCGGGCGACCTATGGGTATGACCAGCGGATCGAGGTGCTGGGTTCCGAGGGCATGGCCGCCGCCGAGAACCAGCGCGAAGTCTCGATCGAGATCGCCAATGGCAAGGGATTCACCCGGCCCCCGCTGCTCGATTTCTTCATGACGCGCTACACCGCCGCCTATGCCGCCGAGATTGCGAGCTTCATCGCGGCGCTCGCCGAGGGGACGATGCCCACGCCTTCGGGCAAGGACGGTCTGATCGCGCTCGCGCTCGCCGATGCCGCCGCGATCTCCGCGAAGGAAGGCCGCAAGGTTCAGGTCTCGGAAGTCCTGGGCTGAGCGACCGGGCTCCCCGCGCGGGGAGCCCACCTTGGGCGTGAGCCCATGCGAACGGGCACTGCTCTCTCTTTGGATTTAAGAGAGGTCGGAGGGTTTGAATACGTCCCTTCGATTGGAAACCGCTCTGGCTCCATGATCCAACGCGCAATCTGTCCGATCCTCGTTCCCCTCCGGTCGGATTGCGCTCTAGAACAGTTCGATGGCATTGGCGACCGGAGCCGCTGGTGCGATCTCAGTGCTGACGCGGAAGAAACAGACCCGTGTTTCCAGCCGGCTCGCCTCCGCCGAAAGCTCGTCCGCGACGTTTGACAATTCCTGCGCCGCGTCGGTGTTTTCCCGGGTGACGCCATTGAGTTGGCCGAGGGCCTGGTTGATCTGCTCGATGCCCTGCGATTGTTCGCGATAGGCCGAGGATATTTCCGCGACCATCTGCGATGTGCGCTTGATGTCCGGAACGAGCGCCGCCAGCATCGTTCCGGCCTCCGCCGAGATGGAAAGCGTCTTTTCCGAAAGCCCCGCGATTTCCGCCGCCGCCGCGCGGGAGCGTTCGGCGAGCTTGCGCACCTCCGAGGCCACGACCGAAAATCCCTGGCCATGGGTGCCCGCGCGCGCCGCCTCGATCGCCGCGTTCAAGGCGAGCAGGTCGGTCTGGCGTGCGATTTCCTGGATGACGAGGATCCGCTCCGCGATGGCCTGCATCGCCTCGACCGATTCCGTCACCGCCGATCCGGTTCTTTCCGCCTTGACCGAGGCTTGCGAGGCGATCTTTTCGGTCTGCGCGGCACTTTCCACATGTTGCCGGACGCTTGCGTTCATCTGGGTGATCGCCGCGGTTGCCCGTTCCGCCGCTGCGATCTGCCGCGAGGATCCGTTCGACAATTGCCCCGAGCTTTCGGCCGAGAGACTGGCCCCGCTCGACACCTTGCCGGCGGAATCGAGCACGTCCGACACGATTTCGTTCAACTGGAGACGCATGGAATTCATCGCCTGTTGCAGATCTCCGATCTCATCCATCTGGCCGGAGACGAGCACGCCGGTGGTCAGATTCCCCTGGCCCAGCTCCATCAGATCCTCGCGCAGCCGCGACAGCGGCTGGAACAGGCGACCGGTCAGCACATGCAGCGCGATCGCCATCGCCAGCAGGAACAGGATGTTCCACAAAAGCATCCTCTCGTTCAACGAACTGGTGGGCGCGCTGACTTTCGACTGATCTTCGCCCACGAACACCGCGCCAATGGCCCGGCCCCCCGCGAGAATGGGCTCGATGCTCCCCAGATAGGTCCTCCCCAGCATCGGCACCGGCCCGCGATAGGATGCGCCCTGGCTCAGAACCGACTGGATCTCCGGCAGGGCCGGCAGTTTCAGCCCGAGCGCCCGCTTGCCATCCGCGTCCACCAGGGTCGTACCGATGGCGCTGTCCCCGGCGAAGATGGCCATGTCGCCTCCCACGAGATCGGCGATCTTGTCCACCGTCCGGGTGTCGCCATCGAGGATGCGGTCTCCGACCCGCAACTTGCCGTCGGTCAGGGAGAAGGCCTCGTCCCCGAGGTTGAGGATGGTCCAGGCGACTCGCATGTCGACGGCCTGTTGCGCGGTGAAATCCGCCCTCGCCTCATCGAGCAGAACGCTTCGCATATAGAGGAAGTTGAAGGCAGTCAGGGAAATCAGGCCTGCCACGCCGACAAGAACGACCTTCATCCGGATAGAGAACCGCGGTCTGAATTTCATTCCCGAACATCTCCACACCTGCCAAGTTGGGGGCGATGCCTAGCAGTCGAACAAGAATAAATGGTTTCTGACTTCTTGCTCCACGCCGATTGGGGAGAAAGTCTTTGTTCGCGCCCGCCCGTGTTCCAGATCGCCTATGGCTCTCGGCGCGACGGTGGCTTCTGGACGAAGATCATCAGCGGCTTCCTCGGAAAGACGGGGGTCATCCATATGAACGAACCGCCAGAACCGCATCAGGATCAGCCTGTTGGCGCGATAGGCATGGGGGCCGTCGAAAGGATACGGGAGCCATTGCGCCAACCGGGAACAGCGCCCAGAGGGTGGACACTGTATTCATCCGGTAACGTATCGGCCTCCATACGCCGGGAAACGGGAAATTTCAGGATCCGGGAATGGGCGCAGGCCAGGATCAGACGTGGCCCAGTGCGATGGGGACAAAAACCGCGGGCGGGACTTGAAATGATGTCCCAAAACGATGGGCGGTGACGGAGGTGGATTTCGACCGGGGCGGAGGGGGGGCCCGGGAAGGCCGCTCCGCCCGAAGGCGAAGCGGCCGAAAGGTCAGAGGACCTGCGCGGGTTCGGCCGGGGAGGTGCCGGCGAGCGCCTCGCGCAGCTTTTCCTCGCGGGTGTGGTCGAGCGAGGTCTGCAGGATCGTGCCGCCAACGCCCCGGATCGCGTCGAGCACCTTGTCACCGGTCATCTTGCGCACCAGGACGAAGAGCACGGCCTGACCCGGCTCGATCTTCTCGGCGGCGAGGCCCTTCATGAACTTGTCGTTCACGCCAATGTCGGTCAGCGCACCGGCCACCGCGCCGCTGGCGGCGCCGGCCGCGACACCGAGCAGCGGGTTCATGAACAGGACACCGATCAACAGGCCCCAGAAGCTGCCGCCCGCCGCGCCCGCGGCGGTGGTGTTCATCAGCTGGTTGAGCTTCACATGACCGGACTCGGTCTTGGTCGCGATGACCGCGTCCCCGATTTCGATCAGATAATCCTGCTGGAGGGAAAGGATCTTCTGGCGGACTTCCTCGGCCTTGGTTTCCGACGGAAAGACGACGGCGATCAGATCAGACATCGAAATGCTCCATTGCTGCTCAGAGATCGTAAAGGACCGGTAAATGTCCGGTTGGCCTTGCCTAGAACAGTTCGGGAGCGGGCGTCAACGCGAGCGAGCCGATTGACGCCCCGCCGTCATCAAATGTTCTTGCATCCGCCGGTCTGGGTTCCGACCGCCGCGCCCGCGCCCGCGCCCACCGCGGTCATCGCGCTCTTGCCCTTGCCCTTGCCCAGCTGATTGCCGAGCAGGCCACCGACGGCGGCGCCGCCGAGAATGCCGCCCGCGCAGGCGATTTCATTGTTGGTCTGTGGATTGCCCGTGCAGGCGCCGGTCGAGAGCGCGAGCGCGGAGATGAGAAGCAGTTTGAACTTCATCTTGATCTCCTTGGTCTGGTCGCCACGAACGCGGCGGTCCGCATCCTTAGATCAAGTCGTTCTTTCAGGGAAATGAATTTCCCTGAAATGGTTTGTAACCGGCACCCCGCGGACGGGACGCCGGTCCGACCCTCAGTTCAGGGTGCCGCTGCCATCCTTGTCGGCGGCCGCGAAATCCGCGTCCATCTGCGCGGCGAGTTCCTTTTCGCTCAGGGAGCCGTTCTTGTTGGTGTCCACCAGGGCGAACTGCTCGGGCGTCAGGACCTTGATTTCGGCCAGGGTGACCTTTCCGTCGGCATTGACATCGATCACCTTGAAGGTCTCGACGGCGAAGACGCCGATTTCCTCCTTGGTGACGACGCCGTCGCCGTTCTTGTCCATCGCCTTGAGTTCCGCCGTCGTCATCACCTGCTGCGCCGAGGCCGCCGCCGCGGTCAGGAACAGCGCCGACGCGCCTGCGATCAGAAGAGCTTTCATCTGTGTTCCCCTCAATTGCCGCAAGCCAGCTTTTCGCCGGCATAGGTGCCAAGGCTCGCACCGGCGGCGGTGGTGACGGTGTTGCCGACCCCTGCGCCGAAGACGCTTCCCACGAGGCCGCCGACCACGGCGCCGGTCACGGTTCCGGCCACGCAGCCGACCTCATGCTTCTGCTCGGGCGTCTCGTTCGCGCAGGCGCTGACCAGAAAGGCCACGCCTCCCAGAAGGAGTGCTATTCTCTTCACCCTCGTCCCCCTTGTTTCAGGTAATCCCGGGCCCGTAATCCGGCCCGGGCGCGACGCTAGACCAATGCATCCTTGTTTGCCAAGACCGACTTGGCCGCCGATCCGGCCTTGCCGGAGTCCGCGATCACCGCCGCCGCCGCTTCGAGGCCGCCGGACCCGTGCGGAATGTCGAGGGCGCGCAGGCCCGCCTCGATCGTGCCCAGCGTGCCGAGCAGGCTCGGCGGATTGAGATGGCCCATATGCCCGATCCGGAAGATCTCGTCCGGATTGGTCCCCGCCGCCTCCAGCCCGATCCCGAGCGTCAGCCCGGCATGATCCTGGCACCAGCGCCGCAGACGCGGACCATCGCCCCGGCCGGTGCGAATGGTGGTGACCGCGCGGCTGCGCTCGCGGACCTCCGATATGTTGCAGGACAGCGTCCCGCCGCCGCCCCAGGCCTCGACCGCCGCCCAGACCGTTCGCGCCATGGTCTCATGCCGGGCCCAGGTGTTTTCCAGCCCCTCCTCCCCGAGGATCATGTCGAGCGCCACGCGCAGCCCATAGAGATGATGCGTGGGCGCGGTGCCGCAGAAGATATGATAGAAATGCGACGGACTGGTCCGGGGTCCCCAGTCCCAATAGGGGCTGGGGCAGGGCACCCGCTCGGCCTCCGCCCGGTCGTTGTGAAAGGTGAAGGCGAGGCCCGGCGGGGTCATCAGCCCCTTCTGACAACCCGCCACCACCACATCGACGCCCCAGGCATCCATTTCGAACCGGTCACAGGCGAGGCTCGCGATACAGTCGATGGCGAGCAGGGCCGGATGTCCGGCGGCATCCATCGCCGCCCGCAACGCCTTGACATCGTTCAACACGCCGGAGGCGGTGTCGGTCTGGACGCACATCACCACCCGGATCTCGCGCGCGCGATCGGCGCGCAGCCGCGCCTCGATGCGGTCGGGATCGAAGGTCGCCCGGAAGCCGAAATCGAGCAGTTCGACCTCCACCCCCATCTGGCGCGCCGTCACGCCCCAGCCCGGACCGAACCGGCCCGTGCCGATCACCAGCGCCTTCTCTCCGGGGCGCAGCATATTGGCGACCGACGCCTCCCAGGCCGCGTGGCCGTTGCCGATATAGATCGCCACCTTGCCCTGGGTGCGGGCCACCCGGGCGAGGTCGGCGCGCAGGGTCTCGGTCAGATCGACCAGCTCGCCCTCGTAGATGTTCGGGGCGGCGCGATGCATCGCATTCAGGACGCGGTCCGGCATGATCGACGGACCGGGGATGGCGCGGATCTCGCGCCCATGGGACAGGGACATCTTGGGAAAACTCCGGTTCACCGGGCCAGATTAACGAGAGACCCGCGGCGGAGGAAAGGACGATTCCGCTTTGTTCCGCCTTAACCCCCGTGTTAACCCTCCGCGCCGCAACCGCGCAGGACCCTCCATGCCGCCCAGCCCCTCCACCGAACCGCATCTCAGCCCCTATTGGCGGCTCTGGCACGACTGGCTCTCGCGCAGCTGGCGGATCGCGATCTTCACCTTCCTGATGATGGTCGTCGTCGCCATCGCCTCGGCCGCCTATTCCAAGCTGATCCAGATGGTGATGCATGCCTTCGAGACGAAGGATTATTCCGTCATGTGGTGGGGGCCGGTCGCGGTCATGGTCATGACGGCGATCAAGGGCGGCGCCGACTATTTCCGCGAAACCTCCTCCAACCAGTTCGTCACCCGGATGGAGGCCGATCTTCAGACCCATATGTTCCGCCAGCTGGTCGGCACCGATCTCGCACGGCTCCAGACCGAGGCGCCGGCCGGTCTCGCCGCCCGGTTTTCCTCGGATATCTCGATGGTCTCGGGGGCGGTGCGCGGCATCCTCGGCGGGCTGTCGGGCATATTGATCATGATCGTCACCTTCGGGGTGATGCTGACCATCGACTGGCCGCTGACCCTGACCATGATCCTCGTCTTCGCCTTCGCGGTCCTGCCGGTCAATCTGATCGGCTCGCGGCTCAAGAAGATCAGCCGCAAGACCCAGGCCGAGGTCGCCGCCATGACCTCCGAGGTGACGGAAGGGCTCTCGGGCATCCGCATGGCCCGGACCTACCGGCTGGAACAACCGCTGACCGAAAACGCCGAAACCGTGTTCGAGCGGCTGTTCGGGCTCAAGAACCGCCAGAACCGCTGGTCGGCGCGGGTCTCGCCGCTGATGGAGGCGCTGGTGGGGGTCGCGGTGGCCATCATGCTCTTCGTCGTCGGCTGGCGCATGAGCGAGGGCACCATCTCGATCGCCGATTTCACCGGCCTGCTGACCGGACTCGGGGTGGCCTCCGGTCCGGCCCGGCGCCTCGGGGGCACCTATGCCCAGGCCCAGCAGGGCGCGGCCGCCCTGGAACGCGTCTTCATGCTCTTCGATGTCGAGAACGACATCCTCGACGGTCCCGACAGGATCGACCGCGCCCAGGGCGATATCCGGTTCGAGAATGTCCAGTTCGTCTATCCCGATGGCCATATCGCCGTGTCGGATTTTTCGCTCCATGTGCCGGCGGGCAGCCGGACCGCGCTGGTCGGCCGCTCCGGCGCGGGCAAGTCCACCGTCTTCAACCTGTTGCCGCGCCTCTATGATCCGACGGGGGGGCGGATCCTGATCGATGGGCATGACCTGCGCAGCCTGACCCTCGCCTCCCTGCGCGACCAGATCGCGGTGGTGAGCCAGGATTCCGTGCTGCTCTCGGCCACCATCGCCCAGAACATCGGCTTCGGGCGCCGCAGCGCCTCGCGCGACGAAATCATCGAGGCCGCCCGCGATGCCTCCGCCGACGGCTTCATCCGCGACCTACCCCGGGGCTATGACACGCCGGTCTCGCCCTCGGCCAATCAGTTCTCGGGCGGCGAGCGGCAGAGGCTCTCGATCGCCCGTGCCATCCTGCGCGATGCGCCGATCCTTCTGCTCGACGAGCCGACCTCCGCCCTCGACGCCCAGAGCGAGGCGGCGATCCGCGCCGCCCTCGATCGGCTCGCCGAGGGCCGCACGACGCTGGTGATCGCGCATCGCCTCGCGACCATCCTCGATGCCGACCGGATCGTGGTCATGGACCGCGGGCGCATCGTCGAACAGGGCACCCATGCCGAACTGCTGGCGCTGGGCGGGCTCTATGCCGACCTCTATGCGCTCCAGTTCTCCGGCGCCTGATCCTTTCGCGCGGGATTGCCTTTCCCGCCGCCCCCCGGCATCGATGTCTCCAAACCCCTGGAGCGATTTCCAGGCAGGTGGAATCACCTGCCGATTAAGAAATCGCGACAAAACAAAGTCATGGAGCGGACGATCCGGCGCAGTCAGATTGGAAACCGCTCTCGAGGAGGCCGCGATGATCCGCAATCCCATCCCCTGGCCGAACGGCGCGCGCTGCGCCTGTGCCATCACCTTCGACATGGACGCGGACAGTCTGATCCACACCGCGCGCCCCACCGACGGCCACGACCGCCTCGCGCCGATCACGATGGGCCGCTATGGCCCGACCGTCGCGGTCCCGCGCATCCTTGAAACCTATCGCCGCCTCGGCCTGCGCCAGAGCTTCTTCATCCCCGCCTGGTGCATGGAAACCTATCCGGCGGCGGTGGAGGCGATCCTCGACGGCGGCCATGAAATCGGCCACCACAGCTATCTGCACGAAAACCCCGCGACCCATGGCGACGCGGAACAGGCCTACTGGTTCGACAGGGCGATGGAGGTCCATCGCCGCATGACCGGACGGGCCCCGCGCGGCTATCGCGCTCCGGTCTATAACGTGACGCAAGGGGTGCTCGACCGGCTGATCGCCCGGGGCTTCGTCTATGACAGCTCGCTGATGGCCGATGACATGCCCTATGTGATGCGCACGGCGCAGGGCGAGCTTCTGGAGATGCCGGTCCATTGGGGCACCGACGACTGGCCGCCCTTCGCGCATTTCGAGGAGATCGGCTATCTGATGCCGGTGCGCGGCCCCTCGGACGGCCTGCGCGGTTTCTTCGAGGAGTTCGAGGCGCAATACGAGGCCGGCGGCTTCTGGATGGCGATCTGGCATCCGTTCCTCACGGGGCGTCTGGCGCGCTGGCGCGTGGTCGAACGCTGGCTCGAAGAGGTGCTGGCGCGCGGCGATGTCTGGTTCGCCCCCCTGGAGGAGATCGCGGCCCATGTCCTCGCGCAACGCGCGGCGGGCATAGCGGTGCGCCAGGACGACCTGCCCTATTACGATCGTCCGGTTCACCTCGGCAAATAGGAGAGAGACATGACACATGGCTATGACAGCGGGCGGCTGAACCTGCCCTTCGTGGGCATCTCGACCTTCGGCAAGAACCGCTATGTCGAGGATTGGGACCGGATCGAGGCCGATGTGGCGATCCTCGGCGCGCCTTTCGATTTTGGAACCCAATGGCGGGCGGGCGCGCGCTTTGGGCCGCGCGCGATCCGCGAGGCCTCGACGCTCTTCTCCTTCGGTCACGCGGGCGCCTATGACCATGAGGACGACGTGACCTATCTCGGGCCGGACGTGCGGATCGTCGATCTCGGCGATGCCGATATCGTCCATACCGACACGCTGACCAGCCATGCGAACATCGCCCATGGCGTGCGCAAGATCCTCGCGGCCGGGGCGCTGCCGGTCGTGCTCGGCGGCGATCATTCGATCAATATTCCCTGCGTCGAGGCTTTCGCCGATCATGGCCCGATCCATATCGTCCAGATTGACGCCCATCTCGATTTCGTCGATGTCCGCCACGGGGTGCGGTTCGGCCATGGCAATCCGATGCGCCGCGCGGCGGAACGGCCCCATGTCACCGGCCTCTCGCAATTCGGGATCCGCAATGTCTCCTCGACCGCGCGCGACGGCTACGAGGCGGCGCGGGCGATGGGATCGGATATCCTCTCGGTCCGTCAATTCCGCGCCCTCGGGGTGGCGGCGGCGCTGGAACGCATTCCGGCGGGGGTGGATTATTACCTGACCATCGATATCGACGGCTTCGATCCCTCGATCGCCCCCGGCACCGGCACCCCGAGCCATGGCGGATTTCTCTATTACGAGGGTCTGGAATTCATCGCCGGTCTGGCGAAGCGCGGACGCATCGTCGGCATCGATCTGGTCGAGGTCGCCCCCGATTACGACCATACCGGAACCACGGCGATCCTCGCGGCGCAGCTCCTGATGAATGCGATCGGCCGGATCTGTCACGCCCGCCGGGGGGCCGGAGCGATTTCTGGCCAGGTGGACTCGCCTGCCGTTTAAGAAATCGCGACAGAACAAAGTCCTGGATTGGTCGATCTGATGCTGTCAGACCGACCAATCCAGTTCAACTCCGCGGCAACTGGTTCTCGATGGCCTGGATCAGATCGCGGGAGGAGGGGGAGGAAAGGGGCCCGAATTCCGCGACGATGGCGCTCTGGCCGTCGAGCAGGATCTTGTGGAAGTTCCAGGAGGGCACGACCCCCTGTTCCGCCGCCCATCTGTAGAACGGATGGGCGTCGCGGCCGCGCACCGGGACCATCCCCGTCATCGGGAAATCGATGTCGAAATTGACCTCGCAGAAGGTCTTGACCTCCGCGTCGGTCGCAAGCTCCTGACGGAAGCTGTCGGAGGGCACGCCGACGACGGTCAGTCCCCGGTCCTTGTAAGTGTCATAAAGCGTCTGCAGGCCGTCGTATTGACTGGTGAATCCACAGCGGGAGGCGGTGTTGACCACGAGCACCGGACCGCCCCGGAAGGCGGCGAGATCGAGCGGTCCCCCGTCGATCGACTGAAATTTCAGGACATCGCCCGAGGCGGGCGACGTGCCCGCGCGCACATTGCGCGCCGCGAACAATCCCAACAGGCCAAAGACAATGCCGCGCCGTCTCATCGAGGATCTCCTCCCTGGTCCGCGGGAACTACCTAGCGCTGTCGGGACGGTCCTCAAGCCCCGTCGCCAAACACCCGCGCAAAGATCGTCCGGACATGCTTGGTGTGATAGCCGAGATCGAACTTCTCCGCGATCTCCTCGGCGCTGAGGGCCGCGCGCACCTCAGGATCGGCCAGAAGCTCCGCCTCGAAATCGGCGCCCTGTTCCCAGACCTTCATCGCATTGCGCTGGACGAGGGCATAGGCCTCCTCGCGGCTCACCCCCTTCTGGGTCAGCGCGAGAAGCACGCGCTGCGAATGGATGAGCCCTTTGAACTTGTTCATGTTGTTGAGCATGTTCTCCGGATAGACCACCAGCTTGTCGATGACCCCGGTCAGCCGCGCCAGCGCGAAATCGAGGGTGATCGTCGCATCCGGCCCGATCGCCCGCTCGACCGAGGAATGCGAAATGTCACGCTCGTGCCAGAGCGCCACATTCTCCAAGGCGGGCGTCACCGCCATCCGCACCAGCCGCGCCAGACCGGTCAGGTTCTCGGTCAAGACCGGATTGCGCTTGTGCGGCATGGCGCTCGAACCCTTCTGGCCGGGCGAGAAATATTCCTCGACCTCCAGAACCTCGGTCCGCTGCAGATGCCGGATCTCGGTCGCGATCCGCTCGATCGAACTCGCGATCACCCCGAGCGTGGCAAAGAACATCGCATGGCGGTCGCGGGGGATCACCTGCGTCGAGACCGGCTCGGGCCGCAGTCCCATCGCCTCGGCCACATGCGCCTCGACGCTCGGATCGATATTGGCGAATGTCCCGACCGCGCCCGAGATCGCACAGGTGGCAATCTCGTAGCGCGCATTGACCAGCCGCGCCCGGTTGCGCGCCATTTCGGCATAGGCCTGCGCCAGCTTCAACCCGAAGGTCACCGGCTCGGCATGGATGCCATGGCTGCGCCCGATCGTGACGGTGTCGCGGTGCTCATAGGCCCGGCGCTTGATCGCTTCGAGCAGGGCGTCGAGATCGGCGAGCAGGATATCCGCCGCGCGGGTCAATTGCACATTGAGACAGGTGTCCAGCACGTCCGAAGATGTCATGCCCTGATGCACGAACCGCGCATCCTCGCCGATGAACTCGCCGAGATGGGTCAGGAAGGCGATGACGTCATGCTTGGTGACCGCCTCGATCTCGTCGATCCGGGCCACGTCGAATGTCACGTCGCGGGCCTTCCAGACCGCCTCGGCCGCCGATTTCGGGATCACGCCGAGGGCCGCCTGCGCATCGCAGGCATGGGCCTCGATCTCGAACCAGATCCGGAAGCGGGTCTCGGGAGCCCAGATCGCAACCATTTCGGGGCGGGAATAACGCGGGATCATGGTCTTGGCCTTTGCCGGTTGTGAGGGATCACAGCGGTGATAGACTGGGCGGGGGCCGGGCACAAGCGAGGGCGGAAATGCGACTGGAGGCTTTCGCGGGCGACTGGCGGCTCGACCGCGTGATCGAGGATGCGCTCGCGGGCAGGCAGGGCCGCTTCACCGGCCAGGCCCGCTTCCGCCCCGGCCCGGACGGACTCGACTACGCGGAGGAGGGGACGCTTACCCTGGGCGATGCCCCCCCGATGACCGCGCGCCGGGATTATCGCTGGAGCGCGGATGCATCGGACGGGATCGAGGTGCGGTTCGCCGATGGCCGGTTCTTCCACCGCTTTCCCGCCGACGATCCGACGCCGGAGGCGCTGCATGACTGCGACCCGGACCAATACCATGTGCGCTACGACTTCCGCGCCTGGCCGCGCTGGACCGCGGAATGGCGGGTACGGGGGCCGCGCAAGGATTATCTCCTGGTCTCGACCTACCAGCCCGCTCCCCACGATTGGCCCGCTGGACAGGGTCCGGGAATTGGGGCATGAAATTTCCGATGTATTCCCGAGCGAAAGGAATGGTTGAACAATGGCCGATATCGCGTCCAAACGCGTTCTGACCGAGGCTTTCTGGCAGGCGGAGGGCACCGCCCTCCGGATCAAGCGCGCGATTCTCGTGGTCGCCGGTATTGCCCTGCTGGCGATCTGCGCCAAGATTCAGGTCCCGCTCTGGCCCTCGCCGGTTCCGATCACGATGGGAACCTTCGCCGTCCTGACGCTCGGCGCCGCCTATGGGCCGCGCCTGGGTCTGGTGACGATCCTGGGCTATATGCTGATCGGGGCGCTGGGCTTCGATGTCTTCGTCAATTCGTCGGCCACGAAGAACGGCCTCGCCTATATGATGGGCGGCACCGGCGGCTATCTCGTCGGCTATGTGCTCGCCACGGTCGTGCTCGGTTTCGCGGCCCGGCGGGGCCTCGACCGGAGCGTGCCCGGCATGGCGATCGCCCTGGTCGTGGGCAATGCGCTGATCTATATCCCCGGCCTTCTGTGGCTGAACCATCTGGTGGTCGCGGGGCTGTTCGATCCTGCGAAATTCACCTCCGCCTGGTCGCAGACCCTGGCCTGGGGCCTTACGCCCTTCGTGATCGGCGATGCGATCAAGCTCGCCCTCGCGGCCCTGATTGTCCCCGGCCTCTGGCGTCTGGTGGGCACCGCCCGCGTCTGATCCCGATGGGATCGCCGGCGCCGCTCCTCAGGCGGCCCGGCGGTGCCGGCTCCTCGGCCTGCGCTCCGAGGGATCGTCCGCCAGCGACTGGCCCATCTGGTCGAGCCGTTGCACCACCTGGTTGATCTGCTCCACCCCGATCGTCTGCTCGCGACAAGCGGCGGAGATTTCCTGAACCAGTGTCGCGGTCTTCTTGATGTCGGGCACCAGCGAGGAGAGGGTCCGCCCCGCTTCCTCCGACACCGCCAGCGTCTCCACCGACAGGTTGCCGATTTCACCCGCGACCACCGCCGCGCGTTCGGCGAGCTTGCGCACCTCGGACGCGACGACCGCGAAACCCTGCCCATGGGTGCCCGCCCGCGCCGCCTCGATCGCGGCGTTCAGGGCCAGCAGGTCGGTCTGGCGGGCGATTTCCTTCACCATCCCGATCTTCTCGGCAATCGTGCGCATCGCCTCCAACGACCGCGTGACGGCATCGCCGCCCACTTCGGCGCTCTGCGAGGCGTTTGCCGCGATCCGTTCGGTCAGCGTGGCATTCTCCGCCGTCTGACGGATATTGGCCGTCATCTCCTCCATCGCCGAGGAGGCCTGCGTCAGGGACCGCGCCTGTTCCGCCGCGACCTGCTGTTGCTTGCGGTCCAGCTGTTCCTTTTCGGCCTGCACAGCCTCGAAAAAGGCCGAAACGCCGTAGTTCATGTCCATGATGGCAAGCTTGACCAGCTGGGCGATGGTGGCGGCGGCCTCCTTCACCTTGCGGGAGTTGCCGGGGAGGTAGCCCTTGATCATTTTGGGCAACATCTCCTCGATCACCGTCTCCATGATCAGGGCGTATCCGCCCATGTGCCAGCAGGGTTCCACCCCAAGGCGCGCATGCAATTCGCCGACGGCCTTGGCCCGTCCGGCATATTGCGGGTCCAGCGCGCCGCTGAGAATTCCATCCCAGTGCCGCGCCTGCGCCGCCTGTGCCTTGTCGGAGCGGCCGGGCTCGGCAAAGAAATGCGCGACCTCCGGCGTTTGGGCGATTTTGGCATAGAACCGGACCAGGCCCGCCTTGATGGCGGATTGGATCATTTCCTTGTGGACATTGAGGGAATCAAGCGAGGCGCCATCGATTTCAAGGAAAGAGAGGCTCCGTACATGTTCTGAAAGCTCAGGTATAATAGCCTCCCGATTTGAAGTGGGCATATGCTCCTGAATTATAGGACAGCCCTTAAGGGAAGGTTGCCCTTAAACGCATTTATTCCAGTCCCGGAATGGACTTGTTCCCATGGTGAACAAAGCTTGTATCCGCGGGTTCAGGTTTCTTTTAGGAAGGCCGCGAAAAGGTCGGCATAGTCGGCATGCCAGCGCGACAGGGGGGGCCGGTTGCGGATGATATCGCCCGCCGCCCAGCGGATGCGCTTTTCATCGAGCGCGCGCGGCACGTCATTGTCGGGGCACAGGATATAGAAATCCCCCGCGTCGAGACCTTGAAGCAGGAAATCAACCGTCTGCTCCGGGGTCCAGGCCGCCGCCGGCTTCTCGGTCCGGTCGCCCGCCGTGAGGCCGGTGAAGACAAACCCGGGGATCAGCAGACAGGCCTCGACCAGACAGCCCGGCATGTTGCGCAATTCATGCTGAAGCGCTTCGGTGAAGACCTTCACCCCGGCCTTGGAGACATTGTAGGCGGGATTGCCCGGCGGGGTGGTGATGCCCTGTTTCGAGCCGGTGTTGATGACGAGCCCCGGCCGTCCGCGCGCGATCATGTCGGGCAGGAAGATCCGGGTGCCGGTGACCATGGCCATCAGATTGACCGACAGGACGCGGTCCCAGACCTCGGCCGGGCCAAAGACCGAACTGTCGGGCTGGATCCCTGCGTTGTTCATCAGGACATCGACGCCGCCGAAGGCCTCCGTCACCTTGTCCCGGAGCGCCTCGATCTGGTCGGGGCGGCCGACATCGGTCTCAAAGCCCAGGACATCGGCGGAGGAGGACGAGAGCGCCGCGATCTCGCGCACCGCCGCCTCGATCCGCGCCTGACCGATGTCCGCGATACAGATCCTCAGGCCGAGTTCCGCGAACCGTTTGGCGGCCGCGAGGCCGATGCCGGAGGCGCCCCCGGTGACAAGGGCGACGAAACCGGGGATCAGGGCGCGATGGGGCATGGCATTTCCCGCTGGGCTGGCTTTCCAGGACAAGCTAGCGCGGGAAGGGCCGGCTTGCCATGACGAAGGAAAATTTCCCGCCCGGGGGGACTCAGGCGCGTTTGTCGCGGGTCACCTGCGTCTGGCGCACATCCACCGGCTGGCCATCGGGGGAATAGGTGCGCAAATTCTCCTGCGCGGACTGGATGCGTTCGATCTGGTCGGTGGCGGAGCGCACTCCGGCGATGCTGGCGAGCAGGAGGCGGCTGTTGCGCTCGGCCCGCGCCTTCAACGCCGTGAGAAACGCCTCGGGCAGGGTCGCCTCGTCGGCGAGGATTTCGGACATCGCCGCTTCCCGCTGGTCGACGAGGGCGCGCAACTGGCTGAGCGGTCCTTTCAGGATGACGCTCCGTTCCTGATCCAGCAACTTCAGGATCCGATTGTAACGCTGTGAAATCAGTTCGTTTTCCTTCATCTGGATCATTCTTTCCGCTTGAGGGTTTCAAATATCTGCTCGGCGAGACCGATGCCGCCATGCTCGCTGAGTTTCTTGGCATATTCCTGGGTCAGGAAACTGGAGAAGGCTTCCTCGCCTTCGCCACCTCCGAAACTCTCGGGCATCCGGTTCAGGCCCGCGCTCTTGAGCATTTCGGCCAGAAACGTCGCCTCATAGGCGCGCGCGGCCTCGCGGGTGGCGGCATCCTTGGCGGCGGCGCTCTGGGACCGCGCCGCTTCGATCTTCTGTCCGAGAGGGAGACCCGCTCCGACGGGGGGCAGTTCCATGAGGCACCTCGCTCACACGCGGTTGAGGACCCGATCCTATGAAAGCGCGTGGTAAATAATTCGTAACGCTTTGCCCAAATACAGGGAGCGCCCGCTCGTAGCCTGATTGGAGATCGCATGAGTGCCCCGGATATGGCCGTCGTCGGACCGCTTGGTATCCCGCCGCTGACCAAACCCCGCGCTGATATCAAGCGCGCGGACGATCCCAAACCGGATCGCTCGATTGACCCCGCGACTGGCCGGGACACTTCCTCCGAGGACAGCCAGCCGAATTTCCAGACGGTGCTGGAGGACAAGCGCGCCGATCCGGACAAACGCGCGACCGAGGAGACCCCCTCCGGCGATGCCGTCCCCCAGGCCGGGGCGCTGCCTCTGCTCGGGATGGCCCCGCCGGTCGTTCCCCCCTTGCTCGACGCGGGCATGGTGGGGGATCCGCGAACCGCGGGGACGGTGGCGACGACGACGGCTTTCGTCGGCGCGGCCCTCGTCGGCAAGCCGGACGTTCCGGCGGACATGACGGGCCCGATGCCTCCGGCACCCGCGCCCCAACCGGAGGTCGCGGCTCCGGATGTGGAAGCCGATCCCGCCTTTGTCCTGTCGCGGCCGGAGCCAAAGCCTCTCGACAAGGCCGACGCGGACCCGCTTCCCGACACACCCGAGGCGCCCCGGTCACCCGCGCCGATCGCCGTCACCGTCGATCCCCTGTCGACGCCCGCCGCCGCGGCCGTGACCGTTCCCGCGCCAGCGGCCCAGGCCCAGGCGAGCGCGACGACCGAAACGGCGGTCCCCGCGGTGGGACAGGTCGCCTCCACCCCGGCGCCCAGCGCCGCCCTTGCCGCGGCGCCCGTTTCTGAAACGGGGGAGGCCGAAACGCCCTCCGACACCGAGGGCGCGGCGGAGCAGGGCCCTGCCAGACCCGGGCCGGAAACCTCCGGCGCGGCCCCGGCCCGGCCGGTCGATCCGCGATCGTCCACGACGCCAATCCCTCCCGTCCCGGGCCCTGCCGCGGTCGCCGTCCCGACCCCCGAGGCAGGGGGCGAACCGGAGGCCGTGAGGCTCAAACCCGTCGGCCCCCGGACCACCGCCGCGGGCCCTGAGGCAAAAGCCCCAACCGCCGCCGACACGGCCGCGCCGCCGGTCTTCACGACACAGGACGGCTCGGCCGCGTCCCCGGGAGCCCCGCGGGAAGCCCTGGCGATGACCCCGGTCGACGCGCCCGACTGGCGGCTTGGCACCCAGGGCGTCGCGTCGCAGGCCACCGCGGTTCCCGCCAGCGTCCGGCCCGAGCATGTCGCGGGCCAGATCACGCTTGGCATCGGCGGCGCCTCCGCCGATCGCCCCGTCGAACTGCGCCTCGATCCGCCGGAACTGGGCCGCGTGCATATCCATCTGACACCCACCGAGCATGGGCTTCAGGCGATGGTGATGGCCGAACGCCCGGAAACCCACGAGTTCCTGCGCCGTCATGCCGAGGTCCTGACCCAGGATCTGAACGCCTCGGGCTATGACAACGTGACGCTCGAATTCGCGACCGGCGGCCAGTCCGGTCCGGGCAACGGGGAGCGTCCGCCGGAGGGCCAGAGCTTCGCCCTCGGAGGGGCGCAATTCACCGCCGAGGCCCAGGCGCCGGCCACCCGCGCGCGCGAAAAGGGCTCCAGCGCCCTCGACATCCGCCTCTGATCGTTCAAGGACAGGAGAAGATCATGGCCGCCACACCCGTCGGTTCCAGCACCTCGACCCCGCAGACCACCCAGACGAAGCCCAATACCCAGACCCAGACCACGAGCCTCGACGAAAAGAAAAGCGGCCTGAGCGGCGATTTCAACACCTTCCTGAAGCTCCTGACCAGCCAGCTTCAGAACCAGGACCCGCTCCAGCCGATGGATTCCACCGAATTCGTCGCCCAGCTGGCGAGCTTCTCGGGCGTCGAGCAACAGGTCGGCTCGAACACGCGGCTGGACAAGATCCTGACCGCGCTTTCGGGCTCCTCGACCGAGGGCTATGCGACCTGGATCGGCAAGCAGGTGCGCACGGCCACGAGCGCCGCCTTCAAGGGCCAGCCCATCGAAGTCTCGGTGAACAAGGTTTCGGACACCGACAGCGCGGTCCTGGTGGTCAAGAACGACTTCGGCCGGGTCGTGGCCCGGCAGTCGGTGGGGACGGGACACGATAGCGTAACCTGGGACGGAACCGATTCCAATGGCGCCGCCGCCGCCAACGGGAACTACAGTTTCCAGCTCGAGAGCTACAAGGGCCAGACCCTGAAGGATACGCAGGACGGGCAGGTCTTCGCGACCGTGAACGAGGTGCGGCTGGACGACAACCAGCAAGCCCTGCTGGTGCTGGAAAACGGCGACCAGATCGCCACGTCCAAGGTCACGGCGATCAGGTAACCCTCAGCCGGGCGCGGCTCTGGCGAAGAGATCGAGAGCCAGCGCCGCCGCTTGGTCGTGGATCCGGCGGCGATCGACACCGGCGGCGTCGACACAGATTTCGGCCGCCCGCGCCTTGCCCCATTCGGAGCATTCGCACAGAAAGACATAATGCCCGGCCCCCGGATCGAGCAGATCCAGGGTGCTGTTCCGAAGCTGTTCGCGCAGCCACGCGGCACAGAGGTCCGCCGGCGCCTCGGTATCGGCCCCGACGGCCGCGATGGCCACCGGCGCGGAAATGCCGCGCAGGCTCTCGCCGGTCAGCCCCCGGACCGGAGGGGCCGGCGCGCAGAGAAGACCGGCCTTGATCCGGGGATCGAGACAGGACGCGGAGTGCCGCCGCCAGGACGCCCGGAACACCGGGCTCTTCTCCATCAGGGGGGCGACCCGCTCCCCGAGGTCCGGAAATTCCCTCGGACCCTTGCTCCCGGGACCATCCCCGGCCCAGTCGAGAAACAGCCCCATGTCGGTGACGGCGCCAAGCAGGGACAGGACCGTGTGACCGCCCAGCGAGAACCCCGCCGCGAAGACGCGGTCGGGGTCCAGCCGCCCCGCGAATTTCCCCCCGGCGGCGAGATGATCCAGCAGCGCGCTCAAATCCCGCGCCCGCTCCCACCAGCACAGAAATCCTTCCGGACGATAGGGTTCCGAGGCGGTGTTGCCATGATGATCGACCCCGATCGCGACAAACCCCGCCCGCGCCAGACGCCAGCCGAGCCAGTCCAGACCGGCGGCCGTTCCGCCGGTTCCATGCGAGAGCAGGACGGTCGGATAAAGCTCTCGTCCCTCCGCCAGATCCGCGTCGGGCAGGGCGTCCCCGGCAAGGAACATTCCCCCCTCGGGCGGCGTGGCGTTTTCCGGACCTTCCCCGGCCGGATACCAGGCTGACCAGACCAGGGGTCGGGGCCCGTCCCCCGCCCAGTTCGACCGGCCGCGATCCTCCGCGCGGCCTCCGGCATGGCCCACCCTGAACATGATCCCTCTCTCCCGCGCCGCTTTCCGGGGGAGAGGAGGGAAAATACCCCTGAAATTGTCAATCCGCCGCTTTTGCGCCCATCGGACCCGGCGGGCGATAGGCATTGAGCCCCTGACCGGGGGATGCCAGACTTCCCTGTCCCCGACCGGGCCGGGAGGCTCGGCGCATCCTCTCGAAAGGCAGAAGACATGGAAATCTTTCGCGCGGGCAGCAGGCCCTCCGCCCCCGGACCGGAGGGCTGGTTCACCGGCAAGGTCCGCATGGATCCCCTGTTCAATCCGGCCGCGCCCGACCGCGCGCAGGGCGCGCATGTGACCTTCGATCCCGGTGCGCGGACCGCCTGGCACACGCATCCGCTCGGCCAGACCCTGATCGTCACCTTCGGCCGCGGCCGCGTCCAGCGCGAGGGCGGCCCGGTCGAGCAGATCGCCCAGGGCGATGTCGTCTGGTTCGCACCGGGAGAGCGCCACTGGCACGGGGCCGCGCCCGACACCGGCATGAGCCATATCGCCATCCAGGAGGTTCAGGACGGTCAGGTCGTGACCTGGATGGAGCCCGTCACCGACGCCGACTATGGCGCCTGAGCCTTCGATCGTCGCCCGGGGGGTCGAACCGGACCGGACGCTCCCCCGGAACCGATTCCGTCGCGGCCCCTGGTGATATGAGGGGAGAATCGCCTCGGACCGCATGAAACGCTGGCCACACCCCGCGATCGCCGCTACAGTCCCCGGCAAAACCCCGCACCGGAGCCAATCCGGGTGGGACATGAGGTGTACAGGCAGACTGGGAAAGGGCAGTTCCCGATGACCGAAATGGTCTATGGCGCCGTGCCGGCCAAGCCGGGCGAGGCGATCATTCCGCAATGGTGGCGGACCGTCGACCGCTGGTCGCTCGCGGCGATCCTCGGATTGTTCATGATCGGGCTGTTGCTCTGCCTCGCGGCCTCGCCGCCCCTGGCGGTGCGCAACGGTCTCGATCCGTTCCATTACGTCTGGCGTCAGGTCGCCTTCGGGATCGTCGGCCTCGTCGTCCTGCTGGTGGTGTCGATGACGCCGCCCCGGACCCTGCGCCGGCTCGGCGTGCTGGCGTTCCTCGGCTCGTTCCTGGCGCTGGTCCTGCTGCCGTTCCTCGGCACCGATTTCGGCAAGGGGGCGATCCGCTGGTATTCGCTGGGCTTCATCTCGGTGCAGCCGGCGGAATTCCTCAAGCCGTCCTTTGCGATCTTCGCGGCTTGGCTGATGGCGGCGAGCTATGACGTCAAGGGACCGCCGGGCAAGGCGATCAGCTTCGCCGTCGCCGTCACCCTCACGACGATTCTGGCGCTTCAGCCCGATTTCGGCCAGGGGGGCCTGATCATCGCGACCTGGGGCCTGATGTATTTCGCCGCCGGGGCGCCGGTCCTGCTGCTCGGCTCGGTCGGGGCGGGGGTGCTGGGCATCGGCTGGTTCGCCTATCACCATTCCGAACATGTCGCCCGGCGCATCGACGGCTTCCTCACCTCCGAGGTCGATCCCCTGACCCAGATCGGCTATGCCACCAATGCGATCCAGGAAGGCGGCGTCTTCGGCGTCGGCGTCGGCAACGGCACGGTGAAATGGACGCTGCCCGACGCCCATACCGATTTCATCATCGCGGTGGCGGCCGAGGAATACGGCCTCATCCTCTGCGTCCTGATCATGGCGCTCTACATGACCATCGTCGTGCGCTCGCTGATGCGGCTGGTGCCGGAGCGCGACCCCTTCATCCGCCTCGCCGGGACCGGCCTCGCCGTGGCGCTCGGCATGCAGGCCTTCATCAACATCGGCGTCGCGGTCCGGCTCCTGCCCGCCAAGGGCATGACCCTGCCGCTCATCTCCTACGGCGGCTCCTCGCTGATCGCGGCGGGGATCGGCCTCGGCGCGCTGCTCGCCATGACCCGCAAACGCCCGCGCCATGCGATGGAGGATATCCTTGGCCCGCGCCGCTGAACCGCTCCTCGTCATCGCCGCCGGCGGCACCGGCGGCCACATGTTCCCCGCCCAGGCCCTGGCCGAGGCGATGCTCGCCCGCGGCTGGCGGGTGCGCCTCTCGACCGATGCGCGCGGCGCGCGCTATGCCGACGGCTTCCCCCCCGAGGTCGAGCGCCGCGTCACCGCCGCCGCCACCTTCGCGCAAGGCTCGCTCCTGACCCGCGCCCTGGCCCCCCTCGCCATCGCCCTCGGCACCCTGGGCAACATCGTCTCGATGCTGCGCGACCGACCCGCCTGCGTCGCGGGCTTCGGCGGATATCCCGCGCTGCCCGCCACCATCGCCGCCACCCTCCTGCGCCTGCCGCGGCTGATCCACGAACAGAACGGCGTGCTCGGCCGCGTCAACCGCGCCTTCGCCACCCGCGTCGACCTTGTCGCCTGCGGCACCTGGCCCACGGCGCTGCCCGAGGGCACCCGCGCGGAACACACCGGCAACCCGGTCCGCCCCATCGTCCTCGCCCACGCCGCCGCGCCCTACACCCCGCCGGGCCACCCGATCCACCTGCTCGTGATCGGCGGCTCGCAGGGCGCCGGCCTCTTCTCCCGCGTCCTGCCCGAGGCCCTGATGCTGCTCGACGCCCCCCTGCGCGACCGCGTCCGCCTCGCCCAGCAGGTCCGCCCGGAGGACATGGCCCGCACCGAGGACAAATACCGCGGCCTGCGCATCCGGGCCGAACTGCGCGGCTTCTTCGACGATGTCCCGAGACGCCTCGCCGAGGCCAGCCTCGTCATCTCCCGCGCGGGCGCGGGCTCGATCGCCGACATCACCGTGATCGGCCGCCCCGCCATCCTCATCCCCTACGCCGCCGCCATGGACGACCACCAGGCCGCCAATGCGAAGGGCCTCGTCGAGGCGGGCGGCGCCTTCATGATCCGCGAAGCCGACCTCACCCCCGACACCCTCGCCACCCATATCACCGCCATCCTGACCGACCCGGAAGGCGCCGCCGCCATGGCCGCGGCCAGCCTCTCGCTCGGCCGCCCCGACGCAACCGACCGCCTGGCGGATCTCGTCGAGCATCTCGCCCAACAAGGAGCCCCCCAATGAACGGACAGACCCGCCTGCCGCATGACATCGGCGCCATCCATTTCACCGGGATCGGCGGCATCGGCATGTCGGGCATCGCCGAGGTGCTGCTCAACCACGGCTTCACCGTCCAGGGCTCGGACCTGCGCGCCTCCGCCATCACCGACCGCCTCGCGGCCAAGGGCGCGCGCATCTTCATCGGCCAGTCGGGCGACAATCTCGAAGAGGCCCAGGTCGTCGTCATCTCCTCCGCGATCAAGCCGGGCAACCCGGAACTCGACGCCGCCCGCGCCCGCAACCTGCCGGTCGTGCGCCGCGCCGAAATGCTCGCCGAACTGATGCGCCTCAAATCCAACGTCGCGGTCGCGGGCACCCATGGCAAGACCACCACGACCTCGATGGTCGCGGCCCTGCTCGACGGCGGCGGCATGGATCCGACCGTGGTCAATGGCGGCATCATCCACGCCTATGGCTCGAACGCCCGCATCGGGGCAGGGGACTGGATGGTGGTCGAAGCCGACGAATCCGACGGCACCTTCAACAAACTCCCCGCCACCATCGCGATCATCACCAACATCGACCCCGAACATCTCGACCATTACGGCGACTTCGACGCGGTCCGGGCAGCCTTCGACACCTTCGTCTCCAACATCCCCTTCTACGGGCTCGCGGTCTGCTGCATCGACCATCCGGAGGTCCAGGCGCTGGTCGGCCGCGTCACCGACCGGCGCACCCGCACCTATGGCTTCAACCCGCAGGCGGACGTCCAGGCCCGCAACCTCGCCTACGAGAACGGCGGCGCCCGCTTCACCATCGCGCTCAATGCCGAGGGCCAGACGATCGAGGATGTGCATCTGCCGATGACGGGTGAACATAACGTTTCGAACGCGCTGGCGGCGGTCGCGGTCGCGCGCCATCTCGGCATCCCCAAGGAAGCGATCCGCGAGGCGCTTGCCTCCTTCGGCGGCGTCAACCGCCGCTTCACCCGGGTGGGCGAGATCAATGGCGTGACCATCATCGACGACTACGGCCACCACCCGGTCGAGATCGCGGCGGTTCTGCGCGCCGCGCGTCAGGCGACCAAGGGCCGTGTCATCGCGATCCACCAGCCGCACCGCTACACGCGCCTGCGCGACCTCTTCACCCAATTCTGCGCCTGTTTCAACGACGCCGACACGGTGGCGATCACCGACATCTATTCGGCGGGCGAGGCGCCGATCGAGGGCATCAGCCGCGACACCCTTGTCGGCGGCCTGATCGCCCACGGCCACCGCCGCGCCCTGCCGCTGGCGGGCGAGGAGGCGCTCGTGTCCTTTGTGAAGTCCGAATGCCGCCCCGGCGACATGCTGGTCTGCCTCGGCGCCGGCCACATCACCGCCTGGGCCAACGCTTTACCAGCGCGGCTGACGGAAAAGAACGGCGCGAAGGAACCCGTGGAGGCGTGAACCCGCATTCTTCCAGCCTCAGTGCCGGTTGAAGCGCACCGCCCCAACCAGTCCCGGCGGATTTGTCCGTCGACAAATCAGCCCGCGCCTGCTAGTCAGGCGCGGGCTGATTACCAACCGCCGCTCCAACGTCACCCTTCTCGGCCTCCGCCATGGGCTCCGGCCGACGCCCCGACTAGGCGACCGTCCACTGGACGG
>JBMDWT010000015.1:0-25906 GCA_048594665.1 Amaricoccus sp. | reverse complement strand
CGCTTTCAGCAGATCGGCGTCGATACCGGCGGCGGCCGCCGCGGCGGCGGCGGCGGCATGCATTTCCGGGACCTTTTGCGTCAGGCGGCGGATCACCAGGAACGCGCCATCCTTCATCCAGAGCGCTGGCAATTCCCTCACCTGCCCCGGGAGGGTGATATCATCGCCCGCCATCGGCTGCGCCTCATAGCCGAGGATGAATTCGCCGGGCCAGAGCAGGTCCTGACCTGGATTACCCTGATCGGGATTGTCCTTCGAGGACGGGGTCAGAGGTCTGGTCCGGTCCGCGTCGACACAGCCGCGCAGTCCGGGCTGTGACACGCCATCCAGAAAGCCGAAATGCTCATGGCCCGCGTTTTCGCCGGGCCGTACATTTCCGGTCAGGATCGGCTCGATGATCTCGATGCCCGACCCTTCGGCGCCGAAGATCGCGCGGGCGGCCTCCTCGGCGGCGGCATTGTCCAGAGGCTCTTCCCAGGTGGTGATGAACACACCGTCGATGCCGTCCTCCTCGGCGCCGATGATCCAGGTCTCGGGGGCGGGGTCGTTCAGGACGGGTCCGGCGCGACGCGCGAGGCCTTCGCCGAATTCCGCCGGCCATTTTCCGGAGTCCGGAACGAGGCCGACACGCTCAAGGCCCTTTGCGGCGAAGGCGAGGCTGTGGCGCGCGGCGGGAGGTTTCGTGCCGGTCATCATCGCCAGCTCGGCCCCTCTTTCGCGATAGACATCCCGGGCGCGGGTGATGGGCAGGCTCCTGATGAAACCTGCGAGCGCGGAGCGGTCGGTGATGCGGAAAAAGACATGAGCCTCGGCCAGCTTCCGGTGGCCGAGCAACAGGTCGCCCTGAATGGCCCGAAGGTTCAGAACAGGTTCCTGGCCGAGATCACGGATGCGCGCGGGCGGCGCGGTATCCGTCGTATCCGCGGGCTGGTCCAGCAATTCCAGTGTCATGGATTCGGATCTCCCTGAAAAATTCACAAGTGGAGCAAAGAAAACGGAAGAGTGTTGGTTCCGGTGCGTCTGTCAGGCAAATTCGACGAAATCACGGGAAGGCATTCCGGGCATCGGGACCGCCGGCGCCTGTTTGAATATCTTGACGCTTCAGCGGTCACAGGCTCGGCCGGAGGGTCCGGCTCAACGGATACTGTATCTGAAATTGGCACTTTCTTCGCGGCATCATACCGCAAGGGGCCGCGATTCGAAATGGAGTCGCGGCCGGTATCGGAAATAAAGGCGCGCGGGATCAGTAGCGGGCGGGAACCCAGCGCTGGCTGTCCTTTGGGGGACGCTTGTAACCGGTGTCGGGCTGGCGCGGGGTCAGTTCGATGTCGGGGCGCGGGATTTCCCGATAGGGGATCTGCGCCAGAAGATGGCTGATGCAATTGAGCCGCGCGCGCTTCTTGTTGTCGGCGTCGACCACGTTCCAGGGGCTGAGCGCGGTATCGGTATGATCCAGCATCACATCCTTGGCCCGCGAATATTCCACCCATTTCTCGCGCGATTTCAGATCCATCGGCGAGAGTTTCCAGCGTTTGATCGGGTTCCGGATCCGACCGAGAAAGCGTTTCTCCTGTTCCGTGTCGGACACCGAGAACCAGTATTTGACCAGGATGATCCCGGAGCGGATCAGCATTTCCTCGAACTTCGGACAGGCGCGGAGGAATTCGCGATATTCCTCGTCGGTGCAAAATCCCATGACATGCTCGACCCCGGCGCGATTGTACCAGGAGCGGTCAAAGAGCGTGATTTCGCCCCGCGCCGGGAGCTGTGCGACATAGCGCTGGAAATACCATTGCCCGCGTTCGCGATCGGTCGGGGTGCCCAGCGCCACGATCCGGCAGACCCGGGGATTGAGGCATTCGCTGATCCGTTTGATCACACCGCCCTTGCCCGCCGCGTCCCGCCCCTCGAACAGGACCACCAGCCGCAGCCCCTCCCGCTGGACCCAGTCCTGAAGCTTGATCAGTTCGAACTGAAGCCGGACCAGTTCCTCCAGATAGTCATAGGATCGGGCCGAGGGCCGGGGCGTGTCGGGCAGGGTCCAGATGTTTTCCCGCGCCAGGATCTCGGCGGCGTTGAGGGCCACTTCGCTCTCGGCCGCCCTGTCGTCGCGCCGTCTGGATTTCCTGCTCATATCCTGTCCCATCGATCCCATGCCGCTGTCGGGGGCGCCATACGCTCCCCCGGGGCGCGAGGGTGACAGGATCATCCGGACCCACCTGTCAGGCGATGGCGCGGGCGGCCCTCCGGATTGGGCGGCCGCCCGGATCGAAAATGCCCGTCAGGTTTGAATCAAAGGTTGAGACAGGGGCGCGGATCAGGGCTCCCAGAAGCCCCAGCCGTCGGGGACGAAGCCCCGCGCCAGCGCCAGTCTGGTGGTCCGTTCCTCGTGCATCCAGATCGCATCGAGCGTGAAGGGGATGTCGAGCACCGTCGCATCGATCCGCCCGTCGGGATCGTCCTCCGCCACGCTTGCGAGATAGCCGAAGCTTTCCAGCGCCTTGATGAAGGCCGCGACATCGGCGTCCTTTTCCTCCGGCAGGAATTCGAGGTCGAGCGTGATGATGGCCGAGGCATCGAGCCCGGATTCCTTGCGCACCTCCTCGATCGTCATTTCGGTATCGGCGCGTTGCTCCGCGAAATCCCAGTCTTCGATACTCATGCCGCCGCTTCCTCTGCCTGATGTTTGGCCAGCAGGCTCTGCGCATTCTGCATCACCCGCCGCACGCCCCGCGCCGCCTGGCGGATGCGATGCTCGTTCTCGACCAGTCCGAGCCGGACATAGCCCTCGCCATATTCGCCAAAGCCGATGCCCGGCGCGACCGCGACCTCCGCTTCCTTGAGCAGGATCTTGGAGAAGCCCATGGAGCCGATGGCGGCGAAGGGTTCCGGGACCGGGGCCCAGGCGAACATGGTGGCGGGCGGGGCGGGGATGTCCCATCCGGCCCGGGCCATGGTATCGACCAGCACGTCGCGGCGGTGTTTGTAGATCCCCCGGATTTCGGCGACGCAGTCATCCGGCCCGTTCAGCGCCGCCGCCGCCGCCACCTGGACCGGGGTGAAGGCGCCATAGTCGAGGTAGGACTTGATCCGGGTCAGGGCATCGACCAGCCGCCGGTTGCCCACCGCGAAGCCCATCCGCCAGCCGGGCATGGCATAGGTCTTGCTGAGCGAGGTGAATTCCACCGCCACGTCGCGCGCGCCCTCGACCTGCAGGATCGAGGGGGGCGGGGTGTCGTTGAAATAGATTTCGGCATAGGCGAGATCGCTCAGCACCCAGAGGTGGTGTTTCTTGGCGAAGGCGATGAGGTCGCGGTAGAAGTCGAGGTCGCAGACCTGGGCCGTCGGGTTCGAGGGGAAGGAGACGACCATGGCGACGGGTTTCGGGACCGAATGGACCACGGCGCGTTCCAGCGCGCGCAGATAGTCCTCCGGGTTGAATTTTCCGTCGTGGAGGGCGGGCACATGGCGCAGGGTGCCGCCCGCGATCATGAAGCCGTAGGGATGGATCGGATAGCTCGGATTGGGGACGAGCATCACATCGCCGGGGGCGGTGATCGCCATGGCGAGGTTGGCGAGGCCCTCCTTGGAGCCGAGCGTGGCGATGACCTCGGTCTCGGGATCGAGGTTCACGCCGAACCGTCGCGCGTAATAGCCCGCCTGCGCGCGCCGCAGGCCGGGGATCCCCTTGGAGGCGGAATAGCGGTGGGTGCGGGGTCTGCGCACCGTCTCGACGAGTTTGTCGACGATATGCGAGGGCGTATCCATGTCGGGATTGCCCATGCCGAAATCGATGATGTCCATGCCCTCGGCGCGATACTTTGCCTTGAGCCGGTTCACCTCGGCGAAGACGTAGGGGGGAAGGCGCTTGATGCGATAGAATTCTTCGGACATGGGGGGCAACTCGGGGCTCGGGGGGGTCAGGAGCGCCTTATACGTCCCGCCCTTGCCAAAGCATAGCCTATTCCGCGCCGCCGGACGGGCAATCGGGCGGCGCGGGCCTGGTCGATCCGGGGCTGGCGCGGGTGCCCTCGATCCGCGGTCGCGTCAGGTTCAATGCCCCGTCGAGGTCGGTGTCGCAAAGCTCGCAGCCCGTGAGGTCGGCGCCTTTGAGATCGGCGCCGTTCAGGCTCACGGCCGTCAGGCTCGCGCCGACGAGCAGGGCGTCGCGCAAACGGGCGCCGTCCATGCCACAGGACAGAAGCCGCGCTCCGGTCAGGTTCGCGCGCGACAGGTCGCACCGGCTGAGATTGGCGCCGCGGAGGTTGGCGCCGGAGAGGTCGGCCCCGGAGAGATCGGCTCCGTCCAGTTCGGCCCGGAACAGGTTGGCGCCCCTGAGATTCGTTCCGGCGAAGCTTATGCCCGACAGGAACAGATAGCTCAGATCCGCGCCGGAGAAATCGAGGCAGCCCGTCACCAGACGGCTGGGGTGGCCGACGGTGGCCTTGATCCGGTTGAGAAGCTCGGCCTGCGGCATGTGGGTGTCGGGCCAGCGAACGGGCATCGTGCCTTCCTCGGACAGTCCGGAAACCTGTCCGGCCCGGGCTTGGCGGCCCAGGGCATCCATCACCGCCAGAAGGACCGTCTCGGCGCAGCGCTGCATCCGTTCGATCTCGCGGAACCCCAGATCGGGGGCCAGCCTGTGGGCGGGCATCCCCTCGCGCAGGCACCAGTTGAAGAGCCCGGTCAGCGTGTCGAGCGCCGTCCGCGCCACCACCGCCGAAAGGCCGCGCCCCTCGTCGCGCAGGAAACGGATGATGTCCTCGGACAGCTCCGCCTTTCCCGTCACCTCGACCCAGCGCCGGGCGGCTTCCTCGAAGGTGGGAGGGTGGCGCGCATCCTCGATCCAGTCGGCACTGCCCAGACCGAACGCCAGAAGCCCCCGCGCGGTCAGATATTCGCCAAAGCTCTTGTGAATGAATTCGTACCCGACCCCGTCCGGATCGCGCCGCGCATGGACCTGAAGGACCACGTTGCGCGGATCGGCGGCGGAGAGGGTCTCGAACTTCCGGCGCTGGGCGGGGCTCGACCGCAGGTCGCGGATCCTTGCAAAGCCCGCCTCCGATCCGGTGGCGCCGGTGCCGCGCCAGGCCGCGAGGCCGAGACATTCAAGCAATGTGAAGAAATCCTCGCGGTCGAGCCCCTGCGCGGCGATATGGGACTTGTTCCGGTTGTGCTCGAATATCCGGGTGAGGATGGCCTCGTAGACGATATTGCGGTTCCGGGCGACGAGAGGCCAGTTCTCTCCCATATAACCCGACAGCATCAGAAGATGCAGCAGCAACGGTTCGGCGTTCAGATCCCGCAGGCTCCGCGCCTGGACGGCCTCGGGGACGGGGGCGGAACTGTCCCGCGTCGAGCGGCGCCAGAAATCCGGGCGTTCGTCCCGGGCGGCCAGACCAAAGGGATCCTCGACGCGCAGCACCGGACCCCAGGCATGATCCAGGGGCGTCAGGGGGGCGACATGGATCAAGGCGTCGGGCGCGAGATCCGCCTCGCGCAGGGCGTCCTGACAGGCGGCGGCGCGGCCCGTCACCAGCGCGCGGACCCGCGGGCCGGAGGCATTGAGACGGGTGAGCAGGTTGCGCAGGGCGAAGAGGAATTTCCGGGCGAGGTCGCGCGCCTTGTCGTCGTCGCCCGAGATCTCGTCCAGCCCGTCGAACAGGATCAGCAGGGGGGTCGGATCCTCCGCCCGCCAGTCCAGCGGATTTTCCGGAAAACCGGCGCTGCCGCGCGGATCGACGGCGGTGTTGCGCTCCATGAGATAATCCCCGATCCGGGTGAACAAGGTATCGCCCGGCCCGAAATGGCGCAGCTCGACATAGAGCACGCGCCAATGGCCCGCCTCGATCACCTCGGTGGCGAAGGCCCGGGAGAAGGAGGATTTGCCGCTTCCCGGCCCCCCCGCGACCACCCGTATCTGATCCGCCCCGGGATCCCCGAGCCAGTGGCGCAGGGTGCCATGCAGATCCCCGACATGGGCGGTCCGCCCCGTCCCGGCGTCCGGATGGGCATCGTGCCAGAAACATCTCAGCCGGTGATAGACCGAGGCCAGGGAGCGGGTCTCGCCCGCGTCGATCGAAAGGATCGGTTCGCGTTCAAGCAGGCCGCGGATCCAGTCCTCGTGCCGGGCCCAGGCGAAATCCCGGCGCTCGCCCTCGGCGAAGGGGCCGAGCACGGCCTCGGCGACGGGGCGGTAGAAATCGACATCGAGCGCATAGACCCGCGCCGACACGCGCCGCAGGGTCCGGGCGAAGGTTCTTCGGGCGTCCTCGGGGTCCGCCGCCAGGGCCGCGACACGTTCGACCAGCGGGGCCAGCACGGCGGCGGCGCCGGGATTGACCAGCATCGCGGCCTCGACCTGTTCCACGCCGCGCAGGACCAGCGCTTCTTCGAAAAGCGCCCGCGCGGTCTCCTGGCGTTCCTCCGCGTCGAGAGGCGCCGGGGTCCCGTCGTTCAGGAAATCGAGGATCGCGGCGGTCAGCGAAACCCGCAGCCAGATCCAGGCCCGGTTGTCGGTGCTCTGCGATGGCTCGGATGCCTCGATCGCCTCGCGGATCGTGCGGAACAGTCCGGCCGGGGACAGGCTCGGGAGGGAGAGGGCGGCGAGGGCGAGCACCTCGACGGCCTTTTTCCAGTCGCGGGTCCGGGAAGGTTTGCCGATGATGACCGCCATGATGTCCCCCTTTTGCAAAGACGAGGGGCCCTTATACGCCCGCCGGCTGCCGGGGAGCGGTCCGGCGGTTTGCACCGTCCGGTCCGGCGGGGGGGCCGTATGATCCAGATCATTCCAGGACAGGGCGGGGGGTGCGAGAGATCGGAAAAACCGGAGTTCCGCCCCTTGGCCCAACCGTCCTGGACATCCTTTCGGCCGATCCTGGTCATTCTGCCCGCGGTCGGCCTCGCCGCCGGCCTGACGGCCCTCTGGGCGCGTCCCGGATGGGCGGCGCCGATCCTGACCGCCGCGACCCTGCCGGTGCTCGCCGTGCTGGTGGTCCAGATCGTCACGAGCCTTCGCCGCGGCGACATGGGGCTCGATATCGTCGCGGCCCTGTCGATGACGGCGGCCCTGCTGTCGGGCGAGCAACTGGCGGCGACGGTGGTGGCGCTGATGTATTCCGGCGGGCAGTATCTCGAACTCTTTGCCGAACGCCGGGCGCGCCGGGACATGACCGCCTTGCTCTCGCGGGTGCCGCGCGGTGCGATGCGCCATGGCGCGGGCGGGTTGGAGGAGGTTCCGCTCGATCTGATCCTGCCCGGTGACCGGCTGTTGATCCGGCCGGGGGATGTGGTGCCGGTGGATGGATGCGTCCTGACCGGAACGGCGGTCCTCGACGAATCCGCCCTGACGGGGGAGGCGATGCCGGTGCGCCATCCGGTCGGCGAGGCCATCGTCAGCGGCCCGTCCAATGTCGGCGATGCCTTTGATCTGGTGGCGGTTCGTCTGGCGCGGGAGAGCACCCTGGCCGGGATCGTCCGGATGGTCGAGGCGGCGCAGGGCGGCAAGGCGCCGATGACGCGCCTCGCGGACCGGTATGCCCTGTGGTTCCTGGGGTTGACGCTGGCGATCACGGGCCTTGCCTGGGGGATCAGCGGCGATCCGATCCGGGCGGTCGCCGTGCTGGTCATCGCGACACCCTGTCCCCTGATCCTCGCGGTGCCGGTGGCGCTGGTCGCCGGATTGTCGCGGGCGGCGGGGCAGGGCATCCTGATCAAGGGCGGCGCGGCGCTGGAGACCTTGGCGGGTGTCACCGGGATGATCCTCGACAAGACCGGCACGCTGACCGAGGGGCGGGCCCGGGTCGTCGGCATCCATCCGGCCGAGGGCTATGCCGCGCTGGATGTGCTGCGCTGTGGCGCGGCCCTGGACCAGTCTTCCAAACATGCGATCGCGCGCTCCCTCGTGGCCGAGGCCCGGGCCCGGGGCCTCGATCTGCCCCTCGCCACGGAGACGGTCGAAGTGCCGGGAGAAGGTGTGCGGGGCAGGGTGGAGGGATGCGCGGTCGCGGTGGGCGGCCGGGCCTTTGTCCGCGGCCTTGTGGGGCGGGGACCGGATTTCGCCGAGGGGGATCATGGCGCCGTGGTGGTCGGCGTGGGGATGGATGGGGTCTATGCCGGCGAGATATATCTCGCCGATCCCTTGCGCGCCGATGCCCGGGATTTGCTCGCCACGTCGCGGCGGATGGGCTTGCGGCGGATCGTGCTCGCCACCGGGGACCGTCGCGCGGTGGCCGAGGCCCTGACCGCCGGTCTGGGGCTCGATGCGATCCATGCCGATCTCGCGCCCGGCGACAAGGTGGCGGTGGTCCGGGCCGAGCAGGCCTTTGGCCCGGTGATGATGATCGGCGACGGGATCAACGATGCGCCGGCGCTGGCGGCGGCGGATCTGGGGGTGGCCATGGGCGCCCGGGGCGCCGCCGCCAGCGCCGAGGCGGCGGACGTGGTTCTGCTGGTGGATCGTCTCGATCCGGTTCTGGCCGCGATCGCGATTGCGCGGCGGTCCCGTCGCATCGCCGTCCAGAGCGTGGTGGCCGGGATTGGCCTGTCGGTGCTGGGAATGACCGGTGCCGCCTTCGGGCTGTTCACCCCGGTTCAGGGCGCATTGCTTCAGGAGGCCATCGATGTGGCGGCGATCCTGAATGCGCTGCGGGCCTTGCGGGGGTCCTAGAGCGGTTTTCGATCCGACTGCGCCGGATCGTCCGCTCCATGATTTTGTTTTGCCGCGATTTCTTAATCGGCAAGTGAGTCCACCTGCCTGGAAATCGCTCTAGGCCGTGATCGGAGACGGGCGCAGGGTGGTGCGCGAGAGCACCAGCGCGATCAGGGCGCAGCCCCCGATCGTCAGCGCCATGGGCAGCGAGGTTCCGTCGAAGATCGCGCTGACCAGGGCAATCGTGACCGCCCCGAGCAGCATCTGCATCGTGCCGCCGAGCGCCGAGGCAATGCCCGCGATCCGCCCGTGGTCCTCCAGCGCCAGGATCGCGGCGGTGGGGATGATGAGTCCGAGGAAGGCGAATGTGACGAACAGCATCGCCATCAGGATCGGCAGGCTGTCGACGCCGGCCCAGGTCACCAGCACCAGGAGCAGGGCGCTGGCGGCATAGCCGAGGACCGCCGCCCGGATCACCGTCTGGATCCCGTACCGGGCGCCGAGCGAAGCCGCGAGCTGGGTGGTTCCGAAGAAGCCGATGGCGTTGAAGGAGAAGGCGAGGCTGTACTGGGTCGGGGTCAGGCCGAAATGGTCGATGTAGAGGAAGGAGGAGCTTGCGAGGAAGGCAAAGAAGCTCGCCATTCCGAGGCCGCCAATGAAGGTCAATCCCATGAAGACCGGATCGCGGAACAGCACCTTGAACCCCGCGAGGATCCCGCCGATGCTGACCGGCAGACGATGTTCCGGCGCGTGGGTCTCCGGCAGGACGCGCCAGACCAGCATCAGGCCGACGATCGCGCAGGCCCCGATCGCCACGAAGACGGCGCGCCAGCCAAAGGGAATGATCAGGGCGCTGCCCAGCAGGGGGGCCAGCATGGGCGCCACGCTGACGACCAGCATGGTGAGGGCCATCATCCTGGTCGCATCGATCCCGGTATATTGATCCCGGATGATGGCCCTGGGGATCACCATGACCGACGCGCCGCCCACGCCCTGAAGGACGCGGAAGAAGATCAGCCATTCAATGGACTTCGAGAGCATGCAGCCCACGGAGGCGAGTGCGAACAGACCCAGGCCGAAGAAGAGCGGCGGGCGCCGGCCCAGCATGTCCGACACCGGACCATAGACCAGCTGGCAGAGGCCAAAGGCCAGGAAGAACGACATCAAGGTCAATTGCGTGGCGCCGATGGTCGCCCCGAGGTCCGCGGCGATGGTCGGCATCGCGGGCAGGTACATGTCGATCGCGAAGGGCCCCATGGCGCAGAGCAGGCCGAGGACCACGGCGTTCCTGAGAAAACTCGATTCCACGGGCTGCGGCACCTTCAATTTGAACATCGGCGAGGTTGCCGGACACAGGGAGGCTTCTAGGGCCAACTCCCGCTCCGGGCAAGCACGCCACTTGCCTCGATCGCAATCCGACGGCAGGCGGTGCGCTCTGGCAGGGGGAGGGCGTGAGAGCCCCCGCGGGATCGCGGCCTAGTTCGGCTGCGCCGCCTCGGTCAACCGGGCCCGGTCGGCTGGATCGAGAACCGGCGGTGCGAGACCGGCGGCGCTTTGGCGTAGTTCCTCCGCGCTCGCCGCCAGATCGTCGCGCTGCTCGCTCAATCGCGTGACGGTCGGTGCGGAGGCCTCCAGCGCCTGGGTGAATTGCTCCGTCGCCACGAGTCCCGGCAAGGGACGGGCCGCGGCCGCGTCGCTGATCGGAAACTCGGCTTCGGGGGGAGCGGAGCATCCCGCGAGCAGGACCCCGATCACTCCCCCGGCGAGCCACCCCCGGCGATCACTCAACACGCAGCGTCCGGCCCTCGGCGTCCGAGTCAAAGCACAGATCGATCAGCTTCTGGATATCCGCCGCGCGTCGAAAGGTGGGCTCTCCGTTCTCCCGGCTCAGGAGAGCGATGAGAAAACGCTGCTCGTTGCGCGGACTGGGCGGGCAATCCATCGGTGTCCAGGTCTGTGTCTCGATATCCGGTCCGAGGCAGGTCTCCAGCGTCGATTCATAGCTGTTGGCCCAGATCTTCAAGGCGCCCCGGTCGCCATGGATCATCAGATCCAGATCATTGGCCTTGCCCGTCGCATACCGGCTCATGTGGATGACCCCGAGCGCCCCGTTCGAAAACTCGGCGGTGATCCCGACGCTGTCGTTCACGTCGAGCGAATACCCTCCGATCACCCCGCCCTCGGCCTTGTCATAGGTCTTCATCCGCGCATGTAACGCCACGATATCGAGCCCCGTCCCGTAGGTGGTGAAATCGAGGATATGCACACCGATATCCCCCAGAACCCCCTTGGATCCGTGCTGCGACGAGAGCCGCCACAACCAGCGCTCCTCGCTCCGCCAGTCGCCCCAGTGCCGGCCGGTCAACCAGCTCTGAAGATAGCTCGCCTGCACATGCCGGACCGTGCCGATCTCGCCGCTCTCGATCATCCGCCGCGCCGTCTGAAGCGCCGCGGCGTTGCGATAGGTCAGGTTGACCATGTTGATCAGACCGGCCGCCTCGGCGGCCTCGGTCATCTCCATCGCATCGGGATGGTTCACCGCCAGCGGCTTCTCGCAGAACACCGGCTTGGCGGCGGCGATCAGGTCCAGCGTGGTGGAATGATGCGCCCCGTCCGGGGTCGCATTCACGGCGGCGTCGAACTCCCCCCAGACGATCGCCTCCGACAACGACCCGAACGCGTTCGGGATCCGGAACTTCGCGGCGAACTCGCGCGCCCGCTCGAAGTTGGTGTCCACCGCCGCGACCAACAGACAGCCGGGCAGGAGCGCCATCCGCTCCGCATGGGCCGCCGCCATCGCGCCGGTCCCGACGATCAATATCCGCTGGTCGCTCATCGAAATCCTCCCTCTCCCGCGCGGTGCAAGGATCCGCCCCGGGGCGTGATCTTCTCCGGCGCCTGATCATAGGGAACGTTCGGCGCCTCGGCCACGTCCACCCACGCCGCCGCCGGATTATGGGCCCAGTGAACCGCGTTCCTCAGGATCGTCTGAACCCCCGCGTCGTGATAGGTCGGATAGGTCTCGTGGCCCGGACGGAAATAGAAGATCCTGCCCGCCCCGCGCTGCCAGGTCATGGCCGACCGGAACACCTCGCCGCCCTCGAACCAGGAGATCATCACCGTCTCCATCGGCTCAGGGACGAGGAACGGCTCGCCATACATCTCCTCGTTGGGCAGCTCCAGCGCCGCCCCCACGCCCTTCAAAATCGGATGGGAGCGGTTGATCGACCAGAGCCGCTCCTTCTCCCCAGCCTCCCGCCAGCGCAGGGAACAGGGCGTTCCCATCAGCCGCTGGAAGATCTTGGCGAAATGGCCGGAGTGAAGGACGATCAGCCCCATCCCCTCGTGAACCCGCTGGGCGACGCGGGTCACGACCTCGTCCGAGACGGCGCCATGGGCCTTGTGGCCCCACCAGAGCAGGACATCGGTCTCGGCCAGCCGGGCGGCGGGCAGGCCATGCTCGGGCTGATCGAGGCTGGCGGTGGAGGCTTCGATCCCCGCGTCCTCGGCGAGGGCGCGGGCGATGGTCTCGTGGATGCCGTCGGGATAGATGCCCCTGACGACCTCGTTTTCCCGTTCATGGATGAATTCGTTCCAGACGATGGCTCTGATCATCGCTCCCCCTTGTCCCGGCGATCTGTCCGACGCCGCTTGTCCTAAAGTGCCGGTCCGGGGCGAAGGGCGCAAGGGGTGTGCCCGGGATGGGGTGCGCACGCGTGCGCAGAGGGTTATGTGTTTGATATGTTTAATTATTTTTGATCGTATTAATCAAAAAGAAACTTTTTTGATCTGGAGTTGATATGGATCTCAACTTCACAGGGAGCTAAATGCGTGTCTTCAAGGTGAAATCGGCGGTCTGTTATGTCCCGGTCGTCCTTGTGTCCACGACTTCAGGCTCGCCGGACCCGCCTTGAGAAACGCATCGCGCCAACCGCTCGGATCCGCCGGGTTCCTTCGCGCCCATCGTCACTCATCTCAACATTTTCGTCGGCTCAAACAAGCCGTTCGGGATGTGTCAAGAAACCCTTGGCCCGCCCTAAGGTGAAATGCGGGCACCAGTTCCGTAGGGCGGACCTCGGTCCGCCCGATGCAGGGGGCGGAGCGCTCAGGACGGGCTCAGCATCCGGTCGATCTCGTCGAAGACCCGGTCGATCAGGTCGCCCTCGGCGTCGCGGCCGGTGAAGTGCAGGCACCAGCCGGTCGGGGTCTTTTCGCGGCGGATGCGCAGGGAATGGCGCGGGGCCGTGTAAAGACGGCGGGGGCGGGTGTTCAGGCCGGGGCGCGGGTCGGGGATGTCGGGGGTTTCGCATTCCAGAAGGATCGGCTGGAGCAGGCGCCATTGGGCGTCGGGCTCACGCAGGTGGGACTCGGTCAGCGCGTGGCGCATCAACTCGCCATAGCCGCGCGACGCGGCGGCGGCGAGGCGGAGGAGTTGGCGCAGGCTGAGGGTTTCAGGCGCGGTGAGGGCGCCGTCGAGTTCCTCGGCGAGATGGGCCACGGCGCGCAGGCGGCGGCTCCGGTCGCGGGAGAGGTTGACGTAAAGCGCGTCGATCGCGGCTTCGATCGTGTCGAACAGGCCGCGGTCGCGGGCGGTCACCGCGATCAGCGCCTGTTCCCAGGGGGAGATTTCGGCGCGGATCGCGTTTTCCTCGACCATCGCGGTGAGGGCCTCGGCGATGCTGGCGGGTTCGCGGACAAAGGCGGGGATCGTCGCATGGGCGGTGAGCCCGAGGTCGCGCAGCGCGCGCACGGTGGTCAGGCGGCGAAAGCCGGAGATCAGGCCATAGTGGTACGCGCCGTCGGGGCGGTCGAGTTCGAAGACCTCGATCGGCATGCGCAGCCCGTGTCTCAGGATCGAGTCGCGCAATTCGCCGAGCGCGGTCGGATCGAGGGCGGCGCGGTCGCGGGCGAGCGCGGTGTCGAGGATGGCGTCAACGGGAAGAAGGTGGATGTCAGGCATGGGGCGCGCGTCTCCGGAGCGGGAAAGGCGCGAGAATAGGCGGCGCGGGGCCGGGTTGCGCGGTCCCGCGGCGGGCCGGGCGGCCCGTCGCGGGTGGGGTTGGGGGTCAGTCGCCCTGGTTCAGGAGGACCGTCGGGTCGCCCGAAACCATTGGTGCCTGGATGGTGAGGCGCACGGCTTCGAGAAACAGCGCGGGCGGGGCCATTTCCGTCGAAAGTTCGAGGGTCCGGGCCTGGAGATCCTGGACCTCGGCCGGGAATTGCGCGGCGAGGTTGCGCGATTCGGTCGGATCGTCCTTGAGATCGAAGAGTTCGAGGCGGGGCGGGAGCGCCGCCTTCCAGATCAGTTTCCAGTCGCCCTCACGCACCGCGCCGGCGAAAGGATCGACGTTGTAGACGATTTCCGTGCGGGGCGAGGGCGCGCCGTCGGCGATCACCGGCCAGACATCCATGCCGTCGAGCGGTTTCGATTTCGCCGTGCTGCCGCCCGCGACATCGGCGAGGGTGGGGAGCATGTCCACCACATGGATCAGGCCGTCATGTTCGCCGGGTTTGACATGGCCGGGCCAGTTGGCGATGGCCGCCGCCTTGGTGCCGCCCTCGTAGAGCGTACCCTTGCCCTCGCGCAGGGGAGCGTTGCTGGCGGGGAGGGGACCGTCGACCTTGGTGTCCCCGCTGAAGAGCTTGTTGACCACGCCGCCGTTGTCGCTGTGAAAGACGATCAGGGTATTGTCGCGCATTCCCTTGTCGTCGAGCGCCTTGATCACCCGGCCAATGCCCTCGTCCACGATCGAGATCATCGCGGCATAGGCCTTCGCATTGGGGTCCGTGATATTGGGGAAGCGGTCGAGATAGTCCTGGGGCGCCTGGTAGGGCGTGTGGGGCGCGGTGAAGGCGAGATAGAGGAAGAGCGGTTCCTTGGTGTCATGCTTCTCGATCACCCGCGTGGCCTCGTCCGCGAAGAGGATATTGTCGAAGCCCTTTTCGACGATCGGGGTATTGTCGCGGTACCAGTCCGGCACGCCGTGCGAGGCATGTTCGAAATGGTCGATCTCGCCCACCGTCGCGCCATAGAAGGATTCAAACCCGCGTTGCATCGGCCAGAAGGCGGGATCGGCATGGCCGAGGTGCCATTTGCCGACCATGGCGGTCTGATAGCCCGCGTCCCGCAGCATCTGAGGCAGCAGATATTCGTCGGTCGGCAGGCCATAGGTTCCGGCCCCGGGGATGACCCCGGTCTGAAGCCCGTAGCGCAGCGGATAGCGCCCGGTCATCAGGGCCGCGCGGGTGGGGGTGCACATCGGCTGGACATAGAAATTGGTGAGCTCGGCGCCGGTCTTTGCCAGATCGTCGAGCACGGGGGTCGGGATGGGTGAGCCCTGATAGCCAGCGTCCGCGTAGCCGAGGTCATCGGCGACGATATAGACGATGTTGGGGCGGGGGGCGTCCTCGGCCCAGGCCGCCTGGACCGCGAGGCAAAACGCGGACGCCATGAGGGCGGCGGAAGTTCTTCTGTAAAAACGCTCAAGCAACCTCGATCTCCATGGTTCGGGCCTGACGGGAACAGGCATTCCTCCGCGCGGGGGGCCTGGTCAAGCCGGTTTCGCGAGGTCGCGGGGTCGTGATCCCCGGCCACGCCGATCGGGTCCGGTGGATCGGGGCGGCTACAATCAGAGGCTGTGCAATGGCCTTGTCCTTGGGTAGTATCGGCCCGACACGGCGCCAGGGGCGCGCGCTCACGGGGGGAGAGATTGCATGGCGGATGTCAAGGACAGCATGCCCAGGGAAACCGCGACACTGGCCGAGCAGGGTCATCACGTGGCCCATAACATGGCCGAGGTGTTCGATATCTCGGCGCAGATCTGGAAGAAGTTCATGGCCGGGCAGGTGCAGGACGGCACCATGAAGCTCGGCGCCGATCCGATGAACACCTGGCCGACCTTCGCGGAACTCTATCGCACGATGTGGGACAATCCCAAGCAGGTCGCCGACATGACGATCGAATACTGGGCCTCGCAGAATGCCCTGTTCCAGAATTCGATGCTGAAATGGCTGGGGTCGAAGGACGCGGCCGAGAGTCTCGACCTGCCGCACATGCAGAAGGCCGACAAGAGGTTCGCCTACAAGGAATGGTCGGAGAATGCCGTCTTCGATTATCTCAAGCAGTCCTATCTGCTGACCAGCGGCTGGATCCAGGACACCGTCGGCAATGTCGGCGAGATGGATCCCAAGGAGCGGCGGAAGGCGGCGTTCTATACCCGCCAGTTCGTCGAGGCGATGAACCCGGCCAATTTCTTTGCGCTCAATCCGGAAGTGCTGGAGACCACCGCCGCCGAGAAGGGCGACAATCTGGTGCGCGGCCTGCGGATGATGCTGGAGGATCTCGAGCGCGGCAAGGGCAAGCTGTTGATCCGCCAGACCGACATGGATGCGTTCGAGGTCGGGCGCAACACCGCCGTCTCGCCGGGGCAGGTGATCTGGCAGAACAATATCCTGCAATTGATCCAGTACGCGCCCACCACCGAGAAGGTCCATGCCAAGCCGCTGCTGATCCTGCCGCCCTGGATCAACAAATATTACGTGCTCGATCTGAACCCCAGGAAGAGCATGGTGAAATGGCTGGTGGAGCAGGGCTATACCGTCTTCATGGTGTCCTGGGTCAATCCCGACGAGCGCCAGGCGATGGAGACCTGGGAGACCTATCTGTTCGAGGGGGCGAGCGCCGCGATCGACAAGGTGCTGGAGGAGACCGGGCAGAAGTCGCTCAATGTCGCCTCCTATTGCATCGGGGGCACGCTGACCGGGACCATGCTCGCCTATATGGGCAAGACCGGGGACAAGCGGGTGTCGAGTGCGACCTTCTTCACCGCCCAGCTCGATTTCGAGGACGCGGGCGAGTTGCAGATCCTCGTCGACGAACAGACGCTCGGGGTCATTGGCGAGGAGATGGAGAAGGGCTACATGCCCGCCGACCGGATGGCGAACGCCTTCAACATCCTGCGGTCGAGCGACCTGATCTGGGGTTATATCGTCAACAACTACATGCTCGGCAAGGAGCCGTTCCCGTTCGACCTGCTCTATTGGAACGCGGATTCCACAGCGATGCCGGCGAAGGTGCATTGCTACTATCTCGAACAGTTCTACGTCCGGAACGCCTTCGCCAAGGGCGAGCTCTCGATCCGGGGCATTCCGGTCACGCTCGCCGACATCAAGGGGCCGGTCTATCACGTCGCGACGCGCGAGGATCATATCGCCCCCTCGCCCTCGGTCTATCGGGGGGCGAAGGAGATGAAACAGGCGGATCTGCGGTTCGTCCTGTCCGGGTCCGGGCATATCGCCGGCGTGGTCAATCCACCATCCCTGGGCAAATACCAGTTCTGGACCAACCCCGACATGACGCCGGAATCACTCGAGGACTGGATCAAGGGCGCGACGGAAACACCGGGAAGCTGGTGGACGGACTGGAACGAATGGCTTGCGCCGCGGTCCGGCCGGATGGTGACGGCGCGGATACCGGGGGCGGTCCTCGGAACCATCGAACCCGCGCCGGGTCAGTATGTGAAGGCGCGGTTCGACGAGAAGTAGCCGGGATCGGTCCCGGCCGCCTCGTGCTCAGAACGAGCGCTGCTGGTCGTCGCCGCGGCTGTCGCGATTGATCTTGGCAACGAAGATGTCGTTCAGGCTCATGCCGCGCGCCTCGATCGGGGTGAGGCCAGCGGCGGCGATCAGCTGGAGGGGCAGGGCATGGATGGGGCCGCGGGTCGAGACCTGGACCTGGACATCGTCCTGGCGCGCCTCGGCATTGAACTTGCCGGTGGCGAGCTGGGTCAGGGTCAGATGCCGCGCCTGGTCGGGGGTCAGGCCGGCGGCGGCGATCAGTTGCGCATGGCGGACCGGATCGACCATGACCACCGTTCCGGCGGAGACGGTCTGGCTCTCGTCCGTCGCGCTGTCGCGGTTGAACTTGGCGGCGGCGATCTCGGTCAGGCTCATGGACTGCGCGGCGCTGGCCGGGAGACCGGCGGCGGCGATCAGCTGCGCGCGATCCTGAGCGGTGGCGGAGTGGGTGAGGCCGAGGCCGAGCAGGGCGGTGGTGACGAGCAGGATGCGTTTCATTTCAATAAACCCTTCTGGTTTGATCACGTTTTCCAAATGACCGGTGCCTTGGGGAACCGGCGGATGACGCGCTAAATCGGTCCGGGGGCTGGGGTTCGGGAATATGTCCCGCCAAGGCCCCGGTCCGTTCGGGCGCTGAGGGGATCATGCGCTTCTCCCCGTGATCGCCGCGTGACGCCTGCGTCAGCGCATCCGTGACAGACGGAAAGGTCCGGTCACGGGAGTGATGAGGATGAAGGGGCGAGGCCGCGGGTTCAGCCCGCGCAGGTGTTTCGGGCGAAGTGAGCGCTGGGTCGGAGGGCGCGTTACTTCGGGGGGCCAGAGGTCATCGGGTTGGACAGGCCTGGGGGGTCGACCAAAGCGAGGATCGGAAGCTGACTGTCAGTCCGGGAGTGCGTGTGGCCCCAAGTCCATCGGGATTGAGCGCGGGCTCCGGCTCAGCCGCGCGGGGGGACGGGCGAAATGAGTGGCAGGTCGGAGGCTGCGTTACTTCGGGGGACCGGAGGTCATCGGATTGGACAGGCCTGGGGGACGACCGAAGCGAGGCGAGGATTGGAAACTGACCGTCAGTCCGGGAGCGCGTGTGGCCCCACAAGTCCATCGGGGCGGAGCACGGGCTCCGGCTCAGCCGCGCGGGGGGGACGGGCGAGCCTGAGCGCTGGGTCGAAGGGCGCGCCATATCGGGAGACCGGAGGTCGTCGGGTTGGACAGGCCAGATTTGGTGTTCCTTCGCAATAGCCCGTGCTCACCACTTGTTCCGTTTGGATCTCGCGCGATTTCCAAGGCCGCGAAGGATGTTGTTCGATGGGAAGTTGTCCTGAAGCGCAATCCGACCGGAGGGGAGCGAGGATCGGAAAAATTGCGCGTCACGTCCGAGAGCGCAATCCGGCCTGAGGCGAGCAAGGATCGGAAAAATTGCGCGGAAACTCAAACAGGTAGGCGGTGGGCGGGTCGGTCCGAACGGACAGGGCCCTTGGGCGATTTCCGACCTGACAGGGTCAGGTTGCGCGCTCTATCTCTATGATTTGACGCGTAATTTATTCGATCCTCGGTTCACTCCGTTTGGATTGCGCTTCAAAGTGATTTCCAATCGAATGGACTCATTCGATGACTCGGAAATTGGGTAAATTCAAAGGGATAGATCTGTGGACATGAGCCAGTGCGAACGGAAACCGCTCCAGAGAGATTTCCATGATCCCTGGTTCATGAAAATCCCTCTCGTCCTTTGATATTGCGCATTTTCGAGTCGCGAAACCGAATACACTTTCGCTGAAAATGCTCTAGAAGAGGATATCGTCGAGGTCTTCGCTCTGCTCCGAGCTCTGGGTTTCGACCGCGAGGCCCAGGTGGCGGTCATGGATGTCCCGCTCGACCGACATCGTGTACATCGCGCGAATGTCGGTCAGGTCGAGGGTCTTGCCGTCCTCGGGTGGGACTTCGATCCACTCCTCGCGCTTGCGGACCTCCTTCATGGCGTCCTGGAAATCCCGCAAGGTCATGTCGACGGCGGTCAGGCCCTCGGTCACCGCGGCGGCGACCAGCTCCATCCGCCCCAGGATCGAGGCAACCCGGGCGGTCGTTTCGTTCAGGGAGGCGGTCTTTTCCACCACGTCGCAGGCCTCCTTGTTCAGGCGGGAGGCAGTGGCGGTGAATCCATCGGCCGCGGAGAGCAGCCCCGGCACGTCCACGTCATCGACCGTGTCCACCAGCTTCTGAAAATGCTGCATCGTCCGGCGAATCTGGCGCGAGGATTCCACCGAATGCTCCTGTGCCGTCGAAGCCAGAACCGCGAGGGGACCACCGGCGGCGGACATGCGGCTTGCGATCAGGCCCGCGTTGATGGAGGCGAGCATGATCTCCTTGCAGATGTTCTCCAGCTCGTCCAGCGCGGTGCGCACCTCGCGCGAGCTGCCGATGATTTCCTGGGTTGTGGCCGCGATTTCGTCGAACCGCGGGGCGATGCCCTGGACGCTGCGGATCGCGCGCTCCAGACTGCGGGAGCGCGCGATCAGCATCGCCTGCAGGCCGCCGCTCTCGACCTTGCGGTCGAACACCGTCCGGGCGGCCTGTGCCTCGTCGCTGAATCTGGTGAGGGATTCGCCGAGTTCCGCCGAACTGCGCTTCATTTCCGCGAACAGATCGTCCGATTGCGCGAGACTCAGGCGATAGAGCGCCTTGGCTCGGGCATTGGAGGCCGAGTTGGCCAGGGTGACGATCTTGATGATATGGTCGGACCGCTGGGCAAAGGTGTCGGTAAATTGCAGGATGCCGACCAGTCGACCCAATTCGCGGCGGGTCTCGACTTCGAGCCGGGTCGCCGCGTCGTCCAGTTCGCTCGATTCGCTGTTCTTCATGTTCTGCCGCTCCGCCGCCGCGTCCGAGGCGGTCAGCGACTTGGAGAGCTTGCTGAATTCAGAAGCCACCTCGCCAAACACGGTCAGGGCGCGGGCGAAGGTCGTCGCATAGATGCGCTTGCAGACCCGGCCCGAGATGCTGGTCAGATTCTCGCCAATCACCGCCAGCGATTTCACATAGGCGTCGAGCTGCTGGTTCCGCTGCACCATCGAGGCGACGGTGATCGCGGTCAGCGTCGTGTGGATCTGGAATTCGAGCGTTGTCCGGTTGGTTTCGCGCGTCGCCTCCGACAGGCCCCGCAGGGCGGCCTTGGCAGTGTCGGTCGTAAGAACAGCCGAGATCTCCTTGAGGGTCATCGACAGGCCCGACAGCGCCATGTTGAGTTCGGCAAGGGGATCGGCGCTCTGGCCGCGCCCCCCCGCCGTGCTCACGACTTCCGCCAGCACCGTTTGCAGTTCCAGGAGATTGGTCTGCGTCTGGCCCAGCAGTCCGGCGATCCCGTCGAGCTTGTCGACGCAAGCCCGGCGCGCCCGGCCGGCGCGATCCGCGATTTGCGTGGAGGCTGTCATCGAGAGGCCATGTTCCGGTCGCTCCGCTTCGATTTCGAGCGCATGATTTCAGCGGCGATCTTGCCCAATGGTAAAATCTTGTTCGCCGCGCCCCGGGCAATCGCTTCCTTAGGCATGCCGAAGACGATGCTGGTCGCCTCGTCCTGCGCCACCGTCTCCGCCCCCATCTGCTTCATTTCGAGCAGGCCGCGCGCGCCGTCGTCGCCCATGCCGGTCAAAAGGAAGCCGACCGCGTTCGGACCCGCGTTCTGGGCCGCCGAGCGGAAGAGCACATCAACCGAGGGACGGTGGCGCGAGACATGCGGGCCTTCCACCACCGAAACCGAATAGGAGGTGGACCGGCGCACCAGCAGCATGTGATGGTCGCCTGGCGCGATCAGCACCAGGCCCTGCCGCGGGACATCGTCGTTTTCCGCTTCCTTGATCTGCATCGCGCAGCTCGCATTGAGGCGGTTGGCAAAGGTCCGGGTGAACTTGCCGGGCATATGCTGAACGATCAGGATAGCCGGACCGTCGGCCGGAAGATCTTCGAGGATGACGCGCAGCGCCTCGGTGCCGCCGGTGGACGAGCCGATGCAGATGATGCGATCGGTCGTAGGCATCGCGGCGAGGGACGCGGCGGCCCGGCTGGCCGAGAGGGGCGGGATGATCACATCGGCGGTCATCTTGGCTTCGACCACCAGATTGGGTGCTGTGACCTGCGATCTGCGGACCCGGGCGCGCGCCGCGGCCTTGGCCACGTCGCAGATTCGCATGCTCGAATCCCGCAGGAACTGCGCCGTGTCGACCCGCGGCTTGGTGACGACGTCGACGGCGCCGGCCTCCAGTGCCTGAAGGAACATGTCCGATCCTTCGTCGGCGACACCTGAGCAGATCACGACGGGGATGGGACGCTGGCCCATGATCTTGCGCAGGAAGGTGAGGCCATCCATGCGCGGCATTTCGATGTCGAGGAAAATGACGTCCGGAATTTCGGTCCGGATCAGCTCGGAGGCGGCATAGGGGTCCGTGGCGGTTCCCATTACCTCGAGATCGGGATCGCTCGAGATGATGTCGCTGAGGATGCGTCGAACCGAGGCGGAATCGTCGATGATGAGAACACGAATCTTCCCCGAGCCGCCGTTTGATGTGTGGTCTTGTCTAGCCAAAATTATGCCTCATGACTTTTGAAACACAGCGGGAGCGATCTGTACCATCGAGTCGCCCGCGCCGATCATCGACTCCGAATGGCCGAGGAAGAGATATCCGGAAGGCCGAAGATGCCCGACGAGCCGTTGAATAACGGCTTCCTGATCTGCTCTGTCAAAATAGATCAGAACGTTGCGCAGGAATATCACGTCTACGTCCTTGTCTATCGGATAGGATGGATCCATCAGGTTTAGCGCGGCAAAGCGAACCTGCTTGCGAATTTCAGGCGCAATTCGGAACTGCGTACGGTTTTTTCCATCTGAGGCGTGCATGACATACTTCTCCCGCAGCTTGGCGGGAATGGGTGTGATCATGTCGATGGGATAGATCGCCTTCTGCGCATGCGCGATAACCCCGGTTGAAATATCAGTGCCGAGGACGACGAAGCGAAAGTCCCTTCGTTCCCGCGCGACCTCGGCGAGGACCATGGCCATCGTATAGGCCTCCGCGCCGGTCGAACTGGCCGCGCTCCAGAACTTGAGCACCGGAGAGCCGCCCGCGCGCCGGTTCGCAAGGATATCCGCGACCAGACGTTTCTCGATCAGGTCGAAATGATCCGGCTCGCGAAAGAAGTCCGTCGTATGGGTTGTGACCAGATCAATCAGCGAGGCGAGTTCCTGCTCCAATCCCCCCGACTGAAACAGATACGCGCAATATTCGTCGAAGGTGTCGAAGTCCCAATCCCGCAAATGCTTCCGAAGCCGCGATTCCACCATCGAACGTTTGTTCGGGGGCAGTTTCACTCCGGTCTCGCGACCGATGACCTCTGCGAGCTTGGCATAGTCGCGAGCGCTCAGATTGTCCTCTTCGGCAATCGCAGCTGGGCGTTTGGCAATGTCCCCCCGGCTCATTCGCAGCTATCCATGATCAATACTCTCGCATTTGGTTCGGTCGTGTCAGAGCACCTTCCAGTGCGCTGTGTGGTTATAACCAACCTAGTACATCAAAATGCTGGCCTCTCCGTAAACAGAAGGGTGTTGATCGGGATTATAAGGCAATCTAATCATGGGTTTTTATTAACATTATCTGTAATGTTGTTACGGATTTTGTTTTTAATTTATCGCCTTCTATCCGCGGGCGGCGCGTGATCCGGCGTCATGCCGCCCTGCCAGAATGTTCGGTGGATTTTCCGGGTTCCCCTTGCGAAATCGATGCGAACAGATTGTCCAGGTCGAGCACCGTCACAAACGCGCCGTTTCGCCGACCGATGCCGCGAATAGCCTGGGCGCCCCATTGCATGCTCAATTCCGGCGCTGGTTCCAGGTTTGGCGTATCGAGGACGGTGACTTCGAAAACCCGGTCGGACCGCAGGCCAAGGCGCAATTCACGTTCCCCCGATATCACACGGAGAACGACGATTCGCGTATTGGGCGTATCCTCGGCGGCGGGAAAGCCCAAGGCAAGGCGCAGATCCACGACCGGGATGCCCTCTCCCCGGACATCGATCATGCCGAGCAGATGAATCGGGGAGCGGGGAAGGCGGGCGATCGCCCGCATCTCCAGGATCTCCTGCACGCGCTCGACCGGAGCGGCGAAGGTTTCCTGCATGACGCCGAGCGTCACATATTGTGGGTTGGCGGAAATATCCGACTTGCTCATGCCGCGCCTTTTCTCTCAAACTGTTGGTCCAGGGCGTCCTCGGCACCGCCGAGATCGAGATCGAAACCACCGCCCATGGGTTTCGAAGAGGGCTGGGGCGAGCGCGCGGCCGGCTTGGGCGCCGGCGCCTTGGCCCGTGCCTTTGGCGCGCGGGACGGCGCGCTCGGCCGGGAGACCGGAACCGGTGCACGGCTTCCGCTCGGCATGAAGTAACCGATCGAGCTTTGCAGCTGCGCCGCCCTGCCGGTCAGCTCTTCGGCCGTGCCGGACATGCTCTCGGCGGCGTTGGTGTTTTGTTGCGTGACGGTGTCGAGCTGGCGGATCGCGGTGTTGATCTGGCTCGCGCCGGTGTCCATTTCCCGCGCCGCCGCCGAGATCTCCGCCACCAGTTCCGCCGTGCGCTGGATGTCGGGGACCAGCCGGGCCAGCATCTCGCCCGCCGATTGCGCGGCCGTGCCGGTCTGGCTGGAGAGGGTCGAGATCTCCGCCGCCGCCGTCTGGCTGCGCTCCGCCAGTTTGCGCACCTCCGAAGCGACGACGGCGAAGCCGCGACCATGCTCACCGGCCCGCGCGGCCTCGACGGCGGCGTTCAGCGCCAGCAAGTCGGTCTGGCGGGCGATTTCCTGGACGACCATGATCTTGTCGGCGATGGTGGTCATGGCGGCCATGGCGTTTCGCACCGCTTCGCCGCTGGAGATGGCGTCGGCGGCGGACTGGCGGGCGATGTGTTCGGTCTGGCTGGAATTGTCGGCGCTCTGCTTGATGGTGGCGGCCATCTGCTCCATCGCCGCCGAGGCCTCCTCCGTCGCCGAGGCCTGCTCCGTCGCACCACTGGACATTTGATGCGCCGTCTCGGAGAGCTCGGCCATGCCGGCGTTAACGCTGCTCGCGGCGCTGGATGCTTCCGACAACACCTCGCGCAGTTTCTGGGTCATGCGGTTCAAGGCGGCGATCAGGTCGGTGATCTCGTCATTGCCGCGTGTTGCCACAGTCGCGTTCAGATTGCCGTCGGCAACCTTGTTTGCGAGCTCCAAGGCTCCCGTCAATCCGTTTGCGATTGATTTACTCAAAAGAGTTCCGACAAGGATCGCCATGGCAGTGCAAAGCGCAATCGAGAGAAAGATTGCAAACACAACGGCTGCCTTGGCCTTTTCCAGAGCCGCGGCGCGCTCCACCAGTAGGCTTTTTTCGGCTTCGAAGGTTTCCTTGGCCTTGGCGCGCAGGCCGTCCATGAACTCCTTGCCTTGCCCGGAGGCCTCCAGTTGTCGCCCCTGCGCATCGCCTTTCTCGGTCAGCGCGATGGCTGGTTCGGCAATCTTGGTCTCCCATGACTTTGCAAAGGCGTCGAGTTCGTCCAAGCGCTTCTGTTGAGCGGGATTGTCAGAGGTCAGTTCACGCAATTTGGCCAGAGTGGTTTTGTAGCTCTCTGTTCCTTCGCGATAAGGGTTCAGAAAATTTTCCTGGGCGGCCCCCACCGACGAGGACACCAGATAGCCTCGCAGCCCGGTTTCCCGGTTGACCATACTCAGGGTGATGTTATCAATCCGCTCAAGAACCTCGTAAGTATGTACGTTCCAGTATATAACTTTATTGATTATTGTTATTTGAGATTTTACATATAAATTTGCTATTGCAATTACAGATATTACCACAAAAAAAGCAGCAAATATTTTTATTTTTATGGATGCGCGCATTTTTGTCTCACATGAATTCGTGGTGATGGGAGCGGTTGATCTCTTGATCAGGGGTAGAAGGTCTTCTCGGGGTGCTGGGCATCAGATTGTGGGTTGGCGGAAGTATCCGACCTGCTCATGCCGCGCCTTTTCTCTCAAACTGTTGGTCAAGGGCGTCCTCGGCACCGCCGAGATCGAGATCGAAACCACCGCCCATGGGTTTCGAAGAGGGCTGGGGCGACCGCGCGGCCGGCTTGGGCGCCGGCGGCTTGGTCCGGGCCTTTGGCGCGCGGGACGGCGCGCTCGGCCGGGAGACCGGAACCGGTGCACGGCTCCCGCTCGGCATGAAGTAACCGATCGAGCTTTGCAGCTGCGCCGCCCTGCCGGACAACTCCTCGGCGGTGCCGGACATGCTCTCGGCGGCGTTGGTGTTCTGTTGCGTGACGGTGTCGAGCTGGCGGATCGCGGTGTTGATCTGGCTCGCACCGGTGTCCATTTCCCGCGCCGCCGCCGAGATCTCCGCCACCAGTTCGGCCGTGCGCTGGATATCCGGGACCAGACGGGCCAGCATCTCGCCCGCCGACTGCGCCGCCGTGCCGGTCTGGCTGGAGAGAGTCGAAATCTCCGCCGCCGCCGTCTGGCTGCGTTCCGCCAGTTTGCGGACCTCGGAGGCGACGACGGCGAAGCCGCGACCGTGCTCACCGGCCCGCGCGGCCTCGACGGCGGCGTTCAGGGCGAGCAGATCGGTCTGGCGGGCGATTTCCTGGACGACCATGATCTTGTCGGCGATGGTGGTC
>JBMDWT010000014.1:0-58810 GCA_048594665.1 Amaricoccus sp. | reverse complement strand
CTGTTTGCATCGATGAAAGTCGCCATTGCAGCGGCCCTCGTCGGGGCGATCGTCGGCGAATTGCCCACCGGCGCGGTGGCGGGGCTCGGGGCGCGCATGCTCTCGGCGAGCTATTACGGCCAGACGATCCAGATCTGGTCGGCGCTGGTCATGGCGGCCCTGCTGGCGGCGGGACTGGTCGCGCTCGTCGGCCTCGTGGAACGGATCACCGCGCGACTGATGGGGGCCCGGCCATGAGGTCACGCGCCGAACTGAAAGGCTTCGAACCGGTGCAGGGCCTCCTCGATCCGGGCCTTGTCGCCCTCCCGCGGGTCGCCGACCGGGGTCCACTGCCGGATCAGGAGCGCGCGGTTGATCCGGTCGGCCTTGATGTCGATGGCGGCGGCGACGCGGTCGCCGATCAGGACCGGCAGGGCGAAATATCCAAAAACCCGTTTTTCCTTCGGCACATAGGCCTCGAACCTGTGATCGTACCCGAAGAACTGAGCAAGCCGTTTGCGCTGGATGATCAAGGGATCGAAGGGCGAGAGGATATGGACCATCTCCGCCCCCGGCTCCGGCACTTCGATATCGCGCGACATCCAGTGCGGCTTGCCCCCGCCCTCGATCGCCACCGGGACCAGCCGGCGCCGCCGGACCCGCGCCGCGATCACCTCGGCGATCGCGGCCTTGCGCGGGGCATCGAGATAACAGATCGAGTCGAGGCTCACGACCCCCTGCGCCCGCGAGGCCCGGTCGAGCAGATAATCGAGGGTTTGGCGCTCGGTCGCGGCCCTTGGCCGCCGGTCCCAGCCGAAATGCCGTTCGGTCAGCTCGTAGGTCTTGAGCATGCCCACCCGCGCGCCGATGGTCAGGGCCCCTGCGAAGAACGCAAGCTGCAGGGCGCGTTTCGAAGGTTTGCGGCTGGCCCAGAGATGCTCCTTCTCGACCAGCACCTCATCCTCTATGTCGCGGATCGAGAGCGGCCCCTCGGCCCGCACCCGCGCCACGATCCGGCGCATGTCCCCGGCATCGACCGTGCGGAACCAGTTGCCCGGATGATCGTGATAGGCCTTCATCGCCGCGACGAAATAGCGATAGTCGCGTGTCGGGACATAGGCGAGCGCGTGCGTCCAGTATTCGAAGACGCTCTTGTCCTGTCCCAGAGCATGCGCGAGGTCGGAGCGGCGATAGTCCGGGATGCGCGACCAGAGGATATGATGGTGCGAGCGTTCGATCACATGGATCGTGTCGATCTGGACATAGCCCAGATGCTCGACCGCCGCCCGCGTCGCCTCGGGGCCCGTGCCGAACGGCGCGGTCTCATCGAGCCGCTGCGCGCGGAGCCACAGGCGGCGCGCCTGCGCCAGGGACAGGGGTCGGGGCGATCCGGGCATCGATGGGGTCCTTCTGTCGGCCGCTTCATTTGTCGCCAATGTTCCGGGTTTGTCCAGTCCCGCGGGGGCCGCGCATGAGCCTCGCGCTGCTCGCCGCCGTCGCGGTCTGGCTCGGGGGCTGGGCGCTCAATGTCCGGATCGCCCGGAGCGGTCGGCTCAGGGTTCTGCCGCCGCTGGTGTTCGGCGTGACCCTGCTTCTGGTGTGGGAGCTGCTGGTGCGCGGCCTCGGGATCAGTCCGGTGCTCCTGCCCCCGCCCTCGGCCATCGCCGCGCGCTTCCTGGCCAGCGGCCCGACCTTGCGCGAGGATGTCGTCCAGACCTTTTTCAAGGGCGCGCTCAGCGGCTATGTCCTCGGCTGCTCCGCCGCGATCCTGACCGGGTTTCTGGTCGACCGGCTGCCGTTTTTGCGCCGGGGCCTGTTGCCTGTGGGCAATTTCGTCGCCGCCCTGCCCGTCATCGGGATGGCGCCGATCATGGTGATGTGGTTCGGCTTCGACTGGCAATCCAAGGCCGCCGTGGTGGTGTTGATGGTCTATTTCCCGATGCTGGTGAACACGGTCCAGGGCCTGGCCGCCGCCGATCCGATGCAGGGGGATCTGATGCGCACCTATGCCGCCAGCCGGACCCAGACCCTGCGCTGGCTGCGCCTGCCCGCCGCCCTGCCGTTCCTGTTTAACGGCTTGAAAATCTGCACGACATTGGCTTTGATCGGTGCCATCGTGGCGGAGTTCTTCGGCTCGCCCACCCGCGGCATGGGGTTCCGGATCTCGACCGAGGTGGGACGGCTGGCCCTCGACATGGTCTGGGCGGAGATCGCGATGGCGGCTCTGGTCGGATCGGCCTTTTACGGGATCGTGGCGCTGGCGGAACGGAGCGCGACCTTCTGGCATCCGGGCCAGCGGGAGAGAGCATGAGAGAGGGGTTGGGATGAAAGTCTGGTTGACCGGAGCGGCGCTGGCGCTGGCGGGAACGGCCTCGGCCGAGGATGTGACGATCCAGTTGAAATGGGTCACGCAGGCCCAGTTCGCCGGGTATTACGTCGCCCAGGACAAGGGTTTCTACAAGGAAGAGGGCCTCGATGTCACGATCAAGCCCGGCGGCCCCGACATCGCCCCGGCGCAGGTTCTGGCCGGGGGCGGGGCCGATGTGATTGTGGACTGGATGCCCTCGGCGCTGGCCGCCCGCGAGAAGGGCCTGCCGCTCGTCAATATCGCCCAGCCCTTCAAATCGTCCGGCATGGAGCTGACCTGCCGCAACGATTCCGGCGTGACCTCGACCGACAAGTTCAAGGGCCATACACTCGGCGTCTGGTTCTATGGCAACGAATATCCGTTCCTCTCCTGGATGAGCAAGCTCGGCATTCCGACCGATGGCGGCCCCGACGGGGTGACGGTGTTGAAACAGGGCTTCAACGTCGATCCCCTGCTCCAGAAACAGGCCGCCTGTATCTCGACCATGACCTACAACGAATATTGGCAGGTGATCGACGCAGGGCTGAAACCCGAGGATCTGACGGTCTTCAAGTACCAGGACGAGGGGGTCGCCACGCTGGAGGACGGGCTCTATGTGCTGGAGGACAAGCTCAAGGATCCGGCCTTCGTCGAGACCATGGCCAAATTCGTGCGCGCCAGCATGAAGGGCTGGAAATGGGCCGAGGAGAACCCGACCGAGGCCGCCGGGATCGTCCTGGAAAACGACGAAACCGGCGCCCAGACCGAGAAGCATCAGGTCCGGATGATGGGCGAGGTCGCCAAGCTGACCGCGGGTTCGAACGGCGCGCTTGACCCCGCCGATTACGACCGGACGGTGGCGACCCTTCTCTCCGCCGGCTCCGATCCGGTCATCACCAAGAAACCCGAGGGCGCCTGGACCCACGCGGTCACCGATATCGCCCTGAAATGAAGCAATCGCCCCGACGACCCGTCGGGGCGTCCGTTGAATAGGATGACCATGGCCTGGACCGAGGAAGACCGTGCCCGAATCGCCGCGAAATATGGCGATGAACAGGGCGGCGAAATGCATGACCCCCGATTCCGCCGGGTGGCCGAGCGTATCTTCAGCCGCGGCTCGCGCCCCGCGCCCTATGTCGGGGTGCCGACCTTCCTGACCGCGCCCTATCGCCAGATGACGCCCAATGCCCCCGACTTCGGCGGCCTCGATGTCGCCATCACCGGCATTCCCTTCGATCTTGGCGTGACGAACCGGGCGGGCACCCGCTTCGGACCCCGCGCGCTCCGGGCGATCGAGCGGGTCGGTCCCTACAACCATGTGCTCGACTGCGCGCCGATCTTCGAACTCGCGGTCGCGGACGTGGGCGACGTGCCGTTTTCAAGCCGCTACCTGCTGGAACAGGGCCATGCCGAGATCGAAGGCTGGATCCGCGCCATGGTCGAGGCCGGAGTCGCACCGCTCTCGGTCGGCGGCGATCATTCGATCACCCATCCGATCCTGCGCGCGGTGGGCCGCGACCGCCCCGTGGGCCTCGTCCATATCGACGCGCATTCCGACACCGGCGGCCCGTTCGACGGCACCCGCTTCCACCACGGCGCCCCCTTCCGCAATGCCGTGCTGGACGGCGTGCTCGATCCGACGCGCACCATCCAGATCGGCCTGCGCGGATCCTCGGAGTTCCTCTATGAATTCGCCGCCGACAGCGGCATGACCGGCATCCATGCCGAAACCGTGGCGGAAATCGGCGTGGCCGCCGTCGTCGCCAAGGCGCGTGAGGTGGTCGGCACCGGCCCGGTCTATGTCTCCTTCGACATCGACAGCCTCGACCCCGCCTTCGCGCCGGGCACCGGCACGCCCGAGGTCGGCGGCCTGACCACCCGCGAGGCCCAGGCGATCCTGCGTGGATTGAAAGGCCTCGATATCGTCGGCGGCGATCTGGTCGAGGTCGCCCCGCAATATGACGCCACCGCCAACACCGCCCACGCGGGCGCGCAGATGCTGTTCGAGATCCTGAGCCTGATGGTCTTCAGCCCCTCGATCACCGCGAAGAAATCCGCGTGACAGCCCGGGGCGGTTTCCGATCTGATCGCATCGGATCGAAAACCGCTCCAGGATTTTGTTTTGTCACGATTTCTTAATCAGCCTGTGATTGCACCTGTCTGGAAATCGCTCCAGCGCCAAGCTCACTCCACGATCTCCGCCGTCTCCAGCACCGCGTGGAGCAGGACGTCGGTGCCCTTGGCGGCCCAGTCGGGCGTGATCTCCTCCGCCTCGTTGTGGCTCAGGCCGTCGACGCAGGGGCACATGATCATCGAGGTCGGCGCGAGCCGGTTGATCCAGCAGGCATCATGACCCGCGCCCGAGACGATATCCCGGTGCGAATACCCAAGCCGCTCCGCCGCCGCCCGCACCGCTCCCACGCAGCCTTCGTCAAAGGCCACGCAATCGAAATGACCGACGGCCTCGATCTCGATCCCGAGCCCGAGCGCCTCGGCGATCCCCGGCATCTCGGCCTCCAGCCGCGCCTTCATCGCATCGAGGATTTCCTGCCGGGGTGAGCGGATATCAACCGTGAAGACCACCCGCCCCGGGATCACGTTGCGGCTGTTGGGAAAGACCTCGATATGGCCGATCGCCCCGACCGCGTCCGGCGCATGGGACATCGCCACCTCATGCACCAGCTCGGTGATCCGGGCGAGGCCCCGGCCTGCGTTCCGCCGCAGCGGCATCGGGGTGGAGCCGGTATGCGCATCCTTGCCGGTCAGCGTGACCTGGAGCCACCAGAGGCCCTGGCCATGGGTGACGACACCGATATCGACCCCCTCGGCCTCGAGAATCGGCCCCTGTTCGATATGAAGCTCGAACATCGCCTTCATCGGGCGGTTGCCGACCGGTTCCGTCCCCTTCCAGCCGATCCGCTCCAGCTCGTCCTCGAACCTCAGGCCCTTGGCGTCGCGCCGGTCATAGGCATACTCCATCGTATGAATGCCGGCGAAGACCCCGCTCGACAACATGGCGGGGGCGAACCGCGCGCCCTCCTCGTTGGTCCAGTTGGTGATGACGATCGGGTGGCGGGTCCTGATCCCGAGGTCGTTCAGGGACCGGATCACTTCCAGCCCGCCGAGCACCCCCAGCACCCCGTCGAACTTGCCGCCCGTCGGCTGGGTATCGAGATGGCTGCCGACATAGACGGGGGGCAGATCGGGCTCCGTTCCCTCGCGCCGGGCGAACATGTTGCCCATCCGATCGACGGCCATGGTCATTCCGGCGGCCTCGCACCAGCGTTGAAACAGGGCCCGGCCTTGGGCATCGGCATCGGTCAGGGTCTGGCGATTGTTGCCCCCCGCGATGCCGGGGCCGACCTTTGCCATCTCCATCAGGCTGTCCCAGAGCCGGGCGCCATCGATTCTCAGATTCTCTCCGGGCGCGGGCATCAGTTCAACTTCATCAGAACGGCGCGGAGCTTGCCGATCAATTCGTCGATCTGCGCCTCGGTGACGATCAGGGGCGGGGACATGGCGATGATGTCGCCGGTGGTGCGGATCAGGATGCCGCTCTCATAGGCGTCGAGGAAGGCCTTGAAGGCGCGCGCCGTCGGCTGGCCCGGGATCGGGGCAAGCTCCACCGCGCCGATCAATCCCTCATTGCGGATGTCGATCACATGGGGGCAATCGCGCAGGGAATGGATCGCCTGCTCCCAATAAGACGCGAGCGCCGCGCAACGCTCGAACAACCCCTCCTCGCGATAGGTCTCCAGCGTCGCAAGCCCCGCGGCGGAGGCGATCGGATTGCCGGAATAGGTATAGCCGTGGAAAAGCTCGATCAGATGCTCAGGGCCCGTCATGAAGGCGTCGTGGATCGCCCCGGTGGTGATGACCGCGCCCATCGGGATCACGCCATTGGTGAGCCCCTTGGCGCAGGTGATCATGTCGGGCAACACCTCGTATTTCTGCGCGGCGAAGGCGGTGCCTGTGCGGCCAAAGCCGGTGATCACCTCGTCGAAGATGAGCAGGATGCCATGCTTGGTACAGATCTCGCGCAACCGCTTGAGATATCCCTTGGGCGGGATCAGCACGCCGGTCGATCCCGCCACCGGCTCGACGATCACGGCGGCGATGGTCGAGGCATCATGGAGCGTCACGATCCGCTCCAGCTCATCGGCCAGTTCCCAACCATGTTCGGGCTGGCCCTTGGAGAAGGCGTTTACGCCGGGCAGATGGGTGTGCGGCATGTGATCGACGCCGGTCAAGAGCGTTCCAAAGACCTTGCGGTTGGTGACGATCCCGCCGACCGAGATGCCGCCGAAATTCACCCCGTGATAGCCGCGCTCGCGCCCGATCAGCCGGGTCCGCGCCCCCTGTCCGATCGCCCGCTGATAGGCAATCGCGATTTTCAAAGCCGTTTCAACCGCTTCGGATCCAGAGTTGCAGAAGAACGCATGTTCCATGCCCTCGGGCGCCAGATCGACCAGCCGGTTGGCCAGTTCGAACGCCTTGGGATGTCCCATCTGGAAGGCGGGGGCATAGTCCATTTCGGCGGCCTGGGCCTGAATCGCGGCGGTGATCCGCGGCCGGCAATGTCCGGCGTTGCAGCACCAGAGCCCGGCGGTGCCATCGAGCACCCGGCGCCCGTCCGAGGTGGTGTAATGCATGCCATCGGCGGCGACGAACATGCGGGGGGTCTGTTTGAACTGGCGATTGGCGGTGAAGGGCATCCAGAAGGCCCGCAGGTCGTTGGGCGCGCGATTGGGACCGGATTCGTCGCGCGGGGTTCTGTTGGACATGGTGGCCTTCCTGGATGATGCCGGCGGTCGTGATCCGCGCCCCCTGGCCGGACCGGGAGAAAACCGTCCGCCGGAGGCGACGGTTCCGACGCTAGCATCCGGGCGGGAGTCGTCAAGCCGATTTGCCAGGGGCCGCGCGGGGCGCCGCGGCGGGCGGTCCCTTGGCTCCCGGGCTTGGCTCAGGCTTTGGCTCAGGGATTAACCTTCGGTTAACCTACTGAAATAAAAGGTCATTCCCTCATTTTGTCTTAGGGAGTATAAAGAATTCGGACCTGGCGCGCAGGCGCCACAACCAAAAGGGAACGAACATGTCTTCTTCTTCAATGCCTCTCATTCACGCGGCACTCACGATGAAGCCGGTCTCGCCGATGCTGCTGCGGATCATTGCCGGAAGTGCCGAGCAGATGCTGGCCGACAGCCAGCGCGAAACGACCGAGGCCGCCGCCGCCGCGCAGCAAAATCACGACGCCTCCAAACTGCAGCTGACCACGACGACGGGCGTCACCCTCGACCAGCGCGCATGACGGTTCCGAAATCGGTCTGGTCCCCCGGGGATTTCACGCCAGCATTCCCCGCCGGGGACACCTTCGGATGGATCGCGGAACCGGACCAGGGGTCGGCGGAACCACGGATCCCGACCGACCCTTTCGCCGAGGCCCCGCGCCGGGACCGATGCGCCGCCGCCCTGCCGGAATTGTCCCGGCGGATGGACGCGGACCGTCTGACCTCCCTGTCGCGGCGAGACCCGACCAGCGGGAACATTGTCCCCGCGCCGCGCACCGACTGGATTTGATCTCTCCCTTTGCCGTTTCCGGACGGGCGCACGGCGGAGCCGTTTCAAGGCCGCCAGCCATGAGCCAAGGGCGCCTTTTGTGATTCGCCCCGGCGCCCCGCCCGACCGCGGTGGACCGGCTCTCCCGGTCGCTCCCCCGGCATGCGCGGGCACACCGCCCCGGATTCGCCCAAAGGCCCCCCCTGGCCATCCGCCGAGAGCCCCCTCTCCGCGCCCCGGCGACCGAGCCATGACCCCTTGGAACAAGCCTTCCTGTTCAATCCCTTGCGGGTTGAATCGCACCTGACCCCGCACTTTCCGCCCGCCGACCCGACGATGCCCCCCGGGGCCCTGGGCGCGCAAGCGTGGTTCCCGGGATACATCCCGCGGGACTTCGCCGCCCGCGGGGCTCGTCGCGCCTTGTGGCCATCTCGCAGGCGCGGTAAGATCCCTCAATGAACAATCGCCCGCGGGAATTGCGATGACCACAGCCCCCGTGGCTCATAACGGCGCCGACTCAGCATCGAACCGATACTGGAAAATGGTCCTGGGCTCCGTCGGAGTCGTCTATGGCGATATCGGCACCAGCCCCCTCTATGCCTTGCGCGAAGCCCTGCACGGGGCGGCCAAGGATGGCCTGGCCGAATCCGAAGTCATCGGGATCGTCTCGCTGATCCTCTGGACCCTGATCCTGATCGTTTCGCTCAAATATGTCGCCCTGATCCTGCGCGCCGACAACCGCGGCGAAGGCGGCACCCTCTCTCTCCTCGCCCTCGCGCAACGCGCGGTCGGTCGGCGCACGCCGCTCCTTCTGATGCTGGGCGTCGGCGGCACCGCGCTCTTCTATGGCGATGCCATCATCACCCCGGCCATCTCGGTCCTTTCCGCGGTCGAGGGGCTGGAACTGATCCAGCCGGGATTCGAACCCTATGTGCTGCCGATCACCGTCACCATCATCGGCGGCCTGTTCTGGGTCCAGAGCGTCGGGACCGCGCGGGTCGCCGATTTCTTCGGCCCGATCACCCTCGTCTGGTTCGTGGTGATGGGCATCCTCGGCCTCACCCATATCGGCGACTATCCGCGGATCCTGCTGGCCTTCAATCCCGGCATGGCGGTGGGGTTCTTCTTCAACCACGGCTGGACCGCGCTGCCGGTGATGGGATCGGTGTTCCTCGCCGTGACCGGGGCCGAGGCGCTCTATGCCGACATGGGCCATTTCGGCCGGGGCCCCATCCGCATCGCCTGGATCGGACTGGTCTTCCCCGCCCTCGCGCTGAATTACCTCGGCCAGGGCGCGCTGGTTCTGGCCGAACCCGAAACCCTCGAAAACCCCTTCTACCTGATGGCGCCGGACTGGCTGCTCCCGCCCCTGGTGCTCCTGGCCACCTGCGCCACCGTCATCGCGAGCCAGGCCGTGATCACCGGCGCCTTCTCGATCACCCATCAGGCGGTGCAACTCGGCCTCCTGCCCCGGCTCGAAACCCGCCACACCTCGGAATCCCAGGTCGGTCAGATCTACATGCCCCGGGTGAACTGGACCCTGCTCGCGGGCGTCCTGCTGCTGGTCTTCGCCTTCGGCAGCTCCGCCCGGCTGGCCAGCGCCTATGGGATCGCGGTGACGGGCACGATGGTCATCACCTCGCTGATGGCCTTCGTGGTCTTCCGCAAGGCCTGGCTCTGGCCGATGTGGCTGGTCATCGCCGTCCTGGCGCCGCTCCTGACCATCGAGGTGATCTTCCTCGGGGCCAATCTGGCCAAGGTGCATGACGGCGGTTACGTGCCGCTGATCCTCGCCTCGGTGGTGGGCCTGCTGATGTGGACCTGGGTGCGGGGAACCGGCATCGTCCAGCAAAAGGCGCGCACCGACGCGGTCACCCTGACCTCGCTGATCGGCATGCTCCAGAAATCGACCGTGGTCCGGGCGCCGGGAACGGCGGTGTTCCTGACCTCGGACCCCGACATCGCCCCCTCCGCCCTGATGCACAATCTCAAGCACAACAGCGTGCTGCATGCGCGCAACCTGATCGTGACGGTCACCGTGGCGACCACCCCGACGGTGCAGGACGGGGATCGCGCGGTGATCCAGCAGATCGACGAGAATTTCACCCGCGTCACACTGACCTTCGGCTATATGGAACAACCGAACGTGCCCAAGGCGCTGGCGCTGGCCAAGAAGCAGGGCATCAAGTTCGAGGTGATGAGCACGTCCTTCTTCCTCAACCGCCGCTCGTTCAAACCGTCCAAACAATCCGGAATGCCGCTCTGGCAGGACCGCCTCTTCATCGCGATGACCAAGGCCGCGACGGATGCCACCGGCTTCTATCGCCTGCCCTCGAACCGGGTGCTCGAACTCGGCCAGCAGTTCGTGATCTGACCCCCCCTGAGCGATTTCCAGTCGAACGGACTCACGATTGGAATGCGCGGTGGACGGGGGCGAATGCGAACAAAAACCGCGCTAACCCTTTTGTAACCTTCCTGATGCGCCGGGACGAAATCCGGCGCATATTCGCTAAAGTTTCAGCGAATTCGAGGGGAATTGGGGTATCATGTTCACGGTCCGTATCGGAGGCCCCTCGGTGGGCGGTTTCGGCTCCTATGCCGGTTTCCCGCGGACGGCGCCCGTCGCCTGCTCCGTCGAACTGACGCCGGGCCGCGCCGACCCCGCCCCCCGACCCGAGCCCCGCGCCATCGCCTCCGGCCTGAAGGCCCCGCTCATGGACGGCCAGAAGCCCCGCGTCCCGCTCCTCGCCGCGGTCGAGGCGGCGCGGGCCTTCTCCGCCGGAACCTTCCTTCTGCCCGGTCAGATCATCGATCGTTCGATCTGAGCACCCTCGGCCCCGGCCCCTTCGACAAGGGCGAGGGCGGTTTCGACCAGCTCCGGCCCCGCGCCGGGCCGATGCATGTTTTCCGACAGGAACCGCCGCCAGGCCCGCGCACCGGGGCGTCCCTGAAACGCCCCAAGCATATGGCGCACGATCTGGTGCAGCCGGGCACCCGCCGCCAATTCCGCCTCGATATAGGGCAGCATCGCCCGGACCGCCGCCTCGGCGGTCACATCCGGCGCCGTCGCCCCGAACAGCACCCGGTCGACGGCGCCGAGCAGGGCCGGATCGTGATAGGCCGCCCGGCCGATCATCACCCCGTCGAGCCCCTGCCCGAGCAGTTCCGCCGCCTGATCGAGGGTCGCGATCCCACCGTTGATCGCGATATCGAGATCCGGAAACCGTTGTTTCATCCGCGCCACCAGAGGATAATCGAGCGGCGGGATCTCGCGGTTTTCCTTGGGGCTCAATCCCTTGAGCCAGGCCTTTCGCGCATGGACGGTCACTTGCGCGACACCCGCCGCGATCATGCGCTCGATGAAGGCGGGCAGGACCGTTTCCGGATCCTGATCGTCGACCCCGATCCGGCATTTGACCGTGACCGGGACATCCCCCGCCGCTTCCCGCATCGCCACGACACAGTCCGCGACCAGATCGGGCGTGCGCATCAGGGCCGCGCCGAAACAGCCCGACTGCACCCGGTCCGAGGGGCAACCGACATTGAGATTGATCTCGTCATAGCCGAAGCCACGCCCGATGGCGGTGGCCTTGGCGAGATCCTCCGGATCGGACCCGCCCAGTTGCAGGGCCACGGGATGTTCGCGTGTATCGAACCCGAGCAGCCGTTCGACCGGCCCATGAATCACCGCCCCGGTGGTGACCATCTCGGTATAGAGCAGGGCATGGCGGGTGAGGTTCCGATGAAAGACGCGGCAATGCCGATCCGTCCAATCCATCATCGGAGCGACGGAGAAGCGACAGGGGGGAGTGGGTGTCATGGAAAGCGCGCGCCGAAGGTCATGGAACATCCCCGGAGCGCTTAAGCGCCCGAGGGGGGTTTGTCCACCGCGCGCGGCCAGGGCGGCGTCCTGCATCCGGGATGTCCAGGCCGACCCCGCCTGGCGCGAAGGCGGCGCACTGCCCGCCCGAGGGCCGTCACCTTTCGTAACCGAAAGGTTAATAAATTTGGGATATGGTTTGATTTCAATAGGATAGATGGGTGCGCCCGCGTGCGCACCTGTGCTCAGGCCGCTCCGTCGGTGAACTGGAGCCGGGCGAGGCGGGCATAGAGCCCGTCCTCGGCCACCAGCGCCCCATGGGTGCCCTCGGCGATGATCTGGCCGTCCTGGAATACGAGGATCCGGTCCGCCTTTTTCACCGTCGCCAGCCGATGGGCGATGATGAGGGTGGTGCGCCCCCTGGCCAGCGTCTCGACCGCCTTCTGGACCGCCCGCTCGCTCTCGGCATCGAGGGCGCTGGTGGCCTCGTCGAGCAGAAGGACCGGCGCGTCCCGCAGGATCGCCCGGGCCAGCGCGATCCGCTGTTTCTGGCCCCCCGAGAGCATCACCCCCCGTTCGCCGACATAGGTGTCATAGCCCTGGGGCAGGCGCGACAGGAAATCGTCCGCCGCCGCCGCCTTCGCCGCCGCGACGACCTCGGCATCGCTCGCCTCCGGCCGGCCGAAGCGGATGTTCTCGCGCGCCGAGGTCGCGAAGATCACCGGCTCCAGCGGGACCAGCGCCATCTGCCCGCGCAGGTCGCCACGCGCCAGATCCCGCAGATCGATCCCGTCGAGCGTGATCCGTCCCGTCGCCGGATCGAAGAACCGCATCAGAAGCTGAAAGATCGTGGTCTTGCCCGCGCCGGAGGGGCCGACGAGTGCCACGGTCTCGCCCGCCCGGATCCGCAGGGTCAGATCATTGAGCGCCGCGACCTCGGGCCGCGCCGGATAGTGGAAGGTGATCCCCTCGAAAGCGATATCCCCCCGCGCCGGTTTCGGCAGAGCGAGGGGGGTCGCCGGATCGTGAATCGTATCGACCGCCTCGATCAGTTCGACCATGCGCTCGGTGGCCCCGGAGGCGCGCTGCAATTCCCCCCAGATTTCGGAGAGCGCCCCGGCCGCGCCCGCGACCATCACCGCGTAGATCACGAACTGCACCAGCTCGCCCGGGGTCATGGTTCCCGCCCGGACATCGCTCGCCCCGATCCAGAGCACGATCACGACGGAGGTGAAGACGAGGAAGATCACGATCGCGGTCATCAGCGACCGTGCCACGATCCGCCGCCGCGCCGTTTCGAACGCCTCCTCGGTCAGGGAGCCAAAGACGGCCCGGCTGGCGGGTTCATGGGTATAGGCCTGCACGGTCTGGGCGGCGAGCAGGCTCTCGCTGGCCTGCGCGCTCGACTGGGCGATCTTGTCCTGGCTCTCCCGGCTGAGCGCGCGCAGGCGGCGTCCCAGCGTCAGGATCGGCACCACCACCAGCGGAACCCCGACCAGCACCAGCGCCGTCAGTTTCGCGGAGGTGATGAAGAGCAGCGCCAGCCCGCCGATCAGGGTCAACAGGTTGCGCAGCGCGATCGAGACCGAGGAGCCGATGACCGAGAGCACGAGCGTCGTGTCGGTGGTCAGGCGGGAGAGAACCTCGCCCGTCATCAGCCGTTCGTAGAAGCCAGGGCTGAGGCCGATCACCTTGTCATAGATCGCGCGCCTTATATCCGCGATCACCCGCTCGCCCAGCCGGGTCACCAGATAGAACCGCGTCGCCGTCCCGATCGCCAGCAAGGCTGCGATCCCGATGGCGGCGGCGAAATAGCTGTCCACGAGATTGAGCGATTCGTTGGAGAAACCGTCGATGACCCGCCGCACCGCGAGGGGCATCGCCAGGGACAGCATGGCGGTGACGGTCAGCGCGGCCAGCGCCCCCCAGACCATGGTGCGATAGGGACGCAGGAAAGGGACCAGGCCGCGCAATCCCCCGATCGACCGCTTTTTCGCAGGTCCTGTCTCACCCGTCACATCTGCCATGTTCCGCCCCCAGCTTGCCGGCCCCCGGCTTGCGGGCCCAGCCCATATCAATCCCCCCCGTCCCCGACAAGCGCGACACCGTCGCAGCCTCCCGTTGCGCTGAATTGTGATCCGCCGCGGAACGGGATGCCCCCGGGCAGGATATTGGGGGAAAGGGTTGAGATCACGATCCTCTCTGCGTTCAGAATCTGGCAGGCCGCTCCTGGTCCTTGTGTTCGTCCGGAATGAGATCGCCGAACTGTGGTTCGGAATGGGGGTTTGGCTCATAAACTCAATGAGTCGGATCTTCTCGGCAAAGCGTTCGAGCTTGGCAAGGAGGTCGGCTGGACCCTTGCCCCGGCGGCATCGATCCCGCGGCCCTTGTCGGCGGGCAGAATGTCTCCCTCGCAAAGCGTCCCGAAAGCGTCGGCCCCCTCGACCGTCCCGCGCAGCTTTTGTCTCTCCTTTTCCATGGCTTCTCGCTGCTGGGCACAGAGAAGAAAAGGAACCGATCATGACCCTATCACCGGCAAAAACCCGCGGACCGCTCCGGAAAGCTGATCCCATACCCCTTCCGTCAGCGGTCAAGACAGGTGTCGCAGGGGATTGGCGGACCAGATTGATCCTGCGCCTCGTCCCAGCGGAGGCCCGACCCGGAACCGCCGCGCGATTTGCTCAGCGGCGACGCATCGGCCAGGCCGCGGCACTCCCAAAAATCATGGGTTTACCTCATAGGCCGGGACTTGACCGGTTCATTCCGTAGTAGGGACGATGAGGTACGATGGCCGCGAGATCATGCGCGACGCGGCGCCGGCTCCTGAAAATGACAAGAAGTCCTCGATGACGAAATGTCTGCGATAGGCAAGAGGATGCAATGGGTAATGCATGCTCCGGGAGGCCTTGAAAGAGGATCGCCGCCTGAATCCTGTACTCCTCTGGTCACAGGCCGACACGCTGTTGCGTTATCCCAATCAAGAATCGCAATACCCAAGTGAGCGGTTTCAGCGTTCGCTGGCCCACAAAAGTATCATCTGTTCGATGGGCCGTGCCGGGAAACCTATGAAACAATTCCGCGATGGGAGGCTTTGAAGGCCAGGCGCATGGTCCACAGGGTTTATCGCGCCCATGATGAAGCCTGTGCCAACGTGTTTGGTTATATGGAATGCCTCTACAACCCGCGCGGGCGGCATTCAAAACCGCGTTATCTCAAGCACCAGGAATTTCGAGGCGCGCGCTATGTGGTCCGTTTCGGCGATGATCTTGACAACCGGTCCTGCCACTGGGCCATGGCTCGGAATTGGAATGGAGGCGAACGATAGCCCAAGGCGTGGGCCAAGCGGTAGAGAATCTTCCGAAGACCTTGGCGGAGCGAAAGAGCCGTGGCTTGCTCACTAACCTACCGATCTAACCAAAAAAAACGCGCTCCCCTGTGCGCCGCTGCGCGGAAACAGATGCTGCGCAGGGTTTTTACTGAACCCACCAGCGAAGCACGAAACCAGGGGCAGGCCGTCATTGGCGCGCGATGGTCGGCTCTTACTTTTGCCCTTTCCTTTCGGCGCTCATGGCGCGCGCCCGCGCCGCGGCGGCGCGCAGTTCCTCGGCGATTTCCTCCGCCTCATCGGGCTCGAAATCCAGAGGCAGATCGATCTGCTCCGTTGAAATGAAGAGCCGCACCATGCCGAGGGATGTCGGACCAATCTGGAGGTCCGCCCCGATGTCGCTTTCCCGATTTATTCCCATGGCTCTCATTCCCAATCCATTCCGCGGGGGCATTGTGAGAATACCGGCGGAGATAGGCAAGCAGCACTTGCAAAGCGGCGTAGGCAATTGTAACTGACGTGCCGAAGTGCCGGCGTAGCTCAGTTGGTTAGAGCGCCTGATTGTGGATCAGGAGGTCCCCCGTTCAAGCCGGGGCGCTGGTACCATAAACTCCAATGACTTACGCGACGAACCGGATCTCAAAACGATCCGATTCGTCGATAGTGCGCAAAACGGTTCGCACTTTTCCGAAAGATCGGGGTGTGGCCGGGTCGAAGCAGCCCTATCGCCTCATACCAATCCCCGGGACGTCCCGTTAACCAGAGGGGAGTTTTTACCCCTATCCGAATTCCCGGGTTTTCCATGTCGAACGGACGTCCTCCCCGGGCCGCGCTCGGGATCGGCCCTCGATATACCCGAACAGATCTCGTCGTGCCTGCTCGCGAGTTATCCATCGCCTCTGGTGGGCGAGTTGGACCTTGAGCGTGTGGAAGAAGCTCTCCATCGGCACGTTATCGTAGCAGCAGGCTGTCCGGTGCATGGATATTTTCTATTTCATTTCAATGATTTTCTTTTCGTATGTCCACGGCATGCGTGTTGGCCGCGCGGGCGGCCTTGGTGCTCAGAATGGAGACGCCGCACGTCGGCGAGCAACGCGCGGTTGGCGCGTGCACGAGCACTTTCCGGACGAATGCTGCAAGAATACTATCCACTGGTCGAGACATCGAGCGCCCGACACATCAGCTGGATCGCCCAAGGGTCGGCATGGTCGCGGATGAATTTGAAGCTCATCTCGGCATTTCCGCGAGGAGGCCGATCGCTTTCTTGATACATCGCGCTCCATCCGCGTGCGATCCAGCTCACGCTTCAACCGTGTGATCTCCGACGCCAGATCAACGGGCGACAGAGATGGCGAGACGATCGACGTCGTTGTCCTTGGGTGCCCCGTCCCGCCGCGAACCAACCCGCTTTGATTCCACAACATCGATGGCGAATCCTTAACCTGGTCGCCATCTGAACAGGTGGTCACCCCCTGCTTCCCAGCAGTGCAACCGCCTCTCGTTTGAACGCGGGAGGAAACTCCCCCCTCGGCTTCGCCATCAACACCTCCATGCCCTCGCAGATCCAACAAAGATATCCAAAGAATCAAGTAACCATCTGTGAAATTGAAAAGTCTGGTACAGAATTCTAGGATTCACTCAGAGTTATTATCGGCTTCCTGCTGGCAACCTCGCTGCTCGCGGTCATCGGGGTGTTCGATCTTCTCAACGCAGCGAAGGCCGCGATCACCGACCCAAACTGGACCGGATTTTATGATGAAGCCTATGTCTTCGCCGTCGCGATCTATTTCATTCTGTGTTTTGGCGGTTCACGCTACAGTCTGTGGCTCGAGCGGCGTGAGAAACATGACTGATGAAACATGCCCAACATGAACCCGGATCCCGTGAAGATCCGTTGATCCATAGCACCATGAACAATCCCGCCGCGGCGGGGCGAATGATCAGGCGAGCGCAAAAATGTCAGACGATTACCTGTGGTATATCCCCAATCATGTCGCCGGGGGACATAGGGGCGACACCGATGAGCGGACGACGTCCTTCATCGATACACTCACCGAGCAGGCGCGGGCGGTGGAGGATTCCGGCTGGAAAGGGGCGCTGCTCGGCAATGGCTGGGGGCGGCCCGATACGTTCGCGGTGGCGACCGCGCTCGTGGCGCGGACCAGCCGCTTCGAGCCGTTGGTGGCGGCCCGGCCCGGATACTGGCAGCCGGCGCAGTTTGCCTGTGCCATCGCAACCCTGGATCTGATCTCGGGCGGTCGGGCGCGGGTCAATATCGTCTCTGGTCAGGACGATCTGGCTGCATATGGCGATGCAGAGGACGCGGGTCCCCGCCGCTATGACCGGACCCGTGAGTTCATGCGGCTGACGCGACGGCTCTGGAACGAAACCGAAGTGACCTTCGCGGGCGAATTCTACGAGGTCAGCCGGTCCACCGTCATGCCGCGGATCGGGGCACGGGAGGGACGCACGGCTCCGAGGCTCTATTTTGGCGGGGCGTCACCGGCGGCGGAGCGGGTGGCCGCGACAGAGGCCGATGTGCAATTGTTCTGGGGCGAGCCGCTCACCGATCTGGCCGCGCGGATTGACCGGTTGAAAGCCCTGTCGCGCGATCTGGACCGGGATCTTCCGCCGCTTGACTTCGGATTGCGGGTGACGACCTTCGTGCGGGACACCGATGAACAGGCCTGGGCCGAGGCGGAGGCGCGGGTCGCGGCGATGGCCCGAACCAATGGCGCGGGTTGGAACGACCACCATGGCCCAGTAGCGGTCGGTCAGCGTCGCCTGCATGATCTGGTGGCCCGAGGGGATGTCCTGGACGACTGCCTCTATACCGCGCCGGGGCGCGTGGGTGGTGGCGGGGCAGCGACCACCTGGCTCGTCGGATCCGCGGAAACCGTGGCCAGGGCGTTGGGCAAATATCGTGCGCTGGGAATCCGGACCTTCATCCTGTCCGACACACCCTATCTGACCGAAGTCCGGCGGCAGGGAGCGGTCCTGCTGCCCCTGTTGCGCGAGGCGTCGGCCCCCGTCACGAAGGAGATCGCGGATGCCCCTTGAGCCTGGACCCGAAGCGGAACTGAGGGCGCTGCTGGGGGATCGGTTCTCGACCCGCGCCGTCGACCGCGACCATCATGCTGGTCACGAAACCCACCACCTGCCCCAGCCACCGGACGCCGTCGCCTGGCCCCTGACCACCGCCGAGGTCGCAGCCATCGCGCGGAGCTGCGCGGCCGCGCGGGTTCCCGTTATCGCGCATGGGTTGGGCTCTTCCCTGGAGGCGCATGTGGCGGCCATCCGGGGCGGCGTTTCGATCGACCTGATGCGGATGGACCGGCTGATCCGTGTAAGCCCCGACGATCTGGATTGCACCGTCGAAGCGGGCATGACACGCGAAGCGCTGAACGCGGCCTTGCGCGAGACTGGATTGTTCTTTCCGGTCGATCCTGGCGCGAATGCGACGATCGGTGGAATGTGTGCCACACGCGCATCGGGCACCTCCGCCGTGTACTATGGGACGATGGCCGAGAATGTGCTCAATCTGACCGTCGTCACACCACAAGGGGACGTGATCCGGACGGCGCGGCGTGCGCGCAAATCCTCGGCCGGATATGATCTCACGCATCTCTATCTGGGGTCCGAAGGCACGCTTGGCATCATCACCGAAGTAACCCTGCGCCTGCATGCGCGGCCAGAGGCGGTCCTGGCGGCGGTCTGCACGTTTCCCGGCCCCGCGGAGGCCAGCCGCACGGCGATCGAAGCCATCCAATCCGGTCTGGCCCCGCGACGGATCGAATATCTGGACGCTGGCGCGATCGCCGCCGTCAATGCCTATTCCCACCTGAGCGAACCCGTGGCGGATACCCTGTTCGTCGAATTCGCAGGCAACGCGGCGGAACTGGAAGCCAGCGTTGCGATGTTCCGGGATCTGGCCGAGGAGAACGGTTGTTCCGGTTTCCGCTGGGCCCGCGCCGAAGAGGATCGGAACCGTCTCTGGAAGGCGCGTCATTCCGCCTATAACGCGACCCTCGCGGCCCGGCCCGGCTGCCGTGGTTGGCCGACGGATGTTTGCGTTCCCATCGGCGCGCTGGCCGAGTGCATCCTCCATGCCAAGGATCTCCTATCGGACTGTCCAGTGCCCTATGCGATCATGGGTCATGTCGGGGACGGCAACTTTCACGTGGTCTTCGCGCTGGATCCGGAGTCTCCGGTCGAAGGGGAACTTGTCGGACGAATCAACGCCGCGATGATCGAGAAGGCCCTGTCCGTCGATGGCACTTGCACGGGGGAACATGGCGTCGGGGTGGGTAAACAGAAGTACCTTCTCGCCGAACATGGGGAGGCACTGTCGGTGATGCGCCGGATCAAGGCGGCGCTAGATCCGGACGATCTGTTCAATCCGGGGAAGATCCTGCCCGCGCCGGACCTGTCGTCCAGCGCGGATGTCTCACCGGACCCGAGCGGTGTCAGGCGATGAGTTTTTCGCCGCTCAGGTGACGATCGAGAAAGGGCAGGCTGTCCTGGCCTCGGAATAGGTCGCCATTGGCCAGATAGCTCGGAAGACCGAAGACGCCGGATGAGCGCGCCAGTTCGAGGCTCTCGGTCTTTCGCGCCGCCGCATCGGGGCCGCGGGCGAAGGATTCCAGCGCCGCCGCGTCGAAGCCCGCTTGTCCAGTGATCCGGGCGCGGACCTCCGGAGCGCCTATGTCCTCGGCCCGGCCCCAGAAGGCCTAGTGCAAAAGCCCGGGCAAGCGCCGGCCAGTCCAGCCCCGAGAGATGGGCCGCGATGATCAGGTTACCGGCGGGGCCGGTATCGGACAGGCCGTCCCGCCCGGAGAATTCCAATGTCACACCCCGCGAATTGGCCCAGCGCCGCAGGTCGGTCTGCCATTAGGCGCGGCGCGCCGGGGGGCGGTCCCGGGAATAGATGCCGCCATTCTCGCCGATCAGGGGAACGAGATGGGGGATGACCGTCGCCCCGTTATGATTGGCGAGCGTGAGGAACGGATCGAACCCGACATAGGCCCAGGGCGAGCCGAGGCCGAAGAAATAGTCAATTGTCTGCGTCATTCGTCAGATCTTCCCGGTGGTTTTTCGCGCATCGCGCGGTCGAATATATCCAGCGCGCACAGGCGCGCCTCGCGCATCGGCTGAGCCTTGCCGAAGATGGCCCGCCGGGCCAGCGCGCCGTCGTAAAGGAGAGCGAGATGACGGCCGATCCCGTCCGGGTCCTCGAGTTCCGCGGCGCGTGCGATGCCGTCGAGCACCTCGGCCACGGCGTTCTTGTGCATCCGCGCCATCGCCACGATCCGCGCGCTTTCCCCATGTTCCGCCACCGCGAGACCAAAAGCACAGCCGCGGAACTCCGGACTTTCGGCTTTCTGCCGTAACCTGTCGAAAATCTCGGACAGTTGCGCACGCGGATCATTCGTGTTGGACCGGACCTCCGCCATCCCGGCCATGACCACCGCGTGACGGCCTTCGAGATAGGCGAGGACCAGCTCTTCCTTCGAGCGAAAATAGCGATAGAGCGTAGCCTTTGCGATCGCGGCTTCCTCGATGATGCGGTCGATCCCGACCGCCCGGATGCCCTCCCGGTAGAAGAGGCCCCCCGCGACATCGAGAATCCGGTCGGCGGCCGCGCCGCGGGGCGCTTTGGTCATGAAAACGGCTCCAGGCATCTTGCGGGGTCAGGCGGGAACACGGTTCGACCCCGCTTGTGCCAGCAAGACAAGTCTGTCCAGCCCCCAGTCCCCGGGCGCACCCTTCGCATCGGCGAGCGCGGCGGCGAGGCGTTGCGCCGCGAGATTCCAGGGGGCCGCCTGACCGGAGAGGCGGGCCTGGAGCACGATCTCGCCATTCAGGTAGTCGACCTCGCTGCGCGCGCCGCGCGTGAAGCTCTGCCAGGTCGATTGACCATTGGGCAACGTCGGGTCGCGCAAGACCTGCCAGTCGGCAAGGCTCACCTTGCGTTCCGCGTCGGTCGCCAGATCATGGCCGGCCGTGCGCAGGACCGCCTCGGCCTCGGCTACCAGGGCATCGCCAACGCGGGCGGAGTCCCCGGGCGCGGCACTGAACAGCTCCACCACATTCCGGACATTATGCAGAAGCTTTTGTGCCTTCCACCGGGCAATGTCGCCCCGTTCCTCGGCAAGCGCATTCGCACGGGTCAGATCCGCGACCAGCCGCGCCGACAGGGAGTCCGTCCCGGCCGGATATCGCCCGAGGCTGATGCTGGCAAACCACGGCCGGGCCGGCACCCTCACCGTACCGATCTCTGTATAGATCGCCGGGACACGCACGACGGCCGCATAGACCCGCGAAAACCGCCTGAGCGCGATGCGCTCGGCTTCCAGCCCGTTCTGAAGGGTCACAAGGGGCAGATCGGACGCAATACCGCCGCCTCTGACGGGCAATCCCCCGAGGCGGTCGGTCAGATCCTCGACATCCTGGGTCTTCACGGCGATGAGCAGCGCATCACGCGGCGCGAGGCGCAGGCCTTCCAAATCGGTGACCGGGAGGGAAACCGTTCGGGTATTCTCGGTATCTTGATACCGCAATCCGTGTGCGCGCAGATGGTCAAGTTGTCGTCCCCGCCCGACGAGGAGCACCTCGCTTCCCGCCCAGGTCAATTGCGCCGCCAGCGCCGTGCCCACCGCGCCGGCGCCGAGGATCACATACCGCGGACCTTGATCCGTCATGCGACCACACGCGCCCGTTCCCGCGGTTCCCGGCTCCGGTCCTCGCGGAAGCGGGCAAAAGCGGCGCGACCCAGGATGTTGATCGCCGTATCCTCCTGCGGGGCATGGACCAGAACGGCCTGGATATCCCGGAAATGCCGCTCCAGCCCGACTTCGGCCGCGAGCCCCGGATTGCCGAGGGCCCGTGTCGCCAGACCGACAGCGTCCCGCAATTGCCGCCCGACGATCAGCCGGGTACGCATCAGATGCGGCGCATCGGTCCGGTGATGGCGGATCGCGTCGAACAGGAAAGTCCGGGCGGTGCCGACCAGAAGATCCACCTCGCCGGCGATGGACAGGATGCGCTCCGTCTCTGCGATCGGACGACCGAGATTCGCCGGCACGCGATTATGGGCAAACCGTGCAAAGGCCTCGGCCGCCGCCTCGGCGACGCCCAGATAGATCGAGGTCAGCGCCAGCGTCAGGACGGAATGCGAGAGATTGTCCTGCTGTCCCCGGTCGGCCTCGACGAGATCGAGCACATGGGTTTCGGGAACAAATACATCCTCGTAGGCGACATCATGCGAGGATGTGGCCCGCATCCCGAGCGAGTCCCAGTTCGGAATGATCCGGACCCCCGGGCTCTCGGCGGTCACGATGAAGGTTCCGACCCGGGCCGGGGCTTCATCGGTCGTGGCCCAGACGAGATGATGTGTCAGTCCCTCCGAACCGGTGACGAAGCGCTTGGTTCCATGGATCGACCAACCTCCCGGGCGCCTCCGGGCCTGCGTCCGGGGCAATCCCCCGCGCGAGGGGGAACCAAGCTCAGGCTCCACCCGCGCGGCGTTCAGCAGGATCGGTCGGTGACGTCCCTCGGCCACCACCTGACGATAGACCTTTTCTGGCCAGTGACCGCGCTCGGCCTGGGCGAGATGATTGGCGAGGGTCATGGTCACGATCAGTGCCACGGAAGGGTCGGCGCGGCCGATCTGGCTGATCACTTCGGCAAGCGTGTCGAGCGTACCGCCGGGACCGCCGTAGCGACGCGCAACCGTCGCCTGGAGCAATCCGGCCTCCTGCGCGACCGCGATCCCTTCGGTCGGAAAACTGCCCGCCCGGTCGGACAGAGCGCCAGCCGCGGCGATGCGGTCAAGCACGGCGGCCGGAATTTCGACCGGATCGGGTGGGATTGCGTGTGTCATCGTGGTCAGGCCTCTTCTGTCTTTTGAGGGATGGCTGCCGGTCAGGCCGGCACGGCATCGGGCGTGACACCAGCCGCCCGCTCCTCCAGCCCCTTTCGGACCAGAGGCAGGACATAGCGTCCGTAGTCGACGACATCGTTATAATTGTCATATCCCCGGATGGAGATGAGTTCGGCGCCGAGATCAACATAATCGAGCAACGACAGGGCGATCGTCTCCGCGGACCCCACCAGGGCCGTCGTCGCCCCGGAGGCATTCGTCGCCGTTACGGTCGGATACCACAGGGCGCGGTCCTGAACATCGCCGCGCCGCGCGATCTCCAGAAGCCGCTGTGACCCGACATTCTGGGGCGCGGCCGCGTTGGCAGGCTTGCGGGCGAGGCCCTTGTCCCGGGCGGCGTTCAACTGGTCGAGCACCGCGTGGGCCTTTTCCCAGGCCAGTTCATCCGTGGCCCCGATGATCGGCCGGAAAGTGACCCAGATCCGCGGCCGGTCCGGGCGCCCCGCCGCGGCGGCATAGGAATTCACCTTGTCGATCTGCTCCTTCGTCTCCCTCAGCGGCTCGCCCCAGAGACCGAAGATATCCGCCAGTTCGCCCCCGGTGCGATAGGCTTCCTCGGAGGACCCGCCGAGAGACACGGGGATTGGCTTCACTGGCCGAACAGCGCTGACGAAGTTCCTGAACTGGTAATATTTGCCGTCGTGGTCGAACGGCACGCGCGACTCCCAGACCTTGCGGATGATCCGGATATACTCCGCCTGGCGTTCATAGCGCTCCTCCTTGGTAAGGAAGTCGCCTTCACGCGCCTGTTCGGTCGCATCACCCCCGGCGATGAAATGCACGACGACCCGGCCGCCGCCCAGTTGCGACAGGGTCGCCAGCGCCTTCGCCGCGACGGTCGGATAGATGGTGTTCGGACGCAATGCGACGATGACATTGATGTTCTTCGTCTTGGCCAGGATCGTCGCCGCGATGGTAAAATTGTCGAAGGACGAGGAATGATAGGGGATAAGCGTGTAATTGAACCCATAATCGTCGAGCGTTCGGGCATAGCGCACCAGAAACGCCGGATCGATCGGCGCTTCGGGAATTGGGGCGATGTCGGTCGAGCTGTTGGGAAAGGTGATCGAGATGAATTCGGTCGGCATGAGGCAGTCCTTCTGACGGGGGGTGTTTCAGGTAAGCCGGGATTGATCCGGCTTATCCCGCGGGTCTCCATCCGAGCGCGGGCGCAACCGTTTCTGCCAGATCGGCGAGCAGGCGCTTGTTCTGGTCGAGCGTGAAGGCGGGGTGCAGGAACAGCACGATCTCGTCGGCCTCGGCCAGCCCCGGATCGGCCAGCACGGCCTCGGCAACCGCCCCGGGGGTTCCGTGGAAGACGGGCGAGATATCACCGCCCTCGGGCCGGTTGGTCCGGGCGGAGGGCTCAAGCGCTCCCTTCGGGCGCGAGGCGGCGATACCGAGCGTGCGGCGTTCATGATCGTAGGCCGCGTAGGTTTCCCGCAGGTCCGCCGTTGTGCCGGGCAGGATGGAGGCCGCGACGGCGACGGGCGGCGGTTCGGTGCCCCAAAGGCGTCGCCATGTCGCGCGATAGGCGGCGATGACGCGGGCCTGATAGGCGCCGAAGCTCTCGCCCGGCTCCTGCCCATGTTGGACGGTGCCGGTGATGAGCCCGAGCCCGAGTTCGGCCGCCTGAATGGCGGAGCCAAGACTGGAGGCGCCCTGACGGATGCGGGCGCGCAGGCCGGGGCTGTGCGGGGTGACGCGCAGCTCCGCTCCCTCGGCGGCGCCGAGGCCTGAGCCATCGACCCGATGCAGCACTTCGCCGGAAATGGCGGCGAGGAACCGTGCCTGGCGCTGTTTTGCCTCGGTACGGGCATCGGTGTCGGAAGCGCCAAAGACGGCGTCGAAGGCGGCATTGGCACCCGTTGCGATGGCCAGTTCCAGCCGCCCTCCGATCAGCAGGTCGGTTGTCCCGGCGGCTTCGGCCAGCAGGATCGGGTCCTGATAGCGCATCGGAATGACGGCGGACCCCAGTGTGATCCGGTCGGTATGCTGGCCCGCCGCCGCGAAGAACGGCAGAGGTGAGGACAGGTAATTGTCGAAATGCCGCTGATAGGCCCAGCCGGACTGATACCCCAGCGCCTCCGCCGCCTGATAGAGCGCGATACCGTCGCGCAGGCCGCGGGTGGGCCCGTCCGTGTCATTGAACGACACGCGCGTGTTGAACCCCAGCCGTGTTTTCGGGCGGAAAGCCACGCGGGATTGCACGTCGATGGTCGTGGAATGGGTCATGCGAAAACGGCCTCTCCGGAGGCATGGGATGGGCGGTATGGGCCAGCGCCGGGCTGGCTGGGCGCGCCGGTGGGAATCGCCGCGAGGAGTGCGCGGGTGTAGGCTTCGCGCGGATGGTCGAACACATCCCCGACGCGCCCCTGTTCCACGACCCGTCCGCGCTGCATGACCGAAACGCTGTGCGCGAATTGCCGGACCAAGGCCAGATCGTGCGAGACGAAGACATAGGTCAGCCCGAGGCGAACCTGCAGCGACAGCAGCATTTCGATGATATCGGCCTGAACGCTGACATCCAGCGCCGACGTCGGCTCGTCCAGCACGATCACATCCGGTTCCAGCACCAATGCCCGGGCGATCGCGACGCGTTGTCGTTGCCCGCCAGAGAGCGTGGAAGGGCGGCGGTCGAGGAGATCCGCGCCAAGTCCCACACTGGCCGCCGCTTCCCGCGCACGATCGCGACGGGCGGCCTCGGTCCCCACCCGGAACCGATCGAGCGGCTCGCGGATCAGGCCGCTGACCCGCCAGCTTGGATCGAGCGAGGTATAGGGGTTCTGATAGACCAGTTGCAGATGTCGCCAGATGTCGCGCAGCGCGCCAGGTTCCTGTCCGGAAACCTGGCTGCCGGAGACGGTGATCCTCCCGCGGTCGGGTTGGTCGAGGCCAAGGAGGAGCCGGATCGTCGTTGTCTTGCCTGACCCCGATTCACCAACCAGCGCATGAGTCCGGCCTTTTGACACGGTGAAGGAGACATCCTCCACCGCCGCGAGGGTGCGCCCATCCACTTCGAAGCTTTTCGAGACGCCGCTGACCACGATCCCCGGGGCGTCGGACGGCGTCGGCCGGGCATGGCCCAAATCGCGCAACGCGGCGTAGCGGTCAGGGTTGAGGCCCGGCACGTCGGCTCGCAGCTTGAGCGCGTATGGCGACCTGGGTGATGCAAAGACTTCCGCGGTCGGCCCGGCCTCCTTTACCGCGCCGCCCTTGAGGACAACCACGGAGTCCGTTCGTTCAGCCGCGATCCCAAGGTCATGCGTAATGAGCAAAAGTCCGATGCCAAGGTCGGACTGGAGCCGCGACAGCAGATCGAGGATGCGTTCCTGGATCGTCACATCCAGCGCGGAAGTCGGTTCGTCCGCGACCAGCAGCGCGGGACGCGGCAGCACGGCGAGACCGATCAGCACACGCTGGAGCATCCCGCCCGACAGCTGGTGAGGAAAGGATTCAAAGACCCGCCGTGGATTGTCGAGTCCAACCTGCGCGAAAATATCAAGGATCAGGGCCTTTTGGTGCCGGGGGTTCCGTTCATCCGTCAGCGCCGCCGCCTCTTGCGCCTGGGATCCGATCAGGCGGACCGGATTGAGCGCGTGCCCCGGATCCTGCGGGACAAAGCCGATGGAGCGCCCGCGAAAGGTCCGGAACCGGCGGTCCGACAGGCCAAGGAGTTCTCGCCCATTCAGGAGGATCTGACCCTCCACCTGTCCGGTCGGCGGCAGGAGGCGCAGGATTCCACGGGCGATGGTCGATTTTCCCGACCCGGATTCTCCGATCAAGGCGAGGCTCCGCCCCTGTTGGAGCGTGAAGGACACGTCGGAGACCACTCGGTTGGGACCGTAGGCGACCGAGAGGGACTCGACCCGCAGAAGCGGTGATTTCAGTTCGTCCGGCGCAGCCATCTGCTGATCCTGTTGAGTGAAAGTACGGCGGCGACGGTCACGGCGGCGGGCGCATAGACCAGCCACGACCATTTGAGGTAGTCCTTGCCGATCGCGATCAGCAGGCCCCAATCCGAAGCCGGTGGCGGATCGCCATATCCAAGAAAGGCAAGACTCGCGATCGTCAGGATCGACAGGCCGAACTGGAGCACGGCAAGCGCAAGGACCGAGCGCGAGGCATTCGGCAGAACATGCCGCGAGAGGATATACCAGCGCGACCCGCCGGAGAGGAACGCGGCTTCAACATAGGCTGTCTGACGGACCTTGATGACCTCGGCCCGCATGACCCGCGCAAAGATCGCCACGGCGGAAATGCCGGTCGCAATGGCGGTGTTGACCGTATCGAACCCGAGCGAGGTGACAATGATGACCGCCAGCAGGAAAGGAGGAATTGCAAGAAGGACATCCATCAGCCGGGCAAGCACGGTATCGACCCAGCCGCCGAGGAACCCGGCCAGAAGCCCGGCCAGTCCACCTGCGAGGAGTCCGATGGTCACGGCGATCAGGGCGCTCGAGACCGAGGAGGCACTGCCGTGGATAACGCGGGACAGAAGGTCGCGTCCCAGATGGTCGGTCCCGAACCAGTGCTCGGAAGACGGCGGACGGAGCTTTTCGGCGGGAATGCCGTTCACCGGATCGTAGCTCGTGAAGAGGTCCGGCGCGACCGACCAGCCGATGATGACGGCGAGGATGGCGAAGGACAGGAGCACCGTGGGAGGGATGGTCCGGAACGTCGCGGTGCCGGGATGGGTGGCGATGGTCATGCGCGCGCTCCCTCCGTCTTTGTCAGAGCCGCGCGCCGTGTCACGAGCCTGCCGGTTCCGATGCGCGACCTGACGCGCGGGTCAAGCAGCGGGTAGACGAGGTCGGCCAGAAGATTGACCAGCACAAAGACCACGGCGGCGAGGGAAACGACCGCCTGAAGCACCGGCAGGTCCTGCGAGGCAACCGACCGCTCCACGAGGCTGCCGATCCCGGTACGACCAAAGACAGTCTCGGTGATCAACGCGCCGCCCAGCACTTCCCCCGCCATCAGGGCGATCACTGTGACGACGGGCAGCGAGGCCGGCCTGAGCAGGTGGCGAAAGAATAAACGTCCCGGTCTCAATCCGCGCGCCCGGGCCACAGTCGCGTATTCCTGCTCCGCCTCATTGTCGAGGTTGGCGACAAGTACCTCGGCGATCTGCGCGGATATCGGAATTCCGAGGGCCAGGGCGGCGAAGAATGTTGCCCAGGCGCTGTTCGGATCGATGACCAGAAAGAGGCCGAGCTGGAAGCCGAAGATATGGATGAGAACAAGGCCGATCACGAAGTTCGGCACGGAGAGAAAGAGCGAGGGCAGCGCACGTACCACACCCTGACCGAGGCGCGGCGGAAGGAACCGCGTGCCCAATGCGATAGCGAGTGACAGGACCAGCGCCACGACAAGCGCGGAACCAGCGAGGATGAGGGTAGAGCCCAGGACCTCGCCGAGCATGACAGAGACCGGTCTGCCCGATCGCAGGGAATGGCCCAGATCCCCGGTGAGGAACGCGGTCAGCGCATTCCAGAGCTGTTGGAGGACCGGCTTGTCGAGACCTTGGGCCGCGACGATCGCGGCAATCTCTTCTTCGCTGAAGCCATTCTGCGGATCGCGCAGGATCGTGGTTACCGGGTCGCCCGGGAGGATGCTGATCACGACGAAGGTGAACACATAAACCAGCAGAATAACCACCAACGCCTGTGTCAGGCGTTTGGCCGCGTTGTTCAGATAGGGGTTGTTCATCCTGAATGTCTCCTGGACGTGCCGGAGCCAGCCGACCGTCCGCCGGGGTCAGCTGCTCTTGGTGGCGCCATAGTAGGAGGCATAGGCCACGCCGTTATAGACGACCCCCCCCACGGCCGCGGACTGGACATATATCCGTTGCACGATCTCGGTTCTGGGGATGAAGTAGCCCTGCTCCAGCACATAGGCCTGAAGTTCAGCCAGCAGCGGATTGCGTTCCTCAAGCGAACCGGCACCGGCGATCTTGTCGCGCAATTCGTTGAGACGGGAGTCACTCTCCCCAACATTGAACCAGTTTTCGCCATTGTTCGCATCGGTGAGGATCGCGGCGACGATTCCCGGGTCGATGAAGCTGCGCGTGACCTCGTACGCGGGCACCCCTTCGGTCGCATAATGCACCCGTTCGCCAAAGGTTGCCACGTCATAGGCGACGATATCGACCTTCCAGCCGACCCGGGACAGTTGCTGGGCAATCAGTTCATCCACCGCCTGCGATGTCGCGAGGTAGGGATTTGAATGCAGCGTCAGCGTCAGGGGAGCGCCATCCTTGGACCGGAGCCCTTGCGCGTCCTTGACCCAGCCCGCTTCGTCCAGCAAAGCGTCGGCGCGATCCGGATCATGGACCAGAAGCGCGCTGTTGTCGGAGACGCCGGGCACGTTGCTCTGGATGAAGGAAATCGGCAGCTTCCAGTCTGGCGTATAAACGGTGTCGATGATTTCCTGGCGGTTGAGGGCGGCCTGCAGAGCCTGCCGCACGCGCACATCGTCATAGGGCGCCTGCTTCGTATTGATCGCCCAGCCGTTGACAAAACCCAAGTACCGCGGGGTCGCGACCACAAGGCCTTCCGCCTTCAGCGATTCCAGTTCCTGAGGCGCGGCGTTGTAGGCCACATCGGCCTGACCGGCCGTCACGGCGGCGACACGCAGCGATTGCTCCGCCACCAGCTTGTAGGTGATGCTGTCGATCGTGGCAGGCCCGGTTCGTCCAACGGCGGCGGGACCCCAATTGTAATCGGACCGCCGGACGAGCTTCACATAGTCGCTCTCCGCCCAGGATTCCACGACATAGGGGCCGCTGGCGACGGTCTTGGACAGATCGGCCTGATCGCTCGCGGGCGCGGCGAGGGTCTTCGGCGAAATCAGGATCGACCCGTGATATCCCAGCGTCGGAATGAAGCCGAGTGTCGGGGCCTTGAAGAAGACCTTCACGGTCAACGGATCCACCGCCTCGGCATGATCATAGGTCTTGGGGAACAGACCGACGGGATTGATCCCGTCATCGCGCCGACCGGAATGCCAGATATCGAGGTTCGCCACGACGGACTCCGCGTCGAGCGGAGAACCGTCCGAGAAGGTCACGCCTGGCTTGAGGGACAGGATGAACTCGGTAGCGGTCTCATTCTGCTCCCAGCGCTCGGCGATCCACGGGCTCAGCTTGCCCTCGGAATCGACATGGAGAAGCTTGTCGGCCACATGGCCCCAGATATGGCCCTGGAAGCTGGAGATCGATGAGTTGTTCGGTATCCAGGTCGGCCCGAGGGAATCGATCAGAAAGACGATGTCGCCTCCAGTGGCCTCCTGCGCCATGACTGTTGCTCCCGAGAGCGTTGTCGCGGCCAGCGCCACCGAACCTGCGAGCATCCGCCGCCGGGACAGGCGAACGTTGATAAAGCCTTCGGTCATCATTGCATCCTTGCACTCTGTCTGTCCTTCAAGGCACGCGCCTTTCGCGGACTTGATCAGAAAGTCATGTTTCGCAGGTGCGACACGATCCATTCATCTTCGGGGAGGGTGCCGGCCCTGAGACGAACAACACTCTGTTTCCGAGCGTCACAGCCGGGCGAAACCTGTTGTCTCCCGCGTGGCCCGATTGGTTGAACCGGGTCATTTCCATCTCCGCATCTTCCTCAGGTCAGAAGCGCCGTCGCTCGGGACAGCACTGGACCACCACACCTGACGGCCTCACTGGACAGTCCGTATCTAATTGAATTTTATACATATATAATAGACCGACCTGTCCATATTGTCCATTTTCTTTAGAGTGTGGTTTGTAGATGAAGCTTCTAGGGAATGCGGTGCGCACAGGTGGCATTCTATCGCCCAGCCAGTTTCAGCGCCCGTCTCCCGGGACGGCGAATCGTTCGATCCGCGCCCTCGCATATGCAAAATGTGACCCTGCCAGCTTGGCGCGGCCCTGAACGCGGGCAAACGTCACCCGACCACTCTGACTTCAGGCGTTCTTGTTGTCGGCCTGGATGAAGACGCGGCGGGCAGTTCCCTGGGGGCGATCCTCGACGGATGACTGCGCCACCATCCCGAACTCGGGCCTGTCCCAGGCTTCGCGCGGGCGCGAGTTTCCTTATTGACCGGACAATTTGTCCCTCACGGCCCCGCAGGCTTCTTCCCAGGCCGCCACGGCGCCCCGTGCCCGCAACAAGTTCAGCCCGAGCTCGGTGATGCCTCCCGGCGTCGCCAGATCGGACAGGAGCCGGTCCATCGGGGCGGTGGATCCAGCGAGGTTTTGTCCCGCGGCAACGGCGGTCATGGCCGCGAGCTGTCGTGCCGAAGCCTCCGGCAGACCTTGGGTGACCGACCAGTCAGCCGTGATCCGCGCCAGCATCTGGATCCAGCCATAGACCGCCGCGCAAACCGTCGCTGTCTCGAACTCGGATTCCGACCCAAGGGTCAGGACCGGACCGAAGGCCGCGAGCAGGTGTTCGAGCTCGACATCCGCCGGGAACAAGGGGGTGGGACTGGCCGCCTGGGCGGCCGCCGTCAGTGGCATGATGCGATGCAAGCGGACAAAGTCCGGAACCACCGCCGCCAGATCCGCGAGCTTCACCCCCGCGCAGGCCGAGACGATCCTTTGCCCCGCCCGCCAGGGCAGGCCCGTGATCGCCGCCACGGCGGTCCCGGGACGTACCGCCAGGATCACCAGATCGCACGCGGCCACCAGAGCCGCGTTATCAGCGGCCAGCCGGATCCCATGCGATTCCGCCAGATCCGCGGCCTTGCCCCGCGGCGACAGCATGAGATCCCGCTGTCCCGCCGTCCAGAGCGCCTCGGCGAGGATTCCGCCCAGATGCCCCACGCCCAGAATACCAATCACCATGATGCCTCTCCCGCCCGACTTGCACAGTCAAGCGACCGGAGACTAGGCTGTCCAGCACCTTTGCCGCCGGGGGACCCCATGGACCAGATCCCAGAGCTTGTTCCGCCCCGCATGCGCCCCGGCATGGATCTTCTGGCCGAGGGGAGGGCGATGGCGCGTGACTGTCGGCTCGGCCGGTCGGCCTTCATGGAAGCGACGGGCTTTGCCTCCGAGATCGCCTTCAAGGCCAGCGTCGCCACCCGCGTCATGCAACACGCCCATATCGGCTTTCGCAGCCTCGAGCGCACGCTGGAGGCGCTGCGCCGGGTGCATGGCACCTGCGCCGACCGGGGCGTGACGGTGGACCGCTTCGGCATCACCCTGGACTGGTCGATGGGCTATCCGCGGGCGATGCGCGCGCGGGCCACCCGCGCCACCGGCATCGTTCTGTCCGGGCCCGAGGATTTCGCCCGCATCACCGCCGCCGTGGCCTGCCCCATGCATTTTGGCGACTTCATGCTGGGCCTGCCGGGAGCCCTCGACAACACAAGGGCCGCGATCTCGGCCGGTGCGACCGCGCTCGGCAATCTGGGGCAATATTTCACCTTTCGCCTGCCCGGATGGGATGACGATGTGGCGACGACCGAGGCGACGGTGACCGCCCTTGGCCTGATCGCCGCCCAGAACGGCGCGGTTCTGGTGCATTCGAATCTGGATGATGGCTTCGCCGGGCTGTTCCAGGACATGTGCTGCGCCATTGGCATGGTCCTGGTCGAAAAGCACATCGTCGAAGGGCTGATCGGCGCACCCCTCGCGCATTGTTATGGTCACCATTTTTCGGATCCCCTGTCCCGCATGGCCTTTCACGCGGCGCTGGCCAGTGTCAGCGCGACGCCCGGGACGATGATCTTCGGCAATACGGTCAGCTATCAATCCACCGAGGCAGGCAATTATGCGAGCCTTGCCAGCTATCTCCTGCCCGACATGATGGCCCTTGGCCGCTGGCCCACGGGCCATGCCGTCAATCCTGTGCCCGTCACTGAAAACCAGCGCATCCCGGACGTGGACGAGATCATCGACGCCCAGATCTTCGCGCAGCGTCTGGGCCAGCACGCATCGATGCACGCGGCCATGGTCGATTGGCCGATCGTCGAGAAAACGGGTGCGCGCATGGTAGACGGGGGGCGCCGGTTCGCCGCGTCGCTTCTGGCGGGACTCGAGGCGATGGGGATCGATATGTCCGACCCCGCGCAACTGCTGCTGGCCATCCGCCGCCTCGGCCCCCGCCGGTTGGAGGCGGCCTTTGGCCCCGGCCCCCGGAACGGCGCCCATCGCGATCCGGAAGTTCAGGCGGAATGGGCGCGCGCACTGGACGAGATGGCCACCACATGGGTTGGGCGGCGCAAAACCAAGGCGCGCCTTGGTTCATTGAAGGTCTGCGTCGGGACTTCGGATGTCCATGAACATGGCAAATATCTGGTGGAGCGCGCCCTGACCGGCCTCGGGGTGGAGGTTCTGGAAGGCGGCGTTTCGGTCGATCCGGAGAGGCTCGTCGAGCGCGCCTTGTCCCTGGGAGCCGATGCCCTGGCCATCTCCACCTACAACGGCGTTGCCCGTCGCTATGTGACGGAAGTCCTGGCCGCGCTGTCTACGAGAGGAGCCAGCCTGCCGGTGCTGGTGGGCGGCAGGCTCAACGAGGTACCAACCGACTCCAACACAGGCCTGCCCGTCGATGTCTCCGCCGAGATCGCCGCGCTGGGTGCCGTGCCCTGCGCGGATCTCGATGGAATGCTCGCGACACTCGAGCGACTGGCCGGAGCCGCCCCCGGAGCCAGCGCGACCCCATAGCCGCCTTTGGTGCCCCTCCCCTACGGACCTCCCGAGACGCAAAAGCACGACGCCGAGCCCCGACTGACCGGCGCGGGACGGGGCTATCTCAATCGGCGCCCTTCCGCGTCAAAGGCGCGCATGTCCCCACGACGAAACTCGGCCCTGAGCGACATCCCTGGCTTCAGATCGCCGGCGTCGCGTCGCTCAAGGATGATCCTCTGATCGCCCGAGACCCGCCCGTGAACGAAGGAGGTGCCACCGAGATGCTCAACGAAATCGACCATGACCTCGATCGTCGCATCCCCGGCTTCGACGCGATCAAAATGCTCCGGACGGATGCCAATGGTGACGCTTGATCCCGGCGCGGCCGCGCCTTCGGCAAAGGGCGCGGCGATTTCGACGCCGGCGAACCGGATCACTCCCCCCGCTTCCAGGGTGCCGTTAAAGAAGTTCATCTTGGGCGAACCGATGAAGCCCGCGACGAAAACATCGTTCGGATCCTCATAAAGCTGGAGCGGGGGCCCGACCTGCTCGACGCGACCCTTGCGCAGGACGACGATCTTGTCGGCGAGGGTCATCGCCTCGGTCTGATCGTGAGTGACATAGATCATGGTGTTGCCGAGGCTCTCGTGGAGTTTGGCGATCTCCACTCGGGTGGCCACGCGCAGCTCCGCGTCGAGATTGGACAGGGGCTCGTCGAAAAGGAAGACCTTGGGATCGCGGACGATGGCACGGCCGATGGCCACCCGCTGACGCTGGCCGCCGGAGAGCTGGCTGGGGCGGCGGTCCCCCAGGGCGTCGAGCTGGAGAATCCGGCTCGCGATACCGACGCGTTCCTCGATCTCGGCCTTGGGGCGCTTGTTGATCCTCAGGCCGAAGCTCATGTTTTCCTTCACCGTCATGTGCGGATAGAGGGCATAGCTCTGGAAGACCATCGCAACTCCCCGTTCGGCGGGGTCGAGCTGGTTGACCCGCTCACCGTCAATGCGGATTTCCCCCGCCGTGATGGTCTCGAGACCCGCGATCATGCGCAGGAGCGTGGACTTGCCACAGCCCGAAGGCCCCACGAAGACCGCGAATTCGCCATCCTCGATCCTCAGGTCCACATCGTGGATGATGTCCACGGACCCGTAGGATTTCCGCGCCTTTCTCAGTTCGACAACGGCCATGGTTATTCCCTTCCTCCATCCGCACCCAAATCCGCGCGGGGTGCCCCGTCCTGTGGCCTGAGCCGCCAGATCTCCGCCCTGGTGATCGCTTCGGCGTCGGCCTCGAGCCGGGCCGCGGTAAAAGCCTGGTCGCTGTCGAGGCGTCTGGTCCCACACCAGCGGCCGCCATCGGCATAGACTTCGATCAGGCCGACATCGATGAAGACCCGAAGGTCGGAGAGCGGACCCGTCTCGGCGAGATTGCGGACGGCGCGCCCGCGCACGGGCCGGTCGTCGAGAAGTTCGAGCGTTTGTCCGTCGTGGACCAGCGTGATCGGGCCGTCCGGATGCGCGAGAGTGAGCCGGAAAGGTGCTCCGGCTCCGGCTCCGGCGATGTCGAAGCCGAGCTCCGCCAGGCCGTCGGGCAGACCGATGCCCCCGAGCAGCGCGGTGGAGGTGGTTGCGAGGCTCTCCGCGCGCAACAGGGCCACGGCCTCGACCGGCGGCATCAGCAGGGCCCCGTCATGCCAGACGAGGCGGCGCGGGAAGGTCATGGCGCTGGTAAAATCCTCGGTCCGACGTACATCGGCCCAGTTGGCGGCCCAGGCCATGCCGACGGGGCGACCCTCGTGGAGAAAGCCCTGAAAGGCGTAGCAGTCGCCGACGAAATCGAGCTCGCGCCGGGCGATCTCCTGAAAGCTCCGGCCATCGAACCGGCCGACGATGGCAAGGCTCGGATTGCGCCTGCCCAGAACGAGGCCGTGATGGCCAATCAGACCGAATATGAGCACATAGAGCCCCTCGCCTTCCCCATCGAGCGGGAGGACACAGGGACATTCCGCCGGAACACTGCGCGGCAAGGGCTCGCGGTGAAGGGGGCCGACGAAGCGCCAGCCCGTGGCCGCCTCGGGATCGGAAGTCTCGTACAGCACCACCAGCGCCGCGGCCGTGTCGTTGCCCCCCAGAACCATCTTCCACAGACCATCGGGACCCCGAAAGACATAAGGGTCTCGCAGATCGTTGCCGAATCCTTCCAGCGGCGGGCGGTCTTCGATCACCGCGACCGAGGGACCCGCGGACAGGAAATCTCTGGAAACCGCTGTCATCTGCCATTCCTGCTCCGGACTGCGCCCGTCTTCGCGGTCGGTGTGAAAGATCCGCAGTCCACCATCCGGCCCGGCGATCGCGGAGCCCGAGAAGGCCCCCCCTGCGCGCCCGGCCTCGGCCAGCATGACCGGCCAGGGATGCAGGAAGACCGGCAGATGTGTCCAGTTGACCAGATCGTCGGACCAGGCATGACCCCAGTGCATCGTGTCCCAATGCAGGGCGTTGGGATAATGCTGATAGAAGGCGTGGACACGGCCCCCGATGGAAATCAACCCGTTCGGATCGTTCATCCAGCCGAACGGCGGGGCGAGATGGAGCCGATAGCGCAGGCGTTCCGGAGCGGCGGCGGCGCTTGTCCACAGGACCCGGATCCCTTGTTCGAAGACCCGTCCCGGATCATAGGCATAGCAGACCGAGACCAAAGTTTCGGTCTCGTCCCAGCTCAGCGCGATCTCGCCTGTGACAGCCAGGACATGCGACACCATCTGGAAATCATCCGAGGGCGGGCCGACGAGGTCGACCGCCGCGCCCGTCGCCGCGCGCAACCACGTCCGCGACGGCGCACCGGCCCGCGCCGGCTTTTGCCAGAGGTGAAGGATCTCGCCCGCCTGAACATGCGCGGCAAAACCTGAGAGGGTCGTGGGCGACATCGGGGCTATCCTTTCACGCCGGAGCTGATGACCGAGCTTACGAACCACTTCTGGAACAGGAGATAGAGGATCAGCACCGGGATCATCATCACCACCGAGGCCGACATCGCGAGGTTCCAGTAGATGCTGTCCGCTCCGAAAAATCCGGCGATGCCGACGGAAATGGGGCGCGAATAGTTGGTCTGGGTGACGAGCAGCGGCCAGAGATACTGGTTCCAGGTCTCGATGCCGAGCAGGATCGCAACCGTGGCAAGCGCCGGCAGGCTGATCGGCAGGAACACCTTCCAGTAGATTTCGAAGGGCGAGGCGCCATCGACGATGGCGGCGTCATAGAGATCGCGCGGAACCTGGCTGAAAAACTGATAGAGCAGGAAAATATAGAGCGGGCTGGCCCAGAACGGCAGGATCTGCGCCGAGAACGAATCCGCGAGGCCGATCCTGTTCATGATGTTGAGAAGCGGCAGGACGATCGATTCCTGTGGAACGATATAGAGGCCGATCATCGCGGTCAGGATGAGCGCCCGGCCCGGAAGCCGCCCCCATGCGAGCACGAACGCCGCCATGGAGTTGAAGAGCATGCCGCCCGCCAGGGTGACCACCAGCACGATCATCGAGTTCGTGAGATAGCGCGCGAATGGCTGATTGCCGGAGAAAGTGAGGATATCGCGATAGTTCTGGAGCGTCGGATTGTCGACCCAGAAGGCCTTGAAGCTGCCCATCTCCGCGAGGATCTGGAAGCGGTCCGGCTTGAGGCTCGCCACCACCAGAAGAAACAGCGGCGAGATGATGACGAAGGTGATGATCGAGATCGAGACCAGCTTGATGATCGGAAACCTGTCGGACGTACCCGGCATCGGGCCATCGGGGGCGCTCATTTCGGATCCCTCAGGATGAGGCGCTGTGCCAGCGAGATGGCAAGCACGATGAAGAAGAGGATGATGGCGACGGCCGAGGCGAGCCCCAGCTTCTGGCCGACGAAGCCGACCGAGTACATGTATTGCACCACGGTCTCGGTCGCGTTCCGCGGCCCGCCCTGGGTCAGGATATTGACCTGGGTGAAGAGCTTGAAGGCCTGGATGGTGGTGATGATCAAAACGAAGATGTTGGTCTGCCTCAGCCCCGGCCAGGTGATGAAGCGAAACCGCTGCCAGGTCGAGGCGCCTTCGAGGCGCGCGGCCTCGTAGAGCTCGCCGGGGATGCTCTGCAGGCCGGCGAGATAGACGACCATCTGGAAGCCATAGGCCTGCCAGGCCGAGAGCAGCACGATCGCCGGCATCGCCGAGGCGGGATTGCCGAGCCAGTCGATGGGTCCGGCGAGGCCGAAGGTAAGGAAACCTACGATCTGGTTGAGCGGGCCCGTCGGATATTGGAACAAGGTGCCCCAGATCACGCAGACCACTGCCATCGAGGTGATCGCCGGCAGGAAGAGCGCGCCGCGGAAGAAATTCCGCCCCGGCAGCTTCTGGTTGATGAGCAGGGCCATCGCCAGGGCGAAGCCGCACTGGATCGGCACCACCATGAGCGCGAAATAGCTGACATTGAGCAAGGCGCGCCAGAAGATCGGGTCGGTGAGGACGTCGATGTAATTGTCAAACCCCACGAAGCGAACCGGCCGGGGGATCAGCCGCCGGTTGGTCAGCGAAATCGGGAAGGACAGAATGAAGGGAAGAAGCAGGAAGCAGGCCACGATGGCGCAGGCGGGCAGCAGCATCAGGAATTCCTGAAGCCTTGCGCCGATCCGGCGTTTCGTCCGCCGGGTCTCGGCTGGACGTGGCATTGCCAATGTCGACGCGGTCATGCTCTGCCCCTGTCTGAAGGATGGATTGGACGGCGGGAGGCATCGCGCGCCCCGCCGGAAGGCATGGGAGTCTCAGTTGCCGCCGAAGGGCGGATACCCGTCATTGTCCTCGATGTCGGCATCGATCTCCTCGGCCGCCTTGGTCAGCTCGGCCTGGGGATCGGCGCCGTCGAGGATGTCGGTGATGGCCGTCTGGGTGGCCAGGGTGATCGCGGGATAGGCCGGATGGGGCGGGCGCGGCACCGCCGTCTTGGCCGCCTGTTCGAACGCCACATCGAGCGCTCCCCCCGGCGCGTAGAGCGGCGAGGCGGCCCCGAAGGATTTCAGGCCCGGAAAGCCGGAATGGCTGCGATAGGCTTCCTGATAGGCCGGGTCCTGGATCATGAAGCTCAGGAACTTGCCGGCCAGTTCCGGGTCAGAGGCTTCCGCGCTGATGGCATAGATCCAGGTGCCATTCGGGCTCGCGGCCTTTTCGCCAAACTTCGGCAGCGGCAATGCGATCAGATCGTCTCCCATCGCCTTCTCGGCCTCGGCATAGAACCAGAAGCCCCCCCAGGCGAGCGCGGCCGGCCGACCCTCGGCATAGAACTGGTTGGAACCGGCCGACTGGGGCACGACCCAGCCGTTCTTGACCCACTGTGCCATCATGGCGGTCGCGTCGACGCAGGCCTTGCTGTCAAGGGTGCCCGCGGCCTTCCAGGTCTCGCGGTCAATGAGGTCGCATCCGGCGGAGATCAGCAGCGGCTCGTAGCCATAGGGAATCCACTCGGTCTTGGTGCCATAGGCGCGGAACAGGTCGATGGGCCATTTCACTCCCGGCGCCGTCGACAAGGTCTTGAGCGCCGCCTGGAACTCCTCGCCCGTCCAGGCGTCGTCGACGCCGGTGGGAATCCGGATGTTCAGCGACTCAAGCTGTTTCTTGCTGGCATAGAGCACCACGGTGCTGTCGATGAGACTGGTCGCATAAAGCTTGCCATCGGGCGGGTAAGTACCCTGACTGATATTCGAGGGCGTCATGTCCGCGAGCAGCTTGGGGTCGATGAGACCATCGATGGGTTGCAGGAAACCAGACCAGACATAATTTGACAGGAACGGTGCATCGAGTTCGATGATATCGGGCAGATTCCCCGCCGAGACGGCCGCGCCGATCTTCTCGTTGTAGGAGTCGTGCGGCGTATGGATCAGCTCGATGGTCGTGCCCGGATTGGCGGCCTCGAAGGCCTTGGCCGCGGCGCTGATCGCGTCGATCTCGTAAGGATCGCCCTGGAACATCATGCGCAGCTCCGCCGCGTCGGCGGCGAGGCCGAATGTGGCAAAGGCCGCGGCCATGGCGCCGGCGCTGGCCCTCAGGCGATATTTCGTATCAGGCATGGTTTCCTCCCTCATACCTTCCGGACCCTCACACCGAAGCGCGATTGATCAGCCGGAATGGAATTTTCTGAAGCTGTCGCGGCGCCGGACCCACTCCGGCGACGATCTCGGCCGCGCGCCGCCCGATCTCGCGATAGGGCAACGCCATCGTGGTCAGAGGCGGATCGAGCCTGCGCGCGATCTCGGCCTGGTTGTCAAAGCTGGCGACGGCGACGTCGTCCGGTATTCGCACGCCCTTGGCGCGCAGCGCCCCATAGACTTCCAGCGCGACCCGATCATTGCCGCACAGGATGGTGTCGGGTCTTGACCCGGCGGCCATCAGGTCGTGGACATGGCCGCGCACCAGACTGATCGCATGCTCGGTATAGCGCGCGCCGCGCGTCGCAGGCAGGAGCCAGCTCTCGGTGACGGCGATGTCCTGCGCGGCATGGGCGGCGCGAAAGCCCTCCTCTCGGAGGCTGCCCGCGAGCAGGCCCGGGAGATTGAAAAACGCAATGCGGCGGCGGCCTTGGGCAAAGCAATGGACCACGATGGCATGCGCCGCCTGACAATCGTCCGGGACGATCGCGGGGACATCGCCGGATGTCTCGACGCAATTGATGAAAAGCGTGATGGACCGCCTTACCTCGGCCTCGATCGCAAGGGCGCGATGATGGGACGTCGCATAGACGATGGCCCGGGGCAGGAACCGGCGGACATCGGCCACTCCGTCCCGGGCGCCGCGCGTGGCCCCGACCGTGGTCGCAATCACCGACAGCCCGTTCAGGCGACTGGAATTGTCGAGGCTTCGCACGATCTCGGTCGCAAACGGCAGGGTGATCAATCCCTCGGCCACCAGACCGATCACCGGCAAGACGCCCTGGCGCATGCCGCGGGCGACCATGTTGGGCCGGTAGCCAAGCTCCTCGGCCAGCGCTTCGATGCGGCTCCGGGTCTCTGCGGACATCCGGGCATCGCCGCCGTTCAGCGCACCCGACACCGTCTTGACCGACACCCCGAGTTTCTCGGCGATGTCGCGCATGCTGACATTGCTGCCGCTCACGAAACGATTTCCCCCTGATTCCCCGGCTGTTTCGCTGGGTTAACGATTACCCACTACCGAACCGCGATTGCCCTGTCAAGCCGAGGGAACCGCGCTTCCGCCCGGTGCCCTCAGAGGCGCAATCTGGTCGGAGTTGAACAGGGATCGGATGCGCATTGACCCGGCGACGCCGGGGGCCAAGCCACAGCTCTCGAAATCAAAATATCAGGCAATAAAAATCGGAATTCCTCGCCCATCGGACATGAGGAGACAGCAGGCAATGATGAGATCATCCCTGCCGATTGTTCGCTGAAAAGGATCGTCAAACGCCTTGATTGCTGTGCTTCGAAAACCGCGTCACCGATCCGGTTTTCTTTTCCGGGGCACTCGCCCGATTACGGCATGACCCGCGGAGAGAGGCGGAACAGTCTTCCTGATCCGGATCAACCGGCGCGAGATCCCCGGTTCCTCCGGATCAGGAGGCGGGCACTCTCAATGGCGATGGGAATCGACCATGGTCCGGTCCGATCGTGCTCCGCCCATGGGACGTGTTCCATAGGAATGACCCGGATTGGTACGGGCGGCTTCCCGCTGTGAGTGTACCAGGCCCATGAAACAAACCCCGGCCATCAGGCCAAAGATGATGATTGCGAGTATCATTTGCGTTCTCCCTGATATCCGGAGGAAAACTCCGGCCGACATGGGCGGTGGCGGCCTATTCCGCCATCGCCTCCTCATTGATCAGCTGATCCGCGACCGTGGTCAGAAGCTCGTCCGTCTGGCTTTCCTCCCGCAGCGTCTCGTCGAGCAGCTTGGCCGCGTCCGCCATGCCCAGTACCTCGGCCCAGCGCTTCAGAGTGCCATAACGGCTGATCTCGTAATGCTCCACGGCCTGGGCCGCCGCGAGCAGGCCCGCGTCGAGAGCAGCGCTTCCCTTATACTCGTCGAGGATGTCCTCCCCCTCCTCCAGGATGCCGTCGATGGCCGGACAGGTTTTGCCCTGGGCCCGCTTTCCCAGAATTTCGAACACCTGCTGGAGCCGCTCGATCTGATCCTCGGTCTGGGCCTGATGCGTCTTGAACGCGTCTTTCAGCTCCTGTGCCTGCGCGGCCCGCGCCATCCTGGGCAATGCCTTCACGATCTTGCGCTCGGCATAGTAAATGTCGCGCACACCTTCATGAAACAATGTCAAAAGGTTCTTTTCCGCCACGGGAATTCCTCCTTTTCTTACCCGATTTCTTGACAGTGCGAACAAACACCGGCGGCGGGCAATAGTTCCGAACGATCCGACGGAAACCGGCCCCGCGGTCCTCAAAGGGGGGGAACGGATCCCGCGCTCACCGGTTTCCACGGCAGACATCCCGCGCCCCGATCCTCCGGGACGCTCCTTGGTCCCAAGGCAGGAACCCCCCATGACATCCGATACAATCGATCCGACCACCGCCTATTCCCAGCCGCCCCAGCCAGCGCAACAACAGGACATGCCCGGGTCGGACGCTCAAATGCGGCCCCGGGCCGACCATGGCGAGGAAAGCTATCAGGGCAGCGGGCTGCTCGAAGGGCGCGCGGCCCTGATCACCGGTGGCGATTCCGGCATCGGTCGGGCGGTGGCCATCGCCTTCGCCCGCGAAGGCGCGGATATCCTGATCTCCTATCTGGAGGAAGAAGAGGAAGACGCGGCCGAGACGGCGAAATGGGTGGAAGAGGCGGGACGCCGGGCGATCCGGATGCCCGGCGACATCCGCGAGGAAGCGCAATGCGAACGTCTGGTCGACCGGGCGATGGAGGAGTTCGGGCGGCTCGACATTCTCGTGAACAATGCCGCGCATCAGGCGACGTTCGGCGCCCTGGAGGATATCACCTCCGAGGAATGGGAGATGACCTTCCGCACCAATATCCATGCGCCCTTCTTTCTCGCCCGGGCGGCGGCCTCGCGGATGACGCCCGGCGCCAGCATCATCAACACCGCGTCGATCCAGTCGAAATCGCCGTCCTCCTCGCTCCTGGCCTATGCGACGACCAAGGGCGCGATGGCCAATTTCACCGCCGGGCTCGCCGAAATGCTGGCCGACCGCGGCATCCGGGTCAACGCGGTGGCGCCCGGTCCGATCTGGACCCCGCTTATTCCCTCGACGATGCCCGAGGAGAAAGTCGCTTCCTTTGGCTCCGATACCCCGCTCGGCCGGGTGGGCCAACCCGCCGAACTCGCCGGGGCCTATGTGCTGCTCGCCTCGGACCGGGGCAGCTATATGACCGGTGCCCTGATCCCCGTCACCGGCGGACGGGCCATGCTCTGAGCATTCCTCAGGCAGGGAACGCGTGAAAGCTCCCCTGCCCGGCGACCGCCTTTGACCTGAACAAAAACCGGCGACGTTTCGGAACGCCCGTCTCCGCCCTTGCGCATCAGGAGCCGGTCTTGGCCAGATATCCGGGGTCCGGGGCCGCGCGAAGATCCCCAGGGCGCGGAAAGGAAAGGTTTTCCCAGCGGCGCAGTTCGGCGGCCAAGGGGGCATGGACCGCGCGATCCTGTCCGGTGACGAAGCCGCTGGCAAGAAGTCCGCTCGGACAGTTCCGGTCGTCGTCCCAGCCGATATGATCGATGATCGGATAAAGACAGAGCCCTTCGACCGGAACCCCGGCGGCGCGGGCGGCGACCGCCTCGGCGCGGATGTCGCGTGCCCAGTCGGCGCGGCGGTCGCCCTCGATGCCGGTTTCGGCGATCAGAAGCGGGCGTCCATACCGTGCGAAGATTTCCGTAAGCAGCCCCCGCACCGGCCGATAGAGCGGATGGTTCTGGTCGATCGGCGGTCCGGCATGGATCCATTGATTGTCGAAGTAGTAATTGATCCCGACGATATCGAGCAGGCGCGGCTCTCCCCCCAGCTGCGGCCACATTCGCCCCGCGATCATGTCAAAGGCCTGATATTGAGCGAGATGCCACCCTTCGGCATCGCGGCGCTGTTCGGGGCGGGAGGGGTCCGTGATGATGTTGATCGCAGGTTCGCAATGCACGAAGCGCGCGGCGGGATCGTGGTCAAGGATGCGATGCATCGCAGCGATCGAGGCGCGGGCGAGCTGGGCCTTGAGCTCGAAGCCCCGGCCCCGGGCGAAGGGATTGAGATAGCCTGCGTCGCCGCCCCCCCAGGCGAAAAAGGAGATCTCGTTGACCGGGCAATAGAAGGGGGTGCCATCGGTTTCCGACCGGATCAGCCGGGCAGCCTCTCCGGCGAACCGGGCGAAACGGTCGACGAAGGCGGGCGACCAGATATCGATGTCGTCGGGCCAGCCATAGTGCAGCAGATCCCAGATCACCTCGGTGCCGGTGGCGCGGGCGGCGCGCAGCATGGGCAGAAGGCTCGACCAGTCCAGGCGACCGGGTGTCTGCTCGATCAGGTGCCAGCGCAGGCCATCGCGCACGGTGCGCAGGCCATACCGCCGGAGCTGGAGGTAATCCTCCGCCGGGCGCAGATCATGGCCGGTCGCGGCGATCACATCGAGCCTGCGCCCGTCGTGGCGGCGGTGGGTCGAGCATTCGAATCCCCCCTGCGGAAAGCTGGCGAAGACCGAAGGGGGCGGCGCGGGGCGACGTTCCGCCAGGACTTCCTGGAACAGCGCCTCCCACTGGGGAGCGACCTTGCTCGTGGCAAAGGTCGCCTCGACCCTGGCCCGCAGCGCGGCCCCCAGCCGTCGGCGCAGGGCACCATCGCGCCGGAGCGACAGGATCGCGGCGGCCACGGCCGCGGGCGCCTTGTGCGGGACGAAGAGGCCATGGACGCCGGGGTCGATCTGTTGGAGCGTTCCAGTATCGGTGGTGGCCACGACCGGGAGCCCGGCGGCCCCGGCCTCGGCGATGACATGGGGCATGCCCTCGCCCTGAGAGAGCCAGACGAAGATATCGAGGGCCGCGAGCAGGGCCGGAACATCGGGACGGTCGCCGAGAAAGCGCAAGGCATCGCCCAAACCCAGTCGCTCCGCCTGGGCGCGCAGGCTTTCGGCATAATCCGGCAGGAAGGCATCCGGTCCCCCGATGACGAGGAAACGCGCTTCCGGCGCCCGGGCCCGGACGATCGCGGCCGCGTCGATGAAATCCTCGACCCGCTTCTTGGGGTCGAGACGCCCCACCCAGCCGATGAGCGGCGCACCTTGGGCGATCCCGAGCTCCGCGCGCAGACGGGCGCGGTTCGCCCGCGTGAGGGCGGGCGTGAAATCCGCGAGATCGACCATCGAAGGGATCTCGATCGCATGCTCCTCGCGCCCCGGCATATGCCCGGCGGCCGCGTCCCGGATCGACCGGCAGACCCCGACATAGCGCGTGGTGAAATGCTTGGGCCCGGCCAGGGCCTCCGACACCAGCCCGCCATGCTCGATCAACGGCGGGCGCCAGTGCATCCGCTCCAGCGCCGGATAGATATCGGCGACATTCTGGCAGGAGACGACGATATCGTAATCGGTGATCTTGCGCGCCAGATACGCGACCGTTTCCTCGAACCCCAGTTCGTAGGGGGTCCGGTCGACATCGATCCCGAGGGCCGCCAGTTGGTCATGGGTCTGGTCGGGCATGCCGGGCTTGCGGAAACAGGCGATGACATCGAGACGGTATTTCGCCGGATCGAGGGTCTTGGCGAGCAGGCGGATCTCGGTTTCCTCGCCCCCCACCACAAGCCAGGCGAAGACAAAGAGGACACGGACAGGGTGGGTCATTCAGGAATACTCGAAAACGATCTGGATGAAGTCGGGCCGATCCGCGATCAGGGACCGCAGGAAACCGGCGGCATCCTCGATGGGCACGACATGGGTGATGACCTCCCGCGCGATCGCCTCGCCTTCGGATGCGAGCAGCGCCACGGTCTCGCGCGCCAGACGGCGCCGGTCCCAGACGGCGCCAAGACCGCGCGGCACCCGATTGATCTGGGCACAGCGCAGGCCAAGGCCGTTGTGATGGAACTCCTCGCCGAGGCGGACACTGTCGGCGCCGGTCTGGTAGAAGGCGAGATCGATTACCGTGCCCTGGGGCCTGAGCGCCCGCAGCGCGGTGGCCAGGCTCTCGGGGCGGGCGCGGGTCTGAAAGACGATATCCGCGCCCCGGTCCCCGCCGCCATTGTGCCAGAGCATCCGCGCCCGCCGCCAGCTCTCCTCCTCGGGCAGCGCCTGAAACCCCAGCGCCTCGGCACGGTTGCGCCGGAATTCGGATGGATCGGCGATCAGGACCTCCGCCGCGCCCAGATGCCGGGCAAACAGCGCCGTCAACAGCCCCACGACCCCCGCCCCGATCACCAGGACCGGACGGCCGGCGATGCCCTGACCAAGCCGCGACACCCCCGCCCCGCACAGCTCCGCATCCGCGTGCAGGATGCCGTTCGCGGCGATCGGCCCCATCTGGCCCACGAAAATGCCGAGGATCGGATCAAGCGTGGGCGAGAGCGGGATCAGCACATCCCGCGACGGATCGGCGGCATGGCCGGATTTATGCCCCCAGGTTTCGGCGAGACGGTCCCCGATCGCAAAGCCGGGCAGGTTGGAATGAACGATCCGCCCCACTTCCATATAGCCCAGGAACGGCACGGGGAATTGGGTGGCCGCCGGCCCCGGCTCAAAAACCCCGAGCCGGTCGTTCCAGTGCGATCGCAGATAGGGATTGGTATTCTTGAAAAACGTCAGCTCCGTCCCCGCCGAAAACCCGCTGAACATTGTCGAGAGCAGGAGTTCGCCCTCGGCGGGCGGCGCTTCGTCATAGGCAAAGACATAAGGATGGCCCGGCGCCTCGACCCCGAGCGAACGGATCACGCGGGCCTCAGTCATGCTCCCCCTCCCCCACCGCGACGGGCCGCCCGGTGGCGATGGAGCGCTCGATGGCCAGCGCCGCCGCATGGGTGCGCAGGGCCTCCGGATAGGGACAGCGGATGCGATCCGGCCCGCCCCGGACGGCGTCGATGAAATCGCGGTCCTCGCGCCAGACCGGATCGCCCTCCGCCCGTCGGACCGGGCGGCCCTCGCCGACATCGATCATGAGGTCATGGTCGCTGATCTCGACGGCAAGGCCGTCGCCAAAGAGATGCAGGCCGATCCGGTGGGGCCAGCGCAGCAGACAGGTGGCGGCGAGGGTTCCCACAGCGCCGGAGGCAAAGCGCAATGCCACGGCGCTCGCGGTCGCGACATCGAGACCGGGATGGCCGGGCCGCCCGGTTCGGTCGGACATGCCGGACACCTCGGTGATCTCGCCGACCAGCAGCCGGGCGAGATCGAGAAGATGGGTCGCCTGTTCCACGATCTGGCCGCCGCTCTGGTCCCGTTGGCTCCACCAGCGCGGCGGCGGGGTCTGGTCGAGCCAGAAGCCGGTGACGAGCCGGGGCGGATGCGCGGCCAGCGCGGCGCGGGCCGCGTCAAGCGTGTCGAGATAGCGCCAGTGATAGCCCACGGCGGTGACGATCCCGCGCTCCCGGACCAGATCGGCGATCGCGCGGGCGGTCGCGAGATCGAGCGACACCGGCTTTTCGACAAAGAACGGCACTCCCCGCGCGATCGCCGCCTGTTCCGGCGCGCCATGGGCGAAGGGCGGCACACAGATATAGACCGCGTCGAGATCCGCCGTCTCGATCATCGCCTCGATGGTGGGATAGGCGCTCGTCTGCCATCGATCGGCCGCCGCCGCCGCGCGACCGGAATCGATATCGCTGCAGCCCGCGATCCTAACATCCTCGAAGGTTCCAAGCACCCCCAGATGCCGCTCCGCGATACCACCCGCGCCGATGAAACCCACTCTCGTCTCAGGCATGTCGCCGCGTATCCCGGGCGAGGGTCCAGCCATAGATCGCGGCGGTTTCGCGGGCCATCCGATGGGCGGTGAACTGTGCCTCGAACCGCGCGCGATTGGCGCGCCCGATGGCGCGGGCGCGCCTTGGATGCGCCAGAACCTCCTCGATCCGGGCCGCGAGTTCGATCGGCGCGCCCGCTTCGGGCAGCCAGGGGTACTCCGCCCCCAAGGCCTCGACGACGCCGCCGATCCGGCTGGCCACGACCGGCAGGCCCATCGCCATCGCCTCCAGGACCACCAGCGGCAAGCCTTCGAAATGCGAGGGCAGCACGAAGATATCACTGGCCGCCAGCAGGTCGGGCACATCCCGCCGCGCCCCGAGGAACCGGATATGATCCTCGATGCCGAACTCCCCCGCCATCCGCTCGGCGGCCGACCGATCCGGCCCTTCCCCCACCAGCAGCAACCGGACTTCCGGGAACCAGCCGATCACTTCGCGCATCGCCCGGAGCAGATCGGCGTGACCCTTCTGCGCGGTAAAACGCGCGACCGTCAGCAGCAGCGGCGCCTCCGCCTCGATCCCGAGCGCATCGCGGGTCGCGGACCGCTCCCGCTGGGGCTTCGGGCGAAAGACGCCGTTCTGGATCGTCGCGCGCCGCGTCGCGGGACCATTGGCGGCGAAACTGGCGGCGGCGGCTTCCGAGACGGAAATGACATGATCGACGGCGGCCAGTCCGGCGCGATAGAACCGCCGCTGGCGTTTGTCGGTGATCAGGTCGGGCAGATGTTCGGTGCGCACGACCGGCACCCCGACCGACTGGCCGGCCCTTGCCAGGCGGTGGCCTTCCCAGCCGATCCCGGCATGGACATGCAGAAGGTCGGCGCGCTCCCGGCGCAGCCATCTGGCAAAGCCCTCCTCGCCCTCCGGGCGCAGCGCCTTGACCTCAAAGCCACTCCAATGCCCGCGGGCGAGGAACTCCGCCCCCTCCCCTTCGCCGGGAAAGGCCAGCGCCACCTCCCAGTCGGGCCGCAACGCCTGGGCCAGTGTCAACATATGTTCCCCGACGCCGGAAGGGATCTGGCTGTCGGTGGCGAGGACGACCCTCGGCTTTCCGGCTCCGCTCATGATCCGGCTGCCATCAGCCTCGATCCCGCCTTGCGCGCGGGATCGCTCATCCGGGCCCAGGTGGCGAGCGACTGGCCCACGACCTGATCCATGTTGTAATATTTGTAGGTGCCGAGGCGACCGACAAAGGTGACATCGGATCGCTGCCGGGCGAGGTCGAGATAGCGGCGATAGAGCGCCTGGTTTTCCGGCCGGGGGATCGGATAATAGGGCTCGCCCTCGGCTCTGGCGAATTCATAGCTGATGCTGGTCCTGGGGTGGATCTGGCCCGTCAGGTGCTTGTATTCGGTGACGCGGGTATAGGGCACGTCTTCGGCGGGATAGTTCACCACCGCCACCGGCTGGAAGCGCGGGCGGTCGAGCGTTTCATGCCGGAATTCGAGCGAGCGATAGGGCAGAGGTCCGAAGCGATGGTCGAAATAGGCATCGATCGGTCCGGTATAGATGACATGGGCCTTTGGCATGTCGCCACGCACGTCCTCGAAATCCACGCCGGTGCGCACATCGATGCCGGGATGGTCGAGCATGTTTTCGACCATGCGGGTATAGCCCTCCGCCGGCATCGCCTGAAAGCGGTCGAGAAAATACCGGTCGTCCGTCGAGGCCCGGGCGGGAAGCCGCGCCGCCACCGATTTGTCGAGCTCGGAGGGATCGAGCCCCCATTGCTTGCGGGTATAACCTTCGAAGAAGGTGCGATAGAGGCGGGTTCCCACCTTGGAGATCACGATATCGCGCGAGGTTTCGACCCGCTCGACCGGCTCGGCCTGCTGCGCGAGAAAGGCCTGCGCCTCCGCCTCATCCTTCAGATCGATCTCGAAGAGCCCGTTCAACGTGGTCCGGTTGATCGGCATCGGCAGGAGCTTGTCGCCGACGCGCGCGAGAACCCGATGCTCATACTCCCGCCAGCGTGTGAAGCGCGACAGATAGGCGAAGACCTCCTCGCTGTTGGTGTGAAAGATATGGGGCCCGTATTTATGGACGAGAATCCCGGCCTCGTCGTGGAAGTCATAAGTATTGCCCGCGACATGGGGCCGGCGGTCACAGATCATCACCCGCTTGCCCGAGCCCGCCGCCAGCCGCTCGGCCAGCACCGACCCCGCCAATCCCGCTCCGACGATCAGATAATCATAGGGCCTGGTCTCCGCCCGCCGGGCCTTCGGTGCCAGCGCCGATTCCAGGATCGTATTCATCCGCGCGAAGGTCTCGTCCCAGGAGGAGCGCGCCAGCAGGGCATCGACCCCGGGCAACCAGGACTCTTTCCCCGCGGCGCGATCAAGCGCGGTCGCGCAGGCGCGTGAAAACGCCTCGGCCGTGTCGGCGACGATCACACCCGCGCTGTCGCCATACTGGCTTTGCACATCGGCGATGGGGGTGGAGACGACGGGACGACCGGCGGCGAGATATTCCGGAGTCTTGGTGGGGCTGATGAAACGGGTCGCATCATTGATCGCAAACGGCATCAGCGCCACGTCCCAATGGGCGACATAGCCGGGCAAGGCCTCATAGGGCCGCGCGCCCAGATAATGGATATTCCCCGCCCGCGGCAGGTCGGCGGGATCGATCTTGACGACGGGACCGATCAGCACGAACGACCAGCCGGGCCGCGCCGCCGCCGTTCGCCGCAACAGATCAAGGTCGAGCCGCTCGTCGATCACCCCATAAAACCCGAACTTCGGCCCAGGGATGGCGGCCTGATCGGCGGGCTCGTTCCCTCCCGCCCGGGCGGTCGCGAAATGCTCGAGATCGACGCTGGAGGGAAAGAGATGCACGTTGGGATGCCGATGGCGCTTTGCCTGATAGAGGCTCGGCCCCCCGGTGAACACGACATCCGCCCGCGCCAGCAGCCGCGCCTCGTTCCCGCGCAGGTCCGGCGGCGCGAACCGGAAGCTCGACAGCTCGTCCATGCAATCATAGACCACCGCCGCCGCGTCCACATGCTCGGCGAAGGGGAACATCATCGGCGTATAGAACCACAGGATCGGCTTGGCCGCCCCCTGCACCGCCAGCAGCTGGTCGAGCAGACGCGCCAGCGTCACCTGATGCGCGCTCTCGGGCCAGCTCCGGGGGATACGGGGCCGGACCGCGATCACATCGGTGTCCTCGAAGGGATGCAGTTCGAGATAGGCCAGATGATGCTCGGTCGGGATCTGTTCCTCAAAGAAAAATACCCGACGCCGCCGGGAAAATCGCCGCATCAGATGTTGCGGCCTTTGCGTCACAAAGTCCCAGCGCAGATGCGAAAAACAGATCAGCGGTGATCTATTCAGGGAAATCGAGGAAAGACTAGGGCTGGGCGCGTTCAAGGCCGTATCCTCGATAATTTGTTTGTCAAAAAGTTAACGCATAACCCCGCCGCATGTTCCCCCCTTGTTTCCGAATATCACGAAACCACCCCGGCCTGATGCAAGGCGCTCTGTCCGGACAGCCATGGGGGATATCTGGCGGAAGCGGTGAGATTCGAACTCACGGACGGTTGCCCGCCGTCGGTTTTCAAGACCGATGCAATCGACCACTCTGCCACGCTTCCGTCCCCGTCTTCTAACGGCGGGCGCAAGGCGCGTCCAGTGATCTCGCCCCGCCATTGCCCCCCTTTCCTCCACCGGGCCGGACCGCTACAGGGATTGGCACGGAAATCCAGGATCCGGAACGGAGACGGCGGGAATGACGCGGCGATATCGCAGCGCTTCGATCGCGGCGCTGGCCCTGCTGGCCGGGGCCTGCGGGGGGCCTAAGGCGTCCCGCGCGCCCGTGCCCGGCGAACCCATCGCCCTGACCTTCCAGGACGCGGAAGTCCCCGGCGTGCTCGACCGCGAGGCGCTGGCCCGGCGCGACCGCGCCAAGGGCGCCCAGGGCCTCTGGGCGGCGGTTCCCGGATTGCGCCGACCCGAACGCGGGCTGGTGGTCAATCTGGACACCGGCGCCTCCGTCACCGTCGCCCTCTTTTCCGGCAACGGACCGGCAACCGAAATCCGCCTCTCCAACGCCGCCGCCGAACTGATCGGCATCGGCGCGGACCCCGAACGCGTGCGAGTGACGGCCGTGCGCCGCGAACCGGTCATTGTGGCGCAATGATCGCATCCTTTCCAAAACAACTCTCCCGATCGTTGTATTTTGACTTCCGGCCGGGCTTTCCCTTATCCTGCGGCATGGCCCCCCACGAGAGCGCGCGCATGATGTTCAAAACCATGATCCTTGGCCTCTTGCTGGGTCTGGCCCCCCTGGGCGCGCTGGCGTTCGAGACCAAGGCGCGCTCGGCGCTGGTGGTCGACGATGCCACCGGCATGGCGCTGTTTTCCAAGAATGCCGACGTGCCCGAACCGCCCGCCTCGATGTCCAAGCTGATGACGGTCTATATGCTGTTCGAGGCGCTGCGCGATGGCCGGGTCAAGATGGACACGACCTTTCACGTCAGCGCCCGCGCCCATGCGATGGAAGGGTCGCGCATGTTCGTCGACATCAACAGCTTCGTCCCGGTCGAGGCGCTGATCCAGGGCATCATCGTACAATCGGGCAATGACGCCTGCGTGGTGGTGGCCGAGGGGCTGGCGGGCTCGGAGGACGAATTCGCGGCCCAGGCGACCCGGCGCGCCCATGAGCTGGGCCTCAGGGACACCCATCTGGTGAATGCCTCCGGCTGGCCGGCCGAGGGGCATGTGATGAGCATGCGGGATCTGGTGACGCTGGCGCGGCTGATCATCGATAATTTCCCGCAATATTACAAATATTTCGGCGAAACCGAATTCACCTGGAACAATATCACCCAGCCCAACCGCAATCCCCTGTTGAAACTCGGGATCGGGGCGGACGGGCTCAAGACCGGCCATACCGAGGAGGCGGGCTATGGCCTGGTCGGATCGGCGGTTCAGAACGGCCAGAGGGTGGTCTTCGCGGTCAGCGGCCTCGCCGACATGGCCGAACGCGAAGCCGAAACCGCCGCCTTGGTCAAATGGGCGTTCGGCGCCTTTGACACGGTCAAATTTGCCGGCAAGGGCGAGGTGGTGGCCCAGGCGCCGGTCTGGCTCGGCACGACCGAGACGGTGCCCCTGATCGCGGCCGGGGATATCCAGCTCCTGGTCGCACGCGAGAACCGCGCGGGATTGAAGGCCCGCGTCGTCTATCAGGCCCCGATCGAGGCGCCCATCGCCACGGGGCAACGTCTGGGCAGCCTCGTGGTCGATGTGCCCGGAACCGAGCCGGTCTCCTTCGATCTGGTCGCGGGCACCGATGTGGCGCGGGGCGGGCTGATGAAGCGCATCGGCGCCGCCGCCGAGATCACCCGGCAAAAGGCGACCGGCCTTCTGCGGGGCCAGAACTGAGTGACATCGCGCGGCCGCCTCATCACCTTCGAAGGGATCGACGGTGTCGGAAAATCGACCCAGGGGCGCGCCTTGGCCGCCGCCTTGCGCGCGGCGGGGCACAGCGTGGTCGAAACACGCGAGCCCGGCGGCGCACCGGGCGCGGAGGCGATCCGGCGGCTGCTGGTCGAGGGCGACACCGGACGCTGGTCGCCCGAGACCGAGATCCTGCTCTTCACCGCCGCGCGCCGGGATCATATGGAGCGCCGGATCGCCCCGGCGCTGGCCCGGGGGGACATCGTGATCTGCGACCGGTTCGTGGATTCGACCCGCGTCTATCAGGGGGTGGCCCGGTCCGACCTGCGCGCCACGGTGGACCGGCTGCATGAGCTGATGATCGGACGGGAGGCGGATCTGACCCTGATCCTCGATCTCGACCCCGACGTATCGCTCGGTCGTGGCCTCGCCCGCGGCGGCGCCGAGGACCGGTTCGAGCGATTCGGCCCCGACTTCCAGCACCGCCTGCGCGCGGGCTTTCGCGCCCTCGCCCGGGAATTTCCCGACCGCTGTCGGCTGATCCCGGCGGAGGGGGGCGCGGAGGAGGTCGCCGCCCGGGTGGCATTGGAGGTCGGGATATGAGCGAGGCCGAGGAGCCCGACCGGCTCGACGGGGCGCCGCATCCGCGTGAGACCGTCCGCCTGATCGGTCAGGACGCGGCGCAATCGCGGTTTCTCGCCGCCGCCGCCACCGGGCGGATGCCGCATGGCTGGCTTCTGACCGGCCCGCGCGGGGTGGGCAAGGCGACGCTCGCCTGGGGGATCGCGCGCCATCTGATCGCGGGGACCGGGGGGCTCAACATGGACCCCGGGCATCCGCTCTTCCGCCAGACGGCGATGCTCGCCTGTCCGAGCCTCTTTCTCTGCCGCCGTCCCTGGGACGACAAGACCCGGCGGTTGCGCACCGCGATCACGGTGGACGAGATCCGCGCGCTCAAATCCTTCTTCCAGCTTTCGGCCGCCGAGGGCGGCTGGCGGGTGGCGATCATCGACAGCGCCGACGAGATGAATCCGAGCGCGGCCAATGCCCTGTTGAAAATCCTGGAGGAACCGCCCCGGCGCGCGGCCCTCCTGCTGATCAGCCACCAGCCCGCCCGCTTGCTTCCGACCCTGCGCTCGCGCTGCCGGGAGCTGCGGCTCGCACCCCTCGCGGCGGCGGATCTGTCGGAGGCGCTGGCCCAGGCGGGGGCGCATCCGGACGCCGCGCAGGCGGCGGCGCTCGGGGCCCTGGCCGACGGATCGGTGGGCACGGCCTTCCGGCTGCTGAGGGGAGAGGGGCTGGCGATCCATGCCGAGATCCTCGAACTCCTGTCGCATGCGCCGGGGATGAGCCGTCCCCGCGTCCTCGCCCTGGCCGAATCCTGCGCGGGCCGCGACTCGGTGGAGCGCTATGACCTCGTGCTGGAACTGCTGCGGCTCGCGCTGTCGCGACTGGCCCGGGCCGCCGCCGGGGCGCCGGCGGCGCCGGTGTCGGAGGCGGAGGCCCGCGCGATGGCGCGTCTCGCCCGGACCCCGGCGCAGGCGCAACTCTGGGCGAGCCATGTGGCCGCGATGGTGGAACGAACCGTTCATGCGCGCGCCGTGCATCTTGACCCCGCGCAGGTGATCCTCGATACCTGCCTCCAGATTGACAGGGCGGCGTCGGACGCGCTCGCACATGCCGCCTGATCCCGTTTTTGCCCGAGTATCAGATGCCCCTTCCCCCTCTCGTCGACAGCCATTGCCACCTCGACTTCCCCGATTTCGACGGTGAACTCGACCAGATCGTCGCGCGCGCGGGCGCGGCCGGGGTGACCCGGATGGTGACAATCTGCACCCGCCTGCGCGAGGAGCCGCGGGTGCGCGCGATCGCCGAGGCGCACGAGGGCGTGTTCTACGCCGCCGGCACCCATCCGATGAACGCCGCGACCGAGCCTCTGGCGACGGTGGAGGCCCTGACCGCCCTCGCCCGCCACCCGAAGTTCGTCGGGATCGGCGAGACCGGGCTCGATTATCATTACACCGCCGAGACCGAGGCGATCCAGAAGACCTCCCTCGCCGTGCATATCGAGGCCGCGCGCCAGACCGGCCTGCCGCTCATCATCCATGCCCGCGACGCCGACGCCGATATCGCGGCGATCCTGTCGGCCGAGCACGCGGCGGGCCCCTTCACATGCGTGATGCATTGCTTCACCGCCTCGCGCGAGCTTGCCGAAACCGCGGTCTCCCTGGGCTTCTACCTCTCGATCTCGGGCATCGCGACCTTCCGGAGCGCGGGCGCCCTGCGCGACATCTTCGCCGCCGCCCCCCGCGACCGGCTGCTGGTCGAGACCGACAGCCCCTATCTCGCGCCCCTGCCCCATCGCGGCAAACGCAACGAGCCCGCCTTCACCGCCGACACCGCCCGCGCCATGGCGGCGGCCTTCGACATGACACCGGAGGAGTTCGCCGCCCTCACCTCGGCCAATTTCGACCGCCTGTTCGCGAAGGCCCGCTGATGGCCACCTTGCGCGTCACCATCCTCGGCTGCGGCTCCTCGGGCGGCGTGCCCCGCCTCGGCGGCCAATGGGGCGCCTGCGACCCGACCAATCCGCGCAACGCCCGCCGCCGCTGCTCGATCCTCGTCGAGCGCCTCGAAAACGACACCGCCACCCGCGTCCTGATCGACAGCTCCCCCGACATGCGCGCCCAACTGCTCGACGCGGGCACAGGCCTGCTCGACGCGGTGATCTACACCCATGCCCACGCCGACCATGTCCATGGGCTAGACGACCTGCGCATGATCGTCTTCAACCGCCGCGCCCGCCTGCCGGTCTGGGCCGACACCGCCACCGCGACCTCCCTCACCACCCGCTTCGGCTATGCCTTCCTCCAGCCGCCGGGCAGCATGTACCCCCCCATCCTCGACCTCCGCCTGATCGAAGGCGCCTTCGAAGTCGAAGGCCCCGCCGGCCCCATCCCCTTCCTCCCCCTCCCCGTCCAGCACGGCCGCACCGAGGCCCTCGGCTTCCGCTTCCACGACATCGCCTATATCCCCGATGTCTCGGACATCCCCGAACCGACCTGGGACCATCTCGCCCACCTCGACACCTGGCTCGTAGACGCCCTGCGCTACGCGCCCCACCCGACGCACGCCCACCTCGCCCTCACGCTCGAATGGATCGACCGCGCCAAACCCCGCCACGGCGTGCTCACCAACCTGCACAACGACCTCGACTACGCCACCCTCGCGGCTGAAACCCCCGCCCATGTCACCCCGGCCCATGACGGCATGGTGCTGGACTTCGAGATATGATCGCCGCCATCCTCGGCGTCGTCCTGCCGGTCTTCCTGGTGATGGGCGCGGGCTACGCGGCGGCCCGCGCCAGGATCTTCCCGCTCTCGGCGACCGACGGGCTGATGAACTACACCCAGAACTTCGCCGTCCCCTGCCTGCTCTTTCGCGCCATCGTCGACCTCGACCTCGCCTCGGTCTTCCGCCCCGCGCTGCTCGTCTCCTTCTACACCGGAGCCCTCGTCTCCTTCGCCTTGGGCTATCTCGGCATAAGGTACCTCTTCAACCGCCGCCCCGGCGAATCCGTCGCCGTCGCCTTCGCCGCCCTCTTCTCCAACTCCGTCCTGCTCGGCCTCCCGATCATGGAGCGCGCCTATGGACCGGACGCGATGACCCCCAACTTCGGGATCATCTCGATCCACGCCCCCTTCTGCTACCTCGTCGGGATCACGGCGATGGAACTGGCCCGCGCCGACGGCGCCACCCTGACCAGGACCGCCCGCACCGTCGCCCGCGCGATGTTCCGCAACTCCCTGATGATCGGCCTCGCCCTGGGCTTCATCGTCAACCTCGGCCACCTGCCCTACCCCGAGCCCCTCCGCGTCGCCGTCGGCATGATCGCCGACTCCGCCCTCCCGGCGGCGCTCTTCGGCCTCGGCGGCGTGCTCTCCCGCTACGCCCTGCGCGCCTCGATCCCGGAGGCGGGCCTGATCTCCCTCCTCTCCCTCGTGGTCCATCCGGCGATCGCCTATATGCTCTCCTACCACGTCTTCGGCCTGCCGATGGAGTTCGTGCGGGGCTGCGTGGTGACGGCGGCGATGGCACCGGGGGTGAACGCCTATGTCTTTGCGAACATGTACAACCGGGGTCAGGCGCAGGTCGCGAGCACCGTCCTCCTCGCCACCGCCCTCACCGTCCTGACCGCCTCGGCGTGGCTGTGGGTGTTGGGGGGCGTTAAGTAGAAATTAAGTCTTCAAGAAAAATTACAGATTTCTAGACTACTTTATGTCTAATTTGTACTCAATACCTTTCTGCACCTTCCCCAATATGACAATAGCGTCCTCACTATACTTATGAAAAATTGTCTTATTTACTTTATCCGCTCGGTGATATCGGTTATCACTTTCTTTTATGTTTATTCCAGTTTCTTCCTCTATCTTTTCGATGAGTTTGTTGGCACCATTCCAATTTGAGTACCCCAACTTGACCCCAACCTCGGTGAGACTATAAGGGTGGTACGCACTAGCTGCGCTATAATCATTAATGTTCGCAATACCAAATAGCTTTGCGAACGAGTTTGAATCCACTACAGCAGAATTGAGCATTTTAAAGTCTGCTTCCACTCTCATCCTAGGTATATCGCTTCGCACGAAATCGTAAGACCTTGCCATAAGCGCTCGAAGCACCTTCATGCTGACGTGCTCAAGTGCCGGACTGGCAGCAAATGCGTCGAAAACCCAGTCGAAATTGGTTGCGGAGACCATCTTTACACGAACGCTTCGACCATCTTCAGTCTGTATGATCTTGTCTCGCTGAGGCCAACTTTCTTCCGTAATAGCAGGATCCCATTGAAGAATATAAACATTTGGAATTATTCCACCCTTCTCTGGAAGAGCTTCATCTATGTCTGAAAGTATTGCTTGAATATTTGGATCACCGGCGTTATAACCAACAAACAATAACGGATGTTCATTAAAAAATGTAAGAAGTTTTGCACTAAGGAATTTTTTCTTTTTCAGCCACTCATCGTAGTCGTCTCTCGTGAGCACTAGACTATCATGTTTAGTTACACAACCGTGGATCTTATATATCTCTCCTATACAAATTTGTTGACCTCTTAAAAGCTGCTGTCCAATAATTCTCTCGTGATCTGGAAAAATTATCTCTAGCATTTCATCATAGTTTGTTGTGATAACAGCGTGAGGCTTAATCCCCGCGAGGGCCGAAATTTCCTCAGAATATGCGGCATTCAGACCATTTATATCCACTGGCCGCGCCTTAGCAAAAAACTCTGAAATCTTGAATTTAATGTACGAATGTTTATTAACATCCGCCTCGAACATATAGTCTGGAAAAGAACCTTTTCCGTTGCCCCAGGCCCAACTGCGATACAAATTGGAAAATTCTTGACCAATTGCAATCATATTGTCTAGGGATTGCTTGTAGAAGGCCAAACCCTTCTCGATAGCTGGGCAACCATCAGCAAGCACCCCTAACAGCTCTTCCCATGATGGGCCATTCATATAGCGTTTAGTAAGGCCTGAGCCTACGAACAGAATCGGCTGAACACCAAATTCCTGCAAAGTGTTCGATATATCCTCCTTAATTTCTTCTTTGTAACGCTCGTAACTGTTGGCTTTTATCTCCAAATTTATTTCCTCGCCCATGCAATCTTAATAGTCACAGGCGGAACGAGTTTAAGAACTGACCCCACCTTGCATTTACTGCATTATTCGGGCGTTTATTCTGGCGCTCCCAAATTGTCAATCTTTTAGAGCGTTTTTCGATCATTCTGGGTCATATCCGCAGGAACGGAAGTAATTGGCGCATTCGTGGGGTTGGAAGATGTCGACGAGTCTGCCGATGAGGTTCCATAGGCCGCTGACGGTTCGCTCCCCGATCTTTCGGAGCA
>JBMDWT010000013.1:0-22665 GCA_048594665.1 Amaricoccus sp. | reverse complement strand
CGCCAGGCGCAGCGGTTTCTGTCCGTCCACGACCAGACAATCACTCTCTTCCGCCCCAAACGCCACCGACTTTCCGCAACCTCCCATCGCCATGCCCAGGCTGATGCCTTCAGCCTGTAAAACGGCACCGCCGCCGATTTGACCGTGTGATAGCGACAGATGGCCTTGGTCGGACCGACGTCAATTAACCTGATAATGCCTGCGCGACCACCAGTGCGCAAGGAAGCGCTTCTGCCCAAGCATGGCACCAGGCACGCTGGACTCATTCCACCTTGCGCACGGCGGCGAGGAGATCATGGAAGCGATCGCCCTGGACGGCCACATGGTCGCGCATCGCCTCCGAGGCTACGACGTCGTTGCCGTCGCGGATGGCAGCGATGACCGCGTCATGCTCGGCGAACGAGCGGGCCATCCGATTGCGCACCTGCAACTGCATTCTGCGATAGGGCTGTAGCACGGAATGGAGCCGCGACGCCTCGCGCTCGAGGAAGGTATTGTGCGTTGCCCGGTAGATGCAGGCGTGGAACTCCGAGTTCGCGCCATAATAAGCATTGATGTCGCCCGCTTGGACAAGGCGCCGAGATTCTTCGTGCGCCGCTTCGAGCTTCTCCATCTCAGGCTCCGTGATGCGCCGCGCCGCCAGCCGGGCGCACATCGCCTCGAGTTCTGCCATCACTTCGAACCGCTCGGCAAGCTCCTCGACGCTCCATTCAGACACGAATGTGCCCCGCTTTGCGACGACGCGAACGAGGCCCGAGGCCTCAAGCTGCTGTAGCGCCTCACGGATCGGCGTCCGGGAGCAGTCAAATTCGCGGGCGAGCGCCTCCGGATCGAGTCGCGCGCCTGGAACATAGCGCCCATCCACAATTGCGTTTTCCAGGGCTTCCCGGATCCGCACGACATTGGAGACTGTGCTCACAGACCGCACTCCCGAATTCAGAAGATTCATTCATAGCAACGCGCCCCTCATGCATCCATAGAGATTTTTGTTATATACAAGATGCGAACCAAAGCGTATATGAGAGAGCTACTAGCATAGGAGGGATTCGTGCGCTTGGCCGGTTTCCTCATCGGCCCTGTCGAAGGGCTCCAATAACAAAATCAACGGAGGAACGGCTCGCATGACACCCCAGCTGATTTCGATCTATGCCTTGGTCGCCATGTTCGTGGTGGCGACGGTCTGGCCCATCAATATGGGCGTTCTCGCCTTCGTCGGCGCTTTTCTCGTCGGCACGGTCTTCGCGGGTCAGGAAACCAAGGAAATCATCGCAGGCTTCCCCGGCGGCCTGTTTCTGACCCTCGTCGGCATCACCTGGCTGTTCGCGCTGGCGCAGAACAATGGCACCATAGACTGGCTCGTCCGCCTCGCGGTTCGTGCCGTGAAGGGGCGCATCGCCGCGATCCCGTGGATCATGTTCGGCATCTCCGCATTGCTCACGTCGGTCGGCGCCGTCAGCCCCGGCGCGGTCGCGATCATCGCGCCGATCGCCCTCGGCTTCGCCTTTCGCTACCGGATCTCGCCGCTCCTCATGGGTCTCATGGTGGTTCATGGCGCCCAGGCCGGCGGATTCTCTCCGATTTCGATCTATGGCGGCATTACCAACGGCGTGGTCGCCAAGGCCGGACTCCCGCTCAGCCCGATGACGACCTTCGCAGCGAGCTTCTTTGTCAACGCCGCCGTGGCTTTCATGCTCTTCATGCTTCTCGGTGGGCGCACGCTTCTCAGGGCGAACGGCACGGGTCCGGTCATGGTCAACGTGCCGCATATCGAGATCGCCCGCGCGGCCACCGGACCGCAGATTTTCGGCGACAGCGAGGCCGAGGCGCTCAGCCGACAGATCGGCGAGGAGGCCGGAAAAGGCGACGTTAATCGCCTGACGGCCGATGCCCCCATCCCCGAGGGGGCGGACGACGGCAACCTCTACCAGATGGTCACGCTCGCCGGTCTCGCTCTCCTGGCTGTCCTCGTTCTGGCTTTCAAGCTCGACATCGGATTTGTCGCCCTGTCGATCGGCCTCGTCCTCGCTCTCTGGGCACCAAACGTCCAGAAGCGCGCCATGTCTCAGGTCGCCTGGCCCGAGATCATGCTCATCACGGGCGTCTCCACCTATGTCACCGTTCTTGAGCACATGGGCACGATCAGCTTCGTCGGTGACAGCGTCGCAGGCATGGGCTCGCCGATGATCGCCGCCCTCCTTCTCTGTTTCATCGGCGCTGTCGTCTCGGCCTTTGCCTCCTCGACGGCGGTGCTCGGCTCGCTCATCCCGCTCGCGGTGCCATTCCTGCAGGCAGGCACCGGGGTCAATGCCATTGGCTTCATCGCCGCAATGGCCGTCGCCTCGACCATCGTCGACGTCAGCCCGTTCTCGACCAACGGCGCCCTCGTCCTCGCCAATGCCCAGGGCGTCGACCGCGACCAGTTCTTCCGCCGTCTGCTCGGCTATGGCGCGCTGGTCACCATAATTGCCCCCATCGTCCTCTGGCTCCTGTTCATCGTGGTGCCCGGATGAGCCTCGACAGTCCATACAAGGAGTTGACCGTGACCAAAGCCGTTCGCCCCGACCGCCAAGGCACGTCCGCCTATCTTGGCGACCTGCTCGACACGCTGACCGAACGTGGCCGTAACCTCCTTCGCCGACGCGATCCGGCGGGGGCGTCTGGGACGGCGCCTGATCTTGCAACGCTCGCGGATCTGCTGCTCTCCCGACGGGGCGAGGCCTCCGGCGTGGCGTTGGCCAGGGCCCTCGTCGCCGCCTTCGACACCGCCCAACCCGAGGAGCGGCGGGCCTTCCTTACCCTCCTCGCCGATCGTTTCGGCCCCGATCGGGCCGCCGTCGATGCCGCGATCGAGGCGGTTCGCGCCGAGGCGCCGGACGCGGTGGAACGTCTTCACGCCGCCGCCGAACCGCGTCGACAGGAGCTTCTCCGCCGCCTCAATCTCGCCCCGGGCGGTACCGCGGCGCTGGTCAGGATGCGCGAAGAACTCCTGCGGCACCTGCGCGATCACCCCGACCTGCGCCGGGTGGACTCGGACTTCGCCCATCTGTTCGGCTCCTGGTTCAACCGCGGCTTCCTTGTCCTGCGTCACATCGACTGGACGACGCCGGCGAACATTCTGGAAAAGATCATCCGCTACGAAGCCGTCCATGCCATCCAGAACTGGGATGACCTGCGCAACCGGCTCGAACCGACCGATCGGCGGTGCTATGGCTTCTTCCATCCGCAGCTCGTTGACGAACCGCTGATCTTCGTCGAAGTGGCCCTGACCGAGGCGATCCCCGATAACGTCGCCACGCTTCTCGACATATCGCGCGCGACGATCGCGGCGGAAGCGGCGACGACCGCGGTGTTCTATTCAATCTCCAATACCCAGAAGGGTCTCGCGGGAGTTTCGTTCGGGAATTTCCTCATCAAACAAGTCGTCGAGAACCTGAAGGCGGAGCTTCCGAATGTGAGGACATTCGTCACGCTCTCGCCTGTCCCCGGATTTGCCGACTGGCTGAGACGGGAGAGGGAGGAAGAGGCGTCGGAAATCATCCCAGCCGATAGTCGCGGAGTGCTTGCTCTGCTCGATGAGCCGGAATGGCATCTCGACGCGGCCAAGAGCGAGAGCGTGCGCGCCATTCTCATGCCCCTCGCGGCGCAGTACTTTCTCAAGACGAAGGACCGGGCTGGCCGTCCGGTCGATCCGGTGGCGCGCTTCCACCTCGGAAACGGCGCCCGCCTGGAACGTCTGAACTTTCTCGGCGACACTTCCGCGAACGGGCTGCGCCAGTCCCATGGACTGATGGTCAACTATCTCTATGATCTCGACCAGATCGAGAAGAACCACGAGGCACTGGCCGAGAAAGGCCAGATCGCCGCTTCCCCCGATGTGTGGCGGGCGCTCTCCCCCACTTCGTCATCGTGACCCCCTCCATGCTGGTGACCGCCATGAATGCTAACCTCTTCGCTCTTCTCTCAGACAGCATTGCCGACCCTTCCGCGGTTGCGATCGAGACTGTCTCGGGCCAACCGATTTCCTATGCCGATCTTGTCGCCCGGGCTGGCCGGATGGCGAACGCCCTCGTCGGGCTCGGCGTGAAACCCGGCGACCGCGTCGCGGCCCAGGTCGAGAAGTCGGTGGAGACGATCCTGCTCTATCTTGGCACGGTGCGCGCCGGTGGCGTTTTCCTGCCGCTCAACACCGGCTATACGCCCGCGGAGATCGAGTATTTCGTATCGGACGCCGAGCCCGCCGTCCTTGTCTGCGACCCGCGCAAGCGCGATGCGCTGCGAGCCGCCGCCGATAGCGTCGGTGCAACGCTCGTCACCCTCGACGCCGACGGCAAGGGAACGCTCATGGAAGCCGCCGATGCCGCGCCATCGGCCTTCGAGACGATCGAGCGGTCGGCCGACGACCTGGCCGCGTTGCTCTACACCTCCGGGACCACCGGACGGTCCAAGGGCGCCATGCTGACCCACGGCAATCTTGTCTCGAATACAACGGCGCTGAGACAGGCCTGGCGCTATGTCGCGGACGACGTGCTGATCCACGCCTTGCCGATCTTCCACACGCACGGGCTCTTTGTTGCGACCAATGTCACGCTCTTCTCCGGCGCGTCGATGATCCTCCTGCCGAAGTTCGATGTGGACCGCGTCTTCGAGCTGATGGGCCGGGCCACCGTTCTCATGGGAGTACCGACATTTTACGTGCGTCTGCTCGAAGATGAAAGGCTGAATGCCGAGACGACGGCGCATATGCGGCTCTTCATCTCGGGCTCGGCGCCGCTTCTCGCCGAGACCCATCGGGAATGGCAGGCCCGAACCGGTCATGCCATCCTCGAACGCTACGGCATGACCGAGACCAACATGAACGCCTCGAACCCGTACGAGGGCGACAGAATCGCAGGGACTGTCGGACTGCCGCTGCCCGGTGTCGAGATCGTCGTGACCGACCCCGACACCGGTGCCGTCCTTCCGTCGGGAGAGATCGGCATGATCGAAGTGCGCGGCCCGAATGTCTTCAAGGGCTACTGGCGGATGCCGGACAAGACGGCGGCCGAGCTGCGGGCAAACGGCTTTTTCATCACCGGCGACCTCGGCAAGATCGACAAGCGCGGATATGTGCACATTGTCGGCCGCGGCAAGGATCTCATCATCACCGGCGGCTATAACGTCTATCCCAAGGAGATCGAGACCGAGCTCGACGCCATTCCCGGTGTCCTCGAGTCGGCGGTGATCGGCGTACTCCATCGCGACCTCGGCGAAGGTGTCACAGCCGTCATTGTGCCGGCTGGCGGGGTAGCGCTCCAGGAGAGTGCGATCCTCCAGGATCTCAAAACGCGCCTCGCCAAGTTCAAGCTGCCAAAGCGGATCGTCTTCGTTGACGAACTGCCACGCAATACGATGGGCAAAGTTCAGAAGAACCTGCTTCGTGACAGGTTCGCCAACCTTTACAGTGGGTGACCGCCCAGCGTACTGTGCAGGGCCGCCAGTATTCCGGTGGTTCTATCGCAAATATTTTTGAAGGGCGCTTGTGGACCTATGGCTGGACCGGGCTATCCGGCCAGCGCCGCGAACGTCTGAAAGGCATTTTGACCGCTGGCGGGGAACTGACCCTTGCGGATCATGTGGGCGGTCTCGATCCCGGCCAGGGTAGCTTGAGCGGCGGCGAATGATTTGAACCCGAGCATCGGCCGGGCCAGCTTCTTTATGAAACGGTGATCTTGCTCGATCAGGGTATTGAGGTATTTGACCTGGGAAACTTCGATCAGCCAAAACCAGCCGCTCAGCAAGAGAAGGATGTTCATGTTCTCCAGTCTGGCCAGATTGACCCTGCTCTTGTCGGTCACCACCTTGTCGGGCCAGCCGTTGGCGCGAAATGCGCGGGCGAAGAAGGCTGTCGCAGCCGCTTCGTCCCGGTGCGCGGACAGCATGAAATCAAGCGTGTTTCCGTCCCGATCGATGGCCCGGGAGAGAGAGGTCCAGCGACCTTTCGCCTTGATATAGGTCTCATTGACCCGCCCCGATCCGCCATGATCTCCTCCAAATCGCGATAGGAGACGGCTTACCGGATGCGAAAGAAGACAGCGTGGAGGATCACATCTCTCAGGTAAGGGTTGCCTTTGAAATCGACCATTCCGCTGCCTCCCGGCGTCCCCTCCTTCACCGTTGTGCTCTTAGACCAGAGACAGCCAACGCAAAACGCGCAACAATGTTTGCGACATAACCCTACCGTAACGTATTTGGCCCATAGTGCTTCCTTCCATTTGGCGGAAAAGATCGCACCATCAAACCTTGGGATCAAACACCTGGGCGGCGAGCAATGTCACGTCGATATGGAGACCGCCGATACCCGCCGCGGACAAGGCGATGTCACCGCCGTAAAGTTCGGCGATTTCCGTGGATATCGAGAGGCCAAATCCGTAGCCAAGGGTGCTTTCGTCCAGACGACGGCCCGTGGTCAGAACCGAGGCGATTTCCGCCTGGGACATGCCTGGCCCATCGTCATCTATTTCGACACGCACGATCTTGCCCGCGACAGTGGCGGTCACGAGAACCCGGGTGGCGGCATGGGTGAAGGCATTATCGAGCAGATTGCCGAGAAGTTCGTCGAGATCCTGCGCCTCGCAGGCGACAAGGATTTGGCCAGAACACTTGAACTCGAAGGCGATAGCGCGATCCGCATGGAGCTTACCCATGACCAGGGTGAGATCCCGGATCCGCTCGACCAGATCAGTGTGCGCGCGCGCCGGACCTCCCAAGGCGGCCGCGCGGGCACGAGCGAGATGGTGGCGGATCTGGCGGTCCATGATGCCGACGAGCGGTGCCAGAACCCGTTCCGGATCACGTCCGGGTTCGGCCAGGGTGATGGCCAGCGTGGTCAGGGGTGTCTTGAGCCCATGGGCGAGATTGGCGACGTTCCGGCGGGCGCGTTCGATCCCTACCTCGTTTTCATCGAGAAGCGTGTTGAGTTCAACAACGAGCGGCGCCACCTCGGCGGGTCGCCCCTGCGTGACCAGACGGTTGGCCCGGCCTGCCCGGATCGCGGCGATCTCGCCGCGCAACCGAGCCAGCGGCCGCAAGCCGATCCGCACGCCGAGGACAACCGCCGCGAACAACAGAAGCCCCAGGCCCGCCATGATGACAAAGAGCACGGCCATTATACCGCGCAGCGGTCCGGTCACAGCGACCTTGGGCGCGGTTGCGATGATCCGCACGGGTGCGCCATCGATCGTCCAGTCCGATACGCGGGCGATCAGCGCCTCGCCCTCGGGACCGCGAAAATCGGTGGGCCAGGGGCGATCCCGGGAAAGCCCGCGCGGGCGCGGAGCCTCCGGCGGCGGGGTGAGCGTCGCCCCACGCAGCGTTCCGGAGCGCAGAATCCCCTGATCCGAGGAAACCTGCCAGTACCAGCCCCGTCCCGGTCGATCGAAGGGGGCCGTCGCAACATCCTGCGAAACCGTCGGCCTGCCATCCGGCGCAAGCGACAGCCCAGCTGCGATCGCGACGATCTTTGCATCGAGGCCTGCGTCGATCTGACCGCGGGCGAACCGCTCCAGCAGGGTGGCGCCGACCAGCGTCGCGGCGGCGACGGCGAATATCACCAGAAGGCCTGCCCCCAGCAGCAACCGGCCGGACAGGGAGTCGGGGAGCCAGCCCGCGCCGCGCCCCTGTCCGGGGGGGATCGGGTCCGCGGGCTCGTCCCTCACGGCCGGTCCGCGACGAGCCGGTAACCCCGGCCGCGCTCCACCTCGATCCGGGCGGTCCCGATCTTGCGCCGCAGACGGGTGATGATCACCTCGATGGAATTGGAATCCACCTCCGCGTCGCCGTCATAGACGCGTTCCATAAGTTCGGCGCGCGGGACGATCTTCTGGTCGCGCAGGATGAGGGCCTCCAGGACGCGCCATTCGAGACCCGTGAGCTTCATCGGCAATCCATCGAGTTCGAACGATCCGAGTTGCGCATCGAAGGTGATGGGCCCGCAGAGGATCCGGTTCGCGCCATGCCCCGCGGCCCGCCGTGTCAGGGCGCGCAGCCGCATCAGCAGTTCCTCGACCCGAAAGGGCTTGGTCAGATAGTCGTCCGCGCCCGCCTTGAAGCCGGAGACCTTGTCGGTCCAGACGTCGCGCGCGGTCAGGATCAGCACGGGCAGATACCGTTTCTGGTCGCGCCACGCTTCGAGCACGCGGATCCCGTCGATCTTTGGAAGTCCGAGGTCGAGGATGGCGACGTCATAGATTTCGGTGGCCCCGAGGTGGAGACCGTCTTCGCCATTCTCGGCGAGATCGACCACGCAATTCTGCTCGCGCAGGTAGCGCGCAACGGCGGTGGCCAGGTTGCGATCGTCCTCGATCAGCAAGACCCGCATCCTCTTCCTTTCCAGTTTCGCTTCGCGCGATGTAGCCAAGCCCCCCTTAACCTAGCCTGAACGAGAAAGCTGCGTGTTCTGGCTGGAGATTTCAGGCGGCGGGCTGTTCTGCGAAGCCTGAATCGAGGCTGAACGGATCCGTTCAGCTTGCCGCCGGGTCATCCGTTCTAGGATAGCTCACCGACAAGAACACGGCATCGACCGTGTATGAAGAGGAGTTTTGAGATGACCGACCCTATCCCCAGCCCACACTCCCACGAACCCAAGCAAACGCGAATGGCCTTCTATCGCGACAGGTGGCGCGGACTGCGCGCCCGGTCGCGTCTGCTGATCGGCGGCGCGGCCGGGGCGGCCCTGCTCGCGATGGGGGCCGCCGGTGGGGCGGTCGGCGCCGGGTTGCTGCGTCCGGAGCCGGTGATCTATGACGCAGGTCTTGCCGCGACGCCGATTTCGGACCTCGTCGAGAACGACCATGTCGCGCTGAATGGCGAGGTAGTGGAGATTTTCGGGAACAAGTTTGTCCTGGAGGACGGCGCCGCGCGCGCCTTGGTCGAGACCGGGCGCGCCGGTGAGGACAAGGCCCTGGTCCTGGTGGGGGAGCAGCTGACGGTTCAGGGACGCTTTGAGCATGGGTTCCTGCACGCGGGTGCGATCCGCCATGCGGATGGCAGGATCGAAACCATCGCACCCCCTCCACCGCCGCCCGGCTCCAGGCACGACAGGCCCTGAGGAGGCGCGGAGACGCCTGGTGCCTGCCTCCGGGAGATTTGCGAAGGATAATCGGCGCGGTCGCCCCTTGGAGCGACTAGAGCGCTTTCTGACCTGACAGAGTCAGGTCAGAAAGCGCTCTGCCTATATGATTTTACGTGCAATTTGTCCAATTCCCGTTTTATTCTGGTCAGATTGCGCTCTAGGAGCTCTCGCGTGCAATCAGTTCGAAGCCGAGGTCGAGCCGGGGCTCCTCCAGTTCCTCTCCGTCGATCAGCCGCAGCAGTTGGCGCGCCGCCATCGTGCCGACTGGCCCGAGAGGCGTGCGCACCGAGGTGAGGCGGGGCAGACATTCCGCCGAGAGGGGCAGATCGTTGAAGCCGACGATCGAAATCCGGTCGGGAATGGCGATGCCGCGCCGCGCCGCCTCGAAAAGAGCCCCGTGGGCAAGGTCGTCGTTATTGAAGAAGACGCCGTCTACGCTCGGATGCTCCTGGAGGAGATGGGCGAAAAGCTCTGCGCCGAGCGCGACCGAGGAGGCCCGCGCGCGGCGAATCTCTACGACCGAGACGGTCTCGTCCCCCTCCAGCGCCGCCCGTCGGAACCCCTCGCCCCGTTCGAGCGACCGAGGGTCGAGCTGGGCGGCGATGAAGGCGAGACGGCGGCGCCCCCGTGTGCGCAGGTGCCGGGCGACCGCGGCGCCCGCCTCGCCTTGGGAAAAGCCGACGCGCGGAACTTGGGCGGGCCCGCCTGCGAGATCCATCATATGGACCCGCGGGACACCCGAGCGCGCGAGCAGTTGCATGCTCGCCTCCGACTGCGCAAAGCCGGTCAGCAGCAGGCCGCGCGGCAGACGGGCGAGATGGCCACGCAGGAGGCCGTATTCCTCCTCGCTGGAATAATGGAAATTACCAATCAGCATCTCCAGCCCGCGGCCGCGCAACTCGCGCTGGATCGCCTCCAGCGTGTCAATGAAGAGCTGGTTCGAGAGCGACGGCACCAGCGCCACCACTGCGTCCCCTTGGGTCGAAGCAAGGGCGCGCGCGGCGACATTGACGGTATAGTCGAGTTCCTCCGCCGCCTCCCGCACCCGCCGTGCCAGTTCGGGATCGACCGTCGGCACATCGCGCAGCACGCGGGAGGCGGTGATCGGCGAGACACCGGCGCGGGCTGCGATCTCGGCCAGGGTCCGGCGGCCGGTCGAGCGGGATTTCCTAGGCACGACATTCCCCTTGTCCGATCGGTTTAGATAAAGTAAAGATAGCGCTATCTCAAACCGAATACCAATCAGAGCGATTCCAATTGAATGCACTTATTCAATGACTCGGAAGTTGCGTAAATTCAAACGGGTAGAGTGGTGGAGGTGAGCCAATGCGAACGGGCACCGCTCTGATCTGCGAAAAAACCGATTCCCTGCCGAATGGCAAGGCGGATCAGGCGAAACAAAAGCCGGCACGACCGGCACAGGGGAGGAAATGGGATGAGGATACCGGCGATTGTCATCATGGGTGTGTCCGGCTGCGGCAAAAGCAGTGTGGGTGAAGCGATCGCGGCAACGAGCGGCGTACGTCTGATCGAGGGCGACGCCTTCCATCCCGCCGAGAACATCGCCAAGATGAGCGTGGGCATCCCGTTGACGGACGCGGACCGCGTGGGCTGGCTCCGGCGCCTCGGTGAGAATGTCGCCGCCAATGTCGCGGCCGGTGATGAGGCGGTCCTTACCTGCTCCGCTCTGAAACTGATCTATCGCAATCAGTTACGCACCGCTGTTCCTGGACTGGGCTTCGTCTTTCTCGAACTCTCCCCCGCTGTGGCGGCGGAGCGGATGGCGCATAGGCCGAGCCATTTCATGCCTGCGAGCCTCGTTGACAGCCAGTTCGCGACGCTGGAGCCGCCGACCGGCGAGCCGCGGGTTCTGACGCTCGACGCGACACTGCCGCTCGCCGAGATCGCCGCGCGGAGCAAGGCATGGTGGCGCGGGGTCGCCGCGCCTCGGAATACCTAATTTTGCCTTCAAAAGATAGCGCTACCTCAAACCAATATGACGGCCGGAACGGCCAAACAGGAGGAAAAACATGCTCGGAATGAGCCCTGACACTTATCTGCTCGCCTGCGCGGCGGTTTCGATCGTGGGCCTCGTGCTCCTGATCACCCGCTTCAAGGTGCACCCCTTCGTCGCGCTAATCCTTGCTTCGGGCTTTCTCGGACTCACAGCCGGGATGCCGGGCGACAAGATCATGAAATCGTTCCAGGATGGCTTTGGCGGCGTCCTCGGCTTCGTGGGGATCGTGCTCGGACTCGGCACCATGCTCGGCAAACTAATGGCGGAATCAGGTGGTGCCGACCAGATTGCTCAGACACTGATTCGGGCTTTCGGGCGTGAGCGGGTGCATTGGGCAATCATGTTCGCGGCCTTTCTCGTCGGCATCCCGCTTTTCTTCGAGATCGGCTTTGTGCTGCTGATCCCGCTCGTTTTCATCGTGGCGAGCCGCACCGGTGTCTCGCTGGTGAAAGTGGGCCTGTCGCTGCTCGCCGGCCTCTCAGCGGTGCATGGGCTGGTTCCGCCGCATCCCGGCCCCCTGCTCGCTGTCGGCGTCTATGGCGCGGACATTGGCAAGACGATCTTCTACGGCCTTCTCGTGGGTTTGCCGACCGCGGCAATCGCCGGGCCCGTCTTCGCCTCCTTCATCTCGAAACGTATCCCCGGCCACGCCTCCCCCGCGCTGGTTGCGCAATTCGTCCAGGACGAGCGGCCGAGCGACCTGCCAAGCTTCGGCATCACCCTTTTCACGATCCTGCTGCCCGTCGCGCTGATGCTGATCAAGGCCTTCGCCGACGTGACCTTCGCCTCCGGATCCACGATACGCGTCTGGTTGGACCTGATCGGCCATCCGATCACAGCGCTGCTTGTGGCGCTTCTGGTCGCCTTCTATACGTTCGGGAGCGCCCGCGGTTTTTCGGTGGAGCGTATGTCGGAGCTTTTGAATGAGAGCCTTCTGCCTGTCGCGGCGATTCTCCTGATCGTCGGCGCCGGGGGCGGGTTCAAGCAGATGCTGGTCGACAGCGGCGTTGGCAATGTTATCGGCAATCTCGCAGTCCAGGCGAATGTGTCGCCAATCCTGCTCGCCTGGTTGGTTGCCGCGGTGATCCGGATCGCGACTGGTTCAGCCACCGTCACGACAATTACCGGCGCGGGCATTGTCGCTCCGATCGTAACGCTCATGCCCGACGTGAACCGCGAGCTTCTCGTGCTTGCAACCGGCGCGGGTTCGGTTGTGCTGTCGCATGTGAACGACGCGGGGTTCTGGCTGGTGAAGCAGTATTTCAACATGACGGTCTCTGAGACCTTCAAGACCTGGACCGCGCTCGAGACCATCCTTTCCTTGGTCGCACTCGGCTTCATCCTGATGCTGTCCGTCGTGGTCTGAGCACCGTCGGCACCAATGGAGTTCCCGCGGGCAGCCGCTCGGGACCATCTGCGCAGTTCGAAACACACCCTGCTCTCCTCGCTGCGCAACAACGCCCTGCCCTGAGGGCGGGGATCATCCGCCTAGAGCGGCCTGCGTTTACGTTGAATCGAAGATTTGATGGTCCCCCGCTTTCGTGGACACGGGTTAGATCATCCGCGGTTTGGCCTGTTCCGTGGTTCTGTAGCCGAGAGCGAAGTGGATCCGGCGTCTGTTATAGTAGCCCTCGATATACGCGAACAGGTCTCGTCGTGCCTCCTCGCGGGTTGTTCATCTCCGCTGGTGGACGAGTTCGACCTTGAGCGTGTGGAAGAAGCTCTCCATGGGCGCATTGTCGGTGCAGCAAGCCGTCCGGCTCATGGATGGCTTTGCTTTCATTGCAATGAGTTGTTTGCCGTATGCCCACGGCATGCGTATTGACTGCCGCGGTCGGAATGGCAGATGAGGCCCTCATCGGGTCGTTCTCGCCGCGCACCCATCATCAGGGCGGCCAGCGGCAACTCGGCGCGCATGTGGTCGCGCATCGACCAACCGACGATCTTTCAGGTTGCCAAGTCGAGCACGGCGGCGAGGTCCGCCATGATGGCCGCCACCGGTCCGAGGCTCATGGCGGACGCCATCCCTTACCGGTCGCGATATAGGTGATATCGGCCAGCCAGACGCGGTTTGGTGCTGGCGCGACGAACTCCTGGTTGAGCAGGTTCGGCGCTACGGCCAGATGGTGGCGGCTGTCAGTGGTGCATGGCCTGAACCTGCGATAGGCCAAGCGCGCGAATACCATGACGACGCATCAGCCGCGCAACGCGGCCGCGACGCAGCCTTCTGCCCTCCGCGCGGAGCGCCGCATGCATCCTGGGACTGCCGTAGCGGCCACGGTGCTCGGCATGGAGACGCGCTTCGTCGGCGAGCAGCGCGCGGTTGGCGCGTTCGCGGGCACTTTCCGGACGACTGCGCCACGCATAGTAGCCGCTGGTCGAGACCTCGAGGACCCGGCACATCAGCCGGATCGGCCAATGACCGGCATGAATGCTGGATGAATTTGAAGCTCATTTCGGCACCTCCGCGAAAATGCCGATCGCTTCCTAAGAAACAGCCTCGGCGGCAGGCAAAGGTGCCAATTCAAAGCCGAGTGTCTTGGCGCGCCGTTGAAGGTTGGCCAAGACCCGGCCGCGGTGGCGTTCCTCATACGCCGCGGCGCCTGGGTCCTGATAGGTCATGCCAAATCGGACGGCATTATAGAATAGAACGGCGATCTTGCGCGCGGTGGCGGTCACCGCCTTTTGTTTGCCAATGCGGGATGAAAGTCTTCGATAAAATGCACCCAAGGCCGTGTCGCTCCGCCCGATCGTCGTGGCGGCCAGCCGCAAGAGAGCCGCGGCCCGGCTCGAGGATCGCCGGGTGCGCGATGACAAGAGCTTGCCGCCGGATATCTTGTTGCCCGGCGCCAGGCAGAGCCACGAGGTGAAGTGCCTGGCGCTTTTCCACGCCTGTAGATCAGTGCCGCATTCGGCAACCAGCTTCAGGGCAAGCGAGGGTCCAAGCCCATGGATCTGGGTGAGCTCCGTGCCCAGAACGCCATAGAGTGCCGCCCGCACATCAAAGGAAGGAGCATTGACCTGCTTTCGTTTGATCCGTGCCTTGGGCAGGGCGGGAACGTCCCCATCTGTCTTGACGGTCAATGCCGCGATGGCCGCTTCCAGCTTGCGATCACACTCCTCGATCTTGGACTGGTAGAAGTCGTAAAGGTCCAGGGATTGGGTCAGGGCGAAGATGTGTTCGTCCCGATCGTTGCCGACGAGGGCCGCCTTGATCACTTCAGGGGACGAGTGGCAGCGGATATCGCGGAACGCTGCCAGCATTGCCGGGTCGCGCTCACCGGCAACAAGGGCACGGATGATCCGCATGCCAGTCATCCCGGTGATGTCAGACACTACGTGGTGCAACTGCGGGTTCATCTCCATCAGCGCCTTCTGCATATGCTGAATATGAGCCGCGGCATATTCCACCAGCCGCTCGCGTTGGCGCAGATAGGCGCGCAAAGTGGCGATCTCGGCCTGGGGACGAAAACTGCCGCGCAGGAGGCCATAGGAGTGCAACTGTCGCAACCAGCCCGCATCGCTGACGTCCGTTTTGCGCCCCGGCACGTTCTTGGCGTAGCGGGCATTCACCAGGATCACCGCGAAGCCCCGCGCCTCCAAAATCTCGAACGCTGGGATCCAATGGACGCCGGTGGATTCCATGGCGATGCTGGTCACACCGCAGGCATGGAACCAATCCGCCAGGTCATGCAAATCTTGGGTGAACGTGCCGAACGACCTGACAGGCGTGTCGCAGGTATCCGGGTGCACGGCCGCCATGTGCATGGTCGATCCGATATCGATCGCCGCCGCGGCTTTGGTTGACCAAACTCAGGTCCGGGTGGCCACCGGTTGCGATCTTCCTCATGGCATCTCCTCCGATTGGGATGAAGGGCGTGGGCCATGCAAGTCCGTCATCGCACCTCAACCGGGATCGCCGCGTTCGCGGCGTCGCCACTCTCAAGTGCGCATCAGCCCATGTGCCACGTTTTTTAACGGGGTCTTACCCTCCAACAAGCAATCGGCAACTACCCTTCAGGCCGCCAAGTATAACACAGGCTGTTTCTATCGCGCGCAGGCGGGCCGCGACCCGCGACGGTTTTTTAACACATCGCGCTCCAAGCGCGTGCGATCCAGTTCACGCTTCAACCGTGTGATCTCCGACGCCTGATCCGCTGGCGACGGCAGCGGTGAGACGATCGACGCAGGGCCTCTCGAGCGCCCCGTCCCACCGCGAACCAACGCCCGCCAATTCCGCAACATCGACGGCGAGATCCCCAACTCGGTCGCCACCTGAACAAGCGGTCGTCCACTGCTTTCCAGCAGGGCCACCGCCTCTCGCTTGAATTCCGGAGAAAACTCCCGCCTCGGCTTTGCCATTCAACACCTCCATGCCCTCACAGGCTTAACAAAGGTGTCCACTGAATCGAGGGACCATCACATGGGAGACGATCACGCCCCGCTCCGCCAGCAGGCCTTCCACGTTGCGCAAGCTCAACGCGAACCGATGGACCGCCCAGATGGCATAGGCGATGATGGATCGAGGGAAGCGGAAGCCCTTCACGCGGGTCTGTAAAATTTGGCTGATCATGGCCGATCGCTATGCATGCAGCAGGGCCGCGTCAATAACCTGACAATGCCTATCAAGAAACAGCCGGTTGGTCGTGCACGGCCCCGCTTCCCGTGGCAACCGCTCGGCATCAACGGCGCAAGACGTCCCCATTGTTCGTCCTTCAGACTATCGATCGGGTTCAAGCATCCGTTGATCTCCAAAGCAGCGGTGAATCACATCTCTCGCGGCACCAAAATCCTCAAAACCTTAAATCCTTACCACAGCCTAGCACTACAGTTGCGCATTTCGTTTGATATGGGATACATGCGGCAGCTTGGTGGGCTCTTTACCAGAGCGACCAGGCGATGAAGTGGGCTGGGTCGCCCGCAGCCTCCGCCCGCATCCCGTCTTGCGCCGCCCCTCGCCCAGCAGCCCGTCCAGAAACAAACCCGCCGAGGCAGCCACCCGCTCCTGCGTGAACAAGGGGCGGATCCGTCCCTTCACATCCCGCAACGACGATGCCCACAACTCTAGCGTCGCCTCGATTGATGCCACCATCGCCACGACCTCCACATCATGGCAACGCATCGATTCAGGCTTCAATCAAAAACGCAACTGTAGTGCTAGCTAGGGGTTTTCCGGTCCTGGCCCGAAGACTTTTAGCGCGCGGCGATGGCGCGGATCACTCCGGTTGACTTGCGTCGATTTGTTCCTGGATATCCCAGAGGTCTCGGAGGGTTTCGAGGTCGAAGGTTGCGAGGAACTGGTCGGTGGTGACGAAGGTGAGCGGCGCGCCGGGCTGGGGCGCGCGGGGGCCTGGGGCGATGAGGCCACGGCCGCGCAGGCGGGCGATCAGGTCGCGACTGATCTCGCGGCCAAGCATCTCCCCCAACTCACGCGGCGTGACAGGCTGATGACATGCGATGGCCACGAGGACGAGCAGTTCGGAGGTGGAGAGGGGGCGGGGGCCGGTGTCGGGACGCACAGCGGCGCGGATCGCCGGGGCATAGGCGGCCCGGGTCCGCAGCAGAAAGTTTCCGGCCACCCGGGCGATCTCATAGGGGCGGCCTTCGAGATCGACGCGCAGATCGGCGATCAGAAGGTCGATGTCGACCCCCTGCCCCACCACCCGCGCGAGGCTGGCGCGCGCCACCGGCTCGGGGCTGGCAAAGAGCACGGCCTCGATCCGGCGCATCCATTCCCGCCAGCGCAGCGCCTGTGGCAGGTCCGAGAGGTCGCGATCGAGGCTCACCTCAGAGCCCGTAGAGCCGGAAGCTGGTCCGGCCGGTCAGTTCGTACACCACCCCGAGCTCGACCAGCCGGTCGCAGAACCGCCGGGCGGCGCGATCGGTCATCGCGATGGTGGTGCCCTGAATGCGCGGCGCGAGCATGGTGGCAGGGGCGACGGACTCCTCGGACAGAAAGACGGCCAAGGCCGCCGTCGCGGTCTTTGCGCGCAGCTTCGGGGCCATTGCCTGGAGCGCCGCGGCGCGTTCGGCGAGATCATGAGCCTGGCCGATCGTGTCCATCAGGACTTCGAGCAGCGCGGTTTGAAGCGCACCTTCGGCACCGGGCTGGTTGGCGCGCAGAGTCCGTGGCCTAACCTTGGAGAGCGCCTGTGCCGAGAGCGGCGGTGAAATGGGCCAATTCATTGCCTGCGCCAAGGCGAGGTCGGCGAGCAGGCAGGCGACTGGCTCGGCCCGGGGGTGTGTTTCGAGGACGGTGCCGAGGACGGCGGACCATCCCGCGAGCGGTCCGCGCGCCTGGGCGGTGGCGCGCCCGATCCGGCGCCAGCCTTCGATTTGGGGGGCGAGGGTCGGTCCAACGAGACGGGCCAGCATCGGCGCGTCCTCGCCGCGCAGGCGCGCCGCCCGCCGCCAGAAGGCCAGCAGCTCGCCATCGGGACCGCGGAGCGCGCCGGGGAGTGCAAAATGCCACGCATCGCGCAGGTCGCCCGGGCCTGTGGAGCGGCTCTGGAGGTGGGCGGTTGCGACGGCGGCCCTGAGGGCAAGGCGGCTGGCGAGGGGGATGGCACGCGGAAAGGGATCGAGTCGCGCGAGGATTGCGCCGGCGAGGAAGGCGCGGTGCTCGGGGGTTTGGGCGGGTGCGGCGGTGGCCCATGCCGGCAAGCGGGTTTGGGCGGGGGCGTGGTCGGGGCAGAGGGTCGGGTCCGTCATGCGGGAAGCATGCGCGCGAGGCGGCGGTTTTGCCAGTGAAATCGTACGAAAACCGCCCCGCCCTGGCCCTCTGGCTCTTGTCCGATAATCTTGCCTTATCGGACATCACGGCGGTAAGCTTCCGCCATGAGCCAAACACCTGGAAAATCGCCCCCGGGGCCGTCCGATCCCCCCGGTCCCGAAGAGGACCCAGGCGATGCGCCAGAGCCCATGCCCCCTCATGTCCCGGGATCGGGCGCGCTCGACCGGCTGGTGGAGACCGCCCGCGACTATGCCCGCGCCGCCGCCCCCCTCGGTCAGGGTTGTTGTCACCGGCTGTCATTTTGAAAGTGTATGCTGAGGCGGGCGGGACAGGACGACGAATTGGGTTATTCACCGGAATGGAAGACAGCGGTTCTCGCGAAGATGCTGCCTTTGAACAACATGCCCCTGGACCGGTTGGCCAAGGAGGAAGGGATCAGCGTGGCGACGCTCGCGAAGTGGCGGGCGGAGGCGCGGGCGAAGGGTCAGTTCCTGCCCGACGCGAATTCGGGGCCCGAGGGATGGACCTCCCGCGACAAGCATGGGGCTGTCATCGAGACTGCGTCAATGAACGCAACGGAGCTGGGCGAATACTGTCGGCGCCGGGGCATCTATCCCGAGCAACTCAGCGTCTGGCGCGAAGCCTGCGAGCGGGCGAATGATTGGGAGCGCGCGGCCAGCACCCGGATCGCGCGCGAGACGAAGGACGACAAGAAGCGCATCAAGGATTTGGAGCGCGAACTGGCCCGCAAGGAGAAGGCGCTGGCCGAGGCCGCCGCGCTGATGATCCTGCGAAAAAAAGTGGATGCGATCTGGGGCCGAATGGACGGCGAGGACGAATGACCTCTGCTCCGGATCGCACTGAAATTGCCGCCGCCGTCGTTGCCGCCGCGCAGGCCGGTGCCCGACCCTCCGCCGCCTGTGCCGAGATCGGCCTGAGCCCGCGCACCGTGGGGCTGTTGAAAAAGCCTTCTCTTCCTGATTCCATTAGGGGGGAGCGGAGTTCGGAGGGGAGTGCGGATGCTCGGTTCGAAGGAGCGCAGACAGCTTGAGTTCTTCGTCTGTGGCTCGCTGAGGGATCTTGTTCCGGATGACCACGTCCTCGCCCGCGTCGATCGCGTTCTCGATCTCGCCTGGCTGCGTGGTGAGGTTGCCGAACTCTACGCCGCGGATGTCGGCCGCCCGGGGATAGATCCTGAGGCAGCCCTCCGGCTGATGCTCGCGGGCTTCCCGCTCGGAATTGTGCACGACCGCCGGTTGATGCGCGAAGCGCAGGTGAACCTCGCGATCCGCTGGTTCGCCGGCTACGGCCTCCATGACCGTCTACCGGACCATTCCTCACTCACGCGCGTCCGGCAGAGATGGGGCGCTGACCGGTTCCGCCGGATCTTCGAGCGCACGGTGCAGGCCTGCATCACCGCCGGCATCGCCAAGGTCGAGGTGGTGCACGCGGATGCGTCGCTGATCCGCGCCGATGTCGCCTGGGAGAGCCTGGCTGTCCGCCACGTCGAGGCGGTGTCCGCGGCGAACGCCGAGGATGCTCCCGCCCAGGAAGACGAGCGGCGGCGGCGCAATTCCAAGAAGACCGGCAAGTTCAAGAAGGTCTGCCTGACCGATCCGGACGCGAGCATGGCAACGAGCGGCCGCAATCGCCGCCTCGAGCCGAGCTACAAGCAACATGGCGTGGTCGATGACGTGTTCGGCGTGATGCTCGACGTCGAAGTTACCACCGGCGAGACGAACGAGGGCGAGCAACTCCTGGCGCGGCTCGACGCGGTCGCCCAGACGACGGGGGGTCCGATCCAGACCGTGACCGCCGATGCGGGCTACGCCTACGCCAAGACCTTCGGCGGTCTGGAGCGGCGCGAGATCAGTGGGGTGATCCCGACCAAGGCCGAACCAATTCGCAGCCCGGTTCCCCTGCGTCGGTTCCGGTACGATGCGAAGCACGACATCCTGAAATGCCCGCGCGGGAAGATCCTCAGGCCACAGGGCCCGGTGAAGCACGGCCGCTTCTTCTACGCCCGGGCGCGGGATTGTCGATCCTGCGATCTCGCGGCGCTGTGCCTGTCGAAGGGACGAGCCAACAAGGCGGTCGTTATCGGCCACGACTATCCCGCCCCGCGCTGCTTCGCGCCCGCCGCCGCCGCGAGCGCTGGAGCGACGAGGACCAGCACCTCTATCAGCGGCACCGCTGGCGCTCGGAGGGCTTCCATGGCGAGGCCAAGACCTGGCACGGCCTCGCTCGCGCCATCCGGCGCGGTCTTCAGAACATGCGCATCCAGGCGTTCCTGACCGCCGCCGCGATCAACCTCAAGCGGCTCGCCGCGGCGATGCTCTCTCGCATGCTCAAGAGCCTGCTGGCGGCCCGCAAGGGACTGCGCGCCGCCTTCGATCGGTTGTTCGAGCGGGTGGTCCTCGGGGCCGTGACAGCCTGACGGAGCCCTCTTCCGACCGAACGGCCACGTTCTTCAACAGCCCCAACCAGCAGCGTTGGTGGAGCGTGCCCGAGACGACCTCGTCGATCGCCTTCCAGAACCCCAAAGCCCCATCGCCGACCGCGACCTCGGGCGCAATGGCCAACCCGCGGGCCTTGATGTCGACCAGGAGCTCGCGCCAGCTCTGCGCGCTTTCGCGGCTCCCGACCTGGAAGCCGAGCAGTTCCTTCCGGCCTTCCGGGGTTGCTCCGATGATCACGAGAATGCATTCCGCCTGCGCCTCCATCCGTGCCTGAAGGTGGACGCCGTCGGCCCAGATGTAGACGTAACGGCGTGCCGAGAGATCGCGGCCCTGCCAGCGGTCGAAGTCCTCCTGCCAACCGCCCGTGAGCCGCGCGATGACGCCCGGCGACAGGTTCGGCGCGGCTGTCCCCAGCAGAGCTGACAAAGCCTCCTAGAAATCCCCGGTGGAAATGCCGCGCAGGTAGAGCACCGGCAGGAGGGCATCAAGGCTTTTCGACCGGCGCGCCCATTTCGGCAAAATATTGGATGTAAAGCGGATTTTTGCTTCGGCGGACACGTCCGTTGCGCGATCGCGCACCTTTTGACGCCGGACCTCGATCGGTCCGATCCCCGTCTGGATAACCCGCTCCGGCCCGGCGCCATGCCGAACGATGCGCTGCCGACCGTCGGGAAGCAGGCTCTCGGAAAACGCGGCGACAAATCCGTCCGCCTCCGCCTTCATCGCCGCCATCAGCATGCGTCGCCGACGCCCTGCCGGGCCTTCCTCACCTCAAAACGCTCTCCCAGAGCGTTTTGTCCTCTGCGAGGACCGGCTCCGAAGCTTCCCGCGCGATCTCGGTCAACGGGTCGATGATCAAACCCGGCTGGTGAAATGGGATATCGTGGTATCGTCATTCATGGCGTATCGCTCCTTCGGGAGGTTCTGGCAGGCGTCGAACACCCGCCACGATACGCCGCCTTCTCAAGCCGCCATCACCCAAATTCCCGCTTAGCTCAGTATCTTCCAAGATGTACTGCATCCCAACGGCAAAGGAGGATATTCAATATGGGGCAAATAGCGAGCCTCGGCGATGTGATTGGCAAACTCTCTGAATTCGACAGCGAAGACACGATCTATGCATCTGAACCGTGGACGGAGCAGTCCGAGGCAATGGTGGCTCATGAACCAGATGCAGGCGATCTACCCCCAGAAGTGTCGGATGCCGGCATGAAATATTTTCTCGAAGTGAGCATCGCTCAGGAATTCATAGAAGGTTGGCTTGCTTCATTGGATGCATTGCCAATGCCTTCGAACCTGTATCGGCGCGTGATAGACTATGCGATCAACGATGCTTAGGTGTTTAGTCCCGGCATTTGATGGATCGGATCGACGATGAATCGTTCGGGTTCGACTTTCCATCGTTTGCAGATGAACTCGTAGGGCGTGAGCCCTTTCAGGGTCTTAAGGCGGCGGCCGAAATTGTAGGCGGCGATGAAGCTTTGGAGATGGGTTCGGAGCTGATCGTGGTCGTCGTAGTGGAAGCGTTTGACCGTCGCCTCCTTGATCGTTCGGTTCATGCGTTCGACCTGACCATTGGTCCAAGGGTGCCTGGGCTTTGTGAGCCGATGTCCGATGCCGTGCGTCTGACAGGCTCGATCGAACGGGTGCCCGCGCCACCGGGCTGTGAGGCCTGAACGGTTCTTCGGCAGGTCTGCGAACTGAATGCCGTTGTCGGTCAGGACAATCTCGATCTTGTAGGGAACGGCGGCCGCCAAGGCATCCAAGAAGGCTCGCGCCGTTACGGTGGTGGCTTTGTCCGCGAGCCAGGCGAAGGCGAACTTCGAGGTGCGGTCGACGGCAACGTACAGATACAGCTTGCCTTCCGCCGTCTGCGCCTCGGCGATGTCGATATGTAAGAAGCCGATTGGATAGGCCTTGAACGTCTTCCGGGCAGGCTTGTCCCCCTCGACATCTGGCAAACGCGAGACGCCATGGCGCTGAAGGCAGCGATGCAAGGACGAGCGCGTCAGATGCGGGATCGTCGCCTGCAAGCTATAAAAACAGTCGTCGAGCGGCGGCAGGGTATGCCGACGAAAGGCGACGATGATCGCCTCGTCCTCGACCGACAGGATCGTGGACTTCGGCTTTCTTGGCCCGGTCGGCAGATCAGCGACGGAGGTCCTCTTTTTCCACTTCGCCACGGTCTTAGGGTTAATCCCGTATCGCGAGCTATGTTTGATTTTGGGTGACGGGGCCTGATCAAGCGGCGCTGGTTTCGGCGAGATCGCTGTTTGCGACCCCGTCGGTGAATTTGACGCCTTCGATGACACGAGGCAACTGGTTTGCGCCTTTCAGTCGGCGCCAA
>JBMDWT010000012.1:0-3668 GCA_048594665.1 Amaricoccus sp. | reverse complement strand
GTGGATCGAAGGAAGGCGAACAAAGGCCGGAGGCTGGCTTCGCCGCCGAGCGCCTGATGGAGCTCGAGGTGGGCGCGAAGACCGGCGCGGACTATGGCGAGAAGTCCGCTGACCGGCTGGCGCAGCGCAACGGCTATCGCGACCGGGACTGGCAGACGCGGGCCGGCAGCGTCGAGCTACGGATCCCCCGTCTGCGGACCGGCTCCTATTTTCCTTCATTCCTCGAGCCGCGCCGGTCCGTCGAGAAGGCGCTGACCGCCGTGATCCAAGAGGCTTATGCCCATGGCGTCTCGACGCGTGCCATGGATGACCTCGCGCAGGCCATGGGTGGCACCGGGATTTCCAAGAGCCAGGTCAGCCGGCTCTGTGAAAAGATCGACGAGAGAGTCGACGCCTTCCTGACACGCCCGATTGAAGGCGAATGGCCCTACCTGTGGATCGACGCCACCTCTCTGAAAGTCCGCCAGGGCGGCCGGATCGTCGTAAGCGCTTCGCCGATCACCTATGCGGCGCAGCTTGACGCTTTCCGGAACTGCCATGGCATGAGTTCCTCGATCTGGCTTTGGGGATGGCCGTCGAGGATCGCGCGCAGCGTTTCGGCAATGTAGTCAACCGGGTTCACGTCGCTCATCTTGCAGGTGGCCACCAGCGAGGCGAGCATGGCCCAGTGCTCGGCACCGACGTCATGGCCTGCGAACAATGCGTTCTTGCGCGTGAGGGCCACTTTTTCGGATCTGGTTCTCGACCGGGTTGGTGTCCAGTTCCAGCCGACCGTCGTCGAGGAACCGGATCAGGCCGGGCCAGCGGCCGAGGGTGTAGCGGATGTCCTCGGCCAGTTTCGAGGACTGCGGGATGCGGGAGAGTTGCGCCTTGAGCCAGGGATGGAAGCCGGCGATGATCGGCGCGGACAGGTCTTGCCGCGCGGCCAGCCGGACCGCGGACGCGAGGCCACGGACTGAGGCTTCGATCGCGTAGAGCTGGCCGATCTGGCGCAGGGCTTCCTCGCCAATCGGCGAGCCGTCGCTCTGTAGCCGCTTCACGAAGCGGCGGCGGACGTGGGTCCAGCAGTTGACGATTTGCCAAGGGCCTTGGGGCCGGCCGACCTCGGGTAATTTGTCGTAGACCTCATAGCCATCGCATTGCAGGAACCTCCCGCGATACCCTTCGAGAAACTTCAGCGCATGAACGGCGCCGCGTCCGGGCGCGTAGTGGAACAGAATGATGGGCGGCCCCGAGGCTCCATGACCTCGGTCATCGGAGACGATGGCCCAGAAGAAGCCGGTTTTGGTCTGTCGTCGGCCCGGATCGAGCACCGGCGCCCGCGTCTCGTCCATGAAGACCCGATCGGCGCCCTTCAGATGCCCGCGCATCCGATCGATGATCGGCCGCGGATGGAAACAGGCGCGGCCGACCCAGTTGCCCAGGGTGGCGCGGTCGAGTTTGATGCCTTGGCGGGTGTAAATGTCAGCCTGGCGGTAGAACGGAAGATGATCGCCGAACTTCGCCACGATCACCTGGGCGATCAACGCCTCGGTCGGCAAGCCACCCGGCACCACATGCTCCGGCGCGTGGGCCTGAACCACCGCGCCGGAGCAACGGCGGCAGGCGTAGCGCGGACGGCGCGTTACCAGTACCCGCAACTGCGCCGGCACCAGATCGAGGCGTTCGGAAACGTCTTCGCCTATCTTCGCCATTTCGCCGCAACCACATGGGCAGAGCGTGCTGGCAGGTTCGATCACCCGTTCGATCCGCGGCAGGTGCTTTGGAAGATGGCCCCGGTTGCGATTGGCGAGACGCTCTTCGCCCACAGCCCCGCCCCTCAGGGCGCGCCGGGCCCTCTCTTGCGCCGCCTCCAGGATGCCCTGCGCGATCTCGACATCTTCCAGCGGCAGGTTGAACTGCTCGGGATCGAGCTTCTCCGACTTTGCACCAAACCGCTCCCGGCGCAGTTCGCCGATGATATCTTCCAGCCGCCGCTGCGCCTCGACGGCATCCGCAAGCGCCGCCTCGGTCTCGGCGAGGCGCGCTTTCAGGAGGGTGTTCTCAACGGCGAGAGCGGTGTCATTCATACACAATTTCAAGCATATGGGCGCCTCTCGCACCATGCCGAACCGCACCCCGAGTCCTTTCGCCGCGGCTATCCGGCGACCTGCGGACGCCGTTCCGCCTCTGGCCGGACTGTCCGCCAATCCAGGCCTTCGAACAGGGCCGAGAACTGCGCGGGCGACAAGGTCATCACGCCGTCCTGAACCCGTGGCCAGACAAATTTTGCGCCTTCCAGCCGTTTGTGGACCAGAACAAGCCCCGTCCGGTCCTAGACCAGGATCTTCACCCGGTCAGCGCGTTTCGACCTGAATATGAAAGCCGCCCCGCTGAACGGATCGAGCCCGAAGACCTCCTGGACCGCCAAAGTCAGGCCATCCATGCCTTTTCGGAAGTCCACCGGCCGCGTCGCCATGAACACCCGGAGCTGCCCGTTCGGTGCGATCATCGCGCCGCCAGCCGAGCCGCCCGGATCACCCGGACCAGATGCGCCTCGTCGGCATCCGCCCCGGCGCAAATCGTGATGCCATCCACGATGAGGTCGATGATGCACCCAGGCGACGGCGCCGGTTTTCCCGGTGCCACTTCGGCCGGGCCCCGATTTTCCGGCTCGACCACCACCGCGGCGAACGAAAGATGCGTCCCCGCCTCGGTCGGCAGTACCAGCAAGCCCTTGGCCAGCCGCTTGCGCCAATCGTAGATCTGCCACCGCGTCGTGCCGTGCCGTCCTGCAACATCGGAGATCTGGACTCCAGGCAGGTAGCTCTCCGAGACGATCCGCACCTTCTCATCATCGCTCCACCGCCGGCGGCCCGACCGTCCTTCGATCACCTCAAGCCGACCCGCGAAGCCATCCCGCGAGACGTCCATATAGCCGTCCATTTTGACGTCCACTCCCCTGAATACACGCAACTCTCATCGCATGTTCAGATGCCTATGGGCAGGAGGGGATCGGCGTGGCGCTTACGGATCGTCAGCGTGGCGGTCACGCTCGCCGTGGGCGTCAACATGGCTGGCCGACGCGAGGTTCTCGGCATGGCGATCGGCGCGTCGGAAGCCGAGCCCTTCTGGATCGAATTCCTGCGCGACCTTGTCCGCCGGGGGCTGACCGGCGTGAAGCTGGTGATCAGCGACGCGCACGAGGGTATCAAGGCCGCCACGGCGCGCGTTCTCTCCACGACCTGGCAGCGCTGCCGCGTGCATTTTCAGAGAAACGCGCTGGCCCATGCCGGCAAGAACAGCCGCGGGGTGGTGTCCGCCTTTATCGCCACCGCCTTCGTCCAGCCCGATCACGCGGCCGCCAAGGCCCAGTGGCGCCTGGTCGCCGACCAGGTGCGGGGAAAGGCGCCCAAGCTCGCCACGCTGATGGATACGGCCGAGGAGGACGTGCTCGCCGACATGACCTTTCCCCAGCAGCACCGCTCGAAGTTACACTCGACGAATCCGATCGAGCGTCTGAACGGCGAGATCAAGCGGCGCACCGATGTCGTCGGCGTTGGTCGGGAAATCCCTCCCCCGGAAGGATTTCTGATCCTCCCAACTCCCGAACGAGGCATCGATCCGGCGGCTCGTCGGCGCCATTCTCATGGAGCAGACCGAGGAATGGACCGTCCAGCGCGGTCGCT
>JBMDWT010000011.1:0-8693 GCA_048594665.1 Amaricoccus sp. | reverse complement strand
GCCCCTTGCCTCGCTCCTGCGTCAGCTTCTTCCGAAGCGCCAGGAGCGCGTTGTCTATCGTTCTGTCCTGCATAGGGGAAGGCTAGCGGATTCAGCGCGTTGCGCCTATATTCCGCTTGTTGCGTTTGATACATAAGGCCGCGTATTTATACCGCGCGGTTGATAAGCATGGGAAAACGTTTGACTTCATGCTGTCAGAGCATCGCGACGAGGCGGGGGCCACGGAATTCCTTGCGCGCGCAATCGGAAACAATGGTTGGCCCGACAAGCTCGTGGTCGACAAGGGCGGCACGAACCTCGCTGGACTCGAGAACCTGAACTGGCCGCTCCTCTCGCGGGGGTGGTTCTGGGTGATCGACATTTTCCAGGTCAAATTCCTGAACAGTAACACTGAGCAGGACCACCGGTTCATCAAGAAACCGACCCGCCCGATGAAAGGCTTCAAATCATTCCGGTCGGCGTCCGCGACTTTGGCAGGTATCGAGGCGGCGCATATGATCCACAAGGGCCAGTTCGCCATGCCCGGGAAATCCGCCTTCCGGCAATTCGCGGACCTCGCAGCATAACTGTGTCCGGGGACAGGGCTTTCCCGGTAAACTTCAGAAATTTGCGACAGAACCCGTGCAGCAGCAGCTGCACCCCTCCTTGGCCATCGCCGAGACCGGGGTAGGTAGGGGGCGCTATGCAGCCCGGCCAGTGCCGTAGCCTGCGTGGCGGAGGGGATAGTGGCGGTGCCCCTTGCCCCCGATGAGGCGCGTCCGCGCCGGAAAGTTCTCTCTCCGCGAGTGAACGTTACCGCACGGCCAAGACGCCGGACCCGGCGGCTCGGGGCGGTGCAGCACGCGCCGCGTAGAGCCCGGCCCCGCCAGAGGCGCGGCCGATCTGCTATTCTGACTTCAAGTCAACAAGTATACTTTTTGTCGGAGATGATGTCGGTTTGTGGGCGGCTCAATCGGCTGATTGCAGAAACACGATGGCGTCGAAGGCGGTGAGCTGAGCGGTACGTTCGCTGGCATAGACCCGCCGGGAGAACCGCTTGTAGCCGGTAGCCGGCCTTTGAATAAGACCTTGCCATCCACTGTCACGCTCGAAGATGGTGACGTGAAAACCAGAAATTTGCGGCAGAACCTAACTGTGGACCGGTACACAGGCCCAGTCACTCAAAATCAGGCATAGCTCTCGTTCGAGGCGTAGCCTACATAAGGCGCAAGCATAACTGCCAACAGTTGAATCCGCCTCCCTTAGAACATCGCATCGACACTGCCCACACCCCAGAAGGCGGCGACGGTGCCGATAATGTAGGCGGCGCCCAACGGCGCGGCGTGCGGAATCGTGAAGAAGCGGCGGACGGCGGCAGTGGCCACAACGAGCGCACCGATGAACAGGAACTGGCCGATCTCGACGCCGAGGTTGAAAGATAGCAGCGCGAGCGGGATGTCGACGCGCGGCAGACCGAGGCCTACCAGCGCCCCGGCGAAGCCGAAGCCGTGTAGGAGGCCGAAGGCGAAGGCGACAACCCAGGGCCGGCGGGTGGCCATTGAGGTCTCGCCGCGGCGAAGTCGGACGGCCTCGGCCGCGACGAGGACGATCGAGAGTGCGATCATCGCTTCAACCGGCGGCGGCGGCAGCGTGACCCAGCCGAAGGTAGCGAGTGCCAGCGTGATTGAGTGGGCGACGGTGAAAGCGGTGATCGTCTTGATGAGCACTCGCCAGTCGCGAATGATCATCATCAGCGACGCGACAAAGAGTAAGTGGTCGAAGCCAAAGAGGATGTGCTCGATGCCGGTGCGGACGTAGGTGATGGCGAGCGCCAGCGCCGACTGCTCCGATGGGACGTCGAGCCAGGGCTGCGAGGGGGTGACCATTGAGGTCGTTGACCGGCCGTCGATGGTAATCCGCGCCAGTACGTCTGTGATCGTGGCTTGCAGCCCTACTAAGCGGATGCGTTTACCGGCAAGCCCGCCCGGGACCTCGACGAGGCTGCGCTCGATGGTGGCACCGGGCATCTCCTGCTTGCCCGGGCCGGTGACCGTGCGCGCGCCGTCGGGCAGGGTCAGGACGACGGGCAGCGGCATCCCGGATAGCTCGGGCGTCTTCCAAATCACCGTGTAGCGATCGGGGCCAGCCTGGTCGATCTGCAGGTAGGCTGGTCGCACCTCATGCGCCTCTACCGCAATCGTGACGAAGAGGATGAGGCAGGCGAGGAGGGCGCGCATCATCTCAGAGCCCGCCGCCAACGAGGGATGCGGCTTTCGACGCATCGAGGTCGTCGAGGTCAGACGGCGCAAGCGTCGGAATGAAGACGGTGTAGCGGGCGCGCATTTCGTCCTCGGCGCGCTGGCGGATTTCCTTGTAGCGCTCGTCGGTCCAGGCGGCGCGGACATCGGCTTCGACTTCGTCGAGGATTGGGACGCGGGCCGGCACCAAGGTGTCGATGTAGACGAGGTGCCAACCGTAGCCGGAGCGGATCGGGCCGGACCAGGCGCCGGGCTTGATGGCGAAGAGCGCGCTTGCGAAGGCTGAGCCGAAGTCCTTGCCCACCTCTTCCTCGGTGCGGCCGCCGTAATAGTCTTGGAACATGAAGCGGTCGCCGACCTCGGCGAGCGCCGACGAGGTTGGTGGCCGCCCGGTGATTCCGGGTAGGGCGGCGGTGGCGGCGGCCTCGGCGGCGGTGTCCCCCCGGTTGTCTGGCGAGAAGTAGACGTGGCGGAAACTCGCTCGCGCCGGCTGGGTGAACTGATCGGCGTGGGCGGCGTACCAGGTGGCGAGTTCCTCTTGGCCTGGCGGATTCAGCTGCGACAGGTCCGCGAGCAGGAAGTCCATCTTCTGCGCCAGCCGCCGCTCGACGATCTCGTCGTCGCGGTCGAGGCCGAAGGAGACCGCCTCGCGCGCCAGGATACGCCGCAGCGCCCGCTCCTCTCCGAGGCGCAGCAGCTGGTCGGGATCGGGGAGCGGCAGGCCCTGCGCCAGCTGGACGAGGGCGAGCTGCTTCATGTCATCCTTGGTCAGCTCGATCCGCATCGGGTCAGTCGAGGGCTTCGCCGCGGGGGAAAGGGCCTGGTAGGTGGAGAAGATCGCGACGCCGGCGACAATGAAGTGCAGGAGCGGATCGCGCAGCAGGCGCGCAGCGAAGCGGCGCGACCGCGGGGTTTCGGACGCGGTCATTGTGAGAGCGCCGCCTTCGCGGCCGGATCGGGACTGTGAGCAAGATAGGCGCGGATGGCGAAGTCCTCGGCTGGATCCTGGACAGCGCCCGTCTCGATCAGCGCGGCATAGTCGGGCACCGCTGCCCAGGCCTGCCAGTGGGCGAGATCGGGTGCGACGAAACCGGCCATGGTCGGGCGGGAGCGGATGAAGCGGCGAAAGGCCCCAACCACGTCGGCGCGGGGCACGGTGACGTCGGCATCGCCCTGCACCGAGAGCGCGGTCAGCGCCGCCTCGACCTCGGAGATGTCACGTCCGCGGTCGGCCAGGTAGGTCGTCTCGACCCAGGCCAGGCGGTCCGGGCCACGGAGTTCAAGGTTGGCGGCAAGGAGCGCGGCCAAGTCGGTCGCATCGTGCGTGCGCCGGGCAGCGTCGAGCCGCGCCTCGATCGCAGCGGCGTCGTCGGGAGTGCCGGCGACGCCGAGGAGCAGGATGTAGATCGAGCGCCGCGAGCCGATGCTCGGCGCAGAGACGAAGCCGCGCAGTTCGGCGGCGTCGAGCTGGTCGGCAATGGCCGGCAGTGTTCCGTAGGGTGCCAGTGCGATCTGGTCGTAGGCGAGTTCCGCCACCATCGGGTCGGGGTCCTCAAGCCGAGGGATCGCCAGCGCGAGGCGCGCGTCGAGGGCGGGTTGCATCGTCACCTGATGTGAGTGCTCGCCGTCGCGCACAAGGGCCGGAGCGTTCGCGACATCAGTGAGCCAGTCAGCATTCTCCGGTCGGGCGGTGCCGAGGCTTTTCCAGGTACCGGCGAAGGCGTTATGAACGAGAAAGAGTGCCATGTCGTCGGGCGGCGAGTCCGGCGGGGGCAGCAGCGCCGAGGCCGAGATCGTCTCGCCTTTGGTGCCATCGCCCTTCAGCACCGCGACGATGCGCAGGTCGTCCCCGTCCGGGACGGCGAGCACGGCGCGATCGGTGGCGTCCACCTCCTCCGCGGCACTCACCGAAATCGCAGACAAGCAGATGGCACATGCCGCGACCGGTCCGGTGGCTGCCGCGGCGATGAGTCCGAGCGCCGCCGCGCTGGCTGCTAGGCGCGCCCTCACGGGTGCGCCACAGGGCCAGTTGGGACCACGGCGTCCTTGACCTCAGTGCCGAGGAAGATCGGCGCTGGGATCAGCTCGTAGTTGGCGAACCCGAACTCGTTCGACCGCGCTGCGAGGTAGCCCTCGGCCTTCGCGGCGGCGCCGGCCAAGCCTCCTGGCACCTTGTAGACGGCGATGTCGTATTCGTGGTTGCCAAAGTTGGTCACGATCTTGTCGTCGCGGATCGCGTAGGCGCTCGACTGGCCGAGATAAGACGCCTGAGCTATGTCGCCGACCTCGGACGGCTGAGGGATACGGGGATCGACGTTCATGATCAGCATTTGGCCATCCTTGGCCCACTGCACCTTGTAGGTCCCGCCCGTGACAGTGTTGCGAATCCAGGTGAAGTGTCCGGGGATCAGCTGTTTCAGCTCGTCGGTGGTGAGCTGGGTCGCGCCCCCCTCCCTCAGCGCCGCGACCGTGCGCCCGGTCGGGACCGCCTGGTCGGCGCCGGCGGGCGTATACCAGATCGGAGAGGACCACGCGCGCTCCTGCACGGTCGCCGCCACCATCTTCGGAGGGTCGATGCCGAGTTCCTTTGCCTGGATCGTAGTCCAGCGCGGCGTCGGGATCTCGAGTGTTCGGGCATAATAGAAGGCGTCGAGCGAGGGGTCGAAGTCGGGGTCGGTCCAGGTGCCCCTGATCTGTACCGAGCCGATGTCGTTGGTGTAGATGGCATTGGCCACGTCGACCGTGGTGCCGATCGCCGGCACATTGCCATCGACCGGGCTCGGCTTGCGATTGCCGGCCCAGACGACATCGTAGACCTTCTCGAAGGACTGGCCGTCCTTGGCCCAGCCTTTGACAATCTGGACGCGGTCGAGGTTGCCCGAGGTGGGATCCTTCACCGCCTGGACGATGAAGGTCGGTGCCTTCTCCCCGTCCCTCGGCTTCAGGTCGCCGCCCATGGGCACGCCGCCGGCATAGGCTACCTGCACCCAGTCGGCCTTGGCGGTTACGTCGGGTGCATAGTCCCAGCCCCCGAACATGCGGATCTGGATGTGCGGCCCGCTGGTGGCGAAGGTCTCGCGGCGCTGCATAGCGTCAAAGAGCGAGGCGCGGGTGTTCTCCTCCGCCCAGATGCCGGTCAAGCCGGCTGGGTTCTCGAAGCGCACGTCGAGGCCGGCGAAGTTGTGCCCGCCCATCCGCTCCTTAACCGTGCCGTCGAGGCTCGCGTGGCCACCGAAGAAGTTATCCTGCCTGTAGGGGACGGCGGTATTATGCGAGTCGGAGCCGCCGACGAAGCCGGTCTTGTAGGGGTTGTAGCCCTCTGCCTCGCGCATCGCGACCCCGTCCTTCAGCGCCTGCCGGGCGTAGCTGCCGGCTAGGGTGACGAACTGGCCCTGCGGGTCGCCGAGGAGGTAGTTCAGCACCTCGAAGTTGGCGAACTCGTCGTTGGGCGACAGCAGTGGGTGCGTCTCCGATTGGCCTTTGATCTGCTTGATCTCGGTCAGCCGCTCGTTGCGGTCGCGCGAGTCGGCCCAGGCCTGGTCGATCGGCCGGCCCTTGAAGTCGACCTCTGTCGGATACATGAGCCCGCCCGAGAGATTGGCGTTGTGCGAAATGGCGAGAAGCTCGTTGCCGGCGGCCCGCTGCTTGTCCATCCAATCCCAGAGGTCTTCGGGCGCCTGGCTTTCCAGCGAGCTGAAAGGTCGAGCCGGAACCTTGGCGCAATCCTTGAAGAAAACGTTCCGGTGCATGTTGCGAAAGTCGGGATTCGACGTCCACTCGTAGGAGCAGAAGGCGGTAAACTTTCCCGGCTCGTTGGCGGCGTCCGCCGCGGCGTTGTTCGCCTTCCAGACAGTGTCAGAAATCTCCGGCTGCACCAGCACCTCCACCGGTTTCATCTCGATCATGCTGGTACCGAGCCAAAGGTAGATGCGCTGGATATCCGCCGCGTCCTTCACCCTCAGTTGCGAGGCGATCGGCAGCTTGCTGATTGGTGAGCTCGGATCGTTTGAAAGGCGCACGACGCCGGCGTATTCTGAATGGTCGGTGACACCCATCCAGTCGAGCGGCGCGCTGATCTTGACATCATAGCCCAAGGGATGCGGAATCGGCTCGCCCTTTGCGTACTTATACGCCTCGGCGGGACCGGTGACGTGGTTGCCAAAAATATAGGCATCAAACGACCAGCTGGTGTGAACGTGTGTTTCCCCGAACCAAGCATGACGATCCTGCGCCGCTGCCATGTTCCCCTCCCCGGCGGCCTGGCCCAGAACTCCAATTCCAACCAATATCGATAGGCGCGAGGTCGTCCGCAGCATCGTCATCCCCCGTTGACGTGGGCGGGAGCTCACCCGTCCCGATGCAACCAATCGCCGATTCCTCGAATCGGCGCGTTTCGACGAAAATAATGTGAACGCCGAGCGCGATGCTAATCATTTTGCGACAACTACGCTCACGGAGTTTCAACGTCCTATCCTGGGATGAATGCGGAACGTCTATCCGCCAGACTAAACACCATGGTAAGGAACTCCCACATGGCGAATTTCATGGCTTAACGGTGGTTTCACGGTGAACGGGCCCATCACACACTTTCCGACGAAAGCCGCCAAGGCGCCCCGGCTGGTGACGCGCGGCGTCCCGACCGTTGTCTCGGTGGCGGCGCTCGCCGGTGTGTCCGAGCTGATCCGCGAAGCATTCGGCGGCAACGTACTGGAACGGGCAAACCGGGCGGCGATGATTGACATTGAATCGATTGAGGACGAAAATTGCTTCATCCCGCACCTTACCATGACAACTTTCCTTGACGAAATCGCGCGGCGGACCGGTGAGTCAGACCTCGGTTTGCTGGCGGCGCCGCACCTTACGCTGGCAAGGTATGGCCTTTGGGGCGGCTATATCCTTGGCGCGGATACGCTGGGCGAGGCCATGCGCCGGGCAATCGGAACCCTCGGATATCACAGCCGGGGCGACCAAATGAGCCTCCGAGTAACGAATGCCGGAGCTTTCGCGAGCTACCAGAACGCGGGACGCGGCGCGCGCGGCTATGTCCACGTGGCGAGCGGGACGCTCGCAGTTCTGCTGAGTCTCTTCAAGCCCTACGTGCCGACCGACTGGCGGCCGCGCTCGATCCATCTCGACGTGCCTCGGCCAACTAATGTCACAGCATTCGAAGATGTATTTGGCTGCCCGGTGATATTTGGCGCCCCCGCGATCAAAGTTCATTTTGACTCCGCCCTCCTCGACATGCGGGCCCTGAGACGGCCCCTTGCGCCCGTGGTCACCCGAGGAGACCTCGCTCGCGCTCGGATCGAGCCGGAAAGCCTTCGGCACTTTCAGGGCGTGGTTATCGCCCAGATCTGGACCCAAGTCTTGGCTGGAGGTGTCTCGATCGAAGTTACGGCGCGGGCGCTCGGCATTGGCGCGCGGACCTTGCAGCGCGTACTCCAACAGGACGGGACTGACTTTCGACGGATGACGTCGGCCGTGCGCGTCGAACGTGCCAAGGAACTCCTGTCGGAAACGGACGCCTCGGTCACCGAAATCTCTGTCACGCTCGGCTACTCGGCTCCCGCGAACTTTGCGCGAGCCTTCCGCAAGGCGACCGGATCGGCGCCGCAGGATTTCCGCAATAAACTGGTATCGATTATTGACCACCAAAGGCTTTCCGAACGATCAGGGAATCGCTGACAGGGCTTTGCGAACCACTCCTCATTCGTTTTTGCCCCTGGACATGGTCCAGAGCGCCGAGTCGAGATAGGGATCTAGCGCACCTTCCGTGCGGATACGACGATTCGCACTGTCAGGTTATTGACGCGGCCCAACAGCATGCAGTGCGATCGGTGATGATCAGCCAAGTATCACAAGCCCGCTTGAAGGGCTTCCGCTTTCCTCGGTCCATCATCGCCTATGCCGTCTGGGCGGACCATCGGTTCGCGTTGAGCTTGCGCGATGTCGAGGATCTTTTGGTATGAGGAGGGTCAGAAAATGATCCGGGGGATCATTTTCCCGACGATTGGCGGGGCGTGATCGTCTCCCATGACAGCATCCGCGTGTGGTGCCAAAGATTCGGTACGCAGATTGCCGCCAGGATCCGGCGCGACCGCCCGGCGGGCGAGGTCGTGCGCCGCGGGGTGGTGTAGCTGGCGGTGGTCATCGGGTTTCCCGGTAGGGTCGGGTTGCTGAGCCAACCTGAACCGAGGCATTCCCCCGATGACCAAACCCATGATGGACCTCCGCGCTCTGGTGGAAAAGAGCGCCGATGCCGACCTGTTGCGCGAGATGCTTTGGGAGCCGGTCGCACAGCGATCCTTCGATCCTGTGGATCGAAGGAAGGCGAACAAAGGCCGGAGGCTGGCTTCGCCGCCGAGCGCCTGATGGAGCTCGAGGTGGGCGCGAAGACCGGCGCGGACTATGGCGAGAAGTCCGCTGACCGGCTGGCGCAGCGCAACGGCTATCGCG
>JBMDWT010000010.1:0-14319 GCA_048594665.1 Amaricoccus sp. | reverse complement strand
CCCAGAAGATGATCGACCCCGGGTTCTTCTCCGTCAGCATCCGGCCGAGGGGACCATCGGGGCCGAGCAGATGGTCCTGGCCGATAACCTGATCGAGGCGCCGCGGGCGCAGCCGATCGGCGAGCGGTCGCGGCCCGGAGGGCTCCGCGGGACGTGCCACCGGCGGCGGCGTGGGAGGAGTGAGATTGTCGAACAGATCCGCCATGGGGATAAGTCTTAGCGCGGTCGTGGCGGGAAAAAACCCCGGACTTGCGTGGATGGCTTGCGAGGGCACCCCGAACGTGGTTTTTCCGCGACAAAGAGGGAGAGACAGCGGTGCAATCCGATGAAGTGACGATACGGCCCCTGGTTGAGACGGATCTCGACGGGGTCTGGCGCGCGCTGGAGCCGGTGATCCGGGCGGGCGAGACCTATGCCCTGCCCCGCGACATGACGCGGGCGGAGGGACTCGCCTTCTGGACGGACGCCGCGCACGAAGTGTTCGTGGCCGAGGCGGGCGGAACCCTCCTCGGCACTTACTTCCTGCGGGCCAACAAGTCCGGCGGCGGCGCGCATGTCGGCAATTGCGGATACCTGACCGACGCGGCGGCGCGTGGACGGGGCGTCGCGGCCTTGATGTGCGCCCATTCCCTGGAACGCGCCCGGACGCGGGGCTTTCGCGCCATGCAGTTCAACCTGGTGATCAGCAGCAACGAGACCGCTGTCCGGCTCTGGCAGCGGATGGGGTTCGAGATTGTCGGAACCCTGCCCGGCGCCTTCGCTCATCCGGCGCTCGGGGATGTCGATGCCTTTGTCATGTATCGGAAGCTCTGACCCGGTCCCGCTCAGGCGGGCGCGGCCTCCCGGGCCGCGGGGATCTCACCCGCCGCCTCATGGATCGCCTTCATCACCGCGGGCAGGGCCGTCTGGTGGATCATATGCCCCCCGCCGGGAATGGAGTGAAAGCTGCTCTGGGCGATGTCGTCATGCAGCCGCGCCGATTGCTGGTCGATATCGACGACGCGGTCGCAATCCCCGGCGATGATCACGACCGGCATCCTCAAGGCGCCATACCGATCCCGCAGGGCAACGGCATCCGGGATCATCAGGGCCGATTCGGCCGCGCTGGCCCGGATTTGCGAGGGCCGCAGCGCCATGGCGACAGGGAATCCCGCCTCGAATTTGTCCGGCACCTCCGCCGGCCCGAAGACCTTGCGCATCAGGGCCGGCCACAGGAGCCGCCCCAGAATCGGGGCCAGGGTATAGCGCAGGATATCGCCGGTGATCGGCACCGCCGGGCCGGACGCCAGGACGACATCGAGACGGGCCGACGGATAATAATAGCCCGAGGCCAGAACCAGGGCCTTGACGGACTGACTGTATTTCGCCGCGAGAGCCACGGCGACCGAGGCGCCCCAGGAATGACCGAGAACGATGGCGGGACCGGCCCCGAGGCTGACAAGCGCCTTGTGGAGCAGATCCGCCTGGGCGTCCGGGGTCCAGATCGTCCGACGCGGGCGCGTGCTGTGCCCAAAGCCCGGACGATCGAAGGCAATCACCCGATAGCTTCTGGCCGCCTCGTCGAGAAGACCGCTCGACTCGAAATCCTGGATCATGCTGCCGTTGCCATGCAGCAGGACCAGCGTCTTTCCACTGCCGCGCTCGACATAATGCAACCGCGTGCCATCGATATCGAGGATCTTTCCTCGGACCGGAGTGTTCCGCTCGGCGCGCTTTGCAAGACGATGATTGACAAGGGCCGTGATACCCAGGGCCGCCGTGGCAAGCCCCAGGGCAACCGCGGCGGAGTTCCGCGAGGGAGGCGCCGGCTTCCGCGACCGTCCCCGGGACAGGCTTCGATGTGACTGGAACAGTTTCAAGAGGGCTCCTTTGGCGGCGGCCCGGACGAAATCATATTGCGCCGCGGTACAGCGGGACAACCGGTCGCCCGGCCAAAGGTTCCGACCCGCGCGACACGGGCGGCGGAACAGCGCCCCCCGATCAAAAGTCCGGACATGCAAAAGGCGGCCCGAATGGACCGCCCTTGAGTCTTCGCTTGATAGGCAGATCAGGCCGCGGCGGCGTCCTCGGCCTCGACACGGGCCTTGTCGCCCGCGCCTTTCGCGGAAGTGTCGCGATCGACCAGTTCAATGATCGCCATCGGCGCCATGTCGCCATAGCGGAAACCGGCCTTCAGGACCCGGCAATAGCCGCCGGAGCGCTCCTTGTAGCGCGGGCCGAGGGTGCCGAACAGCTTTGCCACGGCGGCTTCCTGCTTGATCTCCGAGGCGGCCTGGCGGCGGGCATGCAGATCACCACGCTTGCCGAGCGTGATCAGCTTGTCGATGATCCGCTTCAGTTCCTTGGCCTTGGGCAGGGTCGTCTTGATCTGCTCATGCTCGATCAGCGAGGAGGCCCTGTTCGCGAACATCGCCTTGCGATGCTCATGGGTGCGGTTCAGTTTGCGGTAGCCGTTACCGTGGCGCATATCTTTAGTCCTTCAGCGTGTTTTGCTTTGTCCGGCGGTCCTTGCGTGGGACCGCGCTCCTTGGGGCGGGATTGCCCGGGGTCTTGTCGCCGGTGGCTCACAGCGCCACCGAACCGTAGGGCGGCCCTTGGTCCGCCCAATGTTCAAAACTGGTCTTCGTATTTCTTGGCCAGATCCTCGATATTCTCCGGCGGCCAATCGACGATTTCCATCCCGAGATGCAGGCCCATGGTGGTCAGGACCTCCTTGATCTCGTTCAGCGACTTGCGCCCGAAGTTCGGGGTGCGGAGCATTTCCGCCTCGGTCTTCTGGATCAGGTCGCCGATATAGACGATATTGTCGTTCTTCAGGCAGTTCGCGGACCGGACGCTCAGTTCCAGCTCGTCCACCTTCTTGAGCAGCAGCGGATTGAATTCGAGATCGTCGGCATCGTCCATCCGGGTGCCGGCGCTCGGCTCCTCGAAATTCACGAAGACCGAAAGCTGGTCCTGGAGGATACGGGCCGCGTAGGCGATCGCATCCTCGGGCTTCACCGACCCGTCGGTTTCGATATTGAGGGTCAGCTTGTCATAATCGAGCACCTGACCTTCGCGGGTCGGCTCGACCTTGTAGCTGACCTTCTTGATCGGCGAGAACAGGGCATCGACCGAGATCAGGCCGATGGGCGCGTCCTCGGGACGGTTCTTGTCGGCCGGAACATAGGCCTTGCCCTGCTCGACGGTCAGCTCCATGAACAGCGAGGCCCCATCGTCGAGGTGACAGATGACGTGATCGCGGTTAAGGATTTCGATACCATTGGTGGTGTTGATATCACCAGCGGTCACGACCCCGGGGCCGGTCGCGCGGATTTCGAGGCGCTTCGGACCCTCGACTTCCATCTTGACCGCGACGCCTTTGAGATTGAGGACGATGTCCGTGACATCCTCGCGGACGCCGGCCACCGACGAGAATTCGTGCAGCACGCCATCGATCTGGACGCTGGTGATGGCGGCGCCTTGAAGCGAGGACAGCAGCACCCGGCGCAGGGCATTGCCGAGGGTCAGTCCGAAACCACGCTCCAGCGGTTCCGCGATCGCCGTTGCCATGCGGTGCGGATCGGCCCCAGCCTTGATTTCAAGCGCGGTCGGCCGAATCAGTTCCTGCCAGTTCTTGTGGATCATCATGCCTTCAGTCCTCCATTCCTGTCCGCTGGCCGGATCCCGCTGGCCTGCGAACTCCCGAGGGAAACGCAAAAACAGGCCGCGCGCCTCGGAGGCGGGCGGCCCGTCAAAATCGGTACGTCAGACGCGACGGCGCTTCGGCGGACGGCAGCCGTTATGCGCGATCGGAGTCACATCGCGGATCGCAGTGATCTGGAAACCAACGGCGGACAAGGCGCGCAGGGCGCTCTCGCGGCCCGAGCCGGGGCCCTGCACTTCGACTTCGAGCGTGCGCACACCATGTTCCTGGGCCTTCTTGCCCGCGTCCTCGGCGGCCATCTGGGCGGCGTAGGGGGTGGATTTCCGCGACCCCTTGAACCCCATCGTGCCCGCCGACGACCAGGCGATCGCGTTGCCCTGGGCATCCGCGATCAGGATCTTGGTGTTGTTGAAGCTCGCGTTGACGTGGCAGACGCCCGTCGAAATGTTCTTGCGTTCCTTGCGCTTGATGCGCGCCTTTTCCCGTGCCATGGACCGGCCCCCTTATTTCTTCTTGCCAGCGATGGCCTTGGCCGGGCCCTTGCGCGTCCGCGCATTGGTGTGGGTCCGCTGACCACGCACCGGAAGGCCACGACGATGGCGCAGGCCGCGATAGCAGCCGAGATCCATCAGCCGCTTGATGTTCATCGAGGTTTCACGGCGCAGGTCGCCCTCGACCTGAAGGTTCGCGTCGATATATTCGCGAATCCGCAGGACCTCGGCGTCGGTGAGGTCGTTGACCCGACGGTTGTCGGCGATCCCCAGAGCATCGCACATGGTCTTGGCCGTCGTGTTGCCGATGCCGGTGATATAGGTCAGCGCGATCTGCACACGCTTGTTTGTAGGAATATTAACGCCTGCTATGCGCGCCAAATCTCTGCTCCGTTCATCTCGCGGCCTCCAAGCGCCGCCCGTCCAAAAGTCACAGCCCGCCGTTCCTCACGACGGGCCTTCGTTACCCAAGTCCTGGGCCAAGCATCCCGCGTCCCCGAGGCTCATCTTGAAGGGAACGACTCTCCGCTGCGAGAGATCGCGGAGTATAGAAACCGCTAACGCGCCGTCAAGAGCGGAATTGAAAATCTGTCACAATCCGAGCTGGCTGCGAATTTCGGCCTGGATTGCGTCGATCTGCCCAAGTCCGTCGACGGAGCGAAGCTTGCCCTTCGCATGATAGTAACCGATCAGCGGCGCCGTCCCGCGATAATAGGCCATCAGGCGCACACGCATCGTCTCGGCATTGTCGTCGGCCCGGCGGGTCAGTTCGGTCGATCCGCATTTGTCGCAGACCCCCTCCTTGGCCGTCGGCTTGGTCTTGTCGTGATAGACCTCGCCACAATTGGCGCAGGTGAAGCGGCCCGCGACCCGGTCGATCAGGGCCTCGTCGTCCACCCGCATCTCGATCACGGCGTCGAGCGTCTTGTTCTTGTCCGCGAGCAGCTTCTCCAGCGCATCCGCCTGGGCCAGGGTTCTCGGGAAGCCATCGAAGATCAGACCATGCTTTCCGGCCTCGCCATCCAGCTGTTCGGCAATCAATCCGATGACGATGTCATCGGTGACGAGATCCCCGCGGGCCATGACCTCGGCCACCCGCTTTCCCATCTCGGTTCCGGAGGATTTCGCCGCGCGCAGCATGTCCCCGGTCGACAACTGGACCATTCCGAAATTTTCAACCAGCAGCCGCGCCTGAGTCCCCTTGCCCGCGCCCGGCGGCCCCAGAAGAATAATGTTCATCGCCTCGGTTTTCCTCGTCCTTTTCCACGCAAACGCGATTTCTCAATCAGTCCTTCGTATTGATGCGCCAGCATGTGGGACTGTATCTGAGTGATCGTATCCATCGTTACAGACACGACGATCAGGAGGGAAGTGCCTCCGAAATAAAACGGCAGGGCAAAACGCGAAATGAGGACTTCGGGCAACATGCAGACCGCGGCGAGATAGGCCGAACCGATGACCAGAATCCGCGAGACCACATAGTCGAGATATTCAATTGTCTTCTGGCCGGGACGGATGCCGGGGACAAAGCCGCCCTGTTTCTTGAGATTGTCCGCCACGTCATCCGATTTGAACGCGACATTGGCCGTGTAGAAATAGGTAAAGAAGACGATCAGGCCCGCGAAGAAGATGAGATAGAGCGGCTGACCATGGCCCATATAGGCCGCGACATAGGCAAGCCACCCGGACCCGCCCGTTGTGCCCGAGAAGGTGGTGATGGTCGCGGGCAACAGCAACAGCGACGAGGCGAAGATCGCGGGGATCACGCCGGCCGGATTGACCTTGATCGGCAGGTTCGAGCTTTCACCGCCATAGATCTTCATGCCGACCTGGCGCTTGGGATACTGGATATGGATCTTGCGCAGCGCGCGCTCCATGAAGACCACGAAGGCCACGACCGCGACCACCATGATCATCACGCCGATGATCACCAGCGGGCTCAGCGTGCCGGCCTGGCCCTGAGAGAAGAACCGCGCCAGGGCTTGCGGAAACTGGGCGACGATCCCGGTGAAGATGATCAGCGAGATGCCGTTGCCGATCCCGCGCGAGGTGATCTGTTCCCCGAGCCACATCAGGAACATGGTGCCGCCGACCAGGGTGATGACGGCGCTGCCCCGGAAGAACCAGCCCGGATCGACCACGAGGCTCTGTGATTCGAGGCCCACGGCAAGACCATAGGCTTGGAAGGTCGCCAGAAAGACCGTGCCATAGCGGGTATACTGGTTGATCTTCTTGCGGCCCGCCTCGCCCTCTTTCTTGAGCGATGCGAGCGAGGGCAGCATCGAGGTCAGAAGCTGCACGATGATCGAGGCGGAGATATAAGGCATGATCCCCAGCGAGAAGATCGCCATCCGGGCGACCGCGCCCCCGGTGAACATGTTGAGCATCCCGCCGATGCCCGCGTTCTGCTGGGTAAAGAACGCCTGGAGCTTGGAGGCGTCGATGCCGGGCACCGGGATATAGGTTCCGATGCGATAGACGATGAGCAGGCCGATGGCGAACAGGATCCGGTTCTGCAGATCCTTTGCCTTTCCGAAGGTGCTCCAACTCAAGTTGGAGGCCATCTGTTCCGCTGCCGATGCCATGCGAGGCTCCTCCAAAACTAACGCCGCCGGACCCGGTTTCCGGAGACCCGACGGCGTGAAACCAGCTCTGACTTACGGGGCCGCGCGAGCGGCCACAAGTCAAATTCAGCGCGGGGCGCTTACGCCGCTTCTTCGACCTTGGCCGGGGTCTTGACGGTGATCGACCCGCCCGCGGCCTCGATCGCCGCGACCGCGGCGGCGGAGGCGCCGGTGACCGACAGCGTCACGGCGGAGGTGATTTCGCCCTTGGCCAGCAGCCGGACGCCGTCGAGCTTGCGCCGGACCAGACCGCTTTCGACCAGCGAGTCCTCGGTGATCGGAGCGGTGGCATCGATCTTGCCCGCCTCGATGAACTTCTGGAGCAGGCCGAGGTTGATCACCGCGAAGCTCTTGGCCGAATGATTGGTGAAGCCACGCTTCGGCAGACGCATATAGAGGGGCATCTGGCCGCCCTCATAGGCGTTGATCGCAACGCCCGAGCGGGACTTCTGACCCTTGATACCCCGGCCGGCGGTCTTGCCCTTGCCCGAACCGGGACCGCGGGCCACGCGCTTCTTGGATCTGGTTGCGCCGGGATTGTCCCGGAGTTCATTCAATTTCATGTCGCTTCTCCATGCCGGACGCATCCCCCGAGCGACAAGACGGGACGGCCACGGCGTTTTAGGGTTGATCTCCCCCCATGGGGAGGACGGCCCCATACACCCTGCGCCCCGCGCTTTCAAGCGCTCTCTGAGCAGGGAGAGCCCTTCCCCGCCGTTGCGGCAGTGCGAAAAAATCCGTTAACCTTCGGCGGAAGGCAGCTTCACGAAAAAGTGCCCGAGGCGGGGGCTCAGGCCCCATGACCCACCAAGGAGGATAAGCTTGGATTTCCTGATTGTACTGAGCGCGCTCGCGCTCTTGATGTTCGTGGCCTATCGCGGCTTCAGCGTGATCCTGTTCGCACCGATCGCCGCCCTGCTCGCCGTCCTGCTGACCGACCCCTCGGCGGTTCCGCCGATGTTCACCGGCGTCTTCATGGAAAAGATGGCCGGTTTCGTGAAACTCTATTTCCCGGTCTTCCTGCTCGGCGCGGTGTTTGGCAAGGTGATCGAGCTGTCGGGCTTCTCCAAGGCCATCGTCCGCTCGGTCATCGGCCTCGTCGGGGCGGAGCGGGCGATGCTGTCGATCGTGCTGGTCTGCGCGATCCTGACCTATGGCGGCGTGTCGCTCTTCGTCGTCGTCTTCGCCGTCTATCCCTTCGCCGCCGAGATGTTCCGCTCCAGCGACATCCCCAAGCGGCTGATCCCGGGAACCGTCGCGCTCGGGGCATTTTCCTTCACGATGGACGCGCTGCCGGGCACACCGCAGATTCAGAACATCATTCCCACCACCTTCTTCGGGACGACCACCTGGGCCGCGCCGATGCTCGGGGTGATCGGCTCGATCTTCATCTTCGTCATGGGCATGAGCTATCTCGAATGGCGCCGCCGCGTCGCCAAGGCGCGTGGCGAGGGCTATGGGACCGGCCATTCCAACGAGCCCGAGCCCTTCGCGGCGGAGGTTCTGCCGAACGCCTGGATCGCGATCCTGCCGCTCGTCGTCGTCGGGGTGATGAACAAGGTCCTGACCATGGCCATTCCCGCCCTCTATGGTGAGACCCACGAGGTGCAACTGGCGATGGCAAAGCCGCTGGTCACGACCGTGGGGCCGGTCACGGCGATCTGGGCGGTGATGGGGGCGCTGCTGCTCGGGATCCTGACGGTGCTCGCCTTCTCGTTCCGCACCGTCGCTTCGAAATTCGCCGAAGGCACCAAGGCGGCGGTTGGCGGCTCCCTGCTCGCCTCGATGAACACCGCCGCCGAATATGGCTTTGGCGGCGTCATCGCCTCCCTGCCCGGCTTTCTGGTCATCGCCGGCGCGCTCAAGGCGATTCCCGATCCGCTGGTCAAGACCGCGGTGACCGTCAGCGCGCTGGCGGGGATCACCGGCTCGGCCTCCGGGGGCATGAGCATCGCGCTCGCGGCGATGGCAACCGATTTCAAGGCGGCGGCCGAGGCGGCGGGCATTCCGTTCGAGGTGCTGCACCGTGTCGCCTCGATGGCCTCGGGCGGGATGGACACGCTGCCGCACAATGGCGCGGTCATCACCCTGCTGGCGGTCACCGGCCTGACGCATCGACAGGCCTATGGCGACATCTTTGCCATCACCCTGCTCAAGACGCTGGCGGTGTTCTTCGTGATCCTGGTCTATTACACGACCGGGATCGTCTGACCCGCCCGGGCCGGAAACGAAAAAGGCCCACCGACGATGCCGGTGGGCCTTTTGTTCGTTCCGAGGGAAACCCTCAGGCGCGTTCTTCGAGGATGGTGACCAGATGCGGGATCGAGTTCACCATGCCGCGCACGGCGGGCGTATCCTCCAGCTCACGCGTCCGGTTCATCTTGTTCAGCCCGAGGCCGATCAGGGTTGCCCGCTGGATGGCAGGACGGCGGATCGGCGAGCCGATCTGCTTGATGACGATGGTAGCCATTCTCACGCCTCCGTGGGTTCGGCGGCCGGCGCCGGAGCGTCGGTCTTGGGCAGGATGTCGGAGACCTTCTTGCCACGACGCTGCGCAACCATGCGGGGGCTCGTCTGGCTCTGGAGGCCGTCGATGGTGGCCCGGATCATGTTGTACGGGTTCTGGCTTCCCAGCGACTTCGACACAACATCATGCACGCCGAGCATTTCGAACACGGCGCGCATCGGACCACCGGCGATGATGCCGGTCCCGGCGGGCGCCGCCCGCATCACGACCTTGCCCGCGCCATGACGGCCGTTCATGTCGTGGTGCAGCGTCCGACCCTCGCGCAGCGGCACGCGGATCATCTGACGCTTGGCCTGTTCGGTGGCCTTGCGGATCGCCTCGGGCACTTCGCGGGCCTTGCCCTTGCCGTATCCGACGCGGCCCTTCTGGTCGCCGACGACAACGAGCGCCGCGAAACCGAAGCGCTTGCCGCCTTTCACGGTCTTGGAGACGCGGTTGATCGCAACCAGGCGATCCGCGAATTCCGGATTTTCCTCGCGGTCGCGACGACCGCCCCGATTTTCTTCACGTGCCATTCCGGTCTCCCCCTAGAACTTCAGACCGCCCTCGCGGGCGGCGTCCGCAAGGGCCTTGACCTTGCCATGAAACAGGAACCCGCCCCGGTCGAAATAGACCTCCTCGATCCCGGCGGCCTTGGCCCGCGCGGCGATCTCGGCGCCCACCTTCGTGGCGGCCTCGATATTGTTCTTGCCCCTCAACCCCAGATCCGCCTCGAGCGTCGAGACGGCGGCCAGGGTGCGGCCCTGTGCATCGTCGATCAACTGGACCGAGATGTTCTTGGAGGACCGATGGACGCTGAGGCGCGGCCGGCCATTGGCCAGTTTCCTCAGCTTGTTCCGGACGCGCAGGCGGCGCTTCTGGAACAACTCGTGCTTGCTGTTCGCCATGATAAGCGCTCCTTACTTCTTCTTGCCTTCCTTGCGGAAGATGAATTCGCCCTTGTACTTGATACCTTTGCCCTTGTAGGGCTCGGGCTTGCGCCATTCCCGGATGTTCGCCGCGACTTGGCCAACGACCTGCTGGTCGATGCCCTCGACGATGATTTCCGTCGGCTTCGGCGTCGTCACCGTGATCCCGTCCGGAATCGCGAACTCAACATCGTGGCTGTAGCCGAGCGCCAGCTTCAGGGTCTTGCCCTGGGCGGCCGCGCGATAGCCCACGCCGTTGATTTCCATTTCCTTCTTGAAGCCGGTCGAAACCCCGGTCACCAGATTGGCGACCTGGGTGCGCGACATGCCCCACTGCTGACGGGCGCGCTTGGAGGTGCCGCGCGGCGTCACCTTCACAGCATTGTCCTCGATCGTCAGAGTCACATCGTCGGTCGCGGTGAAGGTGCGGGTGCCCTTGGGGCCCTTGACCGACACGGTCTGTCCGGAAAGGGTGGCGGTCACGCCACCGGGCAGTTCGACCGGTTTTTTGCCAATACGAGACATTGCCCTCTCCTCAGAACACGGTGCACAGGACTTCGCCACCGACATTCGTCGAGCGAGCCTGGGCATCGGACATGACGCCCTTCGGCGTCGAGACGATGGCGATCCCGAGACCCTGACGGACCTGCGGGATCTCCTTGACGCCGGAATAGACGCGGCGGCCGGGAGTGGAAACGCGGCGAAGCTCACGAATGACCGGCAGGCCATCGAAATACTTCAACGAGATTTCCAGCTCGGCATGGCCGTCGGCGGACTTCACTTCGTCATAGCCGCGGATGTAACCCTCGGCCTTGAGCACATCGAGGACCCAGCGACGGATCTTCGAGGCCGGCGTGCGGACCGTGGACTTGCCACGCATCGACGCATTCCGGATGCGGGTGAGCATATCGCCCAGGGGATCGTTCATCGACATATCTCTTCCCCCTTACCAGCTCGACTTGACCATGCCGGGGATCTGCCCCTTGGAGGCATAGTCCCTAAGCGCGATCCGCGACATGCGGAGCTTGCGATAATAGGCCTTCGGACGGCCGGTCACTTCGCAGCGGTTGTGCAGACGCGTGGCCGACGAATTGCGCGGCAGCTTCGCGAGCTTCAGGCCCGCCTTGAACCGCTCTTCCATCGGACGGCTGGTGTCGCGAGCGATCTCCTTGAGACCGGCGCGCTTCGCCGCGTACTTGGCCACCAGAGCTTCGCGGCGCTTCTGGCGGTTGATCATGCTTGATTTAGCCATTTCTAATCTCTCCCGCCATCACGCCGTGAAGGGCATGTTGAAATGCTTCAACAGCGACTTTGCTTCCGCATCCGTCGGCGCGGTCGTGCAGATGACGATGTCCATGCCCCAGACCTGGTCGATCTTGTCGAAGTTGATTTCCGGGAACACGATATGCTCCTTCAGACCGAGGGCATAATTGCCGCGGCCATCGAAGCTCTTGGGGTTGATTCCGCGGAAGTCGCGAATGCGGGGCATCGCAACCGTGATCAGACGGTCGAGAAATTCATACATGCGGTCCCGGCGCAGCGTGACCTTGACGCCGAGCGGCATCTCCTCGCGGACCTTGAAACCGGCGATCGACTTCTTCGCCTTGGTCACGACGCATTTCTGCCCCGCGATGGTCGCGAGATCGGCCTCGGCGGACCGGATCTTCTTGCTGTCCGAAACGGCCTCGCCGACGCCCATGTTCAGGACGATCTTGTCCAGACGCGGGATCTGCATGTCGTTCTTGTAACCGAACTCTTCCTTGAGCGCGGCCCGGATCTTCTCGCCATAGAGCGCCTTCAGGCGCGGCGTGTAGGTTGCATCGTCGAGCATCAGATCGCCTCCCCGGTGGTCTTGGCGAAACGGACCTTCTTGTCGCCTTCCATGCGGAAGCCGACGCGGGTCGCCTTGCCATTCGCATCAAGCAGCGCGAGGTTGCTGAGGTCGATCGGCATTTCCTTGGAAACGCGACCACCTTGGGTGTTCTGGGTCTGGCGGGTATGGCGGATCGCCACGTTCACGCCCGCGACGACGGCCTTGTTGTCCTTGGGCATGACCCGGACGATTTCGCCCTGGTTGCCCTTGTCCTTGCCGGCCAGCACGACGACCTTGTCGCCCTTGCGCAGTTTCGCAGCCATCACAGCACCTCCGGCGCAAGGCTGATGATCTTCATGAAATTCTTCGCACGCAGCTCGCGCACGACCGGCCCGAAGATACGGGTGCCGACCGGCTCGTTCTGGTTGTTCAGAATGACGGCGGCGTTGCGGTCGAACCGGATGGCGGTGCCATCCTCGCGGCGCACTTCCTTGGCGGTGCGAACGACGACGGCCTTGCGGACGTCACCCTTCTTCACACGACCGCGGGGGATCGCTTCCTTCACCGACACCACGATGATGTCGCCGACGGATGCGTAACGACGGTGGGAACCGCCGAGAACCTTGATGCACTGCACACGGCGCGCGCCGGAATTGTCAGCGACATCCAGGTTGGTCTGCATCTGGATCATGTCAGTTTACTCCGACCTGCGGGAACCAGTCCCGCGGTTTCGATAAAGTCTCAGGCCTCGGCCTGAGCCTCGGTGGTCTCGGTCAGCACTTCCCAGCGCTTGGTCTTGGAAATCGGCGCGCATTCGCGAATGCGGACGATATCGCCGACCTTGAACTGGTTGGCCGCGTCATGCGCCCGGTACTTCTTGGACTGGCGCACGGTCTTCTTGAGGACCGGATGGGTAAAGCGGCGCTCGACGAGGACGGTGATCGTCTGTTCGTTCTGGTCGCTGGTCACGGTTCCGGTCAGGATACGTTTGGGCATCTCAGGCCTCCTGGGCCGCGGCGGCGGCCTTCTGGTTCAGGATCGTCTTGACCCGCGCGGCATCGCGCCGAACGATCTGCATGCGCGCGGTGCTCTCAAGCTGTCCGGTCGCCTGCTGGAACCGCAGGTTGAAGGCTTCTTTCTTGAGCTGTGCGAGCTGATCGCGCAGCTGGTCGGGAGTCTTGTCCCGCAGATCGGCCGCTTTCATGGCCATGGTCCTTTCAACAATCACCAGAGAGCCTCCCACATTCGAGAGTCACCCTGATTCTGGTGGAGTTCAGTGATGAACGCGCCGTATACGCGCGAAGGGCGATGATGGCAAGCGGGCAGTTCACTCGGGATCGGTTTTTGCCTGTTGGATCAGGATACAGGGCACGCCCCCAACAGTCATGAACCAGGGGCCCTTCAAGGGGACCTGTGAAACCTGGCCGATCCTCACCGAGTTCCATCTGGAAAAATTTTACTTTCCTGCTCCTTGAAGGCCCGATAGTGCCGACCGTCGCTCCTGTCCCGACGTTCAAGCACACAGCTCATACCACCGCCGGCAACCTGCACATAGTTTCCATTTGCGTCAGTCAATGAAGCGAACGACGGCGGTCTATGACTCCGAAGATCGGAAAGCGCCGCTCCTACTTGCGCGGCTGTGGCATTTTCGATCGTCGGGCGCCCTTCCACGTCCAGATTCATCGGCTGTCTCTCGGAAGATAAACCGCGTTCACCCCAGTCATTGTTAGCCCCCGGGGAATGGGGCCAATGCCTTTGCTGAAAAACAGGCTGGAATACCGCCAGCACCCTGCGACGAACAGAGCCAGCAACGCGATCACAGTCAAGGTCGGGAAGCAAAGACCGGGCGCCCCGGGACAATGGCTCCGTTTGCCAGACTTAAAATGGAGTAAACGGGAATCGGATATGCGTTTCATATCAATCCCTTGACCCCTTGCGCACGCGTGCGCGAGGCCCCCGGAACGACAAAGGAGGCCGGGGGGTCCCGGCCTCCTTGTCTTGATCTCAGGCGATCCGATTACCAGTCTTCGCGGGTCACGAACCGGCATTTGATCGGCAGCTTCATCGCCGCGAGGCGGAGGGCTTCCTTGGCGACATCCTCGGCCACCCCGTCGATCTCGAACATGACGCGGCCGGGTTTGACCTTGGCGGCCCAGAATTCGACCGACCCCTTGCCCTTACCCATGCGGACCTCGGTCGGTTTCTTCGAAACCGGCACGTCCGGGAAGACGCGGATCCAGACACGGCCCTGACGCTTCATATGACGGGTGAGGGCACGGCGGGCGGCTTCGATCTGGCGCGCGGTGATGC
>JBMDWT010000001.1:0-16973 GCA_048594665.1 Amaricoccus sp. | reverse complement strand
TGCCAGCTCTGTGTTTTTTGGTGGGCGGTTTCCTGGTGAGCCGCCGCCTGACGCAAACGGTCCCTGACTTGCTGGCCGCCGCCGCCGCCGCCGCGCCCGCCGCCGGTATCGACGCCGATCTGCTGAAAGCGCAACTGGTCGGACGCTGGCCGAGTGGCGCGCCGATTGTGAAGACCCCGACCGCCGACGATCCGGACCTCGGCAAGGCCGAGGACAGGAACAACGATTTCGAGTTCGGGGACGACAAGGCGGGCGTGCTTTGCCCCTGGGCCGCGCATATCCGCAAGGTCTATGCCCGCGACGACGCCCCCGGCGATATCGATGCCGGCGACGAGGAACGGGAGGAAGCCGAGGTCAGGACCCAGACCCACCGGATGCTGCGCCGGGGCATCCAGTTCGGCCCCGAGGTCACCCAGGAGGAGAACGAGGCCATCCGCACGGCCTGGGACCGCGGGCTGCTCTTCAGATGCTATGTGGTCAATATCGGCCGGCAGTTCGAAGAGGTTCAGGCGGCAAGGGCCAATTCCGCCCGTTTCGCGCACAGGGGCACGGGTCAGGATCCGATCATCGGCCAGAGCCCGGCCGAGGGCCCGAGGATCGTCGCGGGCGCCGGCGCGGTGGGGGAGAAGCCGTCTTTCAGTTTCGCGCCCTGGGTCACCATGACCGGCGGAGGATATTTCTTCGCGCCCTCGGTCGATGTCCTGGAAGCCCTCGACGCGGGCGAGACCCGCGCCTGAGACGGGAAAGGGGGGCGGTCGAATCGACCAGGGTGCCGGGGATCGCACCGGGACCGACCCCCCGCGCCTTGGGCCGCGGCAAAGGTTGATGCTTTCCTAACGGATTTTAAATATATAATTATATCAGTTATTTAACCGCATGCGCACGCGTGCGCGGCCCTGTCGCGGGTCTGCCTGTCCCCGAAGTTCCCGATTGCGGTCGCCGTGCCCCTCCACTAGGACGGGCGCGTCCCGCGAACCGCCTTTGGAGACCCGAATGACCGAACCCTTGCGCATCGCCATCGCGGGACTGGGCACCGTCGGCGCCGGTGTGGTCCGGATGATCCAGACCAACGGCGACCTGATCGCCCGCCGGGCGGGGCGTCCGATCGAGATCGTGGCCCTGTCCGCCCGCTCACGCAACCGGGACCGGGGCGTGGATATCTCGTCCTATGACTGGGAGGACGATCCGGTCGCCCTCGCCCGCCGTCCGGACGTCGATCTGGTGGTCGAGGTGATGGGCGGGGAAAACGGTCCGGCCAAGGCGACGGCGCTGGCGGCCCTCGGGTCGGGCAAGCATGTCGTGACCGCCAACAAGGCGATGATGGCCCGCCACGGCCAGCTCCTCGCCGAGACCGCCGAGGCCGCGGGCGTCGCCCTGCGATTCGAGGCGGGCGTCGCGGGCGGGATCCCGGCGGTGAAGGCCCTGACCGAGGGTCTCGCGGGCAACCGGATCGAGCGGTTGATGGGGGTGATGAACGGCACCTGCAACTATATCCTGACGCGGATGGAGGCGACGGGCGCGGCCTATGCCGATGTCCTGGCCGATGCGCAGCGGCTTGGCTATGCCGAGGCGGATCCCTCCTTCGATGTCGGCGGGATCGACGCGGCCCAGAAGCTGGCGCTGCTGGTGGCCATCGCCTTCGGCTGCGCCGTCGATTTCGGTTCGGTCGAGATCGAGGGCATCGAGCATGTCAGCCTGACCGACATCGAGCATGCCGCCGACATGGGCTATCGGATCAAACTCCTGGGCGTGGCGCGGATGGACGGCGACGGGCTGGAAGCGCGGATGCAGCCTTGCCTTGTACCAGCCAGCTCCCCTCTGGGTCAGCTCGACGGCGTGACCAACATGGTCGTGGCGGAGGGGGATTTTTCGGGCCAGATCGTCCTGAGCGGTCCCGGCGCGGGCGCGGGTCCCACGGCCTCGGCGATCCTGGGCGATGTAATCGATGTGGCGCGGGGCTTGCGGATCCCTGCCTTTGGACAACCGGCGCGCGGCCTGCCCCGCCTGAACCGGGCGCAGGGTGGCTCACAGGCCGCTTACTACCTGCGCTTTGCCCTGACGGACGCGCCGGGCGTACTGGCACGGGTGGCGGCGGCGCTGGGAGACGCGGGGATTTCGATCAACCGGATGCGGCAATACGAACATGCCTCGGAGGAGGCACCCGTTCTGATCGTCACACACCAGACCTCGCGGGCGGCGCTGGACGCGGCCCTGACCGCCATCGCGGGGCTTGATGTATGCCGGGCCGCGCCAGTGGCGATCCGGATCGAGGAGGTCTGACCCCCCGTAAGGTGTGAGATCAGGCTTCGAAGAAGTCCACCACGCCGTCGTCCAGATCATAGACACCCCCGACGAGCTTGAGTTCGCCCGCTCCCAAGGCATGCTGGGCAATCTGACTTGAGGCGCGCAGGCCCTGGATGACGCGCGTTACATTGGCCCGGACCGAATTTGCGACCAGATCGCCCTGGACGTCCCGGACCGACAGGACCGCGGGGATAATCGGGCTGACCATGGCACCGATGCTGCCGGGGAAGACAGCGTTCTTTTCCACCACCTCGACCGCCGCCGCGACAGCGCCACAGCGTTCATGCCCCAGGACCACGATCAACGGCACCCCAAGATGCTCAACGGCATATTCGATGCTGCCCTGAGTGATCGGGTCGATGGTGTTGCCCGCCACGCGGATCACGAAGAGTTCCCCCAGACCCCGGGCAAAAAGCAGCTCCGGCGGCACGCGGGAATCAGCGCAGCCTACCACGATGGCAAAGGGATGCTGTCCCTTGGCGATCTCCGTGCGACGGTTGCGGTCCTCGGCCCCGTGGAACGGCGCGTCATGGGAATATTCCGCATTGCCAGCCTTGAGCATTTCAAGCGCCTGGTCCGGGCTGATTTTAGATGGCGTCGGCTCGGTCGCCAGCGCCCGCCTGGCCGTCGCTGACAAAGCCGGCAAGGCGATGGCAGGGGCGGCCGCGCACAGCGAAATGCCGCGCAAGGTTGCGCGTCGCGAGAGATTGAAGCTCGGCATTCAGGGCCCTCCAGGTCGATTGACTCGAAATGATTGCTGTTCGATCGGCACTAAACACAGCCGGGCCTTAACAGGTGACGAACGCGGCGCGGATTTCAGGTGTCGCGCATGAGGCCAAAGCCGCGACCAGTTAACACGGAGTTTCGTTCCAGCTTGCCGCGGCGTCGTGAAACCGCCTAAACGTTAGCAACATAACGCAGGAAAGGCCGTTCTATGTCCGATGATCCGATTTTCGCCGACCGTATGCTCTCGCTGGGTCTCGCCCGGGTTTCCGAAGCCGCGGCCATCGCCTCGGCCAAGCTGATTGGCAGCGGTGACGAAAAGGCCGCGGATCAGGCCGCCGTGGATGCGATGCGCACGCAGTTGAACCTGCTTGACATCCAGGGCGTCGTGGTCATCGGCGAAGGCGAACGGGACGAGGCGCCGATGCTCTACATCGGTGAGGAGGTCGGCACGGGCAAGGGTCCGGGCGTGGATATCGCGCTCGATCCGCTGGAGGGCACGACCCTGACCGCGAAGGACATGCCGAACGCGCTCGCGGTGATTGCGATGGGGCCGCGCGGCTCGATGCTGCATGCGCCGGACGTTTATATGGACAAGCTTGCGATCGGACCCGGCTATCCGGAAGGTCTGGTGTCGCTGGACATGACGCCGACCCAGCGGATCGCGGCGATGGCCAAGGCCAAGGGGACCGGGCCGGAGGGCGTGATGTGCTGCGTTCTGGAGCGGCCGCGGCATGAAGCGTTGATCGCGGAGATTCGGTCCACCGGGGCGCGCATCCGGCTGATCACCGATGGCGACGTCGCCGGTGTGATCCATTGCGCCGAATCCGCCAAGACCGGCATCGACATCTATATGGGGTCGGGCGGCGCGCCGGAGGGAGTGCTGGCGGCGGCGGCTTTGAAATGCATGGGCGGCCAGATGATGGGCCGGTTGCTGTTCCGCAACGATGACGAGCGCGGACGCGCGGAAAAGGCCGGGATCTCTGATCTCGACAAGATTTACCTGCGCGACGATATGGTGACGCAGGATGTGATCTTCGCCGCGACCGGCGTGACGGATGGCTCCATTGTCAGGGGTGCGCGGCGCGATGGCGAGTTCCTGGAGACCGAGACGATCCTGATGCGCTCCAAGACCGGGTCTGTGCGGCGGCTGCTCTATCGCCAGCGCAACCAGTAAACGCGAATGGCGACCGGACCCGGTGACTGGCGCGGAATTGTCTTCATGGTGGTCTGGCTGGTGTTCTGGGCGGCGGGGATGATTCTCGCAGTCGTGGCACTGGGGAGCGCGGCCCTGCGTGGCGAGGTCGGAGCAATCCTGTTCCTCGTCCTCTGGCTCGGTGGCGCGGGGCTTGGCCTCTATAATGGTGCACGACGGCTCCGCGGGTTGCTCATGGGAGAGACCAAACCGCGGAGGGTTGGACAGCCGCGGAACTGGAACGACGGGATATCCAAGGGGTCGGGGGAGCCTTGATCCTCCGGGGCTGGTGAATTCCTCCGAAGTTCGGCATGAGGGGCGAATGTCCGAATTGATCTCGCCCCCCCGCCCTGCTTTTCTCAATGTCGAAAGATCCGTTCTCGGACGCCGCTGGAGCGGGCCAACGCCCGAGCAGGACCGGATGGCGCGGGCGATTGCCCAAGCCGCCGACGTGCCCGATATCCTGGGGCGGATTCTGGCCAGGCGTGGCGTGACCCCCATCGAGGCAGCGGCCTATCTGGCCCCGTCGCTGCGGGATCTGATGCCCGACCCCTCCCGGTTGCGCGACATGGACAGGGCGGCGGAGCGGCTGCTCGCCGCTGTCAAGGAGAGGCAACGGATCGCAATCTTCGCCGACTATGACGTGGATGGCGGGGGATCAGCGGCCTTGCTGATCGTCTGGCTACGACAACTTGGCCTTTCAGCCACGCTCTATGTTCCGGACCGGATCGATGAAGGGTATGGGCCCAACGTTTCCGCCATGGAGGCGCTTGGCGCGGCCCATGACCTCATCATCTGCGTCGATTGTGGGACGCTGAGCTTTGATCCGATCGCAGCGGCCGGATGCGACGTGCTGGTGGTCGACCATCATCAGGCCGCGGAGACCCTGCCCTCGGCGCTGGCGGTGGTCAATCCGAACCGGCGGGACGAAGATGGAACGCTTGGGCATCTCTGCGCGGCGGGCGTGGTCTTTCTGCTTCTTGTCGCGGCGAATCGGCTGATGCGAGCGGAGGGGATGCCCGGTCCCGATCTGATGGCGCTGCTCGATCTGGTGGCGCTGGCGACGGTGGCGGATGTCGCGCCCTTGATCGGCCTCAATAGGGCGCTGGTACGGCAGGGCCTCCGGGTGATGGCACGTGGCGCGCGGCCGGGTCTGGTCGCTCTTGCCGAGGTCGCCGGTGCCAAAGGGGCACCGACCGCCTACACGCTGGGATTTGTCCTCGGGCCCCGGGTCAATGCGGGGGGGCGGATCGGAGCTGCGGATCTCGGGGCACGATTGCTCGCGACCGATGACCGGCATGAAGCGGCGGCGCTGGCGGAGCGGCTGCATCGGTTGAATGCCGAGCGCCGGACCATCGAAGCCGCTGTTCTGATGGCGGCGGAGGCACAGGCGGAGGCGCGGGGTGATGCGCCACTGATCTGGGCGGCGGGCGCGGGCTGGCATCCCGGCGTGGTCGGGATCGTCGCAGCCCGGCTCAAGGAGAAATTTGGCCGGCCCTCCGTGGTCATCGGCTTCGAGGGCGAGAGCGGAAAGGGTTCGGCCCGCTCGGTGACCGGCATCGATCTGGGCGTGGCGGTGGCACGGCTGATGCGGGAGGGCCTGATCGAAAAAGGTGGCGGACATGGCATGGCGGCGGGCCTCAGCTTGTCACGCGCGCAACTGGAACCGGCGATGGAGCGGCTGTCGGACTTGCTGGGCCAGTCCGAGGCAACGGAATCTCAAGACCTCGATATCGACGGGCTGGTGGCTCCACAGGCCGCGACTCCGGAACTGGCCGACCTGATCGGCTCCGCTGGTCCCTATGGCGCGGGCAATCCCGCGCCCCGTCTTGCAATCGAAGGCGCACGCATCGCACGACTGCGCCGCGTGGGCGAGGCGCATCTGGCGGTCACGCTGCGTGCCGGGATGGGACAGTCTCTGGAAGCCATCGCCTTTCGTGCTTTCAACAGCCCCCTTGGGATGCTCCTGATGGAGAGCGAAGGGACCCCCCTGCATCTGGCGGGTCGGCTGGAGCGGGACGACTGGGGCGGCAGATCCAAGGCAAAATTCCAGATCGAGGACGCATCGCAGGTCCGATAACCCCGTGTCCCCAAAAAAGTTAACCAAGCTTTGGCCAGATTGGAAAAAAATACAAAATGGCGCTTGATCCCCCCCGGGGTCGCAGCTAATACACCCCTCGCCGCGCACCCTTCGTCTATCGGTTAGGACGTCAGATTTTCAATCTGAAAAGACGGGTTCGACTCCCGTAGGGTGTACCATCCTCCGCTGCCGGCGCGGAAGCTTGCCAAGGCACTTGGCCAGAATATGTCGGTCCCTTCGTCTATCGGTTAGGACATCAGATTCTCAATCTGGAAAGACGGGTTCAACTCCCGTAGGGACTACCATTGCAGATCATCAAGGGTGTCGCCCGGTGGGCCTGCCATGATCTCCGCTGGATTAGAGCGGTTTCTGTTCGCATTGGCTCAGGTTCACCGCTCACGCCATTTGAATTGCCGCGCTTTCCGAGCCAATCGAATGAATCCATTCGATTGGAAATCACTTTATTATGACGCTTTTCTCCTGGCCGCCCCGCGTGTCCTTGAACCTCAGGGCAATCGGTCTGTCCTCAGGCCATCCACGAACACGTCGACAAGGCGCATGACCGCTTCCTGCCAACCATCCTGCTCGCGCGTATAACACATCCCGAAGACGGCCCGAAGAATGTCCTCGGCCGGAATATCGCTCCGGATCCTGTTGGCCACGATGGCGCTTTGGAGCAACGCATCGGTGGATTGGATCAGCCGGGTTGTTGCGTTGCCATAAAGCTCGTTCGGGTTTTCAACCGAAGGCGTCAGGGCCGCCAGCATCCCCTTTTTGGTGGCCACCATGCCAACGCTGGCCCGCAGCCAATCCCGCAAGGCTTCAACCGGCGACTTTTCCGCGCTCAACCGTCCGGCCAGTTCGACCAGCTGATCAATTTCGTTGCGATAAACCGCTTGGAACAGTGCCTCACGGGTCGGGAAATGGCGGTAGAGAGTGCCGATACCGACGCCGGCGGTTTTTGCGACGGCCTCCAAGGTGGCCTCGGTTCCGCCCTTGCCGAAGACCTCGCGCGCCGCCAACAACAGACGCTCCCGGTTGAGCAGGGCGTCCGTGCGCGGTTTGCGACTTGCCTTTTCCGACGGCTGTTCCATCTGCCTCCACATCTCCAATGGCCCTTGATAAACGGAGGCTGCCTCCGTATAAAGGATCCAGTTGATCCCGCGGTCGCCCCGAATCACACCCGCCGTGCCGGAACCCTCAAGAATAACCGGTTTTTCCGTCGCACGGCTGGCGCGACGTTCCAAGCCAATACAATTCTGAATGATCGGAGGACGCATGACTCTGTCGCTGACCCTGATAGTCAATGGCTCCCGGATGGAGATCGCACTGGAGGATACCCGGGTGACACTTCTCGATCTGTTGCGCGAGCGGCTTCATCTCACCGGAACCAAGAAAGGCTGCGATCGCGGTCAATGCGGCGCCTGCACGGTGCTGGTGGATGGGCGGCGGATCAATTCCTGCCTTGCACTGGCGCTCTCGCTGGATGGGGCGGAGGTCCTGACCATAGAGGGTCTCGCCCGGGACGGCGAGCTTCATCCCGTACAGGCCGCCTTCATCGCCCATGACGGATTTCAATGCGGCTTTTGCACCCCGGGCCAGATCATGAGCGCGGTGGGTCTGATCGGGGAAGGCACGATGGAGGGGGACCCGGAGCGCGTGCGAGAGGGAATGAGCGGCAATCTCTGTCGCTGTGGCGCCTATGCCGGCATCACCGAGGCCGTGCTCGAAGCCGAGGCGCATCTGGGCGCGGCGGAACGGAGGAGCGCATGAACCTGTTTGACTATGTCCGGCCCAACTCGATCGCCGAGGCCATCGCAGCCGGTTCGGAGCCCGGCGCCGCCTATCTCTCGGCGGGAACCAATCTGCTTGACCTGATGAAGGGAGGCGTCACCCGCCCCAGCCGTCTGGTGGATGTTACCCGTTTGCCTGGGCTGGACCGGATCAATATGCACGCCGACGGCGGCGCGCGAATCGGCGCGATGGTCCGCAATGCTGACCTCGGCCGCGACCGGGCCTTCGCATCGGCCTTTCCCTCGGTTGTCGAGGCGCTTTTGTCTGGTGCATCGGGACAGTTGCGGAACGCGGCGCGCGTCGGGGGCAACTTGAACCAGCGGACCCGCTGCGCCTATTTCTACGACACCGCCAGTGCCTGCAACCGGCGCGAGCCTGGCAGCGGTTGTGATTCGATCGGTGGCGAGAACCAAGGTCAGGCCGTGCTTGGCTGGAGCCCGTCCTGCATCGCAACCCATCCTTCCGATTTCTGCGTCCCGCTCGCGGCGCTGGACGCTGTCGTGGAGATCGAAGGGCCGCGAGGGCATCGCGAGGTTTCTTTGGAGGATTTCCACCTGCTGCCGGGAGAGACCCCGAACCGGGAGACGGTGCTTCTTCCCGGAGACCTGATCGTGGGCCTGCGCCTGCCAGCGGTGGCGGCGGCGTTTCGGGCCAATACACGATATCTGAAACTGCGGGAGCGGACATCCTTCGCCTTTGCCCTGGTCTCGGCCGCCACGGCGCTGACATTCAACGATGGGACGATCAGCGAGGCCCGGATCGCGCTCGGCGGGGTCGCGGCGAAACCTTGGCGCGCGCGTACGGCCGAAGCGCTGATCGTTGGTCAAAAACCCGGTCGCGAGATTTTCACACACGCGGCCGAGGCGGCATTGGCCGATGCCCGACCCTCGGGCGACAATGCCTACAAGATCGAATTGGCGAAGCGCATCGTGACGCGTGCTCTCCTTCTCGCCGCGGCGGGGACACCGGCGCGGCCCCCTGCCCTGCCCGCCTCTGTCTTTGCCACCGAGACCGGAGAACTCATCCATGTCTGAACCACAGGTTATTCCGGCTCCACATCTGCGCGCCGGTTCCAACAGCGGCCAGCCCATGACGCGGCGCGACGGTATCCTGAAGGTTACCGGCGCGGCCACCTACGCCGCGGACAATGCTCCCGAAGGCCTGCTCCATGCCGTCGTCGCAGTCAGCGCCATTGCCCGGGGGCGGGTCAAGTCGCTTGATGTCGCCGCCGCCAAGGCGCATCCGGGCGTGGTCGAAGTCCTCACGCCGGAAAACCGCCCCCCGTTGTCGCAGGACCCCGACAGCAAGCCCGGGATGTTCAGTTTCCGAATGGAAGCTCTTCAGAACAATCAGGTGCGCTATGCCAAGCAGCCCATCGCCCTTGTTGTCGCCGAATCTCTGGAGGCGGCCACGGAAGGCGCGCATTTGCTGGCACCCGTTTACGAGGTCGAAGCCGCGCGCGTCGATTTCGCCGCCGCCGAGCCGTTCGAACCCGCCGCGGCGGGTGTCGGCGGCGCTCCGGCCTTTGATATTGGCGACATCAAGGCGGGTCAGGCCGCGGCGCGGGTGACGATCGAGGCGGCATATGAAACCTCCGCGCAATATCACAATGCGATGGAACCCCATGCGATCGTGGCGCACTGGAACGGTGATCAAGTGACGATCGATACACCGAACCAGGCCATCACATTGTCGCAGGCGGGATTTGCGGCGTTCCTCGGGATACCGGTGGAGAATGTGCATCTGCGCAGCCCGTTCCTGGGGGGAGGTTTCGGCTCAAAAGCCATTCTGACTGGGTCGCAAATTCTGGCCGTCGTAGCGGCGCGGATGCTTGGGCGTCCTGTGAAACTGGCGCTTACCCGGGATCAGATGTTCGGGCCGGTGGGTCATCGGGGGGCGACGCGCCAGAACCTGCGCCTCGATATGGATGACAGCGGACGGCTGACGGCTTTGGAGCATCGGGCCACCTCGGCCACCAGCGCATTCGACGACTTTATCGAACCGGCGGCTAATGCGTCACAGAATCTCTATGCGAGCCCCGCGATCCGGACGCGCCACAAGGCGGTGCGCCTGGACACCGGAACGCCCGGCCCCATGCGCGCCCCGGGCGAGGCTTCCGGCTCCGCGGCACTGGAGAGCGCGATGGACGAGGCCGCCGTCGCATTGGGCATGGACCCGCTCGCCTTCCGTCTCCACAATTATGCTGAAACCGATCCTGCGACGGGCAGGCCTTTCTCCTCCAAGGCGCTTCGAGAATGTTACGCCGAGGGAGCCAGGCGGTTCGGCTGGAGTGACCGTCCCCTCGCCCCGGGGCAGATGCGTGATTCGAATGGACTGCTGGTCGGGTGGGGCATGGGGACGGCGACCTTTCCGTCTCTCGTCTTCCAGGCAGAGGCAAGAGCCGTGCTGCGCCGAGACGGAACCGCCCTTGTGGAAACGTCGGGCGCCGATATGGGCCAGGGGGCCTGGACAGCCCTTGCGCAACTCGCCGCCGATGGGCTCGGGCTCCATATCGATCAGATCGAGTTCAGTTCCGGGCATTCCCGGCTTCCCAGCGGTGGAATCGCCGGTGGCTCGGGTCACACGGCCACGGCGGGCGGCGCCCTTTTCCACGCGGGCAGCAATTTGGTCGCAAAACTCGCGGAACTGGCAACGAATCATCCGGAGTCCCCCCTGTTCGGTGCTGGGAACGCGGGGGTCGAGGGACGCAATGGATGGCTCTATCGCGTGGGAGAGGACAAACGAGGAGAAAGCTACGTCGATATTCTGGAACGGGCGGGTCTGGAGGAAATCGAGGCAACCGGGCAGGCCGCTCGCGATCCGGGCCATGCCGCATCCCGGGCCATGTACTCCCACGGCGCCGTCTTCGCCGAAGTGAAGGTCGATCCCGATCTCTATCAGGTGCGCGTGACCCGTCTCGTCGGCGCCTTCGCAGCGGGCCGGATTATCAATCCTCATCTGGCGCGCAGCCAGCTCTATGGCGGCATGATCTGGGGGGTTTCCTTTGCCCTGCTGGAGGAAGCCATTCATGATAAACGGAGCGGGCGACTGATGAACGCCGATCTGGCGGGATATCACGTAGCCGCCAACGCGGACGTTCCTTCCCTCGACGTTCTGCTGGTGCATGAGGAAGATCCTTACGTCAATGCGCTTGGGATCAAGGGCGTCGGCGAAATCGGGATTACCGGAACAGTCGGTGCCATCGCCAACGCGATCTGGCACGCGACCGGCACCCGAGTTCGACGGTTCCCGATCAGGATCGAGGACTTGGTGCCCTGACTTCGACCGGCGCGTCACGTCGGCTCGCGACGTCGCCCAAACGACCTGAACTATTAAAACGGTGAATTACGACACTATCGAATGGCGCGGGACAGCAACCCGCGCCATTTGCATGTCTGGACTGGATCACTGCCCCGGCGGTGAAAGTCCGCCGGTGCCTGAACCTCCAATGGCGCGGTCCGGCGGATTCACTTTTCGGTGACTCAACTCCTGCGACATAGAATCGATCGCTACCATGACCCATGAGATACGAGGGTTGTTCTCGGGAAATTGGTTGGAACCGCGCGTTGTCAGGCGTGACAGAGGAAGAACGCATCCCTATTGCTTCGTGAACCTTGTCGCTCGAAGAAACCGCTCCCTGCCAGCAACGCCAGAAAGACGCCTGACATGATCATATTGAGCGCCATCCTCGCCATATTGACCGCCGGCATGGCCTGGACGCATTTTGCCAATCCGGACGCTGTCCCGCTCTATGTGGTCTTCGCAGGCGTGGTCATGAGCCTGGTGGTCGCCCTGTCCGCCCGGATCTTCGTGTTCCTGCGTATGTTCAACGCAGGGTATGGAATCGCCTTCGCGGCCTTCGCGGTCGGCTTCATCACATTCGGCCTCGGCGGCATGCCAGGCTGGGCACCCATGTGGATGCAGACGCTGGAACCCAAACCTTTCCTGGCGCTGGCCTTCACGGCTTTTGCCGCCGTGGTGCTCGGGATTTCGCGCCTGTCTGTAATCCAGGAAACCGTCGGGCTGTCCGAAAGCTATTTCACCAGCAAGGAGCCCAGCCGCCTCCTCGGGCTCGGCTTCCTGAACCTGACGACAGGACAGATCGGGCGCGGCTTTCTGATCGGCATCGTCCTGATCAACTTCCTGCAAACCTACCTGCTGATCCTTTTCAACGAATGGCAGGGTGCGTTGTTTGACAGCTTCCAGAACAAGGACGTGGTCGCATTCTCGCTGCTTGTCACCACATTCAGCTTTCTAGCCAGTCAATGGGTGGTTCTGTCCGTCACCGAATATCTCTTCGGACAGTATATGTTGATCCGCTGGCGGCGACACATGTCGCGGGAGTATGTTTCCGCCTGGCTTGAAGACGACCGGCACTATCGTATCCAGTTTCTTGGCGAACGAGCCGATAACCCAGACCAGCGTATTTCAGAGGATCTCCGCACCTATGTAACCAGCACGTATTCAATCGCATCGAGTTTTTTCTCTACTTTCCTGACTCTCGCCGCCTTCATCCAGCTTCTCTGGTCCCTGTCGTCCGTCTTCGCCTCCAAGACGGAGGGCGCTTTTGGCTGGATCACTTCAGTTCCGGGATTTCTGGTCTGGGTCTGCCTCGCTTACGCAGTTTTTGTCACAATTGTCGGACATCTTATCGGACGCCCGCTGATCCGCAAGAATTACCACAAGGAAAGAACCGAGGCCGATTTCCGGTTCGGCATGGCACGCCTTCGCGAATATAGCGAACAGGTCGCCCTGCTCGACGGAAAACAGGCAGAGAGAACTCATCTTAACGACTCATACGAACGTCAGGTCGCCGCCACCATCAGCCTCGTCCAGACCACCCGGGATTTCAGGATCTTTAACTTCAGCATCGGCCAGCTAACGGACGTCCTGCCTTACGTCCTTGTCGCGCCCGCCTATTTCGCAGGAGTTGGAACGCTCGGAGCGCTCCAGCAAACGGCGGGAGCATTTTCACGGGTGCAGTCGGGGTTTACCGTCTTTCTGGATCTCTATGAGACGCTTGCCGCCTACAAGGCATCGGTCAATCGTATCAATGGATTCCGCGCCTCCCTGGCCGAGGCGAGCAATCTCGAAGGCGCATCCCGTTCGATCCGCACCCTCCCCTCCGAAACGAGCGACCTTGTCGTAAGGGACCTGGAGCTTGCCTTGCCGGGGGGCCGGGTCCTGTCTCACGTGGACGAACTGAGGCTCCGCCCCGACCAGACCACATTGCTGAGTGGCGCGTCAGGATCGGGAAAATCGACGTTGTTCCGGGCGATTGCCGGCATCTGGCCTTTCGGCAAAGGACGAGTCGAATCGCCCAAGGGTAAGACCATCATGTTGCTGCCCCAACGGCCCTATATCCCGATTGGAGCGCTGAAACGAGCCTTTGCCTATCCGGCGGATGCCTCCGCCGTCTCGGACGAGGAAATCCGGGCCGCGATGTCGGCCGTGGGACTCGACCATCTTTACCCCCGGCTGGATGATGTTGATCTCTGGAGCCAGGCGCTGTCAGGCGGAGAACAGCAAAGAGTCGCCATCGTCCGTGCCTTGCTCAGGAAACCGGACTGGCTCCTGCTCGACGAGGCAACCGCCGCGCTCGATGAAGCCATGGAGGAAAAAGTATACAAGACCTTGAGGGAAAGGTTGCCACGCACAACCATTGTCTCCATCGGCCATCGTAGCACATTGCTTGCACTGCATGACAGGCATATCACCATGCGACCGAACGAGGACGAAACCTTTTCTCCCGGCGACGCCGCAGCAGTTTGAGATCACGAGGAAGATATGGCACATCGAAGCCGACTGGCCGGGTTTTGCATCGATTGCAAAGACGAAAGCGCCGAAGAGGGCGCGCGGTTCTGGTCAGCCGCCCTCGGTAGCAGTGTCAGGCAAGGGGATGTGAATTATGTCGTTCTCGACCCCCAAGGTGGGCTCAATGTAGAGGTCCAGTCCGTGGATCATCCCAGCCGCGTTCATCTCGATATCGAAGCCGATGATATTCCGGCCGAGGTTGAGCGATTGGAGCGGCTGGGGGCACGCAAGGTCGCCGAGATCAAAACCTGGGTGGTTATGGAGGCCCCGACTGGGCACAGATTTTGTGTCATCCGCGCCCAAAGCCCTGGTTTTGAGGAACACTCCCATCTTTGGGAGTGATCCTTAGCTATCCTTTCAGGCGGCGCTGGCGCACATTTCGGGCGTTCTCAACCTGATCTCCGAGAGATTTGCCGTCGCAGGCAATTCCTCGCACCAAACTTCGAATTTCTGGATCCGGTGTTGCCCATAGGTCGTGATCATCGACACATCGGCGGCATCCATTCCGCGAACCATCAGGGTTCGACCAATGCGGGGGACGTTGTACCGCGCGTCGAACGTGTACCATTTTCCCCCGAGATAGACCTCGAACCAAGCGCAGAAATCCATGGGGCCGCCGTAAGGAACCCCAATGTCGCCAAGATACCCGCTGGCGTAGCGCGCGGGTATGTTCATAGCGCGACAAAATGCGATCGAGAGATGCGCATAGTCCCGGCAGACTCCGTTGCCCTCCCGATAAGCATCGAGCGCGGTTTTTGTCGGCCGGCCGTACTGATAGCCGAAGGTAATATGACGATGTACGAAATCGCATATTGCCTGGACCCTGGCCCACCCGCCCTGAATGTGACCAAACATTTGCCATGCATCAGTCCCGAGGAGATCTGATTCGCAGAACCGGCTGGGGAGAAGAAACCGCAGAACATCCTGCGGAAGTTCTGCGACGGGATGCTGCGGAGCATCTGGTACAATCGGATCGGAACTCCCATCGTGCTGAACCACGAAATCCGATGCCAATGTCAACATTCCCGATTCAGGAGCTTCGATTCGGCTGATCAGGTTTCCGAAGCTGTCACGATATGTTTCGATCGGAAGATAAGGCGTGGTGTGAACAGCGTGGTCGCCGAGAAGCGGTCGCACAAGGTCAGGACGCGGCGACAAGGCGCACAGCATCGGAACACCTTTCTCGATAGCAACAATAATTTCAAATCCAGCGCGAATGAGCACCTTCCGCTCCTCCTCCATGGCAATTTTTCTGGCAGCGTCGGGCCATCTTTTCAGACGGCCCCTTGGCGCACCATAGAAGTCAAAACGGGACAGAGAAGAATTGGTTCCCGCGAGTCTGTGCAAATACCCGCACGTTCTGGTTGAAAAGCGCGCAAAGAAAAACCGCGCCAGAAGGCGCGGTCATGTGCGATCCGATAGCGCCAGAATCAGCCCTGACGAGCCTTGAACCGGCGTTGGGTCTTGTTGATGACATAGACGCGCCCCTTACGACGCACCACGCGGCAGTCGCGATGGCGCAGCTTCAGGGAGCGAAGCGAATTAACGACCTTCATGGCCTCTCTCCTTTTTTGCGGCGCGCGAACCTTGCCTGCGCCTGTATTTAAACATGGTCACGAGACCGCCCAATAAGCGGTCTCGTGACGGGAAAATGGTGGGCGTAACAGGGATTGAACCTGTGACCCCTTCGATGTCAACGAAGTGCTCTCCCGCTGAGCTATACGCCCCGATTTAGCGAACCCTCAAGAGGTTCGCGTCACCGTTGGCTGTCCTTAAGGTATGCCGACGAAAGGTTCAAGAGATTTCCCAAACTCATCTTATCCATGTATAGAGAGAGGCATGGATTCCCGAAGGCAGATATGGTCGAACCAGTTTTCCAGCTGAGCGTGCCCGCGCAGAGGACATCCTGCGCTGTCTTCAACTCGCCACACAGCGGGCGTTCTTATCTTGAGGCATTCCGGGGCCCTGTATCCCTTGATCCTGTGCAGCTGCGGTCCTCCGAAGATGCCTATGTGGATGAATTGTTTGGCTCCGCGCCAGACTTTGGGGCACCCTTGCTCGCGGCGCGAATCCCCCGCGCCTGCCTTGACCTCAATCGCGCGCCCGACGACCTCGACCCCGCGTTGATCGCCGGTGCATCGCGAAGGTTTCTCAACCCACGAATCGCCGCCGGCCTCGGAGTAATTCCGCGAGTCGTCGCCGAGGGCCGCCCGATCATGCAGGGAAAACTGACGCTGGCAGAGGCCCAACGTCGAATTGGCACCTATTGGCATCCCTACCACGATCAGCTTCGCACCTTGATCTCCGAGCAGCGTCGGATTTTTGGAATGGCCATCCTGTTTGATTGCCATTCCATGCCCAGAGATGCTCTGACGTGCTCCTCGACTACCTGGGCCAAGCGACCAAACATCATTCTGGGGGATCGCTTCGGGGCAGCCTGCGAACGTTGGCTGATTGACGCGGCAACGGATATCTTTTCAAGCATTGGCTTCCTCGTTGCGCGAAATGTCCCTTTCGCCGGCGGCTACATTACCCAAACTTATGGACGACCGAACTTCGGCGTGCATGCCTTGCAAATTGAAGTCGATCGCTCGCTCTACATGAATGAAAGTGAAATCACGCGAAACTCCGCATTCGATGAGGTGCGTGGCATGATCGCAGGTGCCATTGCACAATTGACGATTCTTGGACCTGGTAGGGGCCAGATCGCGGCTGAATGAACCTGAAAGATTTTTTCACAAAAGAGAAGGCTATGCGGATCAATTTGAGAATGTGCGGTACAAATATAATTTAAATATTCATGTCACCCTCTAGACTTAAGCAAACTAGGCTCAGGACCTATTAATTCGCGATTGGACATGATTGGATTTGGTCATCAGAGTAGGATCCGATGGTTGATCTGTTTCTGCTGAGCGAGCGCCAGATGGCGCGGATTTCGGCCTGCTTTCCGCTCGCGCGCGGCGTGTCTCGCGTGGATGACGGACGCGTGGTGAGCGGCATCGTCTACGTGATCCGCAACGGTCTGCAATGGAAGGACGCGCCTAAGGAATACGGTCCGCACAA